>NZ_JANHDI010000001.1 GCF_024494595.1 Halobellus rarus | reverse complement strand
GTTCGGATTACAATATAGAGCCGAGACTAACGTGAGGTAATTATGCCGAGATTGAGTGGCTGGGGAGTTGTACGGCCCCAACCCCGGACGGTCGAAGACCGCCCGGTTGTTAGGTGGGCCAACACGGATTTGAACCGTGGACCTCCCGGTTATCAGCCGAGCGCTCAACCTGACTGAGCTATTGGCCCAGGTGAGCGCATCTACTCGTTGTTCGATGAGTAGTTTAAGGGTTTCCTTTCGACCGGAGTTGGTCACGGAGTACCGGGGTTAGGATCGGCCGAAGACGCACAGAATCAGGAGTTGTCGTCGCCGGGGCGGCCGTACTCTTCGGGATCCAGATTCACCACGTCGTCGTCGCCCGGGAAACCGCCGACCCAGACGTTGCCGGAGACGAAACCACCGGTCTGTCGGTCCAGGTAGGGTCGCACCACGTAGCGCTTCAGGACCTCCCGAATCGGATAGCGAGTGACCGGTAGCGCGAGCGCGAACCCGAGCGCGTCCGTGACGATACCGGGCGTCAGGAGGAACGCGCCGGCGGCGATCAGGAGTCCGCCGTCGAGCAGTTCGTTCGTCGGCACCTCGCCCGTCGCGGCCTTCCGCTGGAGCTTCGAGAGCGTGTGGCGGCCCTCCGCTCGGACGAGTAGCATCCCTACGAGCCCGGTGAGAACCACCAGGAGCACGGTCGGAACGAAGCCGATCCGCCCCGCGATCGGCAGCAACAGGAGCGTGTCGGCGAGCGGAATCGCCAACAGGAGTGCGATGACCCAGCGCGTTCGCATACGCCACCGTTTGCGACGCCCGTTCATAGCCCTTGTGTCGTGCGGCCTGGTGCGCCGGATGCGCCGAGGACGTCACCTCGAAGGGCTTACCCGCCGGCGCGTCCGATCGCGGGTATGACCGACGACCGGACGCACGTCGAGTGGCGCGAGTGGGGACCGGCACCGTTCGAGGAGGCTCGGGCCGCCGACCGCCCCGTGCTGCTCGCGCTCACCGCGACGTGGTGCGACAGCTGTCACGAGATGGACGCCGAGACCTACGCCGAGCCGCGGATCGCCGCGAACGTCAACGACGGCTTCGTCCCGGTCCGGGTCGACGTCGACCGTCGCCCGCGCGTCCGCGAACGGTACAATATGGGCGGATTTCCCTCGACGGTGTTCTGTACGCCGTCGGGAAAGGTAATCACCGGCGCGACGTACCTCGGCCTCGACGGGATGCGGCAGGTGCTCGACTCCGTCCGCGACGTCTGGCGCGACCGCGGCGAGGAGGCCGGACGAATTCCGCGGGCGCTTTCGGGCGATCCGACACCTGGGGGGGCGGTCGACGAGCGGATCGAGTCGCACCTCGCCGGGCAACTCGACGAGAAGTGGGACCCGCGGTTCGCCGGCTGGGGCACCGACGCGAAGTTCCCGCTCCCGCGGACGGTCGAGTTCGCGCTCAAGCGCGCCCGCGAGCAGGCGATCGAGACGCTCGGCGTGATCGGCGAATCGCTCTACGACGACGAGTCGGGGGGCTTCTACCGCTACGCGGAGGGGCGAGACTGGACCGATCCGCACACCGAGAAGGTGCTCGACGCGAACGCGGCGCTCGTGCGTGCGTTCGCCCACGGCTACCTCTACACCGGTGACGACGACCTGCTCGACCCGGCGCTCGGGGCCCGCGACTTCCTGATCGACCGCCTCTGGAACGGGACCGCCTTCGGGGGCAGCGTCGCGCCCGCGACGGACGACGCCGGGGAATCGATCGACAGCGAGGGCCCGTCAGGAATCGACAGCGAGGGTTCACAGGGGGTCGAAACCTCGGCCGACTTCGGGCCGCGGCGCGACCTGACGGCGTACGCCGGCGCCAACGCGCTGACGGCGGACGCCTTCCTGACGCTCGCGTCCTACACCGACGACGAGACGGCCCGCGAGTACGCCACGCGCGTCCTCGACGAACTCAACGCCGCGTTCGTCGCGGACGATGGGACGGTTGCGCACTTCGAGACGGCGTCGAGAGGGGAGGGAGGGACCGCTGCGGGGTCGTCGCCCGACGACGACCCCGCGACCGCGCCGGAACTCCTGCTCGAAGACCACGCGCGGGTCGTCGCCGCGTTCGCCCGCGCACGACAGGTGCTCGGTCCGGACGCGCTCGCCTCGGGACGGGATCCGTTGGACGTCGCTCGCGACGTGGCCGATCGGGCGATCGACGCCCTGCAGGAACCGGACGGGGCGTTCCGCGACGGCCCCGAAACGGGCGTCGGTCTGCTCGACGAACCGCTCAGGCCGCTCGACGGGGGCGTCGAGATGGCGGAGGCGCTCCTCGATCTCGGGGCGCTCGTCGGCGAGGTGGAAGAGGAAAGCGGAGCGGCCGAAGCCTCCCAGCGGTACGGAGACGCCGCACACGCCGGAATCGCCGCCTTCGCCGGCGCGTGGGACCGAATCGGCGTCCAGGTCGCCGGATACGGATCGGTCGCGGCGCGACTCACGCGCCCTGATCTCGTGGTCGCAGTCGGCGGTTCCGCGGGGTGTGACCTCCACCGGGCCGCGCTGCGCGTCGCCGACCACGAGGCCGTCGTGATCCCTCGATCCCCAGCCGTTTCGGCGGGCGTCGCGACCGTCAGACGGGGAGAGCGGACCCGCGAGGCGACCACGCCCGAAGAGTTGATGAACGCGGTTTCGGCACTCACGCGGGGCGAGTAAGGGGGATATCGCGGGAACCCTCCGTCCGTGTAAACCTCCGATTAGTTTTTGTTCGTGGCCTCACAGCGTGTGGTATGGCGAATCTCAGGGATCTCGGGCTGTCCGAGTACGAAGCGCGTGCGTACCGGTCGTTGCTTCGAACGGGACCAACAACGGCCAAAGAGTTGTCCCGCGCCAGCGACGTTCCGATGGGGCGGATCTACGACGTACTGAACAGTCTCGAACAGCACAGCCTCGTCAGGAGTCAGGCCGCGAGTCGGCCGAAGAAGTACGTCGCGGTCGAGCCCGACACGGCGCTCGACCGACTGCTGGAGAGCAAGCGACGGGAACTCCGGGAGAAGGCCGAGCAGTACGAGGGCGTCGTCGACGAACTCACCGAGGAGCTAGAGACCGCAGAGCCGGTCCAGAGTCAGTTCTGGACGGCCGCTGTCGGCACCGAGGAGTGGATCGAACTCCTCGTCGAGCGCCTCGCCGCGGCCGACGACTCGCTAGTCGTCGTCGCCGGCAGCGTCTCTCCTCAGTTCGACCTGGGAACCGTCGGCGACAGAGTCGTCGCGGAGTTGGAGGACGCGCTGGACCGCGGCGTCGACGTGTCCGTGTTGATGGCGCCCGAACTGGTCGAGTCGCTCCCGCAAAGCGTCGGCGAGCGGTACACCGAACGGCTCGCAGACCACCCGAGCTTTTCGGTCCGAACGGCACCCGAACTTTCCGGGACGTTCGAACTCATCGACGACGTCGAGGTGTGCATCGAGGTGCCGAACCCGCTCGATCCCGGCGAGGCGTTCGCGATGATCGACCTGAAGGATCCCGAGTTCGCCGCCGACGTCCGAGAGATGTTCGATCCGCGGTGGGAGGCGGCCGAACCGCTGTCGCTGTCGGCGCTCGCCGAGGAGTAAGGTTCAGTTCACGGAGCGAAAGCGAGCGAGGTGGAGGGGCCCCCGGCCGTGTCGGTCGGTCCAACGCCCGCTGTTCAGTTCCTCGCCGCTCAGTTCAGTTCCTCGCCGCTCAGTTCCGCGCGGAGTTGTTCGAGCGTGACCTCGCGCTCGGCGTGGGCGTTGTGCTGGTGGATGGACTCGTCGTTCGACTGCTTCATGTGGACGACGGTGTCGTCCGCGAGGTGGTCGAACTCGTCGATGACCATCTCAGCCATCGAGCGGACGCAGTCCTCGACGAACTTCGCGTCCGCGTGCGCGTGATAGGTCATGTAGTCCTCGTCGGGACGCTTCGCGAGGTTGTAGATCCGCGCGGACATCGAGTCGCGCGCGATCTCGACGATCTCCATCAGGTCGACGTCCGGCGAGCCGTCGGCCGTGACCGTCAGCGTCGCGTGACCGCGCTGGGAGTGCCCCGGCTGGGGCACCTGTTCGAGGAACTCCTCGATCGTCTCCTCGTCGACGTCGAGGTCGCGCATCACGTCGCGGGCGCGGGAGGCGGACATCCCCTGCGAGCAGGGACAGACCGTCATCCCGACGACTTCGGCACCGATCTCCTCGCGGGTCCCCTCGTCGGTGGCCGTCGCGCTGGCGACGATCTCGATCGTGCTCTGCGTGGAGAGTTCGCTCGCCGGGGTGTCCTCGCGGACGACGAAGTCCGCCGTCATCCTGACTTCGGCGGTCGAGGTGTACTCGTGCTTTGCGAGCAGGCGCTCGGCCACGTCGCCGCAGAGGTCCTCGACGCGGTAGGCGGGCTCGGCGACGGCCGCTTCGAGCGTCTCGTCGATGACCTGCATATTCCGACTCATATCGATTCCCTTGCGGCCGCTCGGGAGGTCGACGAATACCTCGAAGTCCGCGGTCAAAATGAGCGGTCGCTTGCCCTCGCGGGCGAGTTTGACGAGTTTCTCGACGCCCGTTACGCCGACTTGACTCAACCCGACCGTGACGTCGGGTTGGCTTGCCTGGACGTCAGGAAGCTGGTGACTCATTGTCACACGGGAAGGACGGAGTTCGATTAACGCTTTCGTTAGCCGAACTCTGTCACGTTGACCCCTCACACGGACGAGCCACCGTTTCGCCTTTTCAGAGTGCATCACCCTCGACCTCGTCGTCTGAGACGGACAGTGAGAGATCGCCGACACTGTCAGTCGGCCCGCTGAAGTTCGACGACGAAGACCGCTCCCTCCGGATCCGCTTCTTCGGGGCCGACGAGCCCGCTCTCGGTTCCCTGTTCGACCCTGTCCTCGACCCACACGTCGCCGCCGTAGCCGTCGACGAGCGTTTCGACCAAGTAGAGACCGATCCCGGTTCCGCCGCTCTCGAGACCCTTCTCGCCCTTCCCGAAGATCGCCTCCTTCTGACTGTCGGGGACGCCGGGGCCGTTGTCCGCGATGCGGACGGTGACGGTCTCTTCGTCGTCCGCGACGTCGACTCGCACGTTCGGGATCTCCTTGTCGTTGTGCTGGATCGCGTTCGAGAGCAGGTTACGGAAGACGGAATCGAGCATGTCGTCGGCGCACACCGTCACGGCCGGGATCGATCCGGTGACCGTGATCACGGCCTCGGAGTGTTTCGATCGGATCTCGTCGATCTCACCCTCGAGGGCGCTTCTGAGTCCGAGCGGCTGGTGTGTCGTCTCGGGTGCGAGCATCACGTCGGCCATATCTCGTGCCGTTCGCGTCAGCTCGACCGCGTGAGCGGCGCTCTCTCTGATCTTCGAGACGTACTCCGCACCGTCCTCGTCGACGTGGTCCGACAGGAAATCCGTGTACGCCGTCACGATCTGGAGGTCGTTCCGAATGTCGTGGCGGACCATCTGGTTCAGGATCTCGAGGTTGTCGCGCTGTTCTTCGAGCCGCTTTTCGTACTCCTTGTACTCGGTGACGTCTTGGACGACCTTGTGAACGTACTCGGTTCCCGTCTCGTCGGTCGAGAGCGAGGCCGTGACCTTCACGTCTCTCGTCTCCCCGTCGAGCGTCTCGAGTTGCACCTCCCGGCTGACGTGGTCGTCGTCGGTGGTCCGGAGTGCCTCGACGAGCTCTTGGCGCTCGGAGGAGTCAGCGTAGAAGTCGTCGACGGTGTGTTCTCGGAGCTCTTCGGCCGACCCCGCTCCCAGGAGCGACACGAGCGCGGGGTTGACGTATCCGAACTCGCCGTCGGGTGTCGGGTCAGTCGTAAATACGCCGCTGCGGACGGTCTCGAGCAGGTCGTAGGCCAATTCGAGTTCCTTGCGGTTCCGCCGCTGCTCGGTGACGTCCTCCTGGAACCCGACGAAGTTGACGACCGTCCCGTCTTCGTCGCGAACGGGCGAGACGGTGACGCGGTTCCAGAACTCCGTCCCGTCTCGGCGGTAGTTCCGGAGTTCGACCGTGACCGGCTCTTCGGCGTCGATCGCCTCGCGTATTTCGGCGACGCGCGCGGAGTCGGTCGCCCCGCCCTGGAGGAACCGGCAGTTCCGGCCGACCACCTCGTCGGTGTCGTATCCGGTCAGTTCCCGGAACCGCTCGTTCACGAACACGAGCGGGTTGTCTTCCCCGTCGGGATCGCTGATGCTGACGCCGAACGGCGCTTCGTCCATCGCGCGTGACTTCCGTTCGAGTTCCCGTTCGCGCTGCCTGCGGTCGGTGACGTCCGTCACGCGAACCAGGAACCGTTCCGCCCCAGTCGCCCGTTCTTCGGACGGCGCCGTCCCGGCAGCCCCGCTCTCGATGGGGCGCTCCACGGCACTGTCCACCGCCGAAACGCGCATCTCCACAGGGACGGAGACGCCCGGTCCCGTCCGGAGTCGCGACGCGACGAACTCCCCCTTGCCGGCCGCTTCGCGGAGCCTATCGAGCAGATCGGAGTCGGCCCCGTCGGGTACGACCCGGGTCGAAAACGTCCGGCCGACGAGGTCCGCCCGGTCGACGCCGCACAGGTCGCAGTACCGCCGATTGCACTCACGGACCTGTCCGGTCTCGGGATCGACGACGACGAGCGCGTCGGGGGCCGCATCGAAGAGCGTCCGGTAGGTGGACGATGACAGCGCCATATTCGATCGAACCACCGTACGGGATTAACTATTCGGGCCTGCTAGAACGCGGCCGCCCTGGAAGCCGGACCGCGGGTTACGGCCAGTCGTCGCGGCCGCTCGACTCGAAGTGGTCGTCCGTGTCCGAGTCGCCCGCGAGCGTCCACCCCGCCGCCTCGGCCGCTTGCTCCAACGGGAGGTACTCCCACTCGGCCGCCGCGGCGAGCTCCGCGTCCTCCTCGCTCGTCCCGACGAAGACGTGCCGGTCGGTATCGAACTGGGTTTTGACGTTCTTCAGGCTCTCTTCGACGCCGCGAGGGCCCGAGAAGAAGTCCTGTCTGACCCGGTGTTTCCGCGTGAAGTTGGTGACGACGTAGGTGGGCTTTTCGCTCACGACGCCGACGTACTCGGTCCACTGCCGGGCGTCGTTGAAGACCGCGTTCGGGTCCGCCAACCCCTGCAGCGCCGCCAGCTCGAACGCCAGCGTCATATCGGCGTCGCCGCCGGGACCGCTCGGAGACGAAGGCTCGTCGCTCATACCCGACCCTATCGCCTACCCGCCGAAAACTGCATCGGTCGCGCGCGGCGCCGGTCGTCGCGTCGCCCGACGTCGACCGTAACAGCGAGTCACACGACCCGGTAGTACGCGGTGAATCGAACGACATCGCCGGCCGCCAGCCCCGGGGCATCGATCAGCCGCGTGGTCCCCTCGACTGCGTCGAGGAAGTCGCGGCGATCGGACGGCGAAAGCTGATCGACGTCCCGTACCCGATCACCGGAATCGACCTCGGCCGGGTCGCACTCGACGACGACGCGGCCGACGTCGACCTCTCCCTGCGTTCGGACAGATCGTGACATACGGTACCAAATATCAGGAACGATCATAAATATTTGGGCGGATCGGGGAACGGGACGCTCGTCGTCCAACGAGGTGGAGAGGAAAGGTCGCGTACGGCGGACGGGTGCGTCTGGCAGATTGAGCCGCGCCCGGGAAACAGGGCCACAGAGTCGTGTCGGGACGGGTCGTGTCGTCTCGTCACTCGGCCGGCGTCTCTTCGAGGTCGAGTTCGTCGAGTTCGAAGTTCTGCTGCATCAGGATGTCCTTCTGATCGGCGACGACGCGCTGTTCGCGCATCAGTTGCTTGAATTTCGTCTGCGGCGAGAGGTCGCCGATGAGGACGCCGCCGACGATGCGACCGTCCTTGAACGCCAGCCGCCGCCACTCGGTGTCGGAGTACTTCGCCTCGGCCTCGTCGTCGCCGAGGGTCGGGTGACCGAACGAGAGGAACGGGAAATCGAAGTGGGTGATCGAATACGAGGAGACCCACTCGAAGGGTTCCGAGCCGTAGTCGACCATGTTCTGCGCCGCGATCGAACCCTGCTCCTTCGCCGATCCCCACGCGCCGTTCTGCGCGCGCTCGCCGAGGATGAGGTCCTCGAATTCCGTGATGTCGCCCGCGGCGAAGACGTCCTCGTGGTTCGTTTGCATGTACTCGTCGACGATGATCCCGGTATCGGTCTCGATCGGCGTGTCCTGCAGGATTTCGGTGTTGAAGTTCAGGCCGATGGCGATGCCGACGAAGTCGGCGTCGTACTCGTCGCCGTTGGGGTCGACCGCCGTCGTCACGCGGCCGTCGTCGTCGGTCTCGAAGTGGTCGACGCCGGATTGGAACACCGGTTCGACGTCGCGCTCGCGCAGCGCCTCGTGGATGATCTCCGCACCCTCCTCCGAGAGCGCGTAGCGCCACCAGCAGTCGCCGCGCATCAGGTACTTGCCCTCGACGTCCTGAGCGGCGGTGATCGCGGCGAGGTCGATCCCGAGCAGGCCCGCGCCGACGACGACGGAGCTGTCGGCCTCCTCGATGTGGGATTTGATCGCGCGGGCGTCCTGGAACGTCCAGAAGTGGTGGACGCCCTCCGCGTCGGAGTTCCCGACGGGGAGCTGAGTCGGCGTGCCGCCCATCGCGAGGAGGAGTTTGTCCCACGAGTACTCCTCGCCCTCGTGCGTCTCGACCGTGTGCCCGTCGACGTCGATGTCGACCACGAGCGTGTTGAGTTCGAGATCGATCTCTCTCTCGGAGTACCACGATTCGTCGTGGATCGAGATCGGCGCTTCCGGGAGCTTCCCCTTGGCGAATTCCTTGATCAGAATCCGATTGTAGAGGGCCTCACCCTCGTCGGTGATGACGGTGATGTCGGCGTCGGGCTCCTCCTCGCGGAGGGTCTCGGCGGCGGAACTGCCGGCGACACCGTCGCCGATGATGACGTACGACTGGGTCATATTCGAGCGATTCGGCTTCGGGGTTAATGTGGATTGCTATCCGATCGGCTGCTGGATTGTCAACGTTTCACGCCCTGCATCGGACGGGTATTGTAAAAATCGCACAAGTAGTTAGCGGACCGCGCGTCGACCGCCGCGATTTCGCTTCACTCCAGTTTGCCGAGCGCCTCGAAGAAATCAGAGGCCGGACCGGCCATCCGCACCGGTTGCCCCGCGATCCCGACGGTGACTTCCGCGGGAGCGCCGACGCGCTCGCGGATCCGGCCATCGACGACGACGACCGCATCGTCGGTGTCCGAGACGGTGATCGAGACGGTCGCGTCGCGGTCGACGACGAGGGACGGCGTCCCGTCCGCGGCGGCCATCCCGGTGACGACGAGGCCCGAGACGCCCGGGTGGATCAACGGACCGTCCTCGCTGAGGTTGTAAGCGGTGCTACCGGTCGGCGTCGAGACGAGCACGCCGTCGGCGTGGCAGTCGGCGTACTCCGAGCCGTCGACCGACACCTCGACCGAGGCGCCGCCGCCGTGGCCGCGTCGGGAGCCCTGCACGACGATCTCGTTGACGGCCGGGGGCAGCGACCACCCCTCGCCGCTCGCCGCGAGCCGGGGCATCGACCGCGTCGGGAGTTCGCCGTCGGCCCGGAAGCGTCGGACTTCGGTCATCACCGCGTCGACGGCGTCGTCGGGGGTGACGGCGTTGAGGAATCCGACCTCGCCGAGGTTGACGCCGAGGATCGGCGTGGTTCCCGCACCGTGAGCGGCGAAGAGGAACGTCCCGTCGCCGCCGATGCTCACCACGAGGTCGGCCGCGTCGAACTCGTCGACGTCGCGTCCCTCGACGTCCAGTTCGGCGGCCGTCGCCGTGTCGACCCACACCGTGAGGCCCTCCGAGACGAGTCGCTGTCGGATCTCGCTCGCCAGACGGGCCGTTCGGTCGTTTCCCCACTGCGCGACGATGGCCACCTTCATCTCCGTCGCAGCGTTCGACGCGACGTCCAAAAAGGGCTCCGTCACGGGCCTCCGGCCCGTGACTCGTCGGCGAGCAGCCCGGTCTCGGTGCTGGGAGCGACGACGCGGGCGACGGGCAACATTGATAGCCGCCCCGGTCGACGTGGAAACGACGGTGATGGAACGGAGCCGCCAGGGCGCAGCGTGCCCGAGTCGGACGGCGAGTACAGGGCTACCGCGGTGCGGGGTGGCAGACCGTGAGTGACGACGACTGGTTCGAGCAGGCGCTCCGAGAGGGAGGAGAAGACGCCGCAGACGCGGCGGACGAGACGGACGGGGACGCGTCGGCGTCGAAGGGCGCAGACTCGGACGGGGACGCGTCGGCGTCGAAGGACGCAAAGTCGGACGGGGACGCGTCGGCGGGAGCGGACCGGCCGAAGAACGATGGCTCGCTATCGGATGGGTCGGAGCGCGACGAGACGGAGAGAGAAGCGCTGACAGACCCCGGAGCGACGGGAGGGACTGCCTCGACAGGCGGTGGCGATCCCGACGCCGGGGAATCGGAGTCGGGAGTGGAAACCGCGGACTCCGGAGGGAACGGACCTGCATCCGGCTCCGACGGGACGACCGCCTCGGATCCCGCTTCCGACGGCGCGAACGAGAATCCGTTCGACCAGGACTTCGCCACGGCGCTGGAGAACGCCCCGGACCCGGGAGCGGACCAGCCGTCCGGATTCGGCGGCGGATCGAACGAGCCGTCGCCCGGCGGGTCCGACGACGACTTCGGCTTCGGCGACGTCGACGGCGAGGGCCAGTCCAGCGACGCGTTCGGGTTCGGTGGCGCGGAGTCCGAGGGCGAAGCGTTCGGCTTCGGCGGGGGCGAAGAGGAGTTCGACGAGGAGGAGTTCGACTCCGAACTCGATCGACTCGATGTCGGGATCGACGGCCTCGACGATATGATCCTCGGCGGCGTCCCGCGCCGGTCGCTGATGGTCGCGGTCGGGTCGGCGGGGACGGGGAAGACGACGTTCGGCCTGCAGTTTCTGAACCACGGCCTCGAAAACGGCGAATCGGCCGTCTACATCACGCTGGAGGAGAGCTACGAACGGATCCTCGACACCGCCGGCGAGAAGGGGTGGGACTTCGAGGGCTACGTCGACGAGGACCGACTCGCCGTCGTCGACATCGATCCGATCGAGATGGCGAACAGCCTCGACAGTATTCAGAACGACCTGCCCGATCTCATCGAGGAGTTCGGAGCCGACCGCCTGGTGCTAGACTCCGTCTCGCTGCTGGAGATGATGTACGAGAGTGCCCCGAAGCGACGGAGTCAGGTGTTCGGATTCACGCGCGCGCTGAAGAACGCGGGTATCACGACGCTTCTGACCTCGGAGGCGAGCGAGGACAACCCCTACACCTCGCGGTTCGGGATCGTCGAGTACCTCGCCGACGCCGTATTCGTGCTCCAGTACGTCAGAGAGAGCGATTTCCGGGAGACGCGACTGGCCATCGAGATCCAGAAGATCAGGGACGCGAACCACTCCCGGGCGACGAAGCCCTACGAACTCACCGAGTCGGGGATCAGCGTCTACCGGCAGGCGAACATCTTCTGACAGCGAGAAGCGAGGTCACGACGAACGATCGTCTCGCCTGTCGGCGACGAGGCGATCAGTACAGAGGATCTATGCAGCAGAGCGGTAACGACAGATCAGCCAACAACTCTTCTCGGTTTTCAACCGCTCCGGTCGTCTAAGTACTCCATAACTACGGGTGTTCGAGACAACCCCTCTTCAGCCGTCGGCAACGCGCCAGCGGAAGTCTATGTTCGGATCAAGTGACTACTCTCGTACTGTCTGGATGGGGCTGGCTTTCGTCCTCGCGGGAGCCTTGCTTTTCGTTCTCTACTCATTCGTCGGGACGTTCGTTCTCGGCCTGTTTCTGTACTACTCATCCCGCCCAATCTACGTACGCCTGCGGCACCGGATTCAACCGCCGACTCTGGCGGCAGCGGTGGCTCTGTTCGTACTCGTACTGCCCGTCGTCTTGTTGTTTTGGTATACGGCTGCGCTTGGTATCGGAGAACTCCGGTCGTTCGCCGAACTGGACCTGTCTGCCTACGAGGGGCTTCTAGCCCCATACACCGACTTCGCCGGTCTGACAGCAGAACTTCAAACGGTGCTTCAAACGCTGACATCCGATCCTGAGCAGCTCTTGGCAGAATCGCGTCTACAAGGCATTCTAACGGATATCGCCGCAGCGATGACGCAGTATCTCGGAGTCATTCTCACAGGACTCCTCCACTTGTTTATCGCAGTGGCGCTAGCATTCTACCTGCTTCGAGACGGCGACCGCTTGGTCGCGTGGACCCGTACCCACTTCACCGACGAAACGCTTGTCACCTACGGACGCGAGGTGGATGCCGACCTCAAGACTGTCTTCTTTGGGAACATTCTGAACGCACTGCTTATTGGGACCGTCGGCGCGATTGTGTTTTCGATCCTCGCGGCGATCGCGCCGACAGCCGTTCCAGTTCCGGTCCCGATCCTGCTCGGTCTGCTCGCTGGAGCCGGAAGTCTCGTTCCAGTCGTTGGAATGAAGATCGTCTACGTACCGGTATCACTCTATCTCGCCGGCCTGGCAGTGATCTCTGATCCCCAGTTACTCTGGTTTCCGGTCATCTTTTTCGCCGTTACGTTCGTCGTCGTGGACACGATCCCGGACTTGGTGATCCGCCCATACGTCTCGGGGCGAAACCTCCACGTAGGTGCGGTGATGTTCGCATACATCCTCGGCCCGCTATTGTTCGGGTGGTATGGGCTCTTTCTCGGACCCCTGCTTCTTGTCGTCATCGCGGACTTCGCACGCGTGGTAGTTCCAGATCTATTCGGATCGGGTGTGGAGTCGGTGTCGACCTCTCTGACCGGCGATCGGGTTGATGGAGAGAAAGACGTAACTACGGCTGATGGTGATGCTCGTGACCCCGATATCGTGGCTGGGGCCGACGAATCGGGACAGGCCGACGATTCCGACGAGAAGCCTGACTCGACGTGAACACGTCCACCCGCGTTAACTCTGCGTGTCCAGTGTAACGTCGGTTCAGACTATTTGGCCGTACAAGATTTGCACGTCTATCGATCACTTGTTTTCACCAAAACACTGCCCGTCGAATCGCGCTAATTGCTCAGTACAGCAGTTCGGCGTCGTCCTCGATCATATACAGCGCGCGCGCGGCGATGTTGACCGCGTGGTCGCCGATCCGTTCGAGGTCACGGATCGTGAGTAAGAGTCGCGAGATGTCCTGCAGGTACGCCTCCGCGTCGGCGTCGTCGTCGCCGAACGGGTCGTGTTCGATGAGGTCCCGGACGACGGTGGAACTGGCGGCCTCGCACATCGCGTCGAGGTCGTCGTCGCGCTCGGCGACGGCGTAACACGCCTCCGGGTCGTCGTTCGCGTAGGCGGCCATCGCGGATTCGAGCATGTCGAGCGTCTCGACGCCGATCTGCTGGACGTCGACCTCCGGGAACACGTCCCGGTCGGCGTCCATCGCGTACTGCGCGAGGTTGACCGCCAGGTCGCCGATCCGTTCGAGGTCGGTGATGATCTTGAACGACGCGGCGATGAAACGGAGGTCGGAAGCGACGGGTTGCTGGAGCGCGATCAGATTGACGCACTCGCTCTCGAGGTCCAGGTACATCTGGTTGATCTCGTCGTCGCCGCCGACGACCTCCTCGGCGATCTCTCTGTCCTTCTGTTCGAGCGCGTCGAGTCCGAGTCGGAGCCGTTCGGCGACGACCTCGCTCATGTAGAGGACGTCGTCGCGGAGGTTCGAGAGGGACTCCTGGTATTCCTGTCTGGGCATAGTGTATTACCCGAACTTCCCGGTGATGTAGTCTTCGACCCGCTGGCTCTCGGGGTTCTCGAAGATCTTCTGGGTGTCGTCGAACTCGACGAGTTCCCCGCCGGTCAGGAAGACCGCGGTCTGATCGGAGATGCGGGCGGCCTGTTGCATGTTGTGCGTGACGATGACGACCGTGTAGTCCTCCGCGAGCTCCTCGATGAGATCCTCGATCTGGGAGGTCGCCACCGGATCGAGCGCGGAGGCGGGTTCGTCCATCAGCAGGACCTCCGGGTCCGGCGCGATGGCGCGGGCGATGCAGAGCCGCTGCTGCTGGCCGCCGGAGAGCTCCAGCCCCGACTCGCCGAGTTGGTCCTTCACCTCGTCCCACAGCGCGGCGCGCTTCAGCGACTCCTCGACGATCTCGTCGTAGTCGCCGCCCTTGTCCTGGATCTTCAATCCGTACGTGACGTTGTCGTAGATGCTCTTCGGGAACGGGTTCGGCTTCTGGAATACCATTCCCACTCTTCGCCGCAGCGCCACGGGGTCGACGTCGTCGTCGTAGACGTTCTTCCCGCGGAGGTAGAGGTCTCCCTCGACGCGAGCGCTGTCGATGAGGTCGTTCATCCGATTGATACAGCGGAGGAACGTCGACTTCCCACACCCCGAGGGGCCGACCATCGCCGTGACGCTCCGTTCGGGGATGTCCATCGTGATGTCCGAGAGCGCCTGGTCGTCGCCGTACCAGACGCTGATGTGCTTCGCGCTGACGACGGTCTCTCGCGTCGGCGATCCGCCCGCGGAAGCGGCGACGCTGCCGCTGACGTCCGTCTGGATGTCCATCCCGTCGGCGGTCGGGTCCGCCGATTCGTCTCTCTCCGCCCGTTCGTTCCGGTTCTGTTTGTTCGTTGAGTTCTGGCTCATTGGATGCTGACTCATTGGGTTCTCACTCACTGTGTTCGCTCGAATTTGTTCCGCAGCACGATCGCGACCGAGTTCATCGCCAGTAACACGGCGAGGAGAACGACCACGCCGGCGGGCACCGCCTTCGTGTAGAAGTCCTCGCTGGCGAAGAGACTGGACCACGCGTACACCTGCAGCGGCATCGCGCTCACCTTCGATCCGAGGGCGGTGGGCAGGTTGAACACGACGTTCGGCGCGCCGATCATGATGAGCGGCGCGGTCTCCCCGATGGCGCGTCCCAGCGCGAGGATCGTCCCGGTGAGGATCCCGGGGAACGCCTCGGGGAGCACCACGTTCTTCACCGTCTGCCAGCGCGTCGCGCCCATCCCGTAGGAGGCCTGCCGCATGTCCGAGGGCACCGAGCGGATCGCCTCCCGCGCTGAGATGATGACGATCGGGAGGATGAGCAGCGCCAGCGTCGCGCCGCCGACGAGGACCGTCCCGGCCGACCGCCCGAGGTACGTCACGAACACGCCGAGGCCGAGCAGCCCGTACACCACCGACGGCACCCCCGCCAGGTTCGAGATGTTGACGTCGACGAACCGGGTGAGGGCGTTGTCGCCGGCGTACTCCTCCAAGTAGACCGCTGCGCCGACACCCACCGGGAACGACAGCGCCGCGACCGTGGTCATCAGGAGGATCGATCCGCCGATGGCGGGGTACAGCCCCGCGTTCTCGGCGGTCCCGCTGTGCGCGCTGGTGAGGAACCCCCAGTCGACCCACGACTGCGGGCCGGCGAACCCGAGAACGTCGACGGCGGCAGCTCCGACGAGAGCCCCGACGACGACCGTCGCCGCGAAGACCAGGCCGAGCGGCGAACCTTCCTCGGTGAACCCCCCGCGCCAGGCGTACGCCGTGGTCGGCACGAGCGCGACGGCCGTGATCACGACCGCCGGGACCGAGTCGACGCCGACGAGCGGACCGGCAGCACCGGCGGCGGCACTGGCTGCGAGTGCCACACCGGCCGCGTACAGCCCCGCGGAACCGTCGCCGACGCTCGCAACGTAGGTGCCGATCGCCGCGGCGGAACCGCCCCCGACGACGGCCGCGACCATCATCCAGTCGACCGGAATCACGGGGACCGACTGGACGAGCGCGACGAGGCTCGGGACGATCGGCGGCGCGCCGACGGCATCGCCGATCGGCCCGGGGAGGCCGAACAGCGAGAGGTAGAAGACCGCCGTCGTCGCCGCGAGTCTGAGCGTGAACGAGATCCGGTGGGCGTAACGGGTGAGACCGACCGTCGCGCCGATGGGGACGGCGAGTCCGATCGCGAACGCCAGTGCGACGAGGGGCGGGACGACGTCGATCACGAGGAGCGCGACGCCGCCGCTGAACATCAGTGAGACGACGAGCATCCCGACGAGGAACGTCCCGAAGGTGAGCGCCGCGGGGTCGCGACGCCGGACGGCCCACCCGGCGATCCCCGTCGGGGCGACCAGGGCGAGGAAGAACGCCAGGTACCAGCCGGGATCGGCTGTCAGCGGCCGGATCGCGTCGTTGGCGACGTACAGCAGCAGGACCGCCAGCATCACGATGCCGAACATCGTCGCCGCCAATAGCAGGTAGCGGAAGACGGTCCCGACCGTGCGGCTGACCTGTCCGAAGTCCTCGATCGCTCCGGTGTCGGTTTCGGCCGCCATCTCAGTACTCCTCCCGATATCGCTGGGCGACGAAGTCGCTGATGACGTTCATGACGAGCGTGATGACGAAGAGGACGAGCCCGATGGCGAACAGACTGCGGTAGGCCAGCCCCCCGCCGGTGATGTCGCCGAGGAGCAACTGGACCATCGCGGCCGTCATCGGGAGCGATCCCTCGAGGAACGACGCGGGGTTGACGGGATTGAGGAACTGCGCCCGCGAGCCGGCGGCGATGGTGACGGCCATCGTCTCGCCGATGGCCCGCGAGAGCGCGAGGATGAACGACGAGAAGATGCCCGACAGCGCCGCGGGAACGACGATCCCCGTCGCGACGTCGAACTTCGTCGCACCCATCCCGTAGCCGGCCTGCCGGAGTTCGTCGGGGACCGCCGACATCGCGTCCTCGCTGATCGAGGCGACCATCGGGATGATCATAATCCCGACGACGATGCTGGCCGAGAGCATATTGAACGTCCCGATGCTCGGGAAGACCACGGAGAGCGCCGGCGTGATGTAGATGAGCGCGAAGAAGCCGTAGACGACCGTCGGGACCCCGGCGAGGATCTCCAGCGCGGGTTTGAGCAGCGAGCGGGCCCGCTCGCTGGCGTACTCGCTGAGGTAGATCGCCGTCGCGACGCCCAGCGGGATAGCGATGACGGCCGACCCGAGCGTGATCATCACCGTCGCCGAGACGAGCGTGAGGACGCCGAACTCGCCGCCGTTGATGTTCCAGGACGTCCCGGTGAGGAAGTCGACGATCGATGCGGTCGGCCCGGTGACGCCCAGGAGCGGTGCCGTGAGCGAGAAGAACCTCGCCGCCTCCGTCACCAAGAGGGCGACGATGCTGATCGTCGTCACGATCGAGAGCGCCGCACAGAGGAAGAAGAACGTCCGCGTCAGTAGCTCTCGCGGGGAGTTCTCCGTCTGCGTCGTGATGTCCGTCGTCAGTTCGTCCGTGCTCATATGCTCATAATATCAGTGTGACGTTAGTCGCGGCAGTTGTGCAGTGAGTGCCCCCGACGGCGGCTCAGTCCGAGTCCCCGACCGCGCTGTCGATCTTCCCGAGCATCTCGTCGCGCTCGTCCTCGCTGAGCGGGACGTATCCGACCTCGTCGGCGACGATCTCGCGGCTGGTCGAGTTCTCGATCCAGAAGCGCGCGAACTCGGCGATGTGCTCCTCTTCGAGCGCGGACACCTTGGGGTACGTGAACAGCGGCCGCGACAGCGGCGTGTAGTCGCCCGACAGCGCGGTGTCGAGCGACGGTTCGACGTAGTCGCCCTCGCCGTCTTTGATCGGGACGGCCTGCACCGTGTCCTGGTTCTGGCTGTAGTACGCGAAGCCGAGATAGCCCATCGCGAACTCCGAGCCGGAAACCCCCTGGATGATCGTCCGGTCCTGCTCGGTCGGCGAGTAGTCCTGGCGGTGACCCGGCCCCTCCTCGCCGAGCACGGATTCGATGAAGTAGTCGTACGTCCCCGAGGCGTCCGAGGGGCCGTACAGCTCGAACGGTTCGTCGGGCCACTCGGCGTCGACGTCGGCCCACGTCTCCGGCTGCGACTCCGCGGACCAGATTTCGCGGAGCTGCTCGACGGTGAGCCCCTCGCCGAGGAACTCGTTGTCGTTGTTGACGATCACGGTGAGCGCGTCGGTCGCGACCTTGAGCTCGACGGGCTCGACGTCGTTGCCGGCGCACTGTTCTTCCTCCTCGGGCTGGATGGGCCGCGAAGCGTTGTTGAAGTCGGTCTGACCCGTGCAGAAGTAGTTCGCGAAGCCGCCTCCGGATCCGGTCGACTGGAGACTCGTACTGACGCCGCTGTGCCGCTCTTCGAAGCGTTCCGCCATCGCGCTCGCGAGCGGGAACACCGTCGAGGAGCCCGCGATCGAGATCTCTCCGGAGAGTTCACCGGATCCGCCGTCGCCTCCGGAACCGTCCGAGTCGGACCCGTCCGATCCGGTCTCGGTCGGGTCGGCGGTCGCGCCGTCGCTCGGGTTGTCCTGCGTGCAACCCGCCAGACCGGCGACACCCAGACCGCCGGTGGCTGCGAGGAACTCACGACGTGAGAAACGACTGTTGCGCTCGGGTTCGCGCGTCATTACCACTTCGTATCCGTAGATAGAATAAAACCGCTACTAATATAACTATATAGAAGAAATAGCAGACAATACTCGACCGTAGATAGAGCAATTGCCCTCTGGTGTGCGCCACAGAGGAACAGTATTGTTCAAAATGGCCGATGATAGATCGGTTATTCGATCTTCTATCGGTGAAACACCCACATTAGTCCAATTGCTTTCGCCCAGGGAGGTCGCAGAATCGACGCTCGGTTTCGTCCGGAGAGACTTCCGGGTACATATCTCAGCGGCTCAATGTGTCCGAGACCGGATTCGACTATTCCGTGCCGGTTGCTATATAGTAATAGCCAAATTTATATTCCACTGATCGCTACGGCCTCGTATGGTGGAAACGCGGAAGGTCCAGGTCACCGGGGGCTCGACGTTCACGGTCTCTATTCCGAAGGAGTGGGCGACGGAGAACGACGTCTCGGCCGGAAGCGTCGTCGAGTTCTATCCGGAGGGGGACTCGCTGTTTCTGGCGCCGGCGAACGGGGAAGAGCGAACGGAGGGGGCCCTCGACGTGACCGACCTCGCTGGCGACGAACTCACGCGCGCGGTGATGACGATGTACGTCAGCGGCTTCGACATCATCACGCTCGAAAGTTCGCGGATCACGACCGATCAGCGGCGGACGATCCGGCAGGCGACGCAGAGTCTCGTCGGCCTGGAAGTCCTCGAGGAGACCCGCGATACGGTGGTCATCCGCGACCTGCTCGATTCCGCTGAACTGTCGATCCACACCGCCGTCAGACGGATGCGGCTCATCTCGCTGTCGATGCTCGCGGACGCGGTCGAGGCACTCGCCGAACTCGACACCGATATGGCCCGGGACGTGATCCAGCGCGACGACGACGTCGATCGGCTGTGGATGGTCGTCTCCCGAATATTCCGGTCGACGCTTCGGACGCCGAAGGCCGCCGAGGAACTCGGCCTGCCCCGCGAGGTCTGTTTCGACTACCAGTCCGCGGCGCGACAACTCGAACGCATCGCCGACCACGCGACGAAGATCGCCCACCTCACCCTGGAGTTCGAGAATCCGATCCCCGACGAGGTCGTCGAGGCGCTGGCGGAACTTCACGAGGAGGCCAGAACGATCATCGACGACGGGATGGACGCCCTGCTCGCAGACGACAGCGACGAGGCGACCCGCCTGGCGAACGACGCCCGCGAGTCCGTCCAGGTGATCGACGAACGCGCCAGAAAGATCGACGGACTGCTCCGCGATCTCGACCCCGCTCGCGCGCAACTTCTGGGACTCATCGTCGATTCGGTGTCACGCAGCGCCGACTACGGCGGAAACATCGCGGAGACGGCGCTGCAGAAGGCCGCGCCGACGCCGTAAGTCGAAGAAGGTGGAGAAACGAGTTACTCGTCGTCGACGAGGACGGCGTTGACCTGGCCGGTCTGGCCGGGACGGGACGTCACGCGGGCGCGCCCTTCCGTCGTCTCGATGACCGCGCCTTTCGTGATGATGTTCCGGCGGACGTAGTTGACGTTCGCGGGGTTTTCGACCACGTTCTCGATCGTCGCCTCGGTGACTTCGCCGTCGATCGCGACTTGCGCGGTGTCCGCCGAGAGCGCGCGCACCTTCTCGTTGTTGCCGCGGGAGTCGATGACCTGGAACCGGGGTTCGCCGACGGTGGTCTCGGCGGGCTGGCGACCGAGCTGGTGGCGGGTCTTCTTGTGCGAGCGCCGGCGTCGACCGCCGGTGCGCTTCCGCTTGGAACGTCCTTGGTCCTGCATACGGGGTAACTGGCCGGGTGAGTACTTGAATCGCACGGAGTGGCGGCGCGACGATCACGCCCGTCCGAGGCGGAAGAGACGAACAGCGGCGGTCGCGCGGCTCACCGTCGTGATATCGCGGAAAAGGAAGCAGCCGTCCGGGAACGGCCCGGACGGCTGCTGCCGCCCTGAATTGGTCCCCGCTGACGCTTCGGCCCTCCAGACGAAGCGTCACCTGGGCGAAGGAGTGGAATGCACTTAAACGTGCCGTACCCGGTCAGAAGTTTCCGGAAAATCCGCGGTCGATCTCCGCGAGTGCCCCGCGACGCGAGACGCTTTTGTCGGCGTGGCCCCTCCACTCCCCAATGAGTGAGTTCAGATGAGTGAGAGTGACGCCGTCGAGCGCGCCCGACGCGCCGCCGACCGCCACGAATCGCTCGAAGCGCGGGAAGCGGACCGCTACGCAGTTACGACGACGGTGTTCGACGCGGACGTCGAAGTCGGTTCCGCGGGCGGAGAAGCGACGTTCTCGGTCGCCATCCGCGTCCCGCTGCTCGACGCAGTCACGGCCGATCGGGTCGCTCCGGTCGTCGAGGACGGCTGGTTCGACACGTTCACGCTTCGACTCGAAGACGTCGACGGCGTCCTCCGCGGAAGCGACGACGTGGCTGTCGACGTCGAACGGGCGGACGACGAGGCCGTCGTACACGTGGCAATCGCGGACCTAGATGCGAACCGCGCCGCCGAAGACGCGGTCGCCGTCGTAGAGTACGTCGAGGGGACGTACGTCGAGGGCGTCATCCCCGGCTACGACTACACGGAACCGGTGACGGACCTCATTCAGCGGGCGGCCGATACGGCGGGCGGCAGTCGAGGCGGGACGCCGCTCTGAGGGCGGTCCGAGCCGTGCGCTCGCTTGCTCGCTCGGCCGGAAGCGACGACCGACCGTCTCGTACCAACTGTCGTCGCCCGTGTACGGCGGTCGCTTTCTCCCAGCATAATCACCGATGAGAGACGGCGATAGCCCGTGTCAGTCCATCGCGATGTACGTCTGAGTGTCCTCGATACCGGCTATCTCGTGGATCGCCGTGGCGATATCCTTGACGTCGCCCGGACTGTCGACGCGGACCTTCACGATGTAGTCGATATCGCCCGCGACGACGCTGATGGATTCGACGCCGCCGTCGACGGCGGCTATCTCCGACTTCAGTCGGTCGACGTCGCCGGTGGAGGCTTTCACCATCACGTAGGCGGTGACCATCAGGCCACCCCCTCGTCCGGTTCGGGGGCGAGCGTCTCGCCGACGATGAGCTGTCTGACCTCTTCGAGGACGTCGAAGTCCGCGAGGACGGCGAGACGGTCCCCGACTTCGAGGGAGTCGTCCGACAGCGGCAGCCCCATCGGCTCCTCGGCCTTCCCGAACGCGACGATCCGGGAGTTCGCCGGCAGCGCGACCTCCTCGATCGTGTAGCCGCGCATCGGCGACTGCTCGGTGACGGTCATCAAGACCACCTGCAGGTGCTGTGCGACGTCGGCGATGGCGCGGATCGAACCGCCGAGGAGTGCGTTCTTCGCGCCGATCGCACCCAACCGCTCGGGATAGACGACCTCGTCCACCTCGTCGGCGTACTTTTCGTAGACCTCCTCGCGGTAGTCCTCGTCGACACGGAGCACCGTCCACGTCCGGTGGTGTTTGGCGATCGAACACGCCGCGAAGTTCACGTTCAGGTCGCTCGTGAGCGCCCCCAGACCGTCGGCGTCCTCGATACCCGCCTCCGCGAGAACGTCTTCCAGTGATCCGTCGCCGTGGACCACCTCGAAGCCGGCCTCGCGGGCGCGTTCCACCCGGTCGCGGTCCCGTTCGACGAGCGTGACTTGGTGCCCCTCGTCTCTGAGGACCCGGGCGGTCCGGAGTCCGACACGACCTGCACCAATGATAACGAACCGCATACAGTGCCGTACGCCGGCGGGTGTCAATAATGTTTCTCCATAACGTCTATGCGGTATCCCACCCGGTCCAACCCGGACCCCCGTCGGCACAAACACTTTGAGACGGTACCGCGTACCACGGCAATATGGTGCACGCGTTTATCCTGGTGAAGACCGGCCCGGGGAAGTCCGAGCAACTCGTCGATTCCGTCCGCGGGCTCGCGAACGTCACCGAGGCGCACATCGTCGCGGGCGCGTACGACATCATCGCGGAAACCGACGCCGAGGAGGTGTACGACGTCCTGAACGCGTCGGCGAGTGATATCCAGGGGCTGACGGGCGTCACCGACACGAAAACGTACATCGCGATGGACTGACCGTCGCCTGGCGGTCGTCGGCGCAGCGCCGGAGTCGGATCGGGACGCGACACCGCGTCGGAGCCGAATCGGTAAAGGCCTCCGCGCCCCTACCACCGGTATGGCCTCGGTCGTCGGACTCGTCCTGTTCGGAGCGGTGCTCGTGGTCCACACCCTGTTCGCGGCGGTCCTCACCCGGTTTTTCCGACTGCGGTTGAAGACGCAGTGGGGATACGTGATCTACTCGTTCGCGATCATCCCCGTGGTCCTCCTCGTGACGACGCTCGTCTTCTTCGGCGTCTTCCCGATCGGAGCCGGGTTGAACCTCGGTGGGACAGCCCTCCTGGGAGCAGCCATCGGTCTCCCGCTGGCGCTCGGGTTCACCATCGACACGCTGTACGTTCCGCCGCCCGAGGAGATCGACCTGCCCGATCGGACCCGATAAAAAAAAACGGTCGGACCTGAAGGGGGAAACGACTCACTCCGCCGCCGGCGTTCGGGTCGCCTACGACAGCTGATCGCCGACCAGCCGCTCGACGTGATCGCCGACGACGTCGACCACCTCGGTGAGCGGCCGCGTCGCGTCGACGCGAACGAACCGGTCGGGGTCGGCCTCGATGAGCCGTTCGTAGTTTTCCTGGACCCGTTCGAGGTACGCCGCCCGCTCGAACTTGTTGGTCGCGCCGGCCCTGGCGGCGGCCGTCTCCGGGTCGACGTCGAGGTAGATCGTCGCGTCGGGCGGGTGCGAGAAGGCGCCGTGGATCTCCTGGATGTACTGCAGCGGGTCGCGCGCGCCACTGAGATACGACTCCGAGAGCGAGGCCGCCTGGTAGGCGAAGCGCGAGTCGGTGTACCGATCGGAGATCACCACGTTCCCCTGGGCGAGCGCCGGTCGGACGACCCGCGAGAGGTGGTCGGCGTGATCGGCGGTGAACAGGAAGAGCTCGGCGAGCGGGTCGGCCCCGTCGTCGCGCATCGATCGCTCGACGGCGTCGCCGTACCACGAGTCGGTGGGCTCGCGGGTGAAGGTCGGCTCGGAGTACTCGTCTTCGAGGGCCTCCCAGGCCGTGGTCTTCCCGCTGCCGTCCAGTCCCTCCAGGGTGAGGAGCATAGTTCGAGGTGGCGGGCAGGAGCGTTAAAACTCCTCGGAGTCGGCGGTGTCGGTCGACCCCGATCCGGCCGGTCCGCGATCGGCGGCAGCCGTCCGCGACGACGCCGCGAAACGGGCCGTCTAGCTCCGGCGACGGCCCCGCACGGCGGCCTTCGAGAGACCGTAGACACCGATCGCGACGAGGACGATCGTTCCCCCGGCGGCGACGTCGTACCAGTACGACAGCGTGACGCCGGCGAGCGTCGAGAGGAGCCCGGCCCCGACCGCCGCGAGTACGGACCGCTTGAACCCGCGGACGGGTGTCGCCGCCGCGACCGGGATCACGAGCATCGCGGCGACGAGGATGACGCCCATGATCTGCATCGCGGCGACGACGACGACGGCCGTCAGGACTGCGAGCAGCTGGCTGTAGCGGGTGACGTCGAGACCGGCGGCGCGCGCGCCGACCTCGTCGAACGTCACGTACGCGAGCGGGCGGTACGCGACGGCGACGACCGCGCTGACGGCGACGCTCATCGCCAGGAGGATCGCGGCGTTCACCCTGGAGACGGTCGCGAGCGAGCCGAAGAGGTACGCGTTGATGCCGACCGCGATCCCGCCGTCGGTCGCCGTCACCAGCACGCTGCCGACCGCGAACGAGCCGGTGAGGACGATCGCGAGCGACGTGTCCCGGTACGTGCCGGCGTGATCGACGAGCGCCTGCACGGCCAGCGCGGCGACGGCTGCGACGACGAGCGCGGTCAGAAGCGGCGGGATCGTCAGCGCGAAGACGCCGTTGACGAACAGCCCCGCCGCGACGCCGGCGAACGCCGAGTGCGCCAGGGTGTCGCCGATCATCGCCATCTCGCGGTGGACCAGAAAGCTCCCGACGAGCGGGCCGATGACGGCGATGCAGACCGCCGCCAGGTAGGCCCGCTGTATGAACGGCGACGCGAGGATCTCGATCCCGGTCGCGGCGGCGAGGACGTCGAGCGCGGTTCCCCAGACGTCGTCGAGGACGAGATCGACCGCTCGGTCGACGGCGGTCGCGAGGGGGACGAACCCGTCCGCGGGCGTCGCGAGCGCGAGGGACGGGAGGAGTGAAGCGGCGACCATCAGTGATCGTGGTGAACGACGTGTTGGCTCCCGCCGTAGGCGTCGGCCAGGGCGTCGGTCTCGACGAACGCCTCGGGGCTGCCGTGGAAGTAGAGTTCGCGGTTGAGACACGCGATCTCGGAGGCGTGGGTGGTGACGACGCCGATGTCGTGTTCGATCAGGACGACCGTGATCCCCTCGGCGTTCAGTTCGTGGAGCAACTCGTAGAACGACTCCCGGGATTCGGCGTCGACGCCGGTGGTCGGTTCGTCGAGCGCCAAGAGGTCGGCCTCGCCGGCGAGCGCGCGGGCGATGAACACGCGCTGTCGCTGACCGCCAGAGAGGCGACCGACGCGACGGTCGGCCAGATCCGCAATCTCGACGCGTTCCATCGCGTCGTCGACGGCGCGGCGGTCGGCCTCGGAGAACCGGCCGACGAGTCGACGCGGATACCGCCCCATCCGAACGACCTCCGAGACGGTGATCGGCATCGCCTCGTCGGCGTTCGCGACGTCTTGAGGAACGTAACCGATCCGCTCGCCGTCGTCGAACTCGGCGGCGGGAGCGCCGAACAGCGAGACCGCCCCGCTGTCGGGTCGGCGGAGCCCG
The DNA here is from genome assembly GCF_024494595.1 of Halobellus rarus. Taxonomy (GTDB): domain Archaea; phylum Halobacteriota; class Halobacteria; order Halobacteriales; family Haloferacaceae; genus Haloquadratum; species Haloquadratum rarum. Next base: position 592,304 of record NZ_JANHDI010000001.1, on the reverse strand, counting down.
ATCATCAGCTCCAACAGAGTCGTCTTACCCGACCCGTTCGGCCCGACCAGCCCCAGGAACGCCCCCTCCTCGACCGCGAACGAGACGTCTTCGACGACTGGTCGTCCCGAGTACCCGAACGTGACGTCCCGGACATCGATTGCGGCCATCACGCCTCCAGCGCGCGTTCCAACGTCGGGAGGTTCACGCTGCGCATCACGTCGAGGTAGCCCCAGCCCTCGGCCTCCCACTCCTCCGTCAGCCCGGGCATCGAGGTCAGCGGCAGCACGGCCTCGGCGTCGGTCTCCGCGACGAGTTGCTCGGCCGCCTGCTGCGATTCCAGCGGGTCCGCACAGACGTACCGCAGGCCGTGTCGGTCGATGACCGCCTGCGCGCGTTCGATGTCTCTCGGCGTCGGACGGTCGTCGGGAGAGACGTTCGTCAGCGCCTCGATCTCGACGCCGTAGCGGTCGCCGAAGTACCGGAGGGAGTTGTGGCCGGCCACGAGGACGACGCCGTTCGACGCCTCCTCGACCGTCGAATCGATCCGCTCGTGGAGGGCTTCGACGTCGGTTCGGAACGACGCGGCGTTCCCGGCGTACGTCTCGGCGTTGTCGGGGTCGATCGTCGTAAGGGCGTCGTGGACGCTTTCGATCGCTCTCCCGAGGCGAAGCGGGTCCATCCAGAAGTGCGGGTCGGTTCCGCGATCGTGTTCGTCGTGATCGTCCGTGGTGTGTTCGTCGTGGTCGTCCTCGGTGCGGTGATCGTCTTCGGTCCGGTCCTCCTCGCGGTCGTCGTGGTCGTCCGCTCCGTGCTCGTCTTGATCCGAGTGGTCGTGAGCGTCATCGGCCGACAACAGGTCGATCCCGGTAGTCACGTCGACGGTCGCAACGTCCGAACCGTCGTCGGAGAGGTCGCCGAGGATGTCGTCGACCCACGGCTGGAAACCGACCGGCCCGTGAACGAACAGCGCCGCGTCGTGGACCGCCTCGCGAACCCGCGGTCCGGGCTCCCACCCGTGCCCGTGCTGTCCGACTGGGACGAGCAGTTCGGATGCCGCGGCGTCTGCCGCGACGTTCGCCGTGACGTCCCCGAACACGAAGAACGAGGATTGCACGGTGGTCCGTCCGGAATCCGATTGGTCGCTGTTCGTCGTCCCGCCGACGCAACCGGCGTTGGCACCCAACGCGGCCACCCCCGCTGCCGTCGCGAGCAGCTGGCGTCTGGTTGTCTTCATCTAATTAATAACATAGAGTGTAAATATAATAACTTTGCTATTGAGAAGCTACAGAAAATAATAAACGGTCCAGCGAAACCGACAGCCCGTCTCGGGTTCCGATCGGCAGTTAGCTTTACGTCGGCGCGGAGAGATATCACGGGTATGAGAGTACTTGTCGTCGGCGGAAGCGGATTCATCGGAAGCACCCTCTGTGGCGAGTTGAAGCGTCGGGGCCACGACGTGACGGCGCTTTCGCGGAGTCCGAGCAGCGACGACCTCCCGAAAGGAGTCAACAAAGTGATGGGTAACGTCAGGGAGTACGGATCCATCCGCGAGGCGTTCGAGGGGAAGGACGCGGTGTACAATCTGGTCGCGCTCTCGCCGCTTTTCAAACCCAGCGGCGGCGATAAGATGCACGACGAGATACATCGGAAGGGAACCGAACACGTCGTCCGCGCCGCCGAAAAACACGATGTCGGTCATCTCGTCCAGATGAGCGCGCTCGGGGCCGATCCGGACGGGCCGACGGCGTACATCCGCTCGAAGGGGGAGGCCGAGGAGATCGTCACCGAGTCCGTCCTCGATTACACGATCTTTCGACCCTCGGTCGTCTTCGGCGACGGGGGCGAGTTCGTCTCCTTCACGAAGCTGCTCGCACCGCCGTACGTCAGCGCGCTTCCGGGGGGCGGTAAGACCCGGTTCCAGCCGATCTGGGTCGGCGATCTCGTGCCGATTCTGGCCGACGCAATCGAGGACGAAACGCACGTCGGGCAAACCTACGAGATCGGCGGCCCCGACAAACTCACGCTGGCGGAGATCGCCCGCCTGATCCACGACGCCGACGGCCGGTCGACGACCATCGTTCCGGTCCCGATGGGGCTCGCCAAGATCGGACTCAGTATCGGGGATCTGGTTCCGGGGTTCCCGATGGGGAAAGACCAGTACCGCTCGCTGCAGTTCGACAACGTCACTGACGACAACGACACCGACGCCTTCGGCGTGGGCGTGGGCGAACTGACGACGCTGAGAGCGTACCTGAACGGGCAGGCCGGCGGAGCGGACAGGAAGGGAGCGACGGCCACGTCGAACTGAGCCGGGTGGGTCGGGGTCGTGTCGACGGCCCGGTACAAATATAAATCCTGAGAAATAGAGCGTCACTTCGCGGGGAGCGGGTTCTAATGACTCATTAAGACCCCGTCGCTGTCGTGCGGTTATTCCGGTATGAGTCCCCTTACGGGCGTTTCACACCATCACAAGGTTTATGTCCGCGTTTGCACTGGGTTACACGCAATGGCGAGGGGACCCGATACATGAAGCTTGCAATGATCGGTTTCGGGCAGGCCGGGGGAAAGATCGTCGACAAATTCGTCGAATACGACAAACGCCACGACTCGGGGATCGTCCGCGCGGCAGTGGCGGTCAACACGGCGAAGGCCGACCTGATGGGGTTGGAACACATCCCGAAGGACCAGCGGGTCCTCATCGGCCAGTCGCGCGTGAAGGGCCACGGCGTCGGCGCCGACAACGAACTCGGCGCCGAAGTGGCCGAGGAAGACATCGACGAAGTGCAGGGTGCGATCGACAGCATCCCGGTTCACGAGATCGACGCGTTCCTGGTCGTCGCCGGACTCGGCGGCGGCACCGGCAGCGGCGGTTCGCCCGTGCTCGCGAAACACCTCCAACGGATCTACACGGAACCGGTGTACGGCCTGGGGGTCCTCCCCGGCAGCGACGAGGGGGGTATCTACACGCTGAACGCAGCGCGATCGTTCCAGACGTTCGTCCGCGAGGTCGACAACCTGCTCGTCTTCGACAACGACGCCTGGCGGAAGACCGGTGAATCCGTCCAAGGCGGCTACGACGAGATCAACGAGGAGATCGTCACCCGCTTCGGCGTCCTGTTCGGCGCCGGCGAGATCGGTCAGGGCGGCGAAGTCGCCGAGAGCGTCGTCGACTCCTCGGAGATCATCAACACGCTCGAAGGCGGCGGCGTTTCGACCGTCGGATACGCGTCCGAAACCGTCGAGAACGACTCCTCCGGCGGCGGCCTGCTCTCGCGGATCACCGGGAGCAACGAGGAGAACGAACTCGACACCGCCCACACGACCAATCGAATCACCTCGCTCGTCCGCAAGGCCGCGCTCGGGCGACTCACCCTCCCCTGTGAGATCGAAGGGGCCGAACGCGCGCTGCTCGTGATGGCGGGTCCCTCCCAGCACCTGAACCGGAAGGGAATAGAGCGCGGTCGCAAGTGGATCGAAGAGCAGACCGGCAGTATGGAGGTCCGCGGTGGCGACTACCCCATCAGGGACTCCGGGAAAGTTGCGTCCGTCATTCTCCTCTCTGGCGTGACGAACGTGCCCCGGATCAAGGAGCTACAGCAGGTCGCAATCGAGGCGCAAGAGAACATCGACGACATCCGAGAGGAGAGCGAAGACAATCTGGAGAACCTAGTAAACGATGACGAAGACGAGCTGGAGTCGCTTTTCTAAGCTCGCGCTGGCCTGTCTTTTCGTCCTCTCCGTCGCAACGGTCCCCGCCGCCGCCGTCTCGGTCGGCGATTCGACCGTCACCAGTGACGCCGAGGTCGGAACCGAGGTCACCGCAACAGCCACGCTGACCGAGTTGTATCAGGACCCCTCGCTGGAGGAGTGGACGCTCGCGGGGAGCACGGAACTGACGGACGTGACGTGGACGGTCGTCTACTACGACCAGACCGGCGCGAAGGTCGATCAAGAGTCCTACGACGGGCAGTCGTTCTCAGGCGCGGAGGTCGTCGCCGACGACGGCACCAGCGAGGTCGAAGTCCGCGTGACGGGGACGGTCCCGCAGGTCGACGACTACACCTACGAACCGCCGCAGTCGTTCACGGTGATGGGGCTCGAACAGACCCGCGAGGGCGGATCGACCAACGAGATCGACACCTGGACCGCGACCCACTACACCCAGGAGAGCCGAGAGGCCCGGAACGCGATCGACGACGCCGCGTCGACCGTCGAGGAAGTGAACGACGAGGAGGCCGAACGTCGACTCGGGAACGCGATCGAGGCGTACGACGGCGAGGAGTTCACCCTCGCGACGGACCTCGCCGGGCAGGCCGAAGAGCGGGCCCAGCAGACCCAGCAGTCGAACCAGCGGATGCAACTCATCCTCTACGCCGTGGGCGGGCTGGTGATCGTCGGCCTCCTGGTCGGCGGCTTCCTCTACTGGCGCTCTCAGCAGTCGGGTCACGACAAACTCGGCTGACGGACCAGTCGAACCCCGAGATGCGCATCATCGTCCCCTTCGCGAACCGCGATCCGAAGAGCCGCCTCGCTCCCGTTCTCTCGGCGGCCGAACGGCGCGAGTTCGCGCTCGCGATGCTGTGTGACGTCGTCGACGCCGTCGAGCGCACCGGTTACGAACCCGAATTGCTCCTCGACGAACCGCTCGATCTCGAAGCGACGATCGACGGCGGACCGTCCGCCGCAGTCGTCGACGACGCGGCAGCACTGCTCGGTTCACTCCCCACGACGGTCGACGACAGGCCGCTGACGGTCGCCGTGAACGCTGCGCTCGACGACGGACCGGACCAGGCGGTCGTGATGGCGGACCTCGCGCTCGCGACGCCGACGGCGCTCCGACGGCTGTTCGCCGCCGGCGGCGACGTCGCCATCGTACCGGGGCGCGGCGGGGGCACGAACGCCCTCGTCGTTCGCGACCCCGCCTTTTTCGTCGATTACCACGGCGCGTCATACCGGGACCACCGTCAAATCGTGGCCGACGCGGGACTGTCCGCGGACGTCGTCGACTCGATGCGGCTGGCGACCGACGTCGACGAGCCGTCGGACCTCCTCGAAGTGCTCCTGCACGGCGACGGGCGGGCGCGGCAGTGGCTCGTCGAGGCCGGCTTCGAGGTCGACGATGGCGACGACGGGCGGGTCGGCGTCCGTCGGGGTTTGAAGTAGGGCGAACAGTCGGCACACGCGCTGACGGCCCGTCAGCCGCCCCGGACGGCCAGCGGTCGTCACACAGATCCCGCGTCGACGTGCCGAGCAACCGCAGCCCGACGCGGGGCGACCTTCACGTCACGGGGCGACTGGCCGCCCGTTCGTATATAAACGCACGTCTGCCAGGGAGACGAGAACGCGACGGGGTCGCCAGCGAGACGAGAGCACGACTGTTTTTGTGCGTCCGCGACTCACGTCGCGTACGATGTTCCCCGCGGCCGAGGAGTACGGCGTCGACGTCGAAGTCGAGCGGTCGGACGTCGAAGAACTGCTCTCGGTGACCCCCGACGACGTCTCTTCGGCGGCCGAACTGACCTTCTCCCGGAACGTCTTCCTCCCGCTGACGACCGCTTGCCGCTACACGTGTACGTACTGTTCCTACTACGACGCGCCGGGCGAAGCGACGTTGCTCTCGCCGGGGGAAGTAAGAGAGCGACTCCGGATCGGCGCGGACGCCGGCTGTACGGAGGCGCTGTTCACGTTCGGCGACGAACCCGACGAGCGCTACACGGAGATCCACGGGCGGTTGTCCGAGTGGGGGTACGACGACGTCTTAGACTACCTCCGCGACTGCTGTGAGATGGCGCTGGAGGAGGGACTCCTCCCGCACTCGAACCCCGGCGATCTGACCGAGGGCGGCTTCGAGCGGCTCGCGCCGGTGAACGCGAGTATGGGCGTGATGTTGGAGACGACCGCGGACGTCCGCGCGCACTCGGGGACGCGGCGGAAGACGCCCGGCCAGCGGCTGAACACGATCCGCGCGGCCGGGGAGGTCGGCGTACCGTTCACCACCGGAATCCTCGTCGGCATCGGCGAGACGTGGCGCGACCGCGCCGAGAGCCTGCTCGCGATCCGCGAACTCCACGAGCGGTACGACCACGTTCAGGAAGTCATCGTCCAGAACGTCGTCCCCAACGAGCGCTCGGCCTTCGAGCGTCCCTCCGCGGCGACGATGCGGCGCGTCGTCGCGATGGCGCGCGCCGCGCTCCCCGAGGAGGTGTCGGTGCAGGTACCGCCGAACCTCTCGCCGACGCGCGAGCTGCTGGACTGCGGCGTCGACGATCTGGGCGGGGTCTCGCCGGTCACCGACGATTACATCAACCCCGAGTACGGCTGGCCCGCGCTCCGGGAGTTAGCGGAGTTAGCCGACGACGCCGGCGTCCCGCTCTACGAGCGGCTGCCGGTGTACGACCGATATCTCCCGGCGGAGTTCCGACGCGAGGACGTCGGGGGCCGAATCGCCGAGGGAGCGTGGCTGGCCGACCCGGTCCTCGACGCGATCGGCGGCGGCGACGTCCACGGGCGGCGGTTCCGGCAGGTGGCGATCCGAGACGGACCGCTTCGGACGGCCCCCCAGTGAGCCGGTCCGCCCGGCGAACGGGGGTACCGGCCCGCTCACACGCCGAGCCACTCGGGGACTCGTTTCCGAAAGACCGTGTACACCACCGCGAGGAGCACGCCGGCGACGACGACCGTCCGGAGCAAGCCGTCGAAGGTCACCGCCGCGGGGAGCGCGAGGCCGACCGTGAGGAGGAGATCCTCGGGCGCGCCGTCGTAGCGGACGAGGTACTTCGGACGGAGCCAGCGGCGTCGGGGGTGCAGATACACCGCGCGGTCGGAGGTACGCTCCCAGGGGCGGAGTTCCTCGCCCGCGCCGAACCAGTCCGAGACGGAGTGCAGTCCCGCCGCGAGGAAGAAGAGCGCGGCGGCGACGGCGGCGGGCGAGGGAGCGAACGCCGCGACGGCCCCGACGAGGAGTCCGAGTACGGAGTAATAGACCGGGAAGTGGAGGCTCTTGCGGTGGACGCCCGCGAGGAGGTCCAGATCGGGGACGATGCCGCCGAGGACGGCCCCGGTCGCGGCGGGGACGGCGAGGTGCGGCGCGGCCGACGCCACCGGCACCGCGAGGAGGAGTCCGGCGGCCACGTGGGTGGTGACCATCATCGAACGAAGGGACGGCCGCGACGGATTTGAGTCTGTGCCTCGAGCGCGTCGGGACTCCGGCTAGAACAGCGGATCGATCTCGCCGTCGCCGTCCCAGACGAGGTCTCGAAGCGCCTCGGGTCGCTGCTCCGCGCGTGCTTTGAGGTTCCGCTGCGTCTCCGCGCCGATCTGCTGGAGCTCCTTGATCCGCGGGACGTCGGTGACGCCCGAGAGGACCACCAGACCGGCGACGTAGTCCGATTTGGGAATCGGATAGTCGCCGCCGCGGACCTCCATCGTGCCGGTCTCCTCTTCCAGCCACCGCCGCGAGCCCTCGATCCCCTTCCGGCTGAGGTACTGCGGCGGGCCGCTGACGACGACGAGGGCGCGCTCAGTGCTCTCGACGTTCGCCGGGAGCGTCAGGTTCCCCAGGGTCGCCCGGCGCACGGTGGTCGTGATCCGGTTCACGACGTCGGTCTCGTTCGGATCCGGTTCGCGGCGGCCGAACAGTCCGCGGGACGGCCGATCCAGTTGGGAGTTCGCGTAGCCGATCGTGGTCACACCGCCGCCGGCGAGCGTGTTGATGATCTCGGAGGCGTCGACGACGGACTCGGGAAACGGCGGCTCCGACACCTCGCCGGCGCTGAGGAGGACGCCGAGGCGTCGCGCGATCTCCTCGTTGATGCTCGCGTAGCCGCCCCGGAGGCTCTCGCCCGATCGCCGCCAGGCGTCGTTGTCGAAGACGAGCAGGTTGTCGACCTCGCGGACGAACGTCTGGAAGGACCGCGCCGCGTTCAGCGTGTAGATGCCCCCCTCGTCGCTGCCGGGGAGAATCCCCAGTCCGTACACCGGCTCCGTGTAGAGCCGTGAGAGTTCGCGGGCGATGACGGGCGCGGCGCCCGATCCCGTCCCGCCGCCGAGTCCGGCGACGACAAGGAACGCGTCGACCTCGTGGACGGGGAGGTCGTCGATCGCGCCCCGCACCTCGTCGAGGTCCTCCTCGGCGACGGTCACGCCGAGCTCGTTGTCGGCCCCGCAGCCGTGGCCCTTCACGCGCGACTGGCCGATGAGCACGCGCCTGTCGACCGGGATCCGTTCCAGGCCGAGCAAGTCGGCTCTCGCGGAGTTGATGGCGACGGTATCGGTGACGAAGTCGGCTCGGCTCGCCGCCTCGTAGTCCAAGATTGCGTCGGCGACCTTCCCGCCGGCCTGCCCGACGCCCAGGAGTGCGATCTTCATCTGTGGAGAGATATCCACCGCCGAGAACAATATAGTGTCGCCCGTACGGGCGGGTGGCGGCGACACGTCGGCGTCCCCTTCGCAGTCCGCCAGGTCGGCGTCCCATCCGTGGGCGTCTCGCTCCGCCGACGCGACTTCGTCGGCGAGAGTCAGGCGGGATCAGGTGCCGGTCCGGATCGGGAGCCAGCCCGGATCAATCGTCTGCGGGCGCGGGGTCGCCCGGTTCGGGGGGCCGACCGTCGAGCACGGGCGTGCCGTCCGCGCGCGGACCTAACCGCGGACCGAACGGCGGGTCGTCGGGGTCGATCCGGCGGCGAGTCCGGTAGTCCGTCGACCGCTCGACCGCGGGTCGCCCGATGGCGGAGATCATCCCGACGTACTCCTCGAAGGAGCGGAATTCGCCGTAGGTGCCCCCGGCGCGGGTCGTGATCTCCTCGGAGAGGATCGTCCCCATGAAGTCGTTCGCGCCGCAGTTGAGCAACTTCAGCGCCTTCGCGTTCCCGAACTTCACCCACGAGGACTGGACGTTCTCGACGTTGTCGAGGAAGAGCCGCGAGACGGCGACGAGCAGTTCGTCCTCGGCGTCGCTCGCGCCGCCGTCGACGACGCCGCGCTCGTACAGCGGCGTGTGCTGGTGGACGAAGGAGAGCGGGACGAACTCGGTGATGCCGCCCGTTCTGTCCTGGAGATCGCGGAGCACCTTCAGGTGGCGGACGCGGTGGGCCTCGTTCTCGACGTGGCCGTACATCATCGTCGAGGTCACGTCCAGACCGGCCGAGATCGCGCCCTCCAACGCCCGGACCCACTCGTCTGTCGAGATCTTTCCCGGACAGATGACCTCGCGGACCTCCTCGACCAGAATCTCCGCGGCGGTCCCCGGCGCGGAGTCGAGGCCGGCGGCCTTCAGTTCCCGGTAGACGTCCTCGTAGGACCACTCGGTCCCGCGGCGGGCGTGGTCGGCCTCCTCGGGCGTCATCGAGTGGAGGTGGACGCCGCCGACGGACATCGCGCGCATCTGTTCGAGGTACGTCCCCGGGTCGGTGTCGTAGACGCTCGGCGGCTTGTAATCGACGTCCCTGGCGGGGCTGTCGTGGGCGTCGAGGATCTCGTGGTGCTCCTCGTTCAGCGCGAACGCGGGGTGGAGCCCCGACACCGACGTCACCTCGTAGATCCCTCGCTCCAGTGCGTCTTCGACGATCGCACGCGACTCCGCCGGCGTCTTGGTGAATCCCGCGTGCTCGCCGTCGTGGTCGGCCTCGAACCGGCGGGCGGTGTCCTTGAAGTTGCAGAACAGACAGCCGGTGTTGCAGGCGGTCGTGACGTTGTTATTCAGGTTCGCGACGAACGTCACGTCGTCGCCGACGACTTCCGCGCGCCGCCTGTCGGCCGCTTCGAGCACCCGCTCCTTCCGGATCGGGTCGACTCCCTCATCTTCGGTCCCCGTCGTCAGCAGTTCGATCCCGTCGTCGACCGTCAGGCGGTCGCCCGCGCGGGCCTTCGCCAGCGCGTTCTCGAACGACTGGTCCGTTTCGGGGACGACGTCGAAGTCGAACGCGGACCGGTCGTCCGTCGGTCCCGCTGGCTCTCGCATACCACCCTTCGGGTCGTCCGAAACCAAAAACCTGGGCCTCCCGGCGGATGAGTCGAGCGCGCCGACCCGCCGTTGCGACCCGAACCCACGGAGACCGAGGAGTATACGCGATCGTGGATAGACATCGCCTGTCGTCTCGCGAAGTGCGCACGGGAGTGGAAGCCTTCTTGTGGACACCCGAGACAGTTTGCCGTATGACGAGCGTCAAGGAGTTCCGCGTCGAGACGGAGCCGACCGCGACGGAACTCGGTCGGGGCCGGTTCGTCTTCACCGACCAGTACTCCGTCTTCGACTGGGGGGAGATGCCCGATCACGTCCCGAAGAAGGGCGCGTCGCTGTGTACGATGGGCGCGTTCAACTTCGATCGACTGGCCGAAGCGGACGTGCCGACGCACTACGTCGGCGTCTACGATCCCGAACCGGACGCCGACGCGGTCGACAGCGACACGGCCGATCCCGTCGCCCTCGCCGACTGCGCCGCCCCGCCGACGGAGATGGCGATCGAACTCACGCAGGTCCCCGACCTCCCGTACCTCGGCGACGGCGCGTACGACTACGACGCCTACCACGACGCCGCGGGGGAGAACTACCTGATCCCCCTCGAAATCGTCTTCCGTAACACGGTCCCCGTGGGGTCGAGTCTCCGCTCGCGGGGATCGCCGACGGAGTACGGGCTGGACGCCGACGAGTGGCCCGAGGAGGTCGTCGACCTCCCGGAACCCGTCGTCGAGTTCTCGACGAAGTACGAGGAGCAGGACCGCTATCTCTCCCGACAGGAGGCCGACCGGATCGCCGGCGTCGCCGACCTGGATGCCCTAGGGGACCTCGCGCTCGCGGTGAACGACGCGCTCAACCGCCGCGCCGAGGAGCGCAGGTTCGTCCACGAGGACGGCAAGATCGAGTGTCTGTACCACGACGGGGAAATCAAAGTCGCCGACGTCGTCGGCACGTTCGACGAGAACCGCTTCTCGTACGGGGGCCAAGAGATCTCGAAGGAGGTCGTCAGGCAGTACTACAAGCGGACGGATCCCGAGTGGGTCGAGGCCGTTTCCGACGCGAAATCGCGGGCCCGCGAGGCGGGCGTCGCCGACTGGCGGACGCTGTGTGAGCGCTCGCCCGAGTCGCTGCCGGCGGACGTCCTCGACGCCGTCTCCGACCTCTACGCCGCGGGGACGAACGCCTACATCGGGACCGAGTGGTTCGACGCGCCGGATATCGAGGACGCGGTCGATGCCGTCCGGGACCTCTGATCTCGCTCGGTTCGGGACTCGTTCCCTGCGAATCCGACGCTCACCACGGCGCGTGCTCCGTGACCGCTTCGATCAGCGCGAAGTAGTCGAAGACGAACCACAGGAGCAGCGCGCCCCCGGCGAGAACGAGAAGCAGGTAGAGGAGATGTTCGACCTGTTTGGCTCGAAGCGGAGAACGGATCATTTGAGAGTGGGAGTCGCCTTCGACCTCGTCGCCGAGCGGAAAGTATCTTTTCGCTCTACTCTGAACAATGCCCCGTCCGACCCCCGCGGTGCGAGATGAGCCCTCCGGGGCCGGGCGCTACGGGACGAGAGACGAGTCACGCAGGCGGATCCGACCGGTGGGGTCCCACGATACGGGGGAGGAACCACGTTCGTGTATAACCGAACCAGTCCAAAACGACTTTTACGCACGACCGCGCACTACGACTCGATGACGACGTACACCGCGACGGTGACGGTCCGCCTCAAGCGGGGCGTGTTGGACCCCGAAGCCGAGACGACCAAGCGCGCGCTCGAACGCCTCGGCTTCGAGCTCGACGCCCTCCGCTCGGCGGACCAGTTCGAGGTCGACCTCGACGCCGAGTCGGCCGAGGCCGCGGCCGACCGGGCCGACGAGATGGCCGAGCGACTGCTCGCGAACCCGACGATCCACGACTACGACGTCGAGGTGGCCGAAGCCTGATGAGCGTCGCTTCACCGACACCGACCGTCGTCGAGGCATACGGAGGTGACTCGCCGTGACGGTCGCTGTCGTCACTTTCGGCGGCTCGAACTGCGACCGCGACGCCGTCCGCGCGCTCTCCCACGTCGGCGTCGACGCAGAACGCGTCTGGCACGAGGACGGCCTGCCGTCGGACGTCGACGGAGTCGTCCTCCCCGGCGGCTTCTCCTACGGCGACTACCTCCGGGCGGGCGCGATGGCCGCGCACTCGCCGATCATGAACGACGTCCGCGACGCCGCCGAGGATGGCGTCCCCGTGTTGGGCGTCTGCAACGGCGCACAGATCGGCTGCGAGTCGAAACTGACGCCCGGGGCGTTCACGACGAACGCCAGCGCGCGCTTCCAGTGCGAGTCGGTCCACCTCCGCGTCGAGAACGCCGACACGCCCTGGACCGCCGCCTACCAAGAGGGCGACGTGATCGAGATCCCGATCGCCCACGGCGAGGGCCGCTTCGAGATCGGCGAGGAGCGCTACGACGACCTCGTCGCCGAGGACCGGGTCCTCTTTCGCTACTGTGACGCCGACGGGAACATAATCGAAAAGGCGAACCCGAACGGCTCCCGCGGCAACGTCGCCGGGATCCTCGGCGACCGGGAGACCGTCGCGGTGATGATGCCGCACCCCGAGCGCGCGTCGCTCCCCGACCTCGGCCGCAGCGTCGACGGCCAGGGCGTGCTCTCGGCGTTCGTCTGAGCCGGCCAGGGCGTCCCAAGTTGGGTCCGGGCCCGTCGGCGGGGCGGATCGACGCTTCCGGCCCCGGACTGGCGGGCGTGTTATGTCGGCGGCGACCGACGGTGTCGTATGGCCCGGCTCCGAACTCGTCTCCGAGAACTGCCCGGCGAGCGACCGCTCCTCGCGCTCGCGCTCTCGATTCTGGCCGTCGAACTCGTCGGGGCGTCCGGCGCGCTCTTCACTGCGCAGGGGCTCGGCGAGTGGTACGACTCGCTCGTCCGGCCCGCTCTTGCGCCGCCGAGCTGGGTGTTCGGTCCCGTCTGGACCGCGCTGTTCGCGCTGATAGGCGCTGGACTGTGGCTCGTGTGGCGACGGGCACCCGCCGAACCTCGAACCGTCCGCGTCGCCGGCGTCGTGTTCGCCGTCCACTTCGCGTTCAACCTGGGCTGGTCGGCCGCGTTCTTCGGGATGCAGGCGATCGGGCTCGGACTCGCGGTGATCGTCGTGCTCTGGGGGCTCATCGTCGCGACGATGTGGGCGTTCGCTCGGGTGGATCGGCGCGCGGCGCTGCTGCTGGTTCCGTACCTCGTCTGGGTGAGCTTTGCCGCCTACCTCAACTACCGGTTCTGGGTGCTGAATTGACTCCCACAGGCCTGTGAGCCCCTACCGCGCCAGCGGCATCCCGTAGCTCGTCTCCGCTTCGATCACGTACTCCCAGGTCGCCTCACAGTCGCAGGAGACCTGCTCGAAAACGGAAGGGTCCTGCCGGCGGTCGAAGTCCTTGATCGCCTTCTGTACTCTGTCGTCACACTCGCCGCAGTTGTGCGGACCGCGATCGGAGCCGTGACCGACGGGGTCGGAGACGACGATGGCGTCGACGTCGGCGGTCGATTCGAGGACCTCGGCGACCGACCAGAGCCACGGCGGGCGGTAGCCGCCGCGGAAGAACAGCTCGTCGACCATCGTGTACCGCTGGACGTTCGTCGGGTTCATCGAGACGGTGTGACAGCCGTCGACTGCGGCGCACCGGCGGACCGAGGAGATCATGTCGTCGACGGCCTCCGACTCCGAGAGGAACGGCGGTTTCATCAGGAGGTACGCCTTGATCCCGGCGTCGACGCCGTCGGCCTCCAGATCGGCGTCGCGGGCCTCCTCGCAGGCGGCCTCGAAGTCCGCGAAGTCGAAGTACTTGTTCACGCAGTCGTGTCTGATCCGGTCCGTCGCGGTCTCTAAACCGATCGCGACGTCCGTCGACAGGCCCACGTCGGTGAAGTCGGCGATCTTCTCCCGGTCGACGAAGTCCGGAAGCGACTCGACGACGATCCGCTGGCGGTCGGCGAACGTCTCGGCGATGGCGGTTCGGGTTTCGGCCCCGACCTCGCGCTCGTCGAGGAACGACCCGGAGGTGTAGATCTTGATCAGGTCCGCGGGCTCCTCGGCGTTCTCGGCCTCGTGTTCGAGGCAGACGTCGATCTGGTCCATCAGGGCGTCGTGGGCGACGCTGCCGCCCTCGACGGACTCCGCGACGTAGCCGCACATCGTGCAGCCGCCGGCGCGGGCCCACCGGCAGCCCCCCGTGTTCAGGATGATCGTCAGCGACTGGACCACGCCGTCTGGGGTGTTGTCCTCGTCGAGCCAGACCCGGGTCGGTTCGTGGGGATCGTAGTGTTTCTCCTTTTCACTCCGTATCTCCCGCATCACCTGGTTGTGGGCGTCCATCCCCTTTCCCCGCTCGTAGACCTCCGGACTCGGCTGACTCATTGGGAGTCGGTACTCGACGAACCGGTAAATCTCCGTCGTCTGTGCGTGGCCTCTCTCGGCGGCGTCGTTCCCGCGGAGAGCAGGGTCGCTTTCGTGGCAGCGGACGTAACGTATTCCGGTTACCCCGCGGTGGTAACGACTAACAGAATTCGGCCCTAAGGTAAGGACGGACATTAACTATGACAGATCTAGGTGGATTCAACGACCACGTCGCCCGCGTCGACCTCACGAGCGGGGACGTGCAGTACGAGGGAATCGACGAGGAAGACGCCCGCAAGTACATCGGCGGGCGCGGCCTCGGCGTGAAGTACGTCTTCGACAATGGCACGGACGTCGATCCGGAGGGCCCGGAGAACCTGCTCGCGTTCATGAACGGCCCGCTCACGGGAACGCAAGCCCCGATGAGCGGTCGAATCGCCGTCTGTACGAAATCGCCGCTGACCGGGACCGTCACCGACTCGCACCACGGCGGCTGGTCGGGCGCGCGGCTCAAGTGGTCCGGCTTCGACGGGCTGCTCTTCGAGGGGCAGGCCGACGAGCCGGTCTACGCCTACGTCGAAGACGGCGAGGTCGAACTCCGAGACGCCTCGGACCTCTGGGGGATGGGCGTCCACGACACGATGGACGCCATCGAGGAGGGCCACGACGGTCAGTTCGGCAAGAACCTCTCGGCGATGGCGATCGGACCGGGCGGCGAGAACGGCACGAAGTACGCCTGCATCATCAACGAGGACGACCGCGCCTCGGGCCGCGGCGGCACCGGCTGCGTGATGGGCTCGAAGAACCTGAAAGCGGTCGTCGTCAAGTCCGGGACGAAGATGCCCAAGCCGGAGAAACCGGAGACGTTCACCGAGGGCTATCAGCAGGCGATGCAGCTCATCCGGGAGTCCGACGTCACCGGCCCCAACGAGGGCGGGCTGTCGCTGTACGGCACGAACGTCCTGATGAACCTCGCCGAGGAGATGGACGGGCTGCCGACGCGGAACGGGCGATACACCTCGACGCACTCCGAGGCCGAGGAGGACCCGAGCGAACCCAACATCGACGCCGAGAAAGTCTCCGGCGAGAACGTCCGCGAGAACATCCTCGTCGACGAGCCGACCTGTCACTCCTGCCCGGTCGCCTGCAAGAAGGAGACCGAGGTCACCTACGAACACAAGGGCGAGGAGATGAACGTCCGCGGGGAGTCCTACGAGTACGAGTCGGCGTACGCGCTCGGCCCGAACTCGATGAACGACGACCGCGACAGCATCGCCGTGATGATCAACCGGTGTAACGACCTCGGTATCGACACCATCGAGGCCGGGAATATGATGGCGATGGCGATGGAGATGAACGAGCAGGGCAAACTCGACGACCTGGACGACGGGCTCGAGTGGGGCGACACCGAGCACATGATCGACCTGCTCGAGGAGATCGCCCACGGGGAGTCCGAACTCGGCGAACTCCTCGCGAAGGGTCCCCGCCGCGTGGCGGAAGAACGTGACGCGCACGACAACTCGCTGGCGGTCAAGGGGCAGACGATCGCCGCCTACGACCCGCGCGCGATGAAGGGAATGGGGATCGGCTACGCCACCTCGAACCGCGGCGCGTGTCACCTCCGCGGGTACACGCCGTCGGCGGAGATCCTCGGCATCCCGGAGAAGGTCGACCCCTCCGAGTGGGAGGGCAAGGGCGAGCTGTGCGCGCTCTTCCAGGACCTCCACGCCATCTCGGACTCCTTCGACATCTGCAAGTTCAACGCCTTCGCGGAGGGCATCGACGAGTACGTCGCCCAGTACAACGGGATGACCGGTCTCGACGTCACCGAGGACGAACTGATGGAGGCCGGCGACCGCATCTACACCCTCGAACGGTACTACAACAACCTCGTCGGCTTCGACGGCGAGGACGACTCGCTGCCGGGGCGGTTCGTCGAGGGACACGACGAGGCCATCCCCGGACAGGGCGGAGCCGAGGGCCAGCTCTGCGAACTCGACAAGATGAAAGCGGAATACTACGAGCGCCGCCAGTGGGTCGACGGCGTCGTGCCCGACGACCGACTCGACGAACTCGGCATCGACGTCGGCCCCGGAACGGGCGTCTCCAGCGGTGACAGCCCCGCGCCGGCGGACGACTGATTCCCGACGGCCCGACGGATTCCCCGCGGGCAGAGCGGGAGCCGACACGACAACGCTGATGACAGTGCGGTCCTGAGGCCGAGACGCGGACGCCGCCCCGGCACCACCGAACGCGACACGGTCGGTCGGGTCGCGCGGCCGCCGCACGGGCGAGGGTCGAACCACGCGGACCCGCCTTTTCGAGAGTCTGATTCCGAGACGCGTCCGAAACCCTCTCCCCAGAGAGCGTTTTCACTCCCTCCGTCTCTCACCGGAGCGCGACACAGCTACGCTACGTGTCCTCGGCCTGTCTGTCCAGTGAGGCGAGGACGCCGCGCGTGTTCAGTCGTTCCTCCGCGCGGGCCTTCCGCTCGCCCCACACCTCGACCATCTCGGAATGCTCTTCGAAGTGCTCGATGACGGCCTCGTCGTCGCCGAGTTCCGCCCGCTTCCGTCGGACGGCCTCGACCCACTCGACGAGCGTCCGCTTGTAGCCTTCCATCAGCGCCGGGTCGTACTCGACGTCGCCGTGGTGGCCGAAGCAGAGCGTCTCGGGCGCGAGGTCCTCGATCGTGCGGACGTCGGCGAGACACCCCTCGAGATCGAACTGCGGCGGCGGCGAGGTCTCTCGGATCTCGTCGCGCTCGGGGACGTAGATCCCGGTCGCGTCGCCGGTGTAGAGCAGGCCGTCGTCGGGCTCGAAGAACACCGAATGGTGAGGTGCGTGTCCCGGCGTGTGGGTCACCGAGAGCGTGCGGTCGCCCAGGTCGATCTCGTCGCCGTCGACGAGCGGTTCGATGCGCTCATCGGGGATCGGTTTCGGGTCGACGTAGAAGTCCCAGTTGTCGCCGACGGCGTCCTTGGTCCCCGCGACGAGCCGTTCGGGATCGACGAGGTGGGGCACGCCGATCTCGTGAGTCCGAACCGTCGCGTTCGGGCAGGCCTCGACGAGGTAGCCCGCGCCGCCGGCGTGATCGAGGTGGACGTGCGTCAGGAGAATATGTTCGACGGCCTCGCGGTCGATGTCGAGTTCCGCCAGCGCGTCGAAGACGTACTCGCGGTTCCAACCGGTCCCCGTGTCGACTATCGCGGGTTCGTCGCCGTCGACGACGTAGACGGACCCGTGCCGCGGGGTGTCGTGGAGTCCGACGTCGACGTAGTGGACGTCGTCCGTTCCCTCGACCGAGGAGAGATCGCCGATAGCCATGGCTGAAGGGCGTCGCGCGGGGAAAAAAGCGTTCCCGTCGGGCGGGGCGGACCGGACGCCGAAACCGCCATCCGTTTATTCCGCGCGGTCGACGCTCCGGTATGAGCGAGACACTCGAAGAAGACCTCTACCAGCGAACGCTCGCGCTGCTGGAACCCGGCGAGATCGAACTTCTCGGTGCGATCGTCCACACGACCTTAGAGAGCCAGGAGGACCTGGAGATGCAGGAACTCACCGTCGAGATCAACGACGTGATCGCCGAACACGCCGAGAAGGGCGAGACGTACATCTACGCCGGCAACGACACCGACGAGTTCGCCTCCAACCAGTTTCAGGGACTCACGCTCGACGACGACGCGTTCGTCTGGGAGTGTCAACAGCTGCTCCGCGAGGGGACGTTCGACATCGTGTTCTACTACGAGGCCGGCCTCGATCAGGACGCCCTCGCCGAAGACCTCGAGGCGCTGGATCACGTTGATCGCGTGACTGCGGTGCCGTAGACTGTCCCGATACGGGCCTCACACCCCGGTTTCGACGGTGGAAAAGATAAATATCCGTTCATCGAGACGGGTGCGATATGGCGCCAGAAACCGAGCGAACGAGACCGAAAGAGCGGAAGGGGACGCCGACTCTCGGCGAGATCCGCTCGGAGTTCATCGATCGGGATCTGCCTCGGCACCTGGCGCTCTTCTACGACGACGTCGAGACGCAGTTGACGGTGTCTGCGGCCTTCGCGAAGCACGAACTCGGACGCGGGCGGCAGTTCCTGTACCTGTACGAGGACAACGACGTCGCCGCCGTGCGGCGGGCGTTCGAGATGGCTGACATCGACGTCGAAGAGCGGCGTGCGGCCGGCGCGCTCAGGATCGAAGACGCCACCGAGGTGTACTTAAAAGAGGAGTTCGACCCACAGGCGATGATCGGCGCGCTCGAGGACGCCACGACCGAGGCGGTCGACGCCGGGTACACCGGACTGAGCGTCGCCGGCGAGAACACGTGGTGTTTCCACACCTCCTTCTCGTTCGATCACGTCCTCGAGTTCGAGTCCGACTTCGACGCCTGCGCGCCCGACCTCCCGGTCACGGCGCTCTGCCAGTACAGCCTCGATCGATTCGATCAGGAGTCGATCAGCAAGGCGCTGTGGACCCACGAGCAGATCGTCTACCGGGGTCGGATCTGCGAGAACCCCTTTTACGTCCCCCCGGAGGAGTTCCGGCGTTCGGAGACGTCGAAACTGGAGGCGCGGTTGATGCTGGAGCAGACGTACAACCTCTCGCAGGCGCGTCGCGACGTCGTCCAGCGCGAGCAGCGCATCGGGGTTCTCAACCGAACGCTACGCCACAACATCCGCAACGAACTCAACATCGTGCTGGGACACCTCGCGGACGTCGGCCGGGACGAGGGGCTACCCGAGAAATACCGTGAGCGCCTCGAAACCGCCAGTCAGTACGCGGAGAAGATCGTTCGGACGTCCGAGAAAGCCCGGTACGTCGAGCAGACGCTCTCGGAGGGGCGGCTCGGACCGATCGACCTCGAACGGGCCGTGATCGAGTCGGTCGAACGGACGCGAAGCCTAGTCCCCGGCGCGGAGATCACGACGGCGCTGGGGGCGTCCCCGACCGTGCTCGCGGACGAGAACTTCGGCGAAGCACTCGACGAGTTGCTCGAAAACGCCGTCCAGCATCAGGAACGGTCGCCACCGGTAGCGAACGTCTCGCTCGACGTCCACGAGCAAACGGTCGTCCTCGAGGTGCGTAATCCGGGCGATCCGATCCCGGCGGACGATCAGCGAGCGCTCCGGACCGGGCAGGAGACGTCGCTGAATCACGCACAGGGAATCGGCCTCTGGATGGTGAAGTGGATCGTCGAGAACTCCCACGGTCGGCTGACGTTCCCGACGCATCCGGGCGAGTCCAGGGTTCGGATCGAACTCCCCGCGACGTCCGTGCTGGCAGGCTCGGGAGCGGCCGCCTCGGAGTTCCGGGTGACCGACTCGGACGAACCCTGAGCGGCGGGGCCCCGCTGGGGTCCTCGGGTACATTCACCCCTTCGAGACGCTTATCCTTCCGGCAGCCTGAGCGTACGGTATGAGCGAGGCAGACGCGGACGACCCGGATCTCTCGGTTCTCGACCGCGCCGTCATCAACGCGTTCCAGGGCGGATTTCCCGTCGTCGAACGGCCGTTCGAACCGGCGGCGGCCGCCCTGCGCGAGCGTGGCGTCGGCGTGAGCGCGGACGAACTGCTCGGGCGGGTCCGCGAACTCGACGAGGCCGGCACGCTGAGTCGCTTCGGCGCGCTCGTGAACGCCGAGGAGATCGGCGGGACGGCCACGCTGGTCGCGATCCACGCGCCCGAAGACCGGTTCGACGAGGTGGCCGAGACGGTCAACTCCCACCGGGAGGTCGCCCACAACTACGAGCGTGAGCACCCCCACCTCAATATGTGGTTCGTCGTCAGCGTCGCCGACGAGGACCGCGTCGAGGCGGTGCTCGGAGAGATCGAACGCGAGACCGGTCAGGAAACGTACAACCTCCCCAAGCAGCGGGAGTTCCGCGTGGAGGCGAAGTTCCTCGTCGACGGACCGATCCCCGACGGCGACGTCGACCTGTCCGATCTCGGCCCCGATGTGACCCCGACGGAGTCGAAGACGCTGACGCCCGCCGAACGCGACCTCGTCGTCGAGATCCAGGGCGGCCTGCCGATCACCGAGACGCCCTACGCGGACGTCGCCGACGCGATCGGTCGCGACACCGGGTGGGTCGTCGAGACGATCAAGCGGTTCGAGAAGGAAGGAAAGGTCCGGCGCGTCGGCGTCGTGCCGAACCACTACGCGCTCGGCTACACCGAGAACGGGATGACGGTCTGGAACGTTCCCGACGAGGTCGTCGACGAGGTCGGCCCCGCGGTGGCGTCGCTGCCGTTCGTCACCCACTGCTACCGGCGACCGCGACACGAGGGCGTCTGGCCGTACAACTTCTTCGCGATGACCCACGGGCGCTCCGAGGCCGAGAGCGAGCGCCGGATCGAGCAGGTGCGCGAGACGATGAGCGAGTACTGGGACGTCGGCGACGACGACTGGGACTCGCTGTTCTCGACTGGAATCCTGAAGAAGACGGGGATCAGACTCGACGAGCGGGCCGCGGCGAACACCGAATGATCGGAGAGGCGGAACGAGACCCACGCAAATGATCCCGCTGTACCACGACTTCACCGGGCAGACGGTGCTCGTCTTCGGCGGCGGACCGGTCGGCGCGCGGAAGGCCCGCCGGTTCGCCGTCGAGGCGCGCGTCGTCGTCGTCAGCCCCGAGTTCGACGAGGGGAGCGACTGGGAGACCGACGAGACCGCGGCCGGCGAGATCGCGCCGGTCCGCGCGCGGCCGACGCCCGACGACGTCGGCGCGTGGATCGAGCGGAGCGATCCGGCGCT
This sequence comes from Halobellus rarus, assembly GCF_024494595.1. Lineage (GTDB taxonomy): Archaea > Halobacteriota > Halobacteria > Halobacteriales > Haloferacaceae > Haloquadratum > Haloquadratum rarum. Next base: position 571,222 of record NZ_JANHDI010000001.1, on the reverse strand, counting down.
GGTCGTGGCCGCGACCGACGACGACGCGGTGAACGACGCCGTCGCGGCCGCGGCGCGCGAGCGAGACCTGCTCGTCAACCGGGCCGACAGCAGTTCGGTCGAATCGGACGACACGGCGTCGGCTCGGGTTCGCGACGCCGTCGTGCCCGCGACGGTCGCGGACGGAGACGTCCGGGTCGCGATCTCGACGGACGGGCGGAGCCCGGCGCTCGCGAAGTACCTGCGCGAGCGGATCGAATCGGAGGTCGAGGGGGCCGAGGCGATGGCGGAACTGACCGGCGAGTTACGGGCCGAACTGCGGGCCTCGAACCTCGATCCGTCCGCGCGTCGTGATGCGATCCGGGCGGTGGTTCGCGACCCGCTGGTTTGGAAGGCTTTACGTACGGGGGCGTCCAATCCCCGTCGAGAGGCGACACGCGTGATACGGAACACGACAGGGGGTGACCGATGGACGTGGGAGTGATCTGTGGGTCCCGTGTGTCGCACGACCGCGCCGGCGTCGACGAGATCGAAGACGCGGCGGGCGAAGACGTCCGGGCGGTCGTCGAGACGCTCCTCGACGCCGAGGGCGTCAGCGAAGCGTTCGCTATTCAGACGTGCAACCGGGCGGAAGCGTACGTCGTCGCCGAATCCACCGAGCGGGGGCGACGAGCGCTCGAAGCGGTCCACGGAGACGCTCCCGAAGACGCCGTCGTCGAGACGGGACACGAGGAGAGCCTCCGACACCTGATCCGCGTCGCCGCGGGGCTCGAATCGCTCGTCCTCGGCGAGGACCAGATCCTCGGGCAGTTCAAGCACGCGATCGAGATCGCCCGCAACGCGGGCGCGCTCGGACCGACGCTGGAGATCGGGCTCACGAAGGCGGTCCACGTGGGCGAGCGGGCCCGGACCGAGACGGGGATCAACGAGGGAGCGGTCTCGATCGGCTCCGCGGCCGCGCGACTCGCCGAGACGGAGATCGATCTCGACGGGGCGACGGCGCTCGTCGTCGGTGCCGGCGAGATGGGCAAGCTCGCGGCCAACGCCCTTTCGGACGCCGGCGTCGCCGAGCTGACCGTCGCCAACCGAACTGTGCCGCACGCCGAACACGTCGCCGAGACCGTCGAAACGCCCGCCCGAGCGGTGTCGCTCGACGCGGTCGCGAACGCGCTCGGCGACGCCGACGTCGTCGTCACCGCGACGAGCCACCCGGAGTACCTCCTCGATCCCGAGGACGTCGACGAGGCGGGCGAGACGCTCGTGATCGACCTCGCACAGCCGCGCGACGTCCACCCCGACGCCGCGGAGGTCGACGCCGTCGTCGTCCACGACATCGACGCCCTGGAGTCGGTCACCGAGGAGACGAAAGCCGCTCGAAAGGCCGCCGCCGAGGAGGTCGAGGCGATGATCGACGCGGAGTTCGATCGGCTGCTCGACACCTACAAGCGCCGCCAGGCCGACGAGGCGATCAGCACGATGTACGAGGCGGCCGAGCAGGTGAAGTCCCGCGAGGTCGACACCGCGATCTCGCGACTGGAGGCGCAGGGCGAGTTGACCGACGAGCAGCGCGAGACCGTCGAATCGATGGCGGACGCGCTCGTCGGCCAGTTGCTCGCCGCGCCGACGAAGAGCCTCCGCGACGCCGCCACCGAGGACGACTGGTCGACGATTCAGACGGCGATGGCGCTCTTCGATCCGGAGTTCGGCGAGTCGCGGACGTCGGTCGCGTCGAACTCCCGACGGGAGCGAAGCGCGCGAGAGGACGGAGGCGGCGGGAAGCCAGGCGCTTCGACGGCTGACGCCGCCGGCGACTGCGAGACGAAGCGGTCGAGCGACGAGGAAGTACCGCAGTACGTCCTCGAGAGCGCCTCCGACGACTGATCGGTTCTGCCCCCCCCCTTCTCGACAGTCCCGAGAGGGACGTCCCGGGAGAAACGTTATGCGCCCGGCGAGAGACGTAGTCGGTATGGCGGAGCTACTCTCAGACGACGAGGTCCGAACGCAGCTTCCCGACGAGTGGGAGCGCGACGGCGAGGAGATCACACGAACGTACGAGTTCGACGACTACCTGGCGGGCATCTCGTTCGTCACGCAGGTCGGAGAGGTCGCAGAGGAGGAGTTCCACCACCCCGAGATTCGAATCGGCTACGAGGAGGTGGAGGTCCGACTCACCAGCCACGAGGAGGGTGGAATCACCGAGAAGGACATCCGGCTGGCGAACCTCTTCGACTCGGAGTACTGAGCGGAGACCGTGGACGCCGCCTACGTGTTCCGGGTGACAGTGCGGTTCGAGACGGCCGCGGGCGTAGACATCTCCCCGGAGACAGTCGAGGCGACGGTCGAGGTCGCCGCCGATCCGCCGGGTGAAGGCGAGTGGCTGTTCTTCCGCGACGCGCTCTGGCGCGGGGAGGTCGGCGACGAGCGCCACGCGCGCGAACTCGCCGAGTCGTGGCTGTCGGTGCCCGTCGCGGACGTGTCGTTCAGCGAACTGCGCCTCGACTCCGCGTACCGCGAGGCGCTCGAAGACGCGATCGAGTCGAACCCGGAGCCGTTCGACGGCGACAGTGCGCGCGACGTCCTCCACAGACACCTCGGGTCCAGCATCCGGGTCGTCGACGACTGAGAGCGGTCGCCGAAATACACTTACGGGGGCGCGGCGTAGCGCTCGTCCGATGAACACCGATCCGGGCCACGCCACCTACGACTTCTGGCTGTTCGACCTCGACGGCACGCTCGTCGACGCCGAATGGTCCTACACCCGCGAGGTGTTCGACCGCGTCGGCGACAGAGTGGGTCGGGAGTTCACCGACCGCGAGGCGGAGGTCCTCTGGCACGGCCTCGGCGGCGCGCGCGACCCGCAGCTCCGCGAGTGGGGCATCGACCCCGACACCTTCTGGCCGGCGTTTCACGCGGTCGAAGACCCGCAGGCGCGCGCGGAGGCGACGTACCTCCACGACGACGCGGCCGACCTCGTCTCCGAACTCGCCGCCGACGTGCCGGTCGGCGTCGTGACGCACTGTCAGGAGTTCCTCGCCGAACCCGTCGTCGAGCACCTCGACGTCGGCGACTGGTTCGACGCGTTCGTCTCCTGCACCGCCGAGACCGGGTGGAAGCCCGACCCCGGGCCGGTCCGGCAGGCGATCGAACGGCTCGGTCGCGACCCGTCTCGACCCGGCCGCGGCGTCCTCGCCGGCGACGGCGCGAGCGACGTCGGCGCGGCCTGGAACGCCGGACTCGACGGCATCCACGTCGAGCGACACTCGCCGGAGCACCGGGGCCGCTGCGTCCTCGCGGACCACCGCGTCTCCTCGTTCGACGAGCTGTCGCTGGGCGGAGTGGGGTTGGACGTCGCCGCCGACGGCGGAACCGTCGAATAGTCGACTCCGAAAATCCGAGACGTCCCGATTACTCGCTTTTGTAGCCCGCGAGCGACGCGAGCAGTCCGTCCTCGCTCGCGTCTTCGAGCTCCGCGGACAGTTCCGCGACGCCCGGTTTCTCCGTTCGGTCCGGGTTCGCGCGGATCCTGACCGATTCCGTCCCGAGCGGGACGAATCCGAGGCCGAGTTTCTCCGCGGTCGCACGGAGGCCGAGGCCCGCGTCGGCGTCTCCCCGAGCGACGACCCGGGCGGGGCTCTCGAACCCCTTCGAGCCGATCTCGTACCCGCGGATCGACGCCGTGAGGTCCGCCCGGGGGACGTCGCGCTCGGCGGCCAACTCGTCGACCGCGGCGTCGAGGCTCGCGCGGACGCCGGCGTCGCGGCCGCGGTTGACGAAGGCGAGATCGCGGTCGGCGAGGTCCGCGAGTCCGGCGATCTCCCCGGGATTGCCGCTGGGGACGACGAGGCCCCACTCGCGGGTCCAGCCGCCGAGGTCGACGGTGTCGACGTCGCGGTCGACCGGACCGGCGACGACGGCCGCGTCCGGCACGCCGCCGCCGAGTCGACGGAGGCCCTCGCGGCTCCCGACCGGGAGGAAGCGCGGGTTGTCCAGCCGGTCGAGCAACCGCGAGAGCGCGGGGTCGTCCTCCCCGGCGACCAGCAGGGTCGGCGCGCGCACGTCCGGCGAGAAGAGTTGCACGTCGACGGCTTCGCCCTCGCCGAGGTACTCCGTGTCGGGGTCGACCGCGACGACGCCGTCGGCCTCGACGAGCGAGGTCGTCGCGCCGGACCCCTTGTCGACGGGGTAGACGAGCGTCTCGCCGCTCTCGTCGGTGACGAGGCCGACGGGCATCAGGCGGAGTCGGCCCTCGCCGTAGCGCTCGCGGAGGGCCATCTTCCCCCGAACGGTCGCGGTCTGCGGTTCGGGGAGCCCCGCGGCGTCGCGGATCGTCGGCGCGACGAACGTCCGGAAGATAGTGAGCGCGGAGACGGGGTAGCCTGGGAGGCCGACGTACGCGCTGTCCTCGAGTTCGCCGACGAGCATCGGCTTGCCGGGCTTGACGGCGACGCCGTGCAAGAGCAGGTCGCCGCGCTCCTCGATCACCCGGTAGATGACGTCGACCGCGGAGGCCGAGGTCGACCCCGAGGAGAGGACGAGGTCGCACTCCGCGGCGGCCTCGACGAGCAGCCGTTCCATCTGCTCGTAGTCGTCGCCCGCGTGGGGGTACAGTTCCGCCTCGCCGCCGGCCTCCTCGACGCCCGCGGCGATGGTGTAGCTGTTGACGTCGTAGATCTCGCCGCGCTCGCTGTGGAGCGTTTCGCCCGGCCGGACGAGTTCGTCGCCCGTCGAGACGATGCCGACCGTCGGCCGGCCGCGGACGGGGACCTCGTCGATCCCGAGCGCCGAGAGGAGGCCGATCTCGCGGGGCGTGAGCCGCGTTCCGGGGCCGAGCGCGCGAGCGCCGGCGGCGACGTCGGTGCCGGCGAGCATCACGTTGTCGCCGGGGGCGACGGCCGTGCGGACCGCGACGGCCGATGCCCCCACCTCCTCGGTGCGCTCGACCATCACGACCGCGTCCGCGCCGTCGGGCATCACCGCGCCGGTCGAGATCTCGGCTGCCTCGCCCTCACCGACTTCGACGTCGGGTTCCGCCCCGGCGTGGACGGAACCGACGAGTTCGAGTTCGGCCGGGTCGGCCTCGTCGGCACCGAACGTGTCGCGGCCGCGGACGGCGTAGCCGTCCATACTCGCGCGGTCGAATCCCGGGACGTCGAGGTCGGCGTCGATCCGCTCGGCGAGCACGCGGCCGCGTGCCTCCGACAACGGGACCGTTTCCGGGTCGGGGGTGAGGTCCAGTCCCTCGATCGCTTCGTGAGCCACGTCGGGGTCGGCGAGGTCGTGGAACTGCTTGCGGTCGGTCACGCCGACCACTCCCAGTGCTCGACGGTGACGGTCTCGCCCGCGTCGTATCCCTCGCGGCCCTCGGGGACGGCGACCCAGCCGTCGGCCAGCGCGACCGAGGAGAGGATACCCGACCCGGACGCGCGGGTCGGCGTCGCCTCGGGGAGGGCGGGGCCGTCGTCGGTGTCAGCCGCTGTCGGGGTCGGTTCGGTGTCCGAGTTCTCGGCGTCCTCCAGCCGAACCCGCACGAACGTCCGCACGCCGGGTTCGCTCGGGATCTTCCGCGCGAGTCGCGCCTCGGTGGTCGGCTGTGGACCGTTCGGGAAGTGTCCGATGTGCTTCACCAGCGGCCGGAGGAACTGCACGGCGTTGACGATGGCGGCGACGGGATAGCCGGGGAGCATCACCACGGGCGTGTCCTCGACGAGCCCGAGGGCGACGGGGTGTCCCGGCTTGAGCGCGACGCCGTGGACGAGCACCTCGCCGAGGTCGTCGACGACTTCCGGAAGGAGATCCCGCGCCCCGACCGAGGAGCCGCCGGTCGTCACGACGACGTCCTTCGTCAGGTCGCGCTGGATCGCCGCCCGCAGCGCCGCCTCGTCGTCGGTGACGACGTTGCGGTAGGTGGGGCGCCCGCCCCAGCGCTCGACGAGTCGGGAGACGGTGAGCCCGTTGGTCTCGATCACCTCGCCGGGTTCGGGGTCCTCCTGGACCAGCTCCTCGCCCGTCGGAATCACGCCGACGGTCGGCCGCTCGTAGACGCTCACGCGGTCGACGCCGACGGACTTCAGGAGGCCGAGATCGGAGGGACGCAGGCGGTGTCCCGGGTCGAACAGCCCCTGTCCCTCGGCGACGTCCTCGCCGACGGGCGCGACGTTCTCGCCCTCGGTGACGGCGTCGAACACTTCGAGGTCGTCGCCGACGCGCTCGGCGTGTTCGATCATCACGACGGCGTCGGCACCCTCGGGGAGTTCGCTGCCGGTGTGGACCCGGACGGCGGTCTCGGGACCGACGGCCGTCTCGGGGACCGATCGGGCCTCGCCGTCCGCGACGCGGAGGACGCCCGGCGAGCGATCCGACGCGCCGAACGTGTCGCGGGCGCGGACCGCCCAGCCGTCCATCGCAGAGCGCTCGTAATCGGGGACCGCGCGGGCGGAGGCGATCGGTTCGGCGAGCGCGCGGCCGTCCGCGGGGACGAGCGAGAGCCGTTCGGTTCGGTCGTGCGGCGTCGCCGCGTCGAGCAGCGTGCGGCGGGCGTCGTCGATCCGGGTCCGATCCTTGAACCCGGCCGACTGACGCTCCGGAGGTGTGTCGTCGGTATCCGCAGAATCCATACGTGACGTTGCGGTCGCGAGTACAAAAAGAGCCGCGGCACGCGCCGTCGACTCGCGGGAGGGTTCGTCGCATCCGACGGCGCTCGGAAATGGACGAGGGGCGTTCGGAAGCTGTCGAGAGGCGTCCGGAGATGGTCGAGGGCGTTCGAAGACGGTGGAGTGCCGTTCGGCGGGACCGACAGAAATCGGCACTTGTAGCTCTTGTGGCCGACGTCCCGGAAACCAACCGCGGGCTTTTTCGACCCGCCGTCCCTATCGGTGGGTATGACAACACTGCGGGACGCGCTTCGGGAACTCCCGGAGTCGGTGTTCGCCGACCTGTTGGAGTCCGAGGACGCCTACCGGATCGTGCTCGATCTCCCCGGAGTGACGGCCGAGACCGCGGAGATGCGCGTCGATCGCGGCCGACTCGTCGTCGAAGCGCGACGCGAGAAGGACGTGCCGGCGTCGTTCGCGTACGTCGAGGAAGGCCGGTCGCTGTTCATCGACGCCGAACTGCCGCTACCGCCGGATGCGACGGGTGCGGGTGCCGCCGCGGAGGTCGAACGCGGCGTCTTCACCGTCACGCTTCCCAAGCGGAGCGCCGAAGCGGGCGAGACGATTCCGATCACGTCGGCCGGAGACGACGCGTAACCGCCGGGTGGTCACGCTGGTGAACCTCCGCGCGTACTGGCGATTCCTCGTCGTCGTCCGACAGTTCCTCCCGCTGATCGTCGCGTACACGCGCGACCGCCGCAAGTACGTCCTCTTCGGCGGGACTCGACGCGTCGACGCCGAGACACGCATCGAACGGGCAGAGATCCTGCTGGACTCGCTGCTGACGCTTGGGCCGACGTTCATCAAGCTCGGACAACTGCTGTCGACGCGGCCGGACATCCTTCCGGCGGAGTACATCGACGTGCTGTCGAGTCTCCAGGACGACGTCCCGCCGGCCCCCTGGGAGGAGTCGAGACGGGTCCTCGAAGACGAACTCGGCCCCGTCGACGACGCCTTCGAGGACTTCGACCGCGAGCCGATCAGCGGCGCGAGCCTGGGGCAGGTGTACACCGCGCGGTACGACGGTGAGCCGGTCGCAGTGAAGGTCCGCCGACCGGGGATCGAGGACCTCGTCGAGGCCGACCTTCGGGTGGTGCGGTGGTCGCTGCCGCTCATCCGACGCTTCATCGGGCAGGGGCGGGCGTTCTCCCTGGAGAACCTCGCCGACGAGTTCGCGAAGACGATCCGCCAGGAGATGGACTACAGCCGGGAGAAGCGCATCCTCGAAGAGATCAAGACGAACTTCGTCGACAGCCCGGAGATCCGGATCCCGCGCCCCGTCGATGCGCGATCGGGGCCGCGCGTGCTCACGATGGAGTACCTCCCGGGGACGAAGATCAACGACGTCGAGACCCTCGACGAGAAGGGGATCGACCGCACGCAGCTGGCGACGACGCTCCAGCGCGTCTACCTCCAGATGATCGTCGACGACGGCGTCTTTCACGCCGACCCCCACCCGGGGAACCTGGCGGTCACCGACGCCGGCGAGATCATCTTCTACGACTTCGGGATGTCGGGGCGGGTCGATCCGTTCATCCAGGAGAAGATCATCGACTTCTACGTCGCCGTCGCGAACCAGAACATCGAGGCGATCCTGGACACGCTCATCGAGATGGGGACGCTCTCGCCGGAGGCCGACCGCCAGGTGATGGGCGACGTGATGGAACTCGCTATCGCCGACGCCCGCGGGGAGGACATAGAGCAGTACCGCGTCCAGCAGATCATCGAACAGGTGGAATCGACCATCTACGAGTTCCCGCTCAGACTGCCGCAGAACCTCGCGTTGGTCCTCCGCGTCGCGACGGTCGTCGAGGGCGTCTGCGTGACCCTCGACCCCGATTTCGATTTCATCTCCGTCGCGACCGACTACCTCCAAGAGGAGGGCTACTACGAGGAGACAGCCCGACAGCTGATTCAAAAGGGCGGCAAACAGGTCCAGGAGACGTCCCGAGCGCTCTTCGAGGTGCCGCCGAAGCTGAACCGGACGCTCGACCGCGTCGAGAGCGAGAACCTCTCGATCAACGTCCGACTCGAAGACGAAAACGACGTGCTGGATCGGCTCGCCCGTCGGATCGTCTACGGTCTCTTCGTCGCCGTCGGGGCGCTCTCGACGGCGATCCTCTACGCGTTCGAGGGGGCGAGCGTGGTCCCGGCGGTCGTCGCCGCCGTGCTGACGCTGCCGGCGTTGGTGGCGCTGTATCGGTCGTTCCGACGGAAGAAGGGCATCCGCGCGAAGCCCCAGTTCACGCGACAGAGTATGCGCGACCGGCGCGGTCGGGAGTAGTACCGACTTCGCCGGGAATAGCGCTCGTTCTCGCCGGGAGTCGTACCGTCTTCATCGCTGAGAGTGGCGGTCGTCCTCGCCGACAGTGACGGGCGTCCCCTCACTCGGTGCCGACTCCGACGCGGGAACGGCCGTGATCTCGTTATCACCATTGAACATTTGACACGTGGATTTATCCGACGAACCGACGACTGCGCGAGTATGACGCGATGGCGGGCCGTCGCGGGCGGGTTCGCACTCGCGGCCTGCAGCGAGGGGCTCGTCTTCGCCGCGACCGGACGGGTCACGCTCGTCGGCGGCCTCGCCGGGAGCGCGCTCGCGGGGTACCTCGCCGGTGAGGATCCCGCCGAGGGAGCGTGGCACGGACTTATGACGGCGATGGCGTGGGGGATCGTCCTGATTCCCGGACTGGTCGCGCTCTCGGTCGTCGCCGACGCGCCGCTGCCGTTTCCGATCGAGTTCCTGCTCCCGCTCTTGGACACGGCGGGCGAGGCGACCGCGGCGATTCTCCTGAGTGCCAGCCTCCCGAACGTGGCCGCCGGCTCGCTCGGGAGCCTCACCCGGCGGCAGGACGAGACGCGTCGGCGGTCCGACGAGCACTCGGGCCGGCGACCGGCCGAGGGCGACCCGGACGACGCCTGAGGGGGAGTCGAGAGTTCCGGGGTCTCACCGAACTCACGCGCCGTTTCCAAACCGTTTATACCGACCACACGACAATCCCGACGTATGCCGAAAGAGCAGAAGCAGGTCCGCGAACTGCAGGAAGGCAGCTACGTGATGATGGACGACTCGCCGTGTAAGATCAACGCCTACAGCACCGCGAAACCCGGCAAACACGGCAGCGCCAAGGCGCGAGTCGAGGGGAAAGGCGTCTTCGACGACAAGAAGCGCTCGCTGAGCCAGCCGGTCGACGCGAAGGTGTGGGTGCCGATCATCGAGCGCAAGCAGGGACAGGTCGTCTCCGTCACCGACGGCGACGCCCAGATCATGGACCTCGACACCTACCAGACGTTCACGATGCGCATCCCCGAGGGCGAGGACCTCTCGCCCGACGACGAGATCGAATACCTCGATTACGAAGGCCAGCGGAAGATCGTCTGATCGGAGATGTTCCCAGGGGCGACCGCATCGCGTACCGACGCCGCGTACGTCGTCGTGGGCGCCCCGCTGGATATCTCGACCTCGTTTCGACCCGGGACCCGCTTCGGTCCCGAGAGAATCCGGCGGTTCGCCCGGCCGTTCGACGACTACGACCGGCGGACCGACCTGCGTTTTTCGGACTGTTCCGTGTGCGATTACGGCGACGTCCGCGCCTGGGACGACGCCGCGGAGTACCTGGCGTGGCTCTCCGGAGAACTCCGTGACGTCGTCCGCGGAGACGCGTTGCCACTCCTGTTGGGCGGAGAGCACACCGTCACCGCGGCGGGCGTCGAGGCCGTCTCGCCGGACGTGTTCGTCTGCCTCGACGCGCATCTGGACCTCCGCGAGGCGTACGACGGGAACGAGTACAGCCACGCGACCGTGACACGGCGGATTTTGGAGGGCCACGACTCGCTCGACGTCGACGTCGAGGAGGCGGTCGTCCTCGGCGCGCGGACCGGCTCGCCGACGGAGTGGGAGCGGGCCGACTCCGACGACGTGACGGTCGTCGCCCCCGAAGACGTTCCCGACTTCGACCTCGAAACCCACCTCGACGGGCGCAGCACGTACCTGAGCGTCGACGTCGACGCCGCGGATCCGGGCTTCGCGCCGGGGACGGGGACGCCGGAACCGTTCGGGCTCGACCCGCGGGAGATGCGAAACGCCGTCCGGGCAGTCGCCCCCTACGCCGAGGGGTTCGACGTCGTGGAGGTCAACGACCGCGACGACGGCCAGGCGGCGTCGCTGGCGGCGAAGCTCTGCCGGGAGTTCGTGTTCTCGCACGCGGACGGGTGACGGCCGGCGACACCGTCGGGCGAACGCGGACGGTCCATACAGATACAAACGCCCGGCGCTCGTCGACCGATATATGCAACTCTCGACGCTCACCGGCAGGCTCGACGAGCGACTCGACACCGATTCCTACGCCGACGTCGACGCCAGCACGAACGGCCTTCAGGTCGGTCCCGGCGACCTCGCCCGCACCGGGCGCGACTCGTCGCCAGGGGTCGACCACGTCGCCTTCGCCGTCGACGCCGCGGCGGCGACGATCGAGGCCGCGACCGACGCTGGCGCGGACCTGCTCGTGACCCACCACGGCCTCGTCTGGGGCGGCCTCGACCGCGTGACCGGCCGCGAGTACGAGAACGTGTCCGCGCTCGTCGAGAACGACCTCGCGCTGTACGTTTCACACCTCCCGCTCGACGGGCACCAGGAACTCGGGAACGCCGCCGGACTCGCCGATTACCTCGGTCTCGACGCCGACACCCGCGAGCCGTTCGGGTCCTTGGGTCCCGTCACGATCGGTCAGCGCGGCCGCGCGTCGGACGCCTACGGCGTCGCGGAACTGCGAGAGCGACTCGCCGGTCTCGACACCGGCGGTCGGGACCCCCACGTGCTCGACTTCGGTCCCGAGGAGATCCGAGCGGTCGCGATCGTTACCGGTTCCGGCGTGGATTGGCTCGGCGAAGCGGCCGAGGCGGGCGTCGACGCCCTCGTCACCGGCGAGGGGAAACAGCAGGTCTACCACGAGGCCCGCGAGGCCGGAGTAACCGTTTTCCTCGCCGGTCACTACGCGACGGAGACGTTCGGCGTCGAGGCGCTCGCCGACCTCGTTTCGGGGTGGGGCGTCGAGACGACGGTGCTCGAACACCCGACTGGACTGTGAGGCGCGGAAATCGGCCACAGGACTGATATAGGCGTTATCACGCCGGATAATCAGCGGGTCGGACTTTTAGTCGAGGTCTCGCTACGTGGCGTAGATGAAACGGTCAGGAATGTTCGAGTCCGTCCGATCGAGTTTCGGGGCGAAACTGGGCGTCGCCCTGCTCGCGGTCGTGGCGCTCGTCGTCGGGTTCGGCTTCGTCGTGCAGGAGGAGACGTCGGCCGCGCTCGAAGACGAGGTCAGAAACGAGTTGGGGACGTCCGCGGAGACGCGGGCGGCCGAACTCGACACGTGGATCAGTGGAATCGAAGGACAGGTGCGACTGCACTCGACGCGGTCGGTGATCGCGTCGGGTGACACGGCGGCGATATCGAGGCACCTGACCGAAACCGCAGAGCGCGACGCGCTCCCGGAGGGCGTCGTGGCCATCCACTACTACGACACGGAGGAGCGAACGATTCAGGCCAGTTCGATGCCGCGGATGGAGGGCGTGAATCCCGCCGAGGCGGGGGCCCCGTTCGCCACCGACCCGCCGACGTTCGAGGGGACCGACGACACCCACGTCACCGCGCCGTTCACCGTTCCGGTCGTCGACTTCCCGGTGGTGTCGGTGATCTCGCTGGTCGAGGGGACGGAGGGGAAAGCGCTCATCTACATGATCGACCTCAAGTCCCACACCGAGTCGTTCGCCCGGACGGCGGGCCAGGGTTCGACGGTCGTCGTCGATGGGGAGGGCCGGATCGTCGCCCACCCCGAGAGCGAACGGCTCCTGACCGACTACGAAGGGGACGTTTCGGCGCTGTCGGGTGGCTTCGAAGAGCAGGAGGACCTGCTCGTCGCCGGTGCCGAGATGCAGACGCTGGAGTGGACGGTGCTCGCGCGGTCCGACCGGGCGACGGCCTACGCGCTCGGTGACCGGATCACCTCCTTCGTCGTCGGGCTGATTCTGCTCGCGCTCGTGAGCCTGGCGTTCGTCGGCGTCGTGGTCGGATCGAACACCATCGTCTCGCTCCGACAGCTCGCCGGCCGCGCGGACGCGATGGCGAAGGGCGACTTGGACGTCGACCTCTCGACGACGCGCACCGACGAGTTCGGGACGCTGTATCGGTCCTTCGACGAGATGCGGGGGGAACTGCGCTCGCAGATCCGCGCGACCGAGGAGAAGAAGGAGGCGATCGAGCGCAAGAACCAGACGCTCGAGGCGACCGCCGCCGAGTACGGCACCGTGATGGACGCCGTCGCCGACGGCGACCTGACCCGGCGTCTCGACACCGACACGGAACACGAGGCGATGGCGGACATCGCCGCCTCGTTCAATCAGATGCTCGACGCGGTCTCGGAGACGATGGGCGAGGTCAAGGCGTTCTCCGAGCACGTCGTCACCGCGGCCGAGCGGGTCGACGACGGAGCCGACGAGGTGATGGACGCCTCCTCGCAGGTGACGACTGCGACGACCGAGATCTCCGACGGGGCCGAACGGCAGACCGAGGCGCTCCACGAGGTCTCGACGGAGATGGACGCGCTCTCCTCGTCGGCCGAGGAGATCGCCGCCACGGTCGACGAGGTGGCGCAGGCCTCAGAGCGCGCCGCCGAGGTCGGCGAAGAGGGCCAAGAGCACGCCGAACGCGCCATCGAGGAGATGGACGCGGTCGAACAGACGACCACCGAGACGGCCGAAGAAGTGACCGCGCTCGCCGAGGAGTTGGACGCGGTCAGCGAGGTCGTCGACGTGATCACCGACATCGCCGCGGAGACGAATCTGCTGGCGCTGAACGCCTCGATCGAGGCGGCACGAACGGGAGAAGAGGGCGACGGGTTCGCCGTCGTCGCCGACGAGGTCAAGCAGCTAGCCGAGGAGACCGCCGAGTCGGCCGCGGAGATCGAAGACCGGATCGACCGCATCCAGGCGCGGGCGGGCGAGACCACGACGGCGATGACGGAGACGCAGGCGCGGATCGAGAGCGGCGTCGAGACCGTCGAGGCCGCGATCGACGCGCTCGACAACGTCGCGACCGCGGTCGACGAGACCGACAGTTCCATCCAGGAGATTCGCGACGCGACCGCACAGCAGGCGTCCTCGGCGACGTCGGTCGTCGATCGCGTCGACGACGTCGCGGCCATCGGCGATCAGACGGCCGAGGAGGCGACGGACGCGGCGGCGGCGGCGCAACAACAGACCAGCACGATGACGACAGTGAGCGACGCGGCCGAGCAACTGACCGAACAGGCGCGCGAACTCAGGACGGTGCTCGAAGACTTCACGGTCGACGAGCGCGCCGGGTCGAGCGAGTTCTCGGCGGACACCGGCGTCGATCCGGGGGGTAACGGATCCGTCCCGGCGACCAACGGGAGCGGCTCCGACGCCGGACTGCGGGCCGACGGGTTCGATCCGGCCGATCCGCGCGCTCGAAACGGCGACGGAGCGGGGGGCGACTGAGATGGAGTTCAGCACCACGCTGTGGCTGTGGGTCGGCGTCGCGGGTATGACCGCGGGGACGCTGCCGACGGCGTATCGCCTCCTCCTCGGCGGCGAGAACCGCGACCTCTCTGCGGTCCTGTTCGGTATCACCGGCATCGCGGCCGTCGCGTACCTGATAATGGCGTTCGGTTACGGGACGATCACGGTCGCCGGGTCGAGCGTCGAAATCGTCCGTTACACCGACTGGCTGCTGACGACGCCGCTTATGGTGCTGTATCTCGCACTGCTCTCGCAGCCGGGCCGCCGCGTGATCGGCGCGCTCGTGGCCGTGGACGCGGTCGTCATCGTCGCCGGCGTCGCCGCGACCGCGGCCGGCGGGATAACACGGTACCTGCTGTTCGGCGTCGGGACGCTGGCGTACCTCGTGTTGGTCTGGCTGCTGGTCCGGACGCTCCCGCGTCGGGCCTCGTTCGCCTCAACGCGACAGGAGTCGGCGTTCGTGACGCTTCGGAACCTCACGGTCGTCGTCTGGACGCTCTACCCCGTCGTGTGGCTGCTCGCGCCCACCGGCGTCGGCCTGCTCCTCCCGGAGACGCAGGTCCTCGTGTTCACGTACCTCGACATCGTCTCGAAGGTCGGGTTCGTCGCCGTCGCGCTGCGAGGGATGCGAGACCTCGCGACCGCGGAGACGGAACTGGGGGTCGGAGCGGACTGAGAGGGCACAGAACCGATCGCGGGACGGGGATCGAGAAGCGCGCAGTTCTCCCGACGGATCGCGAAGCATAACCGACCGGACCGCACAGAACGGTGTATGAGCGACGACAGCGACGAGAGCGGCGCAGAGGGCTCCGAATCCCCCTCAGGGGCGGACGAGGAATCCCACGAGCCCGACCGCGAGGAGTTTCACGAGTCGCCGATCGGCCACGCGCAGGTCCGCGGCGGGATGACCGTCGGCGAACTCGCGACCGAGTACGGCAAGGCGGGGATCGGTGCGGCGACCGTCGACCGAGCGGTCGACGTGTACGCGGAGATGCTCGCTCGCGAGGACGTGACGAACTTCTTCGGCCTCGCGGGGGCGATGGTGCCGACCGGGATGCGCCAGATCGTCGTCGATCTCATCCGCGACGGACACATCGACGCGCTGGTGACGACGGGCGCGAACCTGACGCACGACGCCATCGAGGCGGTCGGCGGAAAACACCACCACGGACGGGCGGAGCCGCACGATCCCCATCCCGCCGCGCCCGACGCCGAGCCGACCGGCGAGACGCCGCGCGATCACGACGAGCGCCTCCGCGACGAGGGCGTCGACCGGATCTACAACGTCTATCTCCCCCAGGAGCACTTCGCGCTGTTCGAGTCGCACCTCCGCGACAACGTCTTTCCCGCCGTCGAGCGCCGGGTGTCGATTCAGGAGTTCACCGCGGAACTCGGCCGGGCCAACGCCGAGCAGAACCGCGAGCGAAACGTCGAAGAGGACGCCGGTGTCGCCGCCGCCGCCTACGAACACGACGTCCCGATATACTGTCCGGCGATCCAGGACTCCGTGTTGGGAATTCAGGCGTGGATCTACTCGCAGACCTCCGAGTTCGGACTGGACGCGCTGGGGGATATGACGCACCTGTCGGACCTCGCGTTCGACGCCGACCGGGCCGGTGCGATGGTCGTCGGCGGCGGCGTCCCGAAGAACTACGTCCTCCAGACGATGCTGACGATCCCCGACGCCTACGACTACGCCGTGCAGTTGACGATGGACCCCGACCACACCGGCGGGCTCTCGGGAGCGACGCTGGACGAGGCCCGCTCGTGGGGGAAACTCGAGAAGTCGGCGCGAAACGTGACTGTCGTCGGCGACGCCACTGTCACGCTGCCGCTCGTCGTCGCCGCCGCGCGGGAGCGGGCCGAAGCCCCGGACCGCTGAGTCTTCGATCGGTCACCGAGCGCGGAATCGTTCCTCGTCAGTTGATCCATAAACTTTTATTATAGATACGGCCGTCGCTGATGATATGCCTCTCGTACGCGTACGCGAGTGACCTGTTTCCGATCCGCGTACCGCCGTACGAACGTCCGCCGACGCCGATACCAGTGAGCACCAACGTCCGACACGCACGCCAGCATCGAAGGGATCGAACGACAGACGACGCGACGACTGCGACCGAGGACGACGGGACCGACGCACGGCCACCCGAGACGGGTCAGGACGCGTCCACCGCCCGCTCGACCGGTGAGTGCAGCGGCGCGGCGTCCGTTGAGACGGATACACACTCGGTCGCGGCGTCCGATTCGTGGACGCGTCGCTGCCAGCGGCAGTTCGATCCGGGGAATCGGGATCGGCTGTCCAACCTGGTCGACGAGGAGAACCTCGTGGTCGTCTCGCCCCGCGCGGAGTGACTCAGCGGTCCGAAGTCACCGCCGATCGTCGCGGGCGAACACGGCACACGGAACGGCTATACGGCCCCACCCATTTTTGCGAGTATGAACTACGCCGACTCACTCGACAGGGCGCTCGACGCGCTCCCGGAGCGGAACGAAGAGCAGTCACGACTCAGCATTCCCGACCCCGCGGGCGAGACCGACGGGGCGTTCACCCGGCTGACGAACATCGGCGACATCGCCGACGCGCTCGGCCGCGACGTCGAGCACGTCCACCGGAACGTCCAGCGCGAACTGGGGACGAACGGACAACTCGACGAGAACCGCGCGCGCTACAACGGATCGTTCACCGTCGCGGACTTCGAGGCCGCCATCGACGAGTACGTCGCCGAGTACGTCACCTGTACGGAGTGCGGCCTCCCGGACACCCGCCTCGTCACCGAGGACGGCGTCGACATGCTCCGCTGTGAGGCCTGCGGCGCGTTCCGACCCGTCGCGAAGCGCGCGGCGAAGACGCAGTCCTCCTCGGGCCCCGCCGTCGAGGAGGGGACGACCTACGAACTGGAGATCACCGGCACGGGCCGGAAGGGCGACGGCGTCGCCGAGAAGGGGAAATTCACCATCTTCGTCTCCGGCGCGCGCGAGGGCCAGACCGTCCGCGCGATCGTCGAGCGAACGAGCGGGACGCTGGCGTTCGCCCGCGTCGTCTGAATTCGGCACCGACGTCTCCGAACGTCTTCTTGATTTCTCGGCACCGACGTCTCCGAACGTTCTTCTGACTTCCGTCCGTAGCGCCGACCGGCCGATGACGACGGCACCGTTCCGAGCCGGGGTGGCGCTCGGCGACGACGAACCCTATGAGTGCAGAGGCCGCCATTTTTGCCGATAGACGGTGTCTCTGCGGGCATCCGGAAATGGCCGCAGTAGACAGAGGCCCCAGTCAGGATCTCGTCGGAACGGCGGACACGGATTTAAGAACGTTGCCGAGCAATCGTACGGTATGGCCGCCGAAATTTCCGACCGGGTCCGTGAGATCGCGGAAGCCCGAGAGCTTCCGGAATCCGAGGTGTTCGAACGGGCACTCGAACGCGGTCTCGAAGACCTGTGGGAGGACCTCGTACTCGCTCGGTACATCGACGGCGAACTCGACCGCGAGGAGGCCGTCGAGCGCGTCGGCCGGACGAAAGTCGAACGAGTGGAACGAGAGCGTGACCTCGTCGAGGAAGACGTGGACTGGGGCCTGAACGCGTGACGCTTGCCGCTGTCTCGGACGCAGGGCCGCTCATTCACCTCGCCGAAATCGATTCGATCGAACTGTTGTCGGCGTTTGATTCGCTACTGATTCCTGAGACGGTCTACGAGGAAATCGAAAGAGGAGGTCTTCCGGATGGGATTGCAGACCTCTCGTACGAACGTGTCGAAGCCGAAGGAACAGAAGTCGAGTTC
The DNA here is from genome assembly GCF_024494595.1 of Halobellus rarus. GTDB lineage: Archaea > Halobacteriota > Halobacteria > Halobacteriales > Haloferacaceae > Haloquadratum > Haloquadratum rarum. The sequence goes on along the minus strand of NZ_JANHDI010000001.1, from coordinate 553,268 downwards.
GAGGAACTGGACGCGGGAGAGCGTGCCGCGATAGCAGTCGCGAGGGAACGGGAAGTCGTTCTTCTGACAGACGATCTCGCCGCTCGGGAGTCGGCGTCAGCCGATGGAATCGAAGTACACGGCTCAATCGGTGTCATCGCACTCGGTTACGGTCGCGGATTACTCGACAGGGACGAAGCGGCATCGCGTATGCGAGCACTCCAGCGGGAGACGAGTCTTTTCGTCACCGAGGCTGTCGTGGAGCGCGGCATTCGGATGCTGGACAAACAGTAGCGATACGAGCACGGCCCATAGACGCTCTAAGCACATTCACTATGGATAGATTGTGAGTCGTGAGTGCCGAGGCCACATAAACTATCGAAGCCGACCAATCCAACGTTGACGATAGACGGACGTACGCCCATCTGCGCACGTCGGCCCGTCCACGACCGAGAGACGCGCCGATCGTGCACTCGACCTTTTTAGTGAACGGGCGGAGAGAGAGAAGTATGAACACAGCAGAAACGAGTAGCGGTACCTCCAACGGGCGTCGTCGATGGTAAACGTCGCGCTCTCCGTGGGACAGCTCTTCTTGGCGCTGTTCCTCGTGGTTCTGAACGGCTTCTTCGTCGCCGCGGAGTTCGCCTTCGTCCGGGTCCGCGGAACGTCGGTCGAACAGCTCGTCGCCGACGGCCGGGCCGGGGCGGGCTCCCTCCAGGCGGTGATGACGGACCTGGACAACTACCTCGCGGTGACGCAACTCGGCATCACGCTCGCCTCGCTGGGGCTCGGGTGGGTCGGCGAACCCGCCGTCGCGTCGCTCATCGAGCCCGTGTTGGAGCCGCTGCTCCCGTCCGGTCTCATTCACCTCGTCGCGTTCGCGATCGGGTTCAGCATCATCACGTTCCTCCACGTGGTCTTCGGTGAACTCGCTCCGAAGACGCTCGCGATCGCGCAGACGGAGAAGCTCTCGCTGTTTCTCGCGCCGCCGATGAAGCTCTTCTATTACGCCTTCTATCCGGGGATCGTCGTCTTCAACGGGGCGGCCAACGCGTTCACGCGGTTGCTCGGCGTCCCGCCGGCCTCCGAGAGCGACGAGACGCTCGGAGAACGGGAGATCCGCCGAGTGCTCGTACAGTCCGGCGAGGAGGGAGCCATCGACGTGGCGGAGGTCGCGATGATCGAGCGCGTGTTCGACCTCGACGACACGCACGTGCGGGAGGTGATGGTCCCGCGGCCGGACGTCGTGAGCGTTCCGGCCGACGCCACGCTGGCCGAGATCCGGTCTGTCGTCTTCGAGTCGGGCCACACGCGCTATCCGGTGCTCGACGCCGACGACAGCGATCAGGTCGTCGGGTTCATCGACGTCAAGGACGTGTTGCGGGCGGGCGAGACGGGCGACGAGACGACGACTGCCGGGGACATCGTCCACGAGATCCTCGTCGTCCCGGAGACCACGGCGACCGACGACCTCCTGATGCAGTTCAGCGACGAACGCCGGCAGATGGCCGCCGTCATCGACGAGTGGGGGTCGTTCGAGGGAATCGCGACGGTCGAGGACGTCGTCGAGGCCGTCGTCGGCGACCTCCGCGACGGCTTCGACGTCGACAAGCGGGAGCCCTCGATCCGCGAACGCGACGACCGTGGATACGACGTCGACGGGGGCGTGCCGCTCTCTGCGGTCAACGAGGCGCTCAGTGCGGACCTCGAGAGCGATCAGGTGGAGACGATCGGTGGCCTGGTACTCAGTCGACTCGACCGCGCGCCGGAGGTCGGTGACGCCGTCGACGTCGACGGCTACGTCGTCGAGGTGACGGGCGTCGACGGGACGCGGATCTCGACGGTGTGGGTGCGCGAGCGCGACGGCGGGCACGACGACGAGACGACCGAGGAGTGACCGGCCGAACCGGATACGGATGGCGAGTGAACGTTACCAGATTCGGAACAACAGCGTGAACGTGACGTAGGCACCCGCGGTCGAGAGGATCGGGACGACGTTCTGCATCACGATCACGCGGCCGGTCGTCGTCGGATCGAACAGGTCCGAGGCCGAGGGGATCGCGTCGTCTTCCTCCTCGCCGATCGGCGGCGCGTCCTCGCCGGGTTCCTCGGCGGCGAGCGCGCCGACGGAGACGTTCGGCGACTGCTCGCCGCGGGCGACGTCGACGAGCGTGGCGGTCCGGGTCGCCCGTCCCCAGCCGAGGCCGACGATCGACGTCGTCGCGATGATGACGAACGAGGCGGGGATGCCGATCGCCGAGAGCCCGACGACGATCACCGAGGAGACGATCGCGACGATGATCGCGGCCGTGAGCGGGAGGTCGGTGATGTCGTTGCCGAGCGTGTCGAGGGTCCGCCGGGCGATGGTGAACGCGCCGACGGCGACGGCGACGCAGCCGAGGATGATCAAGACGTTGATGTCGATGCCGACGCCGACCAGCGGCGCGATGGCGTTCGCGATGTTCGACGTGCCCGAGGAGAACGCCATCAGACAGCCGATCGAGACGACGACGACCGCACCGGTGAGCTCTCTGCGCGTGGTGTTCGGCCCGGGTGCCGGCCGCGGAAGGAGGCCGGACCGATCGAATTCGAGCAGCGGACCGGGCGTGCTGACGATCGCGACCCAGCGGTTGATCCGCGGGTAGAGGTAGCGGCCGATCATCCCGGAGGTCCAGAAGCCGACGATCGGGGCGACGATCCACCAGATGGCGATCTCGCCCATCACCGCCCAGTCCAGTTCGCCCGCGGCGACGCCGAGGCCGGCGATGGCACCGACGGCGGTCATCGACGTCGAGGCGGGAACGCCGAAGTAGTTGCCGACGAACAGCGCGCCGCCGATGAAAAAGAGCACGACGATGCTGGATTCGATGGTGAACACCCCGGGGTCGGTGACGAGTTCGGTCCCCAGCGTGTCGACGACCCGGCGGCCGATCGTCCAGGCACCGACGAAGAAGAACACGGCCATCAGCGCCGCTGCGCCGGTCTTCGAGATCGCGTCCGAACCGACCGCCGGTCCGAACGCCGGCCCGGTCGTCGCTCCACCGATGTTGAATCCGACGAACAGCGCGACTGCGACTCCGACGAGAAGAAGAACTTCGACCATACCGAGAGAATGTAATGCAGTCGGTTAAGAGATTGGACCTGCATCGAACCGAGTGGCGGAGGCAGAACGGACGGTATTCCCGTCTGGAGTTCGAGTGGACAGATATGGATTCGACGGAGACAGACGAGCGATTCGAGGGGGAGAATAGATGAACCCGGCCCGCGCCGACTTCATCACGGATCTCGCGTACGGCGTTACGATCTTCGTCGCAATCGGACTGATCCTCCTGGTCGAGACCGCCGTCGGGGTCGCGTTCGGCCTCGGCGTACTGGTCTCGTACGTCATCCACATCGGCTGGAAGATGTCGCGGTTCGACCCCGACTGGATGACCCGGGAAGTGGCCGAGCGGATCGAGGAAACTGTCGGGGACACGGTGACCAAGGAAGTCGAGAAGAGCGTCGGCGAGACCGTCAGCGAGGAGGTCGAAAAGACCGTCGACGAGACGGTCGAGAAAACTGTTGGAGAAACAGTCGAGAAGACGGTCGGCGAGACGGTCGAGAAAACCGTCGGCGAAACCGTCAGCAAAGAAGTCGAGAAGACAGTCGGTGAGACGGTCAGCGAGAAGGTCGAGGAAACTGTCGACGAAACCGTCAGCGAAGAGGTCGAGAAGACGGTGGAAGACACGGTCAACGAAACCGTCGAGAAGACGGTAGAAGACACGGTGGAAGACACGGTCAACGAAACCGTCGAGAAGACGGTAGAAGACACGGTGGAAGACACGGTCAGCGAAACCGTCGAGAAGACCGTCGAGGACACCGTCAGCGAGAAAGTCGAAAAAACGGTCGAAGACACCGTCAGCGACGAGGTCGACGAGGTCGCCGAAAAGGTGGGCGAGACTGTCAGCGAAGAGGTAACCGAGGAGGTGACCGAAACCGTCGAAGAGACCGTCAGCAAAGAGATCGACGGGGTGATAGCCGGTGCCGACGGCGACAGAGACGGTGACAGTGAGGAGGCTGGCGGAGACACCGAGAGCAGCGACTCTGACGGGGACACGAGCAGCGACGAACCCGGAGGGGACGGCGACGACGGAGCAAGCAGCGAAGACGAGGACGGTGAAGAGGCCGCCGAAGGCGGCGACAGGCGACAAGGATTCCGGGACTGAACGGAAGTCGTCACGGCGATTCCCGAGCGAGATCCGCAACGGTCGGTCGGACCGACACGCCCGTTCCGGTCGGCCGGGGGACAACCCGCGACTAACACCCGGTGTGGTCTGTTCTGCGACGGTTGTCCCTCCGAGTCGGTGTCGACCACTCGGTCCGGCTGTCGGTCCAATAACTGTAAAGCATAATTTAATGAGATATAGTACCGCAATTCATATTAATGCCGGCGTGGATTGTTTCGGTACCAAATGACCGACGACCGCATCCTGACGACGCACATCGGAAGCCTGCCGCGAACGCCGGAACTGCTCGACCTCCTGAAACGCCGCCAAGACGGGGAGGCAGTCGACGAGGACGTCTGGCACGAGACCGTCGTGGACGCCACCGAAACCGTCATTCAGAAACAGGCCGACGTCGGCCTCGACATCGTGAACAACGGCGAACAGCCCCGCGTCTCCTTCAACTGGTACGTCGCCAACAGGCTCTCCGGGATCGGTGACACCCGCGAAGCCCCGTTGTGGGACGACCTCGCGGACTTCCCCGAGTACGCCGAGGACGCCTTCCACGCCGAGGGGATCGACCTCACGAAACAGCCGTCGGTCACCGGACCCGTCGAGTACGTCGGCGAGGCGGCCGCCCGCGAGGAGATCGACACGTTCTACGAACTCCTCGGGGAGTCCGACCTCGACTTCGAGGGAACGTTCATCACCGCGGCCTCGCCCGGCGTCGCCGCCGCGACGCTCGTCAACGACTACTACGACTCCCACGAAGAGTTCCTCTCGGTCGTCGGCGACGCGCTCAAGCGAGAGTACGAACTCATCGTCGAGACGGGCGCGACACTCCAACTCGACGCCCCGGACCTGCTGACGACCGGTCACCGCGGGTTCGGCGACCGCCCGATCGAGAAGCTCAAACCCGTCGTCCGGATGCACGTCGAGGCGCTGAACGAGGCGACGAAGGACATTCCCGACGAGCAGATCCGCGTGCACACCTGCTGGGGGAGCTACGAGGGACCGCACCACCGCGACAAGCCGCTCGAAGCGGTGCTGCCGATCCTCTACGACCTGGACATCGGCGGGCTCTCGATCGAGGAGGCGAACCCCCGCCACCAGCACGAGTACCGCGTCTTCCGCGAACACCCGCTGCCCGAGGACTGGACGCTCATCCCGGGCGTCGTCGACGTGAAGACGAACGTCGTCGAACACCCCGAGGTCGTCGCCGACCGACTCGAACGCGTCGCCGACGCCGTCGGGGACCCCACGCGGATCGTCGCCGCGCCCGACTGCGGTTTCGATACGCAGGCCGGCCTCGCGATGGTTCACCCCGAGATCGCCTGGAAGAAGCTCGAAGCCCTCGTCGAGGGGGCTGAAGTCGCCACCGAACGGCTGTTCTGAGATCGGCGAGCACAGCGCCGATCACGAGCGCCACCCTTCGAGCGGCTCTCACTCACGGGAATCTGCTTCCTGGTAGATCACGTGACCACAGGCCTTGCAGTGGGACGCGTCCGGGTCGTGATACGCCAGCCCACAGTCGGGACACGTGACGTTGACCCGCTCTCTGGACGTCCACTCTCTGAGGATCTTACTCGCCTGTCGGGGGATCAGGACGATGGCGGCCAAGATAGCGGTCACAGTGACCCACCGTCCGGCGGCCGTCGCCGGGACGATATCGCCGAAACCCACCGTCGAGAGCGTGACGACCGTGTAGTAGAACGCGTCCCCGAACGTCGCGATGCCGGGATTCGATCCGCGTTCCACACTGTAGAATAGCCCGGCGGAGGTGAACAGCAGGACGAGAATCGTGAGGAACAGTTTCATCGCACGGAGCGTGTTGTCCGAGACGGTCCCGAAGAAGAACTCCGCGTCGGCGGTGAACCGGTAGAACCGGAGCACACGAACGATCCGGATCGCGCGTAAGAAGCCGATATTCACGATCCCGCCTGAGACCGGCAGCAGCACGACCGAAACCGTCGGGAGAATCGAAAGCAGGTCGACCATCGTGTACCCGTTAGAGAACTCCGCGATCCGATCGCGCGCACCGTACAGCCGGAGCAGATACTCCACCGCAAACACGAATGCGATTCCGATTTCGAGCTGCCAGAGGACCGACCGGCCCGTGGCACCAACCGGATACGTTTCGACGACGAAGATACCGACGAAGAGTAGATTCAGTCCCAACAGCGCGATATCGATCGCCTTTCCGATCGGCGTCTGGTGATCCAGGAGATAAAACCGGATCAGCCCTCGGACGCTTCGGTCGTCCGATCCGGAGACGGTGTGCTCCATCGGCGTTCTCTTGGCGACGAACCGTAATGAGTGCCGGTGACCACAGGCGGACGGGAGACCGCGGGGACCGAACCGAACTAGTCGGTGTCCCGTCTGAAGGATTCGGGAAGCGGGACGACGCGGAACACGTAGTCGTCGTAGACGCCGTCGAGGTTCGTCGGGCTCTCCTCGTCCGTGTGGTCCCGACAGAGCGCCGCCGTTGCCTCGACAGCGCCTTTCCCGGTCTCCTCTTGATACCGTTCGAGCACGAGAAATTCCGCGGATTCCTCGCAGTTGCGCCGGTGACACGTGAGAGGAACGTCGATCGAGTCGCCGCCTTCACCGCTCGTCGCCGGTTCCCCCCGGTCGTCGGCAGGCGGTTCGGCCTCGTCCGTACGGGCCAGGGCCTCCTTGAGTGCTCGCTCTCGCTGACGTCGCTCCTCGTCTGCCGCTTGGTTCTCTCGTCCCTCTTTCGTATCGGCCATACCTGTCAATTCGGCTCCAAGCAACATAAAGCCCGAGCGCGGCGGTCGATTCAGGTCGTGTACGAGTCGGAGCGGATATATCGAGTGGGATCCGGATTCGCCTTCGAACCTCGGGCTTCCGACTCGATACTGTTTAGCCGAGGGTTAGCGGTGTCCGTACCGGTAGTGGCCAGAATTGAGGACGTTACAGAGCGAATAACGAAGATACATCCAATTATCAAGATGATATGTACTCCTCGATACAGATATGAACCCCTTTGAATATCAATATTCCACGGACTGTCTGGAGGCGCAAGATGGGACGGAGTCAGTACGCGGCGGAGACGGAAACACACCCATCGAGTGGACACACAGACACGGCGGACGGGGTGCATCCCTCACGTATCTCCCAGACGACCACAGGGGAGTGTGGAAGTACGAGGCCGGCGACCGGGTCGGTATCCTCTGTGGGGCCGTCACGAACCTCGACGAGCTGGGGACGACACACGACGAGTTGTTCGAGCGACTGCTCGACGGCGACGCCGCGCTCCCGGCCGAGATCGAGGGCGCGTTCCTCCTCGTCGGTCACGACGCCGCGACGGATCAGTGGACCGTCGTAACCGACAAGCTCGGCTCGAGACCCTGTTTCTACACGACTGACGGGCGCTGGTTCGCGGACAGCGTCGGGACGCTCGTCTCGCGGCTGCACGAACCGGCGGTCGACCTGCAGGCGGTGGCCGATATGCTGCTTATGGGGCACCTGTGGGGTGACCGGACGCTGGTCGAGGGGATCCGGATGGTCCGGCCGGCGACGGTGCTCCGGGCGACCAACGGGACCGTCTCCACGGAACGGTACTGGCGGCCGAACTACGAGGAGGCGGAGGCCGACGAGCGCTACACGCGTGAACTGGTCCGGCGGTACCGGCAGGCCGTCGCGCGAACCGCGAGGACGCTACCGGCAGAGGCCGGAATCTGGCTCTCCGGTGGGCTCGACAGCCGTACGACGGTGGCGGTCCTGAACGACGTCGGACGGACAGATTCGACCGACTTCCGGCGATTGCGAAGCTTCACCTACGACTCGAACCCGCCGACGAAGGACAATCCCGAGATCGCTGCCCGGGTCGCAACGGCGCTCGGTATCGAACACGAGGAGGTTCCGCTGACCGACGAAACGTTCGCCGAGGTATTCGAGCGAGTCATCGAGGCGACGGACGGGACCATCCAGTGGAATTCCCTCGCCAACCTCTCGGCGACGTACAACATCGATTCCCTCCCACCGGTGATGCTCGAGGGGATGCAGGGCGAGCTGGTCGGCGACCACCCGTTCCGCTACCATCTAGAGAGCGACTCCGCCGTCGAGGCGCAGTACGCGAGCGAGGCCGCTCGGACACCCGAAACGGTTCGCGGACTACTCACCGTCGACGTCGACCCCCTCGCCACGTTCCGTGAGGAGGCCGCACGTTCACCCGAGTCAACCCACAGGGGGACGGTGCTCGACGCCCACTTCCAGAACTACTACAGCCGGAGTACGTTGATGAGCGACCGGGTGATGCGCAAGCGGACCGGGAGCCGGACCCCGCAGGTCGACGGCGACTACCTGGAGTGGTGTGCACGGCTCCCGCAGGCGTACCGAAAGGGGACGTTCCCTTTCACCGAGCACTTCGTCCGCTCCGACGCCGGCGGCGTCCCCCTGGGGACCTCCCGGGCGAAACTGGCGCTCTGTCGGCGACTCGCCCCCGCGGTGGCAGACGTCACCTACGAGCGGACGAAGACGAAGCCGTCGTGGCTGTACCCGGCCCACGCCGTCGGATTCGTGCTGAACGTTCTCGTCGGCCGCCTCCGCGGGGAAGCCACCTACGGCAACGGCTCGCTCGCCGACCAGTGGATCCGCGACACCGACTCCGAGGTCCACCGTCTCGTCGCGGGACTCGTCGAAGACGCCTGCGAGCGGCCGCTGTTCGACGCGGCGACGGTTCGAGCGGCGTTCGACGAACATATGAACGGAGCCAACAACGCATCCCTGCTCGCGAGCATCACCACGGTCGAGTACTGGCTCCAGCACCACCTCGATCCGGTCGCAAATGAGTGACGAATCCGCGGGGAGAGTACTCGTCCTCGAGACACACCGGCGACAGGGGATCGTGGCGGTCCGAACCCTGGGTAGACACGGGCTCGAGGTTACCGCGGGCTCCGACGAGCGATTGAACTCCGGGGGGTTCTCCCGGTACGCGAGCCGTCGGTTCCAGTACCCGCATCCCAGACTCGGCGAGACCGCGTTCGTCGACGCGCTGGAGCGCGAGCTCACGGAGCGACAGTACGATATGCTCCTCCCGCTGACGGCCGTGACGGTCCCATCCGTCGTCCGGAACCGCGAGCGGGTCGAAGCCCACACCACCCTCCCCTTCCTCCCGTTCGAGCGGCTGGAAGTCGGCCTGGACAAGGCGTATACCTTCGAGGCAGCCCGGGAGGCGGGCGTACCGGCGCCGGCCACGCTCGCCCCGACGACGCTCGACCTCGACGCCGTCGCGACGGAGATCGGCTACCCGGCGGTCGTCAAGCCGCGCCGTGCAGCGGGGGGGTTCGGGGTCCACGTCTGTGAGTCACCCGACGAACTCGAACGCGTGTTCGAGGAGGTCAGGGCACAGTACGGTCCGTCAGTCATCCAGGAGTTCGTCCCCAACGGCGGGGAGGTAGGGGTGTACACCATTTACGACTGCTCGTCGACCCTGACCGGGGTGACCGTCCAGCGCCGCCTCCGGACGAATCCCCCGGGCGGCGGCGCGAGTACGCTCAGAGAGACCATCGCCGCCCCCGAACTCGTCGCGGTGGCCGACCGGCTGTTCACCAGCATAGACTGGAAGGGTGTCGCTATGGCGGAGTTCCGGGTGGACCCGCGGGACGGCAAGCCGAAGCTGCTTGAGGTGAACCCGCGCCTATGGGGGAGTCTTGCGCTCTCGGTGTTCGCCGGCGTGGAGTTCCCGTACCTGCTCTACCAGCTGGCGACGACCGGACACTGTGAGTCCTCGCTGACGTACCGGGTCGGCGTCCAAGCACGGAACCTGACCGGTGACATCGGTCACCTCCTCGCCCGGGAGGACAAGGCTCGAGCGCTGAGGGAGGTGCTCGGACGGGACGACGCCCCACGAACCGACGACGTGCTCGCGCTCGCCGATCCGCTTCCGGGTGCGTGTCACCTGTTCCGGGCGGGGTCGTCGCTGGTCGCGTCAGCCGTTCCGCTCCCTCGGTGAGGCGGATTACCGGTGGATTCCAGGGGCCACAGCGCTGTCTACGAACGGCCGGCCAGTCGGCGTGACGATGAGGTGAAGCGGGACGGTCTCGAGACGGCGGTCGAGCCGAATGTCGTCCGTGCCCTGGGAACGCCCCGTTCCGACCAGGGAGGGTCACGGGCGCTCAAGGTGGTGCTCGTCCTGCTGGTTCTCGTCCCGGTGGTCGGTGTCGGCTCGGCCTCCCGAAAGACGGCGAAGAGTACACCGAGCTGTACTCGTGACGACGAAGCGACTTCCACGAACGGTCGCACGCTGTCGATAGGGTAGCTGGTTTCTAACAATGATAGTAGACACCAAACAGTAGCCGAATGAAGAGTACCAAGCCGGTGGCAACGTGGGGGAGACACCGGAATGAGAGAGGCGCCAGGACGGGACTACTCGGCGGAATACCCGTAATCGAGCCGCTCCTCGCTTCCAGACGAACCACCGACGCGGGAGATGGACATACAAATCGATCGACAGGTGCGAACAGTGGACCGAGACTGACGTTCTACATCCCGAATCTTATGACCGGCGGGGCCGAGCAGGTGACGGTCGCCATCGTCAACGGGTTGTCCGCAGGCGGCCACGATGTCGAACTAGTCGTCTCAGACCTCAGGGGTCGACTCGCGGAGAAAATCTCACCGGATGTCACCGTCACTGAACTCGGACCAATACTCCCGGGACTCGGTATCGCCACCCACGTTCCAGCGCTAGCCAGATACCTCCAGCGCGTGCAGCCGGCGATCATCTTCCCGCAGATGACCCACGCGAGCGTCGTCTGTCTGGCAGCGAACCGGCTGGTCGACGTCGACACGGTCATCGTTCCGGTCAAGCACTGTGCGTTCGGGGAGTCCCCGTCCCAAACGACGAAAGGTCGGGCACTGGAGTACCTGGCCATCAGGCTGTTTCCGACGGCCGATCACGTCGTTGGCGTCTCACAGGGCGTCCTCGACAGTATGGTTGAGCGGATGGCTCTCGATCCGGCCGAGATGTCGGTCCTGCACAACCCTGTCGATATCGGTGCGATACGCGAACAGGCCGCCAGTCCGGTTGACCACGAGTGGATCGAGGACGACGACCTGGACGTCGTCGTCTTCGTCGGCCGACACGAGGAGCAAAAGGACCTCGAGACGTGGTTGCGAGCATTCGCCGAAGTCCACGAGTCGAACCCGAACACGAGGGGGGTTCTGGCCGGTACGGGCTCGCAGCGTGAGCGCTTGCTAAACCTCGCCGAGACGCTCGGTATCGGGGATGTCGTGTCGTTCCCGGGATACGTCGAGAACCCGTACCGTTACATGTACCGAGCCAGCGTGTTCATGCTCTCCTCCCGCTTCGAGGGGCTTCCCACGGTACTCATCGAAGCGCTCGCCTGTGGGACCCAGATCGTCGCCACCGACTGTCCGAGCGGCCCTCGGGAGATACTGCTTGAAGGGGGCGGGGTGTGCGGTCGACTCGCTCCAGTGGGCGATGCCTCGGGGCTCGCCGCAGCCGTTCTGGAGACTCTCCGACACCCACTGCCGGAGATGTCCCTGCGGCAGCGGGCCGCGGATTTCACCCCGGAGGTCGTCCTCGGTGAGTACGAACGGTTTATCGAGCGTCAAGTCGGGGGGCGGAGATACGCAACGAGTGAGCAGAACTGAATCCGGCGACCGATCCTGAAAGCGTGAACGCGTGCAGGCGGACCTGGACGCGGCCGCATTCCACACGTACGGGCTGGAGCACGACCTCCCTGGCTCGAATCCGCCTGGAACGCCATTTTTGCGGCGCGACTCGTCATTCGGTTCCTCGTGATGCGCCGCAGAAACATGGGTCGGGGCGGATTCGAACCGCCGGCCTGCTCCGTGTGAAGGAGCCGTCATAACCGGACTAGACCACCGACCCGCGCATCGATTCTTCCCCGTCGCCGGACTTAAGCGTTCTTCTTCGGCGCGTTGGCTTCGACCGCGACGACGGAACCGACGCCGGATCAGTACGACGGCGACTCCTCGGGGACGCCGTCTCGGGCGTTGACCAGACGCGCGAGGACGAACAGGGCGTCGGAGAGCCGGTTGAGATACCGGATCGCTTCCCCGTTAACTGGTTCGTCGGCCGCGAGGTCGACCGCGCGGCGTTCGGCCCGGCGGACGACCGCCCGCGCGTGATGCAGCGTCGCTCCGGCCTCGCTTCCGCCGGGGAGAACGAACGACGTCAGCGGGTCGAGTTCCGCCTCGGCCTCGTCGATGGCGTCCTCGACCTCCTCGACGTGCGTCGCGGTCACCACGGGATCGTCGTCCTCGGGAGCAGGGTTCGCGAAGTCCGCCTGGATAACGTGGAGATGGTTCTGAATTCGTTCGAGCGTCTCGTCGACGTCGTCGTGGCCGGTCGGTCGAGCGGTACCGACGAGCGCGTTCGCCTCGTCGACCGTCCCGTAGGCCTCGATCCGGGCGCTCGTCTTCGAGACCCGCGACATATCCCGCAGGTCCGTCATTCCCTCGTCGCCGCGGCCGGTGTAGATCTTCATTGGTCCGCGAGCGTGCGCTCGACGTAGGACAGGATGTTCTCGCTCTCGTTCATCGTGACGCCCCGCTCGTCGTCGACGAGCACGGGAACGGCGCGCTGCCCGCTCACGCGCTTTACCTCGTCGCGTTCGGAGTGCAGCCCCTCGACCCAGACGGTCTCGTAGTCGACGTCGTGCTCCCCGAGCGCGTCGTGGACGTCCTCGCAGAACGGACAGCCGTCGAGCGCGTACAGCGTGATGCTCATACACACCGTTGGGAACGCCGGGGCAAAGAGCGTTGCTCGTCGGCTGGTCACCGAACCGACGTCCGGACGCAGCCGTTCGTCCCCGTGACTAAAGTGAACGCCGAGCGTACTCCCGACTATGAGCGTGACAGGTGTCTGCCAGGTGTGCGAGCGCCGCGAGGCCGAGTACGCCTGCCACCGCTGCGGGGCGGCCGTCTGTTCGGTCCACTTCGACACCGAGCAGGGCGTCTGCGTCCACTGCGCGGATCCGGAGGGTAGCGAGGACGTCTTCTCGGAAGGCGATACCGACGACGAGGTCCCGGAATTCCGGTAACACGAAAAAAGGCCGGTCGAGTCGGGAGGTTCCGGAATGCCGTCGATCAGTCGCTACGATACTGATTCAGCCGTCGCTTCAGCCGTCGGGCCGCGTCGCCGGCGGCCCTCGCGAACGCTTCGCCCTGATCCTCGCCGGCGAAGATGATCCCGCGCGAGGAGTTGACGAGGCCGACACCCTCCGACAGTCCGTGCTCGACGGCGGCCTCGGCGTCGCCGCCCTGCGCGCCGATTCCCGGCACGAGGAAGGGGAGGTCGGGGACCTGCTCGCGGATCGATTCCAACTCGTCCGGCGCGGTCGCGCCGACGACGAGCCCGACGTTGCCGTGTTCGTTCCACAGGTCCGCGAGCGCGGCGACCCGCTCGTAGACGGTCTCGCCCGAATCCAGTTCGAGGTCCTGGAGGTCCGCTCCGCCGGGGTTCGAGGTCCGACAGAGGACGAAGACGCCCTTGTCGGCGCGGTCGAGAAACGGCTGCAGCGAGTCCCGTCCCATGTACGGGTTGACGGTGATCGCGTCGACGTCGTCCAGCAGTTCGGCGTACTGCCGCGTCGTGTTGCCGATGTCGGCGCGCTTGGCGTCCAAGAGGACCGGGACGTCCTTGCCGTCGGCGTAGGCGATGGTCTCCCGGAGCGACCGCCAGCCCTCCGCGCTCTCGTAGAACGCCGCGTTCGGCTTGTAGCATGCGGCGTGCTCGTGTGTCGCGTCGATGATCCGGCGGTTGAACGCCCACTGCGGGAGGTCCTTCTCGAGGAGGTGCTCGGGGAGTCGCGAGCGGTCGGCGTCGAGGCCGACGGAGACGACGCTGTCGGTCCGCTCGATGCGGTCGCGGAGTCGCTGGAAGAACGGCGCGGTCATAGTCGATGCTCCCCGCGAGGCGACGAGTATAGTAGCGTTTGCAAGTCTTCCCTCACTCGACCGCACGAGTGCGTGCGGTCGGATGAGCAGTCAGTTGCAAACGCTACTATAGGTTTCCCTTCCGGGCGCGCAGTCGCGCCGGACGTTCCAGACGCCGCCCGCCGGAAAGCCACCACCCAACGCTCCCCGCGAATCCGGCCATCGGCGAACGCGACTCCGCTCGGCGAACGACGAACCCCACCCGCGTCGGGAAAACCGGAAACCGTTAGGGTCGCCCCGGGGAATGGGCCGATATGACAGACGCCGCCGACCTCGCCGCGCGCGTCCGCGAGGGGGACCTCCGGCTTCACGAACTGGACGACCACGCCGACGCCGACGTCGCCGCCGCGGCGCGTCGACTGCTCGTCGAGAGCGAGACCGGCGCGACGCTCGACGCCGTCGGAAACTACGGCTTCCCGGCCGAGCGCGCGGAATCGAACATCGAGAACATGCTCGGCGCGGTCCAGGTGCCGCTGGGCGTCGCCGGCCCCGTCTCCGTGAACGGCGGTGCCGCCGGCGGCGAGACGTACCTGCCGATGGCGACGACCGAGGGGGCGCTGCTGGCCAGCGTCAACCGCGGCTGTTCGGTGCTCTCGGCCGCCGGCGGCGCGAACGCGCGGATCATCAAGTCCGGAATGACCCGCGCGCCGGTGTTCCGCGTCGCGGACGTGATCGAGGCCGAGGCGCTCGTCTCGTGGGTCCGCGACAACACCGAACGGCTGGTCGAGGCGGCGGAGTCGACCACGAGCCACGGCGAACTCCTGGACGTGACGCCGTACGTCGTCGGCAACTCCGTCTATCTCAGATTCCGCTACGACACGAAGGACGCGATGGGGATGAACATGGCCACCATCGCGACCGAAGCGGCCTGCGGCGTCGTCGAGAGCGAGACCGAGGCGGACCTCGTCGCCCTCTCGGGGAACCTCTGCACGGACAAGAAGCCCGCCGCGATCAACGCCGTCGAGGGGCGCGGCCGCTCGGTGACGGCGGACGTGACGATCCCTCGCGAGGTCGTCGAGGAGCGCCTGCACACGACGCCGGAGGACATCGCGGAACTCAACACCCGGAAGAACCTCGTCGGGTCGGCGAAGGCGGGCAGCCTCGGGTTCAACGCCCACGTCGCGAACGTCGTCGCCGCGATGTTCCTCGCGACCGGGCAGGACGAGGCGCAGGTCGTCGAGGGCGCGAACGCCATCACGACCGCCGAAGTGCGCGACGACGACCTCTATCTCTCGGTCTCGCTGGCGTCCCTGGAGGTGGGGACGGTCGGCGGCGGCACCAAACTCCCGACGCAGTCGGAAGCGCTGGACGTCCTGGGCGTCCGCGGCGGCGGCGACCCCGCGGGCTCGAACGCCGACGCCCTCGCGGAGTACATCGCCGTCGGCGCGCTGGCCGGCGAACTGTCGCTGCTCTCTGCGCTCGCCTCGCGGCACCTCTCCAGCGCCCACGCGGAGTTGGGGCGGTAGGCCGCCGGACTAGTTCTTCGGCGTCGACTCCGCCTCGGCATCACCGGCCCCGAGCGCCCCGACGACGAGCAGCGTCCCAACGGTCACGAGCCCGATTCCGACGGCGAGAAGCGGCGTTTCGGGAACCGCGACTCCGCCCGCTGACGAACCCCCCGCCCCGAGGCTCACCGAGAGCGCGAGCCAGCCGACGCCGGACAGCGACAGGCCGGCCCCGCGTCGTCGCTGTCCTTCCACCATCGCGGCCGTCGCGAGGAAGGTGTGCCCCGCGAGGAACGCGACGCCGGCGACGACGAGTCGCCCCGTGACCGCCAGGACCGCGCCGCCGACGAAGCAGAGCGCGACGACGCCGCGAGCGGCGGACCCGACGGTTCCGGTTCCGCTAATATCCGACATCGACGGTCAGAGCAGGCGGTACGCGCCGCCCGACTCCGTCACCTCGCCGCGTCGGGACAGCTTCGTCAGTATCTCGCGGGCCTTTTCGGCCGGCACGCCGCGCTCCTCGGCGTAGCTCGCGACGTCGTCGGCCGTCGGCGCGTCGCACTCGCGCAGCGCCTCGCGGACCACGTCGATCCGGCTGCCGGCGGATCCGGCGCTCGTTCCCCGCTCCGCGCGTTCACCGGCCGCCGCGACTTCGTCGGCGTCGAGACCGGAGCCTTCGAGGTACTCGGTGTCGTCGACCGTTCCCCCGCGCTCGCCGATCTCGCGTTCCATCTCCGCGACGTGGGCCGTCTCCGCGAACGCCTCGCTGTTGCCGCCGCGCTTCGCGAGCAGCGCCGCCCGCCCCTGCCTTGCGGCCTCGCGGTTCTCGTCCTCGACGAAGCGGCGGAGCTTCTTCGTTCGATGCGTCCGCCCGCAGCGCGGACACGTCGCGGTCTCGGCGGCCCGCGGATCCTGCAGGATCCACAGGTGCTCGCAGTCGGTGCAGCCGACGACGGCGTACATACCGCTCCGTTCGGCGCTGTCGGATTTGAACCTTCGGCCTCCCGACGCCTCGAAAAAGAACGATTCTCGGAGCGCGAGAAACGCGAGTGGCGCTCGCAGCCTCAGGCGAGGTCGTGGATGTTCTCGACGACCGCCTCGGCGAACTCGCTCGTCGCGAGCTTCGTGCCGCCCTCGATCTGTCGGTGGAGGTCGTAGGTGACGTCGCCCGAGGAGATGGTCTTCTCGACGGCGTCGCGGATCAGTTGGCCGGCGTCCTTCCAGCCGAGGTACTCGAACATCTCTCGACCCGAGAGGATCATCGCGGTCGGGTTCACCTTGTCCTGACCGGCGTACTTGGGCGCGGAGCCGTGAACCGGTTCGGCCAGACAGAGCCCGTGACCGTAGTTCGCGCCCGGCGCGATGCCGAGCCCGCCGATCTGTGCGCCGGCGGCGTCGGACATGTAGTCCCCGTTGAGGTTCATCGTCGCGATGACGTCGTACTCGTCCGTCCGGGTGAGGAGCTGCTGGAGCATATTGTCCGCGATGCGGTCGTTGACGACCAGCGTGCCCTCGGGTGCCTCGCCGTCGTACTCCTCCCAGAGTTCGTCCTCGACGATCACGTCGTCGCCGTACTCCTCGTCTGCGACCTCGTAGCCCCAGTCGCGGAACGCGCCCTCGGTGAACTTCATGATGTTCCCCTTGTGGACCAGGGTGACGGTGTCGCGGTCGTTCGCGAGCGCGTAGTCGATGGCCTCGCGGACCAGCCGCTTCGTGCCGAACTCGGTGATCGGCTTGACGCCGATGCCGACCGGTCCGTCGTGGATCACGTCGTCTGCGCCCATCTCCTCTTCGACGAACTGCTTCACCTGCTCGACCTCGTCGGTGCCTGCCTCCCACTCGATGCCGGCGTAGACGTCCTCGGTGTTCTCCCGGAACGTGACCATATCCATCGCGCTGGGGTCCTTCACGGGCGAGGGGACGCCGTCGATATGATAGGTCGGGCGGACGTTCGCGTAGAGGTCGAGTTTCTTGCGGAGTGCGACGTTCAGCGAGCGGAAGCCCGCGCCGACGGGCGTCGTGAGTGGGCCCTTGATCGCGACGCGGTGGTCTCGGATCGCCTGCACCGTGTCCTCGGGCAGGTTCTCACCGTACTTCTCCCGGGCGGACTCGCCGGCGTAGACGCGCATCCACTCGACGGAGCGACCGGTCGCCTCCGCCGCGGCGTCGAGGACCTTCTGCGCCGCCGGTCCGACGTCGGTGCCGATCCCGTCGCCGTGGATGATCGGGATGATCGGCGTGTCCGGAACGTCCAGTTCCCCGGTCTCCTCGTCGGCGAGCGTGATCTTCTCCCCGGAATCGGGGACCTCGATCTGGTCGTAGCTCATAAACATCCGGCTCTTTCCGCACCGGGCGTAAATTACTGCCGTTATCGTTGCGACCTCCGGCAAAATTACGGGGGTATATCACCGACACAGTCTCGTACCGGAGGCGCGACGCTCCCGCGAAGGCTGCAGTCGACGTCGAGCGCGGGGACACGCCGCAACTCCACGACGAGCCACGAACACGCGTTTCACTCCACGACGAGCCAGGGGACGTCCACGAGCGCGGGGATGTGCGTCTCGATGTGGTGTTCCCAGACGCCCTCCTCACCGAAGGCCTCCCCGTGGTCCGCGGTGACGACGACCGTGCCGTCGAGTTTCGGGACCAGGTCGGCGATCGATTCGAGCGCGATGCGGAGGTTCTCTTCGTGGAGTTCGAAGGCGGTCTCGCGGGTCCCGTTCTGGACGAGGTCGACGGGGTCGAGTTCCAGCCACAGTCCCGCCTTCTGGGCGAGTTCGCTGCCCTCCAGAGCGCTCTCGATCCGGGGGCGAACGGTCTGGCCGAGCGCGGCGATGGGGCCGCCGCCGTCCGCCGCCGTCGTCTCTTCGTCTTCCTGTCTGCGGATGCCCTTCTGTATCTGTTTCAGCTTCTGTCCCGTACCGCGAGAGAGATACGGCGCGTGCGGTTGCATATAGTGGAGGACCGTCCGCTCGTTGCGCTCGACGAGGTCCCGTCGCTCCGTCAGCGACGCTTCGAGGTTCTCGGGGGGGACCGTCCCGAGTTCGTCGTCCCAGCCGTGTTTCCAGACGTCGACGACGTCCGCGATGTGCTCGTTCGCGGTCCACTCGTAATCGCAGCTGGCACCCCATTTGAGTTCGTTCAGCGGAATTCCGAGATCGTTGATGAAGGGATTGCCCGAGAAGTACGCGATGTCGTGGTGACCGGTAAACGTCCGGGAGGCCCACTCCGGCGTCGACGACCCCGCGCTCCGGCGTTTTTCGACCGTTCCGTCGAGATACTCCTCGTAGACGTCACAGAACACGTCGTAGCGGCACGCATCGAGGACCAGACAGTAGTCCCAATCAGACGTCAGGAAGTCCTGCGCTTTCATCACCGGCCGAGAGTTGTCACTCGGGGACCGTATGTGTACTGCTTCCCGACACCTCAGGGAGGCGGTCGGTGCCGTTCCTGGTCCGCAAGGCGACTGTTCCGCGTTCCTCGTCGCCCGGTCCGCCCCCGCGCACACGCGGGACGACTTCTTACGTGCGGCGCTCTTCCCATCCGGAGATGTCAGACGCCACCGCCGAATCCGAGACAGCGACGTCGACCGATCGCATCACCGTCTACTCCGATTACGTCTGCCCGTTCTGCTATCTCGGGCGACGCTCCCTCTCGGAGTACCAATCCGAGCGCGAGGAGGAACTGCGGATCGACTGGCACCCGTTCGACCTCCGCTCGGGCAAGCGGAACGCCGACGGGACGATCGACCACGACGCCGACGACGGCAAGGACGACGCCTACTACGAACAGGCCAAAACGAACGTCCGAAAGCTGCGGGAGAAGTACGGCGCCGACGAGATGGCGGTCGAGTTGGCGACCGACGTCGACTCCCTGCCCGCGCAACTCGTCTCCGTGGTGATCCGTGATCGATACGGGTACGAGACCTGGCTCGACTTCGACGAGGGCGTCTTCGAGGCGCTGTGGCACGACGAGCGAGACATCGGCTCGGAGGACGTGCTCGTCGATATCGCCGAAGACGTCGACGTCGACGCCGACGTCGTCCGCGAGGCGCTCGGCGACGACGAACGGCGGTCCGCGCTCGAATCGCAGTTCCGCGAGGCCCAGCGCCAGGGCGTCACCGGCGTGCCGACGTTCGCCTACGAGGGCCACGCCGCCCGCGGTGCCGTTCCGCCCGAACAGCTCCGACGGCTCGTCGAGGGCGTCTAACCCCGGTTATTCGGCCGTTTCCGACACCGTTTCCCGTTCCGAATCGCTCGTCTCGCCGTCGCCGGCCTCCTCGTCCGTCGAACCGCCGTCGGCGGCCACGGCCGCGGGGTCCTCGCCGGTCGGCGTCGCGTGCAGCCACTCGTCGGCCCACGCCTCGATCTCGTCGAACACGGGACACAGCGACCGCCCCTTCGGCGTCAGCGAGTAGTACGTCGCCACCGGCGCGTCCTCCTCCAGCCGGCGATTGACGAACCCGAGTTCCTGGAGGTCGTCGAGGACGCGCGAAAGCGTCCGGGAGCTGGCGTCCGTCGAGCGCTTGAGTTCGTTGAAGCGCTTCTCGCCCTCTTGGAGGTCGTGCAGGACGATGAGCCGCCACTGCGATCCGATCTGTTCGAGCGAGTCGATCACCGAGCACGCGTCCTCGTCGTATTTGTCCTGAGAGTCTGGGGACACAGGCGTCACCTGGTCACACCTTCGTCCGCGAAGATACAAATGGTTTCGCTTCTTTAGTAGGTAACAGAGCGATACCGGATTGGCCTGGCGCGCGGATCACCTGTTCGGGCAGGACCCTTCCGGAACGCGAGGAGACACAGACACTATGCAAACCGACGGAATCCACCACATCTCGGCCGTCGCGGGCGACCCGCAGGAGAACCTCCGGTTCTACACGGCGGTCCTCGGACTGCGACTCGTCAAGCGGACGGTCAACTTCGACGACGCGACGACGTATCACCTCTACTACGGCGACGATACCGGCTCGCCGGGTACCGCGCTCACCTTCTTCCCCTTCGAGGGGACGCGGCAGGGACGGCCCGGCCGCGGGCAGGCGGTCGCGACCGCCTTCGCCGTCCCCGAGGGCAGTCTCGACTACTGGGCGGAACGGCTCCGGAAGTCGAACGCGACGGTCGGCGAGCGGCGGACCCGCTTCGACGCGGCGGTCCTCCCGTTCGAGGACCCGGACGGGCAACCGCTCGAACTGGTCGAGACCGATCCCGCGGACTCGCCGATCGAACCGTGGAGCGACGGCCCGGTGCCCGACGAGCACGGGATTCGGGGCTTCTTCGGCGTCACGCTGCACTCCGCGGAGCCGGACGCGACGGCGAACGTGCTGGACGTTCTCGGCTTCGACCGCGTCGGCTCCGAGGCCGACGCCGACGACGGGGCCGAACGCGTCCGCTACGCCGCTGCGGGCGACCACGCGACCGTCGTGGACGTCCTCCACCGCGGACCGCCGCGGGGCCGTCCCGGGGTCGGTACCGTCCACCACGTCGCGTTCCGCGCCGCCGACGAAGACGAGCAGCTGGCCTGGCGCGAGCGCCTCTCCGACTCGGGGCAGTTCGTGACGCCGCAGAAGGACCGCCAGTACTTCCGGTCGATCTACTTCCGGGAGCCCGGCGGAATCCTCTTCGAGATCGCGACCGACGGCCCGGGATTCGGGATCGACGAGTCGGCCGAGGACCTGGGTTCTGAGCTCAAACTCCCGTCGTGGCTGGAGGACGAGCGCGAGCGTATCGAGTCGGCGTTGCCGCCGCTGGAAGCGAGCGGTGACGACTCGCCGTCCGGGGAGGCGGCGTCCGCGGCGGAAAGCGAAAAGGCCCAGGCGGACGGAGGGTCGAGCGAATGAACCGACGTACCTCGAACGCCGACGGGACCCCGGATACCGACGCCGACCCGCACGCCGAGCAGCCGATCCGAACCGCCGGCGCGTCCCCGGAGGACGCCGACGCCGCGGTCGTCCTCGTCCACGGCCGGGGCGCGCGGGCCGACGGGATGCTCCAGTTCGCCCGGGAGTTCGGCCGCGACGGCATCTACTACGTCGCCCCGCAGGCCCAGCGCGGCACCTGGTACCCCAACCGCTTCCTCGCGCCGATCGAGCGGAACCAGCCCCACCTCGACTCGGCGCTCGCCCACCTCGGCCGAGCGATCGGGGAGGCCCAGTCGGGCGGGCTCCCCACCGATAAAGTGATCCTCGTCGGGTTCTCTCAGGGCGCCTGTCTCGTCTCGGAGTTCGTCGCGCGCGATCCGAAGCGCTACGGCGGCCTCGTGCTCCTCTCGGGCGGCCTGATCGGCGAGGAGGGCACCGAGTTCGACCACGCGGGCGACGTCGACGGAATGCCCTTCTTCGTCGGCGTCAGCGACGACGACCCCCACATCCCGATGTCGCGCGCGGAGGAGACCGCCGAGGTCTTCGAACGGCTGAACGCCGACGTCCGATTCGACCGCTACGAGGGCCGCGGCCACGGCATCTTCGAGGAAGAGATCGAGTACCTCGAAGACCTCGTCGCGGCCGTCGCCGGCTGAGCGTTTCTCGTGGGCGTCGACGGCTGTGCGGTTCCCTGGCCGTCGGCGGCTGGTCTCCGCTGCAGTCATCGGTAACCACCGCGACCAGACCACCGACGCCTTCGGAACCTCTTTGGGTCGTTCGTCCGATGACTCCGGTATGAGCGACGGACCCCTCGACGAGGAGACGCTGGAGAAGTACAGGGAGGCCGGAACGGTCCTTCGGGAGGTGCTCGACGAGGCCGCCGAGATGGTCGAACCGGGCGTCACACAGCTGGAAGTCGCCGAGTTCGCGGAGGCGGAGATCCGAGCGCGCGCCGACGGCTGCGCGTTTCCCGCGAACATCAGCGTCGACGAGGAGGCCTCACACGCCTCCCCGGGACGCGACGACGACACAGAGTTCGGCGAGGAGATGGTCTGTCTGGACTGCGGCGTCCACGTCGACGGTTACATCGCCGACGCCGCGGTGACGGTCGACCTCTCCGGCAACGCCGAACTCGTCGAAGCCGCCGAGGAGGCGCTCGACGCCGCCCTCGACGCGGTCGCGCCGGGCGTCGAGACCGGCGAGGTCGGCGCGGAGATCGAGGACGTCATCCGCGGGTACGGCTACACGCCCGTTCTGAACCTCTCTGGCCACGGCGTCGAACAGTGGGACGCACACACCGGGCCGACGATCCCGAACCGCGGGACCGACCGCGGAATCGAACTCGAAGTCGGCGACGTCGTCGCAATCGAACCGTTCGCGACGACCGGTCGCGGGAAAGTCACCGAGGGGTCGAAAGAGGAGATCTACAGCCTCGAACGCGATCGATCGGTGCGGAACCGCTCGGCGCGGCAGGTCCTCGAACAGGTGAGAGACGAGTACAAGACGCTGCCCTTCGCGGCCCGCTGGCTCGACGAGCCGCGGGCGGAGATGGCCATCAAGCGGCTGGAACAACAGGGCGTCCTCCACGGCTATCCCGTCCTGAAGGAGGACGACGGCGAACTCGTGAGCCAGGCCGAACACACCGTCGTCGTCACCGAGGACGGCTGTGAGATCCTGACAGCGTGAGTGACGAAACGATGGAGCAGGTCTTCGCCCCCTGGCGGATCGAGTGGGTCGAGCGCGACCCCGAGGAGAAGAACGTCGAGGGATGCCCCTTCTGCGTCCTCCCCGAGCGCGAGGACGATCGAGAGAGCCGGATCGTCGCCCGCTCAGAACACGCGTTCGTCATCCTGAACAACTACCCGTACAACCCCGGCCACGTGATGATCGTCCCGTATCGACACACCGGCGAGTGGGGCGACCTGACCGACGCCGAACTGCTGGATCACGCCCGACTGAAGGTGGCGGCGATCGACGCCCTCGACGCGGCGTTTCACCCCGACGGCGTGAACGCGGGCGAGAACCTCGGCGGCGACGCCGCAGGCGGGTCGATCGACGACCACGTCCACACGCACCTCGTCCCGCGCTGGAGCGGCGACACGAACTTCATGCCCGTGATCGGGGGGACGAAAGTGATCGTCGAAGCGCTCGAAGAGACCTACGACCGCCTCCACGGGGCGTTCGCGTCGCTGCCGGCGGCGACCGACGAAGCCAGAAGTGAGCACGAGGACGACGCCGACGCCCCGACCCGCGCCGTCCGACTGGACTTCGGCGACTGAGCCGGCACCCATCTCTCGGATGCGTTTCTTCGCGTTCCCGACCTCGTCCAGCCGTAGACTTATGTACGAACCCGCGGCCAGACGGCCCGTGATCTGACGACGACCCCGCGCCGCGTCGCGGTTGCTCGGCACGTCGGCGCGGGGACGAGAGCGACGACGCTGTGACGGGGACGTCGTCGACGCGGGTGCCGACTGTTCGCCAAGTGACAGCCCGGGCGCTACGATGCAGAACGCCTTCGGCAGGCGATGGCCGCCGAAGAACCGCCGGGCGGGAGTCCCGCGAGCGGAGCGAGCGGGACGCCGATGGACGCGACGCGTCTATCGGGAATAGACGGGTCCGCCTTCGCCGAGCGCGCGGGGGCTTCCGGGGACGAGGTCTTCGTGTCGAAAGCGACCCGGGCGGCGTCGTACTCGTCCGGCGACCGAAGCGACTTAGCCCCCCGAGGAGTACGCTCGGACGATGAGCGACGACCGGAGGCGCGTCGTCCGCCGCGTGGGCCTCGTGATCCTCGCGGTGAACCTCGCTCTCGTGCTCGCGAAGGGCGGCGTCTGGGGACTCACCGGCAGCCTCGCCGTCGGCTCGGAGGCCGTCAATAGCCTCGCCGACAGCGTCTACAGCCTCGTCATCGTCGCGGGGCTGTACCTGACGACCCAGCCGCCGGACTTCGAGCACCCCCACGGCCACGAGCGCATCGAGCCGTTCGTCTCGCTGTTCGTCGCCGTCGGCGTCTTCGCTGCCGGCGGGGCCGTGCTCTGGAACGCGACCACGTCAGTCCTGAACGGCACCTACGGCGTCGAGGCCGGGACCGCGGGCGTCGTCGTCCTGCTCGGGACGGCGGGGGCGAAGTACGGCCTCTACCGCTACTGCCTCCGCGTCGGCGAGGAGCGGCACTCCCCCGCCGTCGTCGCCGCCGCGCTCGACAACCGAAACGACATTCTCACCGCCGGCGCTGCGCTCGTCGGCGTCCTCGGCGCGTCCTACGGCGCGCCCGTACTCGATCCGATCGCCGCGGGTGTCGTCTCCCTCGGCATCTTCTACACGGGCTATGAGATCGTCCGCGACAACGTGAACTACCTCGTCGGCGCGGCTCCCCCGGAGAAACTCCGCCGTGAGATCCTCGAACGCGCGCTCGAGCACCCGCAGGTCCGCGGCGCGCACGACGTCGTCGCCCATTACGTCGGCCCGGAGGTCGACGTGAGCCTCCACATCGAGGTCGAAGGTGATATGACGCTGTTCGAGGCCCACGACATCGAATCGGCCGTCGTCGAGTCGATCCGCGCGATGCCGGAGGTCGACGACGTGTTCGTCCACGTCGATCCGAAGGAACTCGGCGAGTGGAAGGAGGATGCGCAAGCGAACCGGCTCATCGGGACCGCGATCGCCCGTGGAAACGACGAGATGGTCGCCGAGAGAGAGACCGACGACGGAACTGCAGGCGACGTCGTCGACCGCGACGTTGCGTCCCAGGACAGCATTGGTGCGGCGTCCGAGGGCGGCGAGGAAGAAAGAGGATAGCGGCGGCGAGAGCGACGATCAGACCGGCTCGCCGAACGCGTAGACCGTCTGGTGACTCGTCACCTCGACGTCGAGGAAGTCGCCCGGTTCGATCCCGCGCTCCGTGGCGTCCCGGACGATGATCTGCCGGTACGCCTCGTCGCGGCACTTCACCGAGTCACCCGTGCCCTCGCGGACGGCCATTACGCGACGAGTCTCGCCGATCATCGACTCGTATGCCTCGGCGACGACCTCCCGCTTCAGTTCGGACATCTCCTTCGAGCGCTCCTTCTTCACCGTGCCGCCGAGGCCCTTCATCTCGGCGGCGTCGGTGCCGGGGCGCTTCGAGAAGCGGGTGACGTTCACCTTTTCGGGCCGCACCTCGCGGAAGAGCGCCATACTCTGGGCGTGATCCTCCTCGGTCTCGGTCGGGAAGCCCACGATGAAGTCCGTCGAGAGCGTCCAGTAGTCCAACGTCGAATCGAAGGTCTCGACGATCTCGAGGAACTTCTCGACGCGGTGCTGTCGCCGCATATCCTCCAGGACGGTGTCGGAGCCGGACTGCACCGGGAGGTGGATGAAGTTGTACAGCTGCTCGTGGCGGTCGAAGGCTTCGACCAGTTCCTCGCGGATGCCGTGGATCCCGCCGGGGTTGGCCATCCCCAGTCGGACCCGGAAGTCGCCGTCGATCTCGGTGCAGATCCGATCGAGCAGTTCCGGGAGCTTCCGGTCCCCCTCGTCCCAGCCGTAGACGCCGGTGTCCTGGCCCGTGATTCGGAGCTCCTTCGCACCCGCGTGAACCAGCGCGCGAGCCTTCTCGACGTTCTCCTCGACCGGCGGGGAATCGACCCGGCCGGTCGCGAACTTCGTGATGCAGTACGAGCAGTTCGAAAGGCAGCCCCGGGCGATCGGGAGAATCCCGACGACGCCGTCGAGGACGGGGTCGGTCCCCGGCCCCGGGTTCGGGCACTCGCCGTTCGTGACCGCCGCGGGGACGTCGTCCCAGTGGAGGATCTGCGCGTCGACGTCCTCCTCGCGGAACTCCTCGCCCTGTGCGAGCGCCATACAGCCCGTGATGATGAGGTCCGCCGTCTCCGACTCCAGCTCTTTGGCCCGACGGAGCATATTGCGCTCCGTCTTCTCGACCACCGTGCAGGTGTTCATAATGGCGACGTCGGCTGCCTCCGGGCCGTCGACGGGATAGTGGCCGGCGTCACGGAGCGCGCTCTCGATCTGCCGGCTCTCGCCGCGGTTGGAGGTACAGCCGTACGTCTCGATGTGGTATCGGGCCATTCGGTCGGTACAGCGTATCCGATCCGCGGGCAAAAGCACGACGGTTCTGGGTGGGCACGAGGGCACGTTCCGCGTGATATCCTCGAATCAGTGAACACCGCTTTGGCGGGCTTACAGAGTGAGGTTGAACCGGTCGGCAGGCTCGCGAGTCGCCATCGTGAAAAATAAAGCGATTCCGCAGGTTTCGGGCCGTCAGTTGTTGAACATCTCGCGCATCATCGGGTGCATCTCCATCAGCTGCTCCTCTGCGATCTCTTCGTACAGCTTGTACGTGATAGAGACCGTGAGCAGCAGCCCCGTACCGGAGACGCCGCCGATGGTGCCGAGCATATTCGCCAGGACTGCCAGCAGACCGACGAGCGCGCCGCCGATGACTGTCACCTGGGGGATGTAGCGTTCCATCACCTTCTCGATCACCTGCGGATTCCGCCGGAACCCGGGGATCTGCATCCCGGAGTTCTGGATCTGCTTGGCCGTCGCTTCGGGGCCCATCCCCGTCGTCTCGACCCAGAAGATGGCGAAGATCGCACCGCCGATAATCATGAAGATCAGGTCGATCGCGACCCGGGCAGCGATTGCCGTCGGCTCCTGGGAGGTGAATCCGAGGAACCACATCCAGTCCTGTCGGGACTGAATCGGCGCGATATACCAGAACAGGCCACCAGTGACCTGTCCCTGGGTGTACTGGCCGAGCCAGGCCGGCATCCCCGCCCACCAGTTGTTCAGGATCTGCCCGAGGAACTGGAGGTTCGCCTGCAGCGCGCGGACGAGGATCATCGGCAGGACGCTCGCGTAGATGAGCTTCACGGGGAATCGCCCTCGCGCGCCTTTTACGTTGGCGTGCGAGAGCGGGATCTCGACCCGGACGCTCTCGGCGTAGACGACGACCGCGAAGATGAGGACCGTCGTGATGAGCGCGAGAATCTGTCCCTGTCCGAGGAAGAGATCCGAGAGGCCGCCGGGCGTCAGCGGCGAGCCGACCTCGACCGCGCCGGTGATGATCCCGACCCACGTGGGGAAGAAGCCACTCTGCCCGCCGAGGCTCTGCCAGCTGAACAACCCGGCGACGAGCTGCTGGCTCACGCCGGCGATGATGAACAGACCGACGCCGGAGCCGACGCCCCACTTGCTCACGATTTCGTCCATGAACAGGATGAGGACGCCACCGACGAAGATCTGCGCGAAGATGATCCCCCGGACGCCGCCGACGCCGACGCCGAGCGACTGTCCGAGCGCCTCGCTCGGTGGCAGGAAGTTCCCGGCGAACACCATCGGAAGCCCCGTCAGGCAGATCATCACGACCACCAGCAGCTTCTGGAGACCCTGATACAGCACCTGATCGCGGGGGTCGTTGGTGTCTAACCCGAGCAGGTCCGCACCGCCGAGCAGCTGCAGCACGATGCTCGCCGTGACGATCGGACCGATACCCAACTGCATGATCGATCCCTGTCCGCCGGCGAGGATGCTACGGAACTGCCCGTAGAAGTCGCTGCCCGCACCGCCCGTCTGCAGCCCGAACAGCGGGACGTTCGTCAGGAAGAAATACAGCACGAGGATCCCGGCGGTCCAGCCGAGCTTCCGGCGGAACGGGACGTGCCCCTCCGGACGCGCGACTGACGGCATCCGCGTCAGCACCGGTTCGGCGGCCTCCTTCCATCCCATAGATTACTCCTCTGCGTCTTCGTCGTCTTCGTCGGCTTCGGCCTCGGTGAGGAGCTCCTCGCCGCGCGCTGTGAGTTCGACGCTGCCGCCGGCGTCTTCGATGAGTTCGACGGCGCCGTCGGAGAAGGCGTCGGCGACGACGTGCAGTTCCTGTCGGACCTGCCCGCCGCCGAGCACCTTCACGAGGTCGACGTCCTCGCCGTCCTCGGCGACGTCACGCGCGTCGATGTGGTAGGCGTCGCCGTCCTGCTCGGCGAGATCGTCCGCCACGAGCAGCGCCGCGTCCTCGTCCAGCGTCCGGACGTTGACCTCGGCGACCGTTCGCTGCGCGTCCTCGGGGCGCTTGAAGCCGTGTTTGCCGATCGGTTCGTAGTTGTGGAACTCGTGTTTGTCCCGACCCGCGCGACCGCGGCCGCCGCGGTGACCGGCGCCGCGCCGGTTCTTGTGCGTGCCGCCGCCGTGGGTCCGGGAGCCGCGCTGGCGTCGCTTCTTCGACGTCATCGCATGTCCTCCAGGAGTTCGTCGATAGCTTCTGTCTGGTGCTTGCCGATCTGACCGCCCTCGGTCGTCGGGTGCTTCTGACCGCGGTGGCCGCCGCGAGGCGGGTGCAGCCGAAGCACCGGAGAGAGACCCTGCTCGCGCAGCGTCGTCTCCTCGTCGACCAGCGCTTCCGCCAGCGCGCCGAAGTCGTCGTAGTCGGTGTGCTCGGAGAGCCACTCCTCGTCGACGTCCGCGTCGCCCTCGGCGGGCTCCGCGCGCGTCTGAAGGACGGTCTCGACCGCGTCGACGCTCGGTTCGCCGTGCGCGACGTAGTCGTTGACCTTCGTGATCATCCCGCGGTACGTCTCCGTCTCCGGGACGAACGCGCAGTGATTCACGTGGTGGATGTTGAGCATCTTGAGCGTGTCGTGAACGGCGGAGCTCATATTGACGTCGCCGCGGAGCTGAACGATCGCTTGCATCACTCGCTCACCTCTTGCTCGCGCTGCTTGGCGGCGGCGCGTCGCGGCGTCCGCGACTGCGAGGCGTTCCGCAGCGCGTTGTACGTCGCCTTCGCGAGGTTGACCGTCGTCCGCGTGTTCCCGTTCGAGCGGGTCCAGGCGTCCTGGATACCCGCCAGTTCGAGAATGTTGCGGACGGTCGGTGCGGCCGCGAGGCCGAGACCCTGCGGCGCGGGCATAATCTCGACGGTCACCGAGCCGGCCTTGCCCTCCGCCTTGCGCGTGAGGGAGTTGAGGCCGCCGGCGGAGTCTTCCCACGAACCGGATCCGCGGTCCACCGAGATGATGTTGAGTTTCGCGACGTCGATCGCCTTTTGAATCGCCGATCCGACCTGGTCGTCCCGCCCCTCGGCGTAACCGAGGTAGCCGTCGCGGTTACCGATCGCGACGACGCAGCGGAACTTCACCCGACGGCCGGAGTCGGTCATCCGCTGGACCATATTGATGTCCAGCACCTCGTCGTCCAGCCCCGGGAGGAGCTGATCGACGAGTTCCGGCTCTTTGAGCGGGAGCCCGGATTCGAGGGCCTGTTCCATCGTGGTGATGTCGCCGTCCTGTACCATTCGGCCGAGCCGCGTGCGCGGCGTCCAGCCATTATTGCGTTGGCTCATGCGTCCTCCTGTAGTCGCTCGAGCACTTCGTCGAAGTGCTCAGGGAGTTTCGTGGCGTCGAAATCCCCCGAATAGAGGGGCTCGTCGAGCTGCTCGGCGTACTCGGCGATGTGCTCGCCGCGGTTGCGCGACCAGTCCGCGAGAACCGACTCGCTGTGCGGGATCTCGAGGCCAGCGTCTATTGCTCCTTCCTGCACCGCGAACACCTTGTTACCGGGCGTCGCGGTGTTCAGTCCGATGTCGAGGACCGCCTCTTCGAGGCCGGCCTCGACGGCTCGCGTTCCGGCGAGGAATCCCGTCAGGTACGCGCTCGGCAGGTTCCCAGTGGGAGCCTCCCAGCCGTACTCGGCGAGATCCTCGGAGGACGCGGCCGCGTGCGTTTCGTCTCCGTCGGGTCCGGGGGTGATCAGCTGCGCCCTGACGTGCTTGTTGCTCGTGCGAGCAACGAGGCGGGGCTTGCCCGATTTCAGCAGGCGCAACCTCTGGTGGTAGTCCGTCCGGACCTCGCGGCGACGCCGCATCGGCACCTTGTACCGTGGTCCTGTTGCCATTATTCTATCTCCACGTCGTAGTTGTTCCGAATGTATGCTTCGAGCCGTGCCACGTCGTCGAACTCGCCACCCGACGCCTTGTTGTACACTTCGCGGTACTGCGTCGCGGTGAGCGGGCCGTCGTCGCGCAGTTCCTTCAGGCGACGACGCTGTGCGCGGATCCGGCTGACCCATTCGTCTTTCGAGTTCTTCCGACCGCCGGCTTTCCCCTTTCGGGAGCCGGGGCCCTTGCGGTGGCCGTACGCGCGCTTCTCGGCGCGTTCGCGGGCGCGACCCTTGGAGTTGCCCTTCGCGTCTTCGGCGCGAATGGTCCCCTGATCGACCAGGTCACGGATGTCCTCGCGGGTGATGGCCTCCGCAATCTCGGACTGTTCGTCTGGATCGAACCAGACGCGGCTTTTGCCGACGTCGAGGACGTCGGCCGCCATACGCTTCTGTGCTCTCAGATTCGTCATCGTTATTCTTCGACCTCCACTTCGACGTAGGTCGGGTTGAGGACGCGGATCTCGCGGTCCTCAGCCACTTCCTCGATTCGCTCGCGCTTGCGCGCGCCGACCTTGGAGGCGATGCGAGCGGCCTGAGTGTCCCCGTCGACACCGTCGAGGTCGTCGACGTTGTGGACGCGAACCTCCTCGAAGCCCGAGGGGTGCAGACCGCGCGCGGCCTTCGGCGAGCGGAAGCCCGCCTCGACCATATCGCCCTTTCCTTTGATGCCGCGGCGCTGCTTCGAGAGGTTGCCGCGGGGCTTCCGCCAGGATTCGGGCACGCGCTTTTTGGCGTGGTACTTCTGACGACGGAACGCGGGCTTGCCCTCTCGGTGCTTCTGACCGAGGGCGCGCGCGGTCTCGTCGTCGAGCTCGGGCGTCTTGTCGGCGTGGCCGCGGGGACGGAGTTCGGTCTCGACGTCCTCGTCGGCCTCCTCGTCGGCCTCGTCTTCGACTTCGGCCTCGGTCTCCTCTGAGACCTCGAGTCCGCCCACGTCGGCCTTGATACGGGCCGCGAGCGCGTTGCCGACGCCGTCGACCTCTGCGAGCTCCGACTGGCTGGCCGCTTTCACGTCGTCGACGCTCTCGTAGCCGGCCTCTCGGAGCGCGTCCGCCTTCGAGGGGCCGACGCCGCTGATGTCTTCGAGTGTTTCGATGTCGTCTTCGTCAGCCATCTCAGGCACCTCCGGTCTGCGGCTTCTGCGTGATGTAGACGCCGTCCTGGAAGACGCGCGTGTCCTTGTCCGTCACGCGAGTGAGCTGTTCGATGTCGGCGGCGGTCTGCCCGACGTCCTCTTTCGAGGGACCCGTCAGGGTGACCACTTCGCCGTCGACCTGTACCTCTGTGTCTCCGCGGATCGGCGTCCGTCGCGAGGACTTCTCGCCGAGGAAGTTCTCGATGACGATCTCGTCGCCCTCGACGTCGACCTGCATCGGGAAGTGGGCGTAGTAGACTTCCATCTCGTACGTCCAGCCTTCGGTGACCCCGTGAAGCATGTTCGACACGTGGCTCTCGAAGGTCCCGACGGTCGCGTTCGTCTTGGCGTCCTCCTCCTCGGAGGCGATGACGACCTGGTCGTCCTCGACGCTGACGCTGACGGAGGGGTACCACAGCGTCCGGGTGACGCTGCCGTTCGGCCCCTCGACCGTCAGCTCGAGGTTGGACACCTCGGCGGAGACCTCGTCCGGAATTTCGATTTCTACTCTGGTCATGGTCTCAGTACACGTAGGCGATTACTTGGCCACCGATGCCCTGTTCGCGGGCGTCGTAGTGGCTCATGACGCCGTGGCTCGTCGTGACGATGAGCGTCCCGTAGTCACGGGCGGGGAGGTATCGCTTCTCCCACTTCTCGAACTCGTCTGCGCCCGCCGAGTAGCGGGGCTTGACGGCACCACATTCGTTGATTGCGCCGCTCAGTTCGACCTCGAACCGTCCGGCCTTGCCGTCGTCGACGAACTCGAAGCCGTCGATGTACCCGCGGTCGTAGAAGACCTCGAGGACGGAGCCGATGACGTTTGAGGCGGGCTGTATCTCGTGGGACAGGTGCCCGACGCTCTCGGCGTTGTCGACGCCGGCGAGCGCGTTGGCGAGTGGATCGTTTCCTGCCATAATTATCGGTACTTCTTGAATCCCATCTCGCGGGCGACCTCGCGGAAGCACTGTCGGCACAGGTAGATCTCGTACTTACCGACGAGTCCCTGGTTGCGACCGCAGCGTCGGCACTCGTGGCTCTGGCCCGTGCGCCGGCTCGCGTGTTCGCCCGTCTGTTCTGTCTCTGATTCGCTCATTGTGAGTCTGTGACCTCCACGTCCACGTCGAAGGCGTCCTCGACGAAGACGATCGCGTCCTCGGGCGTCAGTCGGTGTCGGTTCGGAATCGACTGCGACGCCTTGTTACGCTTTTTCACTCGGTAGCCGGGGCGGACGAGGTTGACCGTCACGTCGAGCCCGTAGATACCGATCTGCGGATCGTACTCCTGGGAGGGGAAGTCGGTGTGCTCTTCGACACCGAAGCTGAAGTTCCCCGTCTCGTCGAACTGTCGGTCGACGAGGTCGGCGATCGGCAGCGACTTCTCCAGGAAGGCCTCCGCCTCCTCGCCGCGAAGGGTGACCTTCGCGCCGACCGGGTCGCCGACGCGCGACCCGAACTGGGTCGCCGCGCGGGTCGCCTGCGTGCGGACGGCCTGCTGTCCGGCGATCTCTTCGAGGATCTCCTCGGCGTTCGCGAGCTCGCGACCGCCCTCGCCGACGCCCATGTGGACGACGACCTTCTCGATCTGCGGTTCGCGCATCTCGTGGAACTCCGCGTCGCTCATTCGTCGTCACCTCCGTCGGCTTCGACGTCGTCGCCGTCGTCGGACGCGGACTCCTCGTCCGCGTCCGAATCCTCGGCGGCGTCCTCGTCGTCGACGAACTGCTCGTCGATGACGACGACGTACTCCTCGATCGTCTCGAAGGTGCTCTCGTCGCCCTCGACGACGACGGTGTTGTCGCCGCTGCCGGCGGTCACGACGATCTCGTCGACCTCGCCGATCTCGCCCGAGTGCGAGCCGTCGACGGCGGTGACGAGCGCGCCCTCCTCGTAGGCGAAGTGCGCGACGATCTCTTTGGTCTCGTTGTCGATCACGAGGGAGTCCTTCGTGTCGTACTCGCTCGCGTCCTCGACGCGGATGTTCGCGCCGTCGTGCAGCGTCAGCTGCGTGTCGCCGCCGCTGACGTCCTGCTTTCGGACGATCTTGCCGAGGCGGCCGTCGGCCGCGTCGGGATCGATGGGCGTCAGCGCCAGGCGTCCGCCCTCCTCGGGGAAGACGCGGTAGTACTCTTCGCGCTCGGTGAACGCGAGGATGTCGAACATCCCCACCGGGCGCTGCTCGTCGGAGACCGCGTCGCCGTTGACGAGGACCGAGCCCTCGTTCAGGGCGTAGCGCGCCTCCTTCTTCGAGTCGACGTAACCGAGCACGTCCCGCAGGAGGATGAGCAGGGGAACCCCCGCCTCTCCGTGCGGACCCGCGCCGGCCTTGACCGTGAACGTGTCCGTCTTCCGCTCGACGGGCCAGGCGTTCGGGGCCGAAAGTCGCTTCTGGTGTCGGGTCATTCTTCGTCCTCCGTCGCTTGCAGTCGCGCCTCTCGGCGGTCGTCTTCCAGATCCAGTTCGGTCACGCGGAGATTCGAGGCGTCGAGGGGACGAGGCACTTCCTCGCCGTCGGCCTTCTCGACCGTCACGTCTTCGACGTGAACGACCGTGTCCGTGAGGTCCACCTCGACGACTTCGGCCTCCGTGCCGGCGTAGTCGCCGCGGAGCACCTCGACGGTGTCGCCCGCGTTGACGCGAACGTTCCGCTGTCCGTACTCCTCGCGGAGGTCGTCGGACAGCGTCGCGCGGACCTGATCCTGCCGCTCGTGCAGGGGCGCGTTCTGCGTCTGCAGTCGCTGTTTGCGTGGTTGTTCGGTCATGAGTTCAGACGATCATCGTCGCCGTCGAGGCGATGCTCCCGAAGCGCTCGGCCACTTCTCGCGCGATGGGACCCTTGATCTCGGTCCCGCGAGGCTCGTCCATCTCGTCGATGATGACGGCGGCGTTGTCCTCGAACTTCACGCGCGTCCCGTCCGGTCGGCGGATCGGTTTCCGCTGGCGGACGATGACGGCCTGCAGCACCTGGCGGCGCATCTCCGGCGTCCCTTTGGTCACCGAGACGGTGATCTGGTCGCCGATGCCCGCCTTGGGGTGTCGGTTCTTGGTTCCTGAGGAACCCTTCACGCTGATGACCTTCAACTGGCGCGCGCCAGTGTTGTCGGCGCACGTGATGAGCGAGCCCCGTTCGAGGCCTTTCGTGACGTCGGCTTTCAGGGCCTCCATCACTCAGCACCTCCGAGGGTCTCGACCACGACGTGAGCCTTGGTCTTCGACAGCGGTCGGGTCTCTGCGATACGCACCGTGTCGCCTTCCTCGAGGTCCACGCACGGGGGTGCGTGAGCCGGAATGCGACTACGCCGCTTCATGTAGCGGTCGTACTTGGGAACGTGAACGTCGTATTCACGCTCCACAATGACGGTTTTCTCCATGTCGGTGGAGGCGACCGTTCCTTCGAGCGTCTGTCCGCGCACGGAAAGCGTTCCGTGGAAGGGACAGTTCTCGTCGGAGCAGGTCTCCTCCGGTTCTTCTACGTTCAGTCCTATCGCCATAATGTGTCACCTGCCTTCTCGGTCCGCAAGGCGGGTCGTGAGAGCAGCCGTGTGCCATCCACCGTAACGTAGGCCACGCCCTCGCAATTCCCGGCATTCCGCTGGGAAGCCGCTGCGGAGTCCGCAGCAGGCCGACCAGACTGACCGGCGTCGAATCCGCCGGCAGTATCCGATCGAAGTTTGGACGCGGTCCCCGACGCCTTCGCGGCGTCGGCGGCTTCATCTGTGCGTCCGGGCCTCTCGTCCCGGCAGGGGAGCGCGAACTCGAACGTCGTGCCCCCCTTCGGCACCTGTTTCACCCGAGCGCGACGCGCCTCGGCCGCGTCGGCGTCGCCGGACGGAGTCCGGCTCCCCGAGGCGCTCTGCGCCTCGCTGTCTCCGACGGCGACCGCGTCCGCGTCGCTCTCGCTGACGTCCACGTGCAGCGTCCGCATCGTCTCGACGACGACGCGCCCCTCGATCCCGACGAGGTCGGGGTTGGGCGCGTCGACGACGGCCACGCGGAGGCCGTTGAGTTCGTGTCGCGTCAGCGTCTCGGGTGTCAGTGCCATCGCGGTGTTACTCCTGGTCCTCGTCGAGGTCGCCTTCTTCGGCCTGGATCGTCTTGATCCGCGCGATGGTCCGCTTGAGCTCGCCGACGCGCCCCGGATTCTCGGGTGCGCCGCCGGCGGCCTGCACGGCGCGCGTGTTGAGCAGTTCGGTCTCGAGCTCTTCGAGCTCGGCGTCGCGCTCTGCGGCCGTCATATCGCGAATCTCTGCGGGATAGAGGATCGCCATTATTCTTCGTCCTCCTCGGCCTCGTCGGCGTCAGATTCGGTCTCGGCGTCCGATTCCGCTTCGGCCTCTTCCATCTCGTCGAGGAGTTCCTCGGCTTCCGCCTCGACCTCCTCGTCGAGTTCGTCGAGTTCCTCTTCGGGCTCCTCATCGTCGACGTCACCCGTCTCGACGGGCTCCTCCTCGGTTTCGTCGATGACTTCCTCGACGACGTCCTCGTCGATGACCTCTTCGGGGGCCTCGTCGGGGACCTCGACGTCCTCGTCGGCCTCGCCGACGTCGGGGACCTCCTCGGGCTCTTCCTCGAGGAGCGA
Source organism: Halobellus rarus (assembly GCF_024494595.1). GTDB lineage: Archaea > Halobacteriota > Halobacteria > Halobacteriales > Haloferacaceae > Haloquadratum > Haloquadratum rarum. The sequence continues at coordinate 517,193 of NZ_JANHDI010000001.1, read as the reverse complement.
TTCGACGCCCTCGCTCTCGGCGACCTGCTCGACGGGTTCGACGTCCACGTCCTCGTGGATCTCGAAGTCGTCGGGCAGTTCCGCGCCCGGCGGGATGATCTTCACGGTCACGCCGATCGTGCCGAGCTTCATCACGGCGACGCCCTGGCCCTCGTCGACGATCTCCTGGGCGGGTTCGCCGTTGTGCTTGATGTAGCCGCGGTTGAACTTCTCGACGCGCGAGCGCGCACCCGTGACCTTCCCGCTCAGGACGATCTCGGCGCCCAGCGCGCCGGACTCCATGATGCGGTCGATCGTGGTGTGGCCCGCCTTGCGGAAGTACCAGCCGCGCTCTAAGGCGTTGGCCAGTCGGTCCGCGACGATCCGGGCGTTCAGGTCGGGCTCGTCGACCTCCTGAACGTCGATCTGGGGGTCGTCGAGGTTGAACCGCTCCTCGAGCTCGCGGGTGACCTTCCGGATGTTCTTCCCGCCCTTGCCGATGACCATCCCGGGCTTTTCGGCCTTCAGGACGATCTGGGTTCCCATCGGCGTCTTCGCGACGTCCATCCCGCCGTAGCCGGCGCGACCGAGTTCGTCGGCGAAGAACTCGTCGATCTGGGAGCGCTGCAGTCCGTCTTCGATGAACTGGTGTTCGTCGGCCATTAGGCTTCGACCTCCTCGGCTTCTTCGACGATGAGTTCGACGTCACAGACCGGCGTGTTCCACGGGTCGGCACTGCCGAACGCGCGGGGCTTGCGGCCCTGTCGTTCGCCGACCTTGTGGGCGGCGACGTGTTTGATCGTCATCTCCGCGGCGTCGAACCCCTGCTCGTCGGCGTTCGACGAGACGTTCTCGAGGAGTTCGAGGAACGCCTTCGAGGCCTTCTCGGGGTAGCGGCCCGCGTCCCAACCGTCGATGTCGGATCGGTGTCCGACACCGGTGTTGTGCTGTCGGAACGGAACGGACTGCTCCTCGTCGATGACGTCCTGGAGGTACCCCTCCGCGTCCGCGACGGTCTTCCCCTTGATCTCTCGGGAGATGGCCTTGCTGTGCTTCAGGCTGATGGGCCGATCGCGGAGCATCCCCTTGGCGGTGGTCTCCGGGTCGGCCTCGACGCTGTAGTTGATACCCATAGTTTATTTGAGCGGCACGAACTTCGAGGACCGGGTCGCGCCGATGCCGGCCTGACCGTGTTCGACCGACGTTCGGGTCAGCTGGAACTCGCCCAGGTAGTGCCCGATCATCTCGGGCTCGACGCGGACGCGCTCGAAGGACTGCCCCGTGTACACCTCGAACGTCTTCTCGACGAATTCGGGGAGGATGGGCATGTCCCTGAGGTGGGTCCGGATCGGATCGTTGGCCGTCTCCTGGACGCCGGCCTCGCGGGCCGTCTCCAGCAGTTTCTCCTGTTGGACCGAGAGTCCTCGTTCGATGGTTCGCCGCTGTCGGGCGGGGAGCAGTTCTGCGACCTCGTCGAGCGACAGCTCCTGCAGCTCGTCGAGCGTGTGACCGCGGTAGGTGAACTCACCCTCGCGGCCGGTGCGGTATTCCGAACTCATTAGTTATCCTTGCCTCCTTTGCCACCGCGACCGGTGCGCTTCGAGGCGATGTCGCCGACCTTCCGTCCCGGCGGGGCGTCCCGCGAGACGGACTTCGGCTGACCGGGGTGCTGGCGGCCGCCGCCACCGAACGGGTGGTCGACGGCGTTCATCGCGACACCGCGGACGCGCGGCCACTTGATGCCGCGCGCTTTCATTTTGTGGTGCTTCTTGCCGGCCTTCACGAACGGCTTCTCCGTCCGACCGCCGCCGGCGACGACGCCGACGGTGGCGCGGCACTGCGGGTTCAGCCGCTTGACTTCCCCGGAGGGGAGCTTCACGACCGCGACGCGGCGGTCGTGCGTCATCAGCTGTGCGCTGGTCCCGGAGGCCCGGGCGAACTTCCCGCCGTCGCCGGGCGAGCTCTCGACGTTACAGACGGGAACTCCCTCGGGGATCTCCGAGAGCGGGAGCGTGTTGCCGGGCTTGATCTCCGCGCTGACACCGACCTGGATCGTGTCGCCGACGGCGACGCCCTCGGGCGCGAGGACGAGTCGCTGATCGCCGTCCTCGAACTCGACGGCGACGACCGGCGCGCTGCGTGCGGGGTCGTGCTCGATGTCGACGACCGTCCCGGAGATGGTGTCGTCCGATTCGTCCTTCTTGTGCGAGAGTTCGGCCTTGTAGCGGTGCGACGGTGCCCGGAACGTGGACGTGCCGCGTCCGCGACGCTGACCTTGAATTCGTCGTCCCATGTTCAGAACACCCCGATTCGCGAAGCGACTTCCTGCGCGTCGTCGTCCTCGTGGAGTCGGACGGTCGCCTTCTTCTCGCCTCGTGGCGTTATCTGCGTGTTCACGTTCACGACGGACACCTCGTAGCGCGATTCGACCTCGTCTTCGACGTCCGCCTTCGTGGCGTCGAGGTCGACGATGAACTGGAGCTTGTTACTGTAGTCCATCTCGTCCATCGCCTTCTCCGTGACGAGGGGGTGCTCGATGAGCGAACTCATCGGTCGGCCACCTCCTCGACCGCGCTCTCGGTGAACAGCGTGAGTCGACCGGCCTGCGTGCCGGGCGCGAGGTCCTCGGCGCTCACGTTGGCCGCGGTGACCACGTCCGCGCCGGGGAGGTTCCGCGCCGCCTTCGAGGGCTCTTCGCTCGTGACGAAGAGGATCGACTTCGGACGCGTGTACTTCCGTCCGCGGGTCTTCCCGCGGCCGGCCTTCACCTTCTTGTTCTCGTCGGAGTGCTCGACGTCGGCGTGGACGCCGAGCGATTCGAGCAGGTCGACGACCTCGCGGGTCTTCACGAGGTCCTCGAAGTCGTCGGAGACGACGAGCGGGAGTTCGACGTCGTCGTCGAACCGGTGGCCGCGCTCGCGGGCGAGTTCGTCGTCCGTCGTGGCGGCGATCGCCGAGCGGACGGCGAGCTTTCGCTCCTTGTCGTTGATCTCCTTGCCCTGGTCTTTCTCCGCCTTCGGCGGGTGCGCCTTCCGGCCCTTGACGGCGTGGGGAACGCGTCGGGCGCGTCCGTTCTCGCGGGGGACGTGCGCCATCCCGCGGCCGCTGCCGAACGACTCGGCCGGAGTTCGCAGCCCCGCGTAGGGGTCGGCACCGTACGCCTGTTTTCGGTTGGCCTGCGCGGCGACCACGGCGCGCTCGATGAGGTCCGGACGGTAGGCCGTCTCGAAGACCTCCGGGAGGTCGAGCGTGCCGGCGTCGTCGCCGTTCAGGTCGCGAATTGTTGCCTGCATTGTTTATCCCTGATTCGATTCCGTCGACACGTAGCGCACCTCGGGGTCGAGACGCGGCTGGTCGCCGGGTCGGACCGCCGGGCGGAACCGCAGGAGGCGCTTGTCGGGCCCCGGGAGGGAGCCCTTGACGAGCGCGTGCGGTCCGTCGACCTCGCCGTAGCCGACGAAGCCGCCGTCGACGGTCGGTTCTGTGCCCTCACCGATGTCGATGAGGCGCTTGTTCAGTTCGGTTCGCTGGTGGTAGCCCGTCTGCCCTTGCTGGGGGACGGTCGAGCGCACGCGGGAGGGGTTCCACGGACCGAGGTTGCCGATCCGGCGCCGCCATCCCTGGCGGGCGTGTTTGCCCTTCCGCTTCTGGACGCCCCACCGCTTGACGGGGCCCTGCGTCCCCTTCCCCTTCGTGACGCCCGCGACGTCGAGGTACTCGCCGGCGCGGAAGACGTCGGAGATCTCGTGCTCGCCGCCGTCTCCGACGAGGTCGAGCGCGAAGTCGACGCGCTCGTCGACGGATCCGCCGCCGACGCGCGTCTCCATCACGTCGGGCTTCTTTTTGGGGACGTTCTGCATCTCGCTCGGAACGGTGTGGGTGATGAGGCGCACGTCGTCGACGTCGCCGGCCTCGACCGCGGATCGGAGGTCGTCGGCGTCGTCGTCGAAGGTGTCCTCGTTCGGGAGGTCGAGCGTGCGGTCGAGGCTCTCCTCGAACTCGCTGGCCCACACCTCGGTGAGCGGCTTTGCTCCGTACGGCGTGTCTTCGTAGGCTCGAAGGGCGACGGCGCGCATCGGCGGCGTCTCGACGACGGTCACCGGCACGGCCTCCTCCATCCCTTCGCGGGGGGAGTTGGACTCGTCGTTGACCATCATCACCTGGGTCATTCCGGCCTTGTAGCCGGCGAAACCCTGGATTCCCGGGGACCCGTCGTCGTCGGGCCACGACCGGATGCGTGGGACCTCTTTGGCCGCACGCTTACGCGGGCTGAAGCCCATCGAACCTTTTCGTGGTCTGCTTGGTTGTGGCATGTGTTCACTCCGTGAGTGTCAGGGGCGAGAGGGAGGCGAACAACGCTTCCTCGGTTCGCACCACCTCGCTGCCCTGTCGCGGAATCGTATTCAGCCAGAGATCGAACCCCGGACCGTCTGCGGGTTCGACCGCATCCTCGACGTCGACGCCGAGGATGGCCGGAAGCCCACGACCGGGCGACCCGAACGCGACTGTCGCGCCCTCGCGCTCGACGCGCGAGGCGAGCTGCGGCAGCCACGAGGTGGTCAGCGCTTCGCCGTGGCGGGACGTCGCGATCGCGACGCCCGCGTCGGCGCGGCCGAGTGCTTCCTCGAGGTCCGTGCGGGACACGTCGAAGCCCGGAACGGGCTCGTCGACGATCCGCGCACGGACCGGTTCTCGCGAAGAGATCCTGATGGCGACGCGCGTCCCCTCCTCGACCTCCATCGACGGAGGCGCGAGGAGCGAGACCGGGTGTTGCAGTTCGCAATTGACCCGAACGCGGCCGTCAGGTCCGACCTCGGTCACGATTCCCTGTGTTAACGACCCCGAACCGTCTGATTCGGAGCCGGTCATAGACGGGACGCGGAGGGGCGGTAGAACCCCGACGTACTCGAGTTCGTCGCGTCGCCCCCACAGATCCTTTCGGAGGTGTGGGGGCGTGGCGGCGTATCGCAGTACCGTTGCGACGAACTCGCCCCCCCAGCGTCGTTCGCCCTCCCGGTCGGGGAAGACGACGAGCCGATCCGCCCGGAACACCGTCGCCGCGCGGGCGACGTAGCCGAGTTTGCGAGTTGCCTCGCGTTTGTCCTCGGCCTCCCGGACGAGAGAGGACGGCACGAGTACGGTCAGCGTCATACCGGTCCCTTCAGCGTCACGTCTAGACTGTACTTCCGATACCGGAGCGGACCCTAAAAGAGTAGCGAAAGCTAGCGGGGGCTGTGAGCCGTTCACACGGCCGTCCGCGGCGGTTTCGTGGTCCGTCGCCCCGTGGTAGATTGCCCCACGCCATCCGGCGGTTTTTCTCCCCGATTCGCAAGTCTTATTTACGAATCCCGTCTTCTCGAAAATGCAGACGCAGACCACACACGCGCTGGTAGTGTAGTGGTATCACGTGACCTTGCCATGGTCACAACCTGGGTTCAAATCCCAGCCAGCGCACTTCCACCTTTTTCCGCCTCGGGTTCGCTTCGCGAACCACTCGGCGCAAAAACCTGGAGGGAAAAAGAGCCGCGAGGCTCGCTTTGCTCGCCTCGCGGTACTATTGCTGGAATTGTTGTCCAGTCAGTAAACATCAGTGTGCTTTGTTCTCCACCGGAGACACTCACAACGCTCCCAGCACGAAGAAGATCACGAGCGGAACGCCGACGGCGACGGCGGCGGCCCCGCGTGAGATGTCTGCGTCCTCACTGAGCCCGGCGGAGAGAATCGACCACTGCCAGCCGAGCGTGAGCACGGAGGCCGCAAGAATGGCGGGCTCGACGGAGGCCATCGCCGTCTCCAGAACGTCGGCTCCGCGCTCGGGATTCGTGATCGTGAGGTCCCGGAGGACGTACCAGAGTCCGGCGAGGCCAGCGATGACTCGCAGGAATTCGGGGAGCGCCGCCCAGCCGGCGAGCGCGGCCGTGCCGGCGAGGGAGGGATCGCCGGCCGCGAGCCGCCCGCCGGCGAACAGGACGACGGTCCCGAGGACCCAAAGGACGAACGGGCCGGCGATTCCGATCCAGAGGTAGTCGGTGACGGCCTCTCGGATCAGTTTTCCCGCGTCGCGTTCGATCGTTTCGGGTTCGTCACACCGCTCTTCGAACGACGAATCGGGGTCGTCCGCGTGCTGTTCGCAGACGAAATCGGGCGGACGCTCGGGATTGTCCATCGTGACCGTGGCGTCGACCGCGCCAGCGAGCATCGAGCCGACGAGAAGCAGGGCGACGGTGAGGCCGACCGCGAAGAGCACGACCAGCCCGGCAGCGACCGGCAGCGTGTCCGACGGCGGCCGTTCCTCGAAGAACCGCGTCGGCGACAGGGCGAGCTGTCGGAGGGGGCGAACGAGGGGGACCATTCCATCTAACCGCTAGTCCGAATCCGAAATAAATGTCTTTCCGCCTCCGGTCAGTGCCGGGAACCTGCCGCGTCCCACAGAGCTATATTTTAGTACCGAACCGTGAAAACGTCAACGCGTATGAACGGAAACCGCTTCGCCGTCGCCCTCTTCGGTATCCTCGTCGCCATCGTCATCGGCTTTCTCGCCTACCAGTTCATCGCCCCGCTGACGGTCTCGGTGTTCCTGTACTACTCCACTCGGCGGTATCACCAGTCCCTCAAGCGATTCCACCTGCCTGCGAACGTTCGGGCCGTCATCGTGATGTCGTCGCTCGCGGTCCCGCTGATACTACTCGTCAGTTACGCGACGGTCCTCCTCATCATCGAGGCGCGGCAGTTCATCAAGGACTACGCCCTAGTCGACGTCGCCAGCGAGAACCTCGAGTGGTTCGGCGGAATCAACGAGATTCCCGAGTTCACCGTTCAGGGGCTCTACGACGCGTATCAGTCGGGCGATCTGGCACCCTTTATCGACTTCGCGACCCAGCACGCGGAGTTCCTGACTACGCTGGTCTCGGGGTTCTTCCTGAACATGTTCATCGTCGTGATCGTCACGTACTATCTGCTGGTCGACGGCGACCGGGTCAGAGCGTGGCTGCACGACTTCGGCGAGGACGCGATCGTCCGAGAGTACCTCGACGCCGTCGACGAGGAACTCGAGGCGGTCCTGTTCGGTAACCTCCTGAACGTCCTCGCCATCTCGCTGATCGCCATCGGCTCGTTCAGCGTCTACAACACGTTCGTCCCCGCCGCCGCCGAAGTTCCGTATCCCGCCCTCGCAGGCGCACTTACGGGGATCGCGAGCCTGATTCCCGTGGTCGGGATGAAGATCGTCTACATCCCGGTAACTCTGATCACCGCGGTTCCGATCGTCCTCGGCGGCGACCCCGCGAACCTGGCGTACGTCGGGGCGTTCTTCGTCGTCGCCGTCGTCGTCGTCGACACGATCCCCGACCTGGTGCTTCGTCCGCTGCTGTCCGGCAAGCGGACGCACGTCGGTCTGTTGATGCTCGCGTACACCCTCGGGCCGGTGGTTCTCGGCTTCTACGGCCTCTTTTTCGCGCCGATAATCCTCGTGGTCGGGTTGACGTTCGCGGACACGGCGCTCCCCCCGCTCCTCGATCCGGAGAAGGAGGTGAACCGGTCTCAGAGGGCGACAAGTGGGCAGCAGAACGAGACGGCCGAGCCAGACGAAGGTCGGACACCGGAGGCCGGCGACGAGGTCGGTGAACCTCTCTAACGACGTCGTCATATAATTTCTTTTCTAATTCCCAACAAGTTAGAAGAACGATCGGGAGACTTGCTGTCCGAGCGTGTTGGTGCACGCGGTGAGAGCCAATGCCAATCGAAGACTTAGCCCGCAGCGACGTCGTAACGGCCGACCGCGACACGTCGGTCGCCGCGCTCGCGACCGCGATGCGAGACGAGGACGTGGGAAGCATCGTGATCACCGACGGCGAGACGCCGGTCGGGATCGTCACCGACCGGGACCTCGCGGTGCGCATCCTCGGGGCCGACGTCGATCCCGCGACGCAGACGGCCGCGGACGTGATGAGCGGAGACCTGTGTTTCATCGACCGCGGTGCCGGGTTCTACGAGGCGGCCGAGCTGATGAGCGAACGCGGGATCCGACGCCTGCCCGTCCGAGACGGCGATTCGCTGGTCGGGATCATCACCGCCGACGATCTGACCGAACTGCTCGCCGACGAGCAACAGAAGCTCGCAGAGATCATCCGGGCGCAGCGGCCGGCGTACTGACGCCGGCCCTCCAACGGCCCGCCACATCTCGTGGCGGACCGCTCCGCGTCGAGCAAGCGTTTTGCGCCCCGGCGTCGAATCGATGCGTATGACCGTCGTCGCACTACTGAGCGTCGCGCCCGTGATCGAGGGGAGTATGGCCGAAGAGGTCGCCAAAGCCGTCGACGCGTTGGAGGGGTTCGACGTGTCCTACGAGACGAACCCGATGGGGACCGTGATCAAGGCCGACGACGTCGGGACGCTCTTCGCGGCCGCCGAAGCGGCCCACCGTGCCGTCGACGCCGACCGAGTGAGCACGGTGCTGAAGATCGACGACAAACGAACGAGCAGCGCGCACGCGGGCGAGAAGGTGGAGGCCGTCGAAGCGCGACTCGGCCGACCGGCACGCAGTAACGACGAGTGAGCGGCTGTAGAATCGACCCCACGGACTCGTATTGATTTCAACGCAGAAACCTAATCCGGGGCGTGAGCGCCTCTACTGTTATTAAAATTGATAATTAGGACAGTAGGTTTATTAGAGGGTATTGGTAAGCCCCAAGTAGGCGTCTCACGACGAACTCGCGAATCCGGGCGATACGCGAACTGGGGGGGAGGGGAGACGAACCGCCCTGTCGTGGGATGGCATCCAAGGTTCAAATATGAAACTCAAGCAACTGTTCACGGACGATTCAGCCGTGTCACCGGTCATCGGTGTCATCCTGATGGTCGCGATCACGGTCATCCTCGCGGCCGTCATCGGCACGTTCGTGCTGAATCTCGGCCAGGGGATCAATCAGAGCGCACCGCAGGCCAGTTTCGGCTTCGATTACAACGGGACAACGGACGTCACGATCACGCATCAGTCTGGTGATTCGATTGAGGGCAATCAATTGAACACTACCAGAGGTGGAGGCGGCTGGGAGACCAGTTCCCAGAATTGGACCGCTCAGGGAACAGTGAATGCTGGAACTTCGATCAATAAGAACCCAGCCGGGGGAGATTTCAATGGGGAGACCATCCGCGTCGTCTGGTCCTCTCAGAACGGTGAATCCTCCGCAACGCTGAGCCAATCCACCGCACCAGGGGGATCATAAACTATGAGACTCACAGAGTTCTTCACTGACGACGACGCCGTCTCGCCGGTCATCGGTGTCATCCTGATGGTCGCGATTACGGTCATCCTCGCGGCCGTCATCGGCACGTTCGTACTGAACCTCGGGCAGGGGATCAATCAGAGCGCGCCGCAAGCCAGTTTCGGCTTCGATCACGACACAGATAATGATAATATAACAATCACCCACGAATCGGGCGACTCCGTCGAAGCCGCACAATTGAACACGACCGGACATAGCAACGGACCGGAAGTCTGGACCAACACAAGTGAGATAGATGATAACGGTGAAACCGTGTCCGCTGGCACCAGTGCCACGTTCGATAACACTGACTGGAACGGGCAAACGATCCGCGTCGTCTGGACCTCCCAGAATGGCGAGAGCTCCGCGACGCTGAGTCAGTCCACCGCACCGAACGAATAACCGGGTGGCCTGACGTCTCGATCTCGATTTTCTTTTCGCAATTGCGTTAGTGACCAGATGCGCTTCCGACTCCGCAGCCGCGCAGAAAACGAATCCCCGCTTCAGACCGCCGGATAGCCTTCGGACGTCCCGACGAGCCACGTCCCGTAGGTGAGCAGACCCGCGCCCAGGACGAGCGCGTAGGTGAAAATCTGTGAGGCCGTCGGAAGGATGGCCGGCAGGAGCAGCAGCGACCCGACGATCATGAGCGCGATCCCGGCGAGCACGCGAGTGCTATCGAACAGTCCCATACCCGGAGATACGGGCCGCAGAATATGGACTTTCCGCTTCTCGGCGTCGGTTCGGAGCGAGCGGGCGGGAAGCGATCGCCTGGGCCGGGGGGAAGGAGCTTAAATCGCCGGCGTGCGAGAGGCCTGTATGAACGCGGCGATCGTCACCGTGGGTAACGAACTCCTCGCGGGCGACATCGAGAACACGAACGCGACGTGGCTCTCCGAGCGACTCACCGCTCGCGGCGTCGACGTCGCCCGGATCATCGTGATCCCCGACGACGAGCGCGTCGTCGCCGAGACCGTCCGCGAGTGGGGCGAGCGCTTCGACGCCGTCGTCGTCACCGGCGGCCTCGGCGGCACGCCCGACGACGTCACGATGCCCGCCGTCGCGGCCGGACTGGACCGCGAGCTGATCGTCGACCCCGTCGCCGAGGCCGACGTGCAGGAGACGCTGGATCGAATCTTCGCGGAGAACCCCGACCTCGACTTCGAGTTGCGGGCGGAGTGGTACGCGTCGATGCCCGAAGGGGCGACGCCGATCCCGAACCCCGAGGGGCTCGCACCGGGCTGTGTCGTCGAGAACGTGTACGTCCTCCCGGGCATTCCCGAGGAGATGGAGGCGGTCTTCGGGAACGTCGCCGGCGAGTTCGGCGGGACGGTCGCGACGCGGACGCTGTACTCGCCCGAGCCCGAGGGCGCGCTCGCCGCGCAGCTCGGCGAGGTCGCCGAGGAGTTCGGCGTCCGCGTCGGGAGCTATCCGAACCGCGCCGCCGACGAGACCCGGATCAAACTCACCGGCGACGAAGAGGCCGCCCTCGAGGAGGCCGTCGCGTGGCTCCGCGAGACAGCGGACGTCTCGCTCGCCGAGGCCGGTGCCGAACGTCCCGGAGAGAGAGCCGCGGAGTCGGACGGCTGAATCGATCCCGACGGAAACAGTAACGCGGGCGAATCAGCGAGCGTTCGGGAGGCTGGACCGGTCGGTCGGCGTGATCGAGGAGAGCGCACCCCGGGACTGGATGATGTTGAACGCCCTGACCAGGTCCGAGCGGGAGATGAGCCCGACGATTTCGCCCCGCTCGTCGACGACCGGAAGCCGGCCGACGTCGTTCCGCTGCATCTCCTCGATGGCCGTCATCGCGTCCGCGTCGGGCGAAATCGTCGTGAGTTCGTTCGACATCACGTCCCCGACGCGGTAGGCGTCGCGTTCGACCTCCTTGACCGACCGGGCGTCGTCGAGCGTCACCATCCCGACGAGCCGGCCGTTCTGCATCACCGGATAGCCCGTGTGTCGCTCCGTGAACATCCGTTCGAGGAGCTCGGCGACGCTGGTGTTCTCGCTCACGACGTCTAAGTCCTCCCGCGGCGTCATCACGTCCCTGACCGTCACGTCCTGGAACGCCGCCTTCATCACCGTCTGCTGGGCCTCCGAGGAGGCGCCGATGTAGATGAAGAAGGCGAGCGCGATCAGGAAGAGGTTGGTGAACAGCCCGAAGATGGCCAGGAGGAAGGCGAAGACCTTCCCGACCTCCGCGGCGATCTGGGTCGCTCGCGCGTGCGGACGAGTACGCGCGAGAAGAGCGCGGAGGACGCGACCGCCGTCCATCGGGAAGCCGGGCAGCATATTGAACACCGCGAGGACGATGTTCGTCAGCGCGAGGTAGCCGAGGACGAACTTCACGGGGTCGAGCGACGTGGGGAGCACCAGAAACGCGAGATACGAGAGCACGCCGAGCCCGACGCTCACGATGGGGCCGGCGATGGCGATCACCAGCTCCTGCTTCCAGTCTTCGGGCATCTCGGCGAAGCTCGCGACCCCGCCGAAGAGCCACAGCGTGATCGAGTCGATCTCGTAACCGTAGCGCATCGCGACCAGCGAGTGGCCGAACTCGTGGAGCAGGACGCAGACGAACAGCCCGATCGCCGCCGCTGCGCCCAGAATCCACTGCATCGAGCCCGTCGTGAGCGGGCCGGCGTCGATCGCCGAGCCGAAGAGGTCGTTGACGACGACGGCGAGCTGTCCGACGTCGGCACCGATCAGCCACGCGAACAGGGGGAGAACGATGAGGAAGGTGAGATCGAGCTTGATCGGGATACCGAACGCGCTACCGATACGGATTCCTCGCATAGGGGTCCGTAATCGGGCACGGAACTTAAGTCCAGCCGCGGCGGTACCGTGTTGGAATCGCCGCACCCGGGATCGCGACGTGAGGGCGGTGAATCGAAGCGCGACCGGAGACGAACCGCTGAAATACCTCCTCGACGTACCGACGTGCGTGTCTCAACAGGTCGGCCGCGTCGACACGCTCTTTCTCCACGAGTCCGGCGACGACTTCCTCGTGGTCGTCGAGCGGGACGGAGAGCGCGTCTTCCGCGCGGTACTCGAACTGAAGGAGACGGACGCCGGCCCCCGTCCCGCGAAGTTCCGCGTCAAGCGCAGCTCCTCCGAGGAGCCGCGCGATCCGAGCCAGTTCGTCGAACTCGCCCGCCGCGCCTCGCGGATCCGCATCTCCCAGCAGACGTCGAAACACCGCCGAAAAGAACTGCAGGAGATGCTCGACGGCTACCAACTGGAGGCGCTCGTCGTCCGGACGTGTCGCTACTGCGCCTCGGACGGCCGGTACTCCCCGATCACGGAGGAGACGGCGATCAAGACCGATCGGGAGTTCATCTGCCCGGACTGCGCGAAACGCGAACTGGAGCGCGAACTCGACTTCTCCGCGTCGGGACGACTCACCGGCGCGGCCCAGGACCGACTCGAAGACCTCCTGCTCGAAACGCAGGACCTCGATCGGATTTCCAATCTCCTCTCGGGCGGTCTCGACCCCGATCTCACGAAGTTCGACACCGTCAGTGCGACGACCGACGAGGTGGATCTCGTCGAGACGTCGACGCTCGATCTCCACCCCGAACTCCAGCGTCGCGTCGAGGACCGGTTCGACACCCTGCTTCCGGTCCAGTCGCTCGCGGTCGACAACGGGCTCTTCGAGGAGCGCGACCAGCTGGTCGTGAGCGCGACCGCGACCGGGAAGACGCTCGTCGGCGAACTCCCCGGGATCGATCGAGCGCTGAAGGGGGACGGCAAACTCCTCTTTTTGGTCCCGCTGGTCGCGCTGGCGAATCAGAAGCACGAGGACTTCGAGGAGCGCTACGGCGACGTCCTCGACGTGACGATCCGCGTCGGTGCCTCTCGAATCAACGACGACGGCAACCGCTTCGACCCGAACGCCGACGTCGTCGTCGGCACCTACGAGGGGATCGACCACGCGCTTCGAACGGGAAAGGACCTCGGCGACGTCGGTACCGTCGTCATCGACGAGATCCACACGCTGAAAGAGGAGGAGCGCGGCCACCGCCTCGACGGCCTCATCAGCCGGTTGAAGTACTACAACGAGCGGAGACAGCGGCGTCGCGAGAGCTACGACGGCGCGCAGTACGTCTACCTCTCGGCGACCGTCGGCAACCCCGAATCGCTGGCGGCGCGCCTCCGGGCGACGCTCATCGAGTTCGAGGAGCGCCCGGTGCCGATCGAGCGGCACGTGACGTTCGCCGACGGCCGAGAGAAGCCCGACATCATCAACAAGCTGGTCAGACGCGAGTTCGACTCGAAGTCCTCGAAGGGGTATCGGGGACAGACCATCGTGTTCACCAACTCCCGGCGGCGGTGTCACGAGATCTCCAGGAAGTTGGAGTACGACGCCGCACCGTACCACGCCGGTCTCGACTACGGGCAGCGGAAGCGCGTCGAGCGGCAGTTCGGCGACCAGGACCTCGCGGCGGTGGTCACGACCGCCGCGCTCGCCGCCGGCGTCGACTTCCCGGCCTCGCAGGTGATCTTCGACTCGCTGGCGATGGGCATCGAGTGGCTCTCCGTCCAGGAGTTCGAACAGATGCTCGGCCGCGCCGGCCGGCCCGACTACCACGACCAGGGGAAGGTCTACCTGCTCGTCGAACCCGACTGCGTCTACCACAACTCGATGGAGATGACCGAGGACGAGGTGGCGTTCAAACTCCTGAAGGGCGAGATGGAGGACGTGCTGACCCACTACGACGAGACGGCCGCCGCCGAGGAGACGCTCGCGAACGTCGTCGTCGCCGGCAAGCGGGCGAAGCGGCTGAACGACCGGATGGTCGGCGACGTCCCGACGAAGCACGCGATCGGGAAGCTCCTCCAGTGGGAGTTCATCGACGGCTTCGAGCCGACACCGTTGGGGCGGGCGGTCTGTCGGCACTTCCTCTCGCCGAAGGACGCCTTCCGCATCCTCGACTGCATCCGGTCGGGCACGGATCCGTACGACCTGGTCGCGGAGATGGAACTCCAAGACGAGTTCTGAGGGTGCTTTCTCCCGAGACCTGAGAAACCCCACGGTATTTTGACTCGTCGCGCCGACTGATCGCGTGTGACACCGATATCGCCGGGGATCGCCGTCGTCTTCCTCGTCGTCCTCTGCGCGCTCGTGCTCTTCGTGACCGAGCCCGTGCCCGTCGATATCACCGCGATCGGGGTGATGGTGGCCCTGATGCTGATCCAGCCGGCGTCGTCGATGCTCGCCGCGGCCGGCCTCCTCGCCGATCCGATCGTCCTGTTTGCGGACTACCCCGGCGACGCCCTCTCGGGGTTCTCCAGCGGGGCGACGCTGACCGTCCTCGCGATGTTCATCCTCAGCGACGGCGTCCAGCGGACGGGCGTGATCCAGCGGCTCGGCGCGTGGATCGCGGGCTTCACCGGCGAGAGCCAGAACCGACAGCTGGGCGCGACGATCGGCGTCGTCGCGCCGATTTCGGGGTTCATCAACAACACCGCCGCGGTGGCGATCCTCCTCCCGATGGTGACCGACCTCGCCGATCGCGGCGGGACGTCGCCCTCGAAGCTCCTGCTCGCGCTCTCCTACGCCTCGATGTTCGGTGGGATGCTCACACTCATCGGGACGTCGACGAACATCCTCGCCTCCGAGCTGTCGGGGAGACTCATCGGTCGCACCTTCACGATGTTCGAGTTCACCCAGCTCGGAATCGTCGTCTCGGTCGTCGGGACGGTCTACCTGCTGACCGTGGGACGGTGGCTGACGCCAGCGCGGATCAAGCCGCGGCAGGATCTGACCGAGGAGTTCGAGATGGCCGACTACCTGACGGAGGTCGTCGTCCGCGAGGACTCGCCGCTGGTGGGCCAGCAGGTCCGACGCGCGCTCGTCGAGACCGACTTCGACGTCGATCTGATCCAACTGGTCCGCGGCGGCGAGGTGTTCCTCGAACCGCTGGGGCCGAAGGAGATCCACGCCGGCGACGTGTTCGCGATCCGGACCGACCGCGACACCCTGATCGAACTGCTCGACGTCGAGGGTCTCGACCTCGTCCCGACGGCGGTCGACGAGGCGGAACTGGAGGCGAGTGAATCCCGGCACAACCTCGTCGAGATCGTCGTCGCCCCCGGGTCGTCGCTCGTCGGCGAGTCGCTCGCCTCCGCGGGCTTTCGCCAGCGGTACAACGCGACAGTACTCGCGCTGCGTCGCGGGAGAGAACTCTTCCGCCGGCGGATGGACAACGTCACACTGCGCGTCGGCGACACGCTGCTCGTGCAGGCGACCGCAGACAGCGTCGAACGACTCGACGCCAACCGCGACTTCATCGTCGCCCAGGAGATCGAGCGGCACGACTACCGCGGCTCGAAGATCCCGGTCGCCGTCGGAATCGTCGTCGCCGTCGTGACACTCGCCGCCCTCGACGTCCTCCCGATCGTCGTCTCCGCGCTCGCCGGGGCGCTCGCGATGGTCGCGACGGGATGTCTCCGCCCGGGGGAGATCTACGAGTCGGTGCAGTGGGACGTCGTCTTTCTCTTGGCCGGCGTCATCCCGCTCGGGATCGCCCTGGAGGCCACCGGCGGGGCCGCGCTACTGGCGGGGTTCGTCGTCGCGACCGGCGAGGTGCTCCCGCTCGTCGGCGTGCTGGCGACTTTCTACCTCCTCACGGCGCTCCTGACGAACGTGATCTCGAACAACGCGAGCGTCGTGCTGATGGTCCCCGTCGCGGTCGAGGCCGCACAGACGCTCGGGGCGAACGCCTTCTCGTTCGTCCTGGCGGTGACGTTCGCGGCGTCGACGGCGTTCATGACGCCCGTCGGCTACCAGACGAACCTGTTCGTCTACGGTCCGGGCGGCTACCGGTTCAGCGACTACATCCGCGTGGGCGGGCCCCTGCAGTTGGTGTTCGCCGCGGTGACGACGGTCGGAATCGCCGCCATCTGGGGTATCTAAGTCTCGATCCCGACGCGAACCGAACGAAATCCTTTACTCGGTGACCGTTCCAGGTGTACTCACGGGACCGTGGGTTAGCCTGGTATACTTCGGGCCTTGGGTGCCCGTGACCCCGGTTCGAATCCGGGCGGTCCCACTCTTGTGTGAGGAACGGAGTGACGAGCCAAGAGTGGCAACCGTCCGGATTCGAATCAGGGAGTGAAGCGGAGCGGAACGACCGTGGTTCGAATCCGGGCGGTCCCATCTTCGACGGAGTCGAAGTGGGAACACGAGGACGAGCGGAGCGAATCCTCGGCGGTCCCACTTCTACACAGACTACTCAGCAAGCACCGCGGAGCGTGTGCGAGCGACACGTGTCTGTGTTGTGTGGACGTCTCCGCGATTCGAATCAGGGAGTGAAGCGGAGCGGAACGACCGTGGTTCGAATCCGGGCGGCAAAACCTAAACTACTCCCCCTCGAGACCTGTTCGTATGTCCCTCTCAGACGACGATCGATCGGACGACGAGAGGGCCCTGCCTGAGAGAGAAGCGCTCCGTCGGATGCACCGCGTCACGGCGGACCACGGGCGGCCCTTCGAGGAGAGACTCACCGAACTCCTGACCCTGGGGCGGACGTACCTCGGCGTCGAGGCGGGGTTCCTCACCGAGACATCCGACGGGACGCAGTCGATCGTCGAACAGGTGGTGGGCGCACACGGCTGGGACGTCGCCGTCACGGAGGGGAGCGACGGCGGCGCGCGGTTCGAGATCACCGGCCTCGACGAGGACGGGAGCGGGAGCGAGGTCTCGATCAGGCTCCGGACCGCTCGGGGAGTCGAAGGGTGAGGAAGATGACGACGATCAGTATCCCCGCCAGCAACAGATAGCCTTCGTCGAAGTAGCCGCGATCGGCGAGCGCGCCGAACAGCACCGGTCCCAACGCGCCGAACGTCGCCGAAGTCGTCCGGACCACGCCGAGTCCGGTCCCCCGGATCTCCCCGGGGATCGCGTCGGAGAGGAACGACTGGGTGATCGCTCCCGAACCGAGCATCGTGCTCACCAGTACGGTCACCGCGACCAGCGGCCAGAAACCGTCGAGGAACGGGAGGATCGCGAAGCCCGCGACGGGACCGACGAGGACGATGACGAGCGCGCGGCGCAGTCCGATCCGATCGTAGGCGGCGCCCGCCAGGGGTTTGACGAGGACACCGAACGCGAAAAAGACGCTGAAGAGGACGCCGGCGAGCGAGGAGGACAGCCCCTTCCGTTCGACGAGGTAGGTCGGGTAGAGTCCGGTGAACGACTGCCAGATCAGGATGTAGAGAAAGAGGATGAACGCGACGAAGCCGAGGTTGGCCCGGCGGAGCTTCCCGACGACGGACGAGGCGCTCTTCGCAGAGAGCGAGTCGACCGGGCTCGCCGTCGAGGAATGCGCGGGCAGAACCACCCAGAGGACGACGGCGACGACGACGAGCAGCGGCGAGATGAACCCGAGGCCGAACTGCCAGGCGGCCGCCGCGGCTATCGCGCCGCCGATCGGGGGGAGCACCGTCTGTCCGAGATCCCCCGTGGCCATCGTCACGCCGAGGGCGCTACCGATGCGATCGGGGTAGATCTTCGAGAGGATCGTGATCCGCGCGATGGGATACAGCGACTGGCCGAGGCCGACGAGCCCCGTCGCGGCGAACAGGACGAGCGGCGTCGGCGCGGTGACGACGAGAACGATCGCGCCCGCGACGACGAGTGCGCCCGCGACCATCACGCCGCGCTCGCTGTAGCGGTCCGCGAGGATCCCACCGGGGAGCTGGCCGAGTGCCGACCCCAGCCAGAGGATCGTCACCAGGAGGCCACCGACGGTGAGCGAGAGGTCGAACGACGAGCGGAGGTACGGGAGGAGGACGGGATAGATCATCCGAGTCCCGAGCAGCACGCCCCAGCCGCCCGCGATGGAGACGAGGAGCGGACCCTTCCCGTCACCCCACAGTTGCGCCGCTTCCTTCCGGACGGTGTCGGCGACTCTCATTCGAGTATCGGAACCACTTCAGTCCGAAAATACCTGTTTATGTCCGCTCCCCGCAACCGAAGTCCGAACGGCTCAGAGCTTGTCGGCCTTCCGTGCCTGTTCGGCCCGTCGGGTCGCCTCCTCGACTCGGTTTTCGACGGCCCGTTCGAGCGGGTCCGGAAGGTCGTCGCTGGCCTCGGCGATCAGTTCGGCGATGCGTTCGAGCCCGGTTGATGCGGTCTGTATCCGTCGATCCGCGTTCGCTCGATCGCCGGCGCGGGCGTTCTCGGCCGCTCGCTCTGACGCGCTGGCGACGGCGTCGAGGGCGCGAACGAGACCGCGGAGGGCGTTCTCACGCCCGGTGAGCGTATCACCGTCGCTGTCGTCATCGAGGAGCCCTCCGAGTTCCTCGCTCGTCTCTCCAGTGATCGACGCGAGAAACGACGACAGCGACGCCTTTCCGGTTTCCGGGCGATCGATCCGGATCGGCGGTCCCGTCTCGGACGGGTCGTCCCCGTCGGTCCCGGAAGCCGGGTCCGGGTTAACTCGGAACGCGCCGACGGCACCGTCGGCGTCTCTGACTTCGGTCGTGTACGCGCCGCCGCGGTGGACGTACACCGCGTCGGAACCGTCGAGCGGCGAGTCGTACAACCGACCGGCGAAGTCGTCGTCGATCGCGACGTCCGTGAGGTCGGCGTCGGTTCCGCCGGCATCGATCTCCAGTCTTTGGGCGTTCTCACGTGCGACGAGGGGGATTTCGCCGGCGGACCCGGCCGCCGTCACGCGCTCTGCGGTGCGATCCGGACCCGACCCGTCGTCGGGCGCGGCCGATCCCGACCCGGTCGCTGCAGACTCGGCCCGCCCGGTCGTGGTTTCGGGTGTCTCTGCCCCTGTCGTCCCCGCCGTCTCTGCCTCGGTCGTCGCCGCCGTGTCGGACGCGGTCTGTTCCGTCACGGTCGAGGTCGCGTCGCTCTCACCGCCGACGGACAGGCGCTCGCTGTGGGGCGCTTGCCCGGCCGCGTTGACGGTGAGCCGATGTTCTCCTTCGGGAACGTCGCGGAGCGCCGCGACGCCGCCGAACGTCGGCACGGCGGCCGGGTCGCTCTCTAAGAGGGCGACGGCCTCGACGTTCGGCGTCTGCGTCGTCAGCCCCTCCCCGTCGGGTGCGTCGTCGCTCGATACGGCCTCCGTGACCGCGGCCACGACGGTGTTGATCGGGGCCGCATCGCCGATGGCGTCGTACCGCTCGGCCAGGGCGGCCCGGTGGTTGGGATCGGTGATGTCGGCCGCGGGGTTCTCGTAGCGGGGTTGCTCCCACGGGACGCCGGTCGTCGTGATGTGGCCCGCGATGGCGTCCTCGGCGAACTCGGGGACGGAGAACTCGAAGCTCAGTTGCGGTCCGGTGAACGCCGTGATGTGTTCGAGTTCCGCGGTGGGAACGAGTTCGTAGGCGTACTCGGTCGTTCCGTCGACCGCTCCCCCGTCGGTCGATTCCGCGTCGGTCGATTCCCCGCCGACCGCTTCCGTAGCGTCCGAAGACGAACCGTCGGCCCCCGCGTCCCCGCGCCCCCCGTGACGGAACACCACGCCCGTCGAACGCCCCGGGAGGTCGGTCGGCGGCGACGAGAGCGACTCGAACGACCGCACCGTCAGGTCCTCGTCGACGAGCGACGTCCGTTCGACGTTCGGCAGTCGCTCGTGGTCGTACACGGGCACGCCCTCGTACTCGGGAACGACGTAGGGCAGTCGCGCGCCCTCGTCCCGCGGGAGCCCGTAGGCCAGCGGGACCTCCGAGAGCGCCTCGACGCTCTCGATGGCGGAGTTGGTGATGTCGGCGAGGAGGTCCGCGCCCGGGAGGCGCTGGAACCGATCGGGCTCGTCGTTGACCGAGAGCGCGCTGGAGTGCGAGCCGAGTTCCGCGAGGATCCGCGGGATCATCTCGGGGTCGGGGTCCAGGAACTCGTTGTTCGGCACCCGCCGGGAGTGGGAACTGGAGACGTACAGTTGCGGTCGGTCGGTCTCGGTGTCGACGAAGACGTGCAACACCTCCCAGTCGTGCCAGTGGAAGTTCGTGGTGAACTGATCGAACGCCGAGTACAGCCAGAACTGAACCACTGCGAGCGGGGAGTCGTCGTACTCGACGGCGTTGTAGAAGACCGTCGGGTCCGGTGGTCCCCCCGAGTCGGCGTCGCGCGCGTGGTAGCCGTCGAGGGCGTCGAAGCCGTCGACGACCGGGTCGCCGTCCCGCTCGCTCTCGTACGGTCTGGGGTCCGTCGGGAGCCACGGTTCCGCGGCGTCGAAGTACAGCGTCGGGGCGAACCGCCGCGCCAGCGATTCGGCGAGTTCGGGATCGGTCTCGGTCGTCGCCTCGTCGGACTCACGCTCGGCGAACGAACAGCCGGCGAGCGAGCCGACGCCGGCACTGGCGAGCGTCGCGAGAAGCGTCCGTCGGTTCAGATTCCGCGTGTCGGAGCGCGTGCTAGTGTCTGTCACGGTGTGCGGCTACTTGTACGCCTCGCGCAGGAACGCGAGCGCCGCGCCGAACATCGCCAGGTTCCCGAAGAACGCCAGCCGTTCGCCGCTCCCCGAACCCTCCTCGGCGTTCCAGAAGTCGTGCATCGTCGGCGTCACGACGGCCAGGAACGTGACGACCGCGCCGGTCGCGATCCGGGGCGCGCGCCAGAGCGCGATCCCGAGGCCGCCGACGAACATCATCCCGGAGGCGAACGGCGCGGCGAGGTCGGGGAGAGGGACCCCCGCGGATTCGGCGTACTCGATCGTGTCCTCCATATCGCGAAAGTCCTCGGAGGCCTGGAGGGCGAGGCCGAGGCCGAACAGCACCCGGCCGAGCCGCGAGAGGGTGCCGGACTCCTCGGAAGCGTCGTCGTGGTCGGTGTCCGCGGTCATACTGGCGAACACTCGCGGACGATCAATAAGCGTTCGGCTCCGGTCGCGGGGTCGAGCGACGGCTGCCGCAGCGAACGCAGACGACAGGCTATTTCGGCTCCGCTGCCAACCTCGCGTATGACCATCGAACGGGGCGACCGCGTCGCCGTCGAGTACGTCGGCCGGTTCGAAGACGGTACGGTCTTCGGAACCTCGAAGTACGCCGTCGCCACCGAGCACGGCCTCGACGAGGCGCAGGATCGCGACGCGGACGACTACGGCCCGCTGGCCTTCACGGTGGGCGACGGTGACGTGATCGACGGCCTCGACGAGGCGGTGCGAGGACTGGCCGTCGGTGAGGAGCGCACTGTCCGCGTGCCACCGGAATCCGCCTACGGCGAGGTCCGATCGGATCGGGTCCGCGAGTACGATCGCGAGACGTTCGAGGGAATGGTCGGCGAGGAGCCCGAGGTCGGTCTCCACGTCCACGCCCAGAACGGCCTCCACGGCGACGTCGTCGCCGTCCGCGAGGACGCGGTGGAGGTGGACTTCAACCACGAACTCGCCGGGCGGACGCTCGTTTTCGAGATCGAAGTCGTCGACCGCCAACCCGATCGGTCCGACTGAGCGAGTCGGGCGCGGTGGCGCGTCGATCCGCCGAGAGTTCAAATAGGGAGACGTGACCAGAGGGGCCGTGGAACCTCCAGCCGAGCGGTCTACTCGAAGTGACGGCGCGTCGCGGGGCGACAGCACGCCACTGGCCGACACGATCCCGATCTCACACCTCGGACGCGCGGCGTACTGCCCGCGGCAGTACTACTACGCCGAGCGCGACGGCGACCACGAACCGCCGGCATCGGTCGCGGACGTCCGCGACCTCGCGTTCCGGTACGAGCGACACCAGACGGCGACGGACGAGGAACTCCGTCGCCTGCCGATCGCAGTCACTCCCGGGGAGTACCGATCGAACCTGGCATCCCTCGCAGAGCGCGACGACTACGATCGGCTCGCGGCCCCGGCGACGCGCGAGGCGTTCCTCCGCGGGCGCGACTGCCACGGCGTCGCACACAAGGTGCTCGAACCGGCGGACGGGACGAACGGGGGAGCGGGGATGAGCGGAGGAGACGGAGCCAACGGAACAGATGGAACGGACGAGACCAATGAGACGGCCGAAACCGACGGAACGGCTGGACGCGACGACGCCGCACCGCCCACGCCGACGGTCGTCTCGCCGGGCGATCCGCCGCCGCAGGGAGTCTGGGAACCGCAGCGAGTGCGGGCCGTCGCCGTCGCGAAGGCGCTCGCGTGGGAGCGCGAGCGCGGGGTCCCTCGCGCGCTCGTCGAATACCCCGCTCACGGCGTGGTCCGGACCGTCCGACTGACGACGCGGAACCGGGGCGCGTACCGACGCACGCTGTGGACGATCAGATCGATGCGGGGCGTTCCGAGCCGGATCCGCGACGAGTCGAAGTGCGACGCCTGCGACTACCGGACCACCTGCGGGACGAAGACGCGGTCGCTGAAGACGCTGCTCGGACTCGGGTGAGCGGCAGCCGTCGGCCGCACGGCCGACGCGGTCAGTAGTGGCAGCGACGAGGGCGCGGTCGGCGGCGGCGACGCAGTAGGAGCGACAGCAACACGGCCGGCGACGGCGATGGCGATCGGGACGGCCGATCAGCTGCCTTCCACGGTCGGTTCCGCTCCGCGCTCGTCTTCCAGCCACGCGGCGATGGCGTCGGCCATCGCGCCGCGTCGGTGGACGACGTTCCGCTCGGGATCGACGACCGTGCTCTCGGTGCCGGGCGTCGGGCCGGCGTCGACGACCACCGCGACGGCGTCGCGGACCGCGGCGTCCAGCGTCGCGACGTCGGTGACGCTCGGCGACCCGCTGACGTTCGCGCTCGTCGCCGTCACGGGCGTCGGCGCGACGCGCTCGAACAGCGCGAGCGCCACCTCGTGATCCGGGATCCGGATCCCGACCCGGTCGCGGCCGGCGGTGAGCGCCTCGGGGAGGGACGGGTCGGCGTCGACGACGACGGTGACCGGGCCGGGGAGGAACGCGCGCATAAACCGGAGCGCGCGGTCGCTCGGCCGGGCGTGGCGCAGCGCGGCGTCGACGGTCGGGACGCCGAGCGAGAGCGGCTTCGACCGGTCGCGGCCCTTCACCTCGAAGACGCGCTCGACGGCCGCGGAGTCGGTGGCGTCCGCGCCGAGGCCGTAGACCGTCTCGGTCGGGTAGACGACAGTCTGGCCGTTCTCGATCGCGGCGGCCGCGGCGTCGATGGCGTCGGCGACGCCGCGGTCGGTAGCGGCATCGCTGGCGTCGTCGAAGTGGGTTCCTGACGCCTCGTCGAGGTCGGCCCCGGACGTTTCGTCGAGGTCGACCCCGGACGCATCGTCGTCGGCTTCGGACGTCTCGTCGAACTCCGTCATCTGTCCGGACTGACGCGGCGGGTCGAAAAGAGCGTGGCGGATCCGCAGTCGGGACGAGAGCGCTCAGACGAGGTCGTCGATCGCGGCCTCGATCTCGTCGTACTCGGGGAACGCCGGCCACTCCGCGGCGGCCCACGCGTACTGGACCGTCCGCGACTCGTCGAGGAGGAACGCGGCGGGGCGGTGTTCGGTCACGCCGGTCATCCCGTCGAGGTCGTTCTCGATTCCGTACGTCGCCGCGACGTCGGCCGCGGGGTCCGAAAAGAGGCGGACGTCTTCCGCACGCTTCTCGAGGAGGTCCTTGTGCTCGTACGGCGTGGAGACGGAGACGCCGACGGTCTGCACGTCGTCGACGAACCCCCGCTCGTCGATCTCGTTCCAGATGTACGTCGTCGGGAACGCGCCGTCCATCGGGTGAAAGACCAGGAGCGTCGGACCCTCCTCCGTGAGATCCGACAGCGACGCGTCCTCCCAGTACTCCTCGTTCACGAGCGGTCGCGTGAAGTCCGGCGCGACATCGCCGACGTCCGGGTGGTCCGCCTCGTCGAGTTCGACGACCTCGAAGTCGAGTTCCATCTACGCCCCCTCCCCGTAGGTCTTCGTCAGGTACTCGACGATGTTCGCGGACTCGGACATCGTGACACCGGTGTGTTCGTCGACGATGGCCGGGACGCTGCGCTTGCCCGAGACGCGCTTGACGACGTTCCGGTCAGCGTGCATCGGTTCGACGAAGCGCGACCGGTACGACAGGTCGAGTTCGTCGAGGGTTCGGACGACGCGCTCGCAGAACGGACACGCCTGAAGTCGATACAGCGTGATCTGCGGGTCTCGATCGCTCATACACGCGGTAGGGTCGAAACGCTCCTAAGGCTGTCGGAGATTCGTCCGCGGCGTACACGAGAGACCAAGTCTCGCGAACGACGCGGACGACCCACCGTCCCACGGAGGCGGTCGAGGGTAACTCTTAATTCCGGGGCCAGACAAGGTGACGTAGTTATATGGGTTTGTCTCCGCCACTCGCGTCTCTCGCCGCCCGACGTTCGAACGGAATCGACGACCGGACCGCGCTCGAGGCGAGTTCCGGAGCCGAAGCGGGAGGCTCCGGTGTCGACCCGTCCTCCGCAGCGACGCTTCTCACCGACTCGACCTCGATTCTCCAGGCGGTCCCGATCAACGACACGACGGTGACCGTCGCCGGCGCGGTCGCGATACTCGTCTTGATCGGCTTTTCGGCCTTCTTCTCCTCCTCGGAAATCGCGATGTTCTCGCTCGCGAAGCACCGCATCGACTCGCTCGTCGAGGACAACGTTCCCAACGCGGAGATCGTCAGCGAACTCAAGTCGAACCCCCACCGCCTCCTGATCACGATCCTCGTCGGGAACAACATCGTCAACATCGCGATGTCCTCGATCGCGACGGCGATCGTGAGCCTCTACTTCGATCCGGGCACGGCGGTCCTGGCGTCGACGTTCGGGATCACCACTCTCGTCTTGCTCTTCGGCGAGAGCGCGCCGAAGTCCTACGCCGTCGAGAACACCGAATCGTGGGCGCTCCGCATCTCGCGCCCGCTGAAGTACTCCGAGTACGCCCTCCTGCCGCTGGTCGTCGTCTTCGATTACCTCACCCGCGTCATCAACAAGGTGACCGGCGGGCGCTCGGCGATCGAAACCTCCTACATCACCCGCGACGAGATCCAGGACCTCATCCAGACGGGCGAGCGCGAGGGCGTCATCGAGGAGGAGGAGAGAGAGATGCTCGATCGGATCTTCCGCTTCAACCAGACCATCGCCAAGGAGGTGATGACGCCGCGCCTCGATATGACCGCCGTTCCGAAGGACTCGACGATCGACGAGGCGATCGAGACGTGCGTCCACTCCGACCACGAGCGCGTGCCGGTCTACGACGGCAACCTCGACAACATCATCGGCATCGTCACCATCCGGGATCTCGTCCGCGAGAAGAACTACGGCTCCGGAACCGCCGCGCTGACGGATCTCGTCCAGCCGACGCTGCACGTCCCCGAGTCGAAGAACGTCGACGAACTCCTCACCGAGATCCAGGACAACCGCCTCCGGATGGTCATCGTCATCGACGAGTTCGGGACCACGGAGGGGCTCGTGACCCTCGAGGATATGGTCGAGGAGATCGTCGGCGACATCCTCGAGGACGACGAGGAGGAGTCCTTCGAGTACGTCGACGACCGCGAGACGCTCGTCCGCGGCGAGGTCAACATCGACGAGGTCAACGAAGAACTCGGCTTGGAGCTCCCCGAGGGCGAGGAGTTCGAGACGCTCGCGGGCTTCATTTTCAACCGCGCCGGGCGACTCGTCGAGGAGGGCGAGGAGATCACCTACGACGGGATCACGATCCGCATCGAACAGGTCGACAACACCCGCATCATGAAGGCGCGAATCACGATTCCCGAGGAGCCCGACGCCGACGAGGAGGACGCAGAGGCGGAGGAGGGAGCCGAACAGTCGGAGTCGCCGACCCAAGAGTGAGGCGTCGGAGTCGCGACGCAGGGGGGGAAGAATCGGAGTCGTCTCCCGAGCGAGGAGCGCTCCCGGCTCACAGAACCGCGTCGATCGCGGTGAACGCACCGTAGGCCAGGCCGAAGGCGAGCACGAGCGAACCGATCCACGCGAGCACCGTCTTGAGCATCTTCTCGCGGCTGACGCCCGCCCCGCCGGCGGCGTACCCGCTTCCGATGATCGCGCTGACGATGATCTCGTTGAACGAGACCGGAATGCCGAGCGCGACAGCCGCCTGCGCGATGGCGAAGGAGGGGATCATCGCGGCGATCGAGCGCCGCGGACCGAGCGAGGAGTAGTCCTGCGAGATGGCCTTGATCATCCGCGGCGCACCGGTCCACGAGCCGATGAGCAGTCCCAGCCCGCCGCCGACCAGCAGCGTGGGGAGGGGGACCGCCACCTCGTCCAACAGCGGGACGAGCGGCCCGATGGCGAGGCCGACCTGGCTGCCGCCGGCGGAGAAGGCGACGAGACCGCCCAGGACGAGCAGGAACCGGCGCTGTCCCCGAGCGGGATCGACGACTATCTCGCGGCGGACGACGGCGACCGAGGCGAGGACGAACAGCGCGGAAACGGCGACGACGCCGACGTCGACGCCCGCGACCGAGAGCGGGGGCGTCGCGGCCGCGCCGACTTCCGCCAGCGAGCGCCCGGATTCACCGCCCAGCGCGGCGAACCGGATGTTCGCGACGAGAAGTCCGACGACGCCGCCGAGGGCGGGAACGGCCACGCGTTCGGGGACGGACTCGTTGCGGAGAAAGCGCGCCGTCCCGTAGGCGATACCGCCGCCGACGAACGGGGTGAGCGTCCACAGGGCGACGATCTCCTGGTACTTCGCGACCGCGGGGCCGCCGCCGTTCGCGAGGCCGACGCCGACGACCGCGCCGGTGACGGTGAACGCCGTCGCGATCGGGTACCCGGCGAAGACGCCGATCGCGACGAGGGCCGCGGCGACGATGAGCGCGACGGTCGAGGCGGTGGCGGTGAGGACGGAGCCGACGACGAGCTCCGTCCCGACGGCCTCCGTGACGTTCGCGCCCTGCAGGACGGCACCGGAGAGGCCGAGCACGCCGACGACGAACCCGGCGCGCATCACCGAGATCGCGTTCGCACCCACCGCCGGGGCGAACGGGGTCGATCCCGAGGAGCCCGCGCCGATCGACCAGGCCATGAAGAGACTCGCGAGCGCGGCGACGACGAGAGTGGCGAGTGTTGCGACCACGACCATCCGACTATTTCCCCCGGTACCCCTCGTCGAACCCGTCGCGGAGCCCCGTCAGCGTCCGCCTGACGAAGAGGTACGCGAAGAAGACGAAGCCCAAGAGGAAGACGAGAAGCACGATCAACGCGGGGTTGGACGCGACGAAGTCGACGACGACGTCGACCTGCGCGGGATCGCCGTCCGGACGCAGGGCTCGGGACCGGCCGACAACTCCCGGCTGACGGGCAAGCATAGCCGGGGCTTTCCCCGGCGTCAGTAAATGCGTTTCGCCGCCGGCGCGCGTTGCGGGGCCGGGGTCCGGATCCGGGCATCGCGTTCCGACGAACGAAAGCAAGACTCATCACACGCGCGCCGAAATCCCTGCGAGAGATGGCCGACATCCTGCCCTCCCGGCCAGACCTCCCCGACGACGAGGACAAGGAGCCGCGCGTCGTCGGCCTCGATAGCGAGGAGGTCGACGACCTGCTCGCGGCGATCTCCTCGACGACGGCCAGAGAGCTCCTCGCGGAGTTGCACGAGGAACCGGGGCCGCCCTCGGACGTCGCGGACCGAGTCGACACGTCGATACAGAACGCGCAGTACCACCTCGATCGACTCGAAACCGCGGGGCTGATCGAATCCGCCGGGACGGCGTACTCCGAGAAGGGCCGAGAGATGACCGTCTATGCGCCCTCTGACCAGGCGCTGGTCGTCGTCGCGGGCAACGAGGACGACACGACGGGGCTGCAGTCGGCGCTGACCCAGTTACTCGGCGGACTCGGCGTCCTCGCGCTCGGTAGCGTCGCCGTCGACCGACTCGCCAGAGCCGGAACCGGACCGGGCGTCTCGCTCGGCTCGACCGGCGGCGACGGCGGTAGCGCCTCGGGCGATGCCGGGAGTGCGGACGGCGGAGCGAACGTCAGCGGCGCGACCGAGACGGACGCCCCTGCCGGAACCGAGACGGCGACGCCCGCGCCGGGAGCGACACCGACGGAGACGGCCACACCGGAGACGACACCGACGCCCGACGACGGCGGCGGGATCCAGATCGCGGAGGCGACTGAGACGCCGGTTCCGGAGCAGACGCCCGCGCCTACGGAAGCACCGTCGACGGCGACAGAGACGGTAGCGGAAGCCACGCGAACCGCCGCAGACGCGGCACAGACTGCCATCGAAACGGAAGCCGCCGCGGGTGGCGGTCCGCTGGACGCCGTCTCGGCGGCCGTCGCGGCGCTCCCGCCCGGGGCGCTGTTCTTCCTCGGCGGCGTCGTCGCGCTGTCGTTCGTCGCGCTCGTCTGGCGGCGGTAGTCGAGTTTCGGCCGCCTCCGGCGTCAGCGACCAATGATCGTTGTCTCCGACGTCAGCGACCAATGGTCGTTACCACCGACGACAGCCTCCGGGTTGTGGTCGCGTCGGAGGGAAACCGAGCCGTCGATCCAGGCCCCGAGCGGAGACACCGGAGAACGCTGAAACGCGATTTTGAGTCTACGTCGGCTATTTTATTCACCGGATCCAATGCCAATGTGCAGGGTCACCGCCACCGCCTCGGCCCTCCACCCGGACCCGTCTCCCCACCCACAACCCGAGTGTGCGCTCCGCCGACGTCTCCTCGGGTGCACGCCTCACCGCCACCTGCCCGGGTACGTCTCATCGGACAGCCCATCCGACGACCGACCATCGCTCTCGCCTGCCCCCGAGACCGACCCGTCGGCAGTCGAAGGCAGTTCGGTGCCGTACATCCGCCCGCCGGGCCGACGCGGATCGGCGGCGACCCTATTTTTCGAGGACAGCAGTACCCCATCTGCTGCCGTGAGCCGCCTCGGCCGCTGCGTGTTACCGATTCGTCGAGCCGGGTGAACCGACAGTGAACGATTCGAAGACGTCGCCGTCGACGGTGACGAGTCGCCCCTCGACGCCGCCGTCCTCGCGCGCTTCGAGTTCGGCGTGTGCGGCCCGATTGCCTCGCGGTTGCGCGTGGCTTCCGGGGTTGAGGAGCACGACGTCGTCGGTCGCCTCGTAGGTCGGCCGGTGACTGTGCCCGAAGACGACGACGTCGGCACCGCGCTGGCGGCCGAAAAACGGGAGCGCCGTCGGGCCGCCGGGTCGCCGGTGGGTCATCGCGAACGTGAGGCCGCCGAAGGTGAAGTTCCGGGCCTCGGGCAGGCGCGCCCTGATCGCGGCGTCGTCGTTGTTGCCGGTGACGCCCAAGAAGCGGGAGGCCTCCCGTTCGAAGTCGTCGAGGACGGACTCGCGCATAAAGTCGCCCGCGTGCGCGACCACGTCGGCGTCGCGGACGGCCTGGAGCGTCCGCCCGGAGAGGCGATGGGAATCGGTGCTGTGGGTGTCGGAGACGACTGTGAGCATCGGAACGACCTACGACGGCCGGAGCCAAGAAGCGTCCGACTGTCCGCTTCCGTCGCTGTCGCAGATCGGGCCGCGGTCGTCTCGCGGTGGAAACCACTTTATCTCCGTCTGCGGAGGTTTCCGTATGGCCGGAAGCAAAGGCGTCGTCCTCGCCGCGCTGTTCGCGAACGGGGCTATCGCGATCCTGAAGTTCGGCGGGTTCCTCCTGACCGGGAGCCCCTCGATGCTCTCGGAGACGTACCACTCGATCTCGGACACCGGCAATCAGGTCTTCCTCCTGGTCGGAATCCGCTACAGCGAGAAGGAACTGAGCCGCGAGCACCCGTTCGGCTACGGGAAGGCGCAGTTCTTCTACTCCTTTCTCGTCGCCGTGCTCCTGTTCGGCATCGCGGGCTGGGAGTCGATCAAACACGGCTACGACGCGATCGTCCACGGCGGTCACGGCGTCGCCGGGACGATCACGTTCGCCGGCGCGACGTTCCCCTCGTGGTACGTGAACGTGGCCGTGCTGCTCGCCGCGATCGCCTTCGAGGCCTACGCGCTCGCGAAGGCGAACGCGGAGATGCAACGGCAGATCGACCACTACGGGTGGAGCGGGATCCGCGAGGCGTTCGGCAAGATGAGCGACGTGACGACGCTGACGGCGTTCACCGAGGACACGATCGCGCTCCTCGGGGCGGGCCTGGCGCTCGTCGGGATCCTCCTCTCGAAGGCCACGGGCAACGAGGTGTACGACGCCATCGCCGCGGTGCTCATCGGGATCCTGCTGATGGGATTCGCGCTCGCGCTGGCCTGGGAGAACAAGCGGCTGATCCTCGGCGAGAGCCTCCCGGCGGACGCCGAGGCCGACCTGCGAGACGTCGTCATCGAGACCCCGCGCGTCGTCCACCTCGACGCCTTCCGGACGGTCTACGTCGGTCCCCAGACCGTCCTCGTCACGATGGACGTGAGTTTCGATCCGGAGACGGAAGCGGGCGACATCGACGAGATCATTTCAGATATCGAGGACCGCTTGATCAAGGCCGACGACCGGATCCAACACGTCTACATCGAGCCCGAGGTGTGATTCCGACCGAGGTCGGTCAAAGCTGAGCGTCACTCCCGGAGGTCGTCGACGACGCCCGCGACGCGCTCGACGGCCTCTGCGACGTCCGCGCGGGTCACGTCCAGGTGCGTGCAGAATCGCGTGAGATACGGGCCGTGAACGCCGCCGAGGACGCCGCGCTCCTCGCAGGCGTCGACGAACCTCTCGGCCTCGACGCCGAGTTCGTCCGTGAAGACCTGCACGATGTTGGTGTCCGGCTCTGCGGCGCGGAGGCCGTCGACGTCGTCGAGGCCGCTGGCGAGGGCCGCGGCGTTCTCGTGATCGACGCGGAGCCGATCGACGTTCTCCAGCGCGAGCAGTCCGGGCGCGGCGATCAGGCCGGCCTGGCGCATCCCGCCGCCGAACAGTTTGCGGACGCGTCGGGCGCTCTCGACGAACGCCGCGTCGCCGGCGAGGATCGAGCCGACCGGCGCGCCGAGGCCCTTCGAGAGGCAGAAGAGGACGGAGTCGACGTCGCGGACCATCCGCTCTGGGGCGACGTCGAGCGCGACGCAGGCGTTGAACAGGCGCGCGCCGTCGAGGTGGACCGGGACGTCGCGGGCGTGCGCCGCGTCGGCGGCCGCCGAGATCGATTCGGGGGCAACCGCGACGCCGCCGCGGCCGTTGTGCGTGTTTTCGAGCGCGAGGAGCCCGGTTCCGGCGCGGTGAAGGCTCTCTGCGACGTACGCCGACGCGAACTGTTCGGGCGTCGGGGCGGCGTCGGCGGCGTCGACGGGACGGGGCTGCAGTCCCGAGAGCTGTGCGAGGCCGCCGAGTTCCCAGCAGTAGATGTGGGACTCGCGGTCGAGGACGATCTCCTCGCCGCGCTCGGCGTGGACGCGCGCCGCGATCTGGTTGCCCATCGTCCCCGTCGGCACGTAGAGGGCGTCCTCGGTCCCGACGCGCTCGGCCGCGGCGGCCTCCAGTTCGTTCACCGTCGGGTCCTCGCCGTAGACGTCGTCGCCGACGTCGGCGTCCGCGGCGGCCTCCCGCATCGCCGCCGAGGGCCGCGTCACCGTGTCGCTTCGAAGGTCGATCGCCATATCTCACGCTCGACGTCTGAAGCAAAATATCCGCGGATCGGAGTCGTCGATACGGAGCGGTACAGAAGTGGACCGTGCAGAAACGGATCGGGCAGAAACAGATCGGGCAGAAACAGATCGGACAGAAACGGATAGAAGTCCCGGGGCGCTACCCGAGGAGGAACTTCGCGATGCGCTTCTTGCCGAGTTCGGTCTTTTCGAGGATCGCGTCGATCCCGAGCACGCGGCCCGCGCCGAGGATCCCGAGCGTGACGAACAGCATCAGACCCATCAGGTCGCCGTTGACCAGGCCGTGCGCCCAGTCGGCGTTGCCCAGGTAGAAGAACACCATCAGGACGCCCCCGAAGAACGAGGCCAGCCTGACGAGCGCGCCGACGATCAGGCCGAGGCCGATCAGGAACTCGCCCATCGGAATCATGAAGTTCGTGAACTCGAGCATCCACGGCGTGCTACCGACCCACGCGAACAGGCCCGCGATCGGGCTTCCCGAGGCGTTGAGGAGGTAGCCGCTCGCGTCGAACGGTTCGCCGGCGACGAAGCTGAACTTCGTGTAACCGGCGTGCAGGAACCAGTAGCCGGTGATCACGCGCAGCGCGACGATCCAGTAGCCGGCGAGGGTGCCCTGCAGGTCGAAGTCGAGGACGTTTCCGAATGTCGTCTCAGCGGCCGAGGTCTGGGTGGTTGGGGTCGTGGACATAATCGTTCACCTTACAGATGGACAGTTGCACGCTCGGGGGTTATAACTGGGATATGGTTCTCGA
Organism: Halobellus rarus; assembly: GCF_024494595.1. Lineage (GTDB taxonomy): Archaea > Halobacteriota > Halobacteria > Halobacteriales > Haloferacaceae > Haloquadratum > Haloquadratum rarum. Next base: position 484,745 of record NZ_JANHDI010000001.1, on the reverse strand, counting down.
ATTTTCAGAAATCGGGAGAACTATTCCCATACTACCGTCGCTCCGTTCGACCTGTCTCCCGAGCGTTCGACCGCCAGCTCCGGAAGCAGCAGCCCTGTGGTTCGGGTGGTCGATCACTCCCCCGTCGCGACGAGTCGCTCTCGGATCCGCTCGGCGACGCCGGTCAGATGGACCTGTCCGAAGATGGCGACGAGCAGCGCGCCGAGAGAGTTGAACATCGTGTCTCGAACCGTGTCGTCGAGGCCGTGCTGGGCGAGCGGCATCGTCAGCCCCGTCGCGTCCGCCGCGATGTCGAGACCGAACTCGAACAGCTCCCAGATGACGCCGAACGAGAGCACGATCACGAAGATGTACACGAAGAAGAACCGTCGCGGGATGTGAATCTGGTCGTGGTGGAGGTCGATCGCGCGGGCCGCGGTGTATCCGGCGGCCGCGACGAGCGAGGCCGACATCGCGTGTGTGAGGTGGTCCCACCAGCCGATTTGGCCGTAGAGACCGGCGGATCCGAGCGTGTGCAGGAACACCGCAGTCGTGATCCAGAGCGCGAGCCACGAGTCCAGCGTGAAGTTGTAGTTTCGCCGCAACAGCGCGGGGAAGAAGGTAATGAGCAGGGCGATGCCGCCGTTGGTGATCGCCTTCGGCTGACCGGCGAGGAAGCCGTAGCCGACGAGCGCGACCAACACGACCTGCATCCCGCGGGTGATGCGCCGCTGGTTCTGGAGCGACGGACGGGGGAGAAGCGTCATCGGCGGATCACCCAGCGGAGAACCCGCCAGAGTTGGCGGTCGCGTCGCCTGAAGTAGCCGTCGAACAACAAGCCCGCGGAGAGGCCGGCGAGGGTGACGTACAGCCACTCGATCATCAGCGTCTCGTTGTCGACGAGGAACGTCGTTCCGAGAAACCGGTCGGCGTTCCATCGGAAGATCGTCCAGGCCGCCGCGGCGGCCAGCGTCGTCAGGACGACGAGTCCGACGGCGAACCAGTGGGTGACACGCAGCGTCGTGAACATGTGGAGTTCGACGATGACGAGCAGTGCGAGCCCCGCGAGCGAGAGGTAGGTGGCGAACGTCCCGACCGTCCCGCCGACGAGACCGCGGACGAGGATCGGAAACAGCGCGACGACGAGCAGTTCCCAGGGGAGCATCACCCGCCACTCGCGGTAGGCGACCGGCGGGAGCAGCACGACGAATCCCACGACGCCGACGAACAGGATCCACCCGTAGTCGACGTCGAGGACGCTGTCGGCGAACACCGCCGCGAGTACGCCGACCAGCAGCCACGCGAGAACGGCGTTCGTGCGGCCGTCGCGGAACAGCCGCTGGAGGACGTCTTCGACGTCGGTCAGTCTCGAGTCCCCAGATTCGCCGACGCCGTCGTTCATCGCTTCGGGTTCAGACACTCCTGAGAGATAAGCCCAGCGGCGGGATCGGAGCGAGGAACTCGGCCGACCGGCGATCGCTCACGCGTCGGCGGCGTCGACGACCTCGTAGCTGAGGTTCTGCGCTCGGAGTTTGTCGGTGTGCGCCGAGAGCAGATCGGTCGAGGTCAAAAGAAGAATATCGAGGCCCTTCGTCGCCGCTTCCTGCACGGCGGCACTGCTGCCGAATCGGATGTCCGGGTCGAGGCCCGCCGCCTCGGCGGCGACGACGGCTTCGGCTCCGCCGACGGCGAGCAGATCGTGTTTCTCGGCGAGGTCCGAGATCCGCTCGGGATCCACCTCTGAACTGCCGCCGTTTTGGACCTGCGGGATCGAAACGATCGTCACGGTTCCCAGTTCGTAGTCGACGACGCCCTCGACGTTCGTGATCCCGACGTCCGTTCCGGCCGCGGCGTCCGTCACCGCAACCGCGGTTGCGTTTCCGGTATCACCCGACATCGCGCGGAGGGTCCCGCCGCGCATCGTCAGAGTAACGGTCTCTCCCTCTTCGATCTCGGTCGTCGCGATCGCCGTCTCGATCTCGACCTGGCCGATGACGTCCTCGGAGACGTGCCGGACGAACCCGCGTAGCTCGTCGGTCTGGGAGATCAGCCAGTCGACGCCCTCTTTCGTCACCTCGTAGCGGCCGCGACCGTGCTTGTTGACGTAGCCGTGTTCGACGAGGTCCTGGAGGTAGTCGCTGACCGCCTGGGCGGTGATCCCGATCGCGTCGGCGATCTCCTGCTGATTGACCGCGGGCTGCCGCTCGGCGATCTGGACCAGGATCTGATAGCGGGTCGCGTTCCGTTTGCTCTGGAGGACGCCGAACTCCTCGGCGTCCTCGGCGTTCCTCGACATTGCCGGGAATCCGGACCGGAAAGTAAAGTAATTTTGCCTTAATCCGTGCGAAATTGAGTTTCGACGAGGCAAGCGGGCAATTTAACCAATCTAACTTTTTCTAAAACAATCAAAATTGTTTTACGGCCTACGATAGTTGTGTTCGGCGATGGCGCACGTCTCGCTTCCACACGACGCGAAGGCCGGTCCGACGAAACCCGAGGTTCGGGCCGTCCTTCTCAGCAAACTCGATCTCGAACCGACCGATCACTTCGCCGAGGTCGGTTCGTGCACCGGCGCGGTCACCGTCGAAGCGGCACGGCGCGCCGGGCGGGTCACCGCACTGGAACGGAAGCCCGAGCGGGTCGAAACGAGCAGAAAGAACCTCGCAGCCAACGACGCCGCAGACAACGTGGAACTGCGGGAGTCCGAAGCGCCGGAGGGGCTCCCGACGGACGCCGACGCCCTGTTCCTCGGCGGCAGTCGAAACTACGAGGCCGTGCTCGACCACGCGGTCGAGCACCGGGTCGACCGCGTCGTGATGAACGTCTCGCGGCTGGAGGTCGCGGGGGCGGCCACCGAGGCCTTCCGTGAACGTGGCCTCCTCGACGAGGTGGTCCAGTTCCAGGTGAGCCACGGCTACGAACTCGCCGGGGCGACGAGTTTCGACTCCGAAAACCCGGTGTATATGCTCGTCGGCGGCGCGAAGGAGGCCGCAGCCGACGGCGGGGAGCGCCGCACCGATTCGCGGCGGTCGCCGTCGCGCGGCGTCGACGGGGGACAGCGATGACCCTGTACGGCGTCGGACTCGGCCCCGGCGACGCCGACCTCGTGACCGTCCGCGGCCGTCGCGTCCTCGAACGGGCCGACGTCGCGTACTCGCCCGGACGCCTCTCTCGCTCCGTGGCGACCGAGCACGTCCCCGAGGCGCGGATCGGCGACGTCGACTTCCCGATGACCCGAGACGAGGACGAGCTCCGGCGCGCCTGGAAGGCGGCCGCCGCGGAGATCGCACCGCGAGCCCGCGACGGCACCGCGGCGTTCGTCACGCTCGGCGATCCGAACGTGTACTCGACGTTCGGTCACCTGCGTCGGACGCTCGCGGCGTTCCACCCGGACGTCGACGTCGAGGTCGTCCCCGGAGTGAGCGCCGTGACGGCCTTCACCACCGCTCTCGGCGTCGAAATCGCATCGGGGGCGAGTATCGCGCTCCGCGAGGCCGCCCGCGGGGCCTCCCCCACCGGTCCGGACCGACTGGTCCTGTTCAAAGTCACCGACGTCCCCGCAACTCACGAGGGACTCGTCGACGCCGGATACGACGTCGTGTACGGCCGCAGGCTGTACATGGATGAGGGCGAGACCGTCGTGACCGACGATCCCGAGGCCCTCGCCGACCGCGATTACTACACCCTCGCGTACGCGGAGAAGCGCGGGCTGGATCTGCAGCCGGCCACCGCGGCGTTCGGCGGCGAACCGGAGACCGATCCCGAGCCCGCGGCGCAGACCGACGGAGGGGTGGAGTCGACGGCGCACACCGAAGGGGGAGTAGGATCGACCCCGGGGGTTGAGGATGCCTCCGACCTCGCGTCGGTCGAGCGCGCCGAGAGCGAGGCCTGCGGTGACGGGGTCCGGGGGGGATCGTCGCGATGACCGACCCGCAGGACGCCATCGACGCGGAGTCGGCCGCGCGAGCGAGCGAACGCGACCCCCGAATCGACGCGCGGACCGCCGGCGAGGTGCAGGAGGGGATCCCGTTCGTCGGGGCCGGCCCGGGCGATCCGGGGCTGCTCACCGTCACCGGAAAGGAACTCGTCGAGTCCGCGGATCTCGTGGTTCACGCCGGGTCGCTGGTCAACAGCGAACTTCTGGAGGAGCACTGCGAGGACGCCGAGCAGGTGTCGAGCATCGGCAAGGACCTGGAAGAACTCGTGCCGCTGATGCGGGACGCCCACGAGTCCGGCCGGAGCGTGGTCCGACTCCACAGCGGCGATCCAGCGATTTACGGAGCGGCCGTAGAGCAGATGGACGCGCTGGAATACGAGGGCATTCCGACCTACATCGTCCCGGGGGTGACCTCGGCGTTCGCCGCCAGCGCGACGCTCCGGACCCAGCTCACCCTGAACGGCGTGTCGAACCACGTCGCGTTCACGCGCCCGCAGGGGAAGACGCTCGATCCCGAGGACGACCACATCGGCGAGTTCGTCGGGATGGGCGACGTGACGACTTGCGTCTACCTCGGTACCCACGCGGTCGGCGAGACGATGGATCGGCTCCTCGAGGACGGCCACGATCCCGATACACCGGTCGCCGTCGTCTATCACGCGTCGTGGCCGGACGAGGAGGTCATCGAGGGGACGATCGGGACGATCGGCGGGCGGCTGGAGGCGGCGGGCTACCGCGCCTCCGCGCTCGTCGTCATCGGCGACGCCGCGCGGAAGGCGGGCTACGAGCGCTCGTACCTGTACGACGGCTGGGCGAACCGAGGCGGGACCGAGAGCGAGGCCGACGACTGAACGATGAGCACCGACACTACCGACGCGGACACGACGGACGGCAAAGAGACCGAACCGGACGAATCAAACGCATCGGGCGGATCGAACGGCCACTGTTCCACGCCCGACTCCGACGGGGAGGTGGCCGAGGAGATCGCGATCGTCAGTTTCGAGCGGAAACTCGACACCGCCGAGGAGATCGCGGCGGGGATCGGTGACGGCTACGATCGGGTGGACATAATCGAGTACCACGGCGACGTCTTCGCCGAGCACTGGGGCGAGTACGACTGCTTCGTCGGATTGATGGCCTCCGGCATCGCGATGCGGAAGACCGCGCCGCTGCTCGACGACAAGTGGGACGACCCCGCGATCGTCGTCGTCGACGAGGAACTCACCTGGGCCATCCCGATCACGGGGGGTCATCACGGCGCGAACCAAGTCGCGGGTGACCTCTCGCAGTTGGGCGCGGTGCCCGCGATGACGACCGCCAGCGAGGCCGCGGGCAAACAGGGCGTCGAGAGCAAGGCGAAGGCGCTGGACGCACACGTCGTCAACGGCGACTCCACGGTCGCGACGAACCTCGCCGTCCTGAACGGGGAACTCGGTCCCGTCGCGCGCCTGGACGGCCCCCGTGCCGTCCTCGTCGACGACGACGTGACCGTTCTCGAGCGGAACGCGGACGACGGAGTCGTCCTCGGAACCGGGACCGTCTCGGGGGTGAAGAAGTCCCAGGTGCTCGACGCCTGGGCGACCGCCCTCGACGATCTCGGAGCGGACTTTTCCGACGTCGACTTCGTCGCGACCGGCACCCGAAAGGAGGGCGAGGAGGGCCTCTACGAGGCCGCCCGGGAGATCGGTGCCGGCGTCGTCCTGTTCGAGAAGGAGACCCTCGACGCGTTCGAGGGGCCCTCGCCCTCGCGGTCGAAAGAGCTCATCGGCTGGCCCGGAATCGCCGAGGCGTCGGCCATCGCGGGCGGTCGCGAGCACGACCTCGTAAGGGAAAAAGAGCGCTTCGACGACGCCGTGACCGTCGCGGTGGGGCAGTGAGATGGCGGGGATGGACGGCTCCGCTGCCGGCGGCGCGGACCCGAGCGGCGGGGACAGCGATGACACGGCCCCGAACGGGGGCGACAGCGCCGATGACGCGGTCCGGGACGGCGACGACGGCAACGGCGACTCGCTGGGGACGCTCTACGTCGTCGGCATCGGTCCCGGACTGCCCCACGCGATGACCCAGCGGGCGAAGGACGTCGTCGCGACCGCCGACTGCGTGATCGCCTCGAACCTCTATCAGGAGTTTCTCCGACGCGACGGGACGCTCCCGCCGGAGAGCGCGGAGGTCGATACGGCGGGGACGGGGGACGCCGCGCCCGACGGGGGAGCGGCGACAAAGGACGGCGCGGACGCGATGACGACGGCGGGAAACGAGTCGGGAACCGTCCTCGAACGTCCCAACGGCACCCGCCAGACGCTCGTCCGCTCGTCGATGGGTCGGCAGATCGAACTGGCCCGCGAGGCGTTCGAGCGCGTCCGCGCGGGCGAGGACGTCGCCCACGTCTCCGGCGGCGATCCGAACGTCTACGGCAAGAGCGACCTGCTGTTCACGATGGCCGAGGCCGAGGACGCCGACGACGTTCCGATCGAAGTCGTCCCCGGCGTGACGGCGGCGCTCGGCGGCGCGGCGAACCTCGGCGCGCCGCTGTCGAACGACTTCTGCACCGTCTCGCTGTCGGACAAGTGGCGCGGGTGGGACGAGATCGAGGAGAAACTGCGCGCGGGGGCGATCAGCGGGTTCGTGATCGTCCTGTACAACTGCTGGCGCGACTACCAGCGCGCCATCGACGTGGTGCGGGAGGAACGCGCCGACGACGTTCCGGTGGGGATTTTCAACGACGCCGGCAGGGGCGACGCCGGCCGGAACCTGGAGGACGAGACCCACACGATCACCACCCTCGGCGAGGCCGAAGGGCACGAGGACGAGGTCGGCGGGATGGGGACGTCCATCCTGATCGGTACCCACGAGACGACGGTCTGGGAGAACGAGTACAAAAAGCACCTCGTCACCCCGCGCGGCGGGCGTGACGTCGACGACTTCTGACAATGAGCACTGACGAAACCACCGAGACGAGTACAGACACAGAGCCGAGTACAGACACAGAGCCGAGTACAGGCACAGAGCCGAGTACAGACACCGAAACGACCTGCGGCGCGTCGACCGATTCGAGTGCGGCCGACGCCGTGACCCAGACCAGTTCCGGGTCGAAGTGCGGGGCGTCCACCTCGATCGACGAGAACGAATCGGCCTGCGGGGCTTCGGGCTCCGACCTGGCGTCCGGATCCGACTCCCCGTCCGACTCGAAGTGCGGCGGATCGAAGCGAGCGACGACCGACGAGAAGGTCGAATCCACCGTCGACGACTTCGAGGCCGACCCCGGACGCCTCGTCGCGGTCGGACTCGGACCCGGACAGCCCGAGGGGATGACCCAGCGCGCCCGCGGGGCGCTCTTGGAGGCCGAGCACGTCGTCGGCTACACCACGTACGTCGATCTCCTCCCGCAGGAGGTCACCGACTCGGCCGAGGAGCTGTACGACACGCCGATGTGCGGCGAGGTGACACGGACCGAGGAGGCGATCGATCGGGCGCTCGCCGGCAACGACGTCGCTATTATCGGAAGCGGGGACCCGAACGTCTACGCGCTGGCCGGACTGGCGCTGGAGATTCTGGAATCGAAGGGCGCGACCGCGAGTATGGTGGACTTCGAGGTCGTCCCCGGCGTCCCGGCCGCCCAGTCCTGCGGAGCGCGCCTGGGCGCGCCGCTCGTGAACGACACCGTCAGCATCTCGCTGTCGGATCACCTGACGTCGATGCCGACCATCGAGTCGCGGCTCCACGCCGCCGCGAAGGAGGGGTTCACCATCGCGATCTACAACCCCTGGAGTCGCAAGCGCCGGGAGAACTTCCGGAAGTGCTGTGAAATCCTCTTGGAACACCGCCCGGCGGACACGCCGGTCGGGATCGTGCACGGTGCGGGTCGCGACGACGAGGCGGTGGACATCGTCGAACTCGGGGAGTTAGAGGGACTCGGCGAGACCGACCTCGTCGATATGACGACGACCATCCTCGTCGGGAACGAGGAGACGTACGTCTGGGACGATCGGATGGTGACCCCCCGCGGCTACGAGTCCAAGTATGACTACTGAGTACCGAGTTCGTCTCGACCGTGAGGCCTGCGAGGGCGTCTTCGCCTGCCTCGTGCGCGACGACCGGTTCGTCGAGGCGTCGGACGGGTTGGCGACAGTCGAGGCGTCAGACAGCCCGGCTACCGTCGCCGGTGGACGGGGCGGCGGTGACGGAAGCGACGTCGCCGCCGGTGAGGCTGACGAGAGCGGCGAACTCCTCGTCTCGTTCGCCGACGAGCGCCTGGAAGACGCCAGGCAGGCCGCCCGAGCCTGTCCGGTCGATGCCATCGACGTGCTACCGGGGGCAGAAAATGAGTAGCACGGAGCGAGAGTCGGGGACGCCGGATCCCGTCGAGGACCTGCTCGCGGCGACGCCAGCGACGGCGTACTTCTGGGGGCGCGTCGCCGGCGACGGCGAACTGACGCGCGACTGCGTGACCGTCCGTGTGGAGGATGAGACATCGGCCGACGCGCTGGCCGCGGTCGCCGGGACCGTCCGCGTCGATCACGACCACCGGGTCGCGGCCCGCGAGTCGGCACACGACGCCTCGATCGTCCGCTTCGAGGACGAGTACGAGTTGCAAGTGTTCGGCGCGCCCGCCGAGCGTGCGGGCGCGGCCCTCGGGCTGCCGATCGACGGCCAGCCCGGCGGCTATCGTTTCGGCGCGTTCGCCGATCACCGACCGCAACTCGTTCGAGGCGTCCTCGAAGCCTGCGGCACCGTCTGCTTCCGGGAGTCCTCGGAGTCGGTCGGCGTCTCGTTCGTCCACGACGACGAGGCGCTGCTCCGGGCGGTCCGGTCGCTACTCGCTTCCGCAGCGCCCGACGTCCCGACCGACGATCTCTCCGAGACGTCTTCGGGCGGCTACTGGTTCGGGCTTGCCGACGACGCAGACATCGCGGCCTTCGCGCGGTGGACCTACGCCGGCAGCGACGACTCCGGGCTGTACTCGGCGGCGCGCCGGGAAAAACTCCGCCGGAGCGTCGAACGCGCCACGGCTAGCGAGGTGGGGACGCTCTCCAGATGACCACGAACACGAAATCCGCTCCGGGCGCGCGAGACGACAGCAGTCTGCTCGACGACGAGGCCGTGCTGCTGGTGGGCCACGGCTCCCGCCGCGAGAAGTCGAACGAACAGGTCCGGGCCCTCGCGGCCGACCTGGAGGGCCGGCTCGGTCTTCCGGTCGATGCCGGCTTTCTGGAACTCGCGAAGCCCTCTATCCCCGACGCGATCGCGGGGCTCGCGGCGACGGTCTCGCGGATCACCGTCGTCCAACTGTCGCTGTTCGCCGCGAGCCACGTCAAGAACGACGTCCCGCTGGCGGTCCAGCGAGCCAGGAGCGATCACCCCGGCGTCACCGTCCACAACGGCGCGCACCTCGGGGTCCACCCCGCGCTCGTCGACCTGCTCGACGACCGGGCGGCGGCCGTCGAGTCCGAGTTAGGCGTCGACCGCGAGACCGACGAGGTCGCGGTCGTACTTTGCGCACGCGGCTCCAGTGACCCGGACGCCAACGCCGACGCGCACAAACTCGCCCGGTTGCTGTACGAGGGGCGCGCCTTCGACCGCGTGGAGACGTCGTTCATCGGGGTCACCGAGCCGCGGTTGGAGGAGACGCTGCACGCGACCGCCAAACACCGACCGGACGCCGTCGTCGTGCTCCCGTACATGCTGGGCGACGGCGTCCTCACCGGCCGGATCCGCGAGGGGACCGCCGAGTTCGACGGCGAGTACCCGTACGTCGACGCGGCCGCCGGCGATCCGCTGGGAACCGACAACCGGCTCTTGGACGTCCTCGGCGACCGCTGGCAGGAGGCCCGGACGGAGAGCGTCGATATGTCGTGTGACACCTGCAAGTACAAGGTCGAAATCGACGGCTACGAGGAGGACGTCGGCGGCGCGAGAGCGACGCTGCGCGCGCTCACCCACCAGGAGTCACACGCCGACCGCGACGACATAGACGACGAGCCCCACGCGCACGACGCGCCGGCGAAGCACGTCGCGGTCTGTACGAACCAGACCTGCGCCGCCGACGGCGCGCCGGCCGTGCTCGAAGGGTTGCGGCAGGCCGCACGCGACTCCGACGCCTGCGACGCCCGGATCACGCGTTCGTCGTGTCTCGGGCGCTGCGGAGACGGCCCGATGGTGGCCGTCTACCCAGACGGCGTCTGGTACGGCGACGTCGACGGGAGCGACGCGGAGCGGATCGTCTCGTCCCACCTCGATCGGGACCGCATCGTCTCGGACCTCGTCGGTCAAATACTATAATGAGCTGTTACGAAATCGAAGCCCTACGACTCGGACTGATGAACGTGCTCGGCACCGAAGACCGAAGCGTGCGCGAACACGCGGAGAAGGAACTGGAGGGCCGTCTGGACGGCCCGATCGAGGCCCTCGCGAACGCGGAGACGCTCTCGGAGATCGAGCGACATCTCGACGCGGCGCTCGTGGACCTCGAAGCGGAAGTCGCCGCGACCGACGCCGAGGATCCGGAGTACGGCTACGTCCGCGGACGGCTCGTGGCCGTCCGCGACGCCGAACGGGCGGTGCACCGGCTGACCGATCAGGGAGAAAGCGTCCTCGAGGGACTGGGCGAGGCCCACGACGTGCTGCACGAGACGTTCCCCGTCGAAGAGTAGCGAGGAGAAGATCTCATCCGCCTGCTATCGCGTTTCTCCCAACTTCGACGCGTCCGCGCCGAACTCGCCTTCGAGTAGTTCCGGCACGTCTTCGGGAACCACGTCGGAGTACCAGCGGTTCCGCGGGTGGATCGCGACCGCGGTCCCCCCGGCGCTGCAGAGGCCGAGACAGCTCGTCTCGGCGACGCGAACGCGCGACCAGAAGACGTCGCGGTCGCGCAGCCACGTTCTGACCGCCTCGTACACGTCTCGACCGTGTGCCTCCGCACAGCAGGCGTACTCCGAGTCCCGCGCGTGCGTGCAGACGAGCACGTGGGCGGAAAACCCTCCGTCGACGACGTCATCGGTTCTCGACCGCATCAGTCCGCCGTGACAGAGACGTCGGAACGGTCGCTGGCGACGTCGGAGGGACGGTCTTCGACCGAGTGATGACTGAGCCGCGCGTGGGCGCCCGCGAGGAGCACCCACAGCAGCGCCTGGCCGAACACGGTCATCCCGACGAGCCCCGTCGCCAGGTCGGGGGGAAGCGCGCTCTCGACCGAGTTTGCGGGGGCGAACGCAGTGGGGACGGCCAGGAGGCCGAACGGGAGCGCGGCCGCGAGGACGGCGGCCCCCCGTCCGCGTCGCTCCCGGAGCCGCTGGTACGCGTATCCGGAGAGCAGACAGGCCAGCGCGCCGACGGCCATCATCCCGCCGTAGAGGAGCGTTCGGGTCTCCGTGGGCAGCGATTGCGAGACCCCGGGCGGCCGCGGAGGGAGGACGAGCCACGGCGCGCCCGAGACGGTGACGAACCCGGCCGCCGCCAGGAGGTAGCTCTTCGTACCCTCGGTCCCCGGAATCGCGGGTTCGAGGAGGTAGAAGGCGAAACCGAAGACGACGCCGCCGAGGAGGATCCCCCAGAGCACGCCGGAGAGGACACTCACGCCGTTTGTCACCGTCGAGGAGACGACGCTCTCGTGGGGTCCGTCACCTGCTCCGCCGTGGTGGCCGCCGTCCGCCCCGTGGTGGTGACCACCGTCTGTCTCGTGGTGCTCGCCGGTCCCGGACTCGGCAATCCCGCCGTCGATATCGCCGCCCTCGTGGCCGAGTTCGTCGGCGAACGCGACGAGCGGGTTGGCGACCAGCGCGAGGAGGAGGCCGAACGCCAGTCCGGCGACGACGCCGGCTTTCACGCCCCGCTTCAGATGGGAAGTGAGCATCGTCAGTGGCAGGTGATGCCCGCGGCGTGACGGAAGTTGTGCATCGAGTCGTGCAGCATCGGTTCCTGAACGAACAGGAGCGCGAACCCGAGGGCTGCGACGAGTGCGAACCCGACGGCGGCCTGCGTCGGCGTCAGTTCGATTCGGGCCCCTTCGATTCGGCCGTGGACGGTGTCGGTGGTTGCCGGCATTCTAAATCACACTTGGACAAAGACAAGTTAGATTGTAAATCTTGCGTGTGAGAGAAACTCAGCTTTCGCGCGCGGCACCGACGGCCGCGTCGATCCGCTCGGCGGAGAGCGCGGAAAGCGGAACGCGCGTCCCGTCTGTTTCGTCGGCGATTAGCCCGGACACCCCGGCTTTCCCGCCGCCGCCCGCGTCGACGACGATCACGTGCGCGCCGAGTTCGGCCAGTCGCCGAGCGGCCGCGCGGGTCTCACCGACCGGGCTCCCCTCGGCGACGTTCGCGCGGCCGTCTGTCACCACGACGACGACGGCGGCGGCCGGTTCGGCTCGGTCGAGGACGTCGCCCGCGGTCCGGAGCCCCGCGGGGAGCGGGGTCCGGTCGCCGGTCGGCAGCTCCTTGAGGTGTCGCGCCGCGAGCGTGACGCTGTTCGTGGGCGGGAGGAGGACGTCCGCCCCGTCGCCGGCGAACGCGACGAACCCGACCTCGTCGCGCTGCCGGTAGGCGTCCTTCAGCAGTTCGAGCACGGCTCCCTTCGCTGCGCGCATCGCCGGCCGCATCGACGCGCTGGCGTCCACGACGAAGAGCACCAGGGCGGCAGCGTCGCTCCGGCGGACCGACTGCCGGAGGTCCCGCGACTCGACGGACGACGCCCCGCGGGCGGCCGCCGCGCGGACCGAGGCGGCGGCGTCGACGTCCGCCGCTGAGTCGGTACGCTGAGTCCGTATCCGGACGCCCTCACTATCGACGTCCGGACCGGTCTGCGCCCGGGTACCACCGCTCGTCCTCGCCCCCTCGACGGCCTTCGGCGCGGTCAGGTCGGGAGCGCGCCCCGCTCCGATCTCGACGGGCGACTGCCCCGGAACGAGCGGACTGGCCTCCGTCGCATCGTCGGGGTCGTCCGCCGGGCCTTCACCGTCGGCGCCCGCGTCGGAACTGTCGGATTCCGTTTCCAGATCCCCGTTCGCCGCCGATGATCCTGTGCCATTGAGGTCGCTGCCGCCGCTTCGAGCCTCCGATGGCGGTCCCTCTCTCGCCTCATCGGGGTCGTTTCTCCCCTCCAACGATTCAGGGTCCGTCGATGACTCCGACGCGTCTCCGCCGTCTCGACCACCGGGGCCTTCGGTCTCTCCCGTCGAGTCGTCGCTCCCGTCTATCGGGTCGCCGGTCTCGCCCGCTGCTTCGCTTCCCGCTCCGTCTTCGGAGTGTTCTCCGTCCGCTTCACCCTCATCCTCGTGGCCCCCCTCACCCTCGCCGTCGAAGTGGTCGTCGACGAGCTCCTCTGGATCGGGCGCGTCCTCGAACGGGCGTGATCGGAGTCGATGCGGAAGCGCGAGCTCCGCCGCCTGCCGGACGTCGGGTTCGATCACCTTCGAACGTCCGTCGAGAGCGGCGAAGGTCATCGCGGCGCGCGCCGTGGCGATATCGGCGCGGTGTCCCTCCGTCCCCGAGTCCCGGCACAGCTCCGCGATCTCTCGCTTGAACTCCGTCGACAGTTCGACCCCCGGGAGCAGTTCGCGGGCTGTCCGAAGCTGTTCCCGTCGCGTCGCCGACCCGTCTTCCGCGTTCGAGGACCCCGCCGTCCTGTCTCCCCCGTCCGGCGGCTCCGACGTTGGAGCGTCGTGGCCCCCCGAGCCGATCGCTCGGTTCAGAACCCTGACTCGTTGATCGACGCCCTCGCAGGCCGTCACCGTCGCCTGGAGCGCGAAGCGGTCCCGCAACTGGGGACGGAGATCGCCCTCCTCGGGGTTCATCGTGCCGACGAGCGTGAAATCGGCCGGATGAGAGACGCTGACGCCGTCGCGCTCGACCCGGTTGACCCCGCTCGCCGCCGCGTCTAGCAGCACGTCGACGAGGTGGTCGTCGAGGAGGTTCACCTCGTCGACGTAGAGGATGCCGCGGTTCGCGCGGGCGAGAAGGCCGGGATCGAACTCGTACTCGCCGGCCAGGGCGTCCGACACCGAGAGCGTCCCGACGACCCGCTCGCGGGTCGCGCCCAGCGGGAGCGTCACGAGCGGGACCGGCCGCTCGGTGCTCGGCGGATCGGTCCGCTCGCGACACCGCTCGCACTGGCGTTCGGGCGCGTCGGGCGGACAGCCGTACGGACAGTCCGCGACGACCGCCTGTCGGGGAAGCAGGTCCGTCAGCGCCCGCACCGCCGTCGACTTCGCCGTCCCCTTCTCGCCCCGGATCAAGAGGCCGTCCAGTCCGTCGTTCGCCGCGACGGCGAGTAAAGCTCGCTTGAGCTCCTCCTGACCGACGATCCCGGAGAAAGAGAGCCCCGACTCCCTGTCGTGCGAAGCTTTTTTGCGTTCACTGTATTCAATCATACTTGAATTAGCGCAATAGAGGTTTAACAACGTTATGCCAACAATCGGCCTGTACACCGCGACCGAAAACGAACTCGGGGCCGTCCAGCGCGCCGCGACCCGGACGGACGTCGACCTGGTGGTCCGTTCGGAGAGCGACCTCGAAGACGGGACCGACGTCGACGCGTTCCTCGACGAGATCAAGGAGGCAACGGCGGCGGTCTTCTGGCTCCACGGCGCAGAGGAGAGTATGCCGGGGTACGACCACGCCGTCGAGCGGCTGCGCGACGCCGGCGTTCCGCTCGTCGTCAAATCGACCGGGGACGCTTACGCCCTCGACGACACGTCCGTCGCCGCGGACGACCGCGACCGCGTCTACGAGTACTTAGAGCGAGGCGGGACCGCCAACGTCGCGAACTGCCTCCGCTTTCTCGCCGACGAGTACGGAGACGTCGGTCGCGAGGACGGCGGAGTCGACTGCGAGTACGACGATCCCGTGGCGCTCCCGACCGAAGGCGTCTACCACCCCGACCACCCCGGCGCATCGTACGAAGAGCTAGTGTCGGAACTCGATCCGTCGACGCCGACCGTCGCGATCTGGTTCTACGAGTCTCACTGGACCCACGAGAACACGCGCTACGTCGACGCGCAGGTGCGGGCCGTCGAGGCCCAGGGCGCGGACGCCCTGCCGATCTTCTGTAACCCGGCGACCGACACCGACGAGCGGTGGGACGCCGAGCGGGTGACCGAGGAGTGGCTCCTCGACGGCGGGGAGCCCCTCGTCGACGCCGTCCTCTCTTCATTTATGTTCTCGCTGTCGATGGACGAGCGCGGGCGAGCGGCGGACGGCGAGGGAGAGCGCGCGGAGGACGTCTTCCTGGACAGACTGGGCGTGCCAGTGATCCAGACCGTCACGACGATGCGCTCTCGCCCCCGATACGAGTCGAGCGACACGGGCGTGATGGGCTTCGAGCTCGCCCTCTCGGTCGCGCTCCCGGAGTTCGACGGAAACGTCGTCACCCACCCGATCAGCGGGAAGGAGCGCACCGACGACGAGGCGGGCATCGGGAGCGCCCCGAAGCAGCACTTCCCGATCGACGACCGCGTCGACCACGCCGCGCGGCTCGCGGTCAACTGGGCGCGGCTGCGACACGTCCCGAACGCGGAGAAGGACGTCGCGGTCGTCCTGCACAACTACCCGCCGAGCGACGACGGCATCGGCACCGCCTTCGGGCTCGACAGCCCCGAGAGCACCGTCAATCTGCTCGACGAACTGGACGGGCGGGGATACGACCTGGGCGAGGCAGCCGAGGGATCGACGCCGCTCCCCGATACCGGTCAGGAACTCATCGAGGAACTGACCGCCCAGCTGACGCTCGACGACCGCTGGGTCGCCCCCGAGGACGTCCGCGACCTGAGCGTCGACGTCGTCGCTCCGGACCAGTACCGCGAGTGGTTCGAGGCGACTGACGAGCGCTTTCGGGAGAACGTCCTCGACGAGTGGGGCGAGGCCCCCGACCG
Source organism: Halobellus rarus (assembly GCF_024494595.1). GTDB lineage: Archaea > Halobacteriota > Halobacteria > Halobacteriales > Haloferacaceae > Haloquadratum > Haloquadratum rarum. The sequence goes on along the minus strand of NZ_JANHDI010000001.1, from coordinate 468,966 downwards.
ACCGTTCGCGATCCCGGGCGTGGAGTTCGGGAACGTCCTCGTCACCGTCCAGCCGCCGCGCGGGTTCGGGGTGGACCCCTCGAAGGTCTACCACGACTCGGACCTCCAGCCGCCCCACGACTACGTGGCGTTCTACGGCTGGCTCCGGAACGCCTTCGAGGCCGACGCCGTCGTCCACCTCGGCACGCACGGCAGCCTGGAGTGGCTCCCCGGCAAGACGGTCGGACTGAACGGCGAGAGCGCTCCGGACCAACTCATCGACGACGTCCCGAACGTCTATCCGTACATCGTCAACAACCCCGGCGAGGGGACGCAGGCGAAGCGGCGCTCATACGCCGCGGTCGTCGACTACCTCACGCCGGTGATGCGTAACGCCGGGACCTACGACGAGCTGTCCGAGTTGGAGGAACTCGCCGACCGGTACCGCGAGGCCGGCATGGAGGACGCCCGTACCGACGACGGCGAGCACCTCGAAGCCCTCCTCCGCGAGACGGTCGACGACCTCGATCTCGCGGTGGAGTTGGGAATCGGTGGCGAGATCGACGAGAAGGCCGAACTCCGCGGACCGGAGCGCGAGGCGCGGAGCGCCTCGGATCGGCCGAGCGGTGAGCAGCGCGAACCGCGAGGCGAGGCGGGGACAACCCTTGCCGAGGGCGAAGTCGAGGGCGACGAGGTCGGCATCGACGAACTCGTCGAGCGCGTCCACGCGTACCTGACGGACGTGAAGACGACCCAGATCCGGATGGGGCTCCACACGATGGGCGAACCGCCCGAGGGCGAGCGGTTGACCGAGTACCTGGTCGCGCTTACGCGACTGGAGAATTCCGGCGGACCGAGCCTCCGAGAGAGCGTCGCCGGCGCGCTCGGCGTCGACTACGAGCGGATGCTCGACGACCCCGGCCACTACGACGAGGAACTCGGGATGACGCTCTCGGAGGCGGCCGACGAGGTGTACGAGACGAGCCTCGACCTCGTGCGGGCGCTGGCCGAGCACGACTTCGATCCGCCGGCGTCGGCGGTCGACGCCGGGCCGGACGACGAGGTGAACCTGAATCTGCTCGTCGTCGACAGCGAGGCATCGGAGATGTCTCGAGCAGCCGGCGAAGCCGGCGATATCGACCCGCTCGGGGACGCGCGGGTGCAGTCGGGGGCGCACGAGGACCTCCGGGCGGCGCTGAATTTCATCTGCGAGGCGGTGGCCCCGCGCGTGCGGGGCGCGTCCGAGGAGATCCCGCGAACCGCGGACGCACTGGCCGGCGAGTACGTGCCGCCGGGCGGCAGCGGCGCGCCCACACGGGGGGGAGTCGACCTGCTGCCGACCGCGCGGAACTTCTACACCCTCGATCCCAGGAAGGTGCCCGCGCGGAGCGCCTGGCGCGTCGGCCGGGAGGTCGCGGAGGGCACCGCCGACCGCCACGCCGACGAGCACGGCGAGTATCCCGAAGCGGTCGGCGTGGTCGCGTGGGGAACGCCCACCGTGCGGACCCGCGGCGAGACCATCGCGCAGGTGCTCGCGCTGATGGGCGTCGAACCCGAGTGGACCGACGCCGGGCGCGTCGACGGCGTCTCGCCGATTCCCCTCGACGAACTCGACCGGCCGCGCATCGACGTCACGACCCGCGTCTCGGGGCTGTTCCGCGACGCCTTCCCCCAGGCCGCGAGCGTCGTCCACGACGCCGTCGACGCGGTCGTCGACCTCGACGAGCCACACGAGATGAACTACGTGAAGAAGCACGTCGAGGAGGAGACCGAACGGCTCGATGAGGCCGGCGTCGACGATCCCGAGACGGCCGCCAGACACCGCGTGTTCACGACCCGCCCCGGCGGGTACGGCGCGGGCACGAACAAGGCCGTCGACGAGGGCAACTGGGAGGATCGATCCGATCTGGCCGACGTGTACGTCCAGTGGGGCGGATACGCTCTGGGGAGTCGCGGCCGCGTCTCCGAGGCGCACGACGCCTTCGAGCGCCGGCTGAGCGGCGTCGACGCCACGGTCAAGATCGAGGACACCGCCGAGCAGGACGAGTTCGACAGCTCCGATTGGTACGCGTTCCACGGCGGGTTCATCACCGCCGTCTCGGAGATATCGGGCGAGGAGCCGGCCTCCTACGTCGGTGACTCCAGCGATCCCGACAACGTCTCCGTCTACACGAACGAGGAGAAGGTCAGGAAAGCGATGCGCGCCCGCGTGCTCAACCCCGACTGGCTCGACAGTATGGAGGAACACGACTACAAGGGGGCCGGCGACCTCTCGACGACCGTCGACGTCGTCCTCGGCTGGGACGCGACCACCGGCGTCGTGAGCGACACCCTCTGGCGCGACGTCGCCGAGAGGTACGCCTTCGACGAGGACCGACAGGAGTGGCTGCGGGACGTGAACCCGTGGGCCTTAGAGAGCATCACCGACACCCTGCTCGAAGCCATCGGCCGAGGGCTGTGGGAGGCCGACGAGGCGACGGCCGATCGGCTCCGGAACCTCAACCTCCGCGTCGACGGCGACCTCGAAGCGCGTGCGGGAAGCGCGGACGCCCCGGAGGTGCCGAGCGATGACGACTGAGGGCGTAGAAACCGGGTCTGACGACGCCGAGGCGTACGCCGACCTCGGCGCGACCACCGAGAACGCGATGGACATCGCGGCGACGAGTATGGACCGCGTGCGCGAACTCGTCCCCGACGAGACGCTCGCCGACCGCATCCGACAGAAGAGCGTCCACGCGACCGGCGACCCCGAGTTCCAGCACCTCGTGCGGTTCACCGGCGAGACCGAGGACGCCCCGGTCGTCGCCGGCGCGCGGGCGGTCCTCGACGAGCGACCGATCGTCACCGACATCACGATGGTAAAGGAGGGGATCACCGGCCGCGGTCACGACTGTCCCGTGCGGAAGGCCATCGGGAACGGCGCGGAGTTGGCGAAGCGAACCGGGATGACGCGGACGGCCGCGTCCGTCCTCGAACTCGACAGCGAGGGCGTCTACGACGGCGCCGTCGCCGTCGTCGGCAACGCGCCGACCGCGGCGCTCGCGCTCGCGGACTGCATCGAAGACGGGACCCGCCCCGCCGTCGTGGTCGCCACGCCGGTCGGGTTCGTCAAGGCCGCCGAGAGCCGCGGGCGTCTCCGCGAGGTCGCCGCGGCCCACGGCGTCCCGGCGATCACGAACGTCGGCCGCCGGGGCGGGAGCGGGCTGGCCGCGGGCCTGACGAACGAACTCGTCCACGTCGCGAGCGACGTCCGGAACGGCGAGGTCGACCTCCCGTGAGCGACGACTACGAACTAGATGCAGGTACCGACCCGGCGACGTTCGCGGCCTCGGAGCCGGAACTAGACCTGGACAGGGAGAAAAATCCAGTGTACGCCGTCGGGATCGGTCCGGGGAACCTCGACTATCTCACGCCGAGAGCCGAGCGGGCGATCCGCGAGGCCGACGTCGTCGTCGGCTTCGAGACGGTCGTCGAGTTCGTCGAGGAAGTGACCGACGCCGATCTCCTCACCTGCGGATACCGCGACGAGGACGAGACGCTCGCAGCGTTCGCCGACCGCGTCGCCGACGGGGAACGGGGGACGGCGGTCCTGATGGGCGATCCGAACCACTCGGGCTACCAGTTCGTCGGGAAAGTCGAGGCCGCCGTCGCGGCCGACGTCCGGGTGGTTCCCGGGATCTCGTCGCTACAGGTGGCAGCCAGCAGGGCGCGGACGCCGATGGAGGATGTCTGCTTCGTGACGCTGCACAAGAGCGGGGACATCACGGCGGATCTGGCGCGGCTCCGGACCAACGTCGGTGATCGGCACCTCCTGGTGCTCCCGCGCCCCTACGACTGGATGCCGGCGGACGTTGCAGCCGCTCTGCTCGAATCCGGCGCGTCGGAGTCGCTCGACGCACTCGTCCTGGAACGATTGACCCATCCCGACGAATCGGTGACGCGGACGACGCTGGGAGCGCTCGGAGCGCGTACAGCCGAATCGACCGCCGACGAGTCGCCGTTCTCGGACCTCTCCGTGCTCGCGGTTCGGTCCGACTGAGTCGCGGATCCGACGTCCGCGTCGTCCCGCGGCGACAGAGCGGTGATTCCCGGTCTCTGGGTAGTTCTCCTCGCCTCCGAAAGACGGCCGGATTCGGCCCGTCTCGGAGCCACCACAACTTATTTTATAATTCGTCTCCACGCATAAGTCAACCCAAATTGGGATAGATAAATCAAACTTGATCTAATGGACGATCTATGACATCCGAAGCAATCCTCCTCATCGCCCGCCAGACGAGAAACGCCCGCGAAGTGCTCGAAGAACACGCCGACCGGCTCCGTCGCCGCGCCGTCGTCGACGCCGTGGAGGTGGCGACCTACGAGAGCGAACCGGTCCGCGAACTCCGCGGGCGGTTCGAGCGGATCGCCGCCGACGTCGTGTACGCGGTCCCGATATGTGCCGCACACACCCACGAGACGATCGACGCCGTTCCCGCCGCCCTTTCGTACGTCGCCGGAGACGTCCGCTACTGTGAACCGATCGGGCGGAGTCCCGCCGTCACCGAGGTGATCGAAGCGCGGAGCGCCGAGTTGCGCCCCGTCTCCGAGGACGTCTCCCTCGTTCTCGTCGGGTTCGGCAGCAGCTCGAAGCCGTACCACCGACAGACGGTCGACTACCACGCGGCTCGCCTCCGCGAGCAGTCGGAATACGGCGAGGTGTTGACGTGCTATCTCCTCCAGAACCCCGCCGTCGAGTGCGTTCGGTACAACGCGACCGGTGATCGGTCCGTCGCCGTGCCGCTCTTCTTCTCGCGGACGGAGGCGACGGAGGAGCGGATTCCGGCGGAACTGGAACTCGGCCGCGGCGGCGTGGAGTACGCGGATCCGCTCGGGACACACCCGCGGATCACGGACGCGATCCACGCGGAAGTGGCGAAGCAGCGCGCGCTCGGAGGCGACGATGCGTCGGGCGGGACCTCGTTCGAGGCGCGGCTCACCCGAACGAAACGGCCGGTCGCGACGGACGGCGAGGGGGCCCCACGGTGACTGCAGAGCGGGAACCGGCGTCGTCCGGGCGCGAGCGGTTCGCTTCGTTCTCCGAACGACTCGCAGAGTGGACGGCCGATCCGGAGCTATGAGAGGGTTCGTCGTCGGTGGGACCCGATCCGGCGTCGGCAAGACCGTCGCCACGCTCGCCGTCGTTCGGGCCCTCGAACGGGCGGGCCGGACGGTTCAGCCCGCGAAGGCCGGCCCCGACTTCATCGATCCCAGCCACCACGAGCGCGTGGCGGGACGGCCGTCGCGGACGCTCGACCGCTGGCTCCAGGGCGAGGCGGGGCTCCGACGGAACTACTTCCGCGGCGAGGGCGACGTCTGCGTCGTCGAGGGCGTGATGGGGCTGTACGACGGCGACGGATCCAGCACCGCGATGGTCGCCGAGGCGCTCGACCTCCCGGTCGTCCTCGTCGTCGACGCGAAGGCCGGAATGGAGAGCGTCGCCGCGACTGCGGTGGGGTTCCAGCGGTACGCCGAGCACGCCGCCCGCGACGTCGACGTCGCGGGGGTCATCGCCCAGCGCGCCCACGGCGGCCGTCACGAACGCGGCGTCCGCGACGCCCTGCCCGAGGGTCTGGAATACCTGGGTCGCGTCCCGCCGCGCGACGACCTCGAAATACCCGACCGACACCTGGGACTGCATCTGGGGACGGAAGCGCCGCTCGAACCCGGGGTGCTCGACGAAGTGGCCGAGCGTATCCGTGCCGACCGACTCCTCGACCTCGCTCGGCGACCGCCACGACCGGACCCCCGAGCGGACGCCGATCCGGGTTCTTCGAAGACCGACAAGCGCGTCGCGGTCGCCCGCGACGAGGCGTTCCGGTTCTGTTACCCGGCGACGATCGAACGCCTCCGCGAGCGCGCCGAGGTGATCCCGTTCGCGCCGACGGCGGGGGACGACCTGCCCGACTGCGACGGCGTCTACCTCCCCGGCGGGTACCCGGAACTACACACCGAGGCGCTGGCGGACAGTCCCGCGATACGCCAGATCGGAACCGCGGCAGCCGACGGCCTCCCGGTTCTCGGGGAGTGCGGCGGGCTGATGGCGCTTTCGGAGTCACTGACGACCGCCGACGGGGACACGCACCAAATGGCCGGCGTTCTCCCGGCGGACGTGCGGATGCACGACCGGTATCAGGCGCTGGATCACGTCGAACTCCGGGCCCGCCGCGGGGCGCTCACCGCCGATTCGGGGAGTCGCCTCCGCGGCCACGAGTTCCACTACTCCAGTACCGACGCGGCGGCGGACGCCCGGTTCGCGTTCGACGTCGAGCGCGGCGACGGCATCGACGACGGTCGGGACGGTCTCACCGAGTACGTAACGCTCGGGACCTACTGCCACGTCCATCCCGACAGCGGCGCTTTCGACGCGTTCGTCGATTCGTTGTGAGCGGTCGCTCACCGGTAGCGCTCTGGAGAGGGTCCGGTGCGAGAATCGAACCTCACTCGCAACTTCGCTGCGCTCAGTTGCTCGCTGATTCAATTCTCTTCGCGCGGACTTTCGTCTGCTCACGTCGTTCGCAGACAGAAAGGTCCGGGTGCGAGAATCGAACTGGAATCAGACGTGCTCGCTCGCTTCGCTCGCTGCGCGCGACTGATAGAGTTCGATTCTCTGTGCGGACTGCAACTCGCGTACGTGTTCGCTCGCGTCGCTCCTGACGGAGCGAACGCTCCCGAGAGTAGCGCGTCGAAGAAGGTCCGGGTGCGAGAATCGAACCCGCGTCTCAGCCTCCACAAGGCTGAAGGATAGTCCACTACCCTAACCCGGACACGCACCTTCAGCTATCCCCGTCGAAGTCAAATACGTTACGACTCTGCAGCGGGGTGCGCCGACGTCACACGGAGCACTCCCGATCCGAACGGACGCCGCGATCGGCTCTCGCGGCACGAAACACCGCAGACCGGGACGCTTTTCGCTCACAGTATCGTACACTCGGGCAACCGTGGCTATCACGGACAAGATCTACCTCAAGAACCACCGCCAGATCGTCTCCCAGCTGGACGTCAATATCCCGAAAGGGGCGTTCAAAGGAGCGACGATGGACGTGCTCTACTCCGGCGAGGGACTCACGAAGGTCGACGACGCGACGCGAGACCGGCTCCTCGACTTCGCGGAGGACTTCCTCGACCCGGAGAACCCCGACGACCTCTACACGGGCTATCCCGAGCGGCAGTTCGTCCGCTACCTCCTGGAACTGCGCGCGCAGGGGCTCGGTCCCGACGCCATCGTCGACGTGATGGGCGACGAGTACATGTTGTATGCCTATCCGGGCGACATCCTCTCGTTTCTGGACAACGCGGTGCGAACGCTGGAGGCGGCGGAGACGCTCGCCGAGGTCGAGGGGAATCAGAAAATGGAGCAGAAGATGCACCGCGCTCGGAAGGCGCTCTCGGGATAGCGCTTCGCCGCGTGGAGTGACCGGACCGGCTGGCTACCCGAGTCGGAACGACGGTTCGTCGGCCTCGCTGGCGTCGAGGTCCTCCAGCTGGATGACCTCCTCGCTCTCGGCTTCGAGTTGCTCGCGGAGGTAGTTCACGTACTGTTTGTGCTCCTCCAGTTGCTCGCGGAGGTGCTCGGCCTCCAGTTCGAGACGCTCGTGCTCGCGGACGAAGCTCTTCGGGACTTTCACCTTCGGCGGGAAGCTCTCGTCCTCGCCGTTGCGGAGCTGTTCGAGTTCGTGCTCGGGGACGACCTGGACCTGGCCGTCGTGGGCAACGAGCGTGTCGACGTAGTCGCGGAAGACGGCCGACAGCGAGATGTCACGCTCTTCGGCGATCTCCCGCAGCGTCTCGAACGCGTCCTCGTTGACGCGGAACGAGATGGTCTTGTTTTTGTTGCCCATTGGCTCGTCTCGACGTTCGTCGGCCGACCCACTTAAGCGTTCGTCAGACGGTCCCACGGAGCGCGGCGGTCAGTGTCCCGTATTTCGGGCACGGATTTTCGCGGTCGCTGACCCCCCCGACGTGGCCGACGACCCTACGGTTCGGGTTGGAGGTCCGCATCCGCCGCACTGTCGCCGGATCCGCTCGCCTTCCCGCCGTCGAATCCGAGCTCGTCGCCGTCGCCCTCTTCGAGACTCTCCAGCGCTGAAACCGCCGATTCGGTGTATCGGTCGATCGGGAGGTCGTACTCCTCGCGGGCCATCCGCGCGTACTCGTTGCCCTCGTCGTCGAAGGCGTCGATCCGGTCGAGCGTCCGCTCGGCGGTCTCGACGACCCACCGGTCTCGGGTCGCGGCGTCGACGACCTGGATCGACTCCGGTCTGACGGAGACGTTGACGTTCCCGTCGTCGGTCTCGTACGTCCGGGGCTTGCCGACGACCGCGACGTACGCGGGCGGTTCCAGGTCCCGGAGCGTGCTCGCGGCCTCGGGCTGGTACTGCCCCGCGTAGACGAAGAACGTCCCCGTCGGGTCGACGATGCGACCGCGCCAGTACTCGTTGTCCTCGCCGACGTCGTCCTTTTCAGTTAACGTCCCGACGAAGAACACTCGGTTGGCCTTCGCGCCCGTCGGCAGCAGCAGGTAGACCGGGGCGCGGTCGTCGTCGGACTCTTTGAACGTGAAGGCGGCGTCGTTGAACTCGTCTGCGAACACGCGCCGGGCGACCTCTCGGGACGGAATCTCGTTTGCGCTCATCTCAGATCGACCTCGCTTTGATCAGCACCGCTTCGGGATCCGCCGGTTCGGTGAGCCGTTCGACGTCGTCGGCCAGGACGTAGCGTCCCAGTTCGGGGCCGGAGACGCGGTAGTAGGTGCCGAGGAGGTCCTCGCGCATCTCCTCGACGACGACGGTCGTGTCGAGAGCGTCCTTCGCCATCTGCTGGGCCTCCTCGAGCGTGACGCCGGTGAGCTCTTCGGTGACGTCGCGGCCGAATATCACCTCGTAGACCTCCTCGCCGTCGTCGAGGACGCCCTTGATCCGCAGGTCGAACTCGCCCTCGACGTCGCCGTGCTCCGAGCAGCGGCCGTTCTGGAGGACGCGCGTACAGCCCTCCTCGGGACAGCGCTTGATGAGGCCGCTTCCGGACTGGATGTCGACGAGCGCGCCCTCGACGGTGACCGAGTCGTCGCCGACTTCGATGTCCTCGTCGAGTTCCTCGATCGACGTCGTCTTGTTCAGTTTCACCGAGAAGTTACCCTGGTACTCGTCGGTGACGACGTTCCCGAGCCGGTAGACTGCGCCCGCTTCGAGTTTCGGGAGGTCAGAGGTCTCGAAGGCGACGAACTTCGTGCGGCCCGACTCGTCGCCGAGGAGCCCCACCTGTGCGATCGAGTCGCTCCGGGGCTCCCACAGTTCGACGACTTTCGCCGTTACGTCGATCCACTGTTCGTCCTGGTCGATGTCGGCCAGGAGAACCTCGTCGTTGCCGCCGCGGCCGATCTCGTCGCGTTCGAGACCAGCCTCTTCGAGGTAGCTGTTGACGACCGACCGGCGCGCCTCGTCGACGGGCACGCGGTACTCCTCGACGAGGTTCTCCAGTCGCTCCGCGACCTCGTCTTCGTCGACGTCTAGGTGGTCCGAGAACTGTTCGGCTATCTCCGCTGCGTGTGTTCGCAGGTCTGACATAGTTTCACTCGCCTCCGCCTTGTTTTCCGTTGGGAGGCACAGGGCGTTTGGTGCGCGATAGCTAATAAAGTATCGTAAGCGGAGTGAAAGTGGATACCCGTGGGCAGAGGGGCGGCGTGAAAGGCGAGCGCGGTCGGTTACCGAACGGGGAGGTGGCCGGTGCGAACGGCCAGCACTGTTCGGACGCACCAGCAGTCCTTATCACATTCGCAGCCACATATTCGGCCGATGGACGACCGTCTCGAACGTCTCGTCAGACAGAAGTTCCGCGAGGCGGGGCGACAGTACGCCCGCGCTCGCGACGCCTACCGCGAGGGCCGCGAATCGAGCACCGGTCGCGGACGCGATGCCGTTCCGGAGTCGCTCCCCCGCGACGACGACGGACGCCTCCGAATCGTCTGCCGCCGCCACGCTGAACGACGGGCCGTCGCCGTCGACGACGAAGGGCACCCGGCCTGTTTCGAGCCGGGACACCCCGACTGCGAGGGCTGCGTCGAGGACGTCGGAGACGGCATCGTGGAGACGTGGTGATGCCCGGAACCGATCCCGACGACTCGACTTACGAGACCGACGTTGACGGGCACGACCACGCCTCGACGCCGATGGCTGACGTCCCGCTCCCAATCGTCGCCGTCGTGCTCGCGGGCGGAACCGGGACCCGGCTCTACCCCGCGAGCCGGTCGCATCGGCCGAAGCAGTTCCTCCCGTTGACCGGCGCGGGCGACGAATCGCTGCTCGAACGGACCGTCTCCCGCGCCCGGGAGGCGGCCGACGAGGTCGTCGTCGTCACCCGCGGTTCGTACGCGGAAGGCGTCAGAGACCGCGTTCCGGACGCCGAGGTGCTCGTCGAACCCGCCGGTCGCGACACCGGACCGGCGCTCCTGTATGCGACCCACAGAATCGCCCGCGAATACGACGACTGCGTCGTCCTCGCGCTTCCGAGCGACCACCTCGTCGGCGACGGTTTCGCGGCCGCCGTCCGCCGCGGCGCTGCCGTCGCCGCGTCCGAGGACCGCCTCGTCACGTTCGGCGTCGAACCGACCCGGCCGGAGACGGGCTACGGGTACATCGAACCGGCGGGATCCGCGCCCGACGATCCGGCGGGATCCGCGCCCGACGGCCCGGCGGAATCCGCGCTCAACGGCCCGACGCAACCCGCGCTCGATGCCGACTGGAAACCGGTCGAGTCGTTCCACGAGAAGCCGGACGCCGAGACCGCGGCACGGTACGTCGAGGCCGGGCACTACTGGAACGCCGGCCTGTTCGCGTGGCGGCCGGACGTCTTCGTCGACGCCGCGGCGTCGTCGCCGCTGGCTCCGCTGCTCGACGCGCTCGACGAATCCGACGAGTCCGGGGGTGCCTCGGGCTCGGCGGATCCGAGAGCGACCGCGGCGTTCGAATCGATCGATCCTGTGAGCGTCGACAACGCGGTCTTCGAGCGGGCCGCCGACGTCGCCGTCGTGCCCGTCTCGTTCCCGTGGGACGACGTCGGCTCCTGGGACGCGCTCGAACGCGTCCTCGACGCCGACGAAGACGGAAACGTGACCGCCGGCGACGTCGCGCTCCGGACGCTCGATGCCGCCGACAACGTCGTGGCCGCCGACGATCGGCACGTCTCGCTGATCGGGGTTTCGGATCTCGCGGTCGTCGCGTGGGACGACCGCGTGCTCGTCGTTCCGAAGGAACGCGCCCAAGAAGTCAAGTCGCTCGTTCGATCGCTGGAGGATCGAGGGGAGTTCTGAGAACCGAGTCAGTTCGGAACGGCGCGCCCGCTCACTCCGCTGAGCGCCGGACCTGTACGCGTCCGCCGGTCGTCACGCCGACGAGCAGCGATTCGCGAACCTCGCGGCCCTGGATCGCGTCGCCGGCGGCGTCGGAGACGATCTTCATCAGTTCGGGGGCCGTCCGGTTCACCTTCACGCCCGACTCGTCACAGGCGTCGTACACTTTCTTCGGGACGTCGTAGAGGTCGGTCCCGACGTCGACAGAGACTTGGACCGGCGCGGTGAGCGCCTCGGCGAAGGCGACGGTCTCGCGGGCCTTCTCGACGTTCCGCCGGGCGCTCGACTCGACGCTCGAAACGTTCGCCCGGGAGGTCCCGAGCATCGACGCGATCCGCGACTGTCGGACGCCCCGCTCGCGGAGCACGAGTACTTCCGCCTGCCGGCGGGTCAGGACGCTCTGGTCGGCGTCGAACCCCACTTCCGAGAGGGCCTCGTCGACGTCGAACTCCTCGGCATCCTCCGACTCCGTGGTCTCGCCGCCGGCGTCCTCGACGTTGTCCATACCGGTCCGTTGGGAGTCCGCTGCAAAAAAGCTACAGAAGAACGACTGTCCGTTCGGTCTCGCCCCGGCGACTGCGGGGGCTCAGCCGCCCCAGAAGTTGTCTCGGCTGCCGAGCGCGGTCGGACGCCCGGGGCCGGACGTCTCCTCGCTCTCCGATCCCGAGTCATCGCTCGCGTCGGAACTCTCGTCCTCGTCGCCGTCGACGGACTCGCTCTCGCCCTCGCCGTCCGTCTCCTCCTCGCCGTCGAGCGGCAGCCGTTCGACGACCGTCTTCGCGGTGGCGTGGTTGGACTTCACGCGGTCGATGCGGACGACCGCGCGCGCTTCCGGGAGGAGTCCGTCGACGAGGACGATGAAGCCGTCGTCGGTCCGACCGACGCCGGCACCGCTCTCGTGGATGTCGTCGACGTCGACGACGACCTCCTCGCCGGGTTTGACTGGCTGGGCCTTCAGGTCGCGGATCGGCTGATCGTAGTTGTTACACCACTCCGCGCCGCCGCGGTCGCCGTAGTACTGACATCCCATCCCGTCTATTCGCTCCGAATACCGGGGACAGTCGTCGGCCAGCGGACAGTCAGACATAGCGTGAACTACTCCACCGCGTGTCTAAACGCTTGCGGGTCTGCCATAGGGTTGCTACGCGGAGGTATGCTACGGGTCTGCCACGGCGTTGGTTCGTGGTGGCCTGACGCGACGGAACGGGCGCGTGCCCGTCCCTCGCGCCTACCGCGAAACCGACGCCGACCGCAACGCTTTCTGCCGTCTCGTCCCGACGGACGGTATGAGCCGCCGCGTCCCCGAGTTCGCCGTCGTCACGGGCGTCTTCCTCGGCCTCTCGGTCGTGGTGACCGGCGTCACGCTCGGCTGGGGGCTCTACGCGACCGTCGTGATCGGCGCGCTCGTCTCCTACCCGTTCGTCGGCTTCGGCATCGTCCGAGACGACGACCCCGCGGCGACGATCCGCCCGCGCTGGCTCCTGGCCGCCGGCGTCGTCGTCGCCCTCGGCGGCGCGTTCGGCGTCCTCCTCGACGACCCGACGCCCGGCGGCGTGCTCCGCGGCGTCCTCGTCGGCCTGGTTCTCGGCGCGCCGCCCGCGAGTTACGCGACCCGACACGGCGCGGACGTCAACCCGTTCTCGCCCCGAGCGACGGTGCTCGCCGGTGCCGCCGTCGGCCTCGCGCTCGTCGTGTTCGGACTGGTCGTCGAACAACCGCTCGTCGGCGTCGCCGCGGGCGGCACCGCGGCGCTCGGCAGCGCCCTCTACGGCACCGCTCGCGGCGTCGACTTCGATCCGCGGACGAAACGACTCGGGGCGGCCGTCGGCGGCCTGCTCGGCCTCGGAATCGTCGGGGTCGGCGTCGTCAGCGGCGGCCCGCTCGGCGAGTGGCTCCTCGTCGGCACGGGGATCGCGCTCGTTCCGAGCCTCTACGCGGCGCTGACGCTCGACAGAGTCGGGAGCACCGGACGATAGGACAGAGGTGAGCAGGCTCGGGTCGCGGTCTCAAGCCAGCGGCGTCCGCTCGACGACAGTTCTATCGGCGGTCGGGTACTGCTCGACGATCTCGCCCTCGGGGACGTCGCCCTCCTCGATCATCTCTTCGAGGAGCCACCACGCGACCTCGACGTGCTCGGACTTGACCGAATAGAACTCCTCGGAGACGCCGAGGGCGTCGAGTTTCTCGGACCCGACCCACGTCTTGCCGTAGACGAGCGTGCCGTCGTCGGTCACCTCGTCGAACGGGCGCTGAATCGTCCGCGCCATCCGCTTCAGTCTGTTCCGGTGCTGGGCGGCGTCTTTGAACACCGAGGTACAGAAGTACACGCGCTCGTGGTCGCCCATCGCGTCGAGGATCTCCTCCTTCGAGCCGTCGACGGCGGACATGTGGCCCTCCTGGAGTTCGTAGCCCTGCTCCTGCATCCGACGGTAGTTGCCGTCGCTCATCTCGAACTCGTTTATGTTACAGAACTCGGCCGCGCCCTCGTCGAGGAACTCGAGGAACTCCTCTTCGGCGCGGATTCCGGGGATCTCGAACGCCGGGGTGAGCCCCTCCTCGCGAGCGATGTGGAGGATGTCCTCCCACTCGGTGCCGTGGAGGTCGCCCCACAGTTCGTACGGCGGGTGGAAGCGGATCTCGTCGAGGCCGGCCTCCGAGAGCCGTCGCATGTTCTCCCGGCCGCCGGTGATCCCGGTGTAGAGGTGCGTGTGGTGGTCCTCGCCGAACTCGTCTTTCAGCAGCGAGAGGTAGTGGCAGGTCCGATCGAGAGCCTCCTGGGGCTCGCCGCCCGTGATCGAGGTGCCGAGGGCGTTCATCCGGTGGGCCTCCTCGAGGACGTCGTCGTCGGACTCGACGAGGCGCTCGTTGGCGTAGACGTCGGTGACGTTCTTGCGGTTCTCGCCGAGCGGGCAGTAGAAGCAGTCTCGCTGGTCGCAGTAACCGTAGACGAAGAGGACCATCTTCCCTCCTTTCGCGCACTGCTCACAGCCCTTCGAGATCATTTCGTTGTAAGCGATACCGGCCGGAGACTCAAAAGTCGTGCTACTTGGGACGGCGCGCGTCGAACCGCCGATGGGCGGGTTCGCCTCCACCTCCGACGCTCCCGAAAACAGATATACTCCGACGGCGTACGTCCCCGCAGATGCTTCTGGTCCTCTGCGTCGACCTCGACGACGACCTCGGCCGCAAGACGGGACTGGAGACGCCCGTCGTCGGCCGCGACGCCGTCGAGTCGGCCGCGGTCTCGCTGGCGACCGCGGACCCGGAGGACTCCGACGTCAACGTGTTGTTCCAGGGGATTCACGAGTACGACGAACTCGACGCCGACCCCGACGTCGAAGAGGAGGTGACCGTCGCGGCCGTCACCGGCACCCAGGGCGGTGACGTGAAGGCCAACCGCGCGATCGGCGAGGAAATCGATCGGGTGCTCGCGGGGCTCTCGACCGGCGAGAACGTCAGCGCCATCGTCATCACCGACGGCGCACAGGACGAGTCGGTCCTGCCGATCGTCCGCTCGCGCGTCCCCATCGACAGCGTCCGGCGGGTGGTCGTCCGGCAGGCGCAGGACCTCGAATCGATCTACTACACGATGAAGCAGGTCCTCGCAGATCCGGAGACCCGCGGGACGATCCTGGTCCCGCTCGGCATTCTCCTCCTCATCTACCCGTTCGTCACCATCGCGAGCTTCTTCGACGTGCCCGGGGCGGTGGTGCTCGGCATCATCTCGGCGCTTCTCGGCCTCTACACGCTCTTTCGCGGGCTCGGGCTCGAAGACGCCGTCGACGACACCGCGAGTCGGATCCGCGACGTCCTCTACGAGGGCCGGGTCACGCTCATCACCTACGTCGCCGCCGCCGCGCTCATCGTCGTCGGCGGCTTCCGCGGATACGCGCTCTTCGAGACCGCGCGCGCGAGCGTCAGCGACCCGACCCCGCCGCTCATCGCCCTCGCGGCGCTGGTCCACGGGGCCGTCCAGTGGTTCGCGGCGGCCGGCGTCACCTCCAGTCTCGGACAGGTGACCGACGAGTACCTCGCGGACCGCTTCAAGTGGCGCTACCTCAACGCGCCCTTCTACGTCGTCGCCATCGCCGTCGTCCTCTACGTCGTCTCGGGCTTCTTCCTCCCCGACGGGATCGCCGGCGTCCAGTCGTTCTCGATGACGCAACTGGCGATCGGGCTCACGGCCGGGACGCTGCTCGGCGTGTTCAGCACGCTCGCGTTCGCGATCGCGGAGTCGCGGTTCCCGACGGCCGCGGAGGCGACGCAGGGATAGTAAAACCGACTACCGCTCGCGGACGACGACGAACTCCGCGAGGTCCTGGAGGTAGCCCAGCGGCTCGCTGTCGTCGACGTTCGAGGCCGCAAGCGCGTCGAGCGCCTGTTCCGACTGGTCGTGCGCCCGCTGGTTCGCCTCCTCCGCGGAGAGCCCGGTGACCTGCACCAGCGACGGGCGACCCATCTCCGCGTCCTGGCCGGTCGGCTTCCCGAGGTCGTCGGCGTCGGCCGTCGCGTCGAGGACGTCGTCGCGGATCTGGAAGGCGACGCCGACCCGCTCGGCGTACTCGCCGAACGCCTCGATCGTGAACGGGTCCGCGTCGGCGGCGACCGCGCCGAGTTCGGCCGCGGCGCGGAACAGCGCCCCGGTCTTCCGTCGGGCGAGACCCATGTACTCGCCCTCGTCCGTGGGGCGGGCGACGAGCTCGGTGGCTTCGCCCTCCCCGAGTTCGACCATCGATTCGGCGACGATCTGGGTCGCGTGATCGTTCCGCGACAGCAGCGCGAACGCCTCGCCCAGCAGGCCGTCGGAGGCGATGATCGCGGGCCCGTACCCGTACTCGGCCCACGCGCTCGTCGTCCCGCGGCGGACGTCCGAGCGGTCGATGATGTCGTCGATGACGAGCGAGGCGTTGTGGACGAGTTCGATCGCGACGGCGAAGTCGACCGCGTCGTCGGGGTCGCCGCCGCACGCTTCGCAGGCGAGGATCGTGACCGCCGGGCGGACCCGTTTGCCGCCGGCCAGGGCGACGTGTGCGACCTCGTCGGATAGCTCCGGAGGGTCGACCGCCTCGATGACCGCCTCGAGGCGCTCTTCGACCATCGAAACGCGACGCTCCAGATACTCCATTACCCCTCGCTGAGGATGGCGCGGCAAAAGAGGTTCCGGAAACCACATCCGATCGGGTGCCGATCACGGCTCGCACGGGTCGGTCCCGAGCAGCGCCACCCGCGACGCGGCGCTCGACTCGAACCCGAGCAGCCCCGGGGTTTCGAGGACCTCTACGACCCCTGACCCGAGCCGTCCTGCCCGCTGTTCTCGCCGTCCCGAGTCTCGTCGTCTCGGTCCTCGACGTCGTCGGGGAGCGAGATGAGGTTCTCGCGTCCGAGTCGGAGCTTGTCGACGCGCCCCTCCTCGGCCATCGCCGACAGTAACTGCGACACCTTCGCGTCGGACCAGTCGGTCTCGTCGACGATCGTCGCCTGCTTCATCCGTCCGCCGTTCCGTTCGAGGAGGCGTTCGACCCGTTCCTCGTCCGACAGCAGCGAGAGGTCGGCTTCGCCTCCCGCCACGGCGTTTTCCGGGGCCTCCGCGCCGGAAGGAGCGCCTGCGTCGGCGGAGACGGACTGCCCCGCCTCGGACGGCGTTCGAGCCGCTCCGGTGGAGCCGTCCGGACCGCCCGTCCCGGCCGCTCCCGCCCGCGGAGCGTCGCGCTCCCCGTCAGCCCCGGCCACTGTCGTCGGTGGGCTTCCGTCGTCCGACGACGACCCCCCTGGGAAACCGGCACCGTCGGACCGGTTTCGCATCATCCAGACGGCGGCGAGGACGGCGAGCGCGAGGATCCCGCCGCCCGCGAGGATCCCGACCGGGAGCTGATCCGCGGGGCCGACCGGCGAATACGTGACGCGAAGTTCGGCCTCCGCTCCCTCGAAATCGGACGGCTCCGCGAGGACGATCGCACTCTCGCGCTGCTGGACGGCGATGCTCGTCCCGGTCACGGTGTAGCCCTCGGGCGGGCGGATGAGGATCTCCTGATCGGCGTCGAAGATCGAGAGCCACGTCCGTCGCTCGTCGCTCTCGGCGGTCGGCAGCGTGAACGCGTCGTCGAGGACGAGCGTCTCGTTTGCGCCCTCTCGGAGGAAGTTCGTCCACCGGAACGTAACGGCGAGCGTACCGCTCCCGGCGGACTCGTCGACCGAACTGTGGTAGGTGACGTTCTCGATTCCCATCGATCGCCCGGTCGACTCGCTGGCCTGTCGCTGGAGCGACTCGAACAGCGCGGCGTTCGGACCGACGTCGGCGTCACCGGACTCGTAGCGCGAGGCGAGGGTTCGAAACGCGCGCGTCTCGTTCTCGTTCTCGAGCACGTAGCGGGCCTCGACGCGCCACTCGGCGCTCCGGTCCGGCTGGAGCGAGATCTCGACCGACGTTCGTGGGGGCGTCTCGCCGTCGACCTGCTGGGGAACCTCCGGGGAGCGGAGGGCGTCGATCCGATCTGAGACACCGCGCTGGGAGGTGACCGTGGCAGTACCCCCGGAGTCCGTCGAGAGCTCCGCTCGCGGCGCGGGGTGGTCGTCGACGGCGAGTGCCGTCGCTGGGGCGACAGCAGCGAAGACGAGGAGGAGGGCGAGCCACAGCGCGGACGTCCGCATTTGATGGGAGTGTACGTGGAACGCTCAAAACGCTTTCCATCGGTGTGGTCTCTGCCCGGCAGAACTGTGCCCGTTCCAGTACAGCGGGAGGTCGCCCGTTTCGATCCGGTGGAACGCCACCACAGGGGATGGCGCGACTTTAATAACGCCACGGCGATACGCTCCTCGTATGCGCGCTGTCGCCCTCTCGCTCGCCCTCCTCTTGGTCCTCTCGGCGGTCGCCGGAGCGGTGCCGGCGCTTCCGGACGGGGAGTCGGACTCGGTCTCCACGTCGACCACGCCGACGTCCCTCCCAGCGGAATCGGCAGCCTCGATACACCCGTCTCCGCTCACCGAAGGCCCGTCGATGCAGGTCTCGGCATCGAACGACACAGCGGCGGGCTCGATCAACGTCCTCGGGATCCCTCCCGGAGAGACGACGCGGAGCACGCTCGAAACCGAATACGTCGAACTCGGGAGCGGACTCGCGTTCTCCTCGGCGACGACGGACGCACGCTTGGAGACGGAGGCGGTGGTCGAGCGGATCGAGTCCGCCGAGTCGCCGGAGAAACGCCAGCAGTACCTCTTACAGGAGCTCAGCGCGGTCGAACAACAGGTCATCACGCTCCGGACGCGACAGCGGCAGGCCGTCGGTGCCTACGGCCGCGACGAACTCACGCCGCGGCGACTGCTCTACGAACTCGCACTGATCGACGCCGAGGCGCGGGAGCTCCAGCAGCGCCGCGACCGGATCGAGTCGCTCGTCCAGTCGACCCCGGGGTTCAGCATCTCCTCTTCGCGGTTCGGGAACGTCGAACTCGAACTGAACACCCTCACCGGCCCGGTCCGCGGACACGCGGCGTCGGTCCTCAACGGTGAGGCCGATTCGGCGCGGTTCTTCGTCCAGTCGGGCGAAGACAGCGTCGTCCTCGGCGTCATCCGAGGCGGAACGTACGTCCGCGAGTCGTACCGCGGGGCACTCCGTGTGGGAGAAGACGGTTCGTTCTCGCTCGCCGACGCGATGAACGCAACCGAGGTGGCGTACCCGACGATCACGGAGCTGCGCCTCCGCGACGACATCGTCGGCAACCCCGACAGCGACAGTACGCGGGTAACGATCGAACACGAGCGGGGACGCCTCGTCGCGTTCGTCGACAGCGGGAGCCGGCGCGTGTTCAAAGAGCACCAGTACCGGCCGATCGATCAGGTGACGACGACGTCGTCGACGTCGGCGATCAAAGACGGGCTGGAACTCACCGCGCACCGGACGTATCCGGGCGGTCCCGTGCGGTTGCAACTCAACGCCACCTCGGACGACGAGCCCGTCGACGCGCGGATCACGGTCGGACCGGCCGGCGGCCGGAGTTCCGTCGTCGGCGAGACCGGTGAGGACGGTTCGCTGTGGACGCTCGCTCCCGGCAGCACCTACCAGGTGACGGCCATCGACGGGAGTTCGGTCGTCGTGCTCTCGGTGGAACCGACGAGGACGCCGTTCGTCTACGGCGGAGTGAACGAGAGTTCGGGCGAAGAAGGAATGGAGACGATCACCCCGACCGAGTAGCGGCCGGTAGGCGGTTCGACCGGGGACCGTAGGTTCATAAGCCATCGCGCACCAGACGCCCCGTGACAGCCCGTGCATCGGCGTCGGTCATCGGTGTCGTGCTCCTGCTTCTCTTCGGCGTCGTACTGGGTGGTGTCGTCGCCGCCGGTGCCGAGGCAGTCGCGGCGGCGGCAGGTGAGCCGGGGTTTGCCAGCGACGCGGACGACGACCCGACGAGCGAGACGGTCGCGCTGTCGCTCAGACTCGACGGCGACGCGGTCGCCCTGACGCACGAGGCCGGACCCCCGTTGGAGCTCTCGGAGACGCGGATCGCCGTCGCGATCGACGGCGCGGAACTCCGCCATCAGCCGCCGGTCCCGTTCTTCGCCGCCAGGGGCTTCCGCGGCGGACCGACGGGGCCGTTCAACCTCGCGAGCGACGGGGTCTGGTCCGTCGGGGAAACCGGATCGTTCCGGGTCGCAGCGACGAATTCTCCGACGTTGAAACCCGGACGAACGGTGTCGGTCACGGTCTACGTCGACACGGACAGGGTGAGTCGAGTGCGCGGAACGGTCGATTGACGTCGATCCGAACGCCGGGCGATCGAAGCGGACGGGACGGACTGACCGAAACGAACGAGGAGGGCCCTCACTCCTCGGGTGCGCGCGCGATGGTCGTGATCGCTCTCGGACTGCCCGGATACGCCTGCTGGATGTGGTGTTCGATGTCGACGAAGCCGGCCGCCTCGAACATCCGCTGGGCCTCTTCCTCGTCGTAGAAGAGCATAATCGCGTCCGCGAGGCGCTGAAAGAGCGAGTTGTTCGGGTAGTCGGGGCCGACGACGAGGACGCGGCGTCCCGGCTTGACGACCCGGCGGAACTCTTCGAGGGCCGCGACGGGGTTCGGCCAGTACTCGATCGACCCCGAGGACCAGACGACGTCGAAGGAGTCGTCGGCGAACGGGAGCCGCTCGGCGTCGCCGCGGTAGAACCGGACGCGGTCTCCGGTGCCGAACTTCGCGAACGCCTTCTCCATCTGGTGGCGGCTCTGGTCGAGGCCGTGGACGTCGTCGGTGTAGCGGAGCAGCCCCTCCGTGGCGAAGCCGGTGCCGCAGCCGACGTCGAGGACGCGGTCGCCCTCCCCGATCGCGAGCCACTCCAGGGCCTCGTCGCGCATCTCCTCGTTCCAGATGAAGGGGTTGATCCGGTCGTACACCTGCGAGAGGTACTTGTAGAACAGGCGCGCGTTGGCCTTGTCTTCGAGGACACCCATCGCGCGGCGGTTAGGACGGGAGAATCATAACGCTGCGGATCCGGGTCGGCTCCGCCCCAGCCGAGAGGGGCTCGCGAGAGCGTTCCGCAAACACCTTATACGGCGCTTGCGCTACGTTTCGGTGATACGAATATGCCGAGACCAGAGGTTCTCGAACGGATCAAAACGGCAGAATCCGAGGCCGACGACATCGTGCAGGAGGCCGAGGAGGACCGCGACGAGCGCATCGAGGAGGCGCGACGCGAGGCCGAGGAGATCCGCACCGACGCAGAACGGGCGGCCGACGAGTACGAGAAAGAGCGGCTCGCCGAG
This sequence comes from Halobellus rarus, assembly GCF_024494595.1. GTDB lineage: Archaea > Halobacteriota > Halobacteria > Halobacteriales > Haloferacaceae > Haloquadratum > Haloquadratum rarum. The sequence continues at coordinate 447,853 of NZ_JANHDI010000001.1, read as the reverse complement.
GCCCGCGAGGAGATCGAGGAGGAGCGGGAGGAACTCCTCGAGGAGGGCCAGGAAGCGCGCAAGAAACTGGTCGCAGCGGCCGAGGAGAACGCCGACGAGGCGGTCGAATACGCGATCAGTCAGTTCGAGGAGGCGGTACATGCTCAGACCTGAACAGATGAGCAAGGTCTCGGTGACGGGATCGAAGGCCGTGATGGACGAGGTCATCGAGACCGCACACGGCCTGAACCTCCTGCACGTCACCGAGTACGACGGGTCCTGGGACGGCTTCGAGCCCGGCAATCCGGTCGAGGGTGCCGAGGAGTCCTCCGATCGGCTGGTCACGGTCCGCTCGCTGGAGAGCATCCTCGACGTCGACGCCGAGGACGCCGGCCCGACGCGCATCGTCACCGACGAGGCGCTCGACGAGGAATTAGAAGAGATCCGCACGCGGGTCAACGAACTCGACGACCGTCGACAGGACCTCCGTCAGGACATCAGAGATATCGAGGATCGGATCGACGCGATCGACCCGTTCGTCGATCTCGGGATCGACCTCGACCTGCTGTCGGGCTACGACACGCTGCAGGTCGCGGTCGGTGAGGGCGACCGCGACGCGATCGAGCGTGCAGTCATCGACGTCGACGACATCCGCTCGCACGAGATCTTTGCCGGCGAGGACGTCTTGGGCGTCTTCGCGTACCCGACGGCGGACGCCGACGAGTCGGCGCTCACGGACGCGCTAGTCAGCGCCGACTTCACCGCCTTCGAGGTGCCGGACGCCGAGGGCACCCCGACCGAGTACAAGCGGGAGCTCGAACACGAGAAACAGCAACTTGAGTCGAAGCTCGCGACCGTCGAGAACGAGCTCGAAGCCGAGAAGATGGACGCCGCGGGGTTCCTGCTCGCCGCCGAGGAGAAGCTCTCGATCGACGTCCAGAAGACGGAGGCTCCGCTCTCCTTCGCGACGACGGAGAACGCCTTCATCGCCGAGGGGTGGATCCCGAGCGAGCAGTACACCGAGTTCAAGGGCGCGCTCAAGGACGCCGTCGGCGAGCGCGCCGATATCGAAGAGTTAGAGCGCGCGACGTTCTCGAAGGACGGCACCGACCACGTTCGCGAGGAGGTTCCCTCCGGCGGCAACGGCGGAACCGCCGCGGCCGCTGACGGCGGTTCGGAGACGGCCCGCGCCGACGGCGGCAGCGCCGTCGTGATGGCGGACGACGAACCACCGACGGTCCAGGACAACCCGGGAGCGGTCAAGCCCTTCGAGCTCCTGGTGCAGGCGGTCAATCGGCCGAGCTACTACGAGTTCGATCCAACGGTTATCCTGTTCCTGACGTTCCCGGCGTTCTTCGGGTTCATGATCGGCGACCTCGGCTACGGGATCATCTACACCGCGATCGGGTACTTCCTCTACACCAACTTCGCCGACCGCCCGGCGTTCCGGAGTATGGGCGGCGTGACCATCGCCGCGGGGATCTTCACGATAATCTTCGGCATCCTCTTTGGCGAGCTATTCGGGCTCCACGTGATCTCGACGTACTTCTGGGAGGGCGCACTCGGGATGGCTCACCCGCCCATCGAGAAGGGGCTCTCGCCCGCCGGCATCGACTGGGCCCGCGGCTGGCTCGTCGTGAGCGTGCTGATCGGGATCTTCCACCTCAACGTGGCGTGGATCTTCGGATTCTTCGAGGACCTCCAACTCCACGATATGAAGCACGCCGTCTACGAGAACATCTCGTGGATCCTGATGATGAACGGACTCTGGATCTGGGTGTTCAGCGACGCCCTCAGTAGCGTCGCTCCCGAGTTCATCTACACGACGTTCTCCAGCGAGGGCGTCATCCCGCTCGGGTTCAACGGGTTCCCGGCGATGGAACTGTTCACCATCCCCGGCGTCGGCCCGTTCACGCTGCCGCTTCTGGTGTTCATCGTCGGTCTCGTGCTCCTCGCCTACGGCGAGCCGATCGAGGCCGTCGAGTTCCTGAACGTGCTCGTGAACGTGCTCTCGTACACCCGGCTCGCCGCAGTGCTGCTCGCGAAGGCGGGGATGGCCTTCACGGTCAACCTGCTGTTCTTCGGCGTCTACGTCGACGACCACGGCGGCTGGCACTTCGGCCTCGGGGGAATGCCGGACGCCGATGCCATCGCGGCACTCGGGCCGGGCGAGACGCTCAGCTACCACGGCTACGAAGTGACCGAGATTATGTTCGGCGGGCTCGTCCACGGCGACGCCGCGACGATTCTGATCGGACTCCTCGTGCTCGTGTTCGGTCACGTGCTCGTGCTCGCGCTCGGCGTCACGAGCGCCGGCCTGCAGGCGGTGCGTCTCGAGTACGTCGAGTTCTTCAACAAGTTCTTCGAGGGCGGCGGTCGCGAGTACGAGCCGTTCGGCTACGAGCGTCGCTTCACGACCGAGGACTGACAGAGACCGACGGCACCTCGACGTTCGCCGCCGTTTCGACGGTTGATTCGCCGTGCAGCCATCGTGAGAGCCGTGGGACTCGTTCGCAAATCCGACGAATACGGGCGAGTCCGGCCGCTTCACACCCGATACGGCGAGCCAGTTTGGGAAGCTTTATGAGATGCGTGGGTTCAATTACGCACGTTCGGAGACGACTATCCGGTCAACACACCTAAGACAATGTTCGAAGCACTCCTACAGCAGACCCAGTCAGCCGCACCAGCTATTGAACCGCCCGCCGCCGCCGCGCTCGCGTTGGGCCTCGCGGCCTTCGGGGCAGGTTACGCAGAACGCGGAATCGGCGCAGCCGCGATGGGTGCCATCGCGGAGGACGACAGTCTCTTCGTCAACGGTCTGATCCTGACCGTCCTGCCGGAGACGCTCGTCATTCTCGCGCTCGTCGGGTTCTTCCTGATCTAACCGCCCGCTTCTTTCCATCAATGAGTTTGGACAACGTCGTCGAAGACATCCGAGACGAAGCCCGCGCGCGTGCGGAGGAGATTCGCGAGCAGGGTGAACGTCGCGCCGAGGAGATCGTCGAGACGGCAGAGAAAGACGCCGAGGAACTCCGCGAGGCGCGCGAGGAAGACGTCGAGCGCCAGATCGCCCAGGAGCGCGAGCGGGCGCTCTCCTCCGCGAAGCTCGAATCGAAACAGGAACGGCTCGAGGCCCGCCGCGACGTCCTCGAAGACGTCCGCAGTCGGGTCGAAGCGGAACTCGTCGACCTCCCCGCGGAGAAGCGCGAGGAGCTGACGGGCGCGCTCTTGGAGGACGCGACGTCGGAGTTCGACGGGGAAGAGTCGGTGTCGGTCTACGGTCGCGACGACGACGCCGACCTGCTCGAATCCCTCTGTGCGGAGTACGACGACCTCGAGTACGCCGGCGAGTACGACTGTCTCGGCGGCGTCGTCGTCGAGGGAGAGGGCTCCCGGGTTCGAGTGAACAACACCTTCGACTCCGTGCTTGAGGGCGTCTGGGAGGACAACCTCAAGGACGTGAGCCAGAGACTGTTCGACCAATGAGTAGCGCCGGCGGTTCCAATCCCGAGTACGTGACAGCCCGCGTCCGGGCGCGCAAGAGCGTCCTGTACGGGGACGAGGAGTACCGCAAGCTGATTCGGATGGGGCCGGCCGAGATCTCGCGGTTCATGGAGGAGTCCGATTACGAGACCGAGATCAACGCGCTCGGTGCGCGTCACTCGGGCGTCGACCTCATCGAATACGCGCTCAATCGGAACCTCGCGAAGCAGTTCGACGACCTCCTCCGCTGGGCCGACGGTCGGCTCTACGACCTGATCGCGCGGTACCTCCGGAAGTTCGACGCCTGGAACGTCAAGACGGTCATCCGCGGCATCTACTCCGAGGCGGACCGCGAGGCGATATCGGACGACCTCATCCGGGCCGGCGAGTTCGACGAGGAACTGCTCGATCAGTTGCTCGACGCGCCGAGCATCGAGGACGTCGTCGACCGCCTCTCGGGGACGATCTTCGGTCCCGGTCTGGAGGACGCCTACGACGACTACGAGGAGACCGGCGTGCTCGTCCCCCTGGAAAACGCCATCGACAGGACGTACTACGAGCACTTGCTGGAGGACCTCGTCGTCGACGAGGCCACCCAGCAGTACCGCGAGTTCCTGGAGGCCGAGATCGACTTCCGTAACGCCCGGAACGCGCTGCGGCTCGCACAGAGCGGCGCGGACATCGACCCCGCCGAGTACTACATCGACGGCGGTTCGCTGTTCTCGGCGAGCGAACTGGCGACCCTGGCGCAGAACCGCGACGAGCTCGTGACGGCGATCCGGGAGTCGAAGTACGGCGACGACCTCTCGGCGGCGCTCGACGAACTCGAAACCGCGGAGAGCCTGATCAACTTCGAGCGCGCGCTCGACATCGCGCTCTTGGAGTACACGGACGCGCTCGGACACGTGTTCCCGCTCTCGATCACGCCGATCGCCTCCTACATCCTCGCGAAGGAACGGGAGGTCGACAACATCCGGGCGATCGCCCGGGGGCGCGAAGCGGGGCTCTCCGAGGAGCAGATCGAACAGGAGCTGGTGATCCTATGAGCCAGGAGATCGCCGTCGTCGGCAGTTCGGACTTCACCACCGGGTTCCGCCTCGCGGGCGTCCGGAAGTTCGAGACCGTCGCCGACGAACAGAAGGACGAACAGCTCGACGAGGCCGTCACCGAGGTGCTCGAAGACGAGGACGTCGGCATCGTAGTGATGCACGACGACGACCTCGATCACCTCTCCCGATCGGTCCGCGAGGCCGTCGAGACCAGCATCGAACCGACGCTGGTCACCCTCGGCGGCGGCGCGGGCGCGGGCGGCCTCCGCGACCAGATCAAACGAGCCATCGGAATCGACCTGATGGAGGAGGACAACTAATACATGAGTCAGACAGCACAGACCGTCCGCGAGGACGGTGTCATCGCGAGCGTGAGTGGTCCCGTCGTGGTCGCCCGCAATCTCGACGCCCGAATGAACGACGTCGTCTACGTGGGCGAGGAAGGCCTGATGGGCGAAGTCATCGAGATCGAGGACGACACGACGACGATTCAAGTGTACGAAGAGACCTCGGGGATCAGCCCCGGGGAACCCGTCGAGAACACGGGCGAACCCCTGAGCGTCGACCTCGGTCCGGGGTTACTGGACACCATCTACGACGGCGTCCAGCGCCCGCTGGACGTCCTCGAGGACAAGATGGGCAGCCCCTACCTCGACCGCGGCGTCGACGCGCCGGGGATCGAACTCGACAAGAAATGGGAGTTCGAGCCCGCCGTCGAGGAGGGCGACGAGGTCGGCCGCGGCGACGTCGTCGGCGTCGTCGAGGAGACGGTCACCATCGACCACAAGGTCATGGTCCCGCCGGACGCCCTCGACGAGGGCGAGACCGCGGAGGTCGTCGACGTCAAATCCGGTTCGTTCACCGTCGAGGAGACGGTGGCCGAACTCGACACCGGCGTCGAGATCCGGATGCGACAGGAGTGGCCGGTCCGCGAGGCCCGTCCCACCGTCGAGAAGAAGACCCCGCGGACGCCGCTCGTCTCGGGGCAGCGGATCCTCGACGGCCTGTTCCCGATCGCGAAGGGCGGGACGGCCGCGATTCCGGGGCCGTTCGGCTCCGGGAAGACGGTCACCCAGCACCAGCTCGCGAAGTACGCCGACGCCGACATCATCATCTACGTCGGCTGCGGCGAGCGCGGGAACGAGATGACCGAGGTCATCGACGACTTCCCGGAGCTCGAAGACCCCGCGACCGGGAACCCGCTGATGGCCCGGACGTCGCTCATCGCGAACACGTCGAACATGCCCGTCGCCGCGCGCGAGTCGTGCGTCTACACGGGGATCACCATCGCGGAGTTCTACCGCGACATGGGCTACGACGTCGCGCTGATGGCCGACTCCACCTCGCGGTGGGCCGAGGCGATGCGAGAGATCTCCTCCCGACTGGAGGAGATGCCCGGCGAGGAGGGCTACCCGGCCTACCTCGCCGCGCGGCTCTCGCAGTTCTACGAGCGCGCCGGCTACTTCGACAACATCAACGGCACGGAGGGATCCGTTTCCGCGATCGGCGCGGTCAGCCCGCCCGGCGGCGACTTCTCGGAGCCGGTCACCCAGAACACGCTGCGCATCGTGAAGACGTTCTGGGCGCTCGACGCCGACCTCGCCGAGCGTCGGCACTTCCCCTCGATCAACTGGAACGAGTCGTACTCCCTCTACAAGGATCAGCTCGATCCCTGGTTCCAGGAGGAGGTCGCCGACGACTGGCCCGAGAAGCGCCAGTGGGCGGTCGACGTCCTCGACGAGGAGACCGAGTTACAGGAGATCGTTCAGCTCGTCGGCAAGGACGCGCTGCCCGAGGACCAGCAGCTGACCCTCGAGGTCGCGCGCTACCTGCGCGAGGCGTACCTCCAGCAGAACGCGTTCCACCCGGTCGACACCTACTGTCCGCCGGCGAAGACGTACCTGATGCTGACGACGATCGAGACGCTCAACGACGAGGCGTTCGACGCGCTCGAAGCCGGCGTCCCGATCGAGGAGATCATCGACATCGACTCCGCGCCGAAGATCAACCGGATCGGCGTCCAGGAGGACTACGAGGAGTACGTCGACGAACTCAAATCGGAGATCACAGAGGAACTCCGGAGTCTCTACTAATATGAAAGAGTACCAAACCATCACCGAGATCAGCGGTCCGCTGGTGTTCGCCGAGGTCGACGAGGCCATCGGGTACGACGAGATCGTCGAGATCGAGACGGCCCAGGGCGAGACCCTGCGCGGCCAGGTGCTCGAATCCTCGGAGGGCGTGGTCGCCATCCAAGTGTTCGAGGGCACCAGCGGTATCGACCAGAAGGCATCGGTCCGCTTCCTCGGCGAGACGATGAAGATGCCCGTCACCGAGGATCTGCTCGGACGGGTGCTCGACGGTTCCGGCCGGCCGATCGACGGCGGCCCGGACATCGTCCCCGAGGAGCGACAGGACATCGTCGGCGCGGCGATCAACCCCTACTCCCGGGAGTATCCCGAGGAGTTCATCGAGACGGGCGTCTCCGCCATCGACGGGATGAACACGCTCGTGCGCGGCCAGAAGCTCCCGATCTTCTCGAGTTCGGGGCAGCCGCACAGCGAACTGGCGATGCAGATCGCCCGCCAGGCGTCCGTCCCCGAGGAGGAAGCGGGAGAGGACGACGAAGGATCCGAGTTCGCCGTCATCTTCGGCGCGATGGGGATCACGGCCGAGGAGGCCAACGAGTTCATGGAGGACTTCGAGCGCACCGGTGCGCTGGAGCGCTCCGTGGTCTTCATGAACCTCGCGGACGACCCCGCCGTCGAGCGGACGGTCACCCCGCGGATGGTCCTCACGACGGCCGAGTACCTGGCCTTCGAGAAGGACTACCACGTCCTCGTCATCCTGACGGACATGACCAACTACTGCGAGGCGCTCCGCGAGATCGGTGCCGCCCGCGAGGAGGTCCCGGGCCGACGGGGCTACCCCGGATATATGTACACCGACCTGGCGCAGCTCTACGAGCGCGCCGGCCGGATTCAGGGCCGTGAGGGATCGGTCACGCAGATCCCGATCCTCACGATGCCCGGCGACGACGACACTCACCCGATCCCGGACCTGACCGGCTACATCACCGAGGGGCAGATCTACGTCGACCCCGACCTCAACAGCCAGGGGCTGGAACCACCGGTGAACGTCCTGCCGAGCCTGTCTCGGCTGATGGACGACGGCATCGGCGAGGGGCTCACCCGCGAGGACCACGCCGACGTCTCCGACCAGATGTACGCGGCGTACGCCGAGGGTGAGGACCTGCGCGACCTCGTGAACATCGTCGGTCGCGAGGCGCTGTCGGAGCGCGACAACAAGTACCTCGACTTCGCCGACCGGTTCGAAGAGGAGTTCATCGACCAGGGCTTCGACACGAACCGCGGCCTCGAAGAGACCCTCGACATCGGCTGGGACCTCCTCTCGATGCTGCCGACGGAGGAGCTCAACCGCGTCGACGAGGAGTTCATCGAGAAGTACTACCGCGAGGACGTCTCCGCCGACGCCGACGAGGCCGAGACGGAAGCGACGGCCGACTGATCGGTCACCGCAGACGGCGACTTTTTTGTCGGTGACACCGAACGCATAGCGCCGTGTGGGTCTCGTCGCAACCGGTTCGTTTCTGTAGGCTGGCCTGTGCGAGAGTCTCCTCGGAGCCGAGACTGCGAAGCGCCGTTCGCTCAGATCGTCAGTCGTCGTCTTCGATCAGGTCGATCACGTTCTCGCGGCCGATGCGGAGTTTCTCGACGGTTCCCTCGTCGGCCATCCCCGAAAGCACGCGGGAGGTCTTCGACTTCGACCAGCCGAGTTCCTCGGCGACGACGGACTGCTTCATTCGGCCGCCGCGCTCCCGGAGCGCCCGGCGGACGCGGTCCTCGTCGGTCAGGATCGGTGGCGCAGTTCCGGCGGAACCGGCCGCGGCGTCGGTAGCGGCACCCCCGTCCGCGCTCGAACCGACGTCCGCAGACGCTTCGTCGGGAGGTGCCGATCCCCTGTCGACTGCCGACACCGCGAGGTCGTCGCCTGATCCGAAGGCAGCGATCCGTCCCGTTCTGACCGCGTAGGCGGCGACCAGGGCCACAATCACGAGCACTCCCGCGAGCGCGGCGAGCGTGCCGCCGCCCCCGAGGGTGCCGTCACCGGCCGGACTCGCCGCCCCGTCGCTCGCGGGCGTCGCGACGACGCGCGGGCGGCCGTCGTCGAAGTCCTCGCGGCCGCGCCACTCGGCGACGCCCTCGGCAGTGCCGTCCGGCGCCGGGTCCGTCTCGCTGAGGACGAACCCGTCAGGAGCTGCGATTTCGAGGACGTCGTCCTCGCCGATGTAGAACCCGCCGTCGAAGACGTCGCCGACGACGACGGTTTCGCCGTCGACGGCGGCGAAGCCCGTCCAGGAGAACCGGAACGTCACGACGCCCCAGCGGCGGGGGACCTCCTGGATCGTCGTGGTCGCCGTGAAGTCACCCGCGCGCATCTCGCGGTCGTACGATTCGTTCGCGCGGGCGACCACGCCGCTCATCCGTTCGGCGAAGGGGTCGAGATACCGGCTGGTGTTCGAGCGAAACGACGCCTGAAACCGCTCGTACTCTTCGAGATCAGCGTCGGTTTCGAGGCGCGTGCGGAGCGTGAGTTCCCACGTCGCGGCGCCGTCGGCAGCGAGGTCGATCCGAGTGATCGTGTTGTCGGGGTCGGGTTGGCCCTGCACCAGCGCGAGTCCGCCGACCTGTGGTCGGGGATCGGCCGCGTCCGTATCGGTCACGGCGGCGTCCGTATCGGTCACGGCGGCGTCCGTATCGGTCACGGCGGCGTCCGAATTGGTCACGGCCTCGTTCGCGTCGGTCACCACTCCGTTCGCACCGGCGGCGAGATTCGAGCCCGCGGGCGCGACGAGTACGAGAGCGAGCAGGAGCGCCGCCAGGAGCCTCGGTCGCATTACGTGGGGGGTCTCCCCTCGAGGGGATTAAATCCACACATCCCGCCGCGTGAAACTCGCTGCAACGGTCCGAAACGGTCCCGGAAACGGCTGCAATCGACCGCAACACACCGCCACGATCTGCCTCCTATATCCCCCAGGCGATCCTTCCGACAATCGATGAAACGGACACAGCTACTCGCCATACTCGTGGCGGTCGGACTCGCCGTGGGTTCGGTTCCGGGCGCGGCACTCGCCGTCGGGGCGGCGGACCTCGGCGGCGGGGCGGGCGTAGTCGCACAGGCGGACGGAAACGAATCGGCGACGTCGAACGGATCGGCGACGACGGGCCAACAGCTCGCGACGATCATCGAGATCACCGACGACGAGGTGAGCGGTGACGTCGAGGCCGCCTCGCTGGAGGCGGCGTTCGAGGACGCCAACGAGTCCGAGCGCGCCGAGTTGCTCGCCGAGCGGGCCGCCTCGCTCCGCGAGCAGGCGAACGAGACCGTGACGGCACAGCGCGAAGCGACGGCCGCCTACGACGCGGGAGACCTCTCGCGCACGGCGTACGCACAGCGGCTCGCCGTGCTCTCCTCGCGGGCGAACACGATCGACCGCGGCTTCGAGTGGCTCGACGATCGCGCCGTGGACGTCTCCGCGTTGGAACTTCGAGCGGTCGGCTACGACCGGAGCGGTAACGAGGCCGCCCGCGACCGACTGGCCGACCTGACGAGCGTCGGTGCCAGCGCGCTGCTCGCCCAGTACTCCGGCGTGCAGCGCGGCGAGTTCACGCTCGAAACCGAGAACGGGCTCTCGATCGAAGTCGAGAACGAGGACGGCGAGCGCTCACGCGAGTTCGAGCGCGACCAGCCCGGCGACGGGACGTTCCTGGTGAATCAGAGCGACGCGCTCGCGGCGGCGACCGCGTCGCTCTCGACTGACGTCGACGGGGAGTGGACGCTCCGCTCCGTCGACCGCGACGAGGACGACGGCTACTTCGAGTTCGAGTTCGCCTTCGTCGGCAACGAGACGACCGGCGAGGCCGAGGTGAGCGTCGACGGAGAGACCGGCGAGGTGTTCGAACTCGAGGAGGAACTGGAGCCCCGCGAGCGTGACGACGATGAAGACGACGAAGCCGACGAGACACCGCTCTCGATCGGTATCGTCGACGGGGCGGCCGAGCCAGGCGCGAACGTGACGCTCGCGGTGACCGCCGCCGGCGAACCGGTCGAAGGCGCGACGGTCGAACTCGGCGACCGGACCGTCGGGACGACCGACGCGGACGGCCGGATCACGGTAACGCTGCCGGACGACGAGGAGGTCGAGATCGAGATTGAGGACGGAGAGCGCGAGGGCGAACTGGAACTGCGACTCCGTTCGATCTCCGCCGAGGAACGGGCGGACGCGGAGATCCGTGAACGACTCACCGTGGACGGGTCCGTCGATAACGGAACCGTCACCGTGTCAGTCGGTTACGACGGCGAGGGCGTCGCCGACGTGACGGTGTTGGCCGGCGGCGAGCGAGTCGGCACTACCGGCGAGAACGGGACGCTGTCGTTCGCCGCGCCGTCGACCGGCGACGACGAACTGGACGTGACCCTCGTGAAGGGCGCGTTCGAGGCTGAACTGGAGTTCGAGGTCGGTGCGGACGGTGCACTCGCACTCGATGAGGTCGACGTCGAGGAGCGTGACGTCGACGACCGGGAGCGGGAGGACGACGAAGAAGATGATGCGGAAGACGGCGGCGATGCGGAGGACGACGCTGACGACACCGGCGATGCGGAGGACGACGCTGACGACACCGGCGATGCGGAAGGTGATGCAGAAGACGGCGATGATGCGGAAGACGCCGACGATGCGGAAGACGACGCTGACGACACCGACGGCGTCGAGGACGGGGAAGAGACGCTCGGCATCGACGTCGTCTCCGGTAATCTCGCCCCGGGCGCGACGGTGACGCTCGAAGTGACCGACGGCGACGGTGCCGTCGCCGGGGCCGACGTCGAGATCGACGACGAGGGTGTCGGATCGACCGACGTGGACGGGCAGCTCACGGTGACCCTGCCCGACGCCGACGAGGTCGAGATCGTTGTCGAAGACGGTGACCGCGAGGGCGAACTGGAGTTCGAGTTCGACGAGAGCGACGCGGACGACGGCTCCGAGGAAACCGACGGTGACGAATCGGACGACAGCGAGGAGGCTGACGAAGACGACGACCGGGAGGGAGACGAGTGATCGCCGAACGGGGACGACTCGTCGCGGGCGTCGTCGCGGCGCTGCTGATCGGAACGGCCGTCGTGCCGGCCGCGGTCGGCGCGCAGGACGCGGTCGCCGAGGATCGGTCTGCGTTCGTCGTCGAACTGGAGAACGACGGCGACGCGACGGTGTCGCTCTCGCTCACCTACGACCTCGAAGACGAGAGCGACCAGGCCGCGTTCGACCGACTCCGCGGGGAGACGGGGAACGTGACCGAGCGGTTCGACGAGCGGCTGTCCCGGGTCGCGAATCGAACGGCGAGCGAGATCGGCCGTGAGATGTCCGTCTCCGACGCCGACGCCGAGGTCACGACGGCCGACGGCGTCGGCGTCGTCACGCTGTCGGCGTCGTGGTCGAACCTCGCGATTGTCGACGGCGACCGCCTCGTCGTCGAGGAACCGTTCGCGAGCGGCTTCCGACCCGATCGCCCGTTCGTGCTCGTCGCGCCCGACGGCTACGCGTTGGCCGACACGGCGATCCCGGCCGACAGCACGGAGGGTGCCGTCGCCGAGTGGGGCGTCGGCACGGATCTGACGGGGTTCTCCGCCACGCTCGCGCCGAGCGAGGCGGTCGGCGGGGCGACCACGAGCGGGTCGCTCCCCACGCCGCTCGCGTCGGTGCTCGCGACGGGGCTCGTCGCTCTCCTCGGCTACGCCGGGTGGCGACGGTTGTGAGAGGAGGCACACGCGTTTTGTGACGGCAGATCGTCCTGCAGTGTGTCGAGACGGCCGGGGTTTAAGATACTGAACCTGGTCGCGAAGGTCGGATTCGGTATCATCCTGCTGTCGAGCCGCGAAGTGCTCGACGCCGCCGGCTCGGTGAGTCCCGATCCGGAACCGACCGACTGATCGTCGCGGCCGCAACCTCTTTGATCGGAGCGTTCGGACCTACCCGAAACGGCACGGCGCGAGCCGCGCTCGACGAACGGCACGGAGACTGCCGGTATCGTATCCGGAGCACGGGACCGGGCGACTCCGCGGAGACAACCGATGACTATCCAGTTCACGTACCTACAGTTCCACCTCGCGTTCCTGCTCCCCGCCGTGCTGTTTCTGTGTGCGACGGGCTTCGTGAGTCGGACGCGGGTCGCGGAGAGCAGCGCGGCGCTCGGCGAGGGATGGCGGAATTACTGGGCGGGAGTAGTAATCATCACAGTCGTCGCGCTGGCGTACACGACGCCGTGGGACAACTACCTCATCGCCCGCGGCGTGTGGTGGTACGGCGACGGAACGACGCTCCTGACGCTGGGACACGCCCCGATCGAGGAGTACCTGTTCATCTTGGTACAGCCGTGGATCACGGCGCTGTGGCTCGCACACCTCGACTTCCCGACGGGGTGGCCCAAGGCTTCGAGGCCCGTCGCGTGGCGAGGGGGTGCGCTGGTGGTCGCGGCGGTGCTCGGCCTCGTCGGGTGGCAGTCACTCGGTGCCGACGGGACGTTCTACCTCGGCGCGATACTCGCGTGGGCCGCGCCGGTGTTGGCGCTGCAGTGGGTCGTCGGCGCGCCGCAGTTGTGGGCGCGACGGCGGACGGTCGCCCTCGGGACGCTGCTCCCGACACTGTATCTGTGTGTCGTCGACCGGATCGCCATCGAGTACGGCATCTGGGTGCTCTCGGGGCAGTACACGACCGGGATCACCGTCGCCGGCCTCCCGGTCGAGGAGGCGACGTTCTTCCTCGTGACGAACCTCTTCGTCGTGCAGGGGCTCGTGCTCTACCGACTGGTGGTGACCCGGCTCGACGGCGATTCGACGGCGAGTCATCGATCGACGAACAGATCCGAAGCGACAGTCGACCGCGGCGACTGAGAAAATGGACGAGCCGACCGGACACGGCGAGAACGGGTCGGTCGGACGCGGCGAGTCGATGCCGTCACGCGCCGTCGAAACCCCGGGGAGCCGCGGCTCGATCGCCGCGTCAGTGATGCGGCGCGTCGGCGTCCGGCCGGCCTGGGTCGTCATCGGGGGGATCACGCTTGTCTGGGCGATCGCGACCGCGTTCACCGGATCGCAGACGCTCCCGCGGTGGCTCCGATACGGCCCGCTGGCGGTGAGCCTGGCGGTCTTCGGCCTGCCGCACGGCGCGGTCGACCACCTGGCACCGGCGCGGGCCGCCGGCCGTCGACCCACGGCTGCGTCGATCCTCGCGGTCGGGGTCCTGTATCTCGTTCTCGGGAGCGCCTACGGACTCCTGTGGTGGGCCCTCCCGGTCGCGTCGGCCGCGCTGTTCGTGGCACTGACGTGGTTCCACTGGGGGCAGGGCGACGTCTACGCGCTCGATGCGATCGGCGCGAGCCACCTCGACGGCCGCGGCGTCCGGGTCGGAACGTTGCTCGTGCGGGGTGGACTCCCGATGCTGGTTCCGCTTCTGGCCCACCCGGCGGAGTACCGGGTCGTCGTCGGGGCGTGGGTCGCGCTGTTCGGTTCCGAACTGGACGCCGCGTGGCTCCTGTCGCCGACGGTTCGAGGAACGCTGGGCGGCGGGTTCGCACTGCTGACCGTCGCGACGCTGCTCGCGGGGCGGCGGCGAAGCGGGGGCCGCGTCTGGTACCTCGATGCGGGCGAGACGGCCCTCCTGTGGGGCTTCTTCCTCCTCGTCCCGCCGCTCTTCGCCGTCGGCGTGTACTTCTGCGTGTGGCACTCGCTCCGTCACATCGCCAGGCTGATCGCGGTCGATCCGACCGCCCGGACGACGTTCGCCGAGAGAGGACCCGTCCCGGCACTGATGCGGGTGGGACGCGACGCGCTCCCGCTGACGGCCGTCGCCGTCCTGCTGCTTCTGGCTATCGCAGTTGCGGGCGACGTCGCACTCCCGGGAGGCGTCGTCGCGGCCGACGTGGCGGTCGGGACGCAGACGGATCTCCGGGCGGCCGCGGCGCTCTATCTGGTTTTTATTTCCGTTCTGACGCTCCCGCACGTCGCGATCGTGACGTGGATGGACTGGGCGGAGAACGCCGGTCTCGCCCGTCTCGTGGACGAACAGTAAAAGGTTAACACGCTCGGTTCACTAGCCTCCTACAAGATGGCCAAAGACGTCAAACCGACCCGCAAGAACCTGATGGCGATCGAGGATCGCATCGAACTGTCCGAGCGGGGCCACGACACGCTCGAACAGAAGCGCGACGGCCTCATTATGGAGTTTATGGACATCCTGGATCAGGCACAGGACGTCCGCTCGGAGCTTGACGGGAACTACGAGACCGCCCAGAAGAAGATCAATATGGCGCGGGCGATGGAGGGCGACGTCGCCGTCCGCGGGGCCGCCGCGGCGCTCAAAGAGCACCCCGAGATCACGACCCAGTCGAAGAACATTATGGGCGTCGTCGTCCCGCAGATCGAGTCCTCGCGCGTCAGAAAGAGCCTCGATCAGCGCGGGTACGGGCTGCTCGGCTCTTCGGCGCGGATCGACGAAGCCGCCGACGCCTACGAGGAACTCCTCGAAACGATCATCCTCGCCGCGGAGGTCGAGACGGCGATGAAGAAGATGCTCAAAGAGATCGAGACGACCAAGCGTCGGGTGAACGCCCTCGAATTCAAACTGCTCCCCGAACTCAACGAGAACAAGGAGTACATCGAGCAGAAGCTCGAAGAGCAGGAGCGCGAGGAGATATTCCGCCTGAAGAAGATCAAGAACAAGAAAGAGAAAGAGGAGAAAGAAGAGCGAGAGGCAGAGGAAGCGGCCGCCGCCGCTCCCGCGGACGACTGAGCGGAGTCCTCGACTCTCGACAGCCATCGGGTTCCGAAACGACTTCTTCGGCCGATCTTTCTGTCGCGTCGACACGACGCCGACGCGACTGCCGGACGGTCAGTCGACGTGGCCGAGTACCGTGATACCTACGTCGACCGTCGCGGGACGTTGCGATCGGTCTTCGGTGATCGCTCCCACGCCGCCGTCAGATGATAAGTCTTAATTAGACTACCGGGTTACGGGGAAGTGGAGCAAGCCCGGGTGGTGTAGTGGCCCATCATACGACCCTGTCACGGTCGTGACGCGGGTTCAAATCCCGCCTCGGGCGTTGGTTTTGCTCCGATGTGTGCCCGGGTGGTGTAGTGGCCCATCATACGACCCTGTCACGGTCGTGACGCGGGTTCAAATCCCGCCTCGGGCGCTTCTTCGATTTCACACGTCGCGGAGTTTTATCTCCGCGACCCACTCGTGAAATCGGTGTGCGACGAACGCGAGATTTGAACACCAGCAGTCGCAGGCCCGCGCAGCGAACGCAGTGAGCGAGCAGGAACGTCTGGGCAGGGTTCAAATCCCGCCTCGGGCGCTTTTTGCCGACGTGAATACGAACGAGGAGCGAAGCGACGAGTGAGTCCAGCGTCGGCAAAACGACTCCAAGGGATTTGAACCAGGGAGTGGAGCGAAGCGGGACGACCGGGGTTCAAATCCCGCCTCGGGCGCTTCTTCGATTTCACGCGTCGCGGAGTTTCATCTCCGCGACTCACTCGTGATATCGGTGTGCGACGAACGCGGGATTTGAACACCAGCAGTCGCACGCCCGCACAGCGAACGCAGTGAGCGAGCAGGAACGTCTGGACGGGGTTCAAATCCCGCCGCGGGCGCGTTGATTTTCGACCTCCAGCGAGGCGTCTCGTCGCCGAGCGACCCCGTCGAACTACCAAAACCCTGCGAGCCACCAGCCGATCCCGACGCCGAGGAGCGCCGTCGCGAGCGTGCCGAGGGCGTCGGCGGCGGCGAGTCGGTAGTCCCCCGTGTCGGCCGCCCGGACGACGTTCACGGCGAACGACGAGAACGTCGTGAACGCACCACAGAAGCCGGTTCCAGCGAGCGCGAGCGTCGCGTCAGACGGCGACGAGGCGACGAGCGCGCCGAGCGCGACGCTCCCGATGACGTTGACGGCGACGGTGCTCCGTCGACCGCCGCCGAGCGCCGCGTCGGCCGCGTAGCGACCGAGCGCGCCGAGCGCGCCGCCGAGACCGACAAGGAGTGGAAGCGGAAGCGATCCGACGAGGACCGCGAAACTCCCCGTCACGTCCACCGCCTCCCGGCCACCAGTCCGACGAACGCGGCGGCGAACCCGAGCGCGTAGTTGGCGGCGACGTTCGCGGCTCCGAGTGCCGGTCCGAGCGAAGCCGTCTCGGCGGCGAAGGTGCTGTAGGTCGTGAACGAGGAGAGGAGCCCGGTCATCAGGAAGAAGCGGAGCCGAGTCGACCGAACGACACCGATTGCGAGTGCCAACACGAAACTCCCGAGGACGTTGGCGAGGAGCGTCCCCTCGGATCCGGCGACGACCGTCCCGAGGAGATACCGCGACGTCGCTCCCAGGAATCCGCCGAGCGCGACGAGCACCGGGACCAGACGGTCTGCCATCGCCGACACTCCCGCGGGCGTTCACTCAGCAGTTTCGATCGCGCGTGCCGCAGCAGAGGCACGCGGGCTCGATCCGCCGTGCGGCGTGTCTCGCGTCCGAACGGCGACTGTCCGGGTCGCCTCCGCAGTGTCGTCGACGACGAGCGCCTCGCCGGGGGCCGTCGGCATCGACTCGGCGAGGTCGGCGTCGAGGTACGACGGGTCGGCAGCGGCGAGCGCGCGGACGTCGGAGCCGGCGGTCAAACGGTGGACGACGCGGAGATCCGACTGCGAAACGGCGACCTCGGGAAGCGCGCTCGGACGCTGCGTCGCGGCGACGAGCGAGACGCCGGGCGCACGGCCCCGGGTGAGGATCGCCCGGAGCGACGCGCTCGCGACGCCCTGGAAGAAGACGTGCGCCTCGTCGATAAAGAGCCACGGCAGCCGGTCGATGCCCGGTGTGTCGGTCTCCCCAGTCGAGGGTCGGCCGAGGCGAGCGTCGTACAGCGCGGCCGCGACGCCAGCAGCGACGGCGTTCGACGGCGCGTCGTCGAGACCGGAACAGTCGAGAACGGTCGCCGCGCCGTCGGCCAGCGCGCGGGCGTCGGGGCCCGCCGGGTCGAAAACGTTCCATTCCGCAGCCCGGCGGAGTCGGTTGGCTGCCGCGCGCCGGACGTCGCCGCCGGCGTCGGAGTCGGCGACGGTCTCGCGCATCCCGTCGAGCGTCGGGGCCGTCTCTGCGGCGTGCCAGACGAGCGCGCCGACGGGACGGTCGGGATCGGTCCCGACGAGCGCGGGCCACCGCGCCGGCGGGATGGCGTCGGCGCGGATCGTCGGATCGTCGATCACGCGCGCCGGGACGAGATCGCCCGCGGCGTCGGCCGCAAGTCCCCGAAAGACGCCCATCGGGTCGATCACGACGGGCGCGACGCCCGGCGTCCGCGTCGCCTCCTCGACCAGGACGCCGAGCGTGTAGGACTTCCCGTAGCCGCGCTTGCCGACCACGAGCGCGGCGTGCGGGCGGTCGAAGTCGATCGCCACGGGGGCGCCGCGACTCCCGTCCCGGGCGCGGTGGTGGCCGAGCGTGCCGGCGAAGGCCGCCGCGTCGGCCCCGACTGCGACGCGGTCGGCACTCGTTTCGGCGGCCGCGCTCGTTCCGTCGTCGGATCGGCCGAGGACTTCGGTGTGCATCGGCAGGAGTGGTCCCGTTCCCCGACTTGAACCCTCGGGCGAGCGTTTATATGCGGGGACGGGACCACGGCCGGTATGTTCGACGAACTCCGACGGTTCGCCGGCGACGACCGCGCGATCGAAGGACTGCCGATCAGACTCGTGATCGCCCTCGTGGTCGGCGTCGCCACGATGAGCGTGATGCTGAATATGCTCTCGGGGGTGCAGGGACTCGCCGTCTCCGAGCTCGACGTTCGTCCCACACCCGACGTGGTGGAGCCCGGCGAGCAGGAACTCGAACTCGTCGTGGTCGACGACGACGGCGACGGCGTCGAGGGCGCGACGGTGGTCGTCAAGGACGGCAGCGCCGAGATGGACGGCGTGGTGACCGCGAAATCGGACGCGAACGGGGTCGCGAGCGTCACCGTCGATCCCGACACCCGGGCGAATCAGGAGACCGGAACGCTCGTCGTCGACGTGAAGCCGCCGTCCGGGAGCCAGTACGTCGACCGCCGGGCGAACACGGAGATTCTGGTGGTCGAGGAGTGAGACTGCGGGACCCCGCACGCCACTGATCGACTCACCGATCCGGGATCAGGAGATCGGAACTCTCATCGACTCACCGCGCCGAGATCAGGAGATCGGAGTCTGAGTGACTCACCGCTCGGGATGGACCGGCGCGTCGAAGCCGCCCCGGATCAGCGGTTTCGCGATGTGGCGGCGCGCACACGGCGGGACCTCGTACCAGCCGGTCTCGAGGTCACGGTCGAGGTCGACGGTTTCGGGACTCGACCGCGACGTCCCGCAGTCTCGGCAGCGGTAGCCCTGATCCCGACCGGCGCTCGCCATCGAGCGGCCGCACTCCGGGCAGGTCGGGTTCGTCTCCTCGGTCCGTCGCAGCGATCGAACGGCGAACTTCTCCAGTTTGAGCGTGCCGCTTCCCACCTCGCCGCAGACGGTGAGGTCGTCGCCGACACGGAGTGCTCGGACGCGGTCCCGGAAGCGCTTCGTCGGTTCGAAGGCGACGCAGTCGATGTGGGTGTCGACCGCGTTCGGGTCGCGGAGCTGGAAGAAGACGTGACCGCCGCGACGGGTCTCCGGGTCGCTCGCGACGGTGCCGTCGACTCGGTAGGCGCGGCCGTCGCGGAGGTCACCCAGCGCGCCGTCTCGCAGGTGCACGTCGGTACCCTGGTTCGTCAGGAACGTCGCCGTTCGCTCGACGGGTTCGCTCTCGATCCGACCGGCCAGATCCGAGACGACGCGGGCGTCGTCGCCGCGGATCCCGTAGATGATCGGCCCCGGCGCGTTCGGGACGCAGACGGCCTGCGCCTCGACGCGGTCGACCGTGTCCCACGCGTCGGGATAGGCGCACTCTGCGGCCTCGAAGACGGAGTCCTCGTCGACGTCTCGGGGCGTTCCACAGCGGTCGAACTCCCGGTAGGCGATGTGCTCGTAGGTCCACTGGTCGAGGGCGGCCCACGAGCCGACGGCGGCGAGCGCGCCGATCCGGCCGCGGCCGCCGGCCCACCCGCGGTGGCGGTAGCCCGCTTCGTCGAGGAGTTCGAGCGCGTCCGTCGGATCGAGGAGCTCTCGGATCGCCCGTCGGGTGAACTCGGCGACGGCGTCCGGAACTGCCGCGGGTTCGTCGTCGGCGACGACGACGCCGGGACTCGTCCGTGGGTCGTCGACCTCGGCGAGGGGTTCCAGTTCGGCGACGGCGAGGTCGAGCGCCCGCTCGGAGTCGATGTCGGTGTGGATCGCGAGCGCGGCGTTGCCGCGGGTCTTGTGTTCGACCGCGGGGTTGAGCCGGATCAAGAGCCGTCTGTCGACCGCACCGCCCGCCTCGTCGATGGCCTCGGCCAGCCGCGTCGCGAGGTACGTCGTGCACATCCCACGCTCGCGGGAGTCGGTGTCGTCGAGGCCGATGATCGTCATCGATCGGACGTAGTCGACGCGACGGCTAACGACTTTCGGGAGCGCGTCAGAATCGCCCGACTGGACGTCGCTGTAGCGGATGGACGGCACAACGCATATATGCGCTGAATCGCCTATACCCCTTTATGTCACGGTCCGCGCTAGTCGGAAACGTCACGGCGATGCTCGAGGACGCCGGATTCCTCGTCAGCGAGCGCTGTGCGATCCGACCGAAGAGTTTCGACATCGCCGCGAGGCGAGGCGAGGACCTTGTGCTCCTGAAGATACTCGGCAACATCGACGCGTTCGACGGGACGACCGGCGAGGAGATGCGACGGCTGGGCACCTACCTCGACGCGACGCCGATGGTCGTCGGGCTGCGGACGCGCGACGAGGATCTGAAGCCGGGCGTCGTGTACTTCCGACACGGCGTGCCGGTGTTCAACCCCGACACGGCGATGGACCTGTTCATCGAAGGTGTGCCGCCGCTCATCTACGCCGCGCCGGGCGGCCTCTACGTCAATATCGACGGTGATCTCCTGTCGGACGAGCGCCGCGAACGCGGGTGGAGTCTCGGCCAGTTAGCGACGGAACTCGGCGTCTCGCGGCGGACCGTCTCGAAGTACGAGGACGGAATGAACGCGAGCATCGAGGTGGCGATCCAACTCGAGGAGATGTTCGATCAGCCGTTCTCGAGCCCCGTCGAGGTGATGGACGGGGCCGAGGACGTCCGCGACGCCGAGCCGACGCCCGACGACCCCGATCCCGAATCCGACGACGAACACGTCGTCCACGTCCTGACGCGGGCGGGGTTCACCGTCCACCCGACCGCCCGCGCGCCCTTCAAGGCGGTCAGCGAGGACGACGAGCGCCGGCGGGACTTCACGCCGATGCTCACCGGCCACTCCGCGTTCACCCGCAGCGCGGAGAAGCGCGCGCGGATTATGTCATCGCTCGGCGAGGTCACGCAGACGCGCTCGGTCTACTTCACCGAGGACCAGTCGAAGCGCGAGTCCGTCGAGGGTACCGCCCTCGTCAGTTGTGAGGAACTCGCCGACATCAACGACCCCGACGAGATCCGCGACCTCATCCGCGATCGGTCACAGGAACCGTCCGAAGCGTAGGGAATTCCTCAGAACGGCTGTCGAGTCGGTCCCCTCGGTGAACGGTAGTCGAATAGAAGAGCGACCCCACCATCGGCGATCGATTGCGATCCGTTCGGACGCGTTCCGCCGTGTCGTCGCCGCGTTCTCAGTTCGCCGCCTCGCCGTACGTCTCTTCGAGGTACTCGACGATGTCGTCGCTCTCGGACATTCCCTCGACGCCGTTGGCCTCGTCGACGAGGACCGGGACGCCGGTCTGGCCGCTGATCGCTTCTACCTCGGTCCGTTCGCTGTGCGCGGAGGGGACCATCACCGACTCGTACTCCAAACCGAGTTCGTTCAGTTTGTCCGTCACCTTCGCGCAGTACGGGCAGCCCGCGGTTTCGTACAGGACGAGATCTGACATCACCGTCAGCTAGCGCAGGAGTCCTAAAGAGTCACGTGGTCGAGTGCGCGAGAAACGCACGATAGTCGACGGACCGGTGGATGGAAAAGCGATTACCGATCGACGAGTTGCCGTACCGCTGCGGCGAGCCGACGAGCGCCCGCGACGATCTTTCGACGCCCCGCGATCAGTTCACCGCTCACCCACACGGCGCCGACGAGGGCGGCGGTAATCGTCCACACGAAGTCCCACCCGGACATCCAGACGGGGCGGAGCCACGGCGTCACGTGCGCCCAGCGGGTCGCGAACTCGTTCATCGGGCCCTCGATGGGCGTGCCAGCGAAGGTGGCCCGGATCCGACCGTCGAAGCCGACGCTGTCGTTGCCGCCGGCGGTGAGGTTCGCGCTCCCGGTGATCGGGTACGTGCCGCTGGCGTTCATATCGCGGATCGTCGGCCCGGACGACTCGGGGCCGGTTCCCATCCGTTCGGCGTCGTAGGGGCCCCAGGTCGCGTAGTACTCCCAGACGACCTCACCGGTGGGCGTGATCTCCATCACGCGGTGGTTGAGGGTGTCGGTGACGAGCGTGTTGCCGTTGGGGAGCCGATCGGCGTCCCGCGGCCACGTGAGCGTGTTCGAGCCGACCTCCCAGGTCCGGACCCACTCGCCGTCTTCCTTCGCGTACTCGACGACGCGGTTGTTCTCGCTGTCGGCGACGAGGATCGTCGGGTTCCCGTCCTCGCTCAGCAGCCAGTCGGGGTTGTGCTGTTCGCGCATCACTGAGTAGTCGTCGTCGCTGCCGAGGCGCTCGACGATCTCCTTGGATTCCATATCGACGACGATCGCCTGATCGAAGTTGCGCGGAGAGAGCAGCAGACGGTCCTCGCCGACCTTGTCGACGTCGTTGACGTGCGTCCAGTCGCTGCTGTAGCCGCCGTCGGTGCTCTCGGGGTAGTGGTTCCGGAAGTACCACTCCCAGGTGAACTCCCCGGAGGAGCGGTTGTAGACCACGACCCGGTCGTCGCTTCTGCCCGCGGACTCGTTCCACTGTCGCATGTTCGCGATGGCGATGCGGTCGTCACCGAGGTACGCGACGTCGTGGGTGTCCGTCATATTGAAGCGTTCCTGCCAGACGCGCTCGCGGGTGTCGGGATCCAACTCGAAGAGGACCGTATCGCCCGCGCGCGGCGAGGAGACGAGCAGGTTCCCGTTCGGGAGCGGGTCGACGTCGAAGAACCAGGCGTTGCCGCCGACGTTGTCGTCGTGGGTCCACTCGAGGTTCCCCCGTTCGTCGACGGAGACGAGTCTGGCGGGCTTCTTCGCGTTCGTATTGCCCCGGAAGGTGAATCCCTGAACGCTGATGACGGTCGAGTTGTTCGCCGGACTCGTGATGTTGCCGCGCTCTAGGTCCGTCTCCTCGGCGGGATCGTACGCCAGCGCCGAAACGGCCGACGGCGCGAGGAGGGAGACGACCACGAGGAGGGCGACGAGTCGAGCGGCGTTCGCTCGGGAAATCGAGGGCAGATTCACATATGTGGGTGCGGCGGTGGAGGATGAATCTCTTGCGGTCCACAGTGGTGAGCAGCGGCAGAGCGGCGGGGCACGCCGACCCACCGGTCGTTCGCCTGTTACACCTGCGCGGCGAGGACGCCACCCGTCCGGACGACGAAGTAGACGACGAACGCCGCGGCGAGCACCCAGTGTCCGACTCGGACGTCCTCGCTCTCGCCCGCAGCGAATTTGACGATCGGATACGAGGCGATGCCCGCGGCGATGCCGTACGCGATCGAGTAGGTGAACGGCATCACCAGGATCGTCAGGCCGGCCGGGATCACGTTCGTCAACTCGCTCCAGTCGATGTCGACGACGTTCTGGATCATCACGACGCCGATCACGACGAGCGCGATGTGTGAGGCGTACTGCGGGATGGAGGTCGCAAGCGGGACGATCGCCAAGGAGGCGACGAACAGCGCGGCGACGGTGAGCGCTGTCAGGCCGGTTCGACCGCCCTCCTCGACGCCCGTTGCGGATTCGATGAACGTCGTTACCGTCGAGGTGCCGAGCATCCCGCCGACGGTCGTCCCGACGGCGTCGGCCATCAGCGGCTTGTCGATGTCGGGGAGGTCCCCGTTCTCGTCGAGGAAGTCCCCCGCCTGTCCGACACCGACGAGCGTGCCGGCGGTGTCGAAGAAGTCGACGAAGAAGAAGGTGAAGACGATGAGTGCGAAGGAGAACGCCTCGACGTTACCGAAGCCGGAGACGAACGCGCCCGCGAGCGGCGTGATGTCGTACGTGGCCGACGTCGAACCGGCCACGAGACCGGCGTCGGCCGCGACCGGCCCGAACGCGGTCGCAGCCCAGCCGACGATCGTCGTTACCACGATGCCGATGATGATCGATCCGGGGACCCCACGAGCGTAGAGTGCGAGCGTGAAGAACAGCCCGAGCACGGAGACGATAGCCACGGGGTCGGAGGCGATCGATCCCAGGCCAACCATCGTGCCCGGGTCGTCGACGACGATTCCCATCGCCTGCAGGCCGATCAGCGCGAGAAACAGTCCGATACCGGTCCCGACCGCGAATTTCACGGGTTTCGGAAACAGATTGATGACGTACTCGCGCGCGCCGATCGCCGTGAGAATGATGAAGATAATCCCCTCGACGACGACGGCGGCGAGTGCGGTCTGCCACGGGACGCCGAGGATCCCGACGACAGTGATCGCGAAGAACGCGTTGAGCCCGAGCCCCGGGGCCTGCGCGAACGGTCGATTCGCGTAGACGGCCATCACGAACGTCGCCGTGGCCGCCGCGAGGATCGTGACAATAGCGAGCATCGACTGGATTTCGCCCGTCGAGAAGCCCTCGATGACGATCCCTTCCACCAGCTCCGTGTTCGGATTGTCGGTCATTATCGCGGGATTGACCACGATAATGTACGACATCGTCAGGAAGGTTGTCAGCCCGGCGAGGAGTTCGGTCCGGACGGACGATCCGTGTTCTTGTACATCGAAGTAGCCTGCGACGGATTCAGCGAGTCCCATAATGCACGTCTGAGCATAACCAGAAACCACTCGATAAGCGTTTTCATCGTCGATTCGAGAACCCCTCCCTACAACCGGTCGAGCGACCGCCGCCGACTCACTCGGCGTCGAACGTCGTGAGCGCGCCGACCGGGGCGTCGGTGAGTTCGCGGGCGCGGTCGATCCCCTCTTGGCCGACCGCGATGAGCGTGAAGACGCCGGTGACGTCGGCGTCGGCCTGCGTCGCGATGTCGAGCAAGAGCTCCTGGGTCTCGCCCGAGCGGATGAGGTCGTCGACGATTAGGACGTTCTCCCCGCCGGAGAGCGCCCGTTCGGGGAGGTAGTAGGTGAGTTCGATGCCGGAGGCGAGTCGCTGTCGCGACTCGATGAACTCCTCGACGGCCGTCTCCTTCGACTTCTTCGCGTACGCGACGCGGGCGTCGAAGTAACTCGCCATCGCCGCGCCCAGCGTGATGCCGTCGGTGGCGGCCGTCAGGACGACGTCCGGCCGCTCGAAGCCGAGCGCGTTGGCGGCGACGGGGGCGACGAGGTCGAGGAAGGACTGATCGAAGACGACCCCGGAGTTGTCGACGTAGCCGCCGTCGTCGAACTCGACGCGGGCGCGCAGTTCCGTCGCCAACGCGTCGCGGCCGACGCCGTCGACGACTTCCCGCGCCCGTTCCGCGCCGGGGAGGACGTGGCCGTTGACGTAGCGGTTGAGGTCACCCGCCGGCAGGCCCGTGAGATCGGCGAGTTCGTCGTACGTCCGGGTCTCCTTGAGCATCCGCAGAACCGCAACCGACTGTAACTGGAGGGCCGCTTTCTCCGCTCTGTTCATATACTGACCTGCGAGGTTTCGCAAGTATGAATATATCGATACGAATTCTCTCGAAAAAGACCACAAACGTGGATTAGGTTCGGTGAGGACGGGCCTTCGACGCTCGTGACAGTGACGCGCGGAAGTGAAAGGGGTGGGAGCGGACGGAGCGGGGGCCGTCAGGAAGCGTGTTCGTCGTCGAGGAGGTCGTCCGCGGTCACGAGCGCGTCGAGTTCGACGTCGGCCTCCGCGAGTCGCTCCCGCGCGCCCTCCTGGCGGTCGACGACGACGAGCACGCGGTCGACTACCGCACCGGCGTCGCGGAGGGCCTCGACGGCGTCGAGCGCGCTTTTCCCTGTCGTCGCGATATCTTCGAGGACGACGACCTCCTCGCCCTCGGCGAGGCGGCCCTCGATGCGGTTGCCCGTCCCGTACTCCTTGGCCTGTTTTCGGGCGATGACGTACGGCGTGTCGGTCTCGACGCTCGTGACGGCGACGAGCGGGACCGCACCGAGGGCGACGCCCGCGAGTTTCTCGCCGCAGAGTTCCTCGGCGAACGCCTCGGCGATCAACCGGAGACAGTGGGGGTCGGTCTCGAAGAGGTACTTGTCGACGTAGTACTCGGAGGTGCCGCCGTGGGAGAGCTCGAACTCCCCGAACTTGACCGCGTCGGCGTCGCGCAGCGCCGCGATGAGTTCGTCGTTCGTCATTGCGTGTGAAACCGCGGGGGAGTCGCTTAAACGGGACGATTCCGAGCGGAGGCGACGGGAGAGAAAGAAAGCAGGAGGAGTATCATAGAATCATTCAAAATGATTTTTCACGCCTGTGAAATCGAATTAC
Organism: Halobellus rarus; assembly: GCF_024494595.1. GTDB lineage: Archaea > Halobacteriota > Halobacteria > Halobacteriales > Haloferacaceae > Haloquadratum > Haloquadratum rarum. The sequence goes on along the minus strand of NZ_JANHDI010000001.1, from coordinate 421,622 downwards.
CTGTGAGATCTGGGTTGCGAATCGAGCGGCGGACTTATTGATATTATTCAATATATTGATGTATAGTTCTCACAGAAGCGTCAATAAGAGGAGGGTACGACCCGACGCGGTCGGCAACGGGTACCCACCGTGCCAGCGACGACGCACTCCTCAGAACGAAACGTTGACTTCGTCCGTTGGTCCTGCCGTCGCTTCGGAGAGATTACCACCACGGTCGTCGTAGAATTTGCGTCCGATGTACTCCTCGCTTACGTTACCGATGATGGTCGTGTACAACTCGTCGGCCGAATCGTACGTTTCCTGCCCGAGGGGGCCGATGATCGTAGAGACCGTTTCAGTTTCCTGAGCGTCGGGAGCCTGGATTTCGGCTGCGCCGACCTGCTTGATGACTGAATCCTGATCGATCGGAAACGTGAGTTCGTCTTCGAGGGACGCGAGCAGATTACTTATTTTCATAGGATACCCTGACTAACGTTCCCCGACAGTTTCAACTGACAGCATTTTACCAACCGCGCTATTTTTGATTAACTGAGTTAGTGTCGTAGACCGGCGCACAAAGTGCTCGATTTCCGGGCTGGACTGAACGGGTCAAAGAACACGGGCGGGTTTTGTTTCACTGGTCCGTACCGCGAGGCTCGCTCAGCAAGACGGGGTTGGGGGGGCCCACAGCGAACGCAGTGAGCGAGGAAACCCACCGCGTCAGAAAGGTGGTTCGTTAGTAGGGCTCGTCCTTCAGGCCGAGGACGTACGCGACGCCGTTAGTCGCGACGTGGAGCACGGGCGTGAGAACGACGACGACCCCGACGACCGGGAGCGTGAAGGTACCGGTGAACCACGCGAAGTCGAGGACGGCGGTGCAGACGAGCGCGCCGGCGACGAAGTCGAGCTGGTCGACGACGGGGAAGGCGGCACCGCGTTCGCGACCCGTTCGGCGTTTGAGAAAGGACGCGCCGATATCGCCGAGCATCGCGCCGAGCGCGAGGCCGACGGCCGCGGCGAGCGGAAACGTCGGGAGGTCGACGCCGACCGCCCGAGCGACGGCCGGAGCGAGGAGGTTCAGCGCCTGAGCGAGGAGGACGCCGACGAGCGTTCCGACCGCCGTGCCGCGCCAGGTCTTGCCGTCGCCGAGGAGCCGGCGGCCGCCCAGCGTTCGGCCGCCGTCGATCGGCGCGCCCCCGCCGGCGAGGACGGCGGCGTTGTTCGGCACGTACGCGGGGAGCATCGCCCAGAACGCGACGGCGACGAGGTCGAGCATAGGTGTCGAGTCCGGCGGCGGGGACAAAAGTGTCCCCGATTCGTCGCATCGGACCGGGAGGGTCGGCCGGGTGGAGAATGGGACGACACCAGTCACTTTAAGCCTTCAGTGAGACGTACCTCCCGACAGATGTCCTCTTGGAGGCGAGACTTCGCAAGCGGATTGATCGTTCTGACGCCGGTCCTCGTCATTCTGCTCGTCCTCAACTACCTGTACTCCAGGATCGTCGATCTCCCCGTCATCAGGCGACTGGACGAACCGCTCGGCTTCGTCGTCGCCGTCGTCGTCTTCGTGATGCTCGTGCTCTCGATCGGCTACCTGATGCGGACGACGGTCGGCCGGCTGTTCGAGACGTACCTCGACGGGGCGATGAACCGCGTCCCGCTCATTCGGGTCCTCTACAACGCGTCGAAGCTCGCGGTCGAGACCGCGGTATCCGGCACCGACGACCTCCAGAAGCCGGTGAAGGTGGAACCCTGGCAGGGAATGCGGATGACGGCGTTCAAGACCGGGAAGACGACGACCGACGGTCGGGTCGTCCTGTTCATGCCGACCGCGCCGAACATCACGACCGGATTCGTGATGGAGGTCGAACCGGAGAACATCTCCGAGGTCGACGAGAGCGTCGAGGAGGCGCTGACGCGCGTGCTGTCGGCCGGATTCGGCGAGGAGGAACGGACGGCACCGATCGACATCGACGCGCGAACGGAGGACTAAACACCCACCTTTTTCCACGATGGGTTTCCTCGCGGCGCTTCGCGCCGCTGCGGGAACCCATCGCGCAAAAACCTGGAGGGAAAAAGACCCGCTCGCTCGGCCTGCGGCCTCGCTCGCGGTACGAGAGCTTGAGAGCGTAACCGACCTCACTGCGACGAGAGAGGTCTGCTCTCTCATCAACTGAGAGTTGCTCTATCAATCGATCGAGATGAGGCTCTCCCCTCGTCGTCGACGCTGGCAGCCCCTACGACCTCGATGCCGATGAAGAATATGCAGGTATAGTAGCGTTTGCAAGTCTTCACTCACGCGATCGCACGCTGTCGTGCGATCGGATGAGAAATCGTTGCAAACGCTACTATCGCTGTCGAGCAGTAGTACCGCGAGCGAAGCCGCAGGCCGAGCGAGCGGGTCCTTTTCCCTCCAGGTTTTTGCGCCGGGTGGTGCGCCGTAGGCGCACCCGAGGCGCAAAAAGGTGGATGTTTAGACGTACGTGAACCACTCGTCGTGGGCGTCGTCGCGCCGCTCGACGAGGTCGAAGAACGCCTGCTGGAGTTCCTCGGTCACGGGGCCGCGGGAGCCGTCGCCGATGACGACGTTGTCGACCTTCCGGATCGGAGTGACCTCCGCCGCAGTGCCGGAGAAGAACAGCTCGTCGGCGGTGTTGAGTTCGCCGCGGGAGATGGTCGCCTGGTCGTGGACGGTGTAGCCGCGCTCGCGGGCGAGTTCGATCACGGTGTTGCGCGTGATGCCGTCGAGGATGCCCTCGGCGAGGCCGGGCGTGTAGATCTCGCCGTCGCGAACGAGGAAGATGTTCTCGCCGGGGCCCTCGGCGACGTTGCCCTCCTTGTTGAGGACGATCGCCTCGGTGTACCCGTTCCGGCGGGCCTCCTCTCCAGCGAGGAGCGAGTTGACGTACAGGCCGGTCGTCTTCGCGTTCGTCGGCATCTGACTGGAGGCGTACTTGCGCCACGAGGAGATCATCACGTCGACGCCCTGTTCGAGCGCCTCCTCGCCGAGGTACGCGCCCCACGGCCACGCCGCGATGGCGACGTTGACCGGGTTGTCCTTCGGACCGACGCCGAGCGAGCCGTAGCCGTAGAAGGCGACCGGACGGATGTAACAGGACTCCAGTCCCTCGCGTCGGAGCAGTTCGAGCGTCGCCTCGGTGAGTTCCTCGCGGGTGTAGGGCAACTCCATATCGTACGGCTGCGTCGACTGGTAGAAGCGATCGAGGTGTTCCTCCCAGCGGAAGATCGCCGGGCCGTTCTCGGTGTCGTAACAGCGGACGCCCTCGAAGACGCCAGTCCCGTAGTGGAGGCCGTGCGTGAGGACGTGAACCGTCGCGTCGTCCCAGTCGACGAACGAGCCGTCCTGCCAGATCGTGCCGACGTCCATCTCGTCGAATCCCATACGTGCTGCGTTGCACCCTAGGGTATAAAACAGTAGGCGAACCGGATTCCCGAACTTCTTACGCGAGAGGGGGCGTAGGCGAACGGGATGGACCATCCGACTGTCGCAGTCACGGGCGGGACCGGGCGAATCGGGCCGACCGCCGTCGAAACGCTCCAGGAAACGGGATACGAGGTCGTCAACGTCTCACGGAGCGGCAGTTCCGAGGTCGCCGACCGCAACGTCCGGGCGGACGCGACAGACGCGGGCGACCTCTACGGCGCGCTCGCAACCGCCCGTGCCGACGCCGTCGTCCACCTCGGGATGCTGTCGGAGCCCGGCGGCGATCCCGACCACGTCGTCTTCGAGAGCAACGCCGCGAGCACCTACGTCGTCCTCGAAGCCGCGGAGGCGCTCGGCATCGACACCGTCGTTCTCGCGTCGAGCCTCTCGGTGATCGGCGGCGGGTTCGAGCCCGGTCCGGCGCGGATCGACACCCTGCCGGTTGAGGAGTCCCACCGGCTCACGCCGTCGAACCCGTACGGCATCGGCAAGCAGACGCTCGAAATCGTTGCCGACGGATTCGCCCGCCGCGCCGACGCGCCGGAAACGATCGCCTCGCTGCGGTTCCCGTGGATGCCCAGCGAGTCGGAGATGCGGGCCGAGTTCGTCGAGCCCGACCGTACGGTGTCGGCCATCCGCGATCGCGGCGACTTCCACGTCGCGCGCAACACGCTGTTTTCGTACTTACACCGCGCTGACGCCGCGGCGCTGATCCGAGACTGCGCCGAGGCGTCGTTTTCGGGCCACGAGCGCTTCTGGGCCGCCGCAGCCGACACGACCACGTCGACGCCGACGGCCGAACTGGTCGAGGCGGTGTACCCGGACGCGGACGCGAACCGGTCGTTCGAGGACCACGAGTCGCTGATCTCGACGACGAAGGCCGAGCGACTGGTCGGCTGGGAGCCCGAGCGAAGCTGGCGGGAGCTGGACGGCTGACTATGCCAGTCGCTCGATGACGTCCGCGCCTTCGACGTAGACGAGGTCGTTCCGTCGGGCGTACTCGAGCGCCTCGGCCGGCGTCCGAGCGCCCCCAGATTCCGCGTCGAGCATCTCACAGACCACGACCGCGGGCGGGAGATCCGCCGCCTCGGCCAGCGCGAGACCCAATTCGGTGTGGCCGCGGCGGTCGGCGAGTAGCTCCGGCGCACCGCGGAGGACGTGGACGTGACCCGGCGTCCGGAAGTCGGCCGCGAAGTCCGAGGCGTCGTAGTCGGCGTCGGAGAGTCGGGCCGTCTCGGCGGCTGCCGAGAGGCGACGAATCGTGAGCGCGCGGTCGTCGTCGGTGATCCCGGTGAACGTCTCGCGGTGGTTCACGGGCAGGGAGAACGACGAGCGGTCGTCGTACCCGAGATCGTGATCCGCGGCCGCCGGGTGATCGAGTTCGTCTTCGAGGAAGGGAAGGCCGAGCGCGTCGGCGACGTCGTCGGAGACGGCCGTACAGACCAGTCCCCCGGCGTCGCTCCGAAGTCGGACCACGGCGTCGGCGTCGACGGCGCCAGCCGGGTAAACGATGTCCGTCTCTCCCTCCCGGTCGGCGGCGTCGTGAACGAGAACCGGTTCGCCACGCTGAAACGCGGCGATCGCTCGGTCGACGGCGCTCTCGGTCGCCGGTTCGGCCTCGGTCGCCGGTTCGGCCTCGGTCTCCCCGGTGCTGTCGGGCGCAACGTCCGTCGTCGTCCGGGTCATCGAACCGCCTCCACGCTGACAGTGACGACGTCGCCGTCCTCCAGTCCGAGCGCGTCGCGGAGGCGGACCGGCGCGATGACCTCCAGTTGGGTCTCGTCGTGATGGGTCCGCTCGGGGACGATGATGTGCGCCGTCTCCGCGGCGTCGCCCCCGTACTCGACGGTCGCCGCGTAACACGTTGCCGGACCAAACGTCCGTTCCTCGTCTTCCCAGCCGTCGATGGGAATGCCCGAGAGCGACGAGACCGCGGAGCGCGAACGGACGCTCTCCTCGTCGAGGTCGACATTGAGCGTCCCGGGGAACGGCTCGTAACCGAGTCGCTCCTCGAACTGCTCCATATAACCGGACAGGGAGATGTAGTGTCGCCCCTCGCCCATCCCGCTCGTGATGACGCCGTCGAGTTCGACCGTCGAGGGATCCGTTCCCTCGAAGATGCGCCGGTAGTGGGAGTACTCTCGGTGCAGTGCCGCCTCGCCCGACTCGGTCAGCGACACCCACTGCCCGTCGGCGACGACGTCGCGGTCGACGTGGCCCACCTCTTCGAGACGCTGGAGCCGCCTCGACGCGGTCTGGTTGGACGCGTCGAGACGACCGGCGAGATCCGAACAGGAGATCTTCACGGGACCGGCCCGCGCACCCGCGAGGGCGACGAACTTCAGCGCCGCCAACTCGTCGTGCCCGACGGCGGAGACTACCGATTCTGACATTACTTCGAGTTGGGAGGCCGCCGTGTTAAGGATAACGGCTATGAGATGTGTAACAGAAATGGAACGGTAGGTCGGGGGCGACAATCACGTTCCCGAGTGACGTTCCAAGATTGGTCACGGCAGTGCCTAAATGCGTCGATAGCGGTATCGAATCGGCGTTCCCGAGCAACGCGCGGCGACCGGCCGAGGCCGTTCGGAAAGGCCTTTAGCCGCGGTTGCTGAACGGCGAGTATGTTCAGAGCCTTCCGTTCGGAGGTCGAGGACGCGGTCGAGGCGGCCCTCGAGGCGCTCGACCTCCCGACCGACGACCTCGGAGTCGAGGAACCCCCGGAGGACGTGCCGGCGACGCTCGCGTCGAGCGTCGCCTTCCGCCTCGCGGGTGTAGTCGGTGCCGCACCGCCGTCGGTCGCGGCGGACGTCGCCGACGCGATCGACCTCGACGGCTGCGAGTACGTCGCCCGGGTCGATACGCAGGGCCCGTACGTGAACTTCTACGTCGCCGACGCCTACTACGCCGACACGCTCGCCGCCGGCCGCGAGGAGGGGTACGGCGAACTCCCCGCGACCGGTAAGTCGGTCGTCGTCGAGCACACGAGCGCGAACCCGACGGGGCCCGTCCACGTCGGGCGCGCGCGTAACCCGATCTTCGGTGACGCCGTCGCCCGCGTGCTCGATTACGCGGGCAACGACGTCGAGCGGCACTACTACGTCAACGACGCCGGCCGCCAGGTCGCCGTGTTCACGTGGGCCTACGAGACGTTCGACGAGTCGGACCTCCCCGAACCCGAACGCGACCGCGCGGACTACGGCCTCGTCCGCTACTACCGGAAGGGAAACGAGTTCTTGGAGAACGAGGACGAGGACGTCGTCGAGGAGGCCGAGGCCGAGATCGCCGAGATAATGCAGGGGCTCGAAGCGGGCGACGGGGAGACCTACGAGCGCGTCGCCGCCGTCGTCGATCAGGTGCTCGGCGGGATGCGGGCGTCGCTCGAACGCCTCCCCGCGGAGTTCGACCGCTTCGTGAAGGAGACGCAGTTCATCCGGAACGGCGACGCCGACGACGTCGTCGAACGGCTGAAAGACTCCGAGCACGCCGTCTACGAGGAGGACGCCTGGCAACTGGACCTCTCGGCGTTCGATCTGGAGAAGAACCTCGTCTTTCTCCGCTCTGACGACACCACGCTGTACACGACGCGCGACCTCGCCCATCACGAGTGGAAGTTCGAGAACTACGACGAGGCGGTGACCGTCCTCGGCGAGGACCACAAACTCCAGGCCGAACAGCTCGAAGCCGCCCTCGAAATCCTGGGCAACGACACCGACCAACTTCGACAGACCTTCTACTCGTGGGTCAACCTCCCGGAGGGCGGGATGTCGACCCGCGAGGGAACCGGCGTCGACCTCGACGACTTACTCGACGAGTCCATTCAGCGCGCTCGCGAGGAGGTCGAGGAGCGTCTCGGTTCGCGGATCAGAAACGACGAACTGAGCGAAGCGGATATCGACCGGATCGCTCGGCAGGTCGGGATCGGGGCCGTCCGCTACGACATCGTCTCGAAGCAGCCCACGAAGGGTATCACCTTCGAGTGGGAGCGCGCGCTGGACTTCGAGGCGCAGTCCGCCCCGTACGTCCAGTACGTCCACGCGCGCTGCCGCGGCATCGAGTCCGAGGCGTCCGACGCGGGGATCGAAGCCTCGACCGACGTCTCCGTCCTCGACACCGACGCCGAACGCGCGCTGCTCCGCGACATCGCGCGCTTCCCGGCCGTCATCGAAGAAGCCGCGGCCGACCTCGAACCCCACGTCGTCGCGACGTTCGCCCGCGAGTTCGCCGAGACGTTCAACACCTTCTACCGGGAGTGTTCGGTGCTCAACGCCGACGAGGACGCCGTCGCCGCCGCGCGACTCGGACTCGTCGAGGCGTCGAGACACACCGTCGCGAACGCGCTCGACGTCCTCGGAATCGAAGCGCCGGATTCGATGTGAGCGCCGGGATCGGTCGTCGTAGCGCTTGCTGGAACTGATTACAGCGCGAGGAGCGCGAACGGCGCGATCATCCCCATAAGTTCGCCGCCGACGGCGAACACCGTCGCGACGCCCGCTCCGAGAGCTAACAGTAGGAACACGACGACCCACCAAAAGGGGACGCGCGAATCTTTCTCTGCCATATCGACGACTCACCACACCCGCATAAAAGAAGCTCCCGCTTCGGCGCGGACGGTCAGCCGAAGAACCGCCCGAAGAGGCCCTTTTTTTCGTCGCCGTCGGACGTGGCCTCTTCCCCGCTGGGAGCGTCGGCGTCCGGTGACTCCGTCCGGTCGTCGCCGGCGTCACCGTCCGCCTCGCGTTCGGCGTCGTCCGATGCGTCCCCGGCAGACGCCGAGTCCACGCCGAGCGGTGCCGTATCGCTCCTCTCGTCGCTGGCCTCCTCCGCGGTTTCCTCCTCCAGCGACGTCGTGTAGACGCCGTCGTCCGGATCGGATCCGGCGTCCGGTTCGGCGGCATCGATCTCTTCGGGCGTGGCCGGTTCCACGAGCGGTTCAGTTTCCTCCGGAGGTTCCTCGTCCTCGGAAGCGGTACCGGTGTTTTTAGCCACCGAATCGGCTGTTTCAACCGCTTGATCACCGGTCTCGACGCTGGGTTCGTAGGGCGCGAGCTCGTCGTCGGGGTCGAGGTCGCTATCGGGCGCGAGTTCGTCGCCCGGGGCGATGTCGGCGTCTGCGTCGCTGTCATCGGAGACTTCGACGCCCTCCGGCGGCCGGTCAGCCTCGTGTGAGCCGGCGACGAGGATGTCCTCGTCGGACCGATCAGCGGCCGACGATGGTTCGGCGTCGCTCGCCTCGGCATCGGAGTCCGCGCGCACGTCACCATCGGGTTCCGTCCGCTCTTCGGCCTCGGGACCGTCACCGCTCTCTGCGATGTCAGAAGCGTCGTCTGAAGCGCTCGCATCCTCGTCCGAATCCTCGGTCGCACCGGCCGCGTTCGAACCGCCGGCGTCGGCTCCGATCCCCTCCTCGGCGAGGTCCAGCCCCGTGATGGCCTCGGCGAGCGCGCGGTACGCCGTCGCAGCGGCGCTCCCCGGCGCGAACGTGGTCACCGATTCCCCCGCGTCCGACGCCTCGGCGATGACGGCCGCGTCGGGGATCATCTCTAGCACCTCGGCGTCGAGCAGGTCGCTGATCCGTTCGTGGTCTACCTCGTCCGGATCGGCGCGCGTGATCACGGCACCGGCCACGGCCACGCCGAGACGATCGGCCACCTGTCGGGTCTTGTCGGTGTCGCCGAGCGCGTCCCGCGCCGGTGTCGAGACGAGGAGCGCCTCGTCGACGTGGGTGAGCGGGACCACGGTGTCGTTACTGAGTCCGGCACCCGTATCGAGGATGACGTACTCGTAGTCGTCCCGGAGTTCGTCGAGGACGCCTTCGATCCGCTCCGGATCCGCGCGCGAGAACGCGTCGAGGTCGGGCGAGCCGGGGATGACGGCCATCCCGTGCGGCCCCTCGTGGATCGCCTTGTCGACGCCGCTTTCGCTGGATCCCGCCCGGCTGCCGGAGGCGCTCCCCGCCTCGCTGTCGCCGGCGAGCACGTCGTGAAGCGTCACGTCCCCGACGGAGACGCCGAGCGCGCTCGCGAGGTTCGCCATCCCCAGGTCGCCGTCGACGACGGCGACGCGCTCCCCCGCGGCAGCCAACGTGGCGGCGAGGTTCGCCGCCGTCGTCGTCTTGCCGACACCCCCCTTCGCACTGACGACTGCGTACACACGTCCCATAGGTTCGTTCCGTGACTCCCGCGTCGAGCTTATAAATCTGTCCGGGAAATCGAGGAGAGGGCGACGGTCGACGGTGTCCAGTCGTAGGTTACTTACCCACTGGAGGGCCAATACCTCACAATGAGTACCGACGCCGAAGAGATGAGCGAGGACCGCCGGAAGTACGAGTTCCGGAAGGTCATCGAGGAACTCAAGGAGTACGAGGGTTCCGGCACGCAGCTCGTCACCATCTACATCCCCCCTGACAAGCAGATATCCGACGTCGTCGCCCACGTCACCCAGGAGCACTCGGAGGCGTCCAACATCAAGTCCAAGCAGACCCGGACGAACGTTCAGGACGCGCTGACGTCGATCAAGGACCGGCTCCGCTACTTCGACACGTTTCCCCCGGATAACGGGATCGTCATCTTCTCGGGCGCGGTCGACGCCGGCGGCGGCCAGACGGACATGGTGACGCGGACCCTAGAGAGCCCGCCGGAGCCGATCCAGTCGTTCCGCTACCACTGCGACTCGAACTTCCTCACCCAGCCGTTAGAGGACATGCTGACCGACAAGGGTCTCTTCGGCCTGATCGTCCTCGACCGCCGGGAGGCGAACGTCGGCTGGCTGAAGGGCAAGCGCGTCGAACCGGTGAAGTCGGCGTCGTCGCTGGTCCCCGGCAAGCAGCGGAAAGGTGGTCAGTCGGCCCAGCGGTTCGCCCGCCTGCGGCTCGAAGCGATCGACAACTTCTATCAGGAGATCGCCGGGATGGCCGACGACCTGTTCGTCCCGAAGCGTCACGAGATGGACGGCATCCTCGTCGGCGGGCCCTCGCCGACGAAAGACGAGTTCCTCGACGGCGACTACCTCCACCACGAACTCGGGGACCTCGTCGTCGGGAAGTTCGACGTCTCCTACACCGACGAGTCCGGTCTGCACGACCTCGTCGACTCCGCTCAAGAAGTCCTCGCCGACCAGGAGGTGATGAAGGACAAAGCCGAGATGGAGGAGTTCTTCGAGAACCTCCACACCGGCGAGGAGGCGACCTACGGCTTCGGGCCGACCCGCAAGAACCTGATGATGGGCTCGGTCGACCGGCTCCTCCTCTCGGAGGACCTGCGTTCGGACGTCGTGATCTACGAGTGTCCGAACGGCCACGAGGAGTACGAGGTCGTCGACAGCCGTCACGGCGACCCCGACCACGTCTGCAGCGAGTGCGGCGAGGAGGCAGAGAAGGTCGACCGCGACGACGTGATCGACCACCTGATGTCGATCGCCGAACAGCGCGGCACCGAGACGAAGTTCATCTCCACCGACTTCGAGAAGGGCGAGCAACTCCACGACGCCTTCGGCGGCATCGCCGGCATTCTGCGGTACTCGACCGGCGTATAGGGCGGTTCGTCGCGAGCGCGTTCGGCTGTCATTCCAGGAGCGACTCCAGTTGTCGGCGGCGACGCTCCAAGTCGACGTGCGCCTCGACCGACTCGTCGGCCGCGAGGCGATCCAGCGTCAGGAAGACGTCCGCTCCCGCCGCCTCGGCGTGCTCTATGAGCGACTGAATCGCCGCGCGGTTCGTCGCCAGCGAATCGAGGAGACCGAGCGCGAGCAGCAGCGCGACGCCGCCCTCGCCGTCCGGGATCGCCGCCGGGAGATCGTCCGCTCTCCCCGAGTCCGCACCGTCGCCGTCCGAAACCGGATACGTTCGGAGACAACGCGGGCAACTCCCGACGGTCCCAGCATTCTCCGGAGCGTACTCGCGGAGATCCGACGGGACGTCGACGAGAACGAGCGAGCGGTCGCAGTGTTCACAGTGAGTCGGCATAAGAGCCAGTACAGCGACGACGGGGAAAGACGTCCCGACGCGGCAGCGGACTCTCACTCTCGGGTCACTGTCCCGGCGCGGACCGGTATCCCTATTCGCGACGACGCCGTACGTCGAGGCGATCAATGGCTTCGGACGCCCGCTCGGTCCCGCTCGACGACCCGCGAACGCACCTCCGCGCGATCGGCGGCGCGCTCGCCGTCGTCGTGCTCGTCGTCCTGGTGGCATCGATCGCGGTCTCGCTGGGCTATCCCCTCCTCGACGCCGCCGGGGTCGGCCGCGAGAGCGCGCTCGGACTGGCGCTGCGGAGCGCGTTCCAGTTCGTCGGCTTCGGCGTCGCCGGCGTCGGCTACCTCGTCGTGACCGATCAGACGGATCTCGTTCCGGTCCGCTCCCCGACCCGCCGCGACCTGAAGTGGCTCGTCGGCGGGTTCGCCGGCCTGCTGGCGCTGTACGTCGGCGCGACCGCGGTTCTCAGTGCGATGGGCATCCAGGGGGCCGACAGCGCCATCGTCGACCAAGGGAGCGGCCAGCCGATCTACTTCCTGTATCTGATCCCGGTGACGATCCTGCTCGTCGGGCCGACGGAGGAACTGATCTTCCGTGGGATCGTCCAGGGCCAGTTCCGACGGGCGTACGGGACCCCCGTCGCCGTCGCCGCCGCGAGCGCCGTCTTCGCCGCGGTGCACCTGTCTTCGTACAGCGGCGACGGCCTGCTCGCGACGCTCGGGACCGTGCTCATCCTGGGTGGCGTCCTCGGAATCGTCTACGAGAAGAGCGAAAATCTCGTCGTTCCGGCCGTCGTCCACGGCCTCTTCAACACGGTTCAGTTCGTCGCCGTCTACGCGACGACGACGGGGCTGGTCGGCTGACGAAGTGGCGAAGAAACGGGGTCGGCGTTTTTATGCCCGTCAGGCCGGGTTCTTCCGCGCCAGCTCCGTCCCGCAGATCGGACACCGATCGCGGTGCTCGTCGAACTCCCGCCCGCAGCCCTGACACTGGAACGTCCACTCGCGCGTCTCGGAGATGCCCTCGCGGGCGATGATCTTCACCTCGACGTCGACGTGGTCGGCGACGTTCTGCATCGCGTAGTCGTCGGTGACGAGGACGGCGTCGAGCTCGAACGCCGCCGCCAGCAGTCTGACGTCGGTCTCCGAGAGCGTCTCGGAATCCCCCGTCTCTCGGGCCGCGCGCTGGATCTTCTCGACGGTTCCGGCGGCGGGGATGTGGACGTGCATCCCGGAGCCCTCGTCGGCGTCGTAGCGGTACGACGCCTCGCCCTCGAGTTCCTCGCGGACCATCGGGACCGAGGCGATGTCGTCTGTGGTGTGGTACTCGTGGATGAACGCCGAAGAATCGAGAACCTGCATCGGACGTCGCCTTCAGTTATGGTTGCACGACGATGTAGTCTTTGACGTCCTGTACGCGGGAGACGGGGACGCGAACGATCGTCTCGTTCTCCTCGTCGATCTCCGTCTCGAACCCGAGTGCGCTCGGGTTGACGTCCTCGTACGGCGAGACGAGCAGGTCACCGATCGTCCCGGTCTTGACGTTCATCTCGACGTTGTACAGCGCTCCGAGTTGGGCTCCGTCCGCCCCCATCACGCCCTTCCCGGAGAGGTCCTCCGCGAGTTCGTCCGGCATACCTCACGCTACTTCGTACTGTTACATAAACGCCACGGGCGGCGCGGAAACGGACGGTCCAACAGACCCTGGACCGTCTATCAGACTCGACGGGGCGTTCACGACCCGGGCACGATCGCCTTTCCCGCTGGAAACCGGCACGTAGCACCGGCGGCGAAGCGAGCGGGAAGTCGTCGACGGCGTGAGGGAAGCGAACGGGTCCGGCCCGAGAGACAGTCGCGGTGGATCCGAACGCGCTTCTCGGAAGCCGCAACGGACGTGATCGCCGCCGTCCACGGATGACGATGGACTTAACTACAGTCCAGCAGTGAGTTACGGTAAGGAATTTCTCCGGGGTGATTCTCTATGTCTGACACCGACGCCGACGCCGCCTCGACAGCCGAATCGAACGCGCTACGGACACCGATCGTCGCCGTTCTCGGCCACGTCGACCACGGCAAGACGACCCTGCTCGATACGATCCGCGGCTCCGCGGTGAGCGAGGGCGAGGCGGGCGCGATCACCCAGCACATCGGCGCGACCGCGGTCCCCTTAGAGACGGTCTCGGAGATGGCCGGCGACCTCGTCGACCCGACGGACTTCGATCTGCCAGGGCTGCTGTTCATCGACACGCCCGGCCACCACTCGTTCACGACGCTCCGCTCTCGCGGCGGCGCGTTAGCCGACATCGCGGTCGTCGTCGTCGACGTCAACGACGGCTTCCAGCCGCAGACCATCGAGGCGCTGGAGATCCTCCAGCGGACGGGGACGCCGTTCGTCGTCGCCGCCAACAAGATCGACACCACGCCGGGGTGGAACCCCAACGACGGGCGACCGATCCAAGAGACCTACGAGAAACAGTCGCAAAACGCCAAGAGCAGACTCGACGAGAACCTCTATGAGATCATCGGCGACCTCTCCGACGAGGGCTTTTCTGCCGATCTGTACTGGCGCGTCCAGAACTTCACCAAGAACGTCGGCGTCGTCCCCCTCTCGGCGATCACGAACGAGGGGGTCCCCGACCTCCTCGCCGTCCTGATGGGTCTCTCCCAGCGCTACATGAAGGAACAGATGGCCGTCGACGTCACCGGTCCGGGGGCGGGGACGGTGCTCGAAGTCAAGGACGAGCGGGGGTTCGGCGCGACCGTCGACGTCGTCCTCTACGACGGGAGCGTCCGCGCGGACGACCGGATCGTCGTCGGCGGGATCGACGGTCCGATCGTGACCGAGGTGCGCGCGCTCCTGCAGCCGCGTCCCAACGCGGAGATCAGAGTCGAGAAGCGCTTCGACAAGGTCGACGAGGTCCGGGCGGCCGCGGGGATCAAGATCGCCGCCCCCGAACTCGACGACGCGATGGCCGGCGCGCCGATCCGCGTCGTCCGCGACCGCGACCTCGACGACGTCATCGAGGAGGTCGAGTCCGAACTCGCCGAGATCCAGGTCTCCACGGAGGAGGAGGGGGTCGTCGTCAAGGCCGACACGCTGGGGAGTCTCGAGGCGATGGCCAACGCCCTGCGGGAGGCGGAGGTGCCGATCCTCCGCGCGGAGGTCGGCGACGTCGCTCCGCGGGACGTCGCGGTGGCCTCGACCGCCAACGAGGAGAAACACCGCGTCATCCTCGGATTCAACGTGGACGTGCTATCGAACGCCGAGACCGAACTCGACGAGAGCGAGGTCAGGCTGTTCGACGATGACGTCATCTATCAGCTCGTCGAGGGATACGAGGAGTACGTCGACGAGATCGAGCGCGCACAGCAGGAGACCGTGCTCGACAAGATCGTCCGGCCGTGTCGCTTCCGCATCCTCGAAGACCACGTGTTCCGGCAGTCCGATCCCGCCGTCGTCGGCGTCGAAGTCCTGTCTGGAACGCTGAAGAACAACCAGAACGTCGTGAAGTGGGAGGGCAACGAGACGACCCGCGTCGGACAGCTCTCGGGAATCCAAGAGCAGGGCGAGGACGTCTCGGAGGCGCGCGCGGGAACGCGCGTGTCGGTCGCCATCGACGGTCCCACGGTGGGAAGACAGATCGAGGAGGGCGACGAACTGTGGATCCACCTGCCCGAGAAGCACGCGAAGATCCTCGAGCAGGAGCTCTCCGACGACATCCCGGCCGACGAACTGGAGGCGCTGACGAGCTACCTCGACAAGCACAGAAAGCGAGATCCGTTCTGGGGGAAGTAGGGCCGCGACAACCGCCGCCAACCGCCGTCGCGTCAGCGAGTCACCCGTCGAGATGCTCGACCAGCAGGTCCGCGACGCGCTCGGGTTCCTCGTGCGGGAGCCAGTGGGTGGCGTCGGGAAACCGTTCGAGTCGGCCGTCATCGCAGTAGGCGACGCTCTCTGCGGCCATTTCGGGGACGAGCGCCTGGTCGTCCTCGCCCCACAGCACCAGCGTCGGGGCCGCGACGCGCTCGCGCGGCGGGGGATCTCGCCGACGAAAGACGGCTCGGTACCAGTCGACCATCGCCGTGAGCGCTCCCTCCTCGGCCCACGCGGCGCGGTACCGCTCGAAGTCCGTCGCCGAGAACGTCCCCGGACGGGCCCCCTTACGCATCGCGGCCGTCATAAGCGCGTAGCCGTTGCGGCTCGCGTTCCACTCGGGGATCTTCGGCAACTGGAAATAGAACATATACCAGCTTTTGACCACCTGCCTCGGCCTCGTTTTGAGAAACCGCTCGAAGACCGTCGGGTGTGGGACGTTAACGATTCCCAGCTGGTCGACTACCTCCGGGTACCGGAGCGCGGTATCCCACGCGACCGCAGCGCCCCAGTCGTGGCCGACAACGTGCGCGGCCTCGCGGTCCTCGCTCTCGACGAGGTCGACGACGTCGGCCGAGAGCCGGCCCATCCGGTAGGCGGAGAGATCCGACGGCTTATCGCTGCGGTTGTATCCGCGCTGGTCGGGGACGAGCACGCGGTAGCCGGCGTCGACGATCGGTTCGACGTGCGCGCGCCATTCGTACCAGAACTCCGGAAAGCCGTGCAGGAGGACGACGAGCGGGTCCGCGGGGTCGCCCGCGGCGACGACGTGGAGGCTGACGTCGCCCGCCTCGCGGAACGTCCGTTCGGCCGAGGGGACGTCGGGGAGCGGCGCGTTCGGCGAGGCGTGTGGATCCATTCCGTGCCGATCCGTCGTATGCGACGGTGATAGTCGTTGGGTCGGCGGCTCGCGATACGTGCGTCCGGGACCTCGGATGCCGCGTGAGGAAAATGGGAGCCGAAGACGCCTTCGTACCGAGCGCGTCCGCGGTCGGATCCGAGAACGAGTTACCGCGCGGTCGGCGTGAGGCCGTCGCCGACGGTGTTCATCACCTGAAGCGCCGCGCTCGCGGCGAGACCGCGGGCCACCTCGTCGCGGTCCTCGTCGGTGAGCCCCGATTCGAGGTCCTCTTCGTCCGGCGTGAACCCGGCGCTGACCGGGCGGCCGGCCGGCGGACGGACCGCGACGGTCGCCTGCGGGCCGTTGGCCCCGTAGGAGAGTTCCGAGCCGACGGCGTAGCCCTCCGGGAGATACGCCTGCGTCCGAGAGACGATGCCGGCAACAGCAGTACGGAGTTCTCGTACCTGTGCCACCGAGAGGTCGACGTCCTCGGGACGGCCCGCGTCCACGACGCCGGGAGCGCCCGCGTAAGGGTTGTTTCCGTTCATTAGGGAGTGTCGTTGCCAGTAGGGGAAGACGCCTCATAAAGGCGTCGCCGGGGACAAAACTGCGTCTGAGACGGCGAAGAGAGCCGTCTCGGACCTGACGGGATCAGAAAATCGATTCGCTCTCACCGTAAACGGCGAGTGCGACCGCCGTCGTGTATCCCTCGCCGTCCGCCTCCGCGGTCGTGACCGTGACGTGCTCGTCGTCGAACGTCCACTCGCGGAGGTCGCGACCCGCGGCGAGGCCGACCTCGACGCTCCGCCGGACTGCGCCGGGATCCTCGCCGGCGGCCTCGTAGAACAGCCCCGGCCCGGGCCCGACCGTCCAGCCGAGACCGGCCGAGACGGTGCCGACGCCGCCGGTCGTCGCCCGCGCCTCGACGACCGTGAGACGGTTCCCCGCCGGGCCGAGGTCGGGGGCGGTTCCGACGTCCTCGACGGTCGCGTCGGCGGGGATCACCGAGGAGACGGGGACCAGGTTGTAGTTGTGGACGTTCGCGTCGGCGAGCGCCGCGTCGTAGGATGCCATCTTCGTCGGCGCGTCTCCGACGCCGCGAACGATCCGGATGGTGCTCATACCGGACAACGGCGCCGCGGCGAATAAGCGGTTACGGATCGGATCGACGCGAACCGAGAGAAAGCCCAGACAGCGCGTCTCAGTACTGGTAGGTCGTCGGCCCGGGGATCGTCGTCTGCTCCTCGGCGTCCTCGACTTTCTCGTAGGCGTCGTCGAAGTCCTGGCGGCGGACCTCGGTGCGGCCGTCGCGGATCGCGAACATCCCGGCTTCCGTCGCCAGTGCGGCGATCTCGGCCCCGGAGTAGTCCTCCAACTGCTCCGCGAGGTCGCCGAAGTCGACGTCGGAGGCGACGTTCATGTCGCGGGTGTGGATCTCCAGGATCTTTTCGCGTCCCTCGGGGGCGGGTTTGGGGACCTCGATGAGGCGGTCGAAGCGGCCGGGACGGAGGATCGCCTCGTCGAGCATGTCGAAGCGGTTCGTCGCGGCCATAATCCGGACGTCGCCGCGGTCGTCGAAGCCGTCCATCTCCGAGAGCAGTTGCATCATCGTCCGCTGGACCTCGGCGTCCCCGGAGGTCTTCGAGTCCGTCCGTTTGGCAGCGACGGCGTCGATCTCGTCGATGAATATCACCGCGGGTTCGCGCTCCCCGGCGAGGTCGAAGAGGTCGCGAACGAGTCGGGAGCCCTCACCGATGAACTTCCGAACGAGCTCGGAGCCGGCCATCTTGATGAAGGTGGCGTCGGTCTCGTTGGCGACGGCCTTCGCGAGCATCGTCTTCCCCGTTCCCGGCGGTCCGTAGAGCAGCACGCCCGACGGCGGCTGGATCCCGACCTTCTCGAACATCTCCGGGTTCGTGAGCGGGTCCTCGACGGCCTCGCGAACCTCCCGGACCTGCTCGTCGATACCGCCGATGTCCTCGTAGGAGACCGTCGGCGAGGCGTCGATCTCCATCGCCTGCGCGCGGGAGTCGGTCTCGTCGTCCAGCAGTTGCTGGATGGCGAAGGAGTCGTTGATCGCGACCCGATCGCCCGCTTCGAGTTCGCTGTCGAGGTGCGGCGACGCCTCGGTCAGCACCTCCTGGTTGTTCCCGTGCTGCTTGATGACGATCCCGTCGTCGGTCAGCTCTTCGACCGTCGCGAGGTAGAGCGAGGAGGTCTTCAGCGTCTCGTTGCGGCGTTTAAGCTGTTCGACCTCCTCCCGCAGTTCCTCCTGGCGGTCGGTCGCCGTCGAGAGCCGTTCGTCGAGTTCGTCGTTGACGGTGAGGAGTCGTTCGTAGTGCTGGCGGATCGCCGCGAGGCGTTCGGCGTCCGACATCTCCGGGTCGAGATCCAGACGCGGACGATCTGGAAGGGACGGGCTACGAGACATCAGTTGCTCGCTCTTGGGGTCGGTCGTAAATGTGCCTTTGGGTAACCCCGGTCGCTTGTGGGAGTCGGGACGCGTCCGCCGATCTCCCGAGCGCGATCTGCGACGGTCGCGTCACTCGTCGGTCCGCTCGCCCTGATACGTCCCGTCGTAGACGTCGGCGTGGGCGGCCTCAGCCAGCACGAGTTGGGCGACGCGTGCCCCCCGTTCGAGCCTGATCGGGTGGTGGACCTGCAGGAGCCCCTCGCCTTTGCCTTCGTAACCGGCGTCCCAGACGGCCGTGTTGAGCATACAGGAGTTCCGCATCAGGGTCGATCGGGGGTAGAGGAACCCGACGTGATCGTCGGGGATCGAAATCGTCTCCGCGTACTGAAGGATGTACCCGCCCGGATCGAGGTCGAAGACGTCGCCGGCGACGTCCACGGGTTCGCGGTCGCCAACCGACTTTCCGTCGACCCCGACGCGGCCGGGTTCGACCTGTTCGAGGACGTCGCCGAGGGTGAGGTCGACGCCGTTCGGCTGTACCTGCTCGTCGGTGACCGATTCGATGTGCGAGGCGACGAACTGACCGGAGCGGAACATAGCGGAAGCGCGGATCCCGCGCGCAAAACCGTATCGCTCTCTCGTCGATTGCTCCCGTCGGAGTCGGAACAGTATTTCACGGTGACAGCATTCACCCGGCAGATCGAGGCAGGGCGAGCCTGCACGCCAGGATCCCTCTTTCCGTGTCTAGGGGCGGAAAGTCGACCGACGGCGACGGTGTCTGTTCGTATCGAATTAGGACCCACTATGTGTATAAGGAACATATCTCCGACCTCAAACACGCGGGATTTATAATCGTAGACGGTCGATTCTCGGGTGTTATGGGACAGACGCTTACGGAACAAATCCTCGACGACCACCTCGTCGAGGGCGACCTCGAACCCGGAGAGGAGATCGGGATCGAGATCGACCAGGTTCTCGCACAGGACACGACCGGAACGATGGTGTGGCTGCAGTTCGAGGCGCTGGAGCTCGACGAAGTCCAGACGGAGCTGGCGGCGCAGTACTGCGACCACCAGACCTACCAGTTCGACTTCAAGAACACCGACGACCACCGCTTCCTGCGGTCTGCGGCCGGTACGTACGGCGCGTACTTCTCCCGTCCGGGCAACGGCATCTGCCACAACGTCCACAAGGAGAACTTCGCCGCGCCCGGCAAGACGCTGCTCGGCTCGGACTCCCACACGCCGACGCCCGGCGGCCTCGGCCAGCTCGCGATCGGCGCGGGCGGCCTCGACATCTCCGTCGCGATGGGCGGCGGCGCGTACTTCGTCGAGATGCCGGAAGTCGTCAACGTTCGACTGGAAGGCGAACTCCCCGAGTGGTCCACCGCGAAGGACGTCATCCTCGAGATGCTCCGACGCCTCTCCGTGAAGGGCGGCGTCGGCAAGGTCTTCGAGTACACCGGCCCCGGCGTCGAGACGCTCTCCGTACCGGAGCGGACGACGATCACCAATATGGGGACGGAGCTCGGTGCGACCTCCTCGATCTTCCCGACCGACGAGAAGACGAAAGACTACCTCGCCCGACAGGGTCGCGAGGACGAGTACGTCGAACTCTCGCCGGACGAGGACGCCGAGTACGCCGACGAGATCGTCATCGACCTCTCCGACATCGAGCCGCTCGTCGCGACGCCGTCGATGCCTGACAACGTCGTGCCCGTCCGCGAAGTCGCGGGCGAGTCCGTCGAGCAGGTGATGGTCGGTTCCTGTACGAACGGGGGCTACGAGGACATCCTCCCGGCCGCGAAGATGCTGAAGGGCCGCGAGATCGATATGAAGACCGAGATGATCGTCGCGCCCGGATCGAAGCAGGCCTCGGAGATCCTCGCCCGTCAGGGCTGGACCGCCGAGATGATGGCGGCCGGCGTCAACTTCTCGGAGGCGACCTGCGGTGCCTGTATCGGCATCGGCCACGTCCCCTCTTCGGACTCCGTCTCCGTGCGGACGTTCAACCGCAACTTCGAGGGCCGCTCGGGCATCGAGGACGACTCCGTCTTCCTCTCCTCGCCGGAGGTCGCCGCCGCCGCGGCGATCAAAGGCGAACTCGTCGACCCACGAGATCTCGCCGAGGAACTCGGCGACCTCGAAGCTCCCGGATTCGAGCTCCCCGAGAAGTACGACGGCTCGAAGACCGACATCATCGAGCCCGAGGAAGCCGTCGACGACGGACTCGTCAAGGGCCCGAACATCGGCTCCGCGCCGATCGGCGAGCCGCTTGAGGCCGACATCCAGGGTGAAGTGCTCCTGAAGATGGGAGACAACATCACGACGGACCACATCATCCCGGCCACCTCGGACATCCTCAAGTACCGCTCGAACATCGAGAAGCTCTCGGAGTTCACGCTCTCGCGCGTCGACGACACGTTCGCACAGCGCGCGCTCGACTCCCCCGGTGGCGTCCTCGTCGCCGGCGAGAACTACGGGCAGGGCTCCTCTCGCGAGCACGCCGCGATGTGCCCGCAGTTCCTGGGTATCGAGGCGGTCCTCGCGCAGTCGTTCGCCCGCATCCACAAGGCGAACCTGTTCAACTTCGGAATCGTCCCGCTGGCGATCGACGAGGAGACCTACGAGCGGATCGACCAGGGCGACGACGTCCAGATCGTCACCGACGTCGCCGAGGCAGTCGCCTCCGGCGAGACCGAGTTCACCATCCGCGTGAACGACGACTGGGAGGCCACCGCCGAACTCGACGCCTCCGAGCGCGAGCGCGGCATCCTCGAAGCCGGCGGCAAGCTCCGCCTCACGAAGGAGCAGTACGCCGACGAGGGACGCGGCGGCGCGACGCCCGCCGACGACTGAGCGGACTCCGCCGCACCAGGCGCTCCCGACGAATTCTCCATTCTTTCGACGTCGCTTCCGAGCGGCCGCGCTCGGCGACGGGAAGCCAGCGGACTTTTGCCGCACAGCCACCTACTCCGGGACGTGAGCGAACCGTCCGCCGACGAGGAGGTGAGTGATGACCCCTCTGGGGACGCGGAACCCCGTCTCGGTTCGACCCCGGCCGTCACCGTCCGACCCGCCGACCGCGCCGACTTACTCGACGTGCTCCGGATCGAGCGGAACTCCTTCTCGGACCCGTGGCCGTACGCCGCGTTCGAGTCGGTGCTCGACGCGCCGGCGTTCCTGGTCGCCGTCGGGCCGGGCGTCGACGGCGACGACACCCTGCTGGGCTACGTCGTCGGCGACGTGATGCCCAACCACGGCCGGGACATCGGCCACGTCAAGGACCTCGCCGTCCGCCCGGACGCTCGCGGACAGGGAGTCGGTCGTCGGCTCCTCCGCGAGGCGCTCTTCGGCCTCGCGCTCGCCGGGGCGGCGGTGGTGAAACTCGAAGTCCGCGAGGGCAACGACGCCGCGCGGTCGCTGTACCGCGAGGAGGGCTTCGAGCCGACGCGGCGCGTGCCGAGGTACTACGGCGACGGCGAGGACGCCCTGATACTCGTCGTCGACGTCGAAGCGTGGCGCGCCTCGGAGTGAGATGGACGCGCGGTCGACGGATCGAGCCGGGAACCACACGCACTTGTACGCCCGCGACGTACCCGCGGCTATGGGTTTCGCCTGTCCCGTCTGTGAGACTCCACAGCAGGACGCGACGCACCTCGCGAACCACATCGCGTTCACCGCGATGGTCCACGGCGACGAACACGAGGCGTGGCTCGACGAGCACGTCCCCGACTGGTCGTCCCACGGTGAGGAGGAACTCGCCCCGAAGGTCGCCGAGTTCGCCGACGAGGCGGACTACGAGCAGGTGTTCGAGGATACCGCACACGCACACGGTCACGGCGGCCACGACCACGGGCACCGGCAGGCGGGAGTCGAGGGAAGCCAGCCCGCCGGCATCGATCCGGAGGCTGCGGCGGCGACCGGTGGGGGAGCACTCGACGAGGAGACGAGGGCCGTGCTCGAAGAGGCGCGGGCGATGACCGCCGAGATGCTCGCCTCCGACGGGGACGAGACCGACGGAAGCGCGAACGACGGCGGCGAGGCCGACGGGAGTTCGAGCGACGGCGGCGACGCGAACGAGTGACGACCGCGGACGGGTTTTCCGACGGATACTGGCGAACAGTCGGCACACCGTGGCTGGCGCTCGGCCAACCGTTCCCGCACCGACGTGCCGAACAACCGCTGAGCGGCGCGGGATCGCTTTCAGATCACGTGGTGCGTGGTCCCGTTATCGCAGATAAACCCTCGCGACGGATCCTGACCGAGGGAACCCGTCGATCTCCGGGCGTCGAAGGCGCAAAGGCGAGACCGAAAGCGTTTGTGTGCGAGTCGTCGACGAGGGCGTATGGAAACCGAGGGAACGCTGTCGCCGGAGTCGGTCGCGGCGGCGACGGAGGCCTTCGAGGCCGCCGGTCCGACCGCACAGCAGGTCGTCCGCGAGGCGGCGAAGGCGATGGAGTTCGACCGGGAGGAGTACCGCGAGCGCGTGACTAGCGAGGTCGTCGAGCGGGCGCGAAACGTCGTCTTCGCGGATCGTCTGGCCGTCTCCGTCGGGACCCGCGAGGAGTTCGACGAGTGGGTGGACTCCCACCCCGACTACGACGTCATCGAACTCGGCAGCGAGGACGTCGACCGCGTCGTCTGGCACGCAGCGCCGTTCGCCGAGACGGTCGTCGCCGCGACCTACCAGAACGAACGCGAGGCGGCCGTCGGAACGCTCCGTCGGCAGGCCTTCGCCCGGGTCTACCGGCCGCGGTTCGAGGAGGTGGACGGGGACGAGACGGACAGCGAGGACGGGACGTCGGACCGCGAGAACGACAACTCGAAGAGCGAGGACGGGGATTCGGCTGGATCGGAAGCCGGAGAGTAACCACGGTTTAAGCCCCGTCCCTCCGGAGGGACGCGTATGACCGACGACGGACGCAGACACGAACCGTTGCCCGAGCCGAAGTGGCCCGTCCGCGAGTCCGAGACGGAGTACGAGACGGGCTGGTACACCGGCGGCTACGACCTCGTCGAGCAGCCGAACGGGTCGACGAAGCGCTACTACTGGGCCGAACTCGCCACCGCGGTGGTCGTCGTCGCCGTCGAGGACGACTCGCTGGTGTTCGTCGAGCAGTACCGACCGACGATCCGGGAGGCGCAACTGGAGCTCCCGGCCGGAATCGTCGAGGCGGGCGAGTCGTTCACCACGGCCGCGGCGCGGGAACTCCGCGAAGAGACCGGTTTCGAGGCCGGAAGTACGGCGCTCCTGGAGGACTTCTGGTGTTCGACCGGCGTGCTCAGACACCGCCGCGGGATCGTCTTCGCGACGGATCTCGAGCCCGTCGAACGCGACCTCGACGAGAACGAGTTCCTCTCGGTGCACTCGGTCCCGGTCTCGGAAGCGCTCGACGTCGCGCGCTCGTCGTCGATGAACGACGCGACGCTCGAAGGCGTGCTGTTGGCGCGCGAAGAGGGACTGTTGTAGCGTCGTCGAGCGGAGCCGTACGGACGTCCGAGTGAACGTCACCGTTAACCGCGACCGCGGCCTCCATCCGCTATGTTCGAAGATCGCCCGGACCGCGAGGAGGTCGTCCTCCTCGGCCGGTCGAACGTCGGGAAGTCGACGCTGATGCGGGAGCTGACCGGCCACTCGAAGTTCACGACCGGCCAGAAGCCCGGGGTGACGCGGTCGCCGAATCACTTCGATTGGACCTCGGAGAGCTTCATGTTCACCGACCTCCCCGGCTTCGGCTTCATGTCCGGCGTCGAGGAGGAACACCGCGAGCAGATCAAGACCGACCTGGTTCGCTACATCGAGTCGAACGCCGACGACATCCTCGCGGCCGTCCTCGTCGTCGACGGCAAGAGCGTGATCGACATCATCGATCGGCACTCCGGTCCCGACGAGATCCCTCACGACGTCGAACTGTTTCACTTCCTGTGGGACCTGGAGGTCCCGACAATCGTCGCCGTCAACAAGATGGACAAGGTCGACGACCGCGACGAGCGGCTGGACGCCCTCTGCGATCGCCTCGGCCTCCATCCGCCGTGGAAGCAGTGGCGCGAGACCATCGCGCCGATCAGCGCGAAGCGCGGCGACATCGGCGCGCTGAACGAGGCGCTGCGGACGCAGTTTCACGAGCAGAAGCGCGACGACCTGTTGAAGTTCGTCAGTTGAACCGGGCGACGCACCGCGTCGTCGGTCGATGAACGGTGGCTCGGTGAGAAGGTGTCATCACAAGGGGCTGAGTGGGGGTAACCCTCGTCATCGCCACCGCGTTCGAATCGGTGCGCACGAGTGAAGTATCCCTCGCTTCGGGCCTTCACGGGTGGCACCGACCATATCTCTCGCGCGAATCACGCCTCCCAAGTCGCGTTCCCCGCGTGTTCAGCCGCGATCGATCGAACCTCCTCGCCGTCCAGTAGGCCCGCCTCGGTCGCGACGCCATCGACGAGCGCCGCGGGCGTCACCTCGAAGGTGGGCGCGTGGACCGAGACGTCGGCGTCGCCGTCGTATACCCGCTCTGGGGGCGACTCGACGTCCGGAGCGGACGCTTGCGCGTCGTCGTTCTCACCGTCACTCGCACCCGCCGGCCGCACCTTGTCCTTCGAGGCGACCGCGTACACCGGAACGCCGAGGTCCCGGGCCACGAGCGCGAGCACGCGCGTTCCGGTCTTGTTCACCACGTCGCCGTTCGGGAGGATCGAGTCGGCACCGACGAGGACTGCGTCGACCTCGGGGGCGAGAAGTGCCGTCGGGAGCGCGGCCTCGGTCGTCAGCGTCACGCCGGCGTTCGTCTCGCGGGCGGCCCACTCCGCGACGGCGACGCCCTCGCACTCGGGGCGCGACTCGGCGACGAGGAGTTCGGAGACGGCCGAGTCGGCGGCGGTCAGCCCCGCGATCGCCTGTCGGACCGTCCCCGAACGCGAGAGCGTCGCGACCGCCGTCGCTTCCGCTTCTCGGAGTCGCGTCGCCGCTGTCCTCGCGGCCTCGGCGTCGGCCTCGAACGCCGCCTCGATCGCCTCGATCGCTCGTCGAACGAGGCAGTCGGGGCCGGCGTCCTGTCCGGCTCCCTCGGCGACGACGCGGTTCACGCGGTTCGCGACGGCTGCCATCTCCGGACGAGCGTCGCGGAGGTCGCGCGCGGTGTCGAGGACGTCCACTCGGGCGGGTGCACCGTCCGAATCCGCCCCATCCGCCTCCGCGGCCGCGTCGCGGAGGGCTTCGAGCGCGCGGGCGGAGATCCACGCGGACCCGTGGGTTCGATCTTCCCGGACTGTCTCGACGGTCGGCGCGACCCGCCGCCACGTTTCCCAGAGGCGCGGCACCGTCTCTCTCTCCAGCATCGCGGTCGGATCGACCCACTCGACCGCGGCGAGTTCCTCGTTCGTCGTCACCTCGCGGGTGTCGCTCTCGAAGAGGAACGGATGCACGACGAAGGAGCCCCCCTCGTCTTCGACGGCGACTGTCTCGCCCGTCCGGACGAGTTCGAGGTCGCCGTCCGTCAGGCCGACCTCCTCGCGGAGTTCGCGGCGGGCGTCGTCCTCGGCCTCGGTGGGGTCAGCTTCGACGTATCCCGAGACGCCAGCCCAACGACCTCGATACGTGCCGACTGCGTCGCTCCGGCGGGTGAGAAGCACCTTCCCCCGCTCCCGGACGAAGCACGTGACCACGTGAGCCATTTCCCCCCCGTTGGCGCTCGGGCCGAAACGTCTTTTCGGTCGATTCCCTGTACCCGGTATGGCCGTCGAACTCGCGCTCGTCAGCGACACGCACGTGCCGTCCCGCGCCGACGCGATTCCGACGTGGGTCCAAGACCGAATCCGCGCCGCAGACCACGTCGTCCACGCCGGCGACTTCGACAGCGCGGAGGCGTACGACCGGATCGTCGAACTGGCCGGCGGCGAGAAGTCGCTCACGGCCGTCGTCGGCAACATCGACCCCGGCTCGTTCGACCTGCCGGTCGTCGAGAGGCTCCGCGTGGAGGACGCCACGTTCGTCGTCACGCACGGAGCGGGCCCTCGACGTGGCTACCGATCTCGGGTCGCCGGGACGGTTCGGGAGGAAGCGGGCCCGGAGGC
Source organism: Halobellus rarus (assembly GCF_024494595.1). Classification (GTDB taxonomy): domain Archaea; phylum Halobacteriota; class Halobacteria; order Halobacteriales; family Haloferacaceae; genus Haloquadratum; species Haloquadratum rarum. The sequence goes on along the minus strand of NZ_JANHDI010000001.1, from coordinate 395,030 downwards.
GCTCGGGGTCTCGGGACACACCCACGAGACCCTCGACGAGGTCGTCGACGGGGTTCGACTGCTCAATCCCGGCACCGCGACGGGCGCACCGCCCGGGTCGGAGGCGACGATGTACGTCGCGACGGTCGACGGCGCATCGGTGTCGGTGACGCTGCACAGCGACGAGGGCGAGTAGCGGGCGTTCCACGGCTCCATCGCACTGGAGAGCAAATCGGAGTGGTCGGAGAGATCGATCGGGGCACCGTTTCGAGGGGAACTATCGCGGGCTCAGAACTGTTCTCTGACGTCGGCGATCACGACGTACGTCAGGATGGAGAGCACGACGACCGAGAAGAGCGCCCAGAGGCGGACGTTGATGCCGCCCGCACCCGCCCAGTGGGGAACCGCCGAGCGCGTCACCGGCTGGCTGAACGGCCACAGGAGATCGGGTGAGATCGTCGGGTTCGGGCCTAGCATTGGTTTGTAATTATCCGCAAGTAGATGCGACAGGTGTGCGAACGCGAACGTCGAACTCAGCCTGGTTCGGTCGGTTTTCCACCCGTAGAGAGCGACGACCAGGAGAAACGGGATCGCGACGGGCAGCGAGTGCATAAACACCCGTCCGGAGGGGATGAGACCGAACTGATGGGCCAGCGGCTTGTCGATCAGGTCCGGAAACTGGCTGCCGACGAAGACCAGTGCCACGACGCGGGGCGTGGGTAGTCGTCTGTCCCGTAGCAACACGTACGCCAGCACGGGGAGAGCGGCGACGACGAAGTGCTCTAACGGGAACATATCTGGCGCATCTCGGATCGAGAGGAGGTAAACAGTTTCGCACGGACGGACCGGCCATCCAATCGGCGGTCCGCGTGCAGCGGATCGATACTGCCAGCGGTCGGCAAACGCGCGACTGTGGGCAGACGGTAGCGTCGCGGCAATCGGCGTGACATACCGGCGACGCTGGCCCGCACCTGTTCGCTTTTTGTCGGCCGACGCGCTCTTCGCCGTATGGAACTGTTCGCCGTCCCCGACCTCCCCGAGGTGCGCCCGGGGCACGACCTCGCGGCGCTGATCCGCGAGCGCGCCGACCTCGGCCCTGACGACGTCGTCTGCGTCGCCTCGACGGTGGTCTCGAAGTCCGAGGGTCGGAGCGCCGACCTCGCTGAGTTTCCGGCCGGCCCGCGGGCGCGAGAGATCGCCGCGAATCTCGAAGAACGCACCGGCGAGAAGACGGATCCCCGGTTCGCACAGGCCGTCCTCGAGGAGAGCGTCGAGGTGCTCTTAGAAACCCCGTTCCTCCTGACGGAGACGCGCTTCGGACACATCGGCGTCAACGCCGGGATCGATCGTTCGAACCTGTCGGACGGCGATCTGCTGTTGCTGCCGGAACGACCGTCCGAGAGCGCCGCACGGATCCGCGAGGGACTCCCCGCCGATCGGGTGATCGTCACCGACACCTGCGGGCGGCCGTTCCGGGAGGGGCAGCGCGGCGTGGGGATCGGCTGGGCCGGCCTCGCCCCCGGCCGCGACTGGCGCGGCGAGACCGACCGCGGCGGCCGCGAACTCTCAGTCGCCGTCGAGAACGTCGTCGACGAACTCGCCGCGGCGGCGAACCTCCTCGCCGGCGAGGGCGACGGCGGAACGCCCGTGGTGGTCGTCCGCGACTTCGAGTGGGGAGACCACGGCGAGCACGACGCGCACTTCCGCGAGGTCGAGACCGACGTGGTCCGGCGGGCGATCCGCGCGTGGTCCAGCGAATGAGAGGAGCCAAGGGGTGACGCGAGGCGAACCGCGGTTACCGCGCGGCGCGCTCGGGGGCCGACTCGCGCGCACTCGACCCCAGACCGGTCAGCTGATTCACCAGCGCGCCCAGCGCGAGATACGCGAAAAAGACGACCGCGGCGGTCGTCAGGCCGGCCCCGATCAGGAAGGAGAGCGCGGTGATCGGGTCGACGCCGAGGAGGACGTCGGTGAGGAATATCTCGACGAGGCTGACGACGCTCGTGAGCAACTGCACGACGAAGTCGATGACCGTGACCATATCCGGAATTGAACCTCATCGTATATGTGTGTACGGAACGCCGCCTCGCGGAGTCGCCACCGCTAAGCCGCTGCCGTCGCTTCGGTCGGATATGGCGCGAGATCGCTCGCTGGACGAGTTCGCGGTCGACGCGGCGAGCGACGCAGCAAGTGACGCGGCGGACCAAGCGTCGACAGCGGACGAGAACGGTAATTCAGGGGACAGCGGGGACAAAACAGACGGGTCAGATGACGAACAGGCCCAGGAACCGACCGACAAAGAGACCCAGGATCCGGCCGAGAAATCGACCGACGTCGGGGGCGACAGATCGGCCGCTTCGACCGGGGACACCGAGGTCGAACCCGCGACGGCGACGTACCAGTGGGATCCCGAGGGCGTCGAGTGCCCCGACTGCGGCCGACCCGTCGATCGCGTGTGGATACAGGGCGACAAGCGCGTCTGTGCGGACTGCAAGGAGTGGTGAGGGGCGTCGGGCTCTGAGTGCGTTCCCGGACCTGGGTCACTCCAGCCGCGTCCCCCGCCTCCCGAACCCGCGCACGAGCGTCGCCTCCTCGACGGCGAGCACGGTCGGGCGACCGTGCGGGCAGGCGTAGGGGTTCTCACACGCGCCGAGGCGCTCGACGAGCGCCGCGGCCCGCTCGTCGGTGAGTCCGTCGCCGGCCTTCAGCGACGGGTGGCACGCGAGATCCTTCAACAGCTCCTCGCGGCCGGTGTCCGGCGTCGTCCCCCCGCGGATCGCGTCGGCGGCGTCGCGGACGCTCTCGGGGGCGGCCGCCCGTCCCATCGGCGCGGGGACCGACCGGACGCGCACCGTCGTCTCGCCGAACGGGTCGAGGTCGTAGCCGAGCGCGGCCAGTTCGGCGTTCGAGGACTGGACCGTCGCGTACTGCGCCGGCGTCAGTTCGACGCGCGCCGGCGGATCGACCGTCGCGGTCGGCGTCTCGCCGTCGACGGCAGCGCGGAGCCGCTCGTAGTTGATCCGTTCGTGGGCCGCGTGCTGGTCGACGACGAGGAGGTCGTCCTCGCGCTCACAGAGGAGGTAGAGGTCTCGGAACCGCCCGATGACGGAGACGTCCCCGAAGGCGGACTCGGCGTCCGAAAGCGGTTCCAGCGAGTCGCCGAGGTCCATCGCGAGGTCCTCGCTCCGCCGACGGTCGACCGTCGAGAGCGCGTCGCGGACGGCCGATTCGACCGCGTCCTCGACCGCGTCGGGATCGCGGAGTCGGACGTGCCGCTTTCGAGGGTGGACGTTGTGATCCGCCCACGACTCCGGCAGCGAGACCGAGACGACGGCGATCGGCGCGCGGTCGTCCGGTAGCAGGTCCCCGTACCCCGCGGCGACGGCGCGCTGCAGTCGCTCGTCGCGAACGGGCCGGCCGTCGACGGCGACGTAGACGTGATCCCGGCGCGCGCGGGTGATCGACGGCGGCACCAACGACCCGGTGAGTCTGATCTCGCCGCATTCGGCCGCGTCGACCACTTCCGAATCGACGCGCCGCGCGGCGTCGAACTCGGACGCCCGTCCGGCGACCTCGCGGTCGTAGACACCGAGGAGCGCGTCGTCGTACTCGCCCGTGCCGGGTGTCGAGAACACCGGCGAGCCGTCGTGAGTCAGCGAGAGCGCGACGTCCGGACGGACGAGGGCGTACCGGGAGAGGGCGTCGCTCACGCGCGCGAACTCGGTGCGCGAGGCTCCCAGCGACTCCCGACGGGCGGGCGTCTCGGCGAACAGATCTCTGACGGTGACCGTCGTCCCCCGCCCTCGACCGACGGGCTCCGTCTTCGCCGCGTCGGGCGCGAACTCGGCGACGACGCGGGTCCCGCGCGGGCCGCCGTCGTTCGTCCGGAGTTCGAGGCGCGCGACCGTCGCGACGCTCGCGAGCGCCTCGCCCCGGAAGCCGAGCGTGTCGACCGCGGAGACCGCGGCGTCGGGGGCGAGTTTGCTCGTGGTGTGGCGCTCGACCGCGAGTTCGGCGTCCCGTCGGCTCATCCCGCGGCCGTCGTCGCTCACGCGGATCCGCTCGGTGCCGTCGCCCGCGACGTCGACGTCGATCCGGGTCGCGCCCGCGTCCAGCGCGTTCTCGACCAGTTCGACGACGACGTCGGCCGGCCGGGTGATCACCTCGCCGGCGGCGACGCTCGCGACCGTGGCGTCGTCGAGGCGTCGAACGGGGCGATCGGCGGCCGCCGACCCCGGCGAATCGTCACTCATCCAGTCTGCGTCGTAGGTCCTCCAGCGTGTTGAGCGCTTCGAGCGGCGTCGTCCGGGCGACGTCGACGTCGCGGAGTTCCTCGAGGACGGCGCGCTCGGCGTCGGTGGGTCCGGCGCGCTCGGAATCGGTCCCATCGCGTCGCCGGGCGTCTCCGGACTCGTCGATCCCGTCGACGTAGGCGGCGAGCGTGTCGTCCCGGCCGTTCGACGCCGTATCCGTCGCGTGCACCTCCGTCGACTCTGCTTCCGTCGACTCTGCTCTCGTCGACTCCGCTTCCGTCGGCAACGCGCTCGGCGGCTCGGATTCCCGCGGCTCCGGTTGGCTCCCCGGCGACGACTCCCGAACGTACGCTCTGGCCCGTTCGACCACTCGATCGGGAACCCCGGCGAGCTTCGCGACCTCGACGCCGTACGACGACGACGACGGCCCCTCGGCGACGCGGTGGAGGAAGGTGACGTCCGAGTCGGTCGCGGAATCGGGACCCGCGTCAGCCGTCGCCGACTCCCGCCCCTCACCGCGCTTGCTCACGGTGAAGTGGAGGTTGAACGCGTTCGGCAACTCCTCGGCCAGCCCGGTCAGATCGTGGTAGTGCGTCGCGAACAGGGTCGTCGCGCCCACCTCGTCGTGGACGAACTCCGTCGTCGCGCGGGCGATGGCGAGGCCGTCGGCCGTCGAGGTGCCGCGGCCGACCTCGTCGAGGAGGACCAGCGAGTCCTCGGTGGCGTCGTGGAGGATGTCGGTCAGCTCCGACATCTCGCGCATAAACGTCGACTGGCCGCCGGCGATGTCGTCGGACGCGCCGACCCGGGTGAAGATGCGATCGAGGACGGGGAGTTCCGCCGACGTCGCGGGGACGAACGACCCGGCCTGCGCGAGCAGCGCGATGAGCGCGACCTGACGCATATACGTCGATTTCCCGCTCATGTTCGGGCCCGTGACGACGGCGACGTGGCCGGCGGAGAAGTCGACGCCGTTGGGGACGAACTCCGCCTGCGTCCGCTCGACGACCGGGTGCCGACCCTCCTCGATCCGCAGCGTCTCCGCGCCCATCTCGGGGCGGGCGTAGTGCTCGCTCGCGGCGACGGCGGCGAAAGCGGCCAGGACGTCGAGCCGAGCGAGCGCCTCCGCGAGCGACTGGAGTCTGTCGGTCGCCTCGGCGACCCGGGCGCGCACCTCGCAGAACACCTCGTACTCCAGGGCGTCGGCGCGCTCGGCCGCCGAGAGGATCTCGTCCTCGCGGCGTTTTAACTCGGGCGTGTAGAACCGCTCGGCGTTCTTCAGCGTCTGCCGCCGGGTGTAGTCGTCGGGGACGCGGTCCAGGTTCGGGTTCGTCACCTCGATGTAGTAGCCGTGGACCTGGTTGTACCCGACTTCGAGAGAGTCGATCCCAGTCCGCTCGCGCTCGCGTTCCTCCAGCGCGGAGACCCAGTCGCGGCCGTCGCGCTCGGTCGCGCGGATCTCGTCGAGTTCGTCGTCGAATCCTTCGCGGATCACCCCGCCCTCGGTGATCTCCTGCGGCGGATCGGAGACGATCGCCCGGTCGATCAGGTCGCGGACCTCGCGAAGCTCGTCGAGCGACTCGCGGAGGTCACAGAGCGCCGCCGACTCGGCCTCGTCGAGCGCGGCCTTTATTTCCGGGACGACGTCGAGCGTCGCCTGCAGCGAGCGGAGGTCGCGGGCGTTCGCTCGCTCGCGAGAGACCCGCGCGGCCAGGCGTTCGAGGTCGTACACCCCCGCGAGGTGGTCGCGAACCGTCTCCCGCGCGAGCGGTCGGTCGAGCAGTTCTCCGACGGCGTCGTGTCGGCGCTCGATTTCTCCCCGGTCGATCAGCGGCCGACGGAGCCACGTCTCCAGTTTCCGGCGGCCGGGCGCACACGCGGTTCGATCGAGCGTGTCGAGCAGCGTCTCGCCGCGACCGGGGTGGCGCGACTCGAACAGTTCGAGGCTGCGCATCGCGTTGGCGTCGAGGCGGAGCGACCGCCGCAGGTCGTACCGCCGGACCCGCGAGACGTACGAGAGCGCGCCGTCGCCGCCCTGGGTGTACTCCGCGTACGCCAAGAGCGCGCCGACGGCGCGGCGTTCGGCCGTCGAGTCGAGCACGGCCGTCGGCTCCGCGACGTACGCCGAGAGCGTCTCGTCCGCGCCATCGAGGTCGAATGCCGCCGCCTCGTGGTCGGTCACCATCGTCTCGAATCCGAGCGCCGCGGGATCGACGTCGGTCGTCGGGGAGACGAGGAGTTCCGCCGGCGCGAGGCGTTCGAGTTCGTCACGGATCCGGTCGTCGGAGGCGCTCGTCACCTGGCACTCGCCGGTCGAGACGTCGAGCGTCGCGAGTGCGGCCGCGTCGCTGTCGGTCGTTTCCGGCCCGTCCTCGCCTCTGCTCTCGCCGCCGACGAACGCGCCGAGGTACGTCGCGCTCGCGCGGTCGAGCAGTTCGTCGTCGACGACGGTGCCGGGGGTGACGACGTTCGTCACCGCCCGGTCGACCAGCCCCGAGGCCTCCTCGGCGTCCTCGACCTGATCGGCGATCGCGACGCGGAAGTCCGCGTCGAGCAGCGACTGGAGGTACGACGCCGCGTTGTCGATCGGGATCCCCGCCATCGGGTACGTGCCCGTCGAGTCCTCCCGCTGGGTGAGCGTCACTTCGCAGACCCGGGCGACCGTCTCGGCGGCCTCGCAGAACGCCTCGTAGAAGTCGCCCACCTGAAAGAGCACGAGCGCGTCCGGGTGGGCCACACAGAGATCGAGGTACTGCGAGAGCATCGGCGTGAGTTCCTCCCGCCGCGCGAGCATCTTCTCGGGCGGTCCCTCGGGGCGGGGCGACTCCTCGTCCGCGTCGGGCGTCGCCGACGCGTCGGCCTCCGATGCCCCGCCGGCTCCGTCGGCTCCAGCGGTCCCGTCAGGTCCCGTGGCTCCGTCGGAATCGACGTCGTCGCTGCCGACGTGCTCGTCCGTCTCGCAGTCCGTGCCGGACTCCGCCCGTTCCATACCTATCGGACGGCGGTCGAACACCAAAAGCGGACGGGAAGCCGACCGCGAAACGTGGGCGGCGGGGTCGCGACGAGAGCGGTACCGGGCCCCCGGATGGGACGGTCGAATCGGTCCGTGACGCCCAGCAGAGTTACCTGTACGCGGACGTTAGGGACCCACGACAGCGTGACGGGGCGGATCGGAGAGCGCGGCCCCGACGCACGCACGTTGGCCCTATCCATGACTGACGCAGACGCCGTCCCAGACTCCGAACCGCGATCGAGTTCGGTCTCACCGCTCGACATCGACGAAGCGACCGCACTGACGACCCGAATCGTCGACAACGTCGAGCGCGTCATCGTCGGTCACCGCGACGCCATCGAACACATCCTGATCACGCTCTTCGCCCGCGGCAACCTCCTGCTCGAAGACGTCCCCGGCGTCGGCAAGACGATGCTCGCGCGGTCGGTGGCGACCTCGCTGGACTGCTCGTTCAACCGCGTACAGTTCACGCCCGACCTCCTCCCCTCCGACGTGACCGGCGTGAGCGTGTTCAACGAGAAGACCCGCGAGTTCGAGTTCCAGCCCGGCCCGGTGTTCGCGAACGTCGTCCTCGGGGACGAGATCAACCGCGCGCCGCCGAAGACCCAGGCGGCGCTGCTGGAGGTGATGGCCGAGGGGCAGGTGACCGTCGACGGCGAGACTCACCCCGTGCCCGATCCCTTCACCGTCATCGCGACGCAGAACGACGTCGAGCCCGGCCGGACCTACGAACTGCCGGTCGCCGAGGTCGATCGCTTCACGAAGAAGATCCGCCTCGGCTATCCGACCGAGGCCGAGGAGACGGAGTTGCTCGGGCGGGTCGCCGGCGAGCACCCCATCGAGTCGCTCGGTGCGGTGGCCACCGTCGGGGACGTCCGCCGCGCCCGCGAGACCGTCGCCGGTATCACCGTGCGCGAGCCGGTCCGCGCGTACGTCTCGCGGCTGGCGGGGTACACCCGGGAACACGCCCGTCTGGGTGCGAGTCCGCGCGGGGCGATCGCGCTCGTCCGCGCGTCGCAGGCCCGTGCGATGTTCGAGGGCCGCGGCTACGTCCTCCCCGACGACGTCAAGACGGAGGCACCGACGGTGTTGAGCCACCGGATCCGGACGGACTCGGCGGTCGACGGCGGGGAGATCGTCGAGCGAGCGCTCGAAGACGTCGCCGTCGAGTGAACGAGAGGCGCGAGTGGAGAATCGGAATCCAACGAATCGGAGCGAAACGAAATGACGCCGAACCTCAGGCCGACGCGACGGGGGTACGCGATCCTCGCCGTAGGGACCGGTGCGCTCGCCGCCGGTGCAGCGTTCGGGCCGCGGACGCTCGACGCCGTCGTACTCCCGATCGCGGTCGCGCTGGTCGCGGCGGTCGTCCAGGTCTGGCGAACGCCGAAACCGTCGATCGAGAGACGCCTCCCGCCCGCAGACGAGGTCGGAACGACTGGCGTCGTCGAATTGGTCCTCGACGCACCGGATCCCTACCCAGCTACGGTCAGAGACCGTCTCCCGACCGGCGTTCGGAACGAAGCGAGAGACGCCGACGGCGAAACGGCGACGGTCGGCGACGAAACGACGACCGCTGGCGGTCGGGAGGCGGTGATCGAAGCGACTGTCGGCGGCGACGCCGTCGCCTACGGGGTCACTCCGAAGCGCCGCGGCGAACACGAGATCGGTCCCGCGTCGGTCGTCGCGACGGACGTCCTCGGACTCGTCGAGCGGACCCACGAGGTCGAGACGCGTGACGGGCTGGTCGCCTTCCCGCGCGTTCGGTCGCTGTCGGGCGCCGTCCGGGCGGATCTCAGGGCGGTGTCTCGGTCCCGCTCGGCGGCGGGGCGCGACGAGTTCGACGGCCTGCGTGAGTACGTTCGGGGCGACGCGCTCAGAGACGTCCACTGGAAGTCCTCGGCGAAGCGCGACGACCTCGTGGTCAGGGAGTTCACCGCCGACGCCGATCCCGAGCACGTCACCGTCGCCGCCGGAACCGTCACGGATCGGGCGAGAGGCGACGATGAGCGGACGGAAAACGGCGGTGAGCGGACGGAAAACGACGGCGCAGCCGACGCGATGGCAGAGGCGGCCGCGTCGGTGTGTCTCGCGCTCGTTCGCGACGGGGCGGGCGTCACATTGGTGACTCCGTCCGGAACGGTGGAGGCGACCGCCGGCCGACACCGTGAACTGCTCGACCACCTCGCCGTCGTCGAAGGCGGCGCAGTTCCCGCGGGGCCTGCCGACGTCGAAATCGTCGCCGGAACCGATTCGACGGCCGTCCGGTTCGACGGCCGGAGACACGATTTCGAGACGCTGGTCGACGGAGGCGACGCCGCCGGGGAGCGGGCTTCCGGGTCCGCCGAGTCCGACGAGGGAGTCACTGAATCTGCCGAGCCCGAAGAGAGAGCCACTGGATCCGCCGTAGGTCAGGAAACGACGTCCACCTTCGGGGGTCGAGGGCGTGCAGATGAACGCGGCTCCCGGGAGGTGTACAGATGAGTTCGGTTCCGGACGGCCGGCTGCGACACGTCGACGGCGCACGGGCCCTCGCGTTCGTCGGCCTGACAGCGCTGACCGGGGCCTACGCGAGCGTCCTGTGGCGCGTCACGGACGTCGTCGGCGGGAGCGCGGAGTTCGTCGCCGTCGTTGCCGCGTCGCTGGCGCTCGCGACGCTCGTGGGGCGGTACGTCGGCGTCCGCGTCGCGCTGGGTGTCACCTCGGGACTCCTGTTTCTGGGGCTTCTGGCGTACCTCGTCACGCTGCCGCAGAGCCAGGTGGCGTTGCTGACGCCCGAGCGCGTGCTCAACGATACCCTGGCCCTGCTGACGGGGCTTTCGGTCCTCCGACTCGTCGGTGCGGGGGTGTGGGCGATCGCCGTCGTCCCCGGTCCGGTCTTCCTCTCGTGGTACCTCGCGGTGAGGCGGCGGTACGTCTCGGCGGTGGTCGCCGGGAGCCTCGCGCTCGCGCTCGTCGTGTTGACCGGCGACGCCGACGCCCTCACGACCGTCGTCGGGGTGCTCGGTGCGACGGCGACGGTCGCGGCGTCGACGTTCGAACGCCACGGCAGCGGCCTGGCGCAGGCGGACGTGTTGACGGCGCTTCTCGCGGCGATGATCGTCGTCTCGGCGACGTTCTCGGTCGTGCCGGGGGCGGCGGGGGCGCCGCTCCTGCCGGACCGCGGCGCGCCGACCGTCGAGGGAAGTATCGTCGACGCCGAGGACGACGTCGACATCGTCGGGAGCATCCGGCTCTCCCCGGACGTGCGGTTCACCGTCGAGAGCGCCCGGTCCGAGTACTGGCAGACGGCCGCGTACGACCGCTACACGGGCGACGGTTGGATCCGGACGGGCGACGTGCGACCGTACGAGGGCCCGCTTCAGGGCCCACCTGGACCGGACCGGGAACTCGAGCAGACCGTCACCGCGGAGGCACCGATATCGATCCTACCGGCGGCGTGGAAACCCGTCGAGGTCGAGGGCGCGGTGGCGTCCGAGGCGGTCGTCACTCCCCAGGGCGGGGTCCGCCCGGAGACGACGCTGCTGCCCGGCGAGAACTACACGGTCACCAGCCGCGTGCCGAACGCGACGACCGATCGGCTCCGAGCGGCGGGGACCGACTACCCCGACCGGGTGACCGCGTCGTACCTCCAGTTGCCCGAGAGCACGACCGACCGCGTCCGCGAGCGGGCCGAGACGGTCGCCGGTGAGGAGGAAACGCCCTACGACAAGGCCGTCGCGATCGAGTCGTATCTGGAGGAGAACAAGGAGTACTCGCTCAGCGTCCCGCGGCCGACCGGTGACGTCGCCGACGCGTTCCTCTTCGAGATGGACGCCGGCTACTGCACCTACTACGCGACGACGATGGTCGTGATGCTCCGCTCGCAGGGCGTGCCGGCGCGCTTCGTGACCGGGTACACTCCGGGCGAGGACGTCGGCAACGGCACGCACGTCGTCCGCGGCCTCGACTCCCACGCGTGGGTCGAGGTCTACTTCCCCGACACCGGGTGGGTCCGGTTCGACCCGACGCCGTCGGGGCCGCGACAGACCGCGGAGGACGCCCGGATCGCCGAGGCACAGCAGAGCGGCGTCGAGAACATCGAGTACGGCGAGCCGAACGGAACGACCCCGATGACGGTCGACGACGCCGAAACCGCGAACGGCACCGGAGAAGAGACCCCGGCGACGCCGGGCGAGATCACGACCGCGAACCCGACGAACGGGACGCAGGCCCCCGCCGACGTGCCCTCTGCCGGTGTGCCGACCGCGGGCCCATCGGACCGCGGGGAGAGCCCCTTCTCGACGATGCCAACGCGGCGGACGCTCGTGGTCGCGCTGATCGGACTCGTCGGCGTCGTTGCGGGGGCACGCCGAACCACTGTGGCGGAGCGGGCGATCGGGCTGCTCTCCGTCCAGTTCCAGCGTCGCCGCGATCCCGAATCCGACGTTCGTCGCGCCTACGACCGACTGAGCGTCCTCCTCGAACGGGAATACCGAGCGCGTCGTCCGGGGGAGACGCCGCGGGCCTACGTCGGATCGTTGCCGCCGAGCGAGTCGCGTTCGGAAGCGGAGATCAGGCGGGTCGTCGAACTGTACGAACGAGCGCGATACGGCGACGGCGTCACAGAGAGCGACGCCGACGAGGCGGTTTCGACGGTAGACCGGCTGGTTCGCGCGTCGACGCCGATCGTTCGATGGCTTCGATGAATCGTTCGCCCCGGTTCGCTTCGGCGTCCGTCCCGCCGGCGAAGGGCGTCACGTGGCCGAGCAGCGAGCGCAGCGGTGACGCGTGACCGCCGCGGGGTCCCGATACTGTTTAATATCCCCATCTTGTAGTTTCGGACTGTAATGTCGGAAGTCTGCTCGACGTGCGGACTCCCTGAGGAACTTTGCGTCTGCGAGGACGTCGCCAAAGAGTCCCAGGAGATCACCATCCGCATCGACGAGCGCCGCTACGGAAAAGAGGTAACGGTCATCGAAGGGTTCGACCCCAAGGACGTAGACATGGACAGCCTGTCCTCGGATCTGAAGTCGAAGTTCGCCTGCGGCGGCACCGTCGAGGACGGGTCGATCGAACTCCAGGGGAACCACACCGGTCGCGTCGAGGACTTCCTCCGCGACAAGGGCTTCAACGTCGCGTGATCGGTACCTGACCGCTACCTGCGCTCCGCGCGTCGGGCGATTTCTCACACCTCTCATCTGACGAGCGGCAGTTCCGTCTCCGACGACTGAACGGCCGGCGAAAAGCGAGACCGAAAGCGTTCTGCCGATCGCGTCCGCGTCACTCGTATGGTCGACTCGGACTGGTGGGTCGGCGTCGCCCTCCCCCCGCTGCTCGAAGTTCTCGGCTGGCTCGGTCTCGAGCTGCTGTTCCCGGAATCGGGCGGATCGCCGACGGCGTTCGATTTCGTCCCCGCGGTGTTCGTCCTGGTGAGTATGCTGTTGCTCCCCGTGTTCGCGGCGTCGCTGTTTTTCGACGCCCGCGCTGTCGCCCGGAGCGCGGAGTCGTGGTCGCCGAACTATCGGCTCTGGGGCGCCGTCGGTGTCGTGGTCCCCATCGCGGAACTCGCCCTCGTCGATTCGCCGCTGCTCCTCCTCGTCGGCTCGGCGTACCTGTTGCGACGGTGGCGCTCCACCGATACGTCCGGCGATGTCGCGAGCGACGTCTACGACGGTGACGGGTGGTACGATACCGACGGCGAGGACACCTCCCGCGAGGCAGACGCCACCCACGAGACGGGATCGCGGCGACCCGGGCGCGTCTCGCGGTGGTACTACGGCGTCGCGCTCACGATCGCGGCCTACGCCGTGGTGCTCGTGTCGGCTCCGATCGTCGGCGCGTCGATCGGCGTCCAAGAGAACGCGGCGTTCCTCTATGAGACGGTTCCGGCGCTGGCCGCGCTGCTCCCGTTCGCCCTCGTGCTCGCGTTAGTCCTCGGCGTCCTCCTCATTCCGGTGTTCAGCCTCTCGCTGTACCTCGACGCGCGCGCCGTCGACGAGAGCGACGTCGATTGGCATCCCGACCGTCGGGTGTGGACGGCCGTCGCCGTCGTTCACGTGCTCAACGTCCTGCTACCGCTCCTGTGGCTGGTGTCGGTCCCCGCGGGCGGCTATTACCTCTGGCAGCGACACCACCGGGTCGGCCGCCCGTGAACGGATCACCCGAGTACCGCGATCCCCCGTGCGAAGAACTGCGTGAGGAATCCGACGCCCAGAGCGATGATCGAGACGACGAGCAGCTGCGCGCCGAGTTCGAGCGCGGCCGCGCCGAACAACGCGAGGATCGCGAGGGGTACCCCGATCACGAAGATCATCTCGACGAATCCGGTACCGCGGGAGGACGTCCCCGACGCCCAGTCGGCGGCGAGGCCGACCAGCAAAAAGTGGATGGTCAACGGCACCATCGCCACGACGGCGTAGCCGAAGTCGGTCAACCGGGCGGAAATCGTCGTCAGGAGGGCGAACTGCCGGAGCGCGAGAACCCCCTCCAGGTAGACCTGTCCCGGTCCCTGCAACAGGAAGTCGATTACAGACGTCGGCGGCGGCGTCGTCGTGGCGATCACGAGCGACGCGCCGACGAAACCCCACAGGAGCAGCCACACCCCGAACACGAGGACAGCCATAGTATCGTGATTCGATAACGGTATGAAAAATCTACTGGAGGAGAGCGTTTCGGGCCGTCAACGGGAGTGGCACAAAAGCGAATCTACGGTCGACGAAACCGAGCCGAAAAGAAGACGATATGTGTTGAGAAAGCGGTTTGGATGCGTAGAGCGCGTCGCTACGGTTCGATGGCCTGAATTTTCGTTCCGGTTCCACCTTCGAGGATCTGATTGTCGAATCCCGTGATCGAATTCCGGATGACTTTGTTGTTGTCGACGGTCGAGTCGTAATCAGGGTCGTGATCGAGCGCTTCGACGGCGACACCGGTGCCGTCGTCGGGGTCCGGGTCGCTGATCGTGTTATTGATGACCTTGGTGTTGCTCACGGAAGAATCGTAGTTGGTGTATCCATCGTACGTGACCGCACGGAGCAGAACGCCGGCATTTGCCTCTCGAACTTCGTTCTTCACGACTTGGGTGTTCTCTGCTGTCGGTCGGAACCATCCCCAAGATCCACACGCGATACCGACGTCGCTGTTCGTAACGGTGTTTCCGCGTATCTGAACACCGTCGCTCTCGAAGACGATGATTCCGGACGCGGTGAACGCGTCCTCAGCGTACCGGTTGTCGCTGACTTCGTTTCCGATAATATTCCCCGTTGCGCCGTATCCGATCTGAATCCCGTTGGGACCCCACGCTTCACCGATGCCGGTGGACCCCGTCACCATATTATCTCGAATATCGGCGGTCGGGGACGGATGGGCACCACCATCCCCGATGATACCGATGCCACCGCGTTCGTATTCACGCACGGTGTTGCTCGAAACGTTGACGTCGGAGTCGCCGTAGGCGAGAATGCCGAACGTCTCTTTTCCACCGACACCTATGTTCGTCATCGTGTTGTCCGAGATGGAACCGTCGACGTTCCGGAAGAGGATAGCGGGTTTTCGCCTGGCGCTGGGTTGTGAACCATTTCCGTCGATGGTGAATCCGGAAACGTCGACGTCGACGACCCCAGAGCCGGAGACGTTACCGCCCGATTCGGTTCCGCCAAAGGCAAAGACGATCGGCTCCCAGTTCGGCCCACTCTCCGGAACGGTGAATGTCGCCGACGATTCCGGCGATACGGCCTGAATCGTCGGGTCGTTTACCCCCTTCAGGTTCAGATCCTTGTTCACGATCACTTGCTCCGTGTAGGGGCTCTCTGACCCCTCGACACAGACCGTATCGCCGGGATCGGCGGCGTCGACGCCATCCTGGATGGTTGATTCGTCGTCCGGAACGACGACGTCACACCGTTTCGCTTCTGATTTCCCCTGGCCGGGTCGTGCGCTCACAGTTCCCCCGAACCCGACGATACTCAGGCCACTCGCACCGATACCCTTGAGAATCGTTCTGCGCCCCGTCTGACGGCGATGTGGCTGTTTCGACATTGCGTCTTGCGGAAAACGCTCGAACCGCATAGTAAACATATGATTTATTATGTTATTTCCTTTCAAACGGCTACCGATTCGAGTTCATCGAGAAGGTAGTCCCTGATGGGGGGATGTGTTACATCCACCCGAAATCGAGGCCCCTGCACTCGTTAGTGGAAGACGGCTTCCGGAGTGTCGGTGTGTTGAGGGCGCTCTGCCGCGTGCGGTGACAGATTGAGATCACTAAGCAGCGCGTGAATTGCCCAGAGGAGGTCGAAATGAACTCGATCAATGGGTTCACCTCGATCAAGGACAGGAGCCGAGTGGCAGTCCTCACATTCTAGATACCGAGTACAGGATTTTGTGCGATGATTGACGCAGCCGTCCCGACAGCTCCGGAAATTGTAACGAATGAGACCATTAGCCAGGTGTTTGGCTCTCACCGGAGCCACCCCCGGTTTCCTTCTATCAAATCAGGAGACAGCGGTGGGATGGATTCCTGATCGTTAGGAATTCGATTAGAAACAAGGTTACTTGCAAATGATACGTTACTGCAAATACCGCGTGCAGCGGCTAAGGGACAGGAATACCTACGAACTCGAAATGACGGAAAAGTTAGATGGACTCGCTGGGATTTGAACCCAGGGCCTCTTCCTTGCGAAGGAAGCGATCTACCGCTGATCTACGAGCCCGCATTACGTTCGAAGGCGGCGCGTCATTTGTACCTTCTGTTTCGTCTCTCGCGTGGGTACTGATCACACCACGGCGAAGAGACGTCACGAAGTGACGTCGACGCCTTAGCGCCACACCCTGTGCCGTCGCGAGACCGCGACGTCGGGTCGAAAGGGGGCGTCGTGTCGTCGGTGGGTCCGACCGGTCAGTCTTCGAGGACGATCTCGATGCTGACGTCGTTCGGCACCTGAATCCGCATCAGCTGACGGAGCGCGCGTTCGTCGGCGTCGATGTCGATGAGACGCTTGTGGACGCGCATCTCCCAGTGCTCCCAGGTGGCCGTCCCCTCGCCGTCGGGGGACTTCCGCGAGGGCACTTCGAGCGTCTTCGTCGGCAGCGGAATCGGTCCGCTGAGGTTGACCCCCGTCTTGTTCGCGATCTCGCGGACATCGTCGCAGATGTCGTCGAGGTCGTCCGGGCTCGTTCCGGCGAGACGGACGCGTGCCTGCTGCATCTATCGCTCGTTGACCTCGAGGACCTTCCCGGCCGCGATGGTCTGACCCATGTCGCGGACTGCGAAGGAACCGAGTTCCGGAATCTCGCCCGACGGCTCGATGCTGAGCGGCTTCTGCGGTCGCACGGTGACGACTGCAGCGTCGCCGGACTGGATGAAGTCGGGGTTCTCTTCGGCGACCTCACCCGAGGCGGGGTCGAGCTTCTGATCGATCGATTCGATCGTACAGGCGACCTGCGCCGTGTGGGCGTGGAAGACCGGCGTGTAGCCGGCGGTGATGACCGAGGGGTGCTGCATCACGACGATCTGGGCCGTGAACGTCTCGGCGACCGACGGCGGGTCGTCGGCGGGGCCACAGACGTCACCGCGGCGGATGTCGTCCTTGCCGATGCCGCGGACGTTGAACCCGACGTTGTCACCGGGGCCGGCCTGCGGCACTTCCTCGTGGTGCATCTCGACGGTCTTGACCTCGCCGCCGACGTCCGACGGCTGGAAGGAGACGTTGTCGCCGGGGCTCATCGTCCCCGTCTCGATGCGGCCGACCGGGACCGTCCCGATGCCGGAGATGGTGTAGACGTCCTGGATCGGCAGGCGCAGCGGCGCGTCCGTCGGCGGCTGCGGTTCCGGCAGTGAGTTGAGCGCTTCGAGCAGGGTCGGGCCGTCGTACCACGACGTGTTGTCGGAGTCTTCGGCGACGTTGTCGCCCTCGAACGCGGAGATCGGGATGAACGTCGCGTCCTCGGAGTTGAACTGGACCTGGTTGAGGAGCTGCTGAACCTCCTCGGTGACCTGCTTGTAGGAGTCCTCGCTGTAGTCGACGAGGTCCATCTTGTTGATGCCGATGATGAGCTCGTTGATGCCCAGGGTGCGGGCGAGGAACACGTGCTCTCGGGTCTGGGGCGCGACGCCGTCGTCGGCCGCGACGACGAGCACCGCGTTGTCGGCCTGCGAGGCACCCGTGATCATGTTCTTCACGAAGTCACGGTGGCCCGGACAGTCGACGATGGTGAAGTAGTACTCGTCGGTGTCGAACTCCTGGTGGGCGATGTCGATGGTGACACCACGCTCGCGCTCCTCGGCGAGGTTGTCCATGACGTAGGCGAACTCGAATCCGCCCTTGCCCTTCTCTTCGGCTTCCTCTCGGTGCTGCTCGATTACGTGCTCGGGGACGGATCCTGTCTCGTACAGGAGTCGTCCGACCAGCGTACTCTTCCCGTGGTCGACGTGGCCGATGATGGCCAAGTTCTGGTGCGGTTTGTCACTCATAGTGTGGGTCACGCGCTAAGGCGCTCTGTACCGGCTTCTTTAGCCAGAAAGCCCTAAAACCATTTCGATACGTAGACGGCCGAAACGCCGCCGTATCGCGGTTTGTGGGAGCATCTACCACGGGCGAGCCGGGATCTGAAACGGGGGGTCAACGCCCGCCGATCAGTCGAGTCGGCCGACGTCACCGAGGACCGCAGAAGCCGTCTCCGGCCCGCCAGCCCCCCGTCCGCTGAGGTTCAGCTGTCCCGCGTGCGTCGTCTCCAGTTGCACGATGTTCCGAGTTCCCGTCACCGCGAGGGCGGCATTTTGCGGAACCAGCCGTGGACCGACGCGGATACCGTCGCGCGTCGCCTCGCCGACGAGCCTGATCGTTCGGCCGTCCTCCGCGGCGAGTTCGAGCGCGCTGCCGGGGACGTTCGTGATTCCCTCGACGTCCGCGTCCGAGAGCGTGAACTCCCGCTCGCCCTCCGAGAGCACGTTCGCGAGGATGACGCACTTCAGCGCGGCGTCGGTCCCCTCGACGTCGAACGTCGGGTCTGCCTCCGCGACGCCGAGGTCCTGCGCCTCCGCGAGGACGTGCTCGTAGTCGATTCCCTCGGCGGCCATCCGCGAGAGGATGAAGTTCGCCGTGCCGTTGAGAACGCCGCGAGCGGCGGTCACGTGAGACGGAGAGAGGTCCTCGACCGTCGAGATGATCGGAATCGCGCCGCCGACCGTCGCCTCGAACCGGACCTCGCCGGCGCTCTCGCGCTCCAGTTCGCGGACGTCGGCGTACCGTTCGGCGACCGGCCCCTTGTTCGCGAGGACGACGTGGCGGTCGCGCTCCAGAGCCGTTTCGAGGTGCGAGAAGCCGGGCTCGGCGTCGCCGAGCGTCGTCGGCGTCGCCTCGACGAGGACGTCGTAGTCCGCTGAAAGCGCCGCGTCGGGGTCGTCGTCGCCGACGACGCCGTCGCTCGACTTCCGGTCCAGCGCCGAGTCGGCGTCGATGCCGTCGGCGGCCGTCACCGCCGAGGAGGAGTCCGCGAACGCGACGACGGAGTGGCCGTACTCGACGGCGAGGTCGACGACGGAACTGCCGACCGCGCCCGCACCGAGGACGGCGAGTCGCTTCCCGTCGCTCATACCGCACCCCCCGCGAGCGGCTCGACGACGTGGAGTTCCTTCTCGTCGGCGATCTCGCGGACGAGACCCAGCGCCGCCGCCGTCTCGCCGGCCCGGGTCGCCATCCGGAGGCGCGCGCTCGACGTGTCGCTCCGCCCCTCCGGCGCGTTCAGCGAGAAGTCCGCGATCGAGGTCGCCGGGTTCGACTCGATCCGGCGGAGCGTGTCGGAGAGATCGGTGTCGACGAGGTGACCCACGAGCAGCACGGCGACCTCCTCGGCGTAGTGTTCCGCGCCCGCCTGCACGACGTTGACGCCCTCCTCGCGGAGGGCCGCGACGATCGCGTCGAAGCGGTCCGGCGTGGCCTCGACGTCGACTTCCACGGGGATGCGACCCCGCGGCGTGACGTTGCCCCGCTCGTGGAAGATCGACAGGAGGTTGCCGCCGTTCTCCGAGATCGGTTCGAGGGCGGCGAGCAACTGTCCCGGTTCGTCCGCGAGTTCGAGGCGGATCGTGTGGGGTTGGGGATCGCGGTCGCCGTCGCCGGCATCGTCGATCCCGCCGCGGGACCGGGACGCCCGCTCCGCGTCGTCGGACTCCGTGTCCGATTCGGCGTCGGATCCGAGCGCGGACGTCACGGGTGGGTCACTCCCTTGGCATTCGGGCCCTCGTCGTTCGGATTGGCGTTTCCGACGGTATCTCGGGACGATACGCGTCGAGAGACAGCGGCTCCCGGACCCCCGCCGAAGGCGGGTCGGGGCCGAGAGATCGTTTCCGTACACATACCCCAACGTCAACTCCCGGACCGATATAAGCCTTCGTCGATGGCACGCATTGCCGGCGGCGAAAGGCCGTCGGGCGATCACCGAGCCATCGGCCTACGCTCTCGGGACCGACAACGTCACCGTCGTCGTATCGTCGCTCTCCGAGAACGACAGCGACCCCCGGTGCGTGCCCGCGACCGTCTTCGCGACCCACAGGCCGAGCCCGCTCCCGTGCGTCAACTGAGTGATGTCGGTCTCGCCGGCGACGACCGCTCGCTCGTGGTCTGGGATCCCGTCGCCGTGGTCTGTGACAGACAGTTCCACGATGTCCGGGAGGACTCGCACAGACACCTCGATCGGCGGATCGCCGTGTTCAGCCGCGTTTTCCAGCAGTTCGTCCAGGGCCGTCCGGAGGCCGTCGCTGGCTCGGACGGTCCCGTCGAGGGCGTCGGGCGCGTCGACCTCGAACGACGCCTGGGGGAACCGATCGCGCGCGTGCTCGACAGCCGCCTCCAGAACCGCCGCCGGGTCGGTCGGTTCGTACTCCTCGGGCCCTCTGTCGCGCTCGC
This sequence comes from Halobellus rarus, assembly GCF_024494595.1. GTDB lineage: Archaea > Halobacteriota > Halobacteria > Halobacteriales > Haloferacaceae > Haloquadratum > Haloquadratum rarum. The sequence continues at coordinate 374,901 of NZ_JANHDI010000001.1, read as the reverse complement.
GGGAGATCGTCTTCGCGCCCTCCGCGAGGCTGCCGACGGTCTCGGCGCTGCGTTTCAGCACGGCCGCCGACTGCCGGATCCGATCCTCGTCGGGGACCGTCGCGACGATGTCCGCGTGACCGGCGAGCACCTGCGCCTCGTTCCGGAGGTTGTGCCGGAGCACCCGATTCAGGACCGCCGTCCGTCGTCGCTCCCGGGCGAGTTGTTCGGCGCGGACCCGACGCGCGTCGTAAACGCCGATGATGACGTGTGCGGCCGCGCCGACGGCGAGGAGGTTCCCGACGGTGAACATCGACGGGGCGATGCCCCCCGACAGGCGGTTCTGCGCGTACGCGTGAGCGAGCATCACGCCCCCGAGGACGACGACGCCGAGCAGGTTCCAGACGGCGATCCGGACCGCGTTGCGGTCGCTGAACCCGCTGTAGTACAGCAACCCGCCCACGGCGACGAGGCCGATCGAAACCACCGTGCCCACGAGACCGAGCGCGATCGCGAACGGGCCTCCGCCGTCGAGTATCGGAAAGAGGTTCGGAACGAGCAGCGCGAGACCGGTCAGGGAGACGACCGCGCTGGCGGCGACGCGGGGGGTTGACGGGTCGCTCGGAGTGATCGACTCGGGCGGTGATGCGAATCCAACCCGGTCGAGGAGAGAGACGATCCGAGTGCGCATACCCGCGCTCAGGCGGGAGAATCGTTTGAAAGTACTGGTCCGAGTATCGATACGGAGAACCGTCGTCCGAACGCGGCAGCGGAACGGCGATGTCGGCGGGCCGACGGTCGCAGCCGTCGATTCGGGGCGCGCCCGAGAACTCGATGCGGAGCGCGGCCTAGAACTGATCGACGGACTGCGGCAGTTCGAGCTTCATTCCCTTGCGCTCGCGGATCTCCATGATCTTCTCGCGCTGGAGGTTATCGGAGAGCACGCGGAAGCCGGCGTTCTCGGTGTTCCACGAGGCGCGGCCCTCGGTCGCAGACCGAATGTCAGAGGAGAACCCGATCATCTCCTCGACGGGCGCGATGCCCTCGATGACCATCAGGTCGCCCTCCTGGTACATGTCGTCGACGCGGCCGCGGCGGCCCTGGATCTCGCCGGAGGCCGATCCCATGTGCTCGGACGGAACGTCGATTCGGACGTTCTGGATCGGTTCGAGCAGCTTGATGTCGGCGTCGATGAGCGCGCGGTGGACGGCGTTGCGGACGGCCGGGATGACCTGCGCCGGGCCGCGGTGGATCGTGTCCTCGTGCAGTTTCGCGTCGTGCAGGCGGAGGAGCGACCCCTGGACGGGCTCGTTGGCCAGCGGACCGTCGTCGAGGGCCTCGTCGAGCCCCTCGATGACGAGTTCCATCGTCTCGTTGAGGTGCTGGATACCCTTCGTGTCGTCGATGAGGATGTTCGTCCCGTGGATGTGCTCGACCTCCTGGGACGTGTCCTTGCCCATTCCGGCCTCCTGCAGCGCCTCGCGGCGCTCCAGTTCCGGCATGTCCATCGAGACCTCGCCGCGCTGGATCGCGTCGACGACGTCCTCCGAGAGGGGTTCGACGGTGATGTAGAACTTGTTGTGTCGGTTCGGCGAGACGCCCTCGACCTCGCGGGATTCCTTCTGGGGAGCCTCCCGGAAGACGACGATCGGCTCACCGGTCTGAACCGGAATTCCCTGGTTCTTCTGAATGCGCTGGGTGATGACCTCGAGGTGGAGCTCGCCCTGCCCGCTGATGAGGTGCTCGCCCGTGTCCTCGTTGATCTCCACCCTGATGGTCGGGTCCTCCTTCGCGACCTGCTGGAGCGTCTCGATGAGCTTCGGCAGGTCGTCCATACTCTTCGCCTCGACGGACTTCGTGATGACCGGCTCGGAGATGTGCTCGATCGACTCGAACGGCGTCATCTCGATGGAGGACACCGTAGAGCCGGCGATGGCGTCCCGCAGGCCGGTGACGGCCGCGATGTTCCCCGCCGGGACGCCGCGGTCGAGCTCCTCGCGTTCGCCGCCCATGAAGATCCCGACCGACTGGACGCGGTTCTTGCCCACGGTACCGGAGACGTACAGCTCCTGGCCCTGCTTGATCGTCCCGCTGAACAGCCGTCCGGTGGCGATCTCGCCGGCGTGGGGGTCCATCGAGATGTCCGTCACCATGAAGACGACCTCGCCGTCGTCGTCGACCTCGCGCATCTGCCGTGCGAGTTCGGACTCGTCGTCGCCGCGCCAGACGCGCGGGATACGACGGGGCTGGGCGTCGAGCGGGTTGGGGAAGTGCTCGGCGACCATGTCGAGCACGACGTCCGACAGCGGCGACTGCTCGTGCAGTTCGAGCCGCTTGTCGTCGCGCTCCATCTCGATGATCTCGGGGAAGCCGATCCCGGTCCGGGCCATCGACGGCGCGGAGACGCCCCACTTGTAGAGCGCCGATCCGAACGCGACGGTGCCGCCCTCGACGGAGACGGTCCAGTCGTCGATGTCGTCTCGGTTCTCGGTCATCCCGCGGATGAGTTCGTTGACGTCGCCGATGACGTCCATCAGCCGCTCCTGCATCTCCTCGGGACCCTCCTGGAGCTCGCTTATGAGGCGATCGACCTTGTTGATGAACAGCGCGGGCTTGACGCCCTCGCGCAGCGCCTGCCGGACGACCGTCTCGGTCTGCGGCATCGCGCCCTCGACGGCGTCGACGACGACGAGCGCCCCGTCGACCGCGCGCATCGCCCGCGTGACGTCGCCACCGAAGTCGACGTGGCCGGGCGTGTCGATGAGGTTGATCAGGTGGTTGTCCTCCTGGTACTCGTGGGTCATCGAGACGTTCGCCGCGTCGATAGTGATCCCGCGTTCCTGCTCGTCCTCCTCCGTGTCCATCATCAACCGGGTCGCCTCGCCCTCGTCGGCGATCATCCCCGCCCCGGCGAGGAGGTTGTCCGTCAGCGTAGTCTTCCCGTGGTCGACGTGAGCCGCGATGGCGATGTTCCGGATATGCTCCGGTTGATCCATCAACTGCTCACACTCTTGTACGATCTTCTTTCGTCGGCCCATTATACGACCCAGTACCGGCAGGAGGGTCAAAAGGGTAGTGTTTTGTCGGCCGCCAAATCGACGGATACGACCGTCGCTGCGGAGGTATGACTCGTTTTGACACACGTTCGGCGTTCGGCCGATCCGAGCGCCGACCGACGCGGTCACGACGTCGGGGCAAGAGTCTTGTTCGATCACCCCCTGAGAGAGATACACATGGACCTTCGAGTACGCGGCGACGTCCCGGCCGACCCGTTTCTCGGCGCGGGCGACCTGTTCGAGACCGAGTACGACCTCGAACTGCCGGTGTACGTCGACGTCCGGACGGACCCCGACGAGCGGACCTGGGCGGCGCACTACGACGATCATCACGTGCTGAACATCTCGCGGCAGGCGGCGACGAGCGCGATGGCCCGCGAACTGGTGGTCCACGAGCTCGCGCACATGGCCCGCAACGAGGAGGGGCACGCCTCTCACCACATGAAGACCGAGGAGGCGCTCTTTCTGGCGCTGTCGGGGGAGTCGGTCGAACGCCGGAAAGTCGCCCACTGCTATCAGATCGCGAACCACATGAAGGACATCTACGCCGACGACATCACGCTCTCGGTGATGCCGCCGGCGAAACTGGTCTCCTTTCTCGAATCCGAACTCGCGCGTGCGGTCGCGACGCGCCCGGACCCCTCGCCGTGGCCCGACTCCCGCCGCGTCACGGCCGGATCGGACCCCGAGATCACGGCCGTCAACGCCGCGTTCGCGCTCGGCCTCGTCGAGCGACACGATGTCGTCGATCGCGACCACCGCATCTACGACCTGGCACACGCCGCCGCCGACGACGCACCGGGCGTCGACCTCGACGCGTTCAAGCGGCGGTTCCGCTCGCTCGGCGAGGATCCCTCCGCGAGCGACTACCGGAAAGCGCTGGTCGACGCCACGCGGGCGTACGTCGTCGGCGACGCCACCGGGGACGTCGCCGCCGACTGAGCGGGGCGCGTAAAAAACCGAGGACGGCGTCGCTGCGGGCTGAGAAGCGGTGTGCGAAAAACGGGAAGAAGACCGGAAAAGAAACCGAACGTCGGGTGCGAACGGTCTACCGTGCCGCTTCGGCGACGCGCTCGGACTCCTCTTTCTGGCCGATGGCGTACGACTGGACGTCGTAGTCGGCCGCGCCGATGAGGACCTGCGCGAGCGCCTCGTCGGCGCTCTGGGGGCTCTTGTAGGAACCGCGCTGGGTGCCCTCGGCGATGAACTTCAGCGCCTGGTCGACGCGGCGCTGGGGCGCGACGTCGACGGCCTGCGGGACCGAGATGCCGCCGTACTTCAGGCGGACGGTCTCCTCTCGGGGGGCGGCGTTCTCGACCGCGCGGACGAGCACCTGCACCGGGTTCTCCTCGGTGCGCTCGTGGACGGTCTCGAAGGCGTCCTTGACGATGTTCATCGTCTTCTGCTTGTGGCCCGTGTTCTCCTCGGTCTGCATCAGGCGGTTGACGAGGCGCTCGACGACGCTGATCTCGGACTTCTGGAACTGCTTTCCGGCGTGACGACCCATCGTGTGCGCGATGGGCGTGACGTTGATGTAACGCTCCGTCGAGGGGTCCGAGTACTCGATCTCGGTGACGTCCCAGACGCCGAATAGCTGCGCGTTCGTCTCCGCTTCCTCGCTGTCGGCCGGGGAGTCCGGCTCGGGGGCTTCGCTTTCGGACATCTTAGCGCACCGGCTTTTCGGCGTTGCCGCGGACCAGTTCGATCATCGAGACGCCGTTGACCTTCTCGACCTTGTAGTTCACGCCGGAGAGGTCGCCCATCGCGCGACCCTTCGCGCCGCCGATCCCGGCGATCGTGACCTCGTCGTGCTCGTCGATGAAGGAGATCGCGCCGTCACCGGGACAGAATGCGGTGACCTGCTTCCCGTTCTTGATGAGCTGCACTCGGACGCACTTTCGGATGGCCGAGTTGGGCTGTTTCGCTTCGATCCCGACCTTCTCGAGGACGATCCCGCGTCCCTGCGGGGCCCCCTCGAGGGGGTCGGACTTTGCACCGAGACCGCGTTCGCGTCGCGCGTACTCCGAGTCGGACCAGCGTCGCTTCTGCCGGTCCTGCTTGAGTTTCCGCGCGGCGTATTTGCCGTTCGCCATAGTGACCCTGAGTTCCCGGCGGAGCTACTTAAGCCTCCCTTTTCGGATTCCACGAAACGGACGCAGGTCGGATTAGCGACCCCTAAGGACGAATCTGAGGGCGTCTCTTCGGTCGCAGGTTACGGTCACTCCGCGGAGGAGAGCCCCCGAACGGCGCTGAGAGCGGGTCGTTTCGACACCCCGAACTCACGGATCGTCGGGTTCGTCGGTCGCATCCCGCTTCTCGACGTCGACGGACACCGAGCCGGTGAGTTCGCGGGACGAGGGCGGCCCGAGCGTCACGTCGACCTCGTCGAATCTGGATTTCACTCTTCGTCGGAAATCGGACCTGAGCGTCACGAGGTTCACGTCCATCGGGTCGTCGACCCAAAACTCCGCGCGAATCCGAACCGAGCCCGGACCCAACTCGGCGAGCGTCGCGGTCGGGTCCGGTCCCTCGAGCACGCGGTCGTCGCCGCGGGCGACCTCGACCAACTCGCGCAGCGCCAGTTCGACGTCGTCGCCGTACCCGATCTCGAAGGACTCGACGACGCGGTACCGATCGCGCCCGTACGGTCGCGTGAGCGCGTTCGCCGTCAGTTCGGTGTTCGGCACGGTGATCGTCTCGTTGTTCAGCGTTCGGACTCTCGTCACGCGGAAGTCGATCTCCTCGACGAAGCCCTCGCCGCCCGGCCAGGCGATCCAGTCACCGACGTTGAAGTCGGGATCGGCGACCAGAAAGAGCCCGCTCGTGAGCGAGCCGACGACGTGCTGGCTCGCCGCGCCGACGACGAGGGTCAGGGCGGCGACGACGATCGAGAGGTTCGTGAGGAGCGACCACAGACCCGCACCCGCGATGCCGACGAGCGTTGCGATCGCGACGATGAGAGCGTGGGCGTACGTCCGCGTCGCCGTCGCGATCGTGGGGTTGTTCCGGTTCCGCGCGACGACGACGCGGACGGCGATCGGGATGACGACGAGGCGGCCGAGCGAGTACGCCACCGTCGCGGCGACGGCGAATCCGAGCATCCCGCGAGCCAGGTCGGCGTACGACTCGGTGACGATCCCGTCGAACAGTCCGGGCGGGACGATCTGGGTCGGCCCCGCGAGCGCCGGCCCGAACAGTTCGGAGAGCACGGCCGGACAGACGGAGACCGAGACAAAAAGTGTGGGGTGAAATCGGGTAGCCGGATCCCGGTCGGCGGCAGCGGTCGAACGCGGCTACGTCAACGGGATATCGCCGACTACGTCAACTGGATGTCGTCGACTACGTCAACGGGATATCGCCGACTACGTCAACTGGATGTCGTCGATCTCGTGGTGCCGCTCTGCGAGCGTCCGCGCCGTCTCGATGTTCTTTCCCTCCGCGCCGATAGCGACGCCGCGGTCGGCGTCGGGGACTTCGGCGTAGGCGACGCGCTCGCCGCCCTGTTCGGAGAGCGTCACGTGTCGGACGGCCGCGGGCGCGAGCGCGCTCTCGACGAACGCGACCGGCGTGTCGGCGTCCTCGACGAGTTCGACGTCGCGGCCGATCGATTCCTCGACCGCGCGGACGTGCTCGCCGCCGGGGCCGATCGCCGTGCCCATCTCGCCGGCCGCGACGAGGATGACGACCCGATCGTCGTAGACTAAGCAGTCGCGGGCGGTCGCCCCCGTCTCGTCCTCGAAGCGGGCGATGAACTGGCGCGCGTCGTCCGACAGCGTGACCCGCATCGGTCAGTCGTCCGCGGGATCGAGTTCGACGCCGCCGTCGGCCTCGATCGACCCCATCCGGAGGTCGACGTCGCCGGTCCCGATCGAGACCGGCTTGCCGACGATGACGTTCTCGATGACGCCGTCGAGGTCGTCCTCTTCGCCGTGGACCGCCGCGTCGAGCAGGTGGTTGACGGTCACCTCGAAGGCGGCGCGGGCGAGGACGGAGTCCTTCGAGCCCGAGATGCCGTGGCGGCCGATCGATTCGATCTCGCCGCGGTTCGTCATGATGTCCGCGACGAGCATCAGGTGCCGGATGTTCACGTCGTCGAGACCCTGTTCGCGCAGCGTCTCCATCGTCTCGTTGATGATGGTCTCGCGGGCGGCCTCGACGCCGAGGTTACGGTAGACCTCGTGGATGTTGTTACTCGTCGACCGGGTCGCGTCGACGCCCTCGATCGTGAGGACGTCGCCGAAGGCCGATCCCTCGGTGTAGAGGACGAACTCCTCGCCGTCGGTCCGCTCGTTGTCCTCCTTGCGGATGACGACCCGGGAGATGTCCTCCAGTCCCTTGAACACGATCTCTCGCAGTTCCTCGACGAGCTGGAGCAGCCGGCGGTAGCTCGGCTCGTCGGGGCCGAACTCGATGAGCGTCTCCGAGCGCCGCGTGCTGACGCCGAGGGAGTCCTCGATGGTCTCGGCGATCTCCTGGGCGACGGTGTCGATGCTGTCGACGGTCGGCCACCGCTCCTCGAGCGTCTCCTCGTTGAGGTCGACCTGCACGACCATGTCCGCCACGTTCGTCGAGATGTCGCCGAGCGCGAGGATCTTCGTCGCCTCCATTTGCCAGACGACCTCGTGGGCGCGCTCGCGGTTCTCGGCGTACTCGTCTTCGAGGTGGACCGTCATCATCGGCGTGTCGGGCGTCTTTCGCGCGTCGACAAGTTCGATGAGGCGCGGCAGCCCCTGCGTGACGTCGATTTCGGCGACGCCCGCGTAGTGGAACGTGTTCATCGTCATCTGCGTTCCGGGTTCGCCGATCGACTGCGCGGAGACGGTCCCGACGGGGTCGTGCGCCTCGACGCGGTTGTCCTCGTAGCGCGACGAGATCGCCTGTGCGATCTCCTCGGCCTGTTCGAGCTCGACGCCGCCGCGGTCCTCGATCGTCTCGTAAATCCGGTGCCGGAGGCTCTCGGGCAGGTTGTGGTCCCGCACGATGGCCTCGATGTCGTCGTCGACGTACTCGTACTCGTCAGTCATCTGATTCCACCCCCAGGTTCCGCGCCTTGTCCAGGCCGGGACCGGCGTACTCGGAGATGTTCGTCGGCTGTTCCTGTCGGCCGAGGAACAGCTCTTTCTCTTCGGCCGAATCGAACTCGGCCTCGATGATTCGGTCGGCGACGTTCTCGACGTCGATCGGGTTGTCCTCCGAGGAGGAGACCTTCACGGGCGAGGTGCCGTCCTCGCCGAACTCGAACTGAACGACCGTCCCCGAGGTGTCGCGGACGGTGCCGTCGTACTGCGCCTCCAGTTCGGAGAGGGCGTTGATCAGGCGACGCTGCAGGTACCCGGACTTCGACGTCCGGACGGCGGTGTCGACCAGGCCCTCGCGGCCGCCCATCGCGTGGAAGAAGAACTCCCGCGGGGTGAGCCCGCCGCGGTAGCTGTTCTCGACGAAACCGTGCGCGTCCGCCGAGAGGTCGCCCTTCTGGTAGTGGCTGAGGGTTCGCCCCTCGTAGCCGCGGTTGATCCGCTCGCCGCGAACCGCCTGTTGGCCGACGGAGCCGGCCATCTGCGTGAGGTTCAGCATCGACCCACGCGCGCCGGATCGGGCCATCACGACCGCCGGGTTGTCGTCGCGGAAGTGGTCCTCCGCGATCTCGCCGGCGGAGTCACGGGCCTTCCCGAGCTGCTGCATGATCTTCATCTCCAGGGTCTCGTCGACCGTCCGACCCGGCAGCGACTCGAGCTCGCCGGCCTCGTAGATCTCGATGAGCTCCTGGACGCGGTCGTAGGCGTTGTCGATCGCCTCGTCGACCTGCTCGTTGGCCTCGGGGGGGATCGACTCGTCGTCGATCCCGATCGAGAACCCGAAGTGCATGATCGCGCGCATCGCCAGCGACGCGACCTCGTTGACGAACACGCGCGCTCGCGTCTTCGAGTGCTTCTTCGCCAGCGTGTCGACGACCTCGCCGCCGAACGCCCCGACGGCGTCCTCGTCGATGGTACCCGAGATGAGCTGTCCGTTCTCGATGACGACGTTGTCGCCTGCAGACGACGTGAAGTCGAGGTTCAGATCGTCCGGCAGGAGTTCGCTGAAGAGCTGTCGGCCGGTCCAGTAGGGCTGGCCGGTGTCGTCTTCACCGGCAGGGTCGGGCAGGGTGTCGATGCTCGTCGCCCGGAGCAGGTCCAGCGCCTGCGTCTCGGAGAACTCGGGGTTGCCGTTCGTGAGGAGGTAGGTCCCCGAGATGTGGTCCTGGATCGCGCCGATGATGTTCTCGCCGAAGCGGGGGCTCAGCATCTGCTCCTGCACGCGCATCAGCACGCGGGCCTCCGCCCGCGACTCCTCGGTCTGCAGCGCGTGCATGTTCATCTCGTCGCCGTCGAAGTCGGCGTTGTACGGCGGACAGACGACGGTGTTCAGCCGGAACGTCTTGTACGGCATCACGACGACCTCGTGGGCCATAATCGACATCCGGTGCAGCGACGGCTGGCGGTTGAAGATCACGATGTCGCCGTCGATGAGGTGTCGGTTGACCTCCCAACCGGCGTCGATCTTCTCTGCGAGCTCCTCGCAGTTCTTCTCGGTCACCTTCAGCCGACGCCCGTCGGGGCGCTTGACGTAGTTCGCGCCGGGGTGGCCCTCGGGACCGTTCTGGACGTACTGCCTGGCCCGGTCGAGGTTCCGCTCGGAGACGTTCATCGTCTGGGTCATCTCGCGGGCGACGCGCTCGGGGACGCCGACCTCGTTGAGCGAGAGCGTCGGGTCCGGCGAGATGACGGTCCGCGCGGAGAAGTTCACGCGCTTGCCGGAGAGGGAACCACGGAATCGACCCTCTTTGCCCTTCAGACGCTGAGAGAGCGTCTTCAGCGGGCGACCGGAGCGGTGTCGCGCCGGCGGCGTGCCGGAGATCTCGTTGTCGACGAACGTGGTGACGTGGTACTGCAGCAGTTCCCAGAGGTCCTCGATGATCAGCTGCGGCGCGCCCGCCTCGCGGTTCTCCATGAACCGCTGGTTGATGCGGATGATGTCGACGAGCTTGTGCGTCAGGTCGTCCTCCGATCGCTGGCCGTTGTCCAGCGTGATCGACGGCCGCGCGGTGACCGGCGGTACCGGAAGCACGGTGAGGATCATCCACTCGGGTCGCGACCGCGAGGGGTCGATTCCCAGGGTTTCGATGTCCTCGTCGGGGATGTCCTCGAACCAGTCGCGGATGTCCGAGGGCATGAGCTTGTTCATGTCCTCCTCGGTGAGGTCGACGTCGAGGGCCTTCTCGAGTTTTTTCCTATCTTCGCCGACGGGGCGGAACTCGCCGGAGAGAATGTCGTTGACTCGACTGAGGTCGAGTCCCGACGCCTCGGCGAGTTCGCTGGGCGACATTCCGCCCTCGTCCTCGTCGGGGTCGGGCTGCATCGCCGAGGCGATGCGCTCGGAGTAGTCGCCCGCGAGGACGTCCTGGACCTCGTAGTAGGTGGTCGGCTTCTCGTGTTTGATGTCGTGCTGCGGCGCGCCGCAGTGCGGGCAACGGCTGGCCTTCCGGGCCTGCCGAACCGCGGCCTTGAGGACGTCCGTCCAGTCCTCGCCGAGTTCCTCGTTGCGCTGGAGGCCCTCGCGGAACTCGTCTTGCTCCTCGGCCGTCAGCGAGAGGCGACCGCAGTCCCGGCAGGTCGAGCGGAGCAGGCGTCGGATCAGTTTGGTGAAGCCGACGTGGATGACGGGCGCGGCCAGTTCGATGTGGCCGAAGTGCCCGTTACAGGAGCCCGAGTGCGAGCCGCAGGTCCGACACTCGAGGCCGGGGTCGATGACCCCGAGGCGGGGGTCCATCAGCCCCATGTCGATTGGGTAACCGTCGTCGTCGTACGTGTCCGCGGTGATGATCTTCGTCGCGGACATGTCTCGGTACGTCTCCGGGTCCATCAGCCCGAACTGGATGGCACCGATCTCTTTGGGTGTCTGCATTGACATTGTGTGGGTGGGTGTGTGAGTGGTCAGACCGCGTCTTCGAGGTCCAGGCGTGGTCGGATGCCGAGCGCGATCATCTCGTCGAGGAGCAGCTTGAACGCGTAGCTGATCTCGATCTCGTGGATGTCGTCCTCGTCGCCGGTGACGGGGTCGTAGATGCGGCGCTGGCCGCGGTCCTCGACGGCGACCATCCCGGTGTCGGCGGAGATGTACACCGTCTCCTTGTCGGAGGAGTCGAGAAGCCGCTCCTGCAACACCATCGCCGCGCCGTGGCCGATGACGGTGTCGCGCTCCATCTCGCCCAGTCGGAGGCCGCCCTCGCGGGCGCGCCCCTCGGTGGGCTGGCGGGTGAGCACCTGCACCGGCCCGCGCGAGCGGGCGTGCAGTTTGTTACTCACCATGTGGTAGAGCTTGTGGTAGAAGATCGTCCCCACGAAGATATCGGCCTCGATCTGTTCGCCGGTGACGCCGGAGTACATGACCTCCTTCCCGGAGGATTTGAAGCCGTGATCTTCGAGTGCGCCGCGGAGTTCGTCCTCGGACTCGCCCTGGAAGGCGGTCCCGTCGACGCGCCGTCCTTCGAGCGAGCCGACCTTTCCACCGAGCATCTCCAGCACGTGGCCGACCGTCATCCGCGACGGCAGCGCGTGCGGGTTCAACACGAGGTCGGGGACGACGCCCTCCTCGGTGAAGGGCATGTCCTCCTGGGGCGCGAGGTGGCCGACGACGCCCTTCTGTCCGTGTCGGGACGCGAACTTGTCGCCGAGTTCGGGGATCCGCTGGTCGCGGACGGAGACCTTCGCGAGTTTCGAGCCGTCTTCGCCCTCCATCAGCGTGACCGTGTCGACGACGCCCGATTCGCCCGAGCGCATCGTGACCGAGGTCTCGCGTCGTTTCTGCGGGGAGAGCCCGCCCATATCGTCGGGCTCTTCGAGGAACCGCGGCGGCGACGTCTTCCCGAGGAGCACGGAGTTCTCGTCGACTCGAGTTTCGGGATTGACGAGGCCGTCCTCGTCCAGGTGCGTGTACGCGTCTTCCCCGCGCGCACCGCGGACGTCCTGGCTCGGGACCTCGAAGCGGTCCTCCTGACCGCCGGGGTAGCGTCGTTCCTCGCCCTCGTAGGTCCGGAAGAAGTGCGAGCGGGCCATCGCCCGGTCGACCGACCCCTGGTTCATCACGAGCGCGTCCTCGATGTTGAACCCCTCATACGACATCACGGCGACGACGAAGTTCTGCGCCGCCGGCCGCTCGTCGAACCCGATCTGTTCTGTGGTCTGGGTCTTGACCATCGACAGCTGCGGGTAGTGCAGGAGGTGCTGTCGCGTGTCGGGGCGGATGCGGTAGTTCGCCGCAGGGAGCCCCAGCGACTGCTTCATCATCCCCGCGCCCAACGTGATGCGCGGTGACGCGTTGTGCTCGGGGTACGGAATCATCCCCGCGCCGATGCCGAAGATGAGCTGCGGGTCGATCTCGAGGTGCGTGTGATCCTCGTCGATCTCGTCCTCGTCGACGGCGACGTAGATGTCCTCTTCCTCCTCGGCGTCGATGAACTCGACGTAGCCGCGTTCGACGAGGTCCTCGAACTCGACGCTGCCCTCCTTGACCGCCTCGATCTCGTCGTCGCCGAGGAGCGGTTCGCCGTCCTCGACGACGATGAGCGGTCGGCGAGCGCGACCCGAATCCGCGTTGACGATGACCTCGCGGGTGCGCTCTTTCACCGAGACGTTGACCATCTCGCTGACGTCGCCGCGGCGGCGGGCCTCTCGGATCTGTTCTGCGAGCTGTTCGGGGTCGGGGTGCGTGCCGACCAGACTGCCGTTGACGTAGACTTTCGCCTCTCGTTGTGCCTGAGCCATCGTTTAGTCGTCCGCGGGTGTACCGGCTGTCGGTCCCTCGATACCGGGGATTCCTTCCACGCCCATCGACGCCAGTTCGCGCTTGAGCGACTGTTCGTCCTCGACGTTCTGTGAGAGCTCCATCGCCTGCGCGAAGTTCTTCACGAGTCCGCAGTTCGGTCCCTCGGGGGTCTCGGAGGGACAGATGCGACCCCACTGGGTCGCGTGCAGGTCGCGCGCCTCGAAGTGTGGCTGACTCCGCGAGAGCGGACTGCGGAGTCGCCGCAGGTGCGAGAGCACGCCCATGTAGTCGGTCCGGTCGACGAGCTGTGAGACGCCGGACCGGCCGCCGACCCAGTTCCCCGTCGCGATCGGGTGTTCGAGCCGCTCGGTGAGGACGTCGGAGCGGACCACGGTGCTGACGGTGAGGTCGCGGTTCCGCATATTCGCCCGTTCGAGCTGGTACTTCACGTCGCGCGCGAGCTTGTTCAGCGCGGTCCGGAACAGGTCCTTCATCAGGTCGCCGGAGACCTTCAGCCGCTTGTTGGCGTAGTGGTCCTTGTCGTCGGACTCGCGGCGGTTCAGGGCGAGCTCGAAGCACGCCTCGGCCATCCGGCAGAGGTAGTACGCCTTGTTGATGCGGACGTCCTCGTCCTCGACGCCGTCCTCGTGGAGGTGCGGCAGCAGGTAGCGGTCGATGACGTAGTTCGCCCGTTTCAGCTGGTAGTTCTTACCCTGGCCGCCGGCGACGCGCTCGCCGAGCGTCTCGATCGCCTCCTGCTCGGTCTGGACGTCGGCCTCCTCCAGATTTTCGAGCATGAATTTCACGATCTCGGGGTCGTCGCTCACTCGGTGGACGATCTCCTCGTCGGATTCGAGCCCGAGCGCGCGGACGAGCGTCACGAAGTTGACGCTGCCGGAGACCGAGGGGAACGAGACTTCTAACAGCCCCTCGCGGTTGCGCTCACAGAGGACGAGCGCGCGGTAGCCACGCCGCTGGGAGAACGTCTTCGCGACCTGGATCTCGTCGCCGTACTTCGAGTCGTACTCCGCGAGGATCTTGTTCGGCGCGAGGTCCTCGCTCGTCATCAGCACCCGCTCGGAGCCGTTGACGATGAAGTAGCCGCCGGGGTCGACGGGGTCCTCGCCGATCTCGACGAGGTCCTCCTCGGAGAGGCCGTCGATGTTACACTTCGAGGAACCGACCATGATGGGCATCCGGCCCACTTTCGTCTCGGTCGTGTCGACGACCATCTCCTCTTCCTCCTCGCCGCCGCGGACGATGGACATCTCCATGAACACCGGCGCGGCGTAGGTGATGTTCCGGAGGCGGGCCTCCTGCGGGAACAGCAGTTCCTCGGAGCCGTCGGCCTCGCGGACTCGGGGAGTCTCGATGCGGACGTCGCCGAGTTCGACGAAGACGGGCTCTTCGCCCTCCTTGTCGCCGATGTCGGTCTCGATCCGTTCCTTCTCGGTGACGACGTCCTGCATCCCCCGCTCGAGGAAGTTGTTGAACGAGCGGAAGTGGTGCTCTGCGAGCCGTTCCTCCGAAAAGTACTCTCGCGAGACGGCGCGTCGGTCCTGTCGGTTCATTCGATCACCAGTCGGTACGATACCGCTTTGTCTGTGGTTCGGGAGTCGCGGACGATCTTGACGACGTCGCCGACCTCGGCGTCGTCGGGGAGCGCGGGATCTTTCCGCTTGATCTTCGGAAGCTCCGCGCGCTTGACCTCGTACTCCGTCAGCATCGATTCGACCTCATCCTCGTCGACGAGCGTGTGCTCTGGGACGAGTTCGTGTTGGCTTACGTCTACCATGTCTGGGTGTGCTGGGTGTTGAGTAGGGAAGAAGTTGTCACGGGATACTACAGGCCCGTTCGGATGGAAGCCATTTAACCCTTGCCAACTCCGGGTCGGATAAGCGCGGCTCACCATCACGAGTACCCCCAGCACTCGTGTTGCGTTGACACACGCGAGTCCCAGATAAAGGTGTTGCGGCGGTCGGGGCGATCGGCCCCCGATTTCGACGAGGGTTTACAATCCAGGACGGGGCCAGCACCCCCGTGATCTGAGAGTCGCCCCGCGTCGTGTCGCGGTTGTTCGGCACAGCGGCGCGAGGTCGAGAGCGACGACGCTGCGACGGGGGCGTCGTCAACGCGGGTGCCGACTGTTCGCCAAATCGCGGGACACCAGTGCCGACGTCGTCCGCTCGTTCGCCGTCTGCCCGCTATTCGACGACGAGGCTCGTCCGCTCGTCGACCGCGTCCGCCTCCTCGAAGTCGCCGCCGCCCAGCAGGCCGCGAGCCGCGTTCTTCCCCCACTCGACGGCCGGCTGCGTGAACGTCGATACCGCCGCGAGCTCGCCGTAGAGGACGCACGCCGCCTCCATCTCGTAGAGCAGCGAGCCGAGGCTCCGCTCGTCGACGGCGTCGATCTCGACGCGGACCGCCGGAACGCCCGACTCGACGAGGCTCGCCTCCGTCGCCTCGAACTCGGCGTCGAGCAGGTCCCCGAGCGAGGAGCCGCCGAGGTACGACAGCCCGTCGAGGTCGGTCTCGGGAATCGTCCGATCCGCGTAGTCACGCGGCCGGACGAGGGTCACGAGCTTGTCGCGGGGGCCGGCGCGGTACAGTTGGAGCTGCGAGTGCTGATCGGTCGCGCCGAGCGCCCGCGCCGGCGTCTGTCCGAGGCCGTCCTTCCCGAGGCTCTCGGCCCAGAGCTGTGCGAACCACTCGGCGAAGGTCTCCAGGCGCTCGGCGTACGGCATCACCGCGTTCGTCACCGCGCCGCGGCCCGCGAGCGCGTACGTCGTCGCGCCGTAGGCGTACGCGGGCGTCTCGAACAGCGACCCGGAGAGGCCGTCGGCGGCGTCCGCCGCGCCCGCCCGGATCGCCTCCAAGTCGTGGCCCTGGATTGCCGCGACGGCGAGGCCGACCGTCGAGAGCGCCGAAAACCGACCGGGAACGCCGTCGGGGACCGACAGCGAGGGGAGGTCGTGCTTTTCGGCGAGCGACCGGAGGTTCCCGGACTCGCCGGTCGTCACGAACGTCCGATCGGTCCAGTCGACGTCAGCGTCGGCCATCGCGTCGCGGACGACGAGGAAGTTCGCGAGCGTCTCCGCCGTCGTCCCCGACCGGGAGACGACGTTGACGACCGTCCGGTCGAGCGGGAGCGCGTCGAGCAGTCGCGAGACGTGCTCGGGGTCGACGTTGTCGAGGAAGTACGCGTCCGGATCGTTCGGGCCGGCAAGCGCGTCCGCGAAGGTCGCCGCGCCGAGGGCGCTCCCACCGATTCCGACGGTGAGGACCGCCGCTGCGTCGTCGAACGGCGCGACCGCTGTTCGGATCGCATCCAGGTCCACCGTCGAGGGGAGGTTCAAAGCCTCGTACCCGTGTTCGTGATTGTCGCGCCCGGTCTCGATCCGTTCGTGAGCCGTCGCCACCTGTCCGTCCAGTCGTTCCAGCGACTCCCGTGAGACGCCTGGCGTCGCGTCGAGAGAACTGCCGAGATCGACGTGCATACCTCGCCAAGGACCGCCGCAGACGAAAAAGCGGTCGGTCTGGAGACGGCGGTTCGGAGAACCGAGCGGCCGGGGAACGGACGTCGACGACCGACCGGTCCGTTCAAACCGTCTCGCTCCCAACACCGAGCGATGGCATCCGGCTACGACGGCGTCTTCGGCGCGTTCCCCTACGCGTTCCGCTCCAGCGAGTCGCGACTGTTCAAACTGTACGTGATCGCGAGCGCGCTCGTCATCGGGCTCATCACCCTGTTCGTCGGCATCGCGGTCGTCGTGCTGATCGGACAGACGGCCGCAGTGCAGGGAGGTCAGCTCACGCTTTCTCGATCGTTCTACGTCGTCGTCGGACTGCTCGTCGTCCTGCCGGCGATCGCACCGGTCCTGATCGTGGCGCGTCGCCGACGGAAAACGGAGACGTCCTCGCCGCGTCACGAGGCGGCGCTCGCGGCGACTGGCTTCGTCTTTCTCCTCTCGCTGTATCTCGGCCTCGTCGCCTCGATGCCGGAGACGTTCGCGCTCGACGGCGAGACGGTGACGCGCCCGCAGCCGAGCGGCCTCTTCGCGCCGCTGATCGCGGGGCTGTACGCGATTCCGTCCGTATTCTCGTGGACCGTGCCGTTAGCCGGAGCGCTGCTGGTCGGCCTCGCGCACCGCCTCTTCCGCTGACGGATTCGCGAGCCGGCGAACCGAGAGTCCCGAACCGGTGAACCGATGGGTTCGTGAGCGACGCGTTCGACGACGAAACCCGCAAGTGCGCTGGCCGACTATATCGCCCCAATGACCGACGCCGATCACGACGTCGACGGATCGAGCGAGTCGAGCGCTGCGACCGACGGGGGAGAGCGAATCGAGGGAACGTTCCTCGTGACCGCCGCCGAAGCGGATTCGGCGGTCCTCAAAGACGTCGAGAGCGGTCAGGTACACGCGCTTTCGTCGAATCCCGGCGTCGAGTGCGACGACGTTATCGAAGGCGTCGTCTCTCTCGACCCGCCGCTGGACGTCTCGTACCAGCTAGTAGAGACGTCGTCGCGCCGTACGCTGCCGGTCGAGCGGAGCGACGAGCCGCCGACGGCCCACTCGAAGGAGCTCGCTGCGGAGCAGGACGTGGGAGACCTCACCCGCGAGGAACGCGCCGGGACGGGCGAAATCCACGTGATCACGGTCCCCGAAGACGACACCGAGGCGGCCGTCGACGACGTCCTCGAGGACGAAGAGCAGTTGCGCTCGCGGGCCGCACGACTCGGCGTCGACCGGGTGGAGGTTCGCTCGTCACCGGGCGTGCTCTCGGTTCGATATATGCCCTAGCACGGATGGGTGACGACCGTACGTGTGGGTCCTTCTCGTGGGCGCATCACGCGTAGCCGAGCATAAGAAGGCTTATTCGGCGCGGCTCTCCACCGGAATCTATGGTCGAGTTTACGGTACCGGAGATCGACTACACCCGGTACACGAACCGCCAGTTGGCGGCGATCCCGCTCGCCGTGCTGGTGGTTGCGCTCCTCATCATCGCGGGCTGGTACGTGATGACTGGTTCACCAGTGAACCAGGGCATCGCGTTCACCGGCGGGACGGAGGTACAGGTCGCTATCGACGGACCCCAGTCGGAAGCCGAACAACAGATCAGATCGGCGTTCTCCGCTGAACCCGAATCTATCAGGTCGGTGCCGGCACAGAGCGTCTACGTGGTGACGTTCCAGTCCGAACCGGGGTCGGAATCGGTCGGGGCGACCGAGTTAGAGCGGCAGGCTGACGACGCCGGGCTCGACGTCCGGTCGATATCCACCGTCTCGGCGAGCTTCGGGGGTGACACACAGACGCTCGCGCTCGGCGGTCTCGCGGTCGCGTTCCTCGGGATGAGCGTGCTCGTCTTCGCGATGTTCCGCGTGTTCGTCCCCTCTATCGCCGTCGTCATCTCGGCGTTCTCCGACATTATGATCCCGCTGGCGCTGATGAACGTCCTCGGGATCGAACTCTCGCTCGGGACCGTCGCGGCACTCCTGATGCTCATCGGGTACTCCGTCGACTCGGACATCCTCCTGAACAATCACATCCTCCGACGTTCGGGTGACTTCTACGAGTCGACGTACCGGGCGATGCGGACCGGCGTGACGATGACGCTGACGTCGATCGTCGCGATGGTCGTGATGACGATCACGGCGACGCTGTTCGGCATTCAGTTGCTGGCGGCGATCGGGACGGTGCTGGTCTTCGGACTCGCGACTGACCTGATGAACACGTACATGCTGAACCTGAGTCTGCTTCGCTGGTACAAGTTCGAGGGGGTGAACCGCTGATGATCGATATTCGCGACAACTGGCGGGTGGCCCTGCTCGTTGTCTTCCTCCTGATATCGGCGTTCGCGCTCTTCTCGCCGACGTTAGCGGCGGACGACGGCGGCGAGGGCGGCAACGTCGCAGGCGGTAGCAACGTGACGAACCTCCAGTACGGGCTGGAGCTCTCCGGCGGGACGCGCGTCAGAGCACCGCTCGTCGGCGTCACGGCCGAGGGGGTCGACTTCGGCGGCGACGACACGCGCACGGTCGAGCAGAACGTCGCTGCCGAACTCGAAAACGCCAGTCCAGCGGATGTCATCGCCCGCTCGGGGGGACAACCCGAACAACAGTCGACCGCACAGCCTCAGTCGGAACCCAGTAACACCGTCGAGGTGACCGCCGAAGGGGTAACGACCGACGACCTCGCTGCCGGCCTCGACGCCGCGGGATACGCGTACGAGGCTGACGGCCTACGTGAGGGCGTCACGGAGACGACGCGACAGGAGGTCGTCCGGATCCTCCAGAACAAGATCAACGAGGCCGGGCTCTCCGGCGGGACGGTCCAGCAGGTGACGACCGCCCAGGGCGACAACTACGTCCTCGTCGAAGTGCCGAACCAAGACGCCTCTTCGGTCCGTGATATCGTCAGCGAACGCGGGACCGTCGTGATCGAGGCGTACTACCCCACGGAAAACGGGAGCGACTACGCCCGCGACGTCGTCCTCCAGCAGGATGACTTCCAGAGTATCGGGACCGCACAGGAGGGCGACGGTGGCGGTGCGTACGTCCCCGTGACGGTCTCGGAGTCCGTCGCGCCGGAGTTCCAGACGGCGATGCAGGACACCGGGCTCGCACAATCCGGCGGGACGCGGTGTACGTACCAGGCCGACGCTAGCAGCACCGAAGCGTGTCTCCTCCTCGTCGTCAACGGCGAGGTGACGAACGCCTTCGGGATGAGCCCCGGACTGGCAGACAGTATGCGGAGCGGCGAGTGGGCGGGCAACCCCGTCTTCCAACTGCAGACGACGAACGTCTCCGAGGCTCAGGAGGTCTCGATCAACCTCCGCGCCGGTGCGCTCCCGGCGCAACTGGACTTCTCGCAGGACAGCGGCGGGACGACCTCCTACATCTCTCCCACGCAGGGAGCTGACTTCCGAGTCAACTCGCTTCTCACCGGCATCATCGCCGTCCTCGCGGTCAGCGGGACGGTCTTCGCGCGCTACAGGGACGTCCGCGTCGCCGCGCCGATGATCGTGACCGCGCTCTCGGAGGTCATCATCCTCCTCGGGTTCGCGGCCGGGATCGGCTACCCGCTCGATCTATCGGTCATCGCCGGCTTCATCGCCGTCATCGGGACCGGCGTGGACGACCTCATCATCATCGCCGACGAGGTGATGGCCGAGGGGCAGATCGACTCCAGACGCGTCTTCCAGTCGCGCTTCCGGAAGGCGTTCTGGGTGATCGGTGCGGCGGCGGCGACGACGATCATCGCGATGTCGCCGCTGGCGATCCTCTCGCTCGGGGATCTACAGGGCTTCGCCATCTTCACCATCCTCGGCGTCCTGGTCGGCGTGCTCATCACCCGCCCGGCGTACGGCGACATCCTCCGAGCGCTGACGACGGTCGATCGCTGAAAGCTCGGCGACGAACTCTCCTCGCAGTCGAATCCCAGCCGACAAGAATAGGCGATTGTTTAAATGCGGAACCGGGACAACGTCGAGGTGTACTGGGAGACGACTGACGCCGCACCGCCGTCGGAAAACGGCGGACGACGAGACTCACGATGGCCACTGACACTGACCTCCCCACCGACGCCCCGCACGCCGACGAGCGTACCGATTCGCCTCACGTCGGCGACACCCAGCCGACCCACCGCGAGCAGGTCCTCCTCGCGCGGGTCGAAGAGTACGACGACGACCCCGACGAGTGCACGATCTACCCGGCGAACGCGACGGCGACGGAACTCCCGACGACGTGGGTCTCCGCCGAG
Source organism: Halobellus rarus (assembly GCF_024494595.1). Taxonomy (GTDB): domain Archaea; phylum Halobacteriota; class Halobacteria; order Halobacteriales; family Haloferacaceae; genus Haloquadratum; species Haloquadratum rarum. Next base: position 354,302 of record NZ_JANHDI010000001.1, on the reverse strand, counting down.
GAGGGGTCGTTCGTCTCGCTGGACGAGATGCGCTGATCGACGTTCGACCCCGGTTCCGTCATCTCCCGGTCAGAACTCCGAGAGCCCGGACTGCTCGGCGGCGGCGAGCACGTCCGCCGACGTCGACCACGACGCCCGCGCGCAGTCGGGGAGTTCCCCCGTCCGTTCGACGTACTTGCGGAGGAAGTCCCGCGTCGTCCGGTCGCTCGGATAGCCGCTCCCGAGCGGAGCGTACTCGGCGTAGTCGTCCGCGAGCGCGTCGATCCGGGCGTCCCGCTCTACCTTCGCGACGACCGAGGCCGCGGCGACGAGCGGATACGATCCGTCAGCGCCGTGTTCGGCGTGGACGTCGAGCGTCGGGGACGCAGACGGCGAGTCGTCCGCCCCGACGCGTCGCTCGACGCCCTCGCGAACGCGACGCGCGAACCGCGACTCGCTGACGTCGCCGGCGTCGGCGACGACCGCGTCGTCCCTGCGGGCGACCCCGGCGACGGCTTCGGCGTGCGCCTCGACAGTCAGCGTGTTCATATCCGTCTCGGGGTCGTCGATCCGGTCGGTCGAGACGACCGCGACGCCGACGGCGACCGCCTCGTGCTCTCTGAGCACCTCCGCGATCGATTCCCGTTTGGCGGGCGAAAGCCGTTTGGAGTCGTCGACGCCGTCGGGAATGGATTCCGACGGTGCGCGCACCGCGGCGGCGACCATCGGCCCGAGGACGGGACCTTTGCCGGCCTCGTCGCTGCCGACGACGGGATCGTCCGCCATCACTCGGTATCGACGCCGTCGTTCATCGAGGCGTCGTCGACGGGGTCAGAGTCGTCCATCGAGGCGTCGTCGACGGTGTCGGTAGCGCCCGACGACTCGGACGCCCCGACGTCGCTCGCGGACTCGCCCCTCTCGTCGCGGAAGAACGACTCGTCCTCGAAGGACTCCGCCTCGCCGTAGACGCCGACGACGTCCAGGGCGGTCACTTCGGCGTCGACGTCGAGCAGGCCCGCGAGGCTCGGGTTCGTCCGTCCCTCGTCGCCGGAGATCAGTTCCTTGATGTAGAGGCCGCCCGCGCCGTGAATCTCGACGGTGGCGTGGGTGTCGTCGTCGAGTTCGCCGTCGGCCGCGTAGACCTCACGGGTCCGAGTCAGGCTCGCCCGGCGATGGTCGACGCGGTGGGGCGTGTACTGCTCGATCGTCGCGCCTTCGAGTTCGTCGAGCGCGGCGGCGAGCGCGGCGGTGTCGACGGCGTCGCCGAACTCGACCGCCGCGCGGTAGCGCTTGGAGGCGTCGAGACCTTTGACGCGCTCGACCATCTCGTAGTCGGCGAGGCGGAGGCCCTCGACCTCGACGCGGCCCTCGGCGAAGGCGTTGATGTCGCCCTCCAAGCGCTCGACGTCGACGCGGCGGCGACGCGGCTCCATCACCTCGATGACGAACGGTCGACCCGTCCCGAGCATCCGCGCGTCGACGTCCTCTCTGCCTGCGCCGTGGAACTTCGTGTCGGTCCCGTCCATCACGTCTCGGACGACCGGCGCAGTCAGCCCCTCGACGCTGTCCCGATAGAGGTAGCCCGTCCCGTCGCACTTCTCGCAGGGCTGTTTGCCGATGTACCCGGATCCCTGGCAGTCGTTGCAGGGCCACTCGGTCTGCGGGATGTCGCGTTCGAGCTTTCGGTAGCGGCCGTAGACGAACGCCGAGTGGACGTCGACCTCGACCGTGTCGGCTTCGAGATCGAGCGTGAACTGGACGTCCGGCCGCCCGAAGTCGACGGCCGTGTCGGTGAGTCGACCGACACGCTTGCCCACCTCGCGGTTGAACTCCGATTTGAACAGTTCGCCCGCTTCCTCGTCGAGTCCGGCACCCTCCCGCAGCATAATCTCGTTCTCCTCGATCAGCGGCGGCGTGCGCGTGCCGACCTGGTAGGTCTCGAACTCGACGTCCTCGACTTCGGCCGCGCAGCGCTCGGCCCACTCGTCGAACGTGTCACAGAGGCCCTCACACACCCAGCAGTCGCCGGTTTCTACCTGCTCGTACGGCTCGTCGTCGTCCAGCGCGGCCGCGATGCGGAGGCTCCGGCCGCGTTCGTCGTTCGTCAGTCCGTGACTCCGATCCGCGAAGGCCCGCCCGAGACAGGCGTCACAGACGGGGTCCTGCGCGTCGAGCGCGCGGGCGTCGGCGAGAATGCTCATACGAGTACCAGAGACGGCGCTCGCTTCTGTCTTGTCCTTTCAGGTTGAGGGCGGCGAATCGAGGAGAGGAGCAGCGGCGATTACACGACGCCCGCGACGCCGAGAAGCCACCACAGCGTCGCCAATACGATCGCGCTGACGGCGAGGACGCCGACGAACACGGCGATTCCCAGCACGACCACGACGCGCCTGTCCCGCCGCTCGGCGCTCGGATCCGACAGTCGCGCTTCCAGCAGGCGGACGTTCCGGTCGTTCGCCCGCCAGACGACGTCGAACGCGTCGCCGACGAGCGGGATCGACCCGAAGAGCGCGTCGACGAGGAGGTTCAGACACATCCGCGCGATCGTCGCCCGCGGCGCGCCGAGCGCGGCCGCCTCCGCGACGACGTACGCCGAGGCGGCGGTCGTGGTCGCGTCCCCGACTCCCGGAAGAAGCCCCAGGAGTGGGTCGAGGCCGATTCTGACGTTGATCACGGGAATCTCGACCGCGCTGTCGAGCAGGCTGCTCACCCGCCGGAGTCGAGCCAGTCGCTCCGAGTCCACGGCGTCGGGGCGATTCGACGGTTCCGCGGCGTCTGGCCGAGTCGTCGGTACCGCCGTCTCGTGGCGATCCGACGCGTCCTCCGTATCGGGGCGGTTCGACGGGTCCACGGTGGATCGTCGCGGCCGGCGGGTATCGGTGTTTCGCCGTCGCGGGCGACGGCACCCGTGCGGAGCGGGCGCGGATCGAACGGACGGGAGACGGAACCGAAAGAGGAGACAGCGTCCGACTTCGTGGTCCTTAGGTCCACGCGGAACCGACGACGAGTGAATGGAGTCTGCGATCGAGATACGCGATCTGCGGAAGTCCTACGGCGACGTACAGGCGCTCGACGGCGTTGATCTCACGGTTCCGGAGGGTTCGTTCTTCGGTCTTCTGGGGCCGAACGGCGCGGGCAAGACCACGTTCATCAACATCCTCGTCGGTCTCGTCCGCAAGACCGACGGCGACGCGCGGGTGTTCGGCTACGACGTCGAGGACGACTACCGCGAGGTCCGCGACCGGATCGGTCTCGCTCCCCAGGAATTCAACGTCGACCGTTTCTTCCCGATCCACGAGGTGCTCGAACACAAGGCCGGCTACCACGGGATCCCGAGAGAGCGCGCCCGCGAGCGGACCGAGGAGGTCCTCAAGCGCGTCGGCATCTACGACAAGCGCGACACGCGATTCGACTGGCTCTCCGGCGGGATGAAGCGCCGATTCATGCTCGCGCGGGCGCTCATCACGGAGCCGGACCTCCTGATTCTCGACGAACCGACCGCCGGCGTCGACGTGCAGCTCCGTCACGAACTGTGGGAGACCATCATCGACCTGAACCAGCGGGGGACGACGATCCTGCTCACGACCCACTACATCGAGGAGGCCGAACGGCTCTGCGACGAGGTCGCGATCCTCGATTCGGGCCGCGTCCTCGACGTCGCGAGCCCCGAGGAGCTGATGGACCGCGGCACCGACGACGTCGTCGTCCAACTGCGAGAGGAGCCGACTGCCGTCCCGGACTTCGCGGCGCTCGACGACCGGGTGGAGTCGGTCGAACTGGACGGGACGCGGCTCGTCGTCACCGCGCGACAGGGTGGGCTCATCACGCCGGACATCGTAACTCGACTCGACGAGGCGGGTCACGAGATCGTCGATCTGGAGATCCAGCGCACCTCCCTGGAGGAAGTGTTCGTCGAGATGACGAGAGCCGGCGAGGGACGAGCGACGCCGGAGGTGTCCTCGCCGTGAGCTTCGACACCACGGGCTTTCGCTCGCTGTTGCGTCGGGAGATCCTCCGCTTCCTCCGTCGGCCGCGGAACACCTTCCTGCCGCCGTTCATCACCAACGTCCTGTACTTCTCGGTCTTCGGCGTCATCCTCGGCGAGCGCATCGACCAGATCGCCGGCGTGCCGTACATCCTGTTCATCCTCCCCGGACTCGTCGTGCTCGGCGCCATCTCGAACGCCTTCGAGAACACCTCGTTCAACATCTTCCACGGCCGCTGGAACCGCTACATCGAGGAGGTGCTCACCTCGCCGCTGTCGTACCGGACGATGGTCGGCGCGTACGTCCTCGCGGCGGCGATCCGCGGCGCGATCGTCGGCACCCTCATCGCGCTCATCGGCGCGTTCTTCACCTCGGTCGGCGTCGTCCGGCCGCTGTATCTCGTCGTCTTCGGCGCCGTCATCACGGTCCTGTTCGCGGGACTGGGCGTCGTCGCCGGCCTGTGGGCCGACGACTTCGACGACCTGACGATGCTCAATCAGTTCATCCTCCGACCGCTGGTCTTCTTCGGCGGCGTCTTCTACTCGCTGAACGAGTTGCCGGGGACGGTCCAGCAGGTGTCGCTTCTGAATCCGATGATATACATGGTCAACGGCGTCCGGTACGGCTTCCTCGGCGTCAGCGAGGTCGATCCCAACGCGTCGCTCGCGGTGCTCTCGGGGCTCGCCATCGCGGTGGTCGGCCTCGACATTGTCCTCTTTCGGCGGGGGTACGGCCTCTCCGAGTGATCGCGTGATCATTCGGCGTGTCGCGAGCGGTCCGGAGTAGTCAGCAGAGATGTAACTATCGTCCGTGAGTGAAATCCGAATTTTCGTCACAGGAACGTCTTTAGGAATCGACCGACACCGCCGTGATGCAGTATGAAACGCAAACCATCCGCGGCGTCGGCGAAGGCGCTGTTCGTCGTCGCTCTCGCCGCGGCCGTCCTGGTGAGTGCGGTGCTCGCCCCCGTTGCCTACGACTACGGTTCCTCCGCGCAGTCCGACGGGACGGTGTCGGTGATCACGATCTCCGGCACCGTCTCCGCGACGACGGTGGACGGTATCTCCGAGGACCTCCGCGAAGCCCGGACCAACGAGTCCGTGAAGGCGGTCGTCCTGAAGGTCGACAGCGGTGGCGGTGCCGTCGCTCCCAGCGAGCGATTGTACCTCGAAGTGTTGCGAACGGCAGAACAGATGCCCGTCGTCGCCTCGGTGCAGGGCACCGGCGCGTCGGGCGCGTACTACGGAATGCTCCCGGCCGACGAGATATTCGTTCTCTCCTCGACGCAGATCGGCAGCGTCGGCGTGATCGGCTCCGGCGGCAGCGTACCCTATCCGGATTCGGTGATCCGAACCGGCCCCGACAAGGCACAGCCGACGACGGATCAGCGGGAGCGGACGGTCGAGTCGCTCAAGCGGCAGTTCGTCGGCCGCGTGATGGAGCACCGCGGCGAGAACATCACCCTCTCGCGCGAGGAGGTCGCCTACGCGAGGACCTACCTCGGGCCGGAGGCCGTCCAGAACGGCTACGCCGACCGGATCGGCGCGCTCCCGACGGCGATCGATCACGCCGCGGAGCTGGCCGGGATGGAGAATTACGACGTTGCCAGACAGGAGCCGCCGAGTTCGCTCGGCCTCATCTTCTTGGCCAGCCAGACCGACAATGGAACGAAGATCTACAAGCAGAGCGCTCAGACGAACGGCCTCGTCCCCGTCACGGAACCGCTGATGGTGGACGAAATCGCCCACCACGACCCGGGGGTGACCGCCAATGCAAGCGCGTGATCTGACCGGCCCCGCGATCGCGTTCGTCGTGATCGTCGCCGTCGTCGTCGGCGGTGCAGCGGTGATGCCACTCGTCACTGGCGGCGACACACCAGAGGTGACGAACCTCGCCGAGCGGCAGACCGACCTCGACGCGGTCCGCGTCGATCCCGCCGAGGAGAGCGGCGAAATCTCGATGGACAGCGACGCGTCGAGCAAGACGATCCTCGTCGATCGGGCGCACGGAAACCAGCTCTCCGAAGAGAAGCTCTCGACGCTCACGGCGACGCTGGTCGAGAACGGTCACGAGGTCCGGTTCGTGACGCAGGAGCAGGCCCGCGGTGGGGCGTGGAACCAGTCGCTCCGGAACGCCGACGCGCTCCTCGTCGCGAACCCGGGACAGCCGTACACCCCCGAGCAACTCGCCGGCGTCCGCGAGTTCAACGAGGCCGGCGGACGCGTCGTGCTGCTCTCGGACCCGGCGTCCTCGTCTGGTGCGAGCGCGGTGACGAGCCTGCTGGGACTGAGCGTCCAACAGCCCGCCAGCGGCGGTCCCGGGCTGAGTTCCTCGCTCGGCGTCGCGGCACGCTCGGGCTACCTGTTCAACATGCACGAGTACCAGCACAACTTCGAGAGCGTCTACGCGACGAGCGGCAGCGGCTCGCTCTCGCAGGGCGTCGACCGGGTCGTCTTCCACGACGCGCGCGCCGTCACGAGCGATCGCGGACAGACCGCGCTCTCGGCGATCGAACGGACCCGCCTGTCGACGACGCGCCGCGCCGACACCTACGCCGTCGCGGCGCAGTCCGGTGACGCCGCCATCGTCGGCGACACCGACTTCCTCGCGCCGACGAACGCGTACGTCGCCGACAACGAGGCGTTCGTCGGCAACCTCGCGGACTTCCTCGTGAGCGGACAGAAGACGTCGAACGCGCCGTCGCCGCCGTCGCCCGCACAGGGCGAGAGCGCACCGTCGGCACCGTCGCGACCGGTACCGACCGCGTAGCTCGACTCGGATCCCCTCGAAAACTCATTTTTGACTGCGGTCCGCACTGACTGTGAACGGTCGACTCGTAGTGATCCGACTGCGAACGGTCGACTCATAGTGATCGAGCCGCGAGACGGTGTATGCGACAGTTCCTGATCGTCGGCCACGACGTCCCGACGACGCCCGAGTTCTCGCTCGACGACCTCGCCGGGGGCGCGGGACGGCTCGACGTTCTCTGCCGGTGCGTCAACAGCGCGTTCTTCCTCTCCCACTCGATCCGAGAGGACGTGCGTGTCCACCTCGTGCTCGGCGACGAGTTCACCGTTCGATTCGAGGGGTCCGAACTCCGTCGGCTCAACCCCGACGAGCGGAGCACCGCGGCGCTCGTCCGGCAGGCCTTAGAACACCGTGAGGACGCGATCGGACACATACCGGCCGAGAGCACGCCCGGCGTCTCGATCCGTCGGATGGGCTTCGAGGCGACGTTCGACGACGTCGCCGGAGAGACGACCGTCGTCGAACTCCACGAGGACGGCGAGCCGATCGCGGACGTCGAGCCGCCGAGCGATCCGCTGTTCGTGCTGTCGGACCACCACGAGTTCGCCGAGCACGAGCGTGCGCTCCTCGGGGCAGAGGCCGACGAACGGGTCAGGGTCGGCCCGGAGGTTCTCCACGCTGACCACACGATCACCGTCGCTCACAACTACCTCGACACCGAGGGCTTCACCGCGTACTGAGACGATGGACGGAGAGCAGCCGGGCAAAGCGAGAGACTCCGGAGAGCGCCGACGAACGGAGGAAAACGAGACCCGTCTCCGTCGAACGACGCACGCCCCCGCTGTCGACGACCGCTTTTCGGTCCCGCTTCGCGGCGTCGCTGTCGATCCCGAGACGCGATGTGCCCACTGGGACGACGACGTTGACGTCGTCGCGCTTCGATTCGGCTGCTGTGGGCACTTCTCGCCGTGTCGTGTCTGTCACGCCGAAACGGTCGATCACGACCCCGAGCCGTGGCCCCGAACGAGATTCGACGAAGCTGCGGTCCTGTGCGGCGTCTGCGGTGCGACACTGCCGGCGCGGACGTACCTCGACAGCAGCGACGCGTGTCCGGAGTGCGGGGCGGCGTTCAATCCGGGTTGTCGGCGACACCGAGATCGGTACTTCGAAGAGTAGAGGCGCTCGTGCGAGTCACCGGAGCCGCGACGACAGCGGCCAAATTCGGTTCGGAAGCGTTAAAAGAACGAACGGCGACTGTCGAGATGCGGGCCGGTGGGGTAGCTTGGTATCCTTCGGCCTTCGGGTGGCCGTAACCGCAGTTCGAATCTGCGCCGGCCCACTTTCTCCCGCACTTCACGCTACTGCGAGCGAAGCGAGCAGTCTGAAACGCGGGCGGATGTCGTCAAGCGGATTCGAATCGGATCGCGATTCCGCGCGAAGGGGAGGTTCTCGGGCGTACTTCGTCTTGGGCGTCGTTCGACGTCGATACCAGCCCCACTTTTGCACAATTCACCGTCAAGCAGCGGATCGGCCGCATCCAGAACCCGACGGCGATCAGAGCAGCGCGGCGACGATCACGGCCCCGTTCCAGACCGTGATCACGAATCCGAGCGAACACAATCCGAGCGGGATCCCGATGTTGTGGGGTTCGGGAACGATCCGATAGAACCCGTAGAACCCACAGACGACCGCCAGCTTGAGGGGGACAATCAACACGAGTCCGTGAGCGTTGATGAGCCAGGCAGCGACCGGACTGGCCTCTACGATCGTCTGTAGTTGGAGTCCGACGAGCGTCGTAACAGTATCACCAACGAGAAAGAACGCGATGGCACCGTACCACCACAGCCGAGTGTGTGCTTCGAGAATTTCGACGGACGAATCAAAGTCCGAGAGCATAGTCCAGGAGAGTCGTCTTTCGGGGGCTGTCGGTCTGGGTCCGGGTGAAAGCGGTCACTACCACCCGGCGGTGGAAGTGTATTCTCAGCGACGTATACTAAGCATTTGGATTGGTTACCGGAGCTGAGAATCGAGGGCGGCTACGACGAGAGGAGATACACCACGAGGTACGCGAGGGCGGCGAGGGTGAGCGCCGTCAGGCCGGTCAGAGCCCCGATGGTGGCTCCGGCACGGCGTCGACCGACACCCAGCGGGGCCGGAGACGAGGGTCCCGGCGCGGAGGGAGGCCGGTCGTTTGAACGTCCAGCCCAGAGACCGACAGCGACCGCCAACGGCACGATCGTGAATCCAAGCAGGTGAGCGTCGGTGATCGTCGGTCTCGGGAGGACGAACACCGCAGCCCCGTAGGCGACACCCGCCGCTGATCGGATGCCGATCACGTCCCGCAGGCCACTCAGTCCCTGATCAATGCCGACGAATTCTCCCGCGCCCACTCGTGACGCGACGGCGATGCCGAGCCAAACGGTCGCGAGTTCGACGAACAGAATCGCGAGGATCTCGACCGTCGGATCAGTTGCGAGGCTGATGCGTTCGGTGAGCAACGGCGGGCCGAATGGCGAGAGCAGCGGCGGGGGGGCCGCCAGGAAGATATCGCCGAACGGGTGCGTGAGAAACCCGACACCGGCCGCTGCGGCCAGCGACGCGGCCGTAGCGTTCGCCCGACGGCTGACCAGAGCGCCGGCGACACCGACGACCGAGAGGTACGCGGCGGCCACCGTCGCAGCAGTCTGGCTGACACCTCCCCAGAAGACCAGGAGCAGAGCCGCGATGCCGACCGCAGCGATCAGGGCGACGAACACCGTTCCGAGGGCGTTTCGCGCGTGGACCCGGGGGAGGCGCGAGGACGCCGCGTGTCCTCGAACGGCCTGCGCGTCACCCCTGACGAGCGCAGCGGCAGCGGTGAAGACCAGCGCGGCGACGACACCGACGGGGAGCGGATGCGTCACCACACGGTGGACGCCGTTGGCGACGCCCCAGAACGCCTCCCATCCGAAGGGAGCGCCGGCCCAGACGGCAACTGCGTACGTCGCCGAAGCGTAGACAACGTCGAGATCCGGTAGCAGCGCAGCGAGCGCGGCGATCCCGCCGAGACGCAACGCGGTCCCCCGGTCGGCACCAGTCAATCGAGCCCCCCACCCGGCGAGGGCGAACGCGAGGAACTCGTGGCCGACGAACATCGATCACGTCGGACCTGCCCGTCGAAAAGAATAGGTCTTCGGATATAGCGCGTCCGGCGGTCCGAGGCGTGTACAGGGAGGAATCCAACGACGGCCCGTCCCGAGATCCACAGAGGAGCCGACCCCCGCCACGCGTATTTTTGTCCTCTCGGTTCGAACGACGGCTGTGAACGGAACCGCGATCGACCATATCAAACTCCGGATACCTGAAGACGGCGTCGAGACCGCAATCGCGTTCTACCGCGACGCGCTCGGTTTCGGCATCGATGGAATGGATCTGTACGAAGCGGACGAGAAGCCGTTCTTTTCGGTGCGGTTCGCTCCTGGTGCCGTGATCCATCTCCAACCGGAGACGACGAGCGAGCGACCGGGGTCGGACCGCTCCGGATACGATCACGTCGCCGTCCGCGTCGACGACACTATCGATGGAATCGAATCGACGCTAGACGACGCCGGCGTCGACGTCGACCGGCGGCTCGATCCCCTCGGAGCGACCGGTGTCGCCCCGGCAGTGTACGTCACCGATCCGTTCGGTTATCGACTCGAACTGAAGGCCGAACGCGAGTGAGCGTGGCAGGATCGAGTGTTCGACGCCTCCGCAACCCCGACATCGAACCGTTTTTCTCGTCGGTCGTGCTTGACCTACCCAATCGATGCGTGCCCTGATTCCCTCGGGTGACGGCTCCCGCTCCGGACGACGGACGGGGGCCGCACTCGTCGCGTTCGGCGTGTTCCTCCTCGTCACTTCGCTCCTCCTCGGTGCCGCGCTCGCGCCGGAGGTCGGATCCGCCGAAGACGGCGAGACCCGGCAGACGCTCGTCGGGTCACAGGGCGGTGGACCCGGGCTCCACGACCACGGATCCGTCTACCTGCTCGACGGTCGCGAGACGGCGTGGCGTGCGGGCGACACTGACAGCTACTTCGACGTCACGATGCTGGACAACGGCAGCGTGATGGCCGGCTTCATGGACGACGGCTACGAGGACTGCGGGCCCTACGAGTCGCCGTGTACCCACACCGGATTCCGGATCATCGATCCGAACGCCGACAGCGCGGCCGCTCCCGAGATCGAGCACGAGTACTCGTTCCCGGTCCGGTCCCGCGCCAACAGCGAGGTACACGACGTCGAACTGCTCGACTCCGGCGAGTTCCTCGTGAGCGATATGGAGCACGAGCGGATATTCACGGTGAAGAACGGCGAGATCACCTGGCAGTGGAACGCCAGTTCGCGCTACGACGCCCCCGACGACCCCACGCGGACCGACTGGCTCCACATCAACGACGTCGACGTCATCGGCGAGGATCGCTACCTCGTCTCCGTCCGCAACGCCCACCAGTTGGTGATCGTCGAGCGCGGCGAGGGCGTCGTCGAGGTGATCAACGGCGACGAGGCGACCACCGAGGGCGACCCGACGCTGCTCCGCCAGCAGCACAACCCGCAGTGGCTCGGCGACGGCAACGTCCTCGTCGCCGACAGCCACAACGACCGGATCGTCGAACTCGAACGGGCCGAGGACGGCGACTGGGAGGTCGCCTGGGAGATCTACGCGGCCGAGGGCGTCAATTTCAATTGGCCGCGCGACGCCGATCGGCTCCCCAACGGCAACACGCTGATCACCGACTCGCTGAACCAGCGAGTCGTCGAGGTGGATCGGAACGGTTCGACCGTCTGGAGCTACGGGACGCCGCAGGTCCCCTACGAGGCCGAGCGACTGCCCGCGGGCGAGACCGTCGGCGGCGTCTCCTACGCAGACGGCAGCGACGAGCCGACGTCGATCGGCGACGGCCAGAGCGTCCCGGTGCTGTCGTTCCTCCTCGTGCTCTTCCAGACCGGGCTGCAGACGCCGTTCTGGTTCACCGAGGTGCACGTCGCCGTGACGATCGTCTCGCTGCTCTCCGTCCTCGGCGGCGGCGGTCTCGTCGTCCGCGACCGGCTTCGCCGGCGATAGCCGTCGCTTGCCGGAGTTCGGGGGGACGCCCCCGACCCGAAAGCGACGCTCCCGTCCCGTGGCGAACAGTCGGCACCCGCTCGCGACGACCGCGGCCGCGACGTCGCCGTCCCCTCGCGGCGGTCGACAGCCGATTCGTCGCCTCAATCCCGCGTCGACGTGCCGAACAACCCGTGCCCGACGCGGGACAGTATCTACGTCACGCGGGTCCTGGCCGCTCGATGGTATATAAAACTCCGCGACCGGGATACCCCCCGATTTCTTGCCGGTCCGGACGGATGATCCGATATGACCGACGACGCGTCCGAAGCGGAGTTGCGGTGGCGGACGACCGATAGCGAGCTCGACTACGCCTGTCCGGGGTTCGACGTCCGCCGCGACGACGTGGTCCTCCCGGACGGCACCGAGACGGGCTTCCACTACGTCGACGAGCCGCCGGCGGTCGTCGTCCTCCCGTTCACGCCGGACGGCGACGTCGTCGTCATCGAGGAGTGGCGACAGGCCGTCGGGCGGGTCAACCGTGGACTACCGGCCGGGAGCGCCGAACCCGACGACGACGACCTCGCCGCGGTCGCCCGCCGGGAGCTGGGGGAGGAGACGGGATACGAGGCGGAGGCGGTCGAACACCTGTTCGCCGCCGAACCCGCCAACGGGTTGTTGAACAGCGTCCACCACTACTTCGTCGCACGCGACTGCGAGCCGTCCGGCGAACAGAACCTCGATTTCAACGAGAGCATCAGCGTCGACGTCGCCGACTACGACGACCTGCTCGACGCCGTCCTCGACGGCGACGTCCGCGACGGTCGGACCGTCACGGGGATCACCCGGTACGAGCTCGCCGACCGGTGGCGCTGACGGTGGCGCCCGGATTCGGCAGGCGACAGCGGGGTTGAACCCCGACAGACGGCGAGCGAGTCGGATCACGAGAGGACCGGCGAGAGAGACGAAGGACTTTGACTCCCGAGCACGTACGTGCGCTGTGTCCTCCGAATCAGAACTCACCGACGGGACCGACGGCCCGATCTCCTCGTCGGGCCCGCTCGTCGACGTCCTCCGCGCGCTCGTCGTCGCGATCCTCCTCGCCGTCGTCGGTATCGGCGTCGGTGGGATCCTCGTCGGCGCGGTCGTCCTCACGTTGCTCTTCACCGGCGTGGGGATCACCCCGCTTTTGAGCATCGTCATCTCGCTGGCGCTCGCGACCGGCGTGGGCTTCGGCGGCGTCGCGCTGGGATACCTCCGCTACCGCGACCTCGGGATCGACTACGTCGGCATCGCCGTGCCGTCGCTGCGCGATATCGCGTTCGTCGTCGGCGGCTACGTCGCGTCGCTCGCGCTGCTCGTGCTGGCGTCGGTCGTCATCTCGACCGTCGGCGCGGAGCCCGCTCCGAACACCACCGCCGAAATGGGGATGGAGAACCCCGAAATCCTCCTCCTCTTGATTCCGGCGTCGTTCCTTCTGATCGGCCCGGGCGAGGAACTGCTGTACCGCGGCGTAGTCCAGAACCGGCTGGGTGAGACGCTGCCCGCGGCCGTGGCCATCTTCCTCGCGAGCCTCATCTTCGCGTCGATCCACTTCTTCTCGCTGTCGGGCGCGCCCCAGGCGCGGCTGATCAGTATCTCGGTGCTCGTCCTGCCGACGCTCGTGTTCGGGACGATGTACGAACTCACGGAGAACATCGTCGTGCCGGCGCTGATCCACGGGGCGTACAACGCGACGCTGTTCTCGCTGCTGTATCTCACGATCCGGTTCGCCGGGATGGAGGAGTTGCCGCAGTTCGTCGCGAGCGCGGCGCTGCCGTTCTGAACCGCTGTTGCCCGTTTGAACCGTGTTCCCTTCTGAGTCTCAGAAAAGCGTCCACGCGAAGTACAGGCCGCCGAAAATCAGCGCGACGCCGACGGCCTGCACGAGTCGCCGCCACTTCGAGGGAGTTGTCGAATCCGCTCCCCCGCTTTCGGCGTCGGAGTCACCGCCGGAGACCCCGTCCTCGCCGTATCGACCCCGCCGGTCCTGGGGGAGCCGACCGGCCGTCTGCACCTGGACGATCGTTTCGGGTGCGGCGACGAACAGGATTCCGAGCGCGACGCCGAGGACGGCGGCCGCGAGGGTTCGAACGTCGATCATCGGGCGTGACGTGGTTCAGTCATCGGTTGGAACGTCCGCGCCTCAGTTCCGGAGCCGCTCGATGCGCTTCTCCATCGGCGGGTGCGTCGCGAACAGCCGTGCGAGGCCGCGCTCCTCGCCGAAGATGCAGAGCGCGTTCACCTGCGAGTCGACCGCGGAGTCCTGGCTGCGCTCGTTCCCGCGGCTGATCTTTTCGAGGGCGCGCGCCAGCGGTTCGCCGCCGCCGATCGCCTCGGCGGCGTCGCCGTCGGCGACGTATTCCCTATATCTGGAGATGGCGAAGACGAAGAGCATCACGAGCATCTGGGTGATCTGGCCGACGACGATCGCGAGGAAGAAATCCGCGATGTCGTTGTCGCCGGTGAGGAGCACGGCCCACTGGGCGACGATGGCGACGATCGAGGCGACGCCCTGACCGAGGACCATCATCACCACGTCGCGGTTGCGGATGTGCGCGAGTTCGTGCGCGAGCACGCCCTCGACCTCGTCGGGGTCGAGGCGAGCGAGCAGCTCCTCGCTCACCACGACCGTCCCCGCGCCCTTCCGACCGACGGCGAAGGCGTTGGGGACGCCCATCCGCGCGATCATCAGCCGCGGTTTGTCGATGCCCATCGAGCGCGAGAGCGATTCGACGCGGCGGTGGATGTCGGCGTACCGGTCCTCCGGGAGGTCTTCCGCGCCGACGCTCCGCAGCGCCATCCACTTGCCGACCTTGTACTGGACGCCGACGAAGGCGACGCTCCCGACGAGGATGAGCGGCAGCAGCCCCTCGCCGAACATCGCCATCAGGACGACGGCCGCGACGGCGTAGAATGCGAACAGGATCGATCCGACGATCGCCATTCGCGCTTTCAGTCCGAGGTGTCGCATACGCGAATCCGTTGTCCGTTCGGACACAAATACTCGGCGGGTTGGAACGACTCCGGTGGACCGCTCCGCGGGCGGCAGCGTCACCGCGTCTCTTCCCCCGAAGCCGCCGGAGATCCGACGGTACTTACCAACAAGGCCCCGAAACCATCGGTATGCGCGATCACTTCGAACTCCGCGACGGGGACGTCGCCGGCCGCATCGGCGAGCTCTCGGTCCCCCGTGCGGGGGTGACAGTCGAGACGCCGGCGTTGATGCCGGTGATCAATCCCAACATCCGCACGGTCGCTCCCGCCCGTCTCGAATCGGAGTTCGGCGCGGAGATCCTGATCACGAACTCCTACATCATCCACACGAACGAGGACCTCCGAGAGGCGGCCCTCGACGTCGGCCTCCACGAGATGCTCGATTTCGACGGAGCGATCGTCACCGACTCGGGGTCGTTTCAGCTCGCCGAGTACGGCGACATCGAGGTGACGACCCGCGAGATCCTTCAGTTCCAGCGCGACATCGGATCAGACGTCGGCACGCCGGTCGACATCCCGACGCCGCCGGACGTCTCCAGAGCGCGGGCCGAGAAGGAACTCGCCACGACCGAAGCGGCACTGGCGGACGCCGAAGCCGTCGACACCGGCGAGATGCTCGTGAACGCGCCGGTCCAGGGATCGACGTACCCGGACCTCCGCGAGGCGGCCGGACGACGCGCCTACGCCACCGACCTCGACGTCTTCCCCGTCGGCGCGGTCGTCCCGCTGATGAACAGCTACCGCTACGCGGAGATGATCGACGCCGTCGCCGGCGCGAAGCGCGGTCTCGGCCGCGACGCCCCGGTCCACCTGTTCGGCGCGGGGCACCCGATGATGTTCGCGCTGGCGGTCGCCGCCGGCTGCGACCTCTTCGACTCGGCGGCGTACGCCATCTACGCCCGCGACGACCGCTATCTGACCGTCCGCGGGACGGAGCACCTCGAAGACCTCGAGTACTTCCCCTGCTCGTGCGCGGTCTGTTCGGCGCACGGTCCCGACGGCCTCCGGGAACGGGAGGACGAGGAGCGCGAGCGCCTCCTCGCCGAGCACAACCTCCACGTCTCCTTCGCGGAGATCCGGCGGATCAAGCAGGCGATCCGCTCGGGGAACCTCCTCGAACTGGTGGAGTCGCGGGCGCGCTCGCACCCGGCGATGCTCGACGGCTACCGCGCGCTGCTGGACCACGCCGACCAACTCGAACGCGAGGACCCCGTCTCGAAGGGCTCGTTCTTCTACCTCTCCGAGGACGCCGCGCGGCGGCCGGAAGTCCTCAGACACCACGAGCGCATCGGGCGGGTCGACGCCGGCGAGCGAGTCCTACTCACGGAGGGCGGCAAACCTTCCGGCGACGCCTACGACGCGGCCTGGCGCGTGGTGCCGCCGTTCGGGCCGTTCCCGCGGGCGCTCTCGGAGACGTATCCGCTCACCGCTGAGGTGCCGGATCGGCTCGACCGCGCGGCCTACGAGGCGGCCGCCGACGGCGTCTCGCGGGTCGTCGACGCGAACCCCGACTCGTGGTTCGTCCTCGCCCACGAGGACTGGCCGGAATCGGCGCTGGAGCGCCTGTCGGCCGGCATCGAACTGGAGAACCTCCGGAGCGACGAGCAGTTCGAGTGACGCGTCGGTGAGGTGGGTCGCGACCGCGCTACCCGTCACTCGTCGTCGTCGACCGCCGACACGTCCGCCATCCGCTCGGTGAAGTCCCAGGAGTGTAGTCGCTCCGGTGTGATACGGATCCGGACCTCCTCGCGGTCGGGGTCGAGGAGGAAGTCGCCGAGGTCGTTGTCGGTGCCGCCGAGATAGCGCTCGAAGAGCGACCGTAAGAGCCGCTTGTCGGTGTCGGGTTCGATCGACGCGGTCCCGCGGCCGCGGACGCCCTTGTACGGCGGGTGGTTCGTCGAGACCTCGAACGCGACTTCCGAGTCGTGCCGGAGGTACTCGACGACCGCCGCGTCCGCGCTCGTCGCACAGCGGAGTTCGGGCGTCGAAGTGGCGTCGCCCGCGCTCGCTCCGCTCTCCGCGTCCGCCGGGGTCGCCCCCGCGTCCGCCGAGGCCGCTCCCGTGGCCGTCGGAGCCGGTTCCGCGTCCCCTCCCTGCTCGGCCTCGACCCACGCGAACCACAGCGAGAGCATCCAGAGGTGGCCGCTGGGCGTGTGACACCCGAGCCGAACGGGAACGCGGGTCTCGTCGAGGAACGCGCCCGCCTCCTCGGCGGACCACGGACCGGTGACGTGCATACTCCCGCTCCGGAGGCCGAGGGCAAAAGCGCGCGGGCCGAAGCAGTCAGGATCGCGGTGGGCACCGAGAGCGGGCGCGCGAACAGACAGATAATTCACGGTCGACGGCACATACGGGTGTATGACCGACTACTTCGAGATCCACGGGCGCGACGGGGCCGCCCGGCTCGGGGAACTCCGCCTCTCGGACCCGCTGACGACGCCCGCGCTCGTCGACGATAGCGTCGACGACGCGGGCAGCCTCTGGACGGGAGAGCGGGAGGTCCCCAAGGGGTATCGGGAGATCCTGACGGTGCTGCCCCACCGGTCGTTCCCGGCCGGGACCGACGAGCGCGTTCAGGAGACGTTCGCGGTCGACTATCCCGACGTCGACTACCCGAGCGCGGCGGTCGTGACCGCCGAAACCGCCGCCGACTACGGCGCAGACGCCTACATCCTCTCGGACGCGCAGGGCTTCGTCGGCCACGCCTCGGCGTTCCGCGAGGAGATCATCGCCGCGAGAGAGGCGCTCCCGGCCGACACGGCGCTGTATCTCTCGGGCGTCGCGACGCCGAGAAACGCCGCGACGCTCGTCTACGCCGGGGTCGACCTCCTCGACGCGAAACGGGCTCGGGTCCGCGGCCACCAGGGGTTCTACCTCACCTCTGAGGGCGAGTACTTCCTCGAAGACTTAGACGAGCTGCCGTGTTCCTGCCCGGCGTGTCAGGGCAAGCGCCTCGACGTCGACCCGGAGAAGGCCGACTCGAACGCCGCACGCGCCGCCGCGTTCGACCGCGAGGACTGCGCCGACCACAACGAGTACGCGCTCGAGTCCGAACTGGCGACCGTCCGCCGGCGGATCCGCGACGGTCGTCTGCGCGACTACGTCGAGGGGCAGGCGCGACACGACCAGTGGCTCACCGCGGCGTTCCGGGAGTTCGACCAGCAGTACGGCTACGTCGAGGAGCGGACGCCAGTCGTCCGCGACGCCGAACTCGCCGCGGCGACGGAGGACACGCTGCGGCGCGTCGAGATCCAGCGCTTCGCCGAGCGGGTGACTGGGCGCTACCGCAACCGGTTCGAGAACCCGCTCGTGCTCGTGCCGTGCTCGGCGACGAAGCCCTACAGCGAGTCCCAGAGCCACGCGCAGTTCCACGACGCGATCCAGTACCGCGGCCACCAGGTCTCGATGACCTCGCCCATCGGCGTCGTCCCGATGGAGCTGGAGCTCACCTACCCCGCCCAGCACTACGACTCGGTCGTGACGGGACGGTGGTCCGAGGACGAGAAGGCCTTCGTCGCGGACGTGCTCCGGCGCTACCTCGAACGCAACGAGTACCCGCGGGTGATCGCGCACGTCCCCGACGGCGGGTACCGCGACATCGTCGAGCGCGTCGAGCGCGACGTCGAGCTCGACTTCGAGTACACCGTGGCCGACCACCCGACGGCGACGGAGTCGATCGCGAACCTGATGTCGACGCTCGACGGCGAGCTGAAGTACGGGAAACGCAAGCGCCAGCACAACACGATCAAGGCGCTCGCGGACTACCAGTTCGGCCCCGACGCCGGCGACGCGCTCTTCGCGGACGTCGACCTGCAGACGACGAGCCGCTACCCCAAGCTGCAAGTGAGAGACGGCGACGGCGAGGGCGACGACGGCGGCCCCGGCGAACAGCTCGCGACGATGGTCCCGCAGTACGGCGTGCTCTCCTTCACGCTCGCCGGCGCGCGCGTCTGGGCGGAGTCGGACGCGCCGACGAAGCGCGTCGAGATCGACGAGTTCGTCCCGCACGGCAGCGTGCTCGCCCCCGGCGTCGTCGACGCCGACGAGGACATCCGCGTCGGCGACGAGGTCGTCGTCGAGGGGCCGAAGGCCTTCGCCGTCGGCCGCGCGCAGATGTTCGGCTCGGAGATGGTCGGGTCGACCCGCGGCGAGGCGGTGCAGGTGCGGCACGTCGAGGAACTGTAGCCCCGTTCGACCGCGAGGCCACGGACGACGGCGGACGATTTTTGTGCTGTCGCCGATCCATCCGGGTATGTCGAGGACCGTCGCCGCCTGCCAGCTCGCGCTCGCCGACCTCGACGTCGAGGCGAACCTCTCGGCCGTCGAGTCGCGGGTCCGGGAGCTCTCCGAGGACGTCGCGGTCGCGCTGTTTCCCGAGTACGCGCTCACCGGGTTCGTCGCCGACGGGCGCGCGGCAGACGTCGCGCTCGCCCGCGATGGCCCCGAGATCGACCGCGTCGCGCGGCTCGCACGCGACTCGGGGACGGCGCTGGTCGTCGGGTTCGTCGAGCGCGCGGCCGACGGCGACGCCGAAGAGGAGACCCTCTACAACGCGACGGCCTACGTCGCCCCCGGCGGGACGCGGGCGTTCTACCGAAAGCGACACCTGTGGGAGGGCGAGCGCGAGCTACTCGAAGCAGGGACCGAACGGGTCGTCGTCGACACGCCCGTCGGGAGCGCGGGGATACTCACCTGTTACGACCTCAACTTCGTCGAAGAGAGCGCCGCGTTCACCCGCGAGGGGGTGGACGCGCTGTTCGTGGTCGGCGCGTGGCCCGGTGCCTACAGCGAGAACTGGACCCTGCTCCTCCGCGCGCGGGCGCTGGACGGCGTCCGCTGGGTCGTCGGCGCGGGGCGGACGGGGCGTCGCGATCTCCCCGGAGCCAGGTCCGTCACCTACGCCGGGCGCTCGCTCGTCGCGCGACCGGACGGCGGGGTTCACGCCGCGCTCGACCGCCGGGAGGACGACCTCGTCGCCGAACTGGATTCGGAGACCCTCGCCGCACAGCGGGACCTCGTCGGCATCTACGACGGTGAGTCTCGGACGCCGTCTCGACGGCCGGACGATGAGTGAGCCGCGACCGCCGGGACGACGGCCCGCCGACGGCGACTTTTTTACGCCGGGTCTCTTCGGTCGAGGTATGACAGACGACGCGTCGGAGACCGACCGCGAACTCTCGCTCGGCGTCCCCAGGGGCGTCCTCGAATCGCTGCCCGAAGACGGCGACAACGCCGCCGCGGATATGAAGCAGGCCGTCGCGGGGCTGGAAGGCAGCCTCGAAGACGCGATCGAATCCGCCGACTCCGAGTCGGAGGCGGCGAGTTACGCGGTCGACGTCGTCGAACACCTCGAGGACCGGATGGAGACCTACGACGGGTTCGTGCCCGAGCTCCGGGCGTGGGGGCAGTCGCCGATCTACGCCATCGCCTGGCGGAACCTCTACGCGGAGCTGATCGCACAGATCTACGAGCACGAGTGGCTCGCCGCCCACATCGACCGCGAGCGGAACTACCGCCTGGTCGAGGACGGAATCCGGTTCGGGGATCGCTGAGTCGATCCAGCGGCGAAAGAAGCGTTTTGGCGGACGGTAGTCGCGCCGCACGGGCGCGCACCTTTTTTGCCCGCTGCGCCCCAGGGTCGAGTATGTCTGTGCAACTGCGGTTCTTCGCCACCTTCCGGGAGGCGGTGGGGACGAAGACGATCACCCGCGAGTACGACGCCGAGACCGTCGGTGACGTCCTCGTCGCCCTCGAAGACGAGTTCGAGGGGCTGACCGGCGAGATTCTCGAAGATGGCGCGGTGCGACCGCAGGTGAACGTCCTCCTGAACGGCCGCGACGTCGAACACGAGCAGGGGATCGAGACCCCGATCGAACCCGACGACACGCTGAGCATCTTTCCGCCGGTCGCTGGCGGGGCACTGGGTGGGGAGTCGTGAGCGACACGTGGGTGACCAGAGAGAAGTCGTTCCGCGGGATCTCGCTCAGACTGGCCCGCCACTACCTCGAAAAGCTCGGCGGGGACGCCGTCGACGACGAGCGCGTCGAGGGCGACGGCTGGACGGTCTCGCTGTCGGCGGAGAAGGTGTCGATCGGTCCGACGCTGAAGCTCACGGAGGTGACCGTGGTCTTCGAGGGCGATCCGAACACCCTCGATGCGCTGGTCGATCGGTTCTCACAGAAGGCGATGCGCGCCGGTGGGTGACGTGAGCGACGGACGCGAGACGGTCGGCGAGAACGGGAACGAAAGCGAAACCGTCGACGAGTCGCGGGACGCTCCCGCGCTCCCGCTCGACGGCGACGTGCTCATGTACACGGGCGCGACCGCCAGCGTCGCGCCGGACCGGCTCGCGCCGTTGCTGCGTGAGGTGCAGGCGTTTCTGGGGCCGCAGTCCGAGACGTACCGCCGCGCCTACGAACGCGTCTATGCCGACGAGGAGCGCGACGTCTTTCTGGTGCCGGACGATCACTGGGACGATCTCGGTGCCGAACTCGGTCTTCCAGAGCGCGAGGTGGACGCCTCACGACGGGCGCACGCCCAGCAGCTCAGACGGATCGGCACGCGGACAGACAGGCGCGAGGAACTGGAGACCGCCCTGGAGATCCGCGAGGCGGTCGTCGTCGGGCACTGAGACCGTCGGCGAAGCGGAATACCGAGCGCGGTGGTCGCCGGCGGCCGCGACGGTTCCGAGTCCCGTGAGTCAGGGGTCCCGATCGGATTCGTCCGCCGGTCCGTAGCGCTCCTCGACCATCCGGGCGTACTGCGAGAGGAACGCCGCCTGTGATTCCAGATCCCGGTCGGTCCCGGTCTCGGAGTCACCCGTCGGCGCCCGTTCGGTCTCGACCTCCGGATCGAGCGCCGACGTCCGCTCGGCGTCGACCGCGGCGGTCTCTTCGACGTCGATCAGGAGCGCTTCGAGTTCGCCGCGCGGTTGGTGGCAGAGACCGCGGTAACACTCCTTACAGAGGTGCTCGAAGGACTTCCCGTGTCTCTCCCAGCGGTTGCCGTGCTTGTCGTACTCGCGCGCCTCCGAGCGCGGGAGCGACGTGCCGCAGGCGATGCAGACCACCGTCGTCCCGTCCCGGGTGTTCCGGGAGCGCCACATACGAGTACTCAGGCACTACCGTCACTTAGCGTTTGTCCGCGTATCCGATCGACGGGGCGTGACTGGAGGCAGGAGCCGGAGGGTCAGCCGAAGGAGGGAGCCCCGTGTCGCGCCATTTATCGGCCGGCGCGCCGTGCGGCCCGATATGGAAGTCAAATCCCGACACCACCTCCGCGCCGACGAGATCGGCGAACTGGAGGCCGCGATCGAGTCGAAGACGGGCGTCGAACTCGACGGCGACGCCTACGAGATGGTCGAACTCGCCGACGAACCGTTCGACGTGGTGCTCGTCGACGGCGAACCGGACGTCGTCCAGTACGACGACGAGGCCTTTCTCACCGTCCAGGGCGCGAACAGGCACGAGGTGACGAAGGGCGTCGTAACCGTCGACGCCGGGGCCATCTCGTTCGTCAGCGACGGCGCGGACGTGATGCGGCCGGGCATCGTCGAGGCCGACGCGGGGGTTTCGGCGGGCGACCTCGTCACGATCGCCGAGGAGACCCACGGGAAGGTGCTCGCGATCGGCCGCGCCCTCGTCGACGGCGAAGAGATGACCGGCGACTCGGGGAAGGTCGTCGAATCGGTGCACCACGTCGGTGACGACCTCTTCGAGTTCGTCGTCTGAACCGCCGAGGACCTCTGCCGAGCGCCGCGCGTCAGACGCCCGTCTGACGTAAGAACTAACGTGGTACTGCCGTTTGAGGAAGGTATGGGGATTATGAGCAAGATCATCAGCGGGGGCGGACAGCATTCGACAGACGAGTACCTCGATCTCGACGTCGAGGGCGTCGAAACCTCCCGCGGTGACGCCGGGATGAGCGTCCGGATCGCGAAGATCAGCGGCCAGCAGGACGTCGTCGCCATCAAAGACGCCGTCTACGACGGGGACCTCGTGATCGCGGACATCACGCGACACACCACGTCCGACAGCACGATGGAGCACATCATCGACGACCTGCGGCAGGTGGCCGAGGAGGTCGACGGCGACATCGCCCAGAAGGGCGACGACCAGATCATCATCGCGCCCACGGGCGTCGGCGTCGCGCGGAAGAAACTGAACTGAGCGGACCGAACTGGGCGGGCTCCATCGGACCGAACCGAACGGCCTCGGACCGAACAGGTCGGCCAAACGGTGTCGCCGCCGAAGGGGTACGAACCGCGTCGAAGGTGCCAGTGACCGTTGACCGAAGATTTATTTTCTCCTTTCGAGACGTCGACGTATGGGTGAGTCGACAGTTTCGACGTCGGAGCTCGTAGCGCGGCTGGACGCGTTGGACGCGGACGTGAGCGGTGGCGCGTCGACGTCGGCGTACGCCGACCTCCAGACGACAGTCAACCTCAATGCCGTGGCGATCGGTTTGGGACTCGAAGACGTCACATACGACCCTGAGCGGTTCCCCGGGATCGTGCACTCGCCCGATGCGTACGACGAGACCGTCGTCGTCGTGTTCGGCAACGGAACCCTGTTCGTGGACAGCGGGGCGTCGGTCGGGGTCCACGAGATTATCGACGACGTGACTGAGCAACTCGTGGAGTTGGGATTGCTCTCGGAACCGACCCCGAGTTCGGAGTTCTCGCTCACGCCGACCGAAGTTCCGGTTCCCCCGGAGTACGAAGAAACGGCAACCCGGGCGGAGACGGATGCGAAGAACGAGACTGCCGATCGCGAAGGGAGTGCAGGTGACGAGGCTGCCGCTGGTGCGGAGCGATGTGACAGCTGCGGGCACGAACTCGCAGGCAACGAGAATTTCTGTCCGGACTGTGGCGAGGAAGTCCGTCCGAGTTGCCCGGCCTGCGGCCACGAACTCGCAGGCGGCGAAAACTTCTGTCCGGAGTGCGGGACCGGTCTCGCGGCCGACTGATCCCGGTAGCCGAGGGACCACGCCGGCGGTCCCAGGAGGCGACACGCAACGGAGCAGTCGGCAATCCGCCGCCGGAACCGACGAACTTTCCTCTCCGCTCACCATAGCCGAGCGTAGATGAGCAAGGACTTCATCGAGGTTCGCGGTGCCGAAGAGCACAATCTGAAGGACCTCGACGTCCGGATTCCGCGCGAGACGTTCACCGTCGTCACCGGCCTCTCCGGGTCGGGCAAGTCGTCGCTCGCCTTCGAGACGATCTACGCCGAGGGCCAGCGGCGGTACATCGAGTCGCTGTCGGCGTACGCCCGCAACTTCCTCGGGCAGATGGACAAACCGCAGGTCGAGTCCGTCGAGGGGCTCTCGCCGGCGATCTCCATCGACCAGAAGAACGCCGCCAACAACCCCCGATCGACGGTGGGCACGGTGACTGAACTCCACGACTACCTCCGCCTGCTGTACGCTCGCGTCGGCACGCAGTACGATCCCGTCACGGGCGAAGAAGTCGGCGAGCAGTCCGCTCAAGACATGGTGAGTCAACTGCTGGAGCTCCCCGAGGGAACCCGCGCGAAGATCGCCGCGCCGGTCGCCCGCGACCAGAAAGGCGCGTTCGAGGACCTGTTCGAGGACCTCGTGAGCGAGGGGTACGCGCGGGTGGAAGTCGACGGCGAGGAGTACGATCTGACGCTCGACAAACCGGACCTGGACAAGAACTACGACCACACGATCGACGTGATCGTCGACCGCGTGAAGATCGACCTCGGGAGTCGCTCGCGGATCGCCGACTCCGTCGAGACGGCGTTGGAGAAGGCCGACGGCGTCCTGAAGGTGATCGTCCCCGACCCGCCCGAGGACGTTCCGTTCGCCTCGAACACCCGATCGACGGGCGCGCTGGCCGGCGAGGGCGACGACCGCCTCGTCGTCGAGTTCTCCGAGGAGCTGGGCAATCCGAACTCCGACTTCCAGTTCTCGGAGATCGAGACGCGCTCGTTCTCGTTCAACAGCCCGTACGGGGCCTGCCCGGAGTGTGAGGGTCTCGGGCAGACCAAGGAGGTCGACGAGGATCTCGTCGTCCGCGACCCCTCGAAGCCGATCAAACACGTCTTCGAGGCGTGGTCGTACAACCGCTCGTATTACCGAACGCGGCTCGACGCCGTCGCCGAACACTTCGGCGTGAGCGTCGACACGCCGTTCGAGGACCTCGACGACGACGTGCGGCGACAGTTCCTCTACGGCACCGACCGGGAGGTCGTCTTCGAGCGACAGACCCGAAACGGGACCCGCCGGAAGACGAAGCACTTCGAGGGCGTCATCCCGAACCTCGAACGCCGCCACGTCGAGACCGACTCCGACTCGACCAGAGAACACATCGAGGACTACATGGCCGTCACCACCTGCCCCGCCTGCGAGGGCACGCGGCTGAAGGAGCAGTCCCGACACGTCCGGGTCGCCGGCACCGCCATCACCGAGGTCAACCGGATGAGCATCGGCGACGCGCTGGGGCACTTCGAGGGCCTAGAGGACGAACTCACCGAACGCGAACGAACCATCGCCGAGGAGATCCTCAAGGAGATCCGCGCTCGTCTCGGCTTTATGGAGGAGGTCGGATTGGAGTACCTCACGCTCGATCGGGAGGCGTCGACCCTGTCAGGCGGAGAGAGCCAGCGGATCCGCCTCGCTACCCAGGTCGGCTCCGGTCTCGTGGGCGTCCTCTACGTGCTCGACGAGCCGTCGATCGGGCTGCACCAGCGCGACAACGACCGCCTGCTCGACACGCTCGAAGGCCTGCGCGACCTGGGCAACACGCTACTGGTCGTCGAGCACGACGAGGAGACGATGCGCCGGGCGGACAACGTCATCGATATGGGTCCCGGCCCGGGCAAGCGCGGCGGCGAGATCGTCGTCCAGGGCGACTTCGACGACGTCTGCGACGCCGACGGGTCGGTCACGGGCGAGTACCTCTCGGGGAGAGAGGAGATCCCCGTCCCCGAAGACCGCCGCGGCTCGGAGGCCGAACTGACGATCCGCGGGGCGCGCCAGCACAACCTCAAGGACGTCGACGTGTCGATCCCGATCGGGCAGTTCACCGCCATCACCGGCGTCTCCGGATCGGGAAAGTCGACGCTGATGCACGAGATCCTCTACAAGGGCCTGGCCCGCGAGATGAACGACAACACCTCGGTCGACCCCGGAGACCACGACGCGATCGAGGGGATCGAGGCGGTCGAGACCGTGCGGCTGATCGACCAGTCGCCGATCGGCCGGACGCCCAGGTCGAACCCCG
Source organism: Halobellus rarus (assembly GCF_024494595.1). Classification (GTDB taxonomy): domain Archaea; phylum Halobacteriota; class Halobacteria; order Halobacteriales; family Haloferacaceae; genus Haloquadratum; species Haloquadratum rarum. Next base: position 328,243 of record NZ_JANHDI010000001.1, on the reverse strand, counting down.
CGACGTACACGGGCGTGTTCGACCACATCCGGAAGCTGTTCGCGGAGACGAAGCTCTCGAAGCAGCGCGGCTACGAGAAGGGTCGGTTCTCGTTCAACGTGAAGGGCGGCCGATGTGAGGCCTGCGGCGGCCAGGGCACGGTGAAGATCGAGATGAACTTTCTATCCGATGTCTACGTCCCCTGCGAGGAGTGCGACGGCGCGCGCTACAACGACGAGACGCTCGACGTGGAGTACAAAGGGAAGACGATCGCGGACGTCCTCGATATGGAGGTCTCCGAAGCCCTGGAGTTCTTCGAGGCCAACTCCCAGCTCCGCCGTCGCCTCCAGCTGCTGGAGGACGTCGGCCTCGGCTACATGACGCTCGGCCAACCGTCGACGACGCTCTCGGGAGGAGAGGCCCAGCGCGTCAAGCTCGCCGAGGAGCTCGGGAAGAAGCAGACCGGCGACACGCTCTACCTGCTGGACGAGCCGACGACCGGTCTCCACAAGGAGGACGAGCGGAAGCTGATCGAGGTGCTCCAGCGGCTCACCGACAACGGCAATACCGTCGTCGTCGTCGAGCACGAGCTCGACCTCGTGAAGAACGCCGACAACATCGTCGACCTCGGCCCCGAGGGCGGCGAGGGCGGCGGCGAGATCGTCGCCAGCGGTACGCCCGAGGCGGTCGCGCGCACGGAGGAGTCCCACACCGGGCGCTACCTCCGCGACCTCCTGCCCGCAGTCGACGTCGAGGGACCGAGATCGGACCGGCGCAAGCCCGCGAAGCCCGCGGACGACGACTGAAATCCTGTCGGACGTCGACCGGACACCCAACGGTCGACGAAGTGCACGGAGCCGACGCGTCGCTGTCGGCCGTACAGTCACAGCGGTGGCGAACAGTCGGCACCCGCTCGCAACGACCGCGGCCGCGGCCTCGCCGTCCCCGCACGGCGGCCGACAGCCGACTCGTCGCTCTCGCCCCCGCGCCGACGTGCCGAACAACCGCTGCCCGACGCGGGGCTGGCTTCAGATCACGGCGCGTCTGGTTCCGGCTTGGTATATGAATTCGCGCACCGACCCGCCGCGGTGGCGTGCATCCCAGTCTGGCGCTCGGGAGCGGAATCCGCCGGCGAGGCCAAGTGACTGGATCGCGTACGGCAGCGTATGACAATCTGCTACGCCGCCTCGGGCGCGGGCGTCCTCGTCGTCCGCGACGTCGCTGCCGAGAGCGACCGTCACGAGACGTCGAGCGACGGTCCCGCGGCCGCCGGACCGACCGCCGAGCACACCTTCGAGCGCGACGACATCGAGTGTCTCGACGCGTCGAGCGAGGCCCCCGAGCGCGTCTTCTGCGGGACGTTCGACGCCGGCCTCCACCGCTCGGCCGACGGCGGGCGGACCTGGGAGCGAGTCGGTGAGAGCGCGCTCGCGACATCGGTGACGAGCGTGACCGTCTCGCCGCGAGACCCCCGCGTCGTCTACGCCGGAACCGAACCGAGCGCCGTCTATCGCTCCGCCGACGGCGGGGACACGTGGGAGGAACTCGCCGAACTCACCGACCTGCCCTCCGCGCCGACGTGGGCGTTCCCGCCGCGCCCCGACACGCACCACGTCCGCTGGATCGAGGTCGATCCCGGCGATCCGGCGCATCTCTACGTCGCCGTCGAGGCCGGCGCGCTGGTCCAGACGCACGACGGCGGCGAGACGTGGGAGGAGCGCGCGCCATCGACCCGCCGCGACACGCACACGATGGCGATTCACCCCGACGCGCCCGGGATCGTGAGAGCGGCCGCGGGCGACGGCTACGCCGAGAGCCGCGACGGCGGCGAGTCGTGGTCGTTCCCGCAGGAGGGACTAAAACACCGATACTGCTGGAGCGTCGCGGTCGATCCCGGCGATCCCGGGCGCGTCCTCCTCGCGGCGGCGGCGGGAGCGCGCCGGGCGCATACCCCCGATTCGGCGGCGTCGTATCTGTACCGCCGGGAGGACGGTGCCGGCGACACGTCCGATCCGTCGGACGCCGGTGACACCGCGGCCGACTCGCCGGACGCCGGCCCAACGTCGACTGACGACGCGTGGGAACGCCTCGACGAGTCGGGCGTTCCGACCGGTGAGGGACTCCTCCGGCCGGTGCTCGCTCCGGGCGTCGCCAGCGGCGAACTGTTCGCGTTCACGGACCGCGGCCTGTTCCGGACCGGGGACGGCGGCGATAGCTTCGCACGCGTCGACGTCGAGTGGCCCGAAGCGTTCCGAGACACGACCGCGAGCGGCCTCGCAGTCGTCGAGACCGAATGAGGGACCGCGACAGACCACTCCCGACCGAGAAGGTATATGCCAACGGGTCCGGTACGGGAGAGTGATGTACGATTTCGCGGTCGTCGGCGTCGGCCCCGCCGGCGCGCGCTTCGCCCGGCGCGCGGCCGAATCGGGGTACGACGTCGTCGCCTTCGAGCAGGGAACCGTCGGGACGCCGCTCGCGTGCTCGGGGCACGTCAGCACCGACATCTGGGAGTACGTCCCCGGCGACGCGAAGACGGAACTCCTCCAGAACCGCGTCTACGGGGCGCGCTTCCACGTCGGCGGCCCCGACTCCGCGGCCTACCCCTTCTACAAGCGCGAGGAGATCTCGAACGTGATCGACCGGGTCGAACTCGATCGCACGCTCGCGTCGTGTGCGCGCGAGGCGGGTGCCGACGTCCGCGAGGAGCACACCGTCGTCGACGTCGACGAGCGCCACGACGGCGTCGAACTCACCGTCTCGAACGCGGGCGGGACGGAGACCGTCCGCGCGAAGATGGTCGCGGGGTGTGACGGTCCCACCTCGCGGGTGCGGCGGCAGTGCGGGCTTCCCGAACCCGCGGAGATCCTCCACGGCGTCCTCGCGTTCGACCCCGACCCCGACGACGGCGACTTCGTCGACGTCCACCTCACCGCCCCGCGCTTTTTCGCCTGGCGCATCCCCCGCGGCGATGCCGGCGTCGAGTACGGCCTCGCGGCGCCCCCGGGTCGCTCGGTCAACGACCTGTTCGACCGCCTCACCGACGCCTACGGCGTCGAGACCGAACACTTCTGTTCGGGGGCGATTCCGATCGGGCCGCCCGAGCGGGTGCACGGCCGACGCGTCTTCCTGCTCGGCGACGCCGCCGCGCAGACGAAGCCGTTCACCGGCGGCGGCATCCTCTACGGGATGACCGCCGCGGACTGCGCCGCGAGAACCGTCGACCCCGACGATCCGGGGACGCTCAGGGAGTACGAGTCGGCGTGGCGCTCGGAACTGTCTCGGGAGATCGCGCTCGGTCACTGGCTCCGTCGAGCGTACTCGCTGCCGGGGCCCGTGCAGCGGCTCGGCCTCCGAGCGCTCTCGGGCGAGATCGGCGTCCATATGGACCGACCCACGTCGTTCTTCTCGCGGGAGCATCTGGCGAAGCTGGTGGGTCGGTAGCGGCTGCGGTCCGAAGTCGTCGCGGCCGACGTCGGACTCGTCGTCAGTCGTCGATGCCGGGGTCGTCGTCAGCGGTCGACGTTGGACTCGTCGGCGGCGGTCGAAAAGTACAGTTCGACTGTCGTCCCGTCCTCGTCGGAATACTCGATCCGCCCGCCGATCCGCTCGACCGTCCAGCGGACGAGCCAGAGGCCGACGCCGCCGGCGTGAGACGTCGGGCGTTCCTCGGCGTCGCCGAAGACGGTGTGCTCCTGTTCGGGTATTCCCTCCCCTCGGTCGGTGACCGAGAGACGCGTCTCGTCGGGACCGGGGTCGATCCGAACGATCACCGGCGGTTCACCGTGTTCGACCGCGTTCTCGACGGTTTCGACGACGGCCAGGGGGACACCCTGGTCCCCCCGGATCGGCGCCTCGTTCGGAAGCGACGTGTGGACGGGGACGTCCGGATAGCCCGAGCGGATCTCCTCGATGGCGTCGAACACGTCGACGACGAGATCACGGGTCTCCGTCGCCGACTCGTCGCTCACGACGTCCCGGAAGTGGCGTGCGGTCTCGCTCTGCCCGAGCAGGTCCTCGCCCGCGTCCAGGATTCGTTCGGCGGCGGTTCGGACTGCAGGATCGTCGTGTTCGATCAACTGCTCGGCGTACCCGGTGACGACGTTCATCCGGTTGCGGACGTTGTGTCGAAGCACCCGATCGAGCACCGAGAGTCGCCGCCGGTTTCTGACCCACTCGGTGACGTCGCGCTGGAAGCCCAGGAAGTTGGTCACGGTTCCCGACGCGTCGGTGACAGGCATCACGTCGAGCGCGTTGTAGAAGGGCTCCCCGTCCCTGCGGTGATTCACGAGGATCTCGCTGACCGGCTCCTCGGCATCGATCGCCCGGCGCAGTCGAGCGACGCTCGCCTCGTCGGTCCGCTCGCCCTGCAGGAACCGGCAGTTGCGCCCGAGCGCCTCCTGGCGGTCGTAGCCGGTGATCTCACCGAACTTCTCGTTGACGTAGATGATCGGGTTATCCGGGAGCCCCGGATCGGTGATCGTGACCCCGATCGCCGCCTCGTCCATCGCCCGGCGGTACAGTTCGAGGCGGCGCTCGCGCTCGATCCGTTCGGTCGCGTCCTGGACGAGAACGAGCAGTTCGTCGCCCTCGCCGGTACGGACGGCAGCCACCTCACAGATCGCGGTCCGGTCGCCGACCTCGAAGTTGACCGTTCGGAACAGCGGTCCGTCGACGGCGACTTCCGCGGGTGCGTTTTCCAAGAGCCGGCGAAGCGGCGCGCGGTCCGCAGCCGCGACGAAGCGCTCCAGAGGGACGCCCGAGAGCGACGCGGACTCCCGCTGAAAAAACTGTTCGGCCGCCCGATTCGTCGATTCGATCTCACCGTCTTCGACCAGCAGTTTCGCGTTCGGAGCCAACTCGAACAGCCGCCGATACCGTTCTTCGGCATCCCAGAGTTCCTCCGAGAGGTGCCGACGACGTGCGAGGGTGTCGATCCTGAACTGGAGTCGATCGGGATTTATCGGCGCCGTCACCACGTCGTCGATCAGGCTTCGGAGCGAGGGACCGAGCCCCTCCAGGCTCCGGCCGCGCTCTTCGACGAGCAGGCAGGGGAGGAAGGTTCGCTCGCCCCGCTGCGATCGCCGGATTGCCTCGGCGGACCGCTGCAGACCGGAACGGTCGACGAGACAGACGTCGAAGGCCGGCAGCCGCTCGACGTCCTCCTCGGGAGGTGAGACGAGGCTGTACGCCGACGCGTTCCGGATCCAGTCGACGAGCACGCGGCGGTTCCCGGGGCTCGAGACGAGGGCGAGGACACGCGTCTTGGGGGTCGTCTGTGTCTCGCCCGTCATTCGGGGGGTCCAGATCGACCGGCCCCGTCCGCGGCGTCGGGACCGTCGACCCAGTCGGTCCCCTCGCCCGCGTCGGCCGCGCGGTCCGAAGACCCGTCGGTATCGCCCGCAGCGTGCGGCCCGAACGGACTGTCGCCGCCCCACTCCGGCGTTCCCGTGAGGATCCCGCGAAGCCCGGTCAACGGTTCGCCGACGTGGACGCCGTCGGCCCGGATCTCGAACTCTCTGAGCGTCCGCTCGAAGTCGCCGGTCCGCTTCTTCAACACGCCGATCGCCTTGCGTAGTTCCCCGTAGGCTTCGAGATATCGGAGGAACAGGAGGTTGTCCGCCAGATAGCTGATGTTCGAGCTCGTCGGCTCGAAGTCGCCCGTGACGGAGTCGAGGTCGTCGACGAAGATCGCGCTCACGCCCATCCGCTTGAGGTACCGCCCGAGCGCGTGGAGTTCTCGGATCAGTTCCGATTCGTCGCCGCGGATCGACAGCCGGTAGCCGGAGATACCGTCGATCACGACGAACTCGGCGTCGCGTTCCTCCACCTCGGTTCGAACGCGCTTTGCGAACTCGTCCGGGGAGATCGACAGCGATTCGATCTCCTCGATGGCGAGCGATCCGTCGGCCTCTAAGTCTCCGATCGGGATGCCGACGCCCTCCGAGCGGCGGACGAAGGTGTCCCGCGTCTCCTCGAAGAGGTAGAAGACGGCGCGTTCGCCGCGCGCGGCCGCTGCACTCGCGAACTGCGTCGCCGTCGTCGACTTCCCGACACCGCTGGGCCCGCTCACGACCGTCACCGTGCTGCCTTCGATACCGCCGTGAAGTAGCTCGTCGAGTTCGTCGACGCCGGCGGAGACAGTTCGCGACTCCCGGTCCCGGCCGTAGGCGTCGGGAGAGAGCTTCGTGAACACCGACATCCCCCCGTCCGTGATCCGAACCGTGTGCGCGCCCGAGATGAAGTCAGAACCGCGAAGCTTCGTCACTTCGATCGTCCGTCCCTTGGATGCGTGTGCGAGTTTGATGCTCCCGTCGCAGAGGTACTCCAGCGTCGCGCGCTCGCCCTCGACGGCCGCCTGAGCGCTGAACAGGACGGTCGCGCCTGCGTCGGTGAGGTACTGGACGAACCCGGCGACCTCCTGGCGGTACTGGTACTCGTCGGGCGCGAGATACTGCAGGTGCGTCAGCGGATCGACGAACACTCGGTCGGGGTCCGTCTCCTCGACCGCCTCGACGATCCGCGAAGTGATCCCCGAGCCCTCGACGACGTCCGGTTCGAACACGTCGTACGACTGGTCGGCGACGAAGCGGTCCGCGTCGGGTGACAGGTCGAGGAACGTGACGTCGGACGTGTCGAATCCCAGGTGCTCCGCGTCGACGGCGAGGTCCACTGGGTCCTCCTCGAAGGCGACGAAGAGGGCGTTCTCCCCCGCGTCGATTCCCGCGGTCAGAAAGTGGAGTCCCGCGATCGTCTTCCCCGTCCCGGCGCCGCCGGTGATCATGTACGCCCGTTCCCGGAGGAACCCGCCGTCGAGGATCTCGTCGAGTCCGGTAATCCCGGTCGAGAGACGATCGCGCTCGTGCATAGTACGGTCGGAGAACCCGGGACTATTGATTGTTGGGATGAGTAGTACTCTCTTTGATACTTCCGGGACTTCAGGCGTCGGGATTCCGGGACTTCAGGCGTCGGGATAGACGGGGAGACGGTTGGACGTCGCACTCCCATCGACGAACGGTAACGGTGTGAGAGTCGCGCCGGTCTCACCGCCCTCGGTCTGGACCGCGAGCGACGCGGCGTCCGTCTCCGAGCGGGCCTGCACCACCGTCTCGTAGTCGACGAAACCGAGTCCGATCGACGCGCCCAGCGCGGGGCTCTCGACGGCCCGGGTGATCTCGCCGACGGTATCGGCGGTACCGCCCCCGTTGCCTCGTACGACGATCGACGCGCCGGCGTCCGGCAGCGTGTCGCCGTCGGTCCCCTCGTCGAGTCGGAGGCCGATCAGTCGCTGACTCGGACGACCGCGGTTCTCGACCTTCGAGACGACCTCCTGGCCGACGTAACAGCCCTTCTCGAAGTCGAGCGCGTTGCGGAGGCCGACCACGTTCGGGATTCGGCCGTCGAGTTCGGTGTCGAAGAGCGGCGTTCCGGCCTCAGTCGTGAGGATGTCCCAGGTCCGGTACCCGAAGGGGACGGCGTTCATCCCGAACGTCAGGAGCGTCTCGAAGACGCGCCCGGCGGCGTCGGCGGCGCAGACGATCTCGTAGCCCTCCTCGCCCGCGAGTCCGTCGCCGGCGATCACGGTGACGCCCTCGCCACCCATCGATCCGCGCACGAAGGTGAGTTCGGGCTCGGGCGCGCCCGCCCCGTTGAGCACGCTCGCGACTTTTTCCGTCGAGGTCGATCCGTGCACGCCGAAGATCGCGAAGTCGGTCGAGGCCTCGCGGATCGCCACGTCCTGGATGAAGACCTTCTCGGACCACTCCTCGGCCAGCGGCTTCGCGCGCGCCGGCGGGGTGAAACACAGCAGCCGTTCCCCAGCGTTGTAAACGTACAGATCCGTCTCGATGCGCCCCTGCGGGTCGAGAAGCAGCGCGTAGACGCCCTCGCCGTCGGTTCTGGGAACCCGGTTCGACACCGTGTCGTCGACGAACTCGATCCGATCCTCCCCCTCGACGACGACGACGCCGTAGCCCATCTCGATCACGCCGGCGCCGTTGCGGACGGCCAGCGTCGTCCGCTCCGGACGGCCGTAGTCGGTGACGATCCGGCGACCGCCGCGCTCCTCGAACGTCGCACCGTGGTCCTCGTGCATCTCCGTGACGACCGTCATTGACAGATCGTGTGCGCTCTACGGGGAAAACCGCAGCGTCCCGCCGGTCGCCCCCGTCCGAGCGGTGAAGTCCGCACCCTCGGCGGACGTTTATATACGATGCCGGGACCAGATGCCCCCGTGATGTGAACGTGACCCCCCGTCGGGGCGCGGGTGCCCGGCACGTCGGCGCGGGAGCGCGCGGACGTCGTTCGGCGTGGGCGACGCCCGTTCCCGCGGGTGCCGGCTGTTCGCCACATCTGGTTCGATACTGGGCCGCGCCTCTCACAGCCCCAGACGGTCCCGAAGCGCGTCGACCAGTCCCCGTTCCTCGTCCTGTGCCTCCGCCGGGTCGGGGACGACTCTGTCGGCGACGAGGATGACCACCCGGTCGTCGTCGCCGTTCTCGACCGAGATGAGACCGTCACGCTTCAGCGCCGCCAGCGCGTCCTCGATCTCGTCGATGTCGGCGTCGACGGCGGCGCGCACCTCGAAGACAGTCATTCCATCGCCCGCACGATCGACGAGTGCGTCGAGCACCGCCACTTCGACGTCGCGTCGGTCTCGGAACTCGCGCCGCGCTCTCATAGAATGTTCTTGACTCCCATCGGGTATACGCTTACCGCCGCCCGGTGCGGGAAGGCCGGCGAGCAGCGGCGGCCACGCCGAGACCGGCCGCGTCTGCCGTCCGTCTGACGCAGGAGGTACACTTTTGACGCTGAATGCCGGAACAGCGGGTAATGGGACTCAAGTGCCGTCTTCTCGGGCACGCCTACGGGGACTCCGAGGTCGAGCGAAGCCGAGAGGAACAGGGGGACGAGGTCGTCGTCACCATCCGCGAGATGCAGGTGTGTGAGCGGTGTGGCGCCGAACAGGTCGTCAGTCAGAACAAGGAGGTGACGGCGATCCGCTCACCCGCGGAGGTCGGCCTCGATGGACCCTCGGCGACCGACGAGGGCGATCCGTCGACGGTCGGCGGCGCGCAGGCGTCCCCATCGCAGACGGAGGCGACAGATGGCCCGACGGCGACGCCCGCCGAACCCGGCCCACAGGGCGAGGAGAGCGGCGGCCAGACTGACGAGGACGCTCCCGCGGGGGCATCCGCTCCGGCAGGGGCGGGCCCCGATTCGGCGGACGTCGGCCCCGCTTCGGAGACTGCCGGCGCCCCCCAAGCGACGGCGGGTGGCGACGCCACCGGCGGCGAGCACGACGACGGTAGGGATCCCGGTGCGCAGGGTGGGAGTTCGGGAGACGACCCCGCTGGGGCGTCGGCCGAGCCGATCGAAGAGGCCGAATCAGACGGCTGGGAGACCGGTAGCGACGACTGGGACGACGTCGATGCCGACCCCGATGCCGACGACGCCGTCATCCTCGACGACGAGGTGACCGAGCGAGACGAGGCCCAATGGCCCGAAGAGACCGACGCGGATCCGACCCAGCACGCCACCGCGGCCGAAGACGACGTGCCGGCGGTCGGCGACCCAACGGCCGAGGACGCCACAACGGCCGACGCCGGGCCGGCGACCGAGGACGACGAAGCGGTGACGAACGACGCCGAGATCATCGACGGCGACGAGGACGACGACGCGCCGCCGGAACGCGGCCACGGCGAGTGGCCCGAGCGGGACGACGCCCCCTCCGCGGACCGGTGGCCCGATCACGACGGCGAGGACGAAGGGTACGACGCGACGGTCGAGGCGAACGAGGACGTCGAACTGAGTGGGAACGGTCTCACTCCGGAGGTGAACGGCCGCGCGGACCTCGACGAGAGCGGCGAGCGCTCGGTTCAGGGCGTCGCCGTCGAGCGAGAGCGTCCGGCCGATGGCCGGTCGGACTCGGATCCGGACGCGTCCGACGAGGGGTTCATTCGCGCGGGAGAGTCGACGACGCTCGAATCCGACGTGCCCGACGACCACATCGAGTTCTACTGTCCGAACTGCGGGCACGCTCGGACCGCGGGCGCGTCCTCGATGCGCGCGGGCGATATCTGCCCCGAGTGCAAACAGGGGTACATCGCCGAACGCGAGCAGTGACGCTCTTATGTGCGAGGCCGATTCCGCTCGGTCGGTGACGAAACAGGTAAACCACCACCTATCGAACCACGGCCCATGAAGGAGTACAAGATGCGTCGCGGGGAAACGCTGGAGGATCGCATCCCGGATATGAAGTCGACGGTCGAGGAGTACTTCGGCCCGATCTCGGGGACGATGGAGTACAAGGGAAGCGACCTCTACGTCGTCGAAGAGCCGCAGAACCCGGTGTTCGAGCGGATCGTCGCCGGAGCCGTGAGCTACAGCGGCAAGAAGGATCGACTCGGCGTCGAGTTCGAGGAGCGCGACCCGACCGAACTCTCGCCCGACGACCTCGAAGCCGCGGGCGACGCGGTCGACGCGAAGAACGACTTCCTCCTCGAGGCGACGGGCCGGGACGCGAAGTCGCGGCGCGACTCGATGAAGCGGGACGTCGAGGACGACGCCCCGGATTACTGATCCGGGGGCGGATCCAACGGCGCTGCGACCGGGGCGTGATTTTAAATCCCAGAAGCGAGTAGTCAATCGTGACAAATGACGATAGAGACGATTCTACTGGCGGTCGGACCGAACGACCGAGATCAGATCGGTCGGTTGACCGAGGAGACGCTAGACGTCGCCGGACCGACGGGCGCGACGGTCGTCGTCGGACACGTGTTCACGCGTGACGAGTACGAAGACGCGCTCGAAAAGCTGGAATTCGATCGCGATACCGGCGAGGTATCGCCCGACGACGTCGCCGGGCGCCACGCGAGCGTCCGTGACATCGTCGATCGACTCGACGAGGCCGACGTGGACTACGAGGTTCGTGGTTCGGTGGGCGACCACGCCGACTCGATCGTGGAACTGGCCGAGGCCGTCGCCGCCGACCGTATCGTCATCGGTGGAGAACGGCGCTCGCCGGCGGGCAAGGCGGTCTTCGGAAGCACCGGTCAGACGGTGATGCTCGATTCACCCTGTCCGGTCACGTTCGTTCGGGCCGGAACCAAGTGAACTCCGGTTGAGGGCGGTCGATCCAAGGCGGTCATCCACGTAGCGATGCTGCGGGTCTGACTGTCTTCGACGCCGAATATCGAGCGTTCGCAGCCGGGATGCACAGCCGCGGGATCGACGCGAACCCGCTGAGTTAAGTGCGGGGATCACCCGTATCGACACAATGGCCTACTACGTGGGCGTCGACCTCGGGGCGACGAACGTCCGTGCGGTCGTCGCCGACGACGGCGGCACGGTCATCGGACGCAGCGACCGCGGAACTCCGCGGGGGCCGACCGGAATCACGGTCACCGAAGCCGTTCTCCGGGTCGCCAGAGAAGCGTGCGCAGAGGGCGGTGTGGACCCCGAACAGGTGAACGCTGCGGGAATCGGCGCGATCGGTCCGCTAGACCTCGCGGAGGGCACGGTCGAGAACCCGGCGAACCTCCCGGACACGATCGACCGCATCCCGCTCACCGGCCCGCTGTCGGTGCTCTTCGACACCGATCAGGTGTACCTCCACAACGATACGAACGCCGGCGTCATCGGCGAGCGGTTCTACTCCGACCGGAACCCCGACGACATGGTCTATCTCACCATCTCCTCGGGCATCGGCGCGGGCGTCTGCGTCGACGGCAACGTCCTCTCGGGGTGGGACGGCAACGCGGGCGAAGTCGGACACATGACCGTCGACCCGCAGGGGATCCTCACCTGCGGCTGCGGACACGACGGCCACTGGGAGGCGTACTGCTCGGGCAACAACATCCCGCGGTACGCGGAGTTCCTCTTTGAGGAAGACGACATCGAGACGGCCCTCCCGATCGACGATCCGGACTTCTCCGCCGTCGACGTCTTCGAACACGACGGGACCGACGAGTTCGCCACGCACGTCGTCGAACAACTCGCCCACTGGAACGCGATGGGCGTCGCGAACATCGTCCACGCCTACGCGCCGCTCATCGTGTACGTCGGCGGCGCGGTCGCGCTCAACAATCCCGATCGGATCCTCGATCCGGTCCGCGAGCGGATGGACGAGATGGTGATGTCGAACGTCCCCGAGATCCAACTGACGACGCTCGGCGACGACGTGGTCGTGAAGGGTGCGCTGGCCAGCGCGATGACCGACGGGACCGGAGACAGAGCGCGGCTCTGATGCGTCGACGCGACGTCCTGCGTGCCGGCGGCGCGCTGTTCGGAGCGGGTGCCGCGCTGTTCGGAACGAGCGCCCTGGTCGAGCGCAGTGGACCGGCGGGAGCGTCGACTGCAGCCGCTCATCCCGGGCCGTACGAGCCGTACGGGTTCATCGACGTCGAGGGCGCGAAGGAGGCGGTCGTCGATCCCGACGGCGAGGTCGCTTACCTCGCGGCCACGACCGGATACGCCGCCGTCGACGTCTCCGTGCCGGACCGGCCCCGACTTCTCGCCGACGTGCGCGAACCGCTCGCGGACCGCGACGGCGGGCCCCTCCGCGGCGTCTTCGACGTGAAGCTCGACGCGACCGATCCGGACACGCTCGTCGTCGTCGGCCCCGCGAACCCGCTTCCCGGCGCGCTCGCGGGCGTCCTCGTCGTCGATGTGAGCGACCCAGAGACCCCCGAGGAACGGGCGTTCCACGAGACGTCCTTTCCGATCCACAACTGCTTCGTCCGCGACGGCGTCGCCTACCTCACCGGCAACGACGGTGGCCGGAACCCGCTCGTCCTCCTCGACGTGGAGACGGGCGAGGAACTCGGCCGCTGGGCGCTCGAAGACGCCGATCCGTCGTGGGGCGAGGTGCCGAGCACGCTGCGGAGCGTTCACGACGTCTTCGTTCGCGACTCGACGGCCTTCGTCGCGATGTGGGACGCCGGCACCTGGCTCCTCGACGTCTCCGAACCCGACGCCCCCGTCGCCGTGGGCAGCGTCGGCGGCGGCGACCCCGAGGCGTTCGCGGCGTTCTCCCGATCGGAGGCCCGCCGGGAGGCGACGCTGCCGCCGGGGAACCACCACTACGTCGCGACCGACGAGTCGGGGACGCTGCTGGGCGTCGGCCGCGAGTCGTGGGGGATCCGAGCGGATGACGGGGATGCGGTGCAGACGGCGGGGGAGAAAGGAGGAGAGACGGGAACGGATGCTGGCGGGACACGGACCCCTACGGCGGCCGACAGCGGGACGACCGCCGCCGGTGGAACCGCCGCGCCCGACGCCTACGACGGCGGCCCCTCGGGCATCGATCTCTGGGACGTCTCCGATCCCGAATCGCCGGAATACCGCGCGACGATCCCGGCACCGCCGTCGCCGGATCCGACCTACGGCGGCGTCTGGACGACCGCACACAACTTCGAGATCGCGGGCGGCGTCCTCTACTCCTCGTGGTACCAGGGCGGCGTCAAGCGCCACGACGTCTCCGACCCCGGCGCGCCCGAGGAGGTCTCGTGGTGGCGGGATCCACTCGCCGCGAAGTTCTGGACCGCGCGGCTGGCGCAGGCCGGCGAGCGGGAGGGGTTCTTCGTCGCGAGCAGTATGGGCGTCGACGACGTCCCGGGTCGGCTGTACACGTTCCCCGATCACGCCGGCGAACAGGCCAGGTCACCAGAAGTGCTGCCGGACCGGGAGCCGACGCCGGTCTCGGGGATCGAGACGGAATCCGGCGACGCCTCACAGGCGACACGGACGGAGACGACCGAGAGGAGGGCGACAGAGACAGAGTCCGCGTCGAGCGACGGCCGCGGAATCAGTGCGCCGGGGTTCGGTGTCGCGGCCGGCGTCGCCGGCCTCGGACTGGCCGCCTGGCGGCTCGTGGGAAAGTCCCAGGAGGAGTGATCGGCGCCCGGGGCGGACAGAGCGGGGTGTTACGCCGGGCAGCGTGGGGACGTAGAGACCCTCCTCGAAGACCGTGATACACTTTTGTCCCCGGGAGAGCCCTGCGAGCACAACCGCAAGGTTCCAAAGCTTCGGGGTCGAATGGGGAGTGATGAGCGAATCCGAGGACTCTCTCCGGCGGCGCGTCGAGACGTGGATGGCCGGGCAGATGCCGATCATCCAGATGCACGGGGGCGAGAGCGTCGTCCGGAAGGCCGACCCCGACACCGGCGAGGTCGTCGTCGAGCTGGGAGGGGCCTGCGCCGGCTGCGGCATCTCGAACATCACGGCCGACAACATCAAGGCGGATCTGATGATGGAGTTCGCGGAAATCGAGGACGTCCGCGTGAAGGTGCCGAGCGCCGGCGACCACGGGAACAGCACCGTCGAGGGCGGCCGCGGCGGCGAGCTCCAGTACGGCACCGAAGACCCCGGTCACTTCTGAAAACGGGGCGGTCACCCGGAAGCTGGACATCGCGGCGTCGACGCTCCGGCAGGGAGCAACGGGCGGCAGCGATCTCCGGAGCCGACGGCGCGCTTTTATTTCGTGGAACCGTTCGATCGGACGTGGTCGACGCCGACACGCCGCGGGAGTTCGCCTTCGAACTCGCACTCTGTGCGCACCTCGAAGAGTCGACCGAGTGGATCGTCGGCCGCCAGCTGGGCGCGGCGGTCGAGCGTTCGGGCCGGCGCATCGCCGACGTCGTCGGCATCGTTCCCGGACCCGACTTCGAGCGGCGCGCGCGGATCACCGATCGAACGATTCCGGTGCGTGCCGTCGAGAGCGCCGTCGGCGTCGGCGAGCGCGTCCCGCGAAACCGCGTCGTCCGCGACTCCGAGGAACTCCACGAGTCCGTCGTCGACGCCGCCGTCGAGGCCGGGTTCTTCGCGACGGAACGGCGCGGGGGACGGGAGTACCTCCGGCAGACGACGCGGTACCCCGAGGGGTGGTTCCGCGGCCTCGTCGGCATCGAGAACAAGCCCGACCTCGGCGAGCCGGGAGCCCTGGGCAGACAGCTCCGAACGGACGTCTCGCTCGGGCTGTTCGAGGAAGTGATCCTGGCGACCGCGAGTCACGTGACGCGCGCGCATCTGAATCGGATCCCCGACGAGGTGGGCGTCTGGCGGTTCGACCTCGAGAACGGAGCGCGCGAGGTGATCCGCGAGGCGATACCGCTGTCGACCGGCGGTCCGGGCGTCGAACTGGTCGCCGAGCGCCCGCTTCGGACCGAGGTCGCGCTCGTCGACAGCGACGCGAAAGAGCGGGCTCGGACGCGGGTCGCCGAGCGGGCCTACGGCAAGGGCTGGCGGACGTACGACCTCCCGGCGTGTGCGCACGCGGCGGCGACTCCCGACGGGCGGCCCTACTGCGCCCAGTTCGACCGCGTCGTCGATCCCGGGCGGACCTGCGGAGCGGGGTGTCGCGCTCACGACCCCGGAGCGAGGCCCGACGTCGACGGCGACGAACTCCGGGACGAGCGGACGCCCTGGCGACGGGACCCGGCAGGCGTCGTGCGACGGCAGTCGGGGCTCGACCGGTTCAGGTAGCTATTTCGAATTCGAGTAAGTCCGTTCCAGAATACTGAAAACCGGCCCGGGTTTATACCGTCTCTCCGGTCGATCGTCCAGATGTGAGGTGACCGACGATGGCAACATCCACGCAGGCCAAACTGGCAAATCCGGTGGAGTTCGACCTACGGGGCACCCTCGCGGGTTACTGGGTCGCCGTGCTCCGAGTCGTGACGGGCTACTGGTTCCTCCACGCGGGGATCACCAAGTTCGCCTTCGTCGCGGGCGAACCGTTCAGCGCGCAGGGGTACCTCGTCAACGTGGGCGCGGCCAGCCCCATCCAGGGCTTCCTCGTCTGGGCGGGCCAGACGCCGTGGATGGTGGAGTTCGCGAACTTCATGGTCCCGGTGGGCGAGACGCTCATCGGCCTCGGACTCGTCGCCGGCGCGCTCGTCCGGCTGGCGAGCTTCTTCGGGGCCGTCCTGATGACGTTCTTCTACCTCGGGAACGCTAGCTGGGCGCACGGCCTGGTCAACGGCGACCTGATGGGCCTGATGCTGTTCGTCACGCTCGGCGTCCTCGGCGCGGGCCGCGTGCTCGGCCTGGACGCGATCATCGAGCAGACCGAACTCGGGAAGAAGCGCATCGCGAAGTACCTCCTCGGGTAGCAGTGCCCGCGGCGAGGGCAGCCACCACCGACGCCTTTTCGGTTTCGCGACGACCGCTACAGTACCGGCGTTGACTCCGTCGATCACAACTCGTAGACCTCGCCGTCGACGGCCAGCGGTTCCTCGAAGGCCTCCTCGGCGGGGTAAAAGTGCGCCGTGTGGACGACGCGCGTCGCCGTCGCCGAGAGATCGGCCGCGAGGTCGAGCGCGCCCTCTCTGGTCATGTGCTTCTGACCGAACGTCCGCGGGACGCCGTCATCGTCGAAGTGTTTCCCGCCGCGCGGGTGATGTTCGCTCAGCGACGCCGGAACGATCCCGTCTGCGAGGAGCAGATCCGGGTCGTCGAGGACGTCCCGCGATTCCTCGGGGACGCCGTAGCTCGTATCGCCCGACAGCGACAGCTTCGCTCCCGTTTCGGGATCCTCGATCGCCAGCCCGTAACAGAGCAGCGGCGGGTGGTCGACGGGGACGAGCGTCACCTCCAGCCCGCAGACCTCGAACGGTTCGAAGGGAGAGCAAGCGTGGACGCTCACGCGGTCCAGGTAATCGTACTTCCGCGAGACGGTCTCGGCGACGCTCTCGTCGGTCAGCGGGTCGGTCTCGTCGGCGGCGTACACCGGGAGGTCGTCGAAGAGGCGGTAGGCGTTCCCGAGGCCGTCGAGGTGATCGAAGTGGATGTGCGTGACGATACCGGCGTCCGGAAGCGGGACCGCCTGCGTCAGGAACTGGTGCCGGAAGTCCGGGCTGAAGTCGACGAGCAGCGACTCGCCGGTGCGCTCGTTCTCGACGTGGACCGAAAAGCGGGTGCGTTCGACGCCGCGACGGCGCGCTTCGGCGCACGTCTCGCAGTCGCAATCCACGGTCGGCGTCCCGGTCGTATCGCCCGTGCCGAGGAGCGTGACCCGCATCGTAGAGGAGTGAGGGCGGACGACTCATAAGCGTGGCCGAAACGATCGGCGGCGACAGAATCCGTACCGTCCAGCGGAGTGGCGAGGACGGCGTCGTTTTGTCCCGTCGGGCTGTTTCCCAACCGATTCAGTGGTCGTGGGAGTGGTCGTGCGAGTTCCCGTCTCCGCCGTCGCCCGCGACCAACTGCTCGCCGTCGGACATCATATCCATATTCTTCAGGTTGTCCCGCTCCTCGAAGTCCTCGACGGCGTCGACGATGTCGTCCTGTGTGAGCGTCATCCGTTCTTCGGTGAGCGCCTCCAGGACGGCCTCGCGGAACACCATCCGGAGGTCCGAGCCGGTGAGTCCCTCGGTCAGTTCGGCGATGGCCTCCGGGTCGAACTCGTCGATGTCCATCCGTCGGGTGATGATGCGGAGGATGTCCGCGCGCATCCCGCTGTCCGGCTTCGGGAAGTTCACGATCTCGTCGAAGCGCCGCCAGGCCGCCGCGTCGAGCTGATCGGGGTGGTTGGTCGCGCCGATGAGGATCACCTCGTCGCGGATCAGCGAGATGTCGTCGATGCTCTTCAGGAGCGTGTTGACCGCGCGCTTCAGCGCCGCGTGCTCGTCGGAGCGGCGCGTCTTCGCGACGGAGTCGAACTCGTCGATGAAGAGGATACACGGCGAGAGCCGCTTTGCGACCTCGAAGGTCTTCTCGACGTTCTTCGCGGTCTCGCCGAGGTATTGGCTCGTGATCATCGAGAGCTTCACCTCGACGAAGGGGAGGCCGAGCTCGTGTGCGAGCGCCCGTGAGACGGTCGTCTTCCCCGTCCCCGGCGGGCCGACGAAGAGGATCTTGCCGATCTCGCGCAGGCCAATGTCCGCGAGGTACTCGCGGTGTTCGATCGCCTGCATCAGCTTGTGGATCTCGCCCTCCTGATCGCCGGTGAGCACGAGGTCGTCGAGGGTCATCTCGATCTCCTCGGGCGCGCGGACCTGGACGAGATCCAGCATCTCGGCGTCCTCCTCCTCGTCGAAGTACTCCTCGAGCAGGCTGTCGATCCAGACGCGGTCGGCCTGGATCGGACGGGTCTGCTCGCGCGCCTCGTCGTGGGTCACGTCGACCCCGTCGCGGTCTTCAACGGTGGCCGCGATCGTCGGGTTCGTCTCCAGCCGCTCGCGGTCGGCGCGGTCGAGGTACCACTCGATCGCCATCTCGGGCTGCGTCAGCGAGATGCGTCCCGAGAACTCCTCGCGCTGAGTGAAGAGCAGATCGGAGATGGCGTCCCAGGGGTGCTCGACGCCGGTCGCTTTCCGCGCGACGCTGTCGGTGACGACGAGCGGTCGCTCGATGCCGACGACGTTGGGACCGTCGTCGTCCTCGTCGTCTTCAGACGGCTCCGTCCAGAAGACCCGGCGGTATCGCGGTGGCAGATCGTTCTCGTCGAGGTCACGGTTTTCGCTGTAGAGGTGCGCCGTGAGGAGGAACTCGACGACTTCGAGAGCCCGATTAGTCATCCCAAAGACGTTGCCGACTCATCCGCATAAGCGCGTCGAAACGTCCGTAGCCGCCACTCCCGGCCGAAACATATCCGCCGGACCATCCGGCCACAGAGCGCAGCGGTGTCGATCTCGAGGGAAACAAACGCCTCCTGCGTACAACTCCGTGTGCGGTCTCCCGCGTTCTCCCCCTTTTATGCCGGCGCGGATTCCATGTGCCCCTATGCCAACGCCAGTCATCGCCGCCGCGAACCGCACGCCGTTCGGGAAGGCCGGCGGCGCCTTCGAGGACGTCCGGAGCGAGGACCTCTCGACCGCGCTGATCGACCACATCCTGGCCGAGACCGGACTGGGAAGCGACGCCGTCGACGACCTGATGTGGGGCGTCGCCCAGCAGCGCGGCGAACAGGACAACAACGTCGCCCGCGTGATCGCGCTCCTCTCGGACCTGGGCGAGGGCGTCCCGGCGACGACAATCAACCGCTGGTGCGCCTCGTCGATGCAGGCGGTCATCTCCGCCTCCGATGCGATCGCCGCGGGGAACCGCGAGTGCGTCATCGCCGGCGGCGTCGAGAGTATGAGTCGCGTCCCGATGGACGGCGACTCGTATCAGCACCTCCACCCGGAGCTCTCGGAGCGGTACAACGTCTTCGAACTCCAGATGGGGATGACCGCCGAGAAGGTCGCCGAGGAGTACGGCGTCTCCCGGGAGGCTCAGGACGAGTACGCGCTTCGGTCGCACCAGCGCGCCGCTGAGGCGACCGAGTCGGGGCGCTTCGACGACGAGATCGTCCCGATCGAGGCGGGAGAGGGGACCGTCTCCGAGGACGAGGGGATCCGGCCGGACACGTCGCTGGAAGTACTCTCGGAGCTCTCGCCAGCGTTCACCGGCGACGGGAGCGTCACCGCCGGCAACTCCTCACAGGTGACGGACGGCGCGGCCGCGACGCTCGTCACGTCGCGGGCGTTCGCCGAGGATCACGACCTCGACGTCCTCGCGGAGGTCGGAACCAACGCCGTCGCCGGCGTCGATCCGACGGTGATGGGAATCGGCCCCGTGCCGGCGACGCGGAACCTGCTTTCGCGCGCCGGGACCGACGTCGACGACTACGACCTGGTGGAACTCAACGAGGCGTTCGCCAGCCAGTGCGTCTACGCGCGCCGTGAACTCGGCGTCGATCCCGAGCGGTACAACGTCAACGGCGGCGCGATCGCGATCGGTCATCCGCTGGGCGCCTCGGGTGCGCGTCTCCCGGTGACGCTCATTCACGAAATGGAGAAGCGCGACGTCGAGCGCGGACTCGCGACACTCTGCGTCGGCTTCGGCCAAGGCGCGGCGATCGAGTTCTCGCGGTAGCGGCTACCTGCCCTCGGGGTCGACCTGCCGAATTGCCTCGTGGACGTCTTCGCGGTCGCCGATGATCGTCAGCCGGTCGCCCCGTTCGATGGGGAAGTCCGCGCTCGGGACCCGCGTCTCACCGTCCCGCTGGACGAGCGCGATCAGGCAGTCGCCCGGCAGATCCGGACCGACCTCGCGTATCGGTCGCCCGATCAGGTCCTCGGACGTGACCGCCGCTTCCTGAATTTCGCCGGTGTGGCCGACCTCGTCCATCCAGCCCATCATCGACGGCCGCTCGATGTAGTTGTCCATCGCCTGCGCCGTCGCGACCGTCGCCGAGATGGTCCGCACGCCGAGTTCCTCGAACGCGTCGGCGTTCTCGGGGTTGTTCACCCGCGCGAGGACGGTCTCGGGGTCGAACTTCGAGCTGCTCAGCTGTGAGACGAGCAGGTTCACGTCGTCGTCGCCGGTCGCGCCGACGACGATCCGCGCGTTGGCCGCGCCGGCGGACCGGAGAACCTCCGTGTCGGTTCCGTCGCCTTGGTGAACGGTGAACCCGGCGTTCCGCGCGGTCTCGACGACCGATTCGTCCTGTTCGATTAGCACTACGTTCTCTCCGCGGTCTTCGAGGCGTTCGGCGAGCGTTCGGCCCACCCGTCCGCCTCCGATGATGAGTACGCGCATTGGAATGATATCGAGGTATTCTGCGATCTGTCGGGCGAATCCGCCTTCGAAAACGACAGTGACGAAGATGACGAGAAAGACGGTCCCGACGAGCAGATCCGCCGACGCGGTCCGTCCCGCGTCCCGGAGACCGATGGCGAAGAGCGTCGCGACCGACGCCGGGATGATCCCCCGGGGACCGACCAGACTCATAAACCACTTCTCGCCGGTCGTAAAGCGGCTCCCCGTCGCGGAGGCGAACACCAGGGCCGGTCGGAGGACGAGCGCCACGATGACGGCGACGAGGAGGCCGCGAACGCCGAGGTCCAACAGCACCTCGAACCGGAGAAGCGCCGCGAGCGCGATGAAGACGAACGAGAGGACGACGAGCGTCACGTCGCCTTTGAACGCCGAGATCTCGTCTTCGTAGGGGATGTCGGCGTTCCCGAGGAGGATCCCCGCTGTCGCGACGGCCGCGACGCCCGCTTCCGTGTCGATCGTGTCGGCCGCGCCGTAGGCGACGAGCGCCCCGGCGAGGACGAGCAGTCGGGCGTTTCGAGGCGCGTTCCCCGGCGAGAGGTCGACGTGCCGAAGCGCGTAAATCAACAGTCCGGCGACCAGTCCGCCGACGACGACGCCGACGCCCAGGCGTTCCGCGAACAGCGTCAGAAGCGGCAGCGGATCGTCGATGCCGACGTTGATCGCGTTGAAGATGACGACCGCGGTGATCGCCGCCGTCACGTCGTTGACGATCCCCTCCGTCTCCAGTACGGCCGCCACCCGGTCGCGGGTGGGTACCACGTTGAGGATCGGCGTGACGACCGTCGGTCCCGTCGCCACGAGGAGCGCGCCGACGAGAAACGAGATGTCCCACGGCGCACTGAGCAGGAAATGGACGGCGGCGGCGGTTCCCACGAGCGCGACCGCGGCACCGAGCGTAACGAGTTTCAGCGTCGCTGCCGGGGCCTCACGGAGTTTCTCGATTCGGAGGTGGAACGCGCCCTCGAAGACGATGATCGCCACCGAGAGACCGACGATCGCACCCAGCGCGTTCCCGAAGGAATCGGGGCCGACGACGCCGAGAACTTCCGGACCGAGGAGGACGCCGGCCGCGATGAGAAACACGACACTCGGGACCTGAAACCGGTCTGCGAGGATCTGGGCGATCACGCCGATGGCGATGATCGACGCGACGATCGGAAGCAGGAACGAGCCACCTGCCGCAGCCACTATTCGTCCTCCATACTTCTCTCTCGGGGGTCCGATCCCGTATAAAACCACGTGTCCGACGAAAGACCGGGACGTCGCGGGGCCGCCACCTACTCGTAAATCATCTCGATCCGGTCGGCGTATCGATCCAAGATGTTCCGCCGTTTCTTCTTCATCGTCGGCGTCAGCGTGTCGTCGTCCTCCGAAAACGGCTCCGGAAGGACTCTGAACCGCTTGATCCGCTCGTAGGGCTCGAACCGCTCGTTGATCTCGTCGACCTCTCGCTGGATCCGCCGTCGGACCCGGTCGTCGCGGCTGATCGCCGCCCGGTCGTCGGGGAGGTCGATCCCCTCTCGCAGTGCCCACTCGCGGATGCCCTCGACGTTGGGGACGAAGAGCGCGGAGACGAACTTGCGGCCGTCGCCGACGACGAGACACTGCTCGATCACGGAACTGGCGGCGAAGGCGTCCTCGATCGGCCCGGGCGCGACGTTCTTGCCCGTCGAGAGAACCAGGAGCTGTTTGGCCCGCTCGCGGAACGTGAGGTAGTCGTCGGGGGCGCGCTCGACGACGTCGCCGGTCCGGAACCAGCCGTCGTCGGTGAACGCCGCGGCCGTCTCGTCGGGGCGGTTCCAGTAGCCGGCCGAGACGCTCGGCCCGCGGACGAGCAGTTCGCCGACGTCGGGGGCGTCCGAGCCCACTTCGGAACCACTGTCGCCGTCCGCGACGATCGATCGGTCGAGTCGGATCTCGACGTTCGACAGCGGCGGGCCGATCGTCCCGATCCGCGGTTCCTCCGGCGGGTTGGCCGCGACGACCGGAGACGTCTCCGTGAGGCCGTATCCCTCCAGGATCGGCAGCCCCATCGCGTGATACAGGCGGCACAGCTCCGGCGACAGGCTGCCGCCGCCGCTGATGAGGAACTCGACGCGGCCGCCGAGGGCCTCGCGGACCTGCTCGAACACCAGTCGGTCGGCGATCCGGTGCTTCGCGGACAGTAGGGTACCGGGGTCGTCCGCGGCCTGGTGGGCGCGTCCGACCTCGACCGCCCACTCGAAGATCCGTCGCTTCAGTCCGGATTCGGCCGCCTGCGATCGGATCGCGTCGTAGAGCTTCTCGTAGACCCGCGGGACCGACGTCCCGACCGTCGGCCGGACGGCCCGGAAGTCCTCCCGGAGCGAATCGGGGCTCTCCGCGTAGGCGACGGTCGCGCCCGCGGCGAACATCAGGAAGTGGCCGGCGAGGCGCTCGAAGACGTGCGCCAGCGGGAGGAACGACAGGGTCGTCGCCTCGGGGGAGATCGTTCCTCGGTCTCTGTCCGGACGGGGACCGAACCGCCGGTAACAGCCGTCGACGTTCGAGCGGAAGTTCCGGTGCGTCAGTTCGACGCCCTTCGGACGGCCGGTCGTCCCCGAGGTGTAGATGAGCGAGGCCAGGTCGTCGGGGTCGCGGTCACCCAGCCACGATTCGAAGGCCGCGGGGTCGAACTCCCCGTCGCCGCGGGCGTAGACGTCGCCGAGCGTGTGGACGTCGTCGCGGTCGCGCACCGCACCGGCCATCCCGCTTCCGTCGGGGATCTCGTCGACGACCACGACGAACTCCAGTTCGAGGTCGTCTTCGACAGCGAGCACCTTCGAGAGCAGATCGGCGTTCTCGACGACCACGCCGCTCGCACCGGGATCGGAGAGGAGGTACTCGACCTGCGACGCAGAGGAGGAGGTATAGACGGTGGTGACGACGCCGCCGATCGAGAGCAGCGCGAAGTCGGTCTGGGCCCACTCCATCCGGGTGTCCGAGAGGATACCGACGCGGTCGCCGGGGGCGACGCCGAGGTCGCGGAAGCCCGCCGCCAGTCGTCGGACGATGCCGCGCATCTCGGCGTACGTCAGATCGGCGTATTCGCCGTCGGGCGCGGACGGGACGACGTCGCTGGCGACGAGCGACCGGTCGTAGATCCCGCCTTTGTACCGCTGGGCGACGCTATCGGCGTTTCGCGCCGCGCTCTCGTCGAACATCCGGGGAAGCGTCGTCTCTCCGAGGACGTCGTCGTCGAACCTCGCTTCCGCGTCCCGCCACTCCATAGGTGCATCAGAAGCCGACGTGAATTAAATGTGTAGTAGTTCTGAAATCGCTCGGTTGTTCGCCGTTCAACCGTGACACACGCAGGCGGCGTTTATCCAACAGCCGCCTCGGAACGGTCAGCTATCGTCCACGAGGACCGTCAGATCCCGAACCGCAGCAGCCACAGGGTCGCCATCCCGGCCACGATCGTCGCGAAGACGTCGTCGAGGTACCAGGTGACCCCGGCGGCGACGACGCCCGCGAGGAGTCGCTCGTTGCCGACGACGGCGATCGCGCCCTCGGGAGCGACGAACGCGGGGGCGACGAGCGCGGCGAACACCGCCGGCGGGACGAACCGGAGCGCGTTCGTCGCCCGGTCGGGGACGTCGTCGATCCGGCCGAACAGGTGGATGAACGACGCGCGGATGCCGAAGGTCGCGAGCCCCAGCGCGACGACGACGCTCCACACCGCGAGCGGCCCGTACTCGGTCGGCATCAGTGCGCACCTCCCGCGTCTGCGTCACCGTCCGGCGTCGCGAGCCACTCGTCGGCGAGGACGCCGGCGACGACGCCCGCGAGACCGCCGAGGATGAGTCCCAGATCCAGCGGCACGGCGAACACGTCGCCGGCGACGGCGACGCCCCCGCCGACGAGCGCGGCGACCGCTTTCGGCTTGGAGGTGACCGCGGGTATCAGCAGGCTCAAGAAGACGAGCGGGACGGCGAAGGACAGCCCCCAGGCGTCGGGGACCCGCGCGCCGACGACGATCCCCAGGATCGTACAGCACTGCCAGACGATCCACAGCGACCCGCCGGCCGCGAGGTAGTACCGGCGGCGTTCGGTCGCGTCGAGTTCGGCCGTCGCGTCGGTGTACCGTGCGATCGAGAGCGCGTACGCCTGATCGGTGAGGACGTACGCGCAGAGGGACTTCCAGGCGCTGCGGAGCGAGCGGAAGTGCGGCGCGATCGACGCGGAGTACATCAGCATCCGGAGGTTGATCACGACGCCCGTGAGGAGGATCACGAGCAGTTCGGCGTTGCTGCCGAAGAGGTCGATCGCGGCCAGCTGCGACGCGCCCGCGAAGACGACGACCGAGAGCCCGACGGCCTGCAGCGGCGTCAGCCCGGCGTCGACGGCGGCCGCGCCCGCGACGAGGCCGAACGGCGCGACGCCGACGAGCAGCGGCGCGACGTCGCGGACGCCGCGGCGGACCTCCGCAGGGAGACGAGAGCGGAACACGAGAGCGGATTCAGTCCGGGACGAGTAAACCGATACGGTTTGCGGCCGGCCGCTTCGGTCACACCCGCTAGTCGCTGGCTCTCGGCAACTGGACGACGAAGACCGAGCCCGTCGGATCGTTATCTTCGACCCAGACGTCGCCGCCGTACTGAGTGACGAGCGTGTGGACGAGATAGAGTCCGATCCCCGCCCCCGGGCTGTCGAGGCCTTTCTCGCCCTTCCCGAAGATCGTCTCTTTCCGTTCGTCGGGAATCCCGGGACCGTTGTCGGCGATCCGTACGTCGACGTCTTCGTCTCGCGGCTCACAGGAGACTTCGACAACGGGGGTGTCCTTGTCGTTGTGCTGGACGGCGTTGTTCAGGAGGTTCCGGAACACCGACGCGAGCATACTGTTGGCAGTCACCTCGGCTTCGGGAAGCGAGTCACGGACCACAAACTCCGCGTCCGGGAAGGACTCCGCTCGAAGCGAGAGTTCGGTCTCTAGGGCATCGGAGAGTGAAGTGGGCTCTACGGTGAGACCCTCGTTAGCGACGACCGTCTCGGCGTAGTCACGAGCGATTTTCGTTAGTTCGACCACGTGCTCGCCGCTGTTGAGCACTTTTTCGAGATACTCCTGGCCCTCGTCGTCGACGTGTTCTCCGAGCATCTCCGCCCAGCCGAGCAGCACGGACAGATCGTTGCGCATGTCGTGGCGAACGATCCGATTCAGCATTTCGAGTTCTTGCTCCCGGCGCTTTTGCTCCGTGATGTCCGTGGAGATGCCCACGGCTTCAGTCACCCTCCCCTCACTGTCTCGGATGAGCACTTGTCGGGTCAGTACCCATCGTATCGACCCGTCCGGCCGAACGACGCGGCCTTCATACGATTCGTCGCGGAGTTCCTGACCCGAGGCCTCCATATTGGCTCGCACGCGATCGCGGTCGTCGGGATGGATGGTCTCCAGCAGCCTGTCAACGTCATCTCGGACTTCTTCGGGCGGAATCCCCCAGATTCCCTCGAAGCCGTCGCTGACGTAGTCGAACGTTCCGGGTTCGGTGGCCGTCCAGAGCGCGACCCCGTCCAGCTGATCGAATAAGTTCCGAAAATCGCGTCGTTTGCCGAGCGATGCGTTGCTCATATTACTCGTATATTCCCGAATGGAATAAAGCCCGGTCTACAATACTGACTGACGAGAATCGCAGGGAGGCACGTCTCGGGTATTCACTTTGAACAGAGATCTGCGGGCTTTGGCCGCAAAACCGGTACGTACCGCCAGCGAGTCGTGATATGTTCACCCGTCTGTACGTATCCGATCGGCCAACGGCGTGCAGCCGGCCGCGCAATCGGGTGCAAGCGCTACCATAGTGACCAAGAAGGCGCGCAGCGAGGGTTACTCACGGCTCGGGACGCCGTTCGCAATTCCGCGGCAGCAACGCCGCCCCACTACCCCCGTGTCGAGAACGCGGGGTTCCGAAGCCCGCTCGACGCGAATCCGGGTTCAGAGTAGACATCTCACACGGTATCGGTGCGACACGACTAACTACCTCACACAAGAAGACCAGGGTATGTCGAACGACGCGCAGTCACAGGCCGGGACGGCCGAGGGGCAGGGCCCCGTCGAGATCTCTATCGACGTCGCCCGGCAGTTACAGGAGAAGCGCGAGGAGCTCTTTTCGGAGTTCGAGATCCGCGACGAGTTCCCCCCCGCGGTGCGCTCGGAGGCGAAATCGCGGACCGAGGGGATACAGGAGGAGATCGAGGACGAACTCGATCACCGACAGGACCTCCGGGACCTGACGACGTGGACGACCGACCCGATCGACGCCCAGGACTTCGACGACGCCCTGAGCATCCGCGAGAACGAGGAGACGTACACGCTGTGGGTCCACATCGCCGACGTGAGCCACTACGTCCACCCGGACTCGGAGATGTGGGCCGAGGCGGTCGAGCGCGGCAACACGGTCTATCTCCCGGGTTACACGATCCATATGCTCCCGCCGATCCTCGCGGAGACGGTCTGCTCGCTCGTCCCCGAGGAGGACCGCCTGGCGCACACGGTTGAGATGGAGATCAAGAAGGACACGCTGTCGTTCGAGGAGGTCGACATCTACAAGTCCGTCGTCCACTCGAACGAGCGGCTGACCTACACGCAGTGTGAGAACCGCCTCGACGACCCCGACGCGCCGCTGCACGACGAGAACGCGCTCGTCTATGAACTCGCCGATCAGCTCCACGAGCAGCGCAAGGAGGACGGCTCGCTCGTGCTGAACCCGAGTCGGGACCGCGCGCACACGATCATCGAGGAGTGTATGCTGAAGGCCAACAAGGCCGTCACGCACGAACTGATGTGGAACCGCGGCGTCGAGGCGATGTACCGCGTCCACCCGCAGCCGACCCCCGACCAGTGGGACGACGCCCTGCGGGAGATCACCGAACTCGACGGCGTCAACATCTCGGGAGCAAACTGGGAGGACCCGCGGAAGGCCGTCAACGACGCCTTAGAGAACTCGGACAAACGGGCGCTCAACAAGATCCAGCGGGCGGTGTTGAAGGTGATGCCGCGGGCGAAGTACATGAACGACCCCTTCGGCGGGCACTACGCGCTGAACTTCGACATCTACGGGCACTTCACCTCGCCGATTCGACGGCTCTCGGACCTGATCAACCACTGGATCGTCCACGAGAACGACGTCCCCGAGGACCTCGTCGAACTCTGCGACCGCGCCTCGGAGAAACAGAAGGACGGCGAGACGGCCGAACGCCTCTACAAGCAGTTCTTAGAGGAGGTCCACCTCGATCCCCACGCGGTGAACAACCGCGGGATCGTCACTGTCGACGAGGACGGCGACGTGGTCAACGAGAAGGGACTGCCGCCCGAGGAGATCGACCTGCGAGACCGATCGGACAGCTAACCGTTCTCGGCACTCGCTTCCGCGATCGGTCGCTCGCCACCACCGCGAGCGCGGCGAGCGGCCGCGTCACTGCTTGTGCGTGAAGAGGAGGACCTCGTCCTCGTGCGTCGTCACGCAGATGTCGAGCAGCATACTGAGTTCTAGGCTGTTGTACTCGTCCTCGCAGATGACCAGGTCGTCGAACGGGTCACCGCACGCGGGACAGGCGATGCTCACGGTGTTCCGGTACGTCGTCACCCCGCCGGCCGACTCGTGCGGCGTCAGCGACGTGGTGAGTTCGTCGTACTCGCTGTCCTCCATCGTACGCACGAACGAAGCGGTCCGTCATAATTCTACTCCTCGTCGGGACGTCGGCATCGGACGACTGGAGCGAGGTCGCGCCCCAAGGCTCACTCCGCCAGCGGCAGTTCGACGACGAACACCGCACCCGTCGGACTGTCGTCGCTCGCTCCGTTCGGGACGGATGCGTCTTCCCCGTCTTCGACCCAGACGTCGCCGCCGTAGGTGTCGACGAGCGTCTGAACGAGGTAGAGTCCGAGTCCCGTGCCGCCGCTTTGCAGTCCCTTCTCTCCCCTCCCGAAGATCTGCTCCGTTCTGTCGTCCGGAATCCCGGGGCCGTTGTCGGCGACCCGGACCCGAACGACGCCGTCGCCCCCGTCGACCGTCGCCGAGACCCGCACCTCCGGGAGGTCTTTGTCGTTGTGCTGGACGGCGTTCGTCAGGAGATTCCGGAAAACCGAGCCGAGAATCTCGTTGGCGGAGACGGTCACGTCCGGGACCGTCCCGTCGGTGACGACCACGGCGTCGGTCTCCGATCTGAGAGTCTCCAGTTCGCTCTCCAGCGCCGTCCGGAGGCGCATCGGCTTGCGCTCGGTCTCGTCGGTGAGCATCACGTCCGCCATATTCCGTGCCGTCTCGGTGAGTTCGACCGCGTGGGCCGCGCTCTCACTGATCTTTTCGAGATACGCCCGTTCCTCGCTGTCTTCCTCGCCGTCTCGTTGCTCGCAGACCTCCGTGAGCAGATCTGCGTAGGCGGTGACCAACTGGAGGTCGTTCCGAATGTCGTGCCGGAGGACCTGGTTCAGCGTATCGAGGTTGTCACGCTGCTCCCGCAGGCGGGCCTCGTACTCGTTTCTGTCGGTGATGTCGATGTAGACGCCGAACTGCCGCGAGACGTCTCCCTCGGCGTCGATCGGCGCGGATCGAAAGAGGAACTCGCGGACGCCGTCGCGCGCGTCTCGCCGGATCTGCCGGGTGATCTGCTCGCCCGCGGCCGCCTCCCCGTCGATCGCATCGGCCTCGTCGGCCATCCCCGCGTCGTCGGGAACGATGAGATCGTTGATATCCTCGCCGACGACGTCCTCGACAGCGTGACCGAACGTCGTCTCGAACGCCTCGTTGGCGTCGCGCAGGACCGTCGATTCGTCCGTGATCTCGACGTCGACGACCGGTTCCGGAACGCCCTGGAACAGCGCCTCGAACCGATCGCGCTCGCGCTCGAGTTCGCGCTGGCGCGCCATCCGCTCGGCCCGGGACGCGGCGATGGTCTCGCTGAGGTGGTTGAATCCGGTTTCGACCTGTTGCCACTCGTCGGAAGCGACGAGGTCGATGCGCGTCCCGTACCGGCCGTCCTCGAGGTCACGAAACCCCCGTAAGAGACGAGAGAGTTGAGCGATGCTCAGTCGGTAGAGCCGCCAACCGAACACGCCGAGGAGCCCCAGCACCGCCGTGATCGAACCGGCCTGGACGAGCGTCACCGCTCGAATCGTCGACTGCACCGAGTCGGGGCCCTTTTCGACCCTGACCGTCCACCCGAGTTCCGAGACGGACACTTCGCGTGAGAACGCGGGGGAGACGGCCGGTCCAGTCGTGTAAATCGGCGTCCCGTCCGCAGCGTGGAGCGCCAGCCGTTGGTCGTCTTCGAGCGTGCTGGCGAACGTCTCGAAGAACTCGCGCTCGGAGAGGTGAAACGCGGCGTTCATCGTGCCGACGATTCGCCCGTCGCGGTAGAGCGGCGTGCTCACCGTGATGATGTGGTTCCCGGAGTCGGCCTCCACGGGATCGCTGACGTACGTCGTGCCGTTCATCGCTCGCCGGTAGTAGGTCCGGTCGCTGAAATCGGCGCCGACGAGCGCGTCCCGACGCTCCTCGGAGACGTTCGAGACGATGTTCGTCATCGTTCCGTTGGCGGCGATCACGGAAACGCCGGCGAACTCCGAGCGTTCGACGAACGCCGCCAACGCGCGTCGCTGTCTTTGAGTTCCGTGATCGGCGATCTCGGGATTGGCCGAGGCGACGACCACCGTTCGTTTCAGCGAGGAGAGCTGCTTTTCGAGTTCCGACCCGACGTGTTCGGCCGTACGATCGACGCCCGCCTGTTCGTGGTCGTAGAGCGTGTCCTTGTACTCCTGGAACCCGACGAACACCGCCGCCGAGAGGACGATCCCGACGACGAGAATCGAGACGAGGAACGCTCGCTTGATCTGCACTACCTCGTCTCATCGAGGGGAGAAAATTGAATGTACTGATTCGCTAGCTCTCTTCTGAACCCGTCGGGTCACGACCTCGCGGGCCTCGCTCGTCGTGCTCGTCCGGTTTCGACCGCCACGAGTCGCACGTGTCCGGACAGACACGCGAGACCGCGGCGGTCCCGAGACCGACGAGGAGGCCCACCGCGTGGCCGACGTTGATCGTCGCGGGCGACAACAGGACGAGCGCGACGAGCGACTCGGCGGCGACGAGCGCGACGGCACAGAGGCCGAACAGGACGGTCAAGAGTTCGAGATCAGTCACCCGGTCGTGGCGGGGGAAGTGAAGCACGGCGAACCCACCGGCAGCGAAGACGACGCCGCTGATGCCGTAGACGGCGACGTTCGATCCCGATCCGAAAACGACGCCCCAGCCGGCGAGAGCGGCGATCGACCCGGCCGCCGCGACGAACGCCATCGTCCCGAACTGGCGGAACGGGAGGTGCGCCTCCGCGACCCGACCGAACACGAACAACGTGACCACGTTGGGGACGACGTGTGCGAGTCCGCCGTGAAGCAGCGGCGACAGCGGCCACGCGAGCCAGGGCGCACGGAGGTACACGTAGTTGGTCGCCTCGAAGACCGACGGCGCGCCCCAGATCGCGGTCTGAGCGGCCTGCACCGCGTAAATGCCACACACCGCCACCGTGAGCAGGTCGGTGATCGGCGCGGACAGCGCCCGGTGCTGTGCGAAGAGTACTCGCACGCCGTTCTCGAACGGCGTCATCAGGTTCGCCACCGAAACGGGCCGCATTGTACACGTATCCGGTCTGGGTCGATATGAGTGCTTGGGCGGACCCCGCGACACCCACGAGGGTTCATATAGGGGGACGGAACCAGCGTCGGTGTGACGTGAGCGTCACCCCGCGTCGGGCAGCGGTTGTCCGGCACGTCGACGCGGGGGCGTCGTGCCGGCTGTTCGCCATCAGGTGTGAGCCGACGCGCTCTCGAACGGTCCGACGGACGAGGGGCCACCGAAGGAGAGTCCCTCGGCCGAACGGAGAGTCGCACCGCCGACCGATGAGTCGCCGGCACCCGCCGGATTCATATTTCGCCGCCGAGACCGACGCACGTGCGACTCGTTCAGGTGATGGTTCCGACCGGGAAGCAGGAGGCGGTTCTCGGCGTCCTCGACGAGGAGGACGTCGATTACGCCGTCTCCGACGAGACCAGCGGCCGCGATTACGCCGCCGTCGTCACCTTCCCGCTCCCGACGGCGGCCGTCGAACCGATCTTAGAGGACCTCCGAGGCGTCGGAATCGAACGAGACGCCTACACCGTCGTCGTGCAGGCCGAAACGGTCGTCTCCGAACGGTTCGAAGCGCTCGAAGAACGCTACGCGTCCGAGGAGGAAGAGAACGGCGATCGGATCGCCCGCGAGGAACTGGTCGCGCGGGCGGACGAGATGGCACCGACGATTCGTCCGTACGTGCTGATGACGGCGGTGAGCGCGATCGTCGCCACCGCGGGCTTGCTTCTCGATTCCCCCGCGGTCGTCGTCGGATCAATGGTCATCGCGCCGCTCATCGGCCCGGCGATGGCCGCCAGCGTCGGGACCGTCGTCGACGACAGCGAACTCGCCCTGCGGGGCGTCAAATTGCAGGCGCTCGGCGGAGTGCTGGCGATCGGCGCGGCCGCGGTCTTCGCGGTGCTGATCCGACTGACCAACGTCGTGCCGCTCACCGCCGAGGAGGTGTTCGCGATCGGCGAGGTGAGAGAGCGGCTCGCACCCGACGTCCTCTCGCTGGTGATCGCGCTCGGCGCGGGGGCCGCGGGCGCGGTCTCGCTCGCGTCGGGCGTCTCCTCCGCGCTCGTCGGTGTGATGATCGCCGCCGCGCTCGTTCCGCCGACGGCGGTCGTCGGGATCGGCATCGCGTGGGGCGAGCCACAGGCGGTGCTCGGGTCGGCCGTGCTCGTGCTCGTGAAC
Source organism: Halobellus rarus (assembly GCF_024494595.1). GTDB lineage: Archaea > Halobacteriota > Halobacteria > Halobacteriales > Haloferacaceae > Haloquadratum > Haloquadratum rarum. The sequence goes on along the minus strand of NZ_JANHDI010000001.1, from coordinate 295,907 downwards.
ATCCTCGCGATCAACCTCGTCGCGCTCGTCGTCCTCTGGCGGATGGGATACCGGCCGAAGCTCTGGTTCCGCGAGGACGAAGCCCGTTCGGCGACGATCAAACGGATCGCGGTTCTCGCAGCGGTTCTGCTCCTCCTCACGGGGTTGCTCGGCGCGTTCACGTACAGTTCGTATCAGACCGCCGACTACGAGGCGGACGCGAGCGCTGCTATCGAATCGGAACTTCCGCCGGATACCACGCTCCTGAGTCTCGACGTGACCTACGAGGGGTTCCCTCTGCAGACGCCACAGACGGTCCTCGTGACGGTCGGGTATCCGCCGTCGTCGTCGCCGCCGCCCGTTGCCGAGCCGATACGCGAGCGCGTCAAGGCGCTGACTCCCGATCCGATTGGCCCGTTCGGACAGGAGGGAGTCCGCGTCGAGATCAGATACGTCGCCGTCGATCGGGCGGAGAGCTGATCGAACCGTCGGAATGTCCCGCTTACAGCGTATGAGTGCGGCGACACGAGCGTTCGTACGGAGACGCAAAGCGTTCGTACGGAGACTCAAAGAGTTCCTTGCGCCTAGCATACGTTGAATATCTGAGACGACGAAGGGGAGGGTATGAACCGACGACTCGGTATCGGGACGATCGCCATCGTAACGCTCGTCCTGCTGGCGGGATGCACCGCCCCGCTGCAGACGACGAACGACGATTCCGCGTTCGGGGACGCACAGCGGACGATCTCGACGAGCGGCAACGGTGAAGTGTCCACGGAAGCCGACCGGGCCGTCGTGACGGTCGCCGTCACCGCCCGCGCCGACAGCGCCGAGGCAGCGCGGTCGGCGGTGGCCGCGAACGCGACCGAGATGCGCGACGCGCTCCGTGAGGCCGGCGTCGACGACGACGCGGTGACGACGGCGGCCTACCGCGTCCGCCCGATCTCGGAGCCCGTCCCCGAGAGCGGCGAGCGGGAGATCACCGGCTACGAGGCCGTTCACGCCTACCGCATCGAAACGACGCCCGACGCCGCGGGCACCGTCGTCGACACCGCAGTCGGCAACGGAGCCACCGAGGTTCACGGCGTGAGTTTCACCCTCAGCGACGAGACACGCGCGGAGCTCCGTGAAGAGGCGCTCGATCGGGCGATGAGTTCGGCGCGCGCCGACGCAGAGGCCATCGCATCGGCCGCCGGACTGACCGTGACCGGCGTCCAGTCCGCCTCGACGAGCGGCGGCTACGCGCCGGCGTACGAGGTCCGAGAGACCGCCGCCGACAGCGGCGGCAGCGCCCCGACGCAGTTCGAGGGCGGGTCGGTGACGGTCACCGCGAACGTCGACGTGACGTTCACCGCCGCGGAGTAACGCCGGACTCACCGCGAGGACGTCTATCAGTCGATCACACCGGCAGCGCGAGCATCGCCACCCCGCTGAGCACGACGATGCCCAGAACGATCGAGACGAGTCGTCCGAGCCGGTAGGTGCCGAGAAACAGCGCTAGCCCGGCTTTGACGAGCGTGTTCGCGATCGCTGCGATCACGATCCCGGTCGTCGCGACCTCCGTCGAGACGGTTCCCTGTGCCGCGAGTCTGCTCAGCGTGATCGTCATCGCGTCGACGTCCGCCAGTCCGGAGAAGAACGCGGTCGCGTAGATGCCCGACGCGCCGAACCACTGGTTGGCGTACTCCGAGACGAGGAGGACGACGGCGAAGACCGCACCGAACACGAGCGCCGGGCGGAGCCGGAACGGGTTCTTCAATTCGTCGGCCTCGATCGGCTCATCGGTGGCCGTCCGCCAGTAGAGCAACGCCGCCGAGACGGCACCGACGCCGGTCATCACGCCGAGCGGCAGCGCGACCGCAGGCAGGAGAGCCGGATTGACTACCGAGACTTCCACGAGCGCTCGGGGGAACATCACGATCGACGCGGTGACCACCGCGAACGCGCAGATCCGATACAGCGTCTCGTTCTGGGCGGTCTTGCCTGCCATCGACACCGTCGTCGCCGTCGAGGAGACGAACCCGCCGACGACGCCCGTGAGCGCGATGCCGCGCTCCGCGCCGAGGACGCTGCCCAGCACGTACGCGACGAACCCGAGGCCGGTGACGAAGACGACCATCAGCCAGACGAATCGCGGGTTGAGCCCGTAGAGGACGTCCATCGAGCGGTCCGGAAGCGAGGGCAACACGACGAGCACGATGAGGATGAACTTCGCCGAGGCCCGTTGCTCGCTCGCGCTGATTCGGCCCGCGAACTCGTGGAGCGGATCCTTCACCGTGAGGAGGACAGTGATCGCCCCGCCGACGACGACGGCGAGCGTCGCGGCGCGATCGGAGTGCATCGTCATCGCGCCCAGAACCGTCGTGAGAACCGCTGCGGTGAGCGTGGTGAGTCCCAGATCGCCGTCACTCCAGACTTTCGCGGCGTACGCGACGGTCAGCGGAACGACGAGGACGCCGAGCGCCGCGAGCAGCGTCCCGTCGAAAAATGCGAAGGTCAGCGCACCGTAGAGCGCGAGCAGCGGAAACGTGCGACTGCCGGCGAATCGCCCGGCCGATTCGCTCTGTTCGCGTTCCAGGCCGATGAGCGCGCCGAGGCTGGTCGCGACGAGAAGTCGCAGGACGACTTCCGACAGTGGAGCAGTGAGTGGATCGAACATCAGTTCACCAGTGGGCCGTCAGCGCTACGGGCGAGTCGGGGTTACTCCTGGCGCGACGGCGGGATGTCCGGCGTCCAGTCGACCGCCTCGACCGCCGCGTCGAGGACCGCGTCGACGCCGTCGCCGGTCTCGACGCTCATCTGCAAGTCGGCTTCGACGTCGCGCGACCGGTCGCTCTTGTTGTTCACCGTGAGGACGGGGACGTCGCGTTCGCGGAACCGCTCGGCGACGGCGTCGCGCAGTTCGAGCTGCGCGTCCAGCGGATACCCGCAGGCCCCGCTCGCGTCGAGGACGAAGACGACCGCGTCCGCGAGGTGTTCGATCGCGCTCACCGCCTGCCGTTCGATGTCGTTTCGCTCCGCTTCGGGGCGGTCGAGCAACCCCGGCGTGTCGATGATCTGATAGCGGATCCGATCGCGCTCGAAGTGTCCCACGTGGACGCCCTTCGTCGTGAAGGGATAGCGCGCGATCTCGTTCGTCGCGCGGGTGACTTCGTTGACGAACGAGGACTTGCCGACGTTCGGGTAGCCGGCGACGACGATGGCGGGTTCGTCCGGGCGGATGTCCGGGAGCGTCTTCAGCGCGTCGCGGGCCTCGCCGATGCGTTCGAGGTCGTCGGCGACGTCCTCGACGAGGTCGGCCATCCGCGCGAACGCCTGCTTGCGGTGTTTCCGCGCCGTCTCGGGGTCGGTCTTCCGGAGCTTCGGCTGGTACTCCCGGCGGAGTTCGCCGATCTGCCGGCTCGTCCACGTGACCCGCGAGAGGCTCTGTCTGAGCTCGTCGACGTCGACGATGGCGTCCGCGATCTCGTAGTAGAAGGGGTCGACCGTACCGAAGTCGGGCCACTGCGTGACGACGTTCTCCAGATTGTCAGAGAGGATCGACGAGGCCGTCTGGAGCATCGACTGCTGAGCCTCCAGGCCGGACTTCGCGCGCCCCGTGCGGGCCGCCCGGGAGAACGCCTTGTCGATAAGTTCCTCCGACCGGGGCGTCGTCGGGAGGGACTCGAAAATCATATTGGTCACGTTACATCGCCGAACCGTAAAAGCGCGTCCGTTCGGCGGTCGTGTGGGCCCCTCTCTTCGGGCCGTTCGCGGAGGTTTTGTCCGTCGGGCACCTCTAGAGACATATGAACACGAACTGGCGGGCCGTCGGCATCGGTTTCGTCGTGATGCTCGTCGTCGGCGCGTTCGGCCTGTGGCTCCCGGTCGTCGGCCAGATCGGCGCGGGCCTCGTCGGCGGGTTCGTCGCCGGCTACCTCGCCGGCGGGGTCGGCAACGGCGCGTGGAACGGGCTGGTCGCCGGCTCGATATCCGGGATCGCGGTCTCGGTGCTCGCCGCGCTGCTCGGCGGGTTGATCGGACTTACAGGGGGGCCGTTGGGCGGACTACTCGGCGGTGCTGGGGTGTTCCTCGTGGGCGTCGTCATCACGCTCTTGTTCGCGGTCGACAGCGCAATTGGAGGAGCGATCGGCGGCCTGTTCAACCGCTGAGGTTCGGGGAGCAGGCGAGCGACGTCAATCCTCGCCGCGATCGAGGTACTCCTGCTGGACGGCGACGATCTCGGACGAATCGTCGCACTCGGCGTAGCGCCGGAGCGGTTCGTCGTTCAGCTCCAGGAAGGTGTGTCCCCAGGTGAACTTCGAGAGCAACGCCGCCGCCCGCTCGCGCCGGTCGAAGATCGCGAGCGCGGCCGCGAGCGCCTCGACGGTGGTCAGCCGCATCGGGCGACCGAAGTTGACGGGGTTCGCGGCGACGAGATACGGGAGCGCCCGGTGCTCGCCGGGGAGCGAGAAGCGCGCCTCGCCGGCGGACTCCCACGAGCAGTCGAGCGCGACGAGCCGGTCCGTGTCCGCGTCGGCGGGTGAGAGCGCGCGGTCGGCGTGCGGGTTGAGGACGACGCCGTACGGCGTCGCGCGGTCGGAGCGGTGGAGTTCGACGAGGTCGAACCGCGCGAGCTTTCGGGCCGTGCACTTCTCGGGGTCGTCGTCGCCCTCGTAGCGCACGTGTAGCGCGTACGAGTCCACGGCGTCGGGAGCGGGCTCCGCGGAGTTGTCGGCGGCGGCGGCCCCGGCGGAGTCGTCGGCGTCGGCAGTCACAGTCGCGAGAGGGGGGCCGAAAACAAAAGCCGTTCGTCGCGCGGCGGCCGGGGACCGTTCCGAGCGATCGGTCACCCGGGGAGGGCCGCGGCGTCTCGGACTTCGACGGTTCCGTCGGCCGACACGCGGACGGTCCACTCGGAGACGGAGAAGACGATGCTCGCGTCGTCGCCGTCGACGGAACGCAGGAACCGCTCGGCGGGTTCGGTGTCGACCGCGGCGTACAGGGGTGAGTCGTCGCAGCAGCCCTCGGCTTCGAGAGCGGCCACGATCGTCGCGTCGAGTTCGGTGGCGCCTCCGAAGTCGTGGTGCGCGACGACGTCCCAGTCCGACGTCCCGTTTCGGTTGGCGTCCGTCGATCGGTGATTCATACCGCTCGCTACCGTCTCTCGGGACAAGAAACGGATCGACGGTGAGGGTCTGATTAAGCCCGATTTAGCCGGATTATCGAGTTAATGAATCCTTTCGGTTTCCTATCGACACCTTAGCGGGCCCACGGTGGGCAGGGGACCGTCGTTCAGTCGCGCTTGCCGGCCCCGACGGCGGATTCGCCGATCGGATCGTGGCCCTCGATGACTTCGGTCCCGCCCATATACGATCGGAGCGCTTCCGGAACCGTCACCGTGCCGTCGTCGTTCTGGTAGTACTCCAAGATGGCGACCATCACGCGCGGGATAGCGAGCCCCGAGCCGTTCAGCGTGTGGAGGTACTCGGCGGATTCGTGGCGTTCGGGCCGGTAGCGCAGTCCGGCGCGCCGCGCCTGGAACGCACCGAAGTTCGAGACCGAGGAGACTTCGAGCCATCGACCGCCCTCCTCGGGGCCGTCCTCCATCTCGTCGCCCGGAGCCCACACCTCGAGGTCGTACTTCTTGCGCTGGGTGAACCCGAGGTCGCCAGTGCACATCTCCAAGATGCGGTAGGGCAGGTCGAGTCGACGGAGGACCTCCTCAGCCTCGTCGACGAGGCCCTCGAATCGCTCCTCGCTCTCCGACGGGCGCACGAAGTTCACCATCTCGACCTTGTTGAACTGGTGGACGCGGACGATACCGCGGGTTTCCGTGCCGTGTTCGCCGGCCTCCCGCCGGAAGTTCGGCGTGTACGCCTGGATTTTGAGCGGGAGGTCGTCATCGAGCAGGATTTCGTCGCGGTACATATTCGTGACCGGCACCTCCGCGGTCGGACAGAGCCACAGGTCGTCGTCGTCCCAGGGCTCCTCGTTCGCGCCGCCGATGCGGTAGGCGTCCTCGGTGAACTTCGGGAACTGGCCGGTGCCGATCATCGATCGGGAGTTGACCGGGATCGGCGGGAACACGTCCGTATAGCCCTGCTCGCGGTGCACGTCGAGCATGAATTGCACCAGGGCGTGTTCGAGGCGCGCGCCGTCGCCCTTCGTGAAGTAGAAGCCGCCGCCGGTCACCTTCGCGCCGCGCTGGAAGTCGAGGATTTCGAGGTCCTCGCCGAGGTCGTAGTGCGGGATGACCTCCCGAGGGAGCGTCCGGAGGTCGTCGAAGCCCTCGCGTCGACGTTCGACGTTTTCGGATTCGTCTTCGCCGACCGGGACGTCGTCGTCCGGGATCTGCGGGATTTCGAGCAGCGCCGCCTCGAGTTCGGCCTCCAGTTCGTCGGCCCGTTCCTCGACCTCTTCGAGCTCTGTTTTGAGTTCTTGGGAGCGCTCGATTGCCTCCTCGGCGGCCTCGTCGTCGCCGTCGGCCTTCAGATCGCCGATCTTCGAGGAGATCTGGTTGCGCTCGTGTCGCAGGTCGTCGCCGCGCTGTTTGAGCTCCCGCCACTCCTCGTCGACGGCGAGGACGCGGTCGAGATCGACGTCCTCGACGCCTTTCTGTTCCAGGGCCGCCCGAACCGTCTCCGGGTTCTCGCGGAGGAACTGTCTCCCGATCATACCCGTCGGTTCTCCGGGACGTGGCAAAACCGTGTCGTCTCAGTGTTCGTTCGGCCCGTCCACGGGGGTCGAATGTCAATTTGTCACAACGAAAAGACACATATCCGAGGCCGGAGTCGGAGTAGGTATGTCGCAGTGGCTCCGCCGACGCTTCACCGACGCGTACGAGCGGATGCTCCGCCGACAGCTGGAGGCCGCACCCACGCACGTCGCGATCATCCAGGACGGCAACCGGCGTTACGCCCGCAGACGCGGGGACGATGCACCCGACGGACACCGCGAGGGCGCGAAGACGACCGAACGCGTCCTCGAGTGGTGCGAGGAACTCGGGATAGAAGAGCTCACGCTGTACGCCTTCTCGACGGAGAACTTCGACCGCCGCGACGAGGAGCTCGAACCCCTCTTCGACCTGCTGGAATCGAAGCTCTACGAGTTCGCCGACGCCGACCGCGTCCACGAGAACGGCGTCCGGATCGGGGCGATCGGCGACGTCGAGCGACTGCCCGAGCGGGTCCGCGACGCCGTCGCCTACGCGGAGTCGCAGACGGTCGAGTACGACTCGCTCCGACTTAACATCGCCCTGGCGTACGGCGGCCGATCCGAACTGCTGGGTGCGGCCAGGACGGTCGCCCGGGAAGTCGCCGCCGGCGAACTGGCGCCCGCGGACGTCGACGCCGACGCCGTCGAGGACCGCCTCGCCGAGCACACGACACGGGACGTCGACCTGATCATCCGGACCGGCGGCGACGAGCGGACCTCGAACTTCCTGCCGTGGCACGCCAACGGCAACGAGGCCGCCGTCTACTTCTGTGCGCCCTACTGGCCGGAGTTCTCGAAAGTGGACTTCCTGCGCGGCCTGCGGACCTACGAGTCCCGCGAGCAGTCCTGGCGGCAGTCCCGGGCCGACCGCGCCGTCGCGCTCCTCCGCGCCGTCGCCGAGACGGAACTCGCCGACGCGAAGACCGTCGCCGGACGGTTGCGGACGCAACTCCCCTCCGCGGGCGCTCGCGAGGTGTCGGCGGAACTGGAACGCCAGCGCGGCGCGGACGCCGGCGAACGCGCGGACTGATCGCCGGCCATCTCGCAGACCGACCGGCGGCCGTCCGCGACACCGAAGCGTGCCGAGTCGCGACGTGACCGACTCCGGTCACCGACCGAACCGCCGCTGTCGGTTCTGGTAGTCTAACACGGCCCGGAGGTAGTCCCGTCGGCGGAAGTCCCGCCAGTTCACGTCGGTGAAGTACAACTCCGAGTAGACCGACTGCCAGATGAGGAAGTCCGACAGCCGCTCCGCTCCGGTCTTGATCAGCAGGTCGGGCTCGTCGTCGAAGACGAGTCGCTCCTCGATCTCCTCGGCGTCGACGTCGTCGGGCGAGAGTTCGCCGGAGTCGACGGACTCGGCGATCCGACGGACGGCCGCGGCGAACTCGCGCTTCCCGCCGAGTCCGATGTTCACCCGCACGGGGGCGTCGGCCCGTTCGGTGTCGCCCGGTTCTCGGACCGCGACGGGGCGGGGCGAGTCGACGTTCCGAAGCTCCCGCGACAGGGTCGGCACCACGGCTTCGTCGAGCACGCTCACGGAGACGGTGACGCGCGCTGCGCCGTACTCGAAGGCCCACCCGAGGAACTCCGCGAGCGTCTCGTACGCCCCCTGTTCGAGCAGGTCCCGTTCGGTGATCACGACCGCGACGTGCGCGGGCGGGTCGGCGTCGTGGATGCGATGGCGGAGGGCGAGATAGCGGTCGTACAGTCCCACGGGCAGTCCTGTGAGCCACGGCGATATATGCCTCCGGGTTCGAGACGTCGCGTTCGGACACGCCAACGCGGTAACGTGGTGTTCGATTGTGTCATAGAAAGCACTATTACGTGCCGATAAAGAAAGGTATTCGAAAGATAAGAACACGATGTTGTGTGATAGCGCACTAGTGGTGCAGATATGTTTGGAAATGAGTCGGGGTAGAACGCCGCCACGGAGGGCCGAGTGAGCGCGTCGTCTCCCGGGCCGGTTCGGGCAGTCGTGCAGCGGCCGCTGCTTCGCCGCCTGCTCCGTCCGGTTGCGGCCTTCGGGGTCGTCGTCGCCGTCGGCGTCGCGGGGTTCAGTTCGCTGGGCGGGGTCGGCGTCGTCGACGCGCTCTTCTGGCTCCTGGACCCGACGAGCATCGAGTTGCACTTTCAGGCGCACGATGGGGCAGAAACGCTCACGAAAGGCTACGCGGTCGTCGTGCTGTCGGGGCTCGTCGTCACCGGCCTCTGGATCGGCGAGACGGTGTTCTCGGCGGCGTTCGGCGGACAGATTCAAACGGAGTTCAAAGCGATGCAGATCGAACGGACGATCGACGAGTTGCAGGGCCACGTCATCATCTGCGGCTACGGGACGTTCGGGAAGACGGTCGCCCGGCGGCTTCGAGACGGGGAGCGCGACGTCGTCGTGATCGAGACGCAGGACTCGGAGTTCCAGCGCGCGCTCGACGACGATCTCCTCGCGGTGCAGGGCGACGCGCGGCGCGAGCAGGTGTTGCGAGACGCGGGCGTCAAGCGGGCGACGACGGTCGTCGGCGCGATCGACGACTCGAACGCGAACATCCAGATCGCGATGGGGGCGAGCCAGATCGCGCCGACCGTCCGACTCGTCGTCCGCGTCGGCGACGAGATGTACGAGGCGCTCGCGCGCCGCGCCGGCGCGGACGAGGTGATCATCCCCGAGGTCGCGAGCGCAGAACAGGTGACGTCGACGCTGTGATCTCGACGCCGGGTCGTCGCGGCCCCCGGTCGCGCAGACGGCCACGCTCGCGGCAGCGACGACGCCGCCGAAGCGGTGGGGCGAGACGACGTCCGGAGCCGAGGGCGACGGAACCACGAGCGGGGGACGGCGATGCCGGATGTCGGGAGGGTTAAGTGCGCGTCGGAGGTATCCGGTGACGTGCAACCGACGCTCCGGCGGGCGGGCGGATTCGCCCTGGTGGGGACCCTGGCGGTGGCCGCGCCGGTGCTCGGGCGGGCGGCGTTCGCTCCCTTCGCCGCGGTCGCGGTCGCCGCCGCGTTCGGGATCACCGACGGGCCGCTGTTCGAGCTGTTCGCCCGGCCGGCAGACCGCCGGGAAGGCCGACTGAACGGTCTCACCGGGTTCGCGCTAGCCGCCGCCGGGCTCGCGATTCTCGCGACCGAGATCGGTCTTCCCATCCCGCTCTTCGTCGCCGCCGTGTTAGTACTCGCCTACGGCAACCTGGGCAAGCGACTCGTCGCCGAGACGACCGACAACCCGTTCCTCGGGGCGGCGGGGTTCGGGCTCGGCGGGAGCCTCGCGGGCGTCGCAGGACAGGCCGCGGTGGCGTCGCTGTCGTCGACGTCGATCCTCCTGCCGCGGTTCACCTTCCTCGCGGTCGCGGGCACGCTCGTCGCGGCGCTGTTCAGGGAGATGCTCTTCGAGCGCGACGACCCGCTGGTGATGCTCTCGACCGGGATGCTGCTGTGGCTGTTCGACGCGCTCGCCGTCGCGGTCGGGACGCTCGACGTGGTGGCGGGACTGGCGGTCACGGTCGCGCTGGGAATCGCCTCCTACGCGCTCGGGGCGGCCTCGGTCGCGGGGATGCTCTCGGGGGTCCTCCTCGGCCTGCTCGTGATCGTCTTCGGCGGCGTCGGCTGGTTCGCCGTGCTCATCAGCTTCTTCGGCGTCGGATCGCTCTCGACGAAGTACAGGTACGACGAGAAGACGGAGCGCGGAATCGCCGAGGAGAACGAGGGAGCCCGCGGGACCGGAAACGTGCTCGGAAACGCCGCCGTCGCGCTCGTCTGCGTCATCTGTTTCGCCGCCAGCCAGTCCCTCCCGGTCGACGGGACCCTCTTTCAGTACGCCTTCGCCGGGTCGATGGCGGCCGCGCTGAGCGACACGCTCTCCTCGGAACTCGGCGGACTGTACGACAACCCGCGGCTCATCACGTCGTTCGAGACCGTGCCGCCGGGCACCGACGGCGGGGTGACCTGGCAGGGCGAGGTGTTCGGGCTCATCGGTGCGGCCGTCGTCGGGGTCGTCGCGCTCGCGCTCCTGCCCGGGGTCACGCCGCTCGGCGGGGCCGCCGTCGCGCTCGGCGGGTTCCTCGGGATGAACGCCGACAGCGTCCTGGGAGCGACCGTGGAGGGGGCGACGTTCGGTAACGAGGCGGTCAACTTCGCCGCGACCCTGGTCGGCGCGGTCGTGAGCGCCCTCGCCGTGTTCGCGCTGCTGTGACGGTCGTGATCCGGGCGTGATCCGAACTGCGCGGCCCTCCGACGCGCCGGTCCTGGCCTCGCTTCAATCGCATCTCGATGCGCCCGCACCGCGACTGCTCGCGTCGTTTGCATCGCTCGGCACCTGTCTCGTCAGCGTCGTCGACGATGGGGAGCCGGGGGCGGTCGCTGACATCGACTCGACCGGCAGCGACCGCCCAACGGCCGACGACAGCGATCCCCCAACGACCGCCGACGACCACTCGACGACCGGGGACAACCCCCCAACGGCCGACGACACGCCCGTCGGCTACGTCCTGCTGATCGGCGGCGACGACGTCCACCTCGCAGAGCTCGTCGTCCACCCCGCACACCGTCGAGAGGGTCGCGGACGGGCGCTCCTCCGGGCGGCGATCGACCGACAGGAACCGGGGACGAGGGTGACGCTCGCCGTCGCCGCCGACAACGGCCCCGCGCGCTCGCTGTACGAGTCAGTCGGGTTCCGGCGGATCGACTATCGGGCGTCGTTCTACGAGGAGGGAGTCGAGGGGTCGAGAGACGCCGTCGTCTACGCCTACGACGTCGCTTCCGGCAGCTAGTTCGCGACCGACTTCGCCAGTTGATCGGCCGTGAGGAGTCGCGTCCCGATCGGCTTCTTGACGAACTCGCCGGTCGACGTGGCGATCGCGTGGTCGACGCCGCGCTGGGCCGCCACGTCGAGGAGCCGCTGCGTGAACTCGCCGTCGACGACCGCGGCGTACGGTGCGGGGTCGGCCTCGGCGATCGCATCGAAGGCGTCCTCGGTCGGCCGCTCGTCGAGGGTGCCGAACTCCTCGTCGAGGAGGCGAATCGCCCCGGTGTCGCCGTCGATGACCTCGCGGACGTGATCTCTGAGCGACCGCGGGCGCTCGGAGTCGGCGTCCGACTCGGCCGAGTCGGACGCTTTGCGGGCAGATTCAGCCGGGGCGGCCGACTCCGCGTCCGGGCTGTCCTCGTCGTCGCGGTCAGGGCCGGCCGCGTCAGCAGCGACGTCACCTTCCTCCCCGTCGGTAGGGGTCCCAGAGTCGGAGCCGCGTTCGACGTCCGACCCGACGGACTCCGCGGGATCGGCCACGGCGTCGTCGGACGCCGCGCCGGACGTGGCGTCGCCCTCGGCCCGGTCGTCGATCGCATCGGCCACGTCGACCACGGCGTTTCCGGTCGAACACTCGGGCGAGCCGGGCTCCGATTCCCCGGTCGTGTCCGCGTCGTTCGGCGGTGTCAGGCCCGAATCTGTGACGGGATCGCGTTCGATCTGACTTTGCGACTCGGATCCGTCGGACCGCGGGGCCGCCGACTCAGTCGTCGGCGACCCCCGCAGAGGGTCCGGCTGGTCACCCTCCGCGGCCGGCTCCGCGTCGTCCCCGTTCGGGACCGCTCCCTCGACCTCGAAGGACTCGATCGGTTCCTTGTCGCGGAGCGCGGCGAAGACCTCGTGGCGCTTGAGGTCCTCGACGGATCGACCCTTCGGCGCGAACGCGACGTAGTTGACGTCGCCCACCTGGGTGAGCTCGCGGAGGATGAGCTCGCCGCCGCGGTCGCCGTCGAAGAAGGCGGTCGTGGTCCGCTCGGCGGTGAGGTCGGCCACGGCGTCGGGGACGTTCGTCCCCTCGACCGCGATGGCGTTCTTGATGCCGTAGCTCAGGAGCGTCAGGACGTCCGCCCGGCCCTCGACGACGACGACCGCGTCGGAGCCTTCGACGTTGGGACCGGCGGGGAGGCCCTCGTACTCGCTGATGTCCTCGATGCGGACGCTCTCTTTGACCTCGTCTAAGATTTCGGTCGAGGAGATAACGCTCTCGTCGAACGACTCCGAGAGGAGTTCCTTCGCGCGCTCGACGACCTCGCGGCGCTTGGCCTCGCGGACGTCCTCGATGTCGGTTACCTCGACGGTGGCCCGGCAGGGCCCGACGCGGGTGATCGTCTCGAGGGAGGCGGCGAGGATCGCGGTCTTGACGCGGTCGAGGCTGCTCGCGATGGTGACGGTCCCGAACGACTGGCCGTTCTGGGAGTCGATTTCGACGTCGATGCGTCCGACTTTCGACGACTGCTGGAGGTCGCGGAGGTCCAGGTCGTCGCCGAGGAGCCCTTCGGTCTGCCCGAAGATGGCCCCGACGACGTCGGACCGTTCGACGATGCCGTCGGCGGTGATCGCTGCGTGGATGAGGTATTTTTCGGTGTCTTCCATTGGTGAATACCCCCGAAGGGGCGTGATGGTGATGTGAGCGTCATGGGAAACCCGATGACGTGCTTAAATATGGGCTGCTCCCGGCAAATATCTATCGTACCCGAGAGCAGCGGCGGTGACCCCGAGCCACCACTCGGATGATGGACGCGGGAGCGGGTGTTTCCGTTTTCTGGCCGTGGATTCTCCGTAGGATTGGGGGAGATGCAGATATCCTCCGTTTCCGATTACTGAAGAAGAAATTTCTTCATAATGCATTGGTGAATTTGTAAGAGCAATATTTACGTGTGCCGAGTGATTAGTCTGCTTCGATGAGACGACGGAAGACGGATTACCTGTGGATCGGCGTCTTCGTAGTGCTCGTCGCGTTCGCGATCCCGTGGTTCCTCTGGGGGAACGCGGCGACCTGGTCGGGGCTCCCAGTGTGGCTCTGGTGGCATATCGGCTGGATGGTGCTCGCCTCGGTCGCGTTCGCGCTGTTCGCCCGCGGGGCGTGGGACCGCGGGATGAACGTCGACCCCGAGGAGGTGGGATTCGATGGCTGAGTCGGAACTGCTCGTTCAACTCGGCGTCGTGGGCGCGTATCTCGTGGTCGCGCTCGCGGTCGGCGTGCTCGCCTATCGAGTGACCGGGCGGGACGCCGAGGACTACTACCTCGCGAGCCGGTCGATCGGCACCGGCGTCCTCCTGTTCACGACGTTCGCGACGCTGCTGTCGGCCTTCACGTTCTTCGGCGGCCCCAACCTCGCGTACGCCGCCGGCCCCGAGTGGATCCTCGTGATGGGGCTGATGGACGGGATCCTCTTCGCGATCCTCTGGTACGTGATCGGCTACCGGCAGTGGCTGATCGGTCGCTACGAGCGCTACGTCACGCTCGGCGAGATGCTCGGCGACCGGTTCGGCTCGAAGCGCCTCCGCGCGCTCGTCGCCGGCGTCTCGCTCTTCTGGCTGTTCCCGTACGTGATGCTCCAGCAGATGGGCGCGGGCGAGGCCATCGTCGGCCTCTCCGACGGCGCGGTCCCCTACTGGGTCGGCGCGGCCGCGATCACGCTGTTCATGATCGTCTACGTCGTCCTCGCGGGGCTCCGCGGGGTCGCGTGGACCGACACGATTCAGGGCGTGTTCATGCTCGGGATCGTCTGGATCGCCGTCGGTTGGGTGCTCTCGGCCGCGGGCGGCCTCGACGCGGTGTCGGCGTCGCTGGCGGCGTCGAACCCCGAGTTCCTCTCGCTCGGCGGCGGCGTCTACTCGCCGCAGTGGATGATCGCCCAGGCCGTCACCATCGCCTTCGGCGTCGCGATGTTCCCGCAGATCAACCAGCGCTTCTTCGTCGCGAGGGACGTCCGCGTCCTGAAGCGCTCCTTCGCGCTGTGGCCGGTGCTCGTCCTCCTGCTCTTCGTGCCGGCGTTCCTCCTCGGCACGTGGGCGGCGGGCCTCGGCGTGGCCGTCCCCGAGGGCGCGAACGTCGTCCCGGTCGTCTTGAACGCGTACACGCCCGGGTGGTTCGCCGCACTCGTCGTCGCCGGCGCGATGGCGGCGATGATGTCCTCCTCGGACTCGATGCTGCTCTCGGGGTCGTCGTACCTGACGCGGGACCTCTATCGCCCGTTCGTGAACCCCGACGCCGACGCGGCCCGCGAGACCTGGATCGCCCGGCTGGGCGTCGCGGCCTTCGCGATCGGGACGTTCGTCGTCAGCCTGTTCCGCCCGGGGACGCTCATCACCGTCGGCGACACCGCCTTCGGCGGCTACGCCCAGCTCGCCCTGCCGGTGATCGTCGCGCTCTACTGGCCGCGGACGACCCGACAGGGGATGTTCGCCGGCATCGTGGGGTCACAGGTGTTCTACGTCGCCCACGTCTTCGTCCCCGCGGCGACGATCGGCGGCGTCACGGTTCTCGGTTCGGCGTACTTCACCTGGGACTTCGCGCTCTACGGGATGGCGCTCTCGCTTTTCCTCACCGTCGGGGGGTCGCTCCTGACCGCGGCCGACGCCGACGAGCGCGCCGAACGGTTCGCCGTCGGGACGCGGGCTGACTGACGCGAGGATCTCTCACTCCCTTCTCGGCTTCTCGGGACTGGCGAAGCGCTCTTGATTACGGAATCCGTGCTGTCGGTATGAACGAATCGGGCGTCCAGTCGCTCGTGGACCAAGAGACGCTTTCGGCCCGCGTCGACGACGGCGACGTTCCCCGGTGGGTCCGCCGACACTTCGAGACCTTCACCGACGCGCTGCTCGGCGAGCGCGGCGGAACGCCGTTCCCGTGTCACTTCGGAGCCCAGTCGGTCCGCGACGGCGAACCGCTCTACACGGCCGTACCGTCGACGACCGATCCCGACGCGCTGCTGTCGTTCCGAGACACGCTCCTAGAGTACCTCGACACCTATCCCGACGCGCCGGGACGGGCCTCGCTGGTGACGTTCTTCAGGCCGCCCGAGCGGGAGTTCACGGAGGCCGACTACCACGAGACGCTGTGGCATCTCCTCCAATTCCTCCACGTCCACGACCCCGAACCGTGGCCCGCGGAGATCCCGACCGACCCCGACGACCCCCACTGGGAGTTCTGCTTCGGCGGCGAACCGATGTTCCCGACCTGCCGCGCCCCCTTCTACGACGACCGAAAGAGCCGCTACTGCCCGGTCGGCCTGGAGATCACGTTCCAACCCCGCGCCCTCTTCGAGGGGATCACCCACGACACCGAGGCTGGCGAGCGCGCACGCGAACAGATCCAGGGCCGACTCGCGGAGTACGACGGCGTCTGTCCCCACGCCGACCTCGGCGACTGGGGCGTCGAGGGCGACCGAGAGTGGCCGCAGTACCTGTTCGAAACAGACCCCGAGCAGTCGCCCGACGAGTGTCCCATCCGAGTGACGCGCGAGCATCCGAAGGCGGCGACGCCGCGGGGAGAACCGCCGGCCGCGACCGGTGACGACTGAGCCGATGACCGGGACTGAAACCGCTCGGCTCCGGGGTCGTCTCGGCGACGCGCCCGCGCTCGTGCTCGTCGACCTCCAGACGGGCTTCGACGACCCGGCGTGGGGCGAGCGGAGCACCCCCGACGCCGAGGCGAACGCCGCGCGGCTCCTAGAGGCGTGGCGCGCGGCCGACCTACCGCGATTCCACGTCCGTCACGACTCCGCGGAGCCGGACTCGCCCCTTCGCAGTGACGCCCCCGGCTTCGCGTGGAAGCCCGAGACCGCGCCCGAAGGCGACGAACCGGTGATAACGAAGCGCGTGAACGCGGCGTTCGTGGGCACCGATCTGGCCGAACGGCTCCGCGACCGCGGCTGTGAGACCGTCGTCGTCGTCGGTCTCACGACGGACCACTGCGTGTCGACGACGACTCGCTTGGCCGAGAACCTCGGCTTCGACGCCGTCGTCGTCGCCGACGCGACGGCCACGTTCGAGCGCGACGCGCCCGACGGGACGCACTACTCGGCGTCTGAAGTCCACCGAACCGCGCTGACGCACCTGTACGGCGAGTTCGCCGACGTGATGGCCACGAAGGAGGTACTCGCGGCGGTCGAACCGCAGGCCGGAGCGTAGCGGCGGAGTTCCCTCGATATCGACGCGGTTCGGCGAAGGCGAGCGGAAGACAGGAGCGGCCGCGTCAGCCGACCGTCCAGACTCGTTCGTGGACCGTGCCGATGACCGCCCACAGCGAGAGCCACAGGAAGAGGAAGACGAACGCCAGAACCGTCGTCGAGAGCAGCCCCAGCGATCGCGCCAGATCCGAGAGCGTCGGCAGCGCGAACAGCACGAGGACCCCCGCGGCGACGCCGCCCAGCAGACACTCCAGAGACGCCCAGAGCGTGTTACCGGAGGGAGAGATCCCTCGATGCCGATCCGTCCCCGCCCGCCCGGATGTGGTCATACATACCACCCGGCTAGAACCACACGGTAGATAATTATAAATATGTCGTGCGTCCGGATCGGCCGGAGGCGGCGGCCCGAGACGCTCGTCGCCCGCGGCCGACCGCCTCGCGCTTTTTATGGTCGCCCCCGGCAAACGAGGGCGTATGCAGACGCACATCGTGCCGGTCGGCTTCGACTACGACCGGCTGATTGCCCCGCTCATCCGGGACCAACAGGACGTCGACCGGGTGATCCTCCTGGAGGGAGCCGTCGGCAGCGAGTCGAACGTCGAGTACTCGCGGAACCTCTCGGGGAAACTGGAAAAGGACTTCCAGAACCTGCTCGGTGCCGACACCGAGCGCGTCGTCGTCGACGACGTCTACGACTACGACGCCGCCTTCGAGCAGGCGTACGACCTCATCAACGCCGAACTCGACGCCGCCGAGGACTCGGAGGTGTGGGTGAACGTCTCGGCGATGCCGCGGCCGGTCTCCTTCGCCTTCGCCACCGCCGCCCACTCGATTATGGTCGAGCGCCAGGAGGACCGCGACCGGATCCACACCTACTACACCGCCCCCGAGAAGTACTTAGAGACCGACCTCGCCGAGGAGGTCCGCGCGGCGAAGGAACTACTCGGGGAGTTACTGAGGGGGACCGATATCGAGGACGTCGACGACGAGCGGATTCGCGAGCGCTACGAATCGGCGGCGGACATCTTAGACGAGTTCGACGAGCGCGGGACGACGATCGGCGCGAAGCGCATCGGCGACAGCCACATCGTCGAACTCCCGATCGCGTCTTTCCAGAACGTCAAGCCCTTCGAGGAGGTGATCCTCTTCGAACTCGGCGAGTACGGCGAGTTCGACTCGGTCTCCGAACTCGCGGAGACGCTCGCCCGCGACATGAACGAGGAGTACACCGACTCATTTCGGTCAAAGGTCATCTACAACGTCGACCGACTCGGCCCGGGCGGGAAGGGCTACATCGAACAGGAGGAGCACGGGAAGTCATACCGGACTCGGCTCTCGCGGATCGGACAGCTCTGGGTGCGCGCCCACGCCGAGGACGAACCGCTCGATGAATCGGCGTGACGGCGGCGCGGATGCCGCGGCGAGGCGCGTTCGACGGAGTTACTCGTCGAGGCCGAATTACTCGTCGACGTCGAGGTCGAACTGTGCGTTCTCGACGACGGCGTTGAGGACGACGCTGGTGTTCGACTCGCGGATGTCTGCGTCGGTGAGCAGCTCCTTGATCTGGTCGTTCATCCCGTCGGTGTCCTCGAATTTCCCGACCGCGATGACGTCGTAGTCGCCGGTCACCTCGTAGACGGTGACCATCTGTTTGTGGCCCTTGAGCCGTTCGGTGATGTCCGGGAGGGCGCTTCCTTCGACTTTCAGTTGGATGATCGCCGTGACGTCGTAGCCGAGCGCGTCGTAGTTCACGCGCGGGGAGTACCCCTCGATGACCCCCTCGTCTTCGAGGTCGCGGAGGTGATTCGAGACGGTCGTGACCGAGACGTCGAGGTCCTCTGCGAGGCTCCGGAGGCTGGCGCGGCCGTCGCCGAGTAGTGCGTTGATCAGTTTTGCGTCGAGGTTTTCGTACGTCATTACACTCACGATGCGCCTGGGGGCATTAGAATTTTACGAATATCCAATTCAAAATGAGACTAGAGGCATTTGCACTAAGCGATAACGTCTTTATACTGGGAGTGTTCGGATTCGATTGTCCAGGATATGACGGACGAAAACGAATCTGCCGCCGCACCCGACGGCGGTCTCTCCGCCGAAGCACAGCGCGTCATCGACGAGATCGAGGAGAAAGACGTCGACTTTCTCCGCCTGCAGTTCACCGACATCCTCGGGACTGTAAAGAACGTCGCCGTCCCGGCGACGCAGGCCGAGAAGGCCTTCACGGACGGGATCTACTTCGACGGGTCCAGCATCGAGGGCTTCGTCCGCATCCAGGAGTCGGACATGCGCCTCAAGCCCGACCCCGAGACGTTCGCGATCCTCCCGTGGCGCGACGGCCGGTCGGCCCGCCTCATCTGCGACGTCATCGACACGTCGACGGGCGAGCCGTTCGAGGGCGACCCGCGAACGGTCCTCAAGCGCGTGCTCGACCGCGCCGAGGAGATGGGTTACACCGTCAACGTCGCCCCCGAGCCGGAGTTCTTCCTCTTCGAGGAGGACGAGGACGGTCGCGCGACGACGAAGACCAACGACGCCGGCGGGTACTTCGACCTCGCGCCGAAGGACCTCGCGAGCGACGTCCGCCGAGACATCATCTACGGCCTCGAACAGATGGACTTCGAGATCGAGGCCAGTCACCACGAGGTCGCCGAGGGCCAACACGAGATCAACTTCGAGTACGACGACGCCCTCACCACCGCCGACAACGTCGGGACGTTCCGGACGGTCGTCCGCGCCATCGCGGCCCAGCACGACCTGCACGCGACGTTCATGCCCAAGCCGATCCCGAAGATCAACGGCTCGGGGATGCACACCCACGTGTCGCTGTTCGACGAGGACGGCAACAACGCGTTCCACGACGAGGACGACGAGTTCAACCTCTCGGACACCGCGCACTCGTTCCTCGCGGGCGTCCTCGAACACGCCCCGGCGATCACGGCCGTCGCCGACCCGACCGTCAACTCCTACAAGCGCCTCGTCCCCGGGTACGAGGCACCCGTGTACGTCGCGTGGTCCGACCGGAACCGCTCGGCGCTCATCCGCAAGCCGGCCGCCCGCGTTCCCGCGGCCTCCCGCATCGAACTCCGCTCGCCGGACCCGTCGTGTAACCCCTACCTCGCCTTCGCGGCGATCATCACGGCCGGTCTCGACGGTATCGAGGAGGGCCTCGAAGCGCCCGACCCGGTCAGAGAGAACATCTACGAGTTCGACGAGGAGAAGCGCGAGGAGTACGGTATCGACACGCTGCCGGCGAACCTCGGCGAGGCCGTCTCCGCGCTCGAAGCGGACGAGGTCATCGAGGAGGCGCTCGGAGAGCACGTCTACGAGAAGTTCATCGAGGCGAAGACCCAGGAGTACGACGAGTTCCGCATCGACGTCTCCCAGTGGGAACTCGACCGCTACCTCGAGACGTACTGAA
This sequence comes from Halobellus rarus, assembly GCF_024494595.1. Classification (GTDB taxonomy): domain Archaea; phylum Halobacteriota; class Halobacteria; order Halobacteriales; family Haloferacaceae; genus Haloquadratum; species Haloquadratum rarum. The sequence continues at coordinate 275,881 of NZ_JANHDI010000001.1, read as the reverse complement.
CGTCCAGGCCTCGAAACGTACCGAAGGCGACAGTTCTTTCTCCGACTTTTCTGTTTCGTCAGTTCAGGAGCCGTCGGCCCCGGAATCGGTCGCCCCCCGTGCGACGACGACCGGGAGCGCGAGCAGGCAGACCGCACCGACGGCGCCGACGACGACGATCAGAGCACCGCTCTCGGTCAGTTCCGCCGTCCCGCTCATCGCGCCGAGGACGACCGCCAGCCCGGTTCCGCCGACGGCGAGGGTGCGCCCCGAGAGGTCGACCGTCGCCGCCGCCGCGCGGTCGCCGAATCGGTACCAGGCGACGGTCCCCCCCGCTGCGGTGCCGACCCCGAGGAACAGTTCGCTCTCGCCCGGGGCGACGAGGAGCGCCGCGAGGCCGAAAGCGAGCGCGACACCGAAGAGCGCGACGACGTGGCGGTGTGTCGGCGTCGCGAGCGCCCCCGCGGGATCGTCGAGCGAGAATCCCGGCCCGAGCGCGAACGCCGCCGCGAGGAAGGCGACGCCGATCGCGACGCCCGCGGCGACGTCCGCGAGGTAGTGAACGCCGATGAGAACGCGGGAGAGCGCGACGACGGCGACAACGCCTCCGGCGACGGCGAGTCGGCGTCGCCACCGTCCGCGGTGGGCGAGGACGGCGACGCCGCCCCAGAACGTCGTCGACCCGAGCGCGTGCCCGCTGGGGAAGCCGAGGCCGTCGCGGTAGGAGATCGGCGGGCGCGGGAGTCCGAAGAGGTGTTTCAGTCCGACGGTGAGCCCGATCGCGCAGAGCCCGAGTCCGAGCGCGAACGCGGCGTTTCGACGGGAGACGCCGACGCGGTCGCCGAGCAGGTACGCGATCGCGACGAGCGCCAGGAGGAGGTACGGGTTTCCGAGATGGGTGAGCGCCCAGAAGACGGACGCCACCGCCTCGGGAAGCGACTCGGCGAACGCGATCTCGCCGACGCCGCGGGCGGCGAGCGGCGTTACTGGAGCGGTCATCGGTCGCTCACTCGCCGCGCGGGAAACAAATAGCCACGGGAAGTGGTCTCAGCAAGCAAAACCTTGCGCAGACGTACGGCCGACGGATCAGGTCCGTCGGTCGCGCACCCAGTCGACGAGGCGGCCGGGCACGCCGAGGGCGTTCAGTCCGACGCCGAAGATCACGAACAGCGCGTAGAGCCCGAGCGTCGAGAGGTAGATCACGAGCATCGCGACCACCGCCAGCAGGTCGTCCTCCAGCAGGTAGAACGCGGCGATGGTCGCCGCGGTGCCGTACAGCAACACCAGATACGGGCCCCAGCCGCGGGCTTTCCCCCGTCGGAGTCGCCCGCGGACGTAGCGGCGCATCTCCGATTCGACGTCCGGCCGCTCGACCGTTCGGGACTGGACGTCCTCCTCGAAGGCGTCGAGGTCGGCGCGCAGTTCCTCGACGCGGCGGTCGAGCTGATCGATATCGGGCGCACCGCGGGGATCGACGTCGGTGGCGGCGGATGAGGAATCGTCGGTGTCGCCAGCGAAGCCGCCCGCGTCGGTGGCGGAAGGTCCGGCGTCGGTGTCGCCAGCGAAGCCGCCCGCGTCGGCGGAAGGTCCGGCGTCGGCGTCGGCGTCGGCGGCGTTCGGCTCCTCGCGTGCGTCGCTCGCGGGACCGGCGTCTCCGGACACGGCGTCGTCGTCGGTCGTCTCGTCGTCCGCGCTCATCGTCCGCTCGGGACGTCGGTCCCGCGGGTGTTGTACCTGCCGGTCTCGGTCCTCGCCGTCGCGCACGAGCACCGCGTTAAGCACCGCGCCGGTGAGCACCAGGATTCCCGAAAAATAAAACCAGGTTACGAGCAGCAGAACCGCCCCGAGCGCCCCGGCGACGCCGGTCGAGAACTGGGCGTACAGCCCGAAGCCAGCGCTCAGGACGGCCCAGCCGACGGCGGCGAAGACCGCCCCCGGAAGGGCCTCGCGGACCCCGATCGGAACGTCCGGAATGACGGTATAGAGGGGGAGGAACGCGACGACGAGAAACGCGAGGAGGACGAGCGGGCTCACGATGCCGACGAACGGCACGTCGACGAGCGCCATCACGGCGGTCGTGACCACGACGCCGATCGTCGCCCCGCCGAGCGTCGCGAGCGTGATGACCCCGTCCGACAGCTGTTCGATGACGGGGCTCGTGGGATACTCGTAGATCCGAGCGAAGGCGACGTCGATGCCGCGGAAGAGCTTCAGCGCGCCCCACGTCGTGACCAGCAGGCTGAGTATCGAGAGCGTCCCGCGCCCCGTTGGATCCGTGACCGCGCCCACGACGAGTTCGGAGCCGGTCGGGAGCAGATATCGCTGTGCGATCGATTGGACCTGCGTCGCGAGTTCCGCCCCGCCGACGACGGTCGCGACGACGACCGCGAGCGTGAGAAGCGGCACGAGCGAGACGAGGACGTAATACGAGATCCCCGCCGCGAGGAACGTCACCTCCCGGTCGCGGACGGTTTCGACGATCGAACGCGGTACGGCGAACCGGTTTCGAGTCCAGACGCTCACACGGACCGATTCGGCGGATTCGCACAAGAATCACCCGGCGACGGTCGACGCGTCGCCGCCGCTCGAACCACGGCGGCTCCGCGACTCCTCCCCGACGGCACCGACGCCGCCACCTACTCGGTCGTCGCCTCGCGGATCTCCGGGACGCCCGCGTCGGTTTTGAACGCCGTCCCCGAGTAGTGCGCCCGCGTGGCCTCGAAGCCGGCGTCCCGAAGCGACTCCAGGAAATCGTCCATCGCGGGCGCGGAGCGGCTCCACTGTTTACACAGGCGGTGCTGGTCGTAGTGCGTCGGCGTGTCGAGCTCCGTCTCGACCGTCTCCAGCAGCCGTTCGGCCCGCGCGGCCTCGCCCATCTCGTCGGTGACGTGCTCGCGGACCGTGTGGACGAAGTCGGCGTCGCGGATCGGACCGAGGTAGAGCGGCCCCGCGGAGAGGATTCGGTCGCCGCCGCAGGCGTCGCACTGGTCTGGAGGGTGCGCGATCAGGCCGAACTCGTGCGTCCGGCGGAGGCAGTCCTCGCAGTGGTGGACGTAGCCCAGTCGATCGATCAGTTCGTCCGCCCGCGTGGCCCGCGCGTCGATCTGGAGGTAGGTGCGAGCGTAGTGACGCGTGACGTGCGAGAGGATCGGGACGGCCGCCTTGTCGTAGCGGGCGGCCGTGCGGATCAGCGCCGAGAGCAGGACGCGCAGGCCCATCTCGGGATGGTAGTCGGTGTTCTGCGGGAGCGTCGAGTACTTTCGGATCCCGGAGCGCTGGTGGGCCCCACACAGCGGCGCGGTGTCGGTGGCGGTGACGCAGACCATGCTCCGCGCGTTCGAGAGGGCCGCGTCGGCGAAGGGGATCGGCGTGCCGAAGGGGTCGAGGTCGACGACGTCGAACAGGGACTCGTACAGGAGGGGGTTGACGTCGCGCTCGACGGCCTCCCCGCCGAGGTCGTTGCGCGCGAGGTTCTCGCGGGCCAGTTCGACCGCGTCGGCGTCGACGTCGGCGCAGGTGACGTCGTATCCCTCGGCGGCGGCTCGGACGCCGCGGATCCCGCTCGCGGCCATCGCGTCGAGATACGAGCTCGCGCGGGGTTCGCGCTCGCGGTACGCCCGGAGCGTCGCCACCGTCACGTCGCGGTTGAGTTCCTGCGTCGGGTTGTAGAACACGCCGTCGCCCGCGCCCTCGGATGCGCCGTCGCGGGCGTCGGGGACCGACACCACGACGCCGCCCTCACGAACGTCCATACCTCGGCTCGGACGCCGCGCGGCGAAAAGCGATGCGGTCGGCGCGAGCGGACCGGGCCACCGGTGAGGTTTTGTCGGGGCCGGGGGAAGAACGGGCCGTGAGCGACGGCGACGACTCGGCGGGAAACGAAAGCGGGGGCTCCCGCGGCTCGGGCGGGAGAGACAGCGGACGCGCCCACGAATCCGGAGTTGCGGACGACGGCGAGCGCTTTCCCGAAGTTGCGGGCGACAGTGAGAGCGTCCCCGGCTCCGGAGCTGGTGGCGGTTCCACCGACGGCGACGACCCGGGCGACGGTTTCGTCGTCCCGACCGAGACGGGGACGGACGCCGAGACCGCCTGGCGGCGCGAGTTGGCCGAGCGCGGCGAGCTCACGCCCGACGCCGTCGACGCCCTGATATCGCGTCACGACGACCGCGGGGCGCGCGCCGTCGAGGCCGTCTCCGAGGGACGAGTCAAACGCTACCGGGACTTCACCGTCGTCGTCGGGCACGAGGACGAGTACGTCGTCGAGGACGGCGGGTGCACCTGCAAGGACAGCGCCTACAATCTCGACCCCGAAGATCCGACGGAGCGCTGCTGGCACGTCCTCGCGGTCGCCATCGCCGAGCGCATCGGCGAGGTCGACCACCACGAGATGTGGTACTCCGAAGTGCGGGACTTCCTTTGAGGTGCCGACGCGCCCCGGCGTCCGGGACTGTCACCCGGCCGTCCCGTCGCGACGCCGAACACCCCACCCGCTCGCTTCGCACCGTTTTTACCCCGTCTCGACGAACGTCGGGCAATGCCCACGATCGACGAGAAGCGAGTGTACACCGACAACTCCGGCACCGAAACGGTGCTGCTCGCGACCGGACTGGGCGTCGTCTCCGTCTCGGTCTCCGACGACCTGATCGGCGAGTTCGGCCTGCGTTGCCGGTGTGAGGCGCGCGACGTTGCGACCGCCGGATCGCTGGTGGCGGTCGCGACCGACGAGGACGTGTTGCTCGCGGATCGGTCCGACGGTGACGGCGAGCGCGACGCTGAAACCTCGAGTGCGGCCCCGCAGATCGACTTCGCGGAGACCGGATTCGGCCCGGCCACGGCCGTCGGATTCGACGACGGGTCGCTGCTCGCAGGCGACGGCGAGGGCCGAGTGGCACGCAGAGTCGGGAACGACGACGGCCACGGCACCGAATCGGCCGCGTGGACCGACGTCGGAACGACCGGGCCGGTGCGCGCACTCGACGGCGGCCTCGTCGCCGCCGCCGACGGCGTCTACCGGATGGGTTCCGGCGGCGTGGCCCACGCCGGCCTCGACGACGCCCGCGACGTCGACGCGGAACCCCTCGTGGCGACCGGAGCGGGACTGTACAAGCTCGGCAACGGCTGGATGGACGTTCTTGAGGGGTCAGTCGAGGCCGTCGACGCCGTCCGGGAGCGAGGACTGGCGGCAGTCGACGGCGCGCTGTACGCGCGAGGGCTCGATTCGGGAGAGAGCGGCGACGCGTCGGGCGGGCGGGACCGCTGGGTCGAGGAGAAACTCCCGGTCGGCGGCGACGTCGTGGCCGTGACACACGGCGTCGAGGCGTCGTACGCGGTCACCGCCGACGGTACGCTCGCCGTTCGACTGCCGGGCGACGAGTGGCGCTATCGGGTGCTCGGCGTGAGAGACGTCGCGGCCGCCACGGTCTGATACTGATTACTCTCACGTTTTACCGCCGAGCGCCGTCAACCGGGGTAGCGCTCGGTGGTAAGAGACGAGAGTAATCAGTATGAGAACCATCGAAGCGGCGATGCGACTCCGAACGAAGACGAAAAGGGGTTTTACCGCGGGTCGAGAGATACCGGTATGATCGTTCCCGGCGCATCCTCGCAGGCGCTCGCGGCCGCGCTCGCCTCGGAGTTGGGCGAACCGCTCTCGGCCGTCGAGTACGACCGCTTCCCCGACGGTGAGACGTTCGCCGCCGTCCCCGACTTCGACGCCGACCGCGCGGTGGTCGTCGCGACGACGGACTCGAACGACGCGTGGGTCGAACTGCTCCAGTTGCAGGACGCCGTCCGGGAGGCCGGCGCGAGCGAGGTCGTCACCGTGATTCCGTATATGGGCTACGCGCGCCAGGACGAGGCGTTCAACCCCGGCGAGCCCGTCTCCGCGCGGGCGATGGCCCGGGCGGTCTCGACCGGGGCCGACCGGGTCGTCCTCGTAAATCCTCACGAGGAGTCGATCACGGACTTCTTCGACGCCCACGTCACCGTCTGCGACGCCGCGGGGCTGCTCGCCGATCCGCTCCCCGACGATCTCACAGCGCCGCTGTTTCTCTCGCCCGACTCCGGCGCGGTCGATCTCGCGGTTGCGACCTGTGACGCCTACGGGCGCGGCGAGACCGACTACTTCGAGAAGACCCGCCACTCCGGAACGGAGGTCGAAATCTCGCCGAGCGACGCCGACGCCGCGGGCCGCGACGTCGTGATCGTCGACGACATCGTCGCGACCGGGTCGACGATGAGCGAGGCCGTCGCCCACCTCGACGCCGACGGGGCCGAGCGCGTCTTCGCGGCGTGCGTCCACCCGCTCCTGGCACGAAACGCCCGGACGAAGCTCGAGCGCGCCGGGATCGAGCGGGTCGTCGCGACCGACACGGTCGAGCGGGACGTGAGCGCCGTCTCCGTCGCGCCGATCGTCGCCGCCGCCGTCGACGCGGTCGAAGCGGCGTAGCGGCGCGCCGACGGAGCGGAACTGACGATGGACCCCGAATTCCCCGCCGAACGGCACGTCCTCGAAGCCGACTGTGAGCGGTGCCCGGCGCTCGTCGAGTGCCGCGAGCGGATCTCGTGGGGGACCGGCGACCTCGACGCCGACGTGATGGTCGTCGGCGAAGCGCCCGGTGCCGGGAACCCCGACGCGGAGACGTGGCGCGGCGGCAACTGGACCGGAAAGGCCTACACGGCGCGGCACTCGGGGCGTCGCGTCAGACGGCTCCTCGTCGAGATCGGCCGTCCGGCGGCCTACGTCACGAACGCCGTGAAGTGCTTCCCCTGCGACGGCGACGGGTCGAACCGCGAACCGGCAGAGATCGAACGCGCGAACTGTCGGACGCACCTCCGGCGAGAGATCGGGACCGTCGACCCGACGGTGATCGTCGCGACCGGCAAACACGCAACCGCGACGACGCTCGCGCTCGACGACCGGACGATCGACGGTTTCGTCGATCGGATCTTAGAGCCGGTCGAGCTGCCGTTCGCGACGTTGCTTCCCATCCTCCACCCGTCGTATCAGGACGTCTGGCGCGCGCGACTCGGCTACAGCGCCGAGGAATACCGCGAGGCGGTCCACGACGCGATCCGAACGGCGCTCGACGACGGCCCGTCCTGATTTCGGGATCGAAAGACGGTTTTGGCGCGCGATGGTGGCAGGGACAACTACACGGGCGGGACTGGAAGGGGCCGCGCGCTCGGCGACGGCGGACGACGTAAGCACGCGAGCACAGCGAGCGCGCGCAACGAGTCCCCCGAGCCGAGCGCGCGGGGGCTTCCGAGTTCAATCCCGTTGCTGAATCACCGACCACCGTGTTCACGACCTCGTTCTAGTACAGACCCGAACTTACTTCGGCGATTCCCCCGATGAACCGCGTATGAGCGACGACCCGACCATCTTCGAGCAGATCGTCGCCGGCGAGATCCCGGCGCGAATCGTCTACGAGACCGACACGGTCGCGGCGTTCCTCGACGCGAACCCGCTTGCACCGGGTCACACGCTCGTCGTGCCGAAAGACGCCTACGAGCGACTCGGCGAGCTGCCCGACGAGATCGCCGCCGACGTCTGGGCGGCCGTACAGGAACTGACGCCGCGGATCGAATCGGCCGTCGACGCCGACGCGTCGAACGTCGGCGTGAACAACGGGAGCGCCGCCGGTCAGGAGGTCCCGCACGTGCACGTGCACATCGTCCCGCGCTTCGAGGGCGACGGCGGCAGGCCGATCCACGCGGTCGCGGGCGACCGACCGGACCTCTCGGACGACGAACTCGACGACATCGCCACCGCCATCGAGGCGGGCAAATGACCGACGGTATCGTGGCGGATGTCGACACCGGCGAGTGATCGGCGCGAGCGAGTGACCGACGACGTCGTCGCCGCCATCCCGACGAGCGAAACGAGCGACGACCTCGGTGACAGCGTCGGGGTCGGCCGGACGTCCGACCGGATTGTTTAAATCCCAGTGCGCGGCCAGAGTGGGTATGAGAGAGACGGAGACGGCGGACGTCACGGCGTTCGTCGGCGCGGCGGGCGGGGCGGGGACGACGCGAACCGCAGTCGAGGTCGGTGCGGCGCTGGCGGCTGACGGCCGCGAGGTCGCGATCCTCGACGCCGCGTTCGCGACGCAGGGACTCGCCGATTACGTCCAGGGTCGGATCGACCCGGACTTGACGCGACTCCTCGTCGACGACGGTCGGGACCTCTCGACCGGGTTACTGGCACTGGATCTCGGCGGAGCCGTTCCCGGCCGGGCCGCCGTCTGCCCCGCGCACGCTCCCTTCGAGCGGCTGGCCTGGGCGAAGCGCGTCGAGGCCGCCCGGCGGTTCGAGTCGCTGATCGCGACCGCGTCGTCGCGGTTCGATCACGTCCTCCTTGACGTGCCGCCGATCGCGGCGAACCAGGCCGTCGCCGCGGTGAACGTCGCAGATCGAATCGCCGTCGTCACGCCGGCGAGCGACCGGGGGGCCGAGGCCGTCCAGCGGTGCCACGAGCGACTGGCCGACGTCGGCACCGAGGCCTCGCTCGTGGTTTCGGTTCGCGGCGACCTGGAGACCGCCGACGTGTCTGTACCGGCGACCGAAGCGACGGCGGCCGACGCCGCTCCCGCCTGCCTCGGCGACGAGGACGCGTTTGCTGCGGCGATCGGCCGCATCGCCGCCGCACTCACAGGAGAGGAGCTCCGGGGCTCGGACGAGGATGGCGACGGACTGCTCGGATCGGTCGGCGGACTCGTCGGTCGGTAAGGCGTCGATCGCGACCGTTTCGTTCGTCGCACCTCAACCGCAGTGGACAGCCCGGCCGCGTGAGGCCGAGCGAGCGGTTCGCAGAGACCGAGTGGCGGCAGACTACCGGAGGTCGGAACTGCCGGTCATCGTCTCGGCGAGCGCGTCGCGTTTCGAGACGAGCGCGTCGCCCGCGATCGGCGTCGAGGCGTCGCGGCGGACGGCCTCGGCGAGTTCCGTGATCGGGTCGTGCGTCTCGACGTAGACGGCGAGTGCGAACTCCGCCTCGTCCGAACCCGTGAGTTCGAGCGCGTCCGCCCGCGAAAGTCGGCCGTCGATCCAGTCGCGGAGCACCCGCCGCGCCGTCGGCGACAGCGGCGTCACACCCTCGAACCCGCACCGGTGGAGGAGCTTCGCGGCCGTGACCGGCGCGATCGCCGCCGCCTCGCCCGCGTCGCCGACGCTCGCGCCCTCGTCGTACCGTTCGAGCACGGTCGTCGCCGCGGCAGCCGTGCACGGGAGGTCGGCCTCGTGCTCCCGAAGCCGCGCGTCGAGGTCGACGTCGGTGTCGTCCACGGTCGCGACGCCGCGCCGTACCTGCTCCGTTCTCAACTCCAGCCCCGCTGCGATCTCCGACAAACCCATCGTGATTGTGTCTCCGCCCGTTCCGATAAGAAGGTTCGTTTCGATTATCTTATCTGATTCTCACTACCTACCGGTTATCGGTTGGTTATCAGCCGCTGAAGAGGGTCTATCCACCGGTTTTCTCACGCTTTTAAATATGGCTTCGCGACCGAGTTTCAATTGTGATGAGTGAAGCACCCGCCGACGCCGCCACGACGACGAACACTTGCCCCGAATGCGGCGGTCGCCCGGAGACCGCCGGCGGGGAGACCCTGTGCGGGGACTGCGGACTCGTGCTCTCGGAGTACCGGATCGACCACGGCCCCGACTGGCGCTCCTTCGCCGACGACGATCGGGATCCGAAGCGGACCGGCGCGCCCCTGACGCGCTCGCGTCACGACAGGGGGCTGTCGACGAAGATCGGTCGCTCGACGCGGGCCAAAGGCCGGAAGCGCCGACAGTTCGCGCGGATGCGCCGGCAGCACAACCGCGCGCGCATCTCCTCGAAGCGCGAGCGCAATCAGGTGTACGCGTTCACCGAGATCAGACGGCTCACGGGCGTGCTGTCGCTTCCGGACCGGATTCGAGACCACGCGTGCTCGCTGTTCCGCTCCGCCCAGTCGGAGGACCTGCTCCCCGGCCGCTCGCTGGAGGGGTTCGCCGCGGCCTGCGTCTACGCGGCCTGCCGCGTCGCTCGCGTGTCGCGTACGGTTCAGGAGGTCGCCGACGTGGCGAAGGCGACGGAGAACGAGCAGACCGCCGCCTACGACGCGATCAACCGCGAACTCGGCCTGCCCGTCGGACCGATCGATCCCGCGGAGTACGTGCCCCGCTTCGCCTCTCGACTCGACCTCTCCGGCGACGTCGAACGGCGCGCCCGGGAGTACGTCGCCGAAGCGGCCGAGCGCGGCATCGTCGCCGGCCGACACCCGAGCGGCGTCGCCGCCGCGTGTCTGTACACCGCGGGTCGCGACGTCGGCGCGGACCTGACCCAGCGGGACGCCGCAGACGCCGCCGGCGTCACGCCCGTGACGCTGCGGTCGACGTACCAGGCGCTCAGCGACGACGAGTAAGCGGAACGGGGCCCCTCGGACGTCGCTCTGACGCGACTATCGCGGATAGAATACGACGATTACGGTGCGGACCGAGAGCGGTCTCGGTGCTCCGGAAGCGGGGATTGCCGATAGATGTCCCGTAGCGGCCGCACTCGCTGCCGGGTGCTCACACGCGTTTCGCTCGACGCACCGCGTCCGCGACGGCCGTCACCGCGCGGGCGGCCCGCGTCGACGGCGCGGACCGGACGACCGGTCGGAACGAAGGGACCGTCTCCCCGACGCGGGGGTCCGCCGGAACGGCGACCGCCGGCGCTCCCAGCACCTCCTCGAAGGCCGACGTCGGCGGATCGTCGACGACGCGGTTGACGACGACGCCGACGAGTCCCGCGTCGAGTTCGCGTGCGAGTTCTCGCGAGCGAACGGCGTCGGCGAGCGCGTACGGCTGCGGCGACGCCACCACGACGCAGGCGTCGGCGATCGCCAGCGGGACGCCCGCGTCGGCCTTCATCCCCGCCGGACAGTCGACGACGACGTCGCCGTAGGCGTCCTCGACGGCGCGGAGCGTCTCACCGAGCGCGCCCACGTCCGCCGCGCGAGCGCCCGCGAGCGAGCGCCCACACGGGAGCAGCCGAACCGGACCGCAGCCCTCCCGTACCGCCTCGGCGGGAGCGGCGCGACCGGCGAGCACGTCGTGGAGGTCCGGCCCGGGACCGGTCGGGAGGTCCGCCATCCCGAGGTCGGCGTCGACGACCGTCGCGTCGAGAGCCGCGCCGAGTTCGATCGAGATCGTCGACTTGCCGACGCCGCCCTTGCCGCCGGTGACGGCGACGATCACCGGTCGGCTCCGTTCGAACGGAAGTCGACGGATCGGTCCCCGTTCGATTGGAAGCCGGCGCATCGGTCTCCACCCGACAGCGTCGCGTCGTCGAACCGCTCCCGCTGTGCGGCCGCCGACAGCGAGGAGACGACCGGCCGAGCGTCCGTCGCCGCTGCGCGTTCGGCGAGTTCCGATACCCGCGCTCTCACGGCCCGCAGCGTCGACTCGTCGGCGGCAACCGACTCGGGGAGGTGTGCGAGCGCGTCGATGCCGCCGGAGTCGACGAGCACCGCCGTCGCCTCCGCGGCCGAGGCCCCCGTCAGCCGCTCGGCGCGCCCCACGCGGGATTCGACCGCGTCGAGCCACTCTTCGATCGCCGCGGGGAGCGCGTCCGGTGCGTCCGGCGCGTCGATCGATGGATCGGTCGCCTCTCTCGCGGTGATCCCGAACGAGCCTGCGTCAGCGCCGACTGGCACGGCGTCGACCGGCGGCGCGGCCCGACCGAGCGATCGGATCGTCGTCGCGACGGCATCCGGAGGTGCTTCCGTTCCGTGTGCGGGGCCGAGCAGATCGATCGAGACCGCGTCGGGATCGTCCTCCGCCGCGGATGGCTCGCGGGCGGGGTCGGAGTCAGCGGTCGGGCGCTCCTCGGAAGCCGACACCGGACACGCGTAACCGACGCCGAGGCGTCCAGACGCGGGGACGACCCCACGGAAGCCGTCGGCGTCCCAGCCGGCCGCTGGGACGCCCTCTCGACGCGGCGGCAGGACGGGGCCGGCGAGTTCGTTCGCGACCCGGACGCGCAGGTCGGCGTCCACGGTGCTGCGTAGCTCGACCCGTACGAGCGTCACGCCCGCGATGGCCGTCGTCGAGACGCCCGTCTCCAGCGGTCCGTCGACGGGCGGGGCCGATTCGGCAGTCGAATCAGTGACGTCGAAAGCGGTTTGCACGCCGGTTCTAGTCCCGCGCTAGTACGTAAACCGTCGGGGCCGCCTATCGGGCGATACCGCGTCTTATCGGATCACGAGCGGCGAGTCGAGCGCCTCGAACGCCGGGCGAGGGCCGCCGAAGGCGGCGGTGACCTCGGGGGCGGCGACGACGGGCGCGCGGATCGGTGCGATCCGGACGACGGTCAGTGCATCGAGAAGACCCGACGCTATCCCTGAAAAGTCGACATCGCTGTCGGCGTCTCGGCTCAGGGCGGCGAGCGCGTGGCGAGCGTCGCGGAAGTCGTCCGCGACGGCGTCGATACGGGCTGCCCGGACCGCCCGTTCGAGGTTCCCGATCCGATCTTCGAGTCGCAGTCGGGTTTCCCGCCGATCTCGGGCGCTTCGAGCGCGCTCTTCGAGGAGCGCTAACCGCTGGGCGGCGGCGACGCGTTCCGTCGCCACCTCCGAGAGCCGCCGGGTCGCCTCCGACAGCGACGCCTCCGCGGCGGTCAACGCCTCGTCGTCCGCGGAGCCCCCATCGCGGAGCGCGGTCACCCGCCCGCGGACGGTGGCGACCCGCTCTCTGAGTCGCTCCGTCTCGGCCCCCGCCTCGGCGGCGCGACGCCGCGCAGTTCGCAGATCGGCGTCACAGACGGGTGCGGGCGAGAGCGCCCGGAACGACCTGATCGCGTCGGCCAGGTCGTCGTCGTGCGGCGTTTCGACTCCGCGGTCGGCGGCGACCGCCGCGAGTGCGGGGCGCGTTCGAACGGTGGTATCGGACGCGAGCCGAGCGACGTGCGCGTGAACCCGGCCGGGAGGCGGCGCGTGGACGGCGGGGCCGTCAGGTGGGTTCGGTCCCCCGCAGCGGATCGCTCGCTGAAGCTGTGAGGCGGCGGGAACCACCGAGGCGTCCGCGTCGCGGAGGTCGGCGATCGGACCGCTCTCCGTGGTCCCGTCCGGGAGACGGATCGCGAAGCGCCGATCGAAGCCGCCGCCGGTCACAGCTCCCGCTCTCGCATCGCGTCGGAGTTCGGATGGTCGGTCCCGGTCGCGAACCGGTCGTACGGCGTGCTCGGCGATTCCCGCGCCTCGTAGGCCGCTGCGGCTTCGCGAACGGCGTCGGGCGCGTCGGCGAACTCGTTGAACGGTTCGGTCCGCTCGACCTGCACGTCCGCGGCGTGTCGCTCCCGGAGCCGATACGCCAGAAACGCGCCGTACTCCGTCTCTCGCAGGAGCGCGGCGCGCCCGAACCGCCTGACGACAGTCTCCTCGTGCGCCCGGCAGGCGTTTCGCAGCGTCTCGCGCGCTCGACGCGAGTACGTCACCACTAGCAACACGGCTACGCCCAGATTCCCGGGGCGGAATAAAAACCCACCTACACCGGCGAAACCGACACACACCGGCGGGTCCGGGACCGGTTCACACCGGCGAGATGTCCGCGTCGAGCGCCGCCGGGTCCTCGTCCAGCAGGTCCGCGATGCGCTCGCGGGCCTCACCCTCGCTCTCGGCGACGACGACGAGGCCGTGTGCCCGGCCGTCGCCGGTCGCCTGATACGCCCGAAGGCCCTCCTCGCCCTCGAAGTCGGTCGCGTACGTCCGGAGGACCGTCACGACGCGCTGTTCGGTCGCCGCGAGGTCCGACTCCCCGGCCTCGAAGTCACGCAGCGCCTCTTCGACGTTCCGGAGCGCGGATATTCGGTCCATCACGTCGTCCGGAGGTAACTCTGCCGCGGTTCGTAGAGCTCCCCCTTCCGTTTGAGGTTCTCGATCTCGTCTTCGGCTTTCGTCTCCTCCAAGCCGAGGTCCGTGCCCGCGCGTTCGATGACCTGCTCGACCGGCGCGCCCTCCTCGTACTCGTCTTCGAGTTCCTCGATCAGGTGCTTGATGTCCTTGATCCGGTCGCGCTGGTTCTTCGAGGTTCCGGTCTCGACGATGTCGGCGTCGAACTCTCCCGTCTCGGGATCCATCCCGATGTCGCGGAGACACGACTCGACGATCTCGGTGACGCGGACGGCGTCCTCGCGTTCGACCGTATCCGAGAGCCGGAGTCGCGCGGAGGCCTCCGAGAGCCGGACGAGCGCTTCGAGCTTCCGCGCCGTCACCGGGACGGGAGCGTCGTCGTCGGCCCCCTTCGCCCGGAAGTCGACGTAGAAGTCGCGGATGACCTCCTTCGCCTCGTCGGTCATCGTCGGATAGCAGTTGCGCTTCGCGTAGGCGATGTACTTCCGCAGGAGTTCGGCGTCTATCTCGGGGGTGACCTCCTCGGTCGCGCTCTCGATCTCGCCGTCGGTGAACTCCGAGGTCGGCACCTTCGTCTTCTGGGTGTTGAGCTCGCCCGCGTAGTTCGTGTTGATGATGTGCTCTGCGAGTTCGGCGTCGGTCTCGGGGTCGGGGTTGTCCGTGACCGTGAATATCAGATCGAAGCGGGAGATGAGCGCGGGTTCGAGGTCGATCTGCTCGCCGATCGGCTCGTACTGGTCGAAACGACCGTACTTCGGGTTGGCCGCGCCGAGCAGCGAACACCGGGATTTGAGGGTGGCGTTGATGCCGGCCTTCGATACGGAAATGGAATTGTGCAGCACGACGCCCCCGCTCACGAACGTGTTCGTCGGCTCGACGGTCACGTCGTAGACCCACTCGCAGGCGTGCTCGCCCTCGTTCGGAACCGTCTCGACGTCGGTCACGCGGTAGTACCGGAGGTCACAACGCGATTCGAGATCGTCGAGTCGTTCGTCGGCCTCGGCGAGCGACCGTTCGATCGCGTCGACGGCAGCGTCTCGCATTTCGGTTCGCTTTTGATCCGTGTATCCGCCGTCTTCGGCATAGTGAACGGCGCTCGTCGTCACGCCCGGAAGGCGTTCGGCGAGTTGCCGTCCGGACCAGCCGACGAGGTCTCTGGCCCCCGCGAGCGTCGAAGCCGAGTCGACATCGGACCGAATCGTCTCGGTTCTGTCCCGCAGCGACGCGACTTCGGATCGGACCGTGCCGATTCGCACGCCGTATCCCGCGTCGAGCGCCGTTCGGAACCGGCCGTCGAGCGGAACGCCGAGCAGCCGTTTGAGCGAGCGAATCTCCCTCGCCGCGCTCGTCGGGAGAACGTCGTGATGCCGTTCCGTCGCGTTGCTCCGATCGACGAACGCTCGCGCTTTCTCGTATCGATCGTCCGCGGGGTCGACAACGGCCTCGACGAAGCGCTCCGTCGAATCACCCATCACGTACGTCTTCCACGCGTCCTCGGAGCTATCGTGGTGAATCCGCGACGCGACACCGATCTTCAGGAGCGCGTCGGCGTAGTCCTCCGCGAGTCCGTGACAGGCCGTCGAGAACGACATCGCCTCGCTCTCGACGCCGCCGTCACCGGCGAACGCACCGACCAGGAACCGTCGGATCTCCTCCTCCGACGCGCCGAGGACGGCCTTCGGCATCCGTTTCTCCCGCGACTCCCGCATCACCTCCGGGAAGTTCGACTCGAACCAGCGGTAGAGCTTCGTCGACACCCAGCGCTTCGTCGTCGTGCCGACCCCGTTGACGGCGTCTGTGCTGTCGAGACCGAAGACGTCGGCCATCAGCCGTCCGGCCCGATCGAGCAGCCGCTCGTCTTGGTTCGAGAAGCCGATCTCGTGGGTGCGACCGCCGGAGTAGGAGTGCCCCTCGGCGGTCAGTAGGCCGAGAATCTCCGCGAGGTCGGGCGACATCTCCGTCGGGAGGTCGACGTCGCGCTCGCGGCCCTGATGGGCTTCATCTTCGAGCGACATCGGCGCGGCGGAGTTCGGAAGCTTCCGCGGCGCGGGGACGAAGTCGCCCTCGGAGATGTCGCGAGCGTCAGTCGTTCCGCCCTCGCCGCCGGACTCGACGAACATCGGGTGTTCGGGCGTGACGAGCACCGACCGGCCGTTCGAGAAGGACACGCGAACGAACTCGTCGGGTGCCTCGTGTCTGCTCACGCGGTCGACCGGCACTTTTTCCACGTCGTTGGTGTCAAGGTCGACGGTGTGGACACCCACGTCGTCGACGGGGAGGATCTCGCAGTCGACGCCGTCGACGACTTCTCCGTCTCTCTTCTCCATCATCGAATCCACGAACGGCCCGATCTCGACGCGACGGCCATCGGAGAGGAGAACCTCCGATTCAGGGTGATAGGACTGCTGCTCGAGCGCTTCGTGCATTGCACTGCGGTCCTCCGATCGCATCTTGTCTAGCTCGTCGACGGCCGCAATCCCTTTATCAGCCAAGACGAGCGCACCGGCTTCGAGCGTCCACTGCTGTCCGTCGCCGAAGTCGTCGCGGACGGCCGCTGCAGTAAGCCCGGCCGAACTACTGCCTTTCCCGGATGTATAGACGGATCGAGGTGCGATATTGCGGATATATTGCAACATAGCGGACTTACCCGTACCGGGGTCTCCGATGAGAAGCATATGCAGGTCGCCGCGGATCCGCGACCCGTCCGGGAGGTGTTTGGTCACGCCCGAGAACAGCTGGAGGATCATCGCGAGTTTCTCCTGGTCGTAGCCGTAGATCGACGGCGCGACGGAGGCGACCATCTTCTCGTAGATGTCGGGTTCGTTCGAGAGATCGACGATCTCGGCGACGTCCGCCTCGGTGATGTCCATGTCCTCGAACTCCTCGTCCTCGATCTCGACGCTGACGCCGTCCATGTAGAGGTCGAAGATGGGCGTCTTCTCGTTGCCGGAGGTCTGCTGTTCGATGTGGAGGACGCCCGTCACGGTGACGTGGTCGCCGGCGGTCACCCGGCCGGTGACGTCGTCTTCGAGGTCGACGTCGATGCTCTGCGGCGTCTCGCCGCCCCGCAGGCCCTCGGGGCTCTCCTGGACGCGCACCTTCTGGGCGTCGACGAACTCGGATTGGTCGAAGTCGACGTGGAACGGCCCCTGACGCTCACACCCCTGACACTCGTGCGGTTCCTGGAAGCCGCTGTCCGACTGGGGAATGTACGTCATCGTCCCGCAGCGCTGGCACTCGAAGGCCGCCTCGGTGATCTTCGGTCGGACGTCGGTCGCCTTCCGGACGATTCCCTGGACCGCGATCAGCCGGCCGATGTGGTCGTCGTGGACCCGGATACCCCGGATGTCGACCGTTTCGGGGAGATTCGCCAGGCGGACGTGCGCGCGCCCGAGTTTGACGTCGGCGGGCAGGTCGTAGAGGCGGAGGGCCTCCTCGGCGTACTCGCGGATCTGGTCGGGTTTCTGCTTGTAGTCCTCGGCCAGTTCCGCGTCGAACGCGTAGAGGTCGTCGTAGTCGATGTACAGCGATCGCTGTTCGTTCGGGTACTTCTGCGCGAGCGTCCCGATCTCGTCGCGGTAGTACTTCCGATAGAACTGGATGAACCGATCGGTGAGGTCGCGGGAGTCCTGGGGGGCCTGGGCCATCGCACCGGAGTAGGGTCCTCATCGGGTAAGAGTCTTCGCCAAGAGAAGTGAAAGTAGTCGGGGGGCGCCGATCGGTGTCGATCGGAAAGAGAAGACCGCCGTTTCGGCTCCGCTCGCGGCTTTACAACGACACGTCGGTTTCGATGTCCTCGGTCGCCTCTTTCAGCCCGTCGCGGCGGGCGTCGGTCGCGAGACGAGTCGACAGGTCCGCGTCGGTCAGCAGGTCGGTGAAGGCGTCGCGGAAGCGGTGGTTCACCTGTCGAGAGGCGAGTTCGGCCTCGACGACGAGTCGGGCGCGGCGGACCGCCTCGGGATCGAGTGCTGCAGCGGTCTCCTCGTCGACGGCCGCGGCCAGTTCGGCCGCCAGCGCGTCGTCGTCGAGATCCGTCCGGACGGGGCCGAAGCCGTCCTCGGCCGATTCCAGCACGCGACGGCGGAGGCGGTCGTACGGGACCGGTCCGTCCCGGTCCGCGTCGCCGACGAGGTGCAGATCCATCCGCGCGCGGAAGACATCGCCGCCATCGACGTCGGCGGCGAGCGAGTCCGCGAGCGCGCTGTCGGCCTCCGCCGACCACGACTCGGCGTCCGCGGCCCCCGCGTCCGGGTCGAAGAACGCGCGGACGACGCGGCGGAGGTCGGGGGTCGCGAGCGGAGAGGCGAACTCGTAGCGCTCGCGCATCGTCTCGATGAGTTCCGTCACCCGGTCGTCGACGGCCTCGTCGTCGCGGTCGCTCCCCATAGTGCCGCGCGGCGTCGACTGCGACTCGGTCACGGTCTCCTCGCCGGTCGTCTCCACGAAGAGGTCCCGGAGTTCGGCCGTCTTCTCGTCCATCGGGGAGTAATACGGCGCGTGGACGTACAAACGTTACCATCGTAAACCGAAGTATTCATTTGGGTTTACGAGAGGGGAGAGAGTATGTCCGCAGAGACGCAGTCGGTCGAACTCGTCGGCGAGGACGTCGTCGGGAACGTCGCGCGCGCGGCGCTTTTCGCGGCGCTCACCGGCGCGTTCGCGTACGTGTCGTTTCCCAACCCGATCTCGCCGGTCCCCGTGAGCCTCCAGGTGCTCGGGGTGTTCCTCGCAGGGGTCTTCCTCGGCCCGGTGTGGGGCGGCGCGTCGATGGCGTTCTACTTGGTCGCCGGTGCGGCGGGGGCACCCATCTTCGCCGGTGGGTCCGCCGGGTTCGGACCCCTCGTCGGCTACACGGCGGGATACCTCTGGTCGTACCCGATCGCCGCGGCGCTCATCGGCGCCGTCGTCCACGGGTTCGACGGCCTGGAGGATCCCGAGACGATCGGCACCGCCCGCCTCGTCGGCGGGATGCTCGCCGGGACGGTCGTGATCTACGCGCTCGGAACGGTCGGGTTCGCGCTCGTCCAGAGCGTCGGCCTGGTCGAGGCCTTCGCGGTGAGCGCGCTCGCGTTCGTCCCCTTCGAGGCGGTCAAGATCGCCGCGGCCGTCGGCGTCGTCCGCAGCGACGCTGCGACAGCCGCGTGACCGAAGCGATGAAACAGCGCGTCGAGGAGTCACGGTGACGCGATGATCCGGACCGAAGGGCTGATTCACCGCTACGGCGAGTGCGTCGCCGTCGACGACGTGTCGCTCGCGATCGACGACGGCGAGTGCGTCGTCGTCGCGGGCGCGAACGGCTCCGGGAAGACGACGCTCGTCCGCCACTTCAACGGGCTGTTGGAACCGGATGAGGGAACAGTGGCGGTGAACGGCCGGGACGTGGCGAGCGATCTCGTCGCCGCGCGGACGGCCGTCGGGATGGTGTTTCAGGAGCCGCGCGACCAGTTGGTCGCCGCCACGGTCGGCGCTGACGTCGCCTTCGGGCCGGAGAACCTCGGGCTTCCGAGAGAGGAGATCGATCGGCGCGTCGAGGAGGCGCTCGCGGCGGTGAACCTCACGGGCCGCGAGGAGGAGCGGGTCGATCAGCTCTCCGGCGGTGAACGCGAACGCGTCGCTATCGCGGGCGCGATGGCGATGGAGCCGGATCACCTCGTCCTCGACGAGCCGTTCACCGGGCTCGATAATCCGGCCCGGAACTCCGTGCTGGACCGGCTCCGCGCGCTTTCGGCGTCGGGAACGAGCGTCGTGATCGTCACGCACGACCTCCGCGACGTCCTCGGGCTGGCGGATCGAGTCGTCGCGATGGCCGACGGCCGCGTCGCCGTCGACGGCGCGCCCGGGGGCGTCGTCGACTCGCTCGCGGAGTGCGATATCCGTGTCCCGGAGACGACCGGAGCGGAGGCGCGCGACCGATCCACCCGCCCGTCCGGTCGATGCTGACGTTCACGCCCGGCGACTCGCTCGCCCACCGTCTCGACCCGCGGACGAAACTGCTCGCACAGGCCGCGTTCGCCGCCGCCGCGTTCGCGCACACGACGCCGCGAGGGCTTCTGGGAGCGACCGTCGTCGCGGCCGCGTTCCTCGTCGCAGGATGGCTCTCGCCCCTCCGGGCGATCCGCGGCTACCTACCCGCGTTGCCGTTTCTGGCCGCCGGGCCGCTGATTTCGGTGGTCGATGTGGCGGTCGGGTCGACCGCTCTGGCGTGGTCCATCGGGGTCGATCCGAGCGCGGCGACCGGCCCGCTGCTGGCGAGCTATCGCGTCCTGCTCATCCTGCTCGTATCGGCGGTCTATCTACACACGACGCCCGTCCGCGACTCCCGGGCGGCGATCCAGCGGCTCGTGCCGGGGCGCGCCGGCCGCCTGCTCGGCGTCGGCGTCGCGCTCGTCTTCCGCTTCTTCCCGCTGCTGCGCGCGGATCTCCGGGCCGTCCGGGAGGCGTCGGCCGCCCGGTTGGGCGAGGAACGGCCGCTCCGCGAGCGGATACGAATCGTCGCCGCAGCGGGACTCCGTCGAGCGTTCGGCCGCGCGGACCGGCTGGCGCTCGCGCTCCGCGCCCGCTGTTTCGCGTGGAACCCGACGCTGCCGGTGCTTCGATTCGGACGGCTCGACGTCCTGGGACTCCTCGTCGTCGCCGCGCTCGCGGGTTCGATCGCGCTCTGAAGACGGTACAGTCCCGCTCGGCCGGCAGCGAAAAGAGCGGCTACTCCTGGCTGTATTCCTTCTTGAACCCGCGGAACTCCGTCCGGTGGGCTTCCTCATCGCCCAGGAGCGTCACCGCGAGGTCCTCGGTCACCGGATCGTCGGCCGCCTCGGCTGCGTCGATCAACGCCCGATACGTCTCGATAGCGCCCTCTTCGGCGTCGAGGACGCCGTCGATGACCGAGAGCACGTCCGTGGTGTCCTCTGGGGGCTGGAGGCTCATCTGGGTCGCCTCGAACGCCGCGGAGCCGGGCGGATGCTCGTCGAGTTGCTTGAGCCGGTTGCCGAGTTGCTCGGCGTGCCCGAGTTCCTCCTGAATGTCTTGCTGGAGGGACTCTTTGATCTCCTCGGCGCGGACGCCGTCGAGAACGATGGAGTTGGTCATGTAGTTCATCACGGTCTCGATCTCGTCCTGGTAGGCCTTCTGCAGCAGCCGAACGACTTCTTCAGACATCGTGTTTACACGTTCGGCCGCCGGCGACAAGATACTGTCGACGGGAGCGCCGACGATGGAGCGAACGCCATACCGAACCTCGTGTGGAACGCTTCGCGGCCCGCTCTCGGCCCTCAACGGCCGTCGAACGGTCCAAACAAGAGTCATATATAAGGGGATGACCGAAGATGGTTCGGCCGTCACGACCCAATCGCACCGTGGCGATCGATGGCCCTCCCAGATCCCCTCCACAGACCGCTCGTCGCCCGCTCGAAGAGAACCGTCTGGGCCGTGATGGCCTTCGCGATCCTGTGGGGTGCGGCCGCCTACGACCGTAACTTCAACCCCGAGTGGGCCGAGTGGGCCTGGAATCCCGGCGGCAACCTCGGCGCGAACGTCCGAACGTACCGGTACGCCGCGAAACTGGCCCGCGAGGGACAGTCGTTCTACGGCGTCGCACCGCCGGAACTGGGCGAGTGGGCGGTCTATCTCTACCCCCCGATCACCGTCACGGCCTACTACCCGTTCACGGGGATCGACTGGCAGATCGGCTACTGGATCGTCGTCGCGCTGAACGTCCTGGCCGGCCTCGCCGTGGCCGCCGCCATCGTGCGCTTCGTCGACCGGACGGCCTACAGACTCGGGTGGCTCGACGTCGGGTTGATCACCGGTCTCGTGCTCGTCTCGCCCTTCACTTTTGGGACGATCTACTACGGCAACATCAACCTGCTCGTCGCCCTGGCGTTCGTCGTCGGCTTCCTCGCACTCGAACGCGATCGCCCGGGCGTCGCCGGCGCGGCGTTCGGCCTCGCCGCGCTGTTCAAACTGTTCCCCGCGCTCGTCGGCGCGTGGCTCCTGAAACGGCGGTCGTGGCGCGCGGTCGCGAGCGCGACGGCGGTCGGGATCGGCGGGATCCTCGCGGGCGTCGTCGCCTACGGAACGGGGCCGACGGTCACGTTCTTCTCGGAGGTCGTGTTCGACCGCGCGGAGACCGCGGCTTTCGTCGGCGGCTACCCCGCGGACGCGACGTTCTACGTGACGCTCCAGCGGCCGCTGTCGCACGTCGTCTGGGGGCTCTTCCCGAACGCTCCGCCGGAGGTGTTGACCCCGCTCGCCGCGCTCGTCGGTGCGGGGATCCTTCTTGCGCTGTACGCCGACGTGGAGACGCTGCAAGGGCGGCTGATCGCCGTCTTCGCGACGCTGGTCGTGACGGTCACGCTGGTCCCGGCGCTGCAGTGGTACCTCGTGCTTTTCTTCTTCCCGATGATTCCCCTGTGGTACGTCTGGGAGGGGCCGGGACGCCGGCTCTTTCTCGCCGGCAGTGCGGTGATGTTCGCGAACGAGTACCCGGGCTCGCTGGTCGAGGCGGTTCGGGAGTTCGGGCTTCCGCACCTGCTGGAGGTCCTCCTCGTCGACGTCTTCACGTTCGCCACGGTGCCGCTGTACGGGATCGCGATTATGCTGCTCGCGTGCGCGGCGGCGACGTACGGCGTGCAGCCCCGTCGAGCGCTCGGTCGCGTCGGCGGGCGGGTTGGGGCCACACTGCGGAATATCGGCGGGTGACGGGGCGAGGAAGTCGATCTCCCGGGCGGTGCCGAACAGAGAAAAGGCGAGAACCGTCTCAGACGCGCGAGCCGTCGACGTCGATGGCGTCGACCGGGCAGATGTCGACGCAGAGCATACAGTCGATGCACTGGTCCTCGCGGGTCGGTTCGACCTTCCGCTCGGACTCGGGGTGGTCGGGCGTCTCCACCCACGTGAACACGTCGACCGGGCAGTTCTCTAGACACGCGCCGTCGGCGACGCAGAGGTCGTAGTCGACCGCGACGTGCGTCCCGTGGATCCCCAGTTTCTCCGGCGGTTCGACGGGTCCCCAGACGTCGACGCCGTCGCCAAATTCCGTTTGGCTCGCGGATGAGCGGAGCTCGTCCAGCTCCTCCTCGCCGACCTTCTCGCGGTTGCTGTCGAAGTTCGGATCGATTCCCATTGTCCGCCAGTACAGGGGAGAGGAGGAAAACGTCGTCGGTGCCGCTGCCCGCTCCCCGCTCAGGCCGCGCATCTCGACGGATAAGCCACCGCTTGCGGACGCTCGATCGACCGTTTCCCGGTACTCAGGCCGCCGCCCCCGACGCTTAAGCCGCCGGCCACTGGACGGAGCGTATGGGTCGTGTCAACGAACGCGACGTCGAGTGGACCGAGGTCGAACGCGAGGAGACGCACTTCCGCCGGAAGAAACTCGCGAGCGAGGCCGACGCCGACGGTCTCGGCGCGAGCCTCTACGAACTCCCGCCGGGGGCGTCGTCGTGGCCGTACCACTTCCACGCCGGCAACGAGGAGGCGGTGTACGTCCTCTCGGGGGACGGACTGCTCCGGACGCCGGAGGGGGAAATCCGGGTGGAGTCGGGCGACTTCTGTTCGTTCCCGGCGGATCCCGACGGCGCGCACCGACTCCGCAACGACGGCGACGAACCGCTCCGGTTCCTCGCCGTCTCGACGATGCGGGACCCCGACATAACCGTCTATCCCGACTCCGAGAAGATCGGCGTGTACGCCGGCACACCCCCCGGCGGTGACGCCGACGAGAGGGTGGTCTCCGGGTACTACCGCCGCGACGGCGACGTCGACTACTGGGAGGACGAGTCCTGACCTGGTGGACGCGTGATACGGACCGACGGCGGTAACGGGAAAAATCGGCCTTCGAGCGGTTCAATCGGCTGCGGAGATCCGTTCGCCCCGGATCCGCCGAACCGCGTCGGTGAAGTTGTCGAACAGCCGCTTCGTGCGGCAGGCGGCGGCGTAGTTCTCGTCGTCGATCCCCTCGAGGACCGATCGGCGACGCCGCTCGGAGAGGTCCTTCTCGTTCGTGATCGCGACGGCCGTCTCCCGGTCGTACTCCGGGTGGAACTGCACGCCCCACGCGTCGCCGCGGCGGAACGCGTGAACGCCGTAGTCGTTCTCCGCGAGCAGTTCGGCCCCGGGCGGGAGTTCGGTGACCGCGTCCGAGTGGGTCGTGAAGGCCGTGAACCGCTGGGGGACGCCAGCGAGGAGCTCGTCGTCGCTCGTTTTCCAGATCTCGCGATACCCGATCTCGTACTCGCCCATGTCCTCGACGCGGCCGCCGAGCGCCGCGGCGACGACCTGGTGGCCGTAACAGACGCCGAGGATCGGGAGCCCGCGCTCGTCGGCCTCGGCAACGTAGTCGAGCAGCGGCCGGATCCAGTCGCGGTCCCAGTAGACCGACGAGCGGGATCCGGTGACGACGACGCCGTCGAAGTCGAAGCCCGCCGGCCGCTCGTTGTCCGTCACGTCGAACTCGACGAGGTCGGCGTCGAGCTCCCGACGGAAGTTCCGTGGCGTGTGCTCGTCGCCGTGGGAGGCGTCCAAGAGTGCGAGGCGGAGTCGGTCGCTGGGCCGAGTCATCAGTGTTCGCAACGGGGTGGGACAGAAAAGGCCTTGCGCCCGCGGGCGGTCGTGCAGGTCTCTCGGACGCGATTCGGCGACGGAAACGGGGAGTCCGACGACCCGTCCCAGTCGGATTCCTACGCCTCCCGCTCGTCGAGGAACCCGAGCAGTTCGTCGTTGACCCGCCGCGACGCCTCGACGTGAACGAGGTGCCCCGCGTCCGCGATCGGACGGAACTCGCCGCGGGGAAGGCCCTCGGCCAGCGCTTCCGCGCTCTCGGGCGACCAGACGGCGTCGTCGCGGCCGTGGACGACCAGCGCGGGGACCGTGATCTCGTAGAGCCGATCGGAGACGTCGAAGTCGTCGACGGCGGCGGCCTGCGCCTCCCACGCCGCCCGGTGGGCGTCCTCCCCGGACCGCCACTCGACCATCTGCTCGACGGCGTCGTCGCGGGCGTCGACGAACGAGTCCGACAGCCCCGCAGCGAGCGAGCGTTCGAGCGCATCGGGGTCGTCGGGGTCGCCCCACAGCGGTTCGAGGTCGATTCCGCTCCCGCGGGCGGCCGTCCCGAGGAGGAACAGGCTGTCGACTCGGGACGTCGTTCGCGCCGCCTCCAGGGCGACCATCCCGCCGAGTCCCGCGCCGACGACGTGCGCCGAGCGGACGCCGGCGTCCGAAAGAACCGTCGTGAGGTCTCCGACGAGGTCTTCGACGGCGTACGGACCGGACGGCGCGTCCGACCGTCCGGTACCGCGGAGGTCGGCCACGAGACTTTCGTAGGGGCCCGCGACCGCGGCGTGCTGCCAGCCCCACTGCCACGCGCCGTAGCCGACGTCGCCGACGAACGCGACGGTCGGGCCGCTGCCGGCCGTCTCGTAGTAGAGGGAGACGTCGCCGTTCGAGGTTCGGACCATAGGGACGCGTGGCTCGGGGCCGGTTTAGGCGTCTCGAAGCGCGGTCGTGGCGCGAACGTGTCGGGGTGAGACGGCCATCCCGCCGTCGGATCGCGACGACCGGTCGCCCGCGTCGACGTGCGACGACCGCTCAGCCGTCGCGGAGCGTCACCGACCACTCGACCGTCGGATCGCCGCCGTCGGTGTCGACTTCGCACTCGACGACCGCGTCGAACAGCGTCTTGAACAGTTCGACGGTCCGCTCGTCTTCGACCGCCGGATCGAGATAGAACTGCCCCGCGGCGTCGGTGGCCTGGAGTCGACTCGTCAGCACGTGGACGAACTTGTAGACGCTCTGCGTGTCGGTGTACCGCAGCGGCACCGTGAGCGACTCGACGACCGTGAGCGCGTCGTCCCACTGGCTCAGGTACGGCGTCGATTTGACGCCGATTCCCGTGAGGTTCGACGGGGAAGCGACGGTCTCGACGTCGATATCGCGGTCGTCGAGGTTCCCGCCCGCCAGTTCCGGTGTCGTGATCACGGCCGCCGCTTCGGGGGCGTTTCCGAGTGCCTCGGTCCACTCGTCGTACCAGACTGCCGGTGGCTGAGAGAAGGACACGCCGAGCAGTTCGACGTCCGCTGACTCCCCGACGATCGCTCCTTTGCACTCGACGTCACCGAGGACCGCCGTCTGTGGTCGGAGGACTAACGCGGTGGACGCCCCCTCGGCTCGTGACGCCACCTGCTCGATGGAGGACACAATGTTAGAAGATCAACAAGTATCGATAAGTCTTGTGTCGAACGACTCCGTTGCCGGGACCGACAGCAGCGCGTCGACATAAAGAGGCCGGGACCGACAGCAGCGCGCCGCGGTCGAGGGATCGGCACCGACGTCCCCCGATCAGGCGCTCCGGACGGCCCGGAGGATCTCGGGTGCCTCGTCGAGCGCGTCGTCGAGCGCGTCGACGTCGGGACCGCCGCCCTGGGCGAAGTCCGGCGGGCCGCCGCCGCCGCCGCCGACGCGGCCGGCGAGTCGGCCGACGACCTCGCCGGCGTTGATGCCGACGTCGTCGGGGACGCCGACGACGAACTGGGCGCTGCCGCCGCTCGCGGAGCCGAGCACGGCCACCGTTCCCTCCTCGACGAGCGCGTTGGCGGTCGCTCTGAGTTCGTCGGCGTCGCCGTCGAGTCGCCGCACCACGGCGGGCGTCCCGTCGACGTCGATCTCGTCCTCGCCGGCGGCGGCGCGGGCCTCCGCGAGTTCGGTCTTCAGGCGGTCGATCGTCTTGCCCCGCTCCTTCCACTCGGTGAAGAACCGCTCGGCCGTCTCGGGGACGTCCTCGGGCGTCACGTCGAGCACGTCGGCCGCCTCGTAGAGGGCGTCCTCGGTGCGCTGGGTGGCCTCGATCGCGGCGTCGCCGGCGGCGAAGGCGATGCGCTCGACGCCGTCCTGTACCGGCTCGGTCGTGAGGATCTTGATCGTCCCGATATCACCGGTGCGGCTCACGTGCGTCCCGCCGCAGGCCTGGACGTCGTCGTCGATGGTGATCGTCCGGATGTTCTGTCCCGGCGGGATGCCGCCCTGATAGAGGTCGAAGCCGTGCTCCTCCTCGGCCTCGTGTCGGTCCGGCCAGTGCTGCTTGACCGAGACGTTCCGCATCACGAGGTCGTTGGCGACCGCCTCGATCCGTTTTACCTCCTCGCGGGAGATCCGATCGTAATGCCTGACGTCGAGGCGTGAGCGGCGTGTGCCCTTCTGTGCGCCGGCCTGCCGAACGTGCTCGCCGAGGACCTGGCGGGCGGCGTACCCGATGACGTGCGTGGCGGTGTGGTGTCGCATCAGCCGCCGGCGACGCTCGACGTCGAGTTGGCCGCGGACGAACTCGCCCTTGCCGGGGTTCCCGTCTGCGCGATGAAGCACGATCCCGTCGCGGATCTGGACGTCCGTCACCTGAACGGTCGTGTCGTCGTTCGCGAGCGTCCCGTGGTCGGCGGGCTGACCGCCGCCCTCGGGGTAGAACATCGTCTGGTCGAGGACGACGTCGTAGCCCTCCTCGCGTTCGATGACGTCGAGGACGACCGCCTCGAACTCCGTGCGCTCCTGGTCGTCGTAGTAGAGGCGTTCCGTCTCGGGCAGGTTCGCGAGGCGCTCGCTGCGTTCGACGGCCTCTCGGGACGCCCCTTCGCCCTCGTGGCGCTCCGCGACGAGCGAGTAGAAGTCGTCGGGGACCTCGACGCTCGCGCCGCGGTCGGCCGCGATCTCTTCGACCATCTCGGGCTGGATACCGTGGGAGTCGTACAGTTCGATGAGTTCCTCGACGGGGATCGACTCCGCCTTCTCGGCGTATTCGACGGCCAGGTTCTCGACCTTCCGGCGGCCGCGTTCGAGCGTCTCTCGATACTTCCGCTCCTCGGTGCGGACGATGTCGCGGATCGTGTCGCGGTTGTCGTAGTCGAGGCGTTCGGCCTGCATGTCCACGAGTTCGTCCAGCGGCGCGTCGACGCCGACGTCGTCGACCAGCCGCTTCGTCCGCCGCAGGACCATCCGCGCGAGGTAGCCCGTGCCGACGTTCGAGGGGACGATCTCGTCGCCGAACATGTAGGCCAGCGTCCGGCAGTGGTCCGCGATGGCGTAGATCGTCTCCAGCGGGTGGAGGAGTTCGGTCAGCTCCGCGGAGTCGACGCCGAGTTCCTCGGCGACGTCCGCCCGGGCCTCGGTCAGGTCGTCGACCTCGTCGATGTCGAGATACCCCGAGAGCTTCGCCGCGCGGTGGACGAGCTTTTCCTCCTCCTCGCTCAGCGAGATCCCCGCGTTCTCCTTGAGGAACTCGATCATGTCGGGGTAAACCGCCTCGTAGACCGTCGGCGTCCCCTGCGACACCCACGTCCAGCGCTCGAGGCCGTAGCCGGTGTCGACGATGTAGGTGTCCATCGGCGAGTACCGGTTGCCGTCCTTCATCTCGTAGTCGCCCTCCTCGTCCTGCTCCATCGACATGAAGACGAGCGTCGCGAGTTCGGCCCCGCGATACAGGACCTCGAACGCCGGGCCGGCGTTGCCGCCGCCGACCCACGGGTCCTCGATGTAGGTGATCTCCTCCAGATCCGCGCCCATGTGCTCGAAGAACTGGTCGCAGAGTTCGACCGTCTCGTCCTTCCAGTAGACTTCCCCCGAATAGGCGTACTCGTCGCCGACCTCCTCGCGGGCGTTGAAGGCGTGGTGGGCCATCATCTCGAAGGCCATCGTGTGTCGGCCGGTCTTTCCGACGTTGTCGATGTCCTGCATCCGGATGCAGGGCTGGGAGATAGTGAGGGGGTTCGCCGGCGGCGGCGTCTGCCCGCTGGTTACGAGCGGCTGGAAGTCGTAGATCGACGCCTGCGTCAGGAGGACGTCGTCGCGCCAGCGGTTCGCCGCGACCGGGTACGGCTCGATCCGCTCGTGGCCGTGCTCCTCGAAGAACGAGAGGAACTCCTCTCGCATCTCCTCTAGGGTGTACTCCTCGTCGAAGCCGGGGTTATCGATGAAGGAGTAGTCGTCCGCGGGCGGCTCGCCGCACGTCTCGCGGTCGGGGTCGCGCGTCCAGAAGTGGACGTCCGTCACCGGACACTGCTTCCGGTGGAATCCCTCCTCCTCGAAGTAGTCGAGACGATACTCCGCTTCGAGTTCACTCATTACCCGTCAGTTGACCCACGACCGGGTAAAACAGTTCCGGGTGCGGGAGCGCCGGACGGGCGTTCGAGAGCGTTTAACGAGTGATTAGCCACCGACGGAGGGACGTCAGTTCCCGTCGATACCTACTTCTCGGCCGCGAGCGACGCGAGCAGCGCCTCTAACTGGACCCGCTCGTTCGCCCCGGCGGTGATGCGGTAGTCGGCCTCGCCGATCCGCTCCATCAGCCGGATCGTCGCGCGCTCGTCGAGGTCGAAGTCCCACGCCGAGCGGTGGAGTTGATCGATGACGTCGCCGCCGGCCATCCCGGTGTCGACGAGCAGCGTTTCGAGCTGGGACCGCGCCGACGCGAAGTCGCCGTCGATCGCCGCCTCGACCATCTCCTCGATCTGCTCGGGACGGGCGGTCGAGGTGATCAGATACACCGCCTCCTCGTCCACGACGTCGCCGGTCGTCGCCGCCGCCTGCAGGGAGTTGATCGCGCGGCGCATGTCTCCGCTCGCGGCGTAGACGAGCGCGTCGAGGCCGTCCTCGGTGATCTCGATGTCCTCGGCCGCGGCGATGTCCTCGACCTGCTGACGGACGGCGTCGTCGGAGAGCGGCGAGAAGCGGAAGACCGCACACCGCGACTGGATCGGGTCGATGATCTTCGAGGAGTAGTTACACGAGAGGATGAAGCGCGTGTTGTCGGAGAACTGCTCCATCGTCCGGCGCAGCGCTGACTGGGCGTCGTCGGTGAGACTGTCGGCCTCGTCGAGGAATATGACCCGGTGGTCGTAGCCGCCGAACGACGAGCGCGCGAAGTTCTTGATCCGGTCTCTGACGACGTCGATCCCGCGCTCGTCGGAGGCGTTCAGTTCGAGGAAGTTGTTGCGCCAGTCATCGCCGTAGATCTCCCGGGCGATGGCGGTAGCTGCGGTGGTCTTCCCCACTCCGGCTGGACCCGAAAACAACAGGTGCGGCAGGTCGTCGCGCTCGACGTAGGATCGGAGGCGTTCGACGATCTCCTCCTGTCCGTAGATGTCCTCGAACGTCTCCGGTCGGTACTTCTCGATCCAGATCTCGCGTCCCGCCGGGGTCCCCTCCGAGGCGTCGGCCTCACTCATACGCGTGAGAGGGAGCCCGTGGCTCATAAACCACCCGCGTTCGGTCGGCGGTGACGCGCGGCGTCTCCGCCGTCGGCCCGTTCCGTCGGAAGCGAAACCGGCAAGCCCGGGGCGGCCCAAGCGGCCGTATGCGCGTGACCGTCGACGTCGTCGGCGAGGGGGAGGAGACGGTCGAGACCGACGACGGCGACACGTACGCCGACGTCGTCCGCGCCGTCGGCTACTCGCCGCACGAGGTGTCCGTGATGATCGACGGCAGCCCCGTCCCCGAGGATCAGCCCGTCGAGGTCGACCGCGTGCGAGTGCTCAGGCTGATCAAGGGCGGGTCGTCGCGACGGTGAATTTTCGCGCGAGGAGCCGACCGTGAGCCACGACATCCGCGAGGCGACGGCCGCCGACGCCGACGACGCCGCCCGACTGCTCGACGCCGCGATGCTGGAGTTCGACCGCGAGCGGGTGCGCCGTCGAATCGACGACGGAGACGTGCTCGTGGCCGTTACCGAGGCGCACGGAACGCCCGCGGGCGGCCGCGAGTTGGGGACCGGTGAGACACACGGTGAGGCCGAACCCGGGAGCGGTGGGACACACGGTGAGGCCGAAACCGAGGGTGGAGACTGCGGAGTCGACGGCTCGGAGACGCCGGCGGACCGCGTCGTCGGCGTCTGCGTGCTCGATGCGGTCGGACGGACAGCGGCGGACGACGGCGATGTCGATGCGACCGAACGGACACCGACGGACGACGGCGACTTCGCCGCTGTCGCGGACGTCGTCGGATCCGAGCGCCCCGCGACCGAGATCGTATCGATCGCGGTCCACCGCTCGCGGCGCGGCCGCGGCATCGGACGCGCGCTCGTCGGCGCCGCGGCGGCGCGTTCGGCGGGGCCGCTCGTCGCCCGGTTCCACGAGCAGGTGCGACCGTTCTACGAGGCGCTCGGGTTCGAGATCCGAGCGCCGGTGAGCGAGGCGAGCGGCGACGACGGGGCCGAAGGCGGCGACGGTAGCGATAGTGGCGACAGTGACGAGATCGGCGACCGTGATCCCATCAGCGGTGACGACCGACTGTACGGGGTCCTCACCTGAGTCGTCCGCGCGTCTTCAGCGGCGCGGTACGCGTCTCCCTCAGATGATGGGCTCGACCAACTCCCGACCCGCCGCAAGCAACGCGTCGGCGCGCTCCCGACTCGACGCCTCGGCGTAGATCCGCATCTTCGGCTCCGTCCCCGAGGGACGGACGAGGAGCCACGAGCCGTCCTCCAGGAGGAGTTTGAACCCGTCGAGCGTCACCACCTCGGCGATGTCGCGGTCGGCGATCTGGTCCGGAAGCACGTCGTCGAGTTCCGAGATGACGCGTTCCTTCTCCGAATCCGGGCAGTCGAGGCCGATCTTGTCGGCGACGATGTCGCCGTGCGTGTCGAGCAGGCGGTCGACACGGTCGTCCATCGGTTCTGCGGCCGTCGCGGCCGCGCCGAGTAACCCCATCAGGACGCCGTCCTTCTCGCGGACGTGCCCGCGGATCGAGAAGCCGCCGGACTCCTCGCCGCCCATCAGCGCGTCGTGTTCGGCCATCGCCGCCGCGACCCACTTGAACCCGACCGCGGTCTCGAACACTTGCTCATCATTTGCCTCGGCGATCCGATCGATCAGGAACGTCGTCGAGACCGTCCGGATCGCGGGGCCGGAGTCCGATTCGAGCAGGTGGTCGTAGGCGGCGGCGAAGAAGAGGTTCTCGTCTAAATGGCCGCGCTCCGGCGTCACGAACGCGACGCGGTCGGCGTCGCCGTCGTTGGCGACGCCCAAGTCTGCGTCGTACTTTTCGACCGCCTCCACGAGCGGTTCGAGGTTCTCGGCGCTGGGTTCCGGCGGCGTCCCCCCGAACTCGGGGTCGCGGTCGTCGCGGACGTTCAGCACCTCCGCGCCAGCCGACCGGAGGAGTTCGTCGGTGACGCCGCGGCCGGAACCGTGCATCGCGTCGTGGACGACCGTGAGCCCCGAGAGGTCCGCGTCGACCAGCTCGCGGGCGCGTTCGGCGTGCGGCGTCACGAGATCCACCCGTCTGACGGTCCCGCGTTCGTCTTCGGGACGGAGTCTCGGCTCCGCGAGCCGCTCTGCGACGGCGTCGGTCACCTCCGGAAGCGCCGGCGCGCCGTCGGCGGGGATGAACTTCACGCCGTTGTATTCGGGGGGGTTGTGCGAGGCCGTGATCATCAGCCCGCCGGAGAGACCGCGGTCGACGATGGCGTACGCGACGAGCGGCGTCGGGCAGTCGCGCTTGGGAAGGAGGACGTCGAAGCCGTTGCCCGTGAACACGTCGGCCAACGTGTCGGCGAACCCCTCGGAGCTCTGACGGGCGTCGTAGCCGATCACGACGGGGTCGTCGTACCCTTCCTCGGCGAGGTAGTCGGCGACCGCCTGCCCGACGATCCGCACGCGCTCGTCGGTGAAAGTGTCGAGCGTCGCCCGCCAGCCGTCCGTGCCGAAGGAGATCGCGTCCATACCGCATCTGTGTCCAGCATCGGATAAAAAGATGCGGCGAGGCTGCGCGCCGTCTCGGCGGTTCCGCCGCTCGCCGGACCCGTGGTTCTTTTCGCTCTCGGAGACCGAGAGAAGGTAATGACCACGGTCCTCGCAGTCTCCGGGAGCCGGCGCGAACGGAGTTACACGAAGAGGTCCCTGCGGGTCGTCCTCGACACCGCGGGCGAGATGGGGCTCGAAACCAAAATGATCGACCTCGGCGCGGTCGACCTCCCGCTGTATCACCCCGACCGCGACGAGCAGGGCGACTCCGCCGAACTGACGCGTCGCGTCCGCGAATCCGAGGCGGTCGTCCTGGGCTCGCCCGTCTACCACGGCTCGTACTCCTCGACGTTCCGCAACTTCCACGACTACTGCTCGAAGGAGGAGTTTCGGGAGACGGCCGTCGGCCTCGTCGCGACCGCCGGCGGCGGCTCCTACGGCCCGACGTTGGAACATATGCGGAGCACGGTCCGCGGCGTGCACGGGCACACGGTCCCCGAACAGGTCGGCGTGCGGAGCGCCTCGAAGAAGTACGACGGCGACCGCCTCACCGACGACGACACGCGACGGCGACTCGAAGAACTGGGGGTGGCGGTCGTCGAGGAGGCGCGACGGCTGCACCCGAGTTCGTGAGTCGAAGCGGCGACACGCAACGACCGGCGCTCGAAGCCGTTGTTACGCTATGAGAATCTCACGCGGAATATATATGTTATCTCGGCGATGTCTCGAACGATGTCCCGCGCGCAAGAGCTCACAGACCTCAAGGAGTCGTTGGGCGATCTGATCGAAGAGGCACCGGAACTGGAGTCGTTCGTCGGGTTCGTCGAGTCCGCGGAGGCGACCGAGACGATCGACAACAAGACGAAGGAACTGATGTCGCTGGCGATCTCGGTGGTCGTCAGGTGCGATCACTGCATCCTCTGGCACACCGACGCCGCACTGGACGCCGGGGCGACGCACGAGGAGATCGTCGACGCGTTGAAGATCGCCGTCGTGATGGGCGGCGGCCCCGCGATGACCTACGCCGTCGAAGCCTACCGGGCGCTCGACGCACTCGAAGCGGAGCGCGCCGAGTAGCGTCGGAGCGCCGGCGCATCGCCGGATCGAACAACACCTTTGTCTGGGTTCGATGCCTTCGGTCGACGTGTCTCAGCCATGAGTGAGAGATTCGGTGTCGATCGTGCGGGAAGTAGCGCACACCGTCGGGTGCCGCACGCGTGACCGACGAGGACGGCGGCTTCACCGACGTCAGTGAGACGGTCGACGGGCACCCGATGCGGAGCCTGCTCGGGTACGCTCGTCCGTACTGGCCCCGGATCACGCTCGGGGTGATCGCGGCGATCGGGACCCGGTTCGCTCGGCTGGTCCCGCCGATCATCGTCGCGACGACCATCGATCGAATCGTGCTCGGAGCGGAGGAACCGGGGCTGCTGACCGAAGCGGGCCTGTTACCGGGCGGGGCGATCACCGGCGAAGCCGCCCGATTGGCGTTCCTCCAGCGACTCGTCGCGATCGCCGCGCTGGCGTATCTCTTTCGCTCGGTCACGCGGTTCGGCTCGCGGTACTTGCTCCAGTCCTCCGCACAGAAGATCCAGCGCGACCTCCGCGACGACACGTACGATCACCTCCAGCACCTCTCGATGGACTTCTTCGCCGACCACCAGACCGGCGGGTTGATGTCGATTCTCAACAGCGACATCAATCGGTTAGAGCAGTTCCTCAACACGGAGTTCCGCCAACTCATCCGCGTCGTCGCGACCGTCGGCGGGATCGCGATCATCCTCTGGTACTACGCGCCGACGCTCGCGATCATCGCGTTGGCTCCCGTTCCCGTGATCGGTCTCGGGAGCGTATTCTTTCTCCGGTGGATCGAACCGCGGTACAAATCGCTTCGGGAGACGGTCGCCCGACTCAACACCCGCCTGGAGAACAACCTCGGCGGCGTCGCCGTCGTGAAGTCGTTCAACCGGTACGCCTTCGAACGCGACCGCGTCGCCGAGCAGAGCGAGGCGTATCACGACGAGAAAGTCGCCGCACTCCGCATCCGTCGGGGGTTCTTCGCGGCGCTCCGACTCCTCACCGGCGTGGTGTTCGTCCTCATCTTATACGTCGGCGGTCGGGCCATCATCACGACGCCGCCCGGCGAAGCGGCCCTGATCTCGACGGGCGCCTTCGCGGCGTTCTTCCTGTACCTCCGGCGGCTGTACTCCCCGATGCGTCGGATCGGCCGGTCGGCCAACAAGTACCAGCTCGCTAAATCCAGCGCGGAACGGGTGTTCGGCCTGCTCGGTCGCGAGCCGACCGTCACCGAACCCGAGGATCCGTACGTGTCCGACGAGATCGACGGCGAGGTGACGTTCGAGGACGTCTCGTTCAGCTACGACGACCGCGAGTCCGTGCTCGAATCAGTCTCGTTGGACGTCCCGAGCGGCGCGACGATCGGCCTCGCGGGAGCGACCGGCGCCGGGAAGTCGACGCTCGTGAAACTCGTCCCGCGCCTGCACGACGTCGACGAGGGATCCGTCTCCGTGGACGGGCGGGACGTCAGGGAGTACGACCTCCAGGCCCTCCGCGAGGAGATCGCGGTGGTCGAGCAGAACCCCTACCTCTTCTCGGGAACCGTCGCCGAGAACGTCGCCTACGGCGACAGCGAGGTGCTCGCCGCCGAGAGACACGGCGGGCGGGAACACCGCGATCGCGTCGTCTCGGCTGCGAAAGCCGCGGCCGCTCACGAGTTCGTCGCCGACCTCCCGGACGGCTACGAGACCCAGATCGGCGAACGGGGGATCAAGCTCTCCGGCGGCCAGCGACAGCGGATCGCGATCGCGCGGGCGCTGCTCAACGACCCGGCGATCATCGTCTTCGACGAGGCGACCAGCGACGTCGACACCGAGACCGAGGAACGGATCAAAGCGAGCATCGACCGGCTGATCGAGGACCGGACCGCCTTCGTCATCGCGCACCGTCTCTCGACGATTCGAGACGCCGATCGGGTCGTCGTCCTCGACGACGGCGAAGTCGTCGAATCGGGCACGCACGACGAGTTGCTCGCCGGATCCGGGGAGTACGCCGCGCTGTGGGACGCGCAACTCGACGAGTCCGCAACGGTCAGCGCGGACCGAGCGGGGTAGCGTCGCTCAGCCGGGCAGCTGGCTGCACGTCCAGCCGGGATCGCGGCCGGTGCGGTCGATGAGGTCGGACCGACACGCCGGGCAGTAGTCGGGGATGACGGACTCGCTTCGGGGAACGTACACCGCGCCGCCGCACTCCACGCACGCGTCCGCGACGATGGTCGCACAGTCCGCACAGAGGTTGAAGTCGTCGGCCGTGAGTTCGCGCAGCGGTTCGAGTTGTTTATCTAAGAGATACTCGTCGATAACCGACTGGCAGCTGTGACACGGTTTCATAGCGGTGCACGGTACGGCACGCGATCACACGGTAAATACCTGCCTCCGAAACGAGGTGGCTGTCGCGATCCGAACGGCTGGGCGCTCGGCGTTACATCCGATCTCACGACAGTCGTGGTACCTCGACCCTCGGAAGCGTTATCCCCGGATGGGGACTCTGTTGTCTTGTAATGGCAAACGGTAAGGTTGATTTCTTCAACGACACTGGCGGCTACGGTTTCATTTCGACTGACGACGACGCTGTCGACGACGACGAGGACGTGTTCTTCCACATGGAGGACGTCGGCGGTCCGGACCTCGAAGAGGGGCAGGAAGTCGAGTTCGACATCGAATCGTCCCCCAAGGGACCCCGCGCGACGAACCTCGTCCGCAACTAACGACCCATCTCGCCCGTCGTTCGTAGCGATAGGGTGATTTGTTCTTTCAGACACTCACACTTCGGAGCTACAGCGGCCTACGCGCGGTGTCTGCTTCGCTCCGTGAGTCGCTATACAACGTTGTAGACGGTTCTCCGCGCGTGAGACCCGAGTTCGGCTAGTCGAGGCCGACCAACCGCTCCTTCTCGGCGCGCGAGAACTGCTTGATCTCGTACTCGCGGGACATCGCGGCCGACTTCGAGTCGAAGGGCTCGACGTGGACCAACGCGACGGGCGTCCGGCCGCGCGTGTACTTCGCGCCCTCGCCGGCGTCGTGTTCGGCGACGCGCCGCTCGACGTCGGTCGTGTAGCCGGTGTACAGCGAGCCGTCGTCGCATTCTAGGAGATAGACGTAGTGGTCGGCGTCGGACACCGGGACTCGGGAGTCGGGATCGGACATCGCTTCGCTAACAGTCACTCCACGTCGATCGTCTCGACGACCTCCGCCAGCGCGGCGCTGTCTGGCGAGGCGTGCGTCACCGCGAGCGGCGAGACGCTCACCGAGGCGTCGACCATCGCGCGACGGTCCGTCCCGACGGGGTAGCGCTCGCGGTGCTCGTCGGTCGGCGGAAACGGGTTCTCCCAGCCGACCACGCCGGGCCACGTCCGGTCGTGGAGGTGGACGAGCTGCTCGTCCGCGGCCAACTCCCCGCCGTTGGCATCGATCACTCCATCGTCGAGCGTCTCGAGGTCGGCGGGTTCGACGTGCTGCCCGTAGTCGTGGTACGGCTCCGTGAGGATGACCGGCGGCGACGACGCGTCGACCGGGGCGTTGACGTTCAGCAGGTCGACGTCGTCGTAGACGCCGGATTCGAGCGCCCGCGAGACGAGTCGGGCGGCGATCCGGGCGGGGCGAGCGAAGTCGTACTCCTCGGGCGGCGAGAGGAAGAAGTCCGTCGAGTGGTACGCCGAGATGGCGAGCGCGGGCGTGCCGAGGAACGCCGCCTCGATGCCCGCGCCGACCGTGCCGGAGCGCCCGACGACGTAGTTGCCGGCGTTCGGGCCGTTGTTGACGCCGGAGACGACGACGTCGAAGTCGGTCTCCAGCCCGCGGAGACCGTAGGCGACGCAGTCCGCGGGGGTGCCGGAGAGTCGATATCCCCAGGGGTGCTCACGGATGCGGGCCGTGTGGCTCCGGGTGCGGCCGACGCCGCTCTGGTTCGCGTCGGGGGCGACGACGGTGACGTCACCGAGTGCGGTGAGTTCCGTCCGGAGCGTCGCGATGCCCGGCGCGTCGATGCCGTCGTCGTTGGTCAGGAGGATCTCGGGACCGTCGCTCATTGGGG
This sequence comes from Halobellus rarus, assembly GCF_024494595.1. Taxonomy (GTDB): domain Archaea; phylum Halobacteriota; class Halobacteria; order Halobacteriales; family Haloferacaceae; genus Haloquadratum; species Haloquadratum rarum. Next base: position 238,203 of record NZ_JANHDI010000001.1, on the reverse strand, counting down.
ATGAGTTCGGGGAGAGCAAGGTAGCCCTTCCGGTCCGGAGCGGTCGTCGAGACGGCGATCGGGGGTGGTTCGTCCGCCCGATCGAAAACGGGAGTCGGCTTCGCGTGGTGGTCTGTGTCCGTTTCAGTGGTCACGCTGTGCGGGTGCGCCGCCGTGCGACCTCCGCGATACCCGCGTTCGCCGAGCAGTTTGGACAGGCGAGGAGTCGCCCTTGCTTGTCGGCGAACACGCGCGCGAAGCGGTCGGAGACGTGTGACCCGCAGTGGTCACAACTTGGCATGCGTGTGTCCGGCAGCCACCATTTGCCGGTGGACCACGTACGGACCCGCGACTTATAGGGCTTCCGCGCACGCGCGCGACGGCAGTCGGGGAGACAGGAGGGAAACGGCACGAAGCGGCAGTCACTCCTCGTCGGCACGGGCGTCGCTGACGGCGCGGGCAATGAGGCCCGCCTGCGTGCCGGCCACGAATCCGGCGTCGACGTTGACGACCGAGAGCACGGTGCAGGACTGGAGCATCCCCGACAGCGCCGCCGCCCCGTCCCCGCCGTGTCCGTAGCCCGTCGAGACCGGGACGCCGATCACGGGCGTGTCGACGAGGCCGGCCACGACGGTCGGGAGCGCGCCCTCTCTCCCGGCGGCGACGACGAGGACGTCCGCCGCGCGGAGGGTGTCGAGGTGATCCAGAATCCGACCGAGGTGGGCCACCCCGACGTCGTCGATCCGTTCGACCGCCGCACCCATCGCGTCAAGCACGGTTGCGGCTTCTCCGGCGACGGCGGCGTCGGCTGTCCCGCCGGTGACGATGGCGGCGGTCGCATCGAGCATCGGCGGGTCGTAGTCCGCGCGTCGGGCCACGACGGTCCTGGCACGCTCGTCGTGGACGACGTCGACCGACTCGTCGACGACCTCCTCGACGGCGGCGACGTCCGCGGCGGCGACCCGCGTGACGATCGCGCGGCCGGTCGAGTCGAGCGCGGCGGCCGCGAGCGTCGCGACCTCTGCGGGGGTCTTGCCCTCGGCGAGGATGCCCTCCGGCGCACCGCGCCGATGTTCGCGTGCGGCGTCGAACCGTCCCGCGTCGGTCGTCACGTATCCGGCCAGTTGGGCCTCGGCCTCGGCCGGCGAGAGTTCGCCCGCCGCGACGGCTTCGAGCAGTTCGCGCATACGTCTCGTTCCGGGACCGAGCGGGACGTACCTATCGTTTGGCGGTCGGAATCTGACCGCGCCTAATAGCGAGATGATAACTGACGCGTGGCAGATTGAATAGATACCGTGTGCCGCGTTCAGTTGACCCAACCAGTCGGCTCAGCGCGTGATAACCGCCGATTCGGCCGAAGTTCTCTGACCGTTCTAATGTGACACCCGGGTATATAAATTATTCCCCTGGCAAACGCTACAGACGACGCGCACGGACGGAGAGGCGGTCGTTTTGGAAAATCTTTTTATATAGTGCCGATATAGAGGGAGGTGTATGGCAGACCTTATTGTCAAAGCGGCCGTGAAGGAAGCGCTCCAGGACAAAAACGTTGCTTCCGACTTCTACGACGCGCTCGATGAAGAAGTCGACGAACTGCTCGAAGACGCTGCCCGTCGTGCGGAACAGAACGACCGCAAGACGGTCCAGCCCCGCGACCTGTAAGTCGGCGACTCGATCCCGATTTTTTGCGATACCACACGTGTAGCCGTCGCTCCGCCGATAGCGGAGCCCCAAATCGGACAAGACAGTCCACGAGAGGGCGACCGGAGACGACAGCGTATCAGATCCGCTCTCGCACGTCGACGCCGTCGTCGGTGCCGACGTAGACCGCGTCGACGAGGTCGACGAAGAGGCCGTGCTCGACGATACCCGGCAGCCCCGACAGCGCCGTCGAAAGCGACGCGGGGTCGTCGACGACGCCGAAGTCGCAATCGAGGAGGAGGTTCCCGTTGTCGGTGACGACGGGGCCGTCCTTCCGCTCGGCCCGCCGGAGTGTCGGATCCCCATCGAGGGCTTCGAGGTCCCGCTCGACAGCCGCGAGGGCGTCTGGGAGGACCTCGACGGGGACCGGACGCGACAGCGACTCGGCGACCTTCGAGGGGTCGGCGACGACGACGAACCGATCGGCCGCGGCGTCGACGACCTTCTCGCGGGCGTGAGCCGCCCCGCCGCCCTTGATCGCGCTGAGGTCGGCGTCGATCTGATCTGCGCCGTCGATCGCGAGATCGACGCCGTCGACCTCGTCGAGAGAGCAGCGCGGAATTCCGGATCGGCGCGCGAGCGCACGGGAGTCGAAGGACGTCGGAACGCCCCGAACGTCGAGGCCGTCGTCGACCGCGCGGCCGATCGCCCGGATCGCGTGGGCCGCGGTGCTCCCGGTTCCGAGGCCGACGACGTCGCCGTCTTCGACGAGTTCGGCGGCCCGTTCGCCCGCGCGTCGCTTCTGATCGTCCGTTCCGCCGGTCGTCTTCATACGCGTCGTCTCGACGACGCGCGGCACAAAACTTCCGCTCCGGGCGCGTGCGGTCGAAGAAAGACGTTCGCCGCCCCACGGACGGCTACAGCCGTTCTAAGACCGCTTCGGCGTCGTACGACAGCGACAGCGAGCGCGATCGGCCGCGACCTTCGATTTCGGCGTAGTCGGCATCGAGGAGCCCGAGGTTGTCGAGTTTGTTGACGATCTCCGAGTAGCGGGTGTAGCCGAGGTCGGTCTCGTCGTGGAACGCCTCGTAGACCTCGCCGGCCTGGTCGCCGTCGTGTTCGGCGACGACGCGGACGAGGTCGCGCTCGCGGTCGGAGAGGCCGCGGAGGCTCCGCGAGAGGTGGACGTACTTGGACTTCTCGTAGGCGGCCTCGACGTCCTCGACGCTCACGGTTCTGCTCGCGCGCATCTCCGCGTGGAGGCCGGCGCGTCGGAGGAGGTCGATCCCCACCCGGAGATCGCCGCTTTCGGACGTCAGTTCGGCGACGCGGTCGAGTTCGCGGGAACTCACGACGTCCTCGTGAAACCCGCGTTCGACCCGCTCGCGCAAGATGTCGACGATCTCGTCGACGTCGTAGACCGGGAAGTACACCTCCTCGGGGCGGAAGACGCTCTGGACGCGAGTGTCGAGTTCGTCGATCACGTCCAGCGAGAGGTCCGAGGAGACGACGACGACCCCGATTCGGGCCCCCGAGTGCGCCTCGTGGGCGCGAAGCAGCGAGTACAGCGTGTCAGAGACCTCGTTCTCGTAGAAGAGGTAGTTCACGTCGTCGAGGGCGACCGCGAGGACCTGCTCCTCCTCGACGAGTCGGTCGGTGATCTGTCCGAACAGTTTCTTGAACGAGATGCCCGACGACGGGGGTTCGTACTCGAAGATCGCCTCGAAGATGCGCGAGAAGACGGCGTAGCGCGTCGAATCGACCTGGCAGTTGACGCGGACGGTCTGGACGCCGCTCTGGACGCCGAGGTCGCCGAACAGTTTCTGGACCGCGGTCGTCTTGCCCGTCCCCGGCGGCCCGCGAACCACCGTGTTCAGCGGCCGTGATCCCCGGACGGCCGGCCGGAGCGCGTACTTCAGGCTCTCTAATTGGCTCTCGCGGTGTTCGAACGTCTCGGGGACGTAGTCGATCTCGAAGACGTGTTCGTCGCGGAAGACGGTCTCGTCCCACGACAGCATCCCCTCGTCGGGGTCGTCCCTCATCGATTGAACCACGTTGAGGAGTCTACTTAATCATTCCCCAGACCGCGCGTCGACGGAATCCCAACCGAGCCGTCACTCGGTCACGAGCCGGTAGACGCGGAAGAGGGCGAACACACCGACCACGAGCGCGGCGACGCCGACCACCAGCGCGACGGAGGAGGTCGAGCCGCGGAGGAACGGCCCGATTCCGCCGACGGCGATCGAGAGGCTGATCGCCGCCAACGCGAGGTAAAAGAGGATCAGCGTCGCCGCTCCGACCACGTCCCAGATCGCCTCGCGAGTCGCTCGGTAGACGAGGTCGTACGTGGCGTCGTCGACGGCGCCGTCGGACGGTTCGTCGAGTTCGGGTCGATCGCGGGCGTCGCTGGAGGGATCGGGGACCATACTCGACACTCCGTCCGCGGCGTGAAAAATCCGGGAGGCGAGCGCCAGGTCACGGACCCCGAGGACGGTTCCGGCGGTCGGGACCGTCGCGGTCGAACCTCAGCCGCTGGACCCGTCCCGGGACGGATCGAAATCCGAGCGCCGCCAGCCGATCCTCGCGATCGCGACGACGACTCCGGCGGTAGCGAGAGCGACGACCGCGTAATGATACCGGAACGACGCTTGGAGCGTCGCTTGACCGAGTGTGAAGCCACCGAACAGGGCGGTCGCCAGCGGTTCGCCGAGGACCGGGACCGCGAGCAGCAGTTCGAGCCCGAACTGACCGATCGAGAAGGAGAGCTGCGTCCACGGCAGCAACAGTCCGGTGTAGGCGTACAGCGCCGCGAGCGGGACCGAGAGGACCGCACCGACTGCGTAGACCGGCCGGCGTGCGAGGCCGAGGACGAAACCGAGGAACGGGACGCCGAACGCGCCGATCGCCAGCAGGAGTCGAAGCAACTCCGCCCGCGACGTCGTCGGTGTCACAAAGAACAACCCGGTATCGACGATCACGAGAGCGGCGACGAGACCGACGAGGGCCAGCTTCAGCGTCTGATGTGGAGGGTTCGAACGACTCATACCGGAGCTACGGTGACACAAGCGCACCGTGGCTCCTTTGTTTTCGGGTTCTCGCCCTTTCGAGTCGCGAAATCGGGAACGAGCGACCGATCGGAAGCAGTCCGCACGAAAACGGATGACAGACCGAACCGACCGAACCGGACGACCGCTCAGAACTTCTCTAGGAGCCGGTCGTAGAAGCCGGAGCCGTCGTCGTCGGCCAGTTTCTCGACGATCAACTCGGGCGTCGAGCGCGCGAGGTGGTCCTTCACCGGCGAGCGGTTCACGACCAGTTCGCCGTCTTCGAGCCCCAGCGCCTCGATGCCGTCGACGGCGACGTCGAAGCCGGCGGCCTCGCGGATCTCCCCCGCGAGGTGCGAGACGAAGACGGCCGTCGCGGCCTGCTCGTCGAGCGCCTCCAGGATTCCGGCGACGATCTTCGCCGACGCGCCGGGTTCGGTGATGCTCTCTAACTCGTCCACGAGGACGAGGCGATTCGTCTCGCCGTCGGCGAGTTCGCGGAAGTCCCGCAGGGTGCTCTCGAACGCGCCGGCGTCGAGCGTGCCCTGGGTCTTCGCGTAGTAGTGCAGTTCCGAGAAGCGTTCGAGTTCGACGCGCTCGGCCGGGACCGGCAGCCCCATCTGCGCGAGGACGACCACGAGCGCGACCAGATCGAGCGTCGAGGTCTTCCCGCCGGAGTTGACGCCCGAGAGGAGCGTCGCCCCCGACACCCGGTAGTCGACCGGGTCGACGTCGGCGAAGTCGACGTCCAAGAGCGGCGAGCGGCCGTCCTCGATCGCGAACCCGTGGCTCTCGTCCGTATTCGCGTCGGCGAACGTCGGCAGCGTACAGTCGAAGTCGTCGGCGAAGCGCGCGACCGCGAGTTCGACGTCGAGTTCGAGCGCCTCGCGGACGAGGTCCTCGACCGGGTCGCGGAGCGCCGAGAGGTCGTCGGCGAGGTCGCGCTTGAGCCGCGCGGCGCGGCGGTCGCGGCCGACCTTCAGTTCCGTTCGGAGCCGCGAGATCACCGACGGCTCGTGTTCGACCGGAAATGCCGGATCGTCCGGAAACGCCCGCTCGGCGAAGTCGGCCTCCTCGGGGCGGAGGTCGAGCGCGTCGACGAGGTGCTCGCGCGCGGCGGCGACGGCGGCGTCGTACTCGTCTTCCAGCTCGCGATCGAGCAGCGAGTCCACCCGCGCGCCCTGCTCGACGAGGGAGAGGAAGTCCGTCCCCTCGATCGTCACGTCGCGCTCGCGGATCGCCTCGCGGAGGCGGTCGTTGGCGACGGACTCGGCGGTCGAGACCGTCGCGTCGAGGTCGTCGACGGCCGTCACCAGTCGGTCGAGTTCCGCGTCGCCGACGATCGTCCCGTCGTCGGCCAGGCGGTCGAGCGCGTCTCGAAGCGCATCGAGATCGCAGGGAGGGTCCAGTTCCGCTGCCTCGTGGACCGCCGCCGCCGCGAGGATCCGCGAGCGGTTCTCCGCGAAGAAGGCGAGGACGCGCTCGGGGACGATCTCGCCGGGGTTCTCCATCGCGTCGGGCCGCACGCGGACGTCGCCCTCGACGTCGATCCCGGCGAACGCCTCGTCGAGCGCGACGACCGTCGAGTACGAGCGGGCGAGTTCGGCGAGGCCGCGGGCGTCCTCGACGACCTCGACGGAGAGCTCGGGGAACGCCTCCTCCGCCGCGGCGAAGCGCTCGGCGTCGGCCGTCGCGAGGCAGCGGTCGCGCACCCGACGCGTGGCGGGCGGGGAGAGCGGCTCGACGCCGGCGAGCGCGTCGAGGACGTCGGGATCGGGGTCGCGCTCGCTCGCGCGTTCGACGAACTCGCGGACTTCCTCGATCCGCGAGGCCGAAGCGGTGGGGTAGAACGTCGCGATCCGCTTCGCGGCGTAGTCGGTGACAGTCCGCGCGCGCAGGAGGCCGAGGACGTCCTCGTACACCTCCCGCGCCCGATCGGTCGCGAGGAAATCGCCGTCGTCGTCGTGTCGGCGGCGGATCGCCCCGCGCGCGACGGCCGCCGCTCGCCCCTCCGAGACGCCGGGCGCGCGAGTCAGCGTGGCGACGTCGCCCTCCCTGAGCGCCCGTTCGGCGTCGTCGAGTTCCGACAGCGCCGCCGCCGTCTTCTCGCCGACGCCCGGGATGGCCTCGAACTCCATTCGGACTGGCTTCGCTCCCGATCCGACAAAACGTTACGGGTCCGCCCGGCGACGATAGAAAAATCCGATCCGAAGTCGTTCACGGGCCCGGTCGGAAGCGGATCTCCCGGCGATCTCCGGTCCGCGGCCGACGACAACGTGTTTTTGCCGCTGCACCGGATACGTCGGGTATGGCAACCCAGACGGATCCGGAACCGACCGCCGACGACGCCGCGGGGAAGGCCGCCGCCGTCCGCGACTCCCTTGCGGACTGCGACGGCGTCCTCGTCGCCTTCTCCGGCGGCGTCGACTCCTCGGTCGTCGCCGCGCTCGCCCACGACGCTCTCGGCGACGACGCCGTCGCGTGCACGGCCAAATCCGAGACCCTTCCGGCCGCCGAACTCGACGACGCCCGTCGGGTCGCCGAGGAGATCGGCATCCGCCACGAGATCGTCGAGTTCTCCGAACTCGACAACCCCGACTTCGTGGAGAACGACGGCGACCGGTGCTACCACTGCCGGACGATGCGCCTCGGCCGGATGTACGAGGCCGCCCAGGAGTTGGGGATCGGGACGGTCTGCGACGGGACCAACGCCTCCGATCCGGGCGAGGGGCACCGCCCGGGACTCCGCGCAGTCGAGGAGTTAGACGTCCGCTCGCCCCTCTTGGACGCGGGAATCGGAAAGGACGAGGTCCGCGAGATCGCCGACGCCTACGACCTGTCGGTCGCCGACAAGCCCTCGATGGCGTGTCTCTCCTCGCGGATCCCGACGGGGCTGGAAGTGACGACGGAGCGGCTCACGCGCGTCGAGAAGGCCGAGCGCGTGCTCAGGGAGTGGGGCTTCTCGCAGTTCCGCGTCCGCGACCACGACGGCCTCGCGCGGATCGAAATCGCGGCCGAGGAACTGGAGGCCGCGCTGAACCACGACTTCGCCGTCGCCGTCCGCGAGCACCTCTCGGACCTCGGGTTCGAGCACGTGACGCTGGACCTCCACGGGTATCAGACCGGCAGTGTCAGTCCAGCGGGCGAGGACGAGCAGGACGACGCAGGCGCCGACGGCGACGAGTCGGACGACGAACCGCTCGTCGAAGACGTGTTCTCGGCGGAGTACCCGACCGCCAGCGAGTGAAGCCGCGTCGGCAGCCGGTGGTCGGAGCGTCGTGACCGTGGTTCTGCGTTGTGACCCCGGTTCTGCGTCGTAACCCCGGTTCTGCGTCGTAACCCCGGTTCTGCGTCGTAACCCCGGTTCTGACCGTCCGGGAGCGCACGGAGAGACAGCCGACAGTTCAGGACGCACGGTCTTCGCGGGACGCCAGCAGGAGTCGAAGCGCCTCGTAGCCGAGCACCAGCCCGACCGCGATCCCGCCGGCCAGCGCCGGGTGGAGATTCAGCTCGGCGGCCCACCGGAGGACGGCCGGATCGGGGCTGCCGAGATAACCCACGACGACGGCGGCCAGCCACACCGGGCGGCGGGCGGTGTCGACGGCGAGACGGACCCGCAGCATCCGCCGCGAACGGCCGTAGCGGCGCAGGAGGAGCGACGCGAGTTCGAACGCACCGACGAGAGCGCCCGCGATGATCAGGGGCGTGTACGCCGCGAGGCCGTTGGCCGCGAGCGTCTCGACGACCACCGAGGGAAGAAGGTCGTAATAGCCCGTCGGGGCCGGCAGGGGACTGAGGAGGTAGCCGACGAGCGCCGCGAGCACGGCGGCCTGGGGACGGCGGGCCGCCAGTCCCTCGGCGGTGGGAGCCAGCGACCCCCTCCCAGTCCACCGCAGCACGAACAGCGTGCCCTCGAACAGCGCGATCATCGTCGCGCCGATGATGATCGGAGCCATCCCCGTCGGGTCGGGGCTGATGAGGAACGCGAGCCCCAGGAAGGTCCCCCAGAAGATCAGCCGGCGGTCTTCCAGCCACACCCGGGTGACGAGATTCATCATGATCGCCAGCATCACGAACAGCGGGATCTGGAAGATGATGGCGTTGTAGCCCATCAGGATCAGGATGAGGTTGAACGTCTCCTTGAGCCCGAACGCCACGACCGCCGTCCCGGTCGTATAGGAGGTGAAGTACGCGAAGATGGCCGGGAGAACGATGAAGTGTGCGAAGGAGATGCCGACGAACGCGAGGACGAGACTCGTCGGCACCGCCGCGAGGTAGTAGCGGCGCTCCTTCGAGTACAACCCCGGCCGCATGAACAGGTAGGTCTCGTAGACGAAGGCCGGCAACCCGATCACCAGGCCCCCGAGTGCGGCGACCTTCAATTCCGTCAACAGCAGTTCGAGCGGACCGTAGACTCGGGGTCGGCGGTCGACCATCTCGGGCGCGCCGGGGATGTGCTTGTTCCAGAGGAAGTCGATGACCTCGGTGGAGCTGACGAGGTCCAGGCCGAGCGCCGAGTTGACGAGGTCGGCCCCGGGATACAGCAGGAGCGTGACGATGCCGCCGATGCCGAGCACGACCGCCAGTCGGCGGACCATCTCTTCGATGTGATCCGCCAGGGGCATCTCCTCGTCGCTCTCGGGTCCGTCCGAGAGCATCCCGTCGTCGGCGTCGACGAGCGGGTCGGGCGCGACAGCCTCGCCCGCCGAATCACCGGAAGCGGCGTCGCCGGCGGCCGCCGGCGCACCGCCGTCCGTCCCAGTGGCCGTGTCTTCGAGGTCGGTCTCGTCGGTCACCTCCGTCCGCGAGTCGGGCCAGAGCTCGTCCGTGTCGTCGCCGGCAACGCTCGAATCCGGTTCATCGTCGGAGCCGTCGCCGGCGTCAGTTTCGTTTTCGACCGTCTCTGCGGAATCGTCGGCACCGTCGTCGGTCCCCTCTGCGGAATCGTCGGTCGAGTCGAGGTCGTCTGCGACGTTTTCCCCGGCCGACAGGTCCCACCCGGCTGTCGGATCACCGGTAGACGGCAGATCGTCGTCCGGATCGGCCGGCCCGTCGTCGGTGTCAGTCGGTTCGTCGTCCGGATCGGCCGGCTCGTCGTCGGTGTCAGTCGGTTCGTCGGCCTCGTCCAGCGGTCCTGAATCGCCGTCCGACGACCCCTCGCCCGCGTCCGGGGTTCCATCGTCCGCGTCCGGGGCGTCGGCCGTTTCGTGGTCGTCGGCCGTTTCGTGGTCGTCGGCACCAGAGCCGTTGGAAGTCGACGCATTTTCGCTATCAGCGGCCTCTTCGGACTGGTCGGCGTCGTCAGCGTCGTCGCCGATATCGTCGGACGAGGTGTCGCCGGCGGCGGTGTCGGACTCCGAACTGGCGGACTGCTCGGGGTGGGCGTCCTCGCCCGCGGATTCGCCGCTCCCGGACGGGGTTGCGTCGTCTTCGGGCGTCCGGTCCCCGTCCTCCGAATCGTCGGCCATTCACCAGAGTTTCGCCGCCCGGATCTTATAGGCCTTTCCGCATCGTCTCGGCGGCGATCCCGGCGCGGCGGTCGAAAAGATTGATAACTGCGAGTCGGTTCTCTTCGGGTATGTCCAGCGCGCTCGACGAGGACACGAGAGCGACACTCGACGCCGGGCGGGAGACCGCCGGCGCGATGCTTCGAGCCGCGCAGAAGGATCTCCAGAAGGTCTTCATCTTCTTCCTGATCGGCTTTCTCGGGACGTTCTACGCGCTCCGACTCTACGTCTGGGATTTCCTGAAACGGGTCACGAGAGCCCAGATGTCTGCGCAGATCAGCGGCGACGTCTCGATCATCGCGCAGACGCCGTTCGACGTGATCCTCCTGCAGGCGAAGATCGGCCTCGTCGTCGGCGTCGTCCTCGCGCTTCCGGCGTTCCTCTACTTCTCCCGGGACGCCCTCGTCGAGCGCGGGCTGTGGCCCTCCTCGCCGGTCCCGGTCTGGCAGCTCGCGATCATCTTCGTCGGGATGGTGACGCTCTTCGTCCTCGGCGTCGCCTACGGCTACTTCGTCTTCTTCCCGTTCACGTTCGCGTTCCTCGCGCAGAACGCCATCGCCGCCGGCTTCTCGCCGACGTACTCCATCGTGAAGTGGGCGCAGTTCATCTTCCTGCTCACCGCCTCCTTCGGTCTCGCGAGCCAGTTACCCCTCGCGATGACCGGGCTCTCCTACGCCGAGATCGTCCCCTACGAGACGTTCCGCGACAAGTGGCGCTACGCCGTCGTCGGCGTCTTCGCCGCCGGCGCGCTGTTCACGCCGCCGGATCCGTTCACCCAGATTATGTGGGCGATCCCCGTCCTAACGCTGTACGGCGTCAGCCTCTACCTCGCGAAGGTCGTCACGACCGCGCGGCGCGGGAGCGAGAAGATGGACGTGAAGGCCACCGCCCGGGCGCACTGGAACGTCATCGCCGGCGTCGGCGTCCTCGGCGGCGTCCTCGTCTACGCGTTCTTCGAGCGCGGCGGCGTCGGCTACGTCAACGACGGCCTCGCCGCCATCGGCAGCGACTACGTGATTCTCGCACCGGCCTCGGCCGCCCTGCTCGTCACCTACGTGCTCCTCGCGGGGATCGCCGCCATACTCGTCGCCGTCGGCTACTTCGTCTACCACGACCTCGACGACCTCGCGGTCGTCGAGGCGGGCGTCGGCGACCCGAGCGCGATCGATCTCGACGACCTCGACGCCGCCGGCGTTCGCGCCGCGCCGCCGGAGGTCTTCGGCGCGCTCAGCGAGGACGAGGCGATGGCCGCCGCCGGCGACGCTATCGACGCGGGCGATAAGGCGAAAGCCCAGGCGATCATCGACCGGTTCGACGAGGACGGCGCGACCGAAGTGGGCGACGGAGACGGAGAGGTCACAGCGGAGGCGGGGGCGACGGAAGCCGCCGAAACGGGTGGTTCGGAGTCGATCGGGGATCGGTTCTCCCGCGCCAGCAGCACGTTCTTCGACGAGTTCAGCGACGGCGACGCCGAGGAGTCCGGCGGCGATTCCGACGCCGCCGACGGTGAGGGGAGCGATGACGAAGGGGATTTCGAGGGGTACTACACCGACCTCGCGTTCATCCTCGATTCGATCACGTCGCGGGCGTTCCGCATCGTGGGGCTATTCATGCTCGTGCTCGCCGGGACGTTCGGGTGGCTCTACACCGGCGGGATCAAACGCGTCTACGAGGACTTCCTGAGTCGGCTCCCGGCGCAGGTGACCCCGAGCGAGGTGCTCAACGTCGTCGCCCTCCACCCGATGGAGGCGCTGGTGTTCGAGGTGAAGTTCTCGACGATCATCGCCGGCATCGTGACCGCGCCGGTGCTCGCTTACTACGCGTGGCCAGCCCTCCGGGAACGGAACATCATCCGCCAGCGTCGCCGAGCGGTCTTCCTGTGGACCGGGGCCCTGGCGGCCGGCCTGCTCGGCGGGTTCGCGCTCGGCTACTCCACCATCGCGCCGGGCGTCATCTCCTGGCTGGTCAACGACGCCGTCCAGGCGAACATGGTGATCGCCTACCGCATTACCAACTTCTTCTGGCTCATCTTCTTCACCACGGCCGGAATCGGGATCCTCGCCGACGTGCCGATCCTGATGATCCTGCTCAACAGCGCGGGCGTGAGCTACGGGTCGATGCGGGGTCGCTGGCGCGAGGTGACCGTCGGTGTCCTCGCCTTCGCGGCGCTGTTTACGCCCGCAGACGTGCTCACGATGTTCATGGTGACGATCCCGCTGATGGTCGCCTACGGGATCGGCCTCGGCGTCCTGTTCGTCGTCACGCTCGGCGGGCGGCGCGACCTGGCACCGCCCCGCAGCGTCGACATCTGATACGGTCTGTTGCAACGGAACACGGTGCTCGCGATCCCTGCGAGCGCCGAACAGGTCAGAGACGGCGACAGCCCGTACGACGCTACTCGTCGGTTTCGGCGAGTTTGAGGTCTTCCCATTCTTCAGGGTTCTCGTCCGGATCGAGGGAGACCGGTCGGATGCGGCGAACACCCTTCACGGTGTGCGTGCCAGAGATGCCGGGACCAGCGAAGCGCGGCGTGGACTCGACGTCCCCATCAGAGCCCTCGAAGCTCAGTACGCCGTCGAGCGCGACACCGACCGGGACACAGACGGTGAACCCGTCTGCGCCCTCCACCTGCACGTGCGTGGTTCTGTCCGGCGTATCGGCGGCGAGCAACAGCTCGTCGACGGCGAGGCCGGTCCATCCATCGGCGATGACGTCGCCGGTCGAACACCGGAACGATTCCTCGACGGTCGCCGTTTCGTACCCGTGGTCGTCCGGGAGCGGGACGGGAATCCGGACGGGGCTCTCGCCGGCCACAGTGACGTACGCGTCACGGGTCGCGGTCATCGGTCAGTGACGTCTCGACAGTCCGCGGGTATAGTACCTGTCCCCGATTCTCCGTCTTCGGGTTTTGGACTCGGTAACGTCGAGAACGAACGCCTAAATATTCGCGAGAGAATCCTGGGGTATGGCCAAGATAAGTGTGGAGATCCCTGACGAACTGCTCTCGGACCTCGACGAGCACGTCGGCGACGACGGCAAGTTCGTCAACCGCAGCGACGCGGTCCGCGCGTCGATCCGGAAGACGCTGGATATGCTCGACGAGATCGACTCCCGACACGGACGGATCGACGATGAGTGAGCCCCGGACGCAGGCCGGCCAGATCGCCCTCGTGGCGCTGTTCGTGACCGCGCTGACCACCGCTCAGTTGACCGCCTCGAAACTGCTGGCGTTCGGCCTCCCGTTCGAGCTGCCGGTCACGGGCGCGAGCATCGTGCTGCCGGGCGCGGCGCTGGCGTACGCGCTGACGTTCTTCGCGTCGGACTGCTACTCCGAACTGTACGGCCGCCGCGCGGCGCAGGTGATGGTCAACGTCGGCTTCGCGATGAACTTCGTGCTGCTCGCGCTGGTCTGGAGTACGATCCTCGCACCCGCGGCGAACCCCGAGGCCGCCGGGCAGTACCGCGCGGTGCTCGCGCCGGGGACGAACATCGTCATCGGGAGTCTGCTGGCCTACATCGTCAGCCAGAACTGGGACGTCCTCGTCTTCCACCGCATCCGCGACGTCACCGGCGCATCGATGCTCTGGCTCCGCAACATCGTCTCGACGGCGACGAGCCAGGCGATCGACACGGTGCTCTTCGTCGCCGTCGCGTTCTACGTCGCCCCGCGGGTGCTCGGACTCGGCGACCCGCTCCCGGTCTCGGTGATCCTCTCGCTGATCGTCGGGCAGTACCTCTTGAAACTGCTCATCGCCCTGATCGACACGCCGTTCGTCTACGCGGTCGTCGCCTTGTTCGGCGGGTCGACCATCGAGAGAGAGGATAACGCCTGGGCGGCAGACTGAGCGGTTCGTCGGCGGAGTCGAAGCTATTCTTCGGCGACGACCTCGGCGAAGCCGAACTTCGCCTTGACGTCGGTGACGCGGACCCGGACCGCGTCGCCCGTCTCCGTCCCGGGAACGAACAGCGTATAGCCGTCGATCTTGACGACGCCGTCGCCTTCGCTGCCGACGTCGTCGACGACGACGTCGCGTTCGTCGCCCTCCCGGACCGGCGCCGTGATCCGGTGTTTTCCGACAAGGTACAGTTCCGAGGAGGAGTCGCGCGAGGCGTCCGGGTGGATCGACCGGACGTACTCGAACTCCGCGTCGACGTCCGCTCGGAGGTCGTCGAGGTCCTGCCCGTCGAACACCTTCGCGGCGAAGTCGCCGCCGGCGGGAAGCAGGTCGAGCGCGACCTCGAAGGCCTGTCGGGCGAGGTGGACCGAGCGGGCGTGATCCAGCGAGTACTCGCCGGTCATATTCGGGGCCATGTCGGAGACGACGACGTCCGCGCCGTCCTCGCCGATCTTCTCCTTCAGTTCGGCTTTGGTGTCCTCGTCGGTCATATCGCCGCGGATCGTCTCGACGTTCTCCAACCCTAAATCGCGGATCCGCTGGAAGTCGACGCCGACGACGGTTCCGCGCTCGCCGACGGCCTCGGAGGCCACCTGGAGCCACCCGCCGGGGGCGGCCCCGAGGTCGACGACGGTGTTCCCGGGGCCGAACAGCCCCGCCTCCTCGTCGAGTTGCTTCAGTTTGTACGCCGAGCGGGCCCGGTAGCCCTCCTGCTTGGCCTTGTTGTAGTACTCGTCTTTCCCCGTCATACGTTTCTCGTCGGATCTCTTGTGCTGTTCCGGCCGCAAACGGCCGACGGATGTCCCTTCATTACCGGTTGAAACGTGGTCGACCCGGAAAGGCACATCGGATGGTCCCTCGGGAAATCACCCGCGAACAGCGAGATAGCACTCGACCGACGTGCGGGCCAGCGTCGCCCCAAGAGCGAGCAGGCCGAAGCCGGCCGTGACGAAGAGGAGACCGATGGCTCCTGGGCCGGGAAGCGGGTCCGAAGGAACCGAGGCGATCGTGCCGGCGATGCCGACTACCGTGACGAGGGCGGCAGTCGCCTCGATCACCCGGACGGTCGTATACACCGGGCGGTCGTCGATTCGGGCGGTCGCCGGCGCGTCGGCCGACACGAGCCGCGATCCCGCGACCAGCGCCTCGCCGAGTACGACGAGAGCGAGGGCGAACCCGACGAACGGGACGGCGAGGAGCGCGGTGAGTTGCCGGTCGGGGACGATACGAAAGAAACCGAGCGTCCCGAAGAGGAGGACGGCGAGCACGGCCGCGAGTTTCGAAGCCTGGAGGGGCTTGCGGGCGGGGAACTGACGGAGCATCGTGGACCGTGCGGTCTGTCCGACCGAGCGGACATCATCGTGTCGGTTAGAATTTGCGTTCTCCGACCTCTCGGTTCCGAGCCGGAGAAGCACGGCCGAGAGCGCCTACGCGAACCGCTCGGGGTCGATCCGCGCCAGTCGCATCGCGTTGCCGGTCACGCCGAGGCTCATCCCCATATCACCGACGACGACCGCGACGGCGACGCTGACGAATCCGAGCGGAACCCCCAGCGCCAGCAGGGCCTTCACGCCGAGGCTGGTCCAGATGTTCTGTCGGATCACGCCGTTGGCCGTGTGCGACAGCGCGTACAGGTACGGGAGTTTCCCGATATCGTCGCCCATCAGCGCGATGTCGGCGGTCTCCAGGGCGGTGTCCGTCCCCGCCGCGCCCATCGCGACGCCGACGTCGGCGGTCGCCAGCGCCGGCGCGTCGTTGACGCCGTCGCCGACCATCGCGACGTCGCCGTAGGTCTCTCGGAGCTCTTCGACCGCCGCGACCTTCTCGTCGGGCAGCAGTTCCGCGCGGTACTCGTCGACGCCGACTTCCCCGGCGATGGCCCGGGCGGTGCCCTCGTTGTCGCCGGTCAGCATCACGATATGTTCGACGCCGAGTTCGTGGAGCCGCTCGACGGTTCGCCGAGCGCCCGGACGCACTTCGTCGGCGACGGCGACCATCCCGAGCAGTTCCGCCTCGGTGCCGACGAGGACGACCGTCTTGCCCTCGCGTTCCAGGTCGGCGAGGGCGTCCGAGACGTCGTCGGCCGCGGACCGGCCGGTCAGCGCGCCGCCGTCGGTGCGGTGCGGGGAGGCCGAGAGATCGAAACCGATGTCCTCGAACAGCGCGGGGTTGCCCGCGTAGAACGTCTCGCCGTCGACGTCCCCCCGCACGCCCTTGCCCGTGATGCTCTCGAAGGCCGAGAGCTCCGGTAGATCGTGGATCCCCGCCTCCTCGCCGCGGGCCAGGATCGCCGACGCGATCGGGTGCTCGCTCCGCCGTTCGAGGCCGGTGGCGTACCGGAGGACGTCGTCCTCGTCGCGGCCGCCGAAGGCGACGACGTCGGTCACGGCCAGTTCGCCCTTCGTGAGCGTCCCGGTCTTGTCGAACGCCACCGCGTCGATCTCGCCCATCGCTTCGAGGTGGTTGCCGCCCTTGATCAGAACGCCGTTCTTCGCGGCGCTCGTGATTCCCGAGACCACGGAGACAGGCGTCGAGATGACGAACGCGCAGGGGCAGGCGATCACGAGCAGGGTGAGACCGCGGACGAACCACGTCCCCCAGTCGCCGACGAACGTGATCGCGTAGCCGGCGACGCCGACCGAGACGGGGTCGGAGATCAGCAGCGGCGGAACCGCGGCCGTCAGGATCGCGAGCACGACGACGGCGGGCGTGTAGTAGCCCGCGAAGCGGTCGACGAACTGCTCCTTGTCGGTCTGTTTCTCCTGGGCCCCCTGCACCATCTCGATGATCCGCGAGAGCGTCGAGTCGCCGGCGGTCGAGGTGACCTCGACTTCGAGGTAGCCCTCCGTGTTGATGCTGCCGGCGTACACCTCCGCGCCCGCGGTCTTGTCGATCGGCACGCTCTCGCCGGTGATCGGGGACTCGTCGACCGCGCTCTCGCCCTCCCGGACGACCCCGTCCAGCGGGATCTTCTCGCCCGGGCGGACGATCACCGTCTCGCCGACGTCGACCTCCTCGGCCGGGACCGTCACCTCCTCGACCGCCTCACCGGCGACCCCCGGTGAGCCCGAGTCGCGACGGACGGTCGCCTCGTCCGGCGACAGTTCCATCAGTTCCCGCAGGGAGTCGCGCGCTCTGTCCATCGAGTAGTCCTCCAGCAGTTCGGCGACGCTGAAGAGGACCGCGAGCGTCGCCGCCTCGACGAAGTAACCGATGCCGGTCGCCGCCAAGATGGCCGTCCCCATCAGGAGGTCGATGTCGAGGCTGCGGTTCCGCGCCGAGTAGTAGCCGCCCCGGACGACCGGGTAGCCGCTGACGGCGACCGCGCCGACGAAGAGCACGTCGGCCAGATGCAGCGGATATCCGAGCACGCTCGCCACCGCGAGGTTCTGGCCCGTGAGGGCGAACTCGAAGAGGAGCCCGAGCGTGACGAAGACCGCGCCGATCCACGTCTTGACCGCCCGCGGACTCGTCCATACCTCCGCGGGCGGCGCGACGTTCACGCCCCCGGTCGACGCGCCCGACTCGGACTCGGCCGCTGCCCCGTCGCCCGAACCGCCGCCTCCGACGACCTCGTATCCCGCCCCCTCGATAGCGTCGATCAGACCGGCCTCGGTGACGCGGTCGGGATCGTACGTGACGGAGGCGGTGCCCGTCGTCGGCTGCAGCGTCGTGTCGACGATGCCCTCGACGCGGTCGAGGCTCTTGTCGACCTTGCCCGCACACGACGGACAGTCCATCTCGGGGACGACGAGGCGGACGGTCACCGCCCGTCTCCCTTCCCCCGTGGCCCGTCCGACCGGGGCGGTGTCATCAGTCATTGTGTTCGGGTAGGCCCCTCAGTTCGATAAGCCTTCGTTGGAATATTCCAAATTGGGCCGCCCCGTCCGTCAGAGTGACGTCGACGACTCCGTCGAAACCCGCCCATCGGCGACGTGCTCTTTCGCCACGTGTTGCTTCGCCAACCGCTCTTCGGCCCGTCGAAGCCGGTACGTGAGCGTCGATCGCGGCACGTCGAGGTGCGCCGCGAGCTCGCCGACGTCGACCTCTCGGGGCGACTCGTAGTAACCGTGCTCGACGGCGGCCCGGAGCGCGGCCTCCTGTTCGGGGGGCAGTCCACCACCCCCGTCGGACGCGCGGCCCGCGGGCGGGGCCGTCTCCGTCGACCGGAGCAACTCCGTCCGGGCGCAGTCGCCGACGGCCACCGCGAGGTCGTCGAAGAACGCCGCGGCGTCGCCGTCGCCGGAGTGGATCAGCCGCCACGTGTAGTGACGGCCCTCGTGGCGCGTCTCGAACAGGACGCCGTCGCCGAAGTGATCGCGGGCGATGTGCGGGACCGAGTCGCAGGCGGGCGTCCGCTCCCAGTGGGAGTAGAGAACGAGCGTGTCGTCGGTGTGGTCCAGCACCTCGGTCGCCTGGGTGGCACCGCAGTGCTCGGCGGCCAGGCAGTCCGCGTAGTAGTCGCTGTCGACGAACGCGGCCTCGATGTCGTCGAGCGCGGCCGGCGTGCCGGTCGCGTGGTCGACCCGCCAGAGGTGCTCGGCGGTGACGTGCAGCGAGAGCGACCGGACCCGGGCGTCGGGGTGGGCGTCGAGGGCGTCGGCCACCCTGTTGCACCCGGGTTCGTACTCGAGGGCGAAGACGAGTTCGCGCATACGTCGTTTTGGAGTCGGCGGGGCATATATTGTAGCGTTTGCGAGTCCTCGGTCACGCGATCGCGCGACAGCGCGCGAGCGGATGCGCAATCAGTTGCAAACACCCGACGATTTTAGAACGGCAGCGTCGTCCGCGACTGCCGACGCAATCGGTCTCCTGACTGCGGTAGTTCGGTACAATGAAGAGCGGCCGCGTACAAATCACGCAAGTGCGCCGGAAGAACAAACTGCTCGTCACGACCGTCGGGATACTCGTCCTCCTGGCCGCCCTCGGCGTGACGAGTATGAACGCCTCGGCCGCGTTCGTATCGCCGACGCAGCTCTCCGAATCGGACGGAACCTATCAGGAAGAGTGGGTCAACCTCGAAGGCGTCGTCACCGACCTCGACGTCGACGGAGAGACGATCACCTTCGAGGTGACCGACGAGAACCACACCGTCCCCGTGGTGTACGAGGGAACGACCCCCGATACGCTCCAGGACGGCCGTGTCGTCGTCGCCAAAGGGCAGTTCGAAGGTGACCGGCTGGTCGCGAACGAACTCTCCGTCCGCGCACACGAAGGCGAGGAGCGGCCCGAGAGCACTCGATGACGCCGGACGCGGAGCGCGCGGAGACGACCTCGGAACCGCCGGCTATCGAGGTCGAACACGTGACGAAATCCTACGGTCACTTCACCGCCGTCGACGACCTGTCGTTCGCCGTCGAGCGCGGCTCGACGGTCGGGCTGTTCGGCCCGAACGGCGCGGGCAAGACGACGTTGCTTCGGATGATGGCGGGGCTCGCGCGACCGACCCGCGGAACGATCACGATCGACAGCGTGGAAGTCGCCCCGGACGACCACACCATCTACCGGACGATCGGCGTCGTCACTCACGAGACGATGCTGTACGACGAGCTCACCGCCCGCGAGAACCTCAGGTTCCACGCGGATCTCCACGGCGTCGACGATCCCGCGGATCGGTGTGCGTCGGTGCTCGATACGGTCGGCCTATGTCACCGCGGGAGCGATCGTCCGACCGCGTTCTCACACGGCCTGCGAAAGCGGCTGTCGCTCGCCCGGGCGCTGCTCCACGACCCGGACGTGCTGTTGCTCGACGAACCGTACACCGGGCTCGATCAGCGCTCGCTCGCCGACCTCGAATCGGTCCTCGACGGGTTCGACGATCGGACCGTCGTTCTGACGACGCACGATCTCGAACGCGGTGTCGCACGCTGCGATCGGGCGCTCGTCGTCGACCGTGGCCGTCTCGAAGCGGACCTCGAACTCGACGAGGCGGCGTCGTTCGCCGCGGAGTATCGCCGGACGATCGGCGTGGAGTCCGAACCGAAACACGTGGGGGACACGACGCGATGACACCCACCGAGATGGGGCGATGAACGCATTTCTCCGAGCAGTCTACCGAGTGTTCAGGAAGGATCTCCGGATCGAGCAGCGGACGAAGCAGGTGACGACGAGCGTCGCCGTCTTCGCGCTGCTCGTCGTGCTCGCGTTCGCGTTCAGTTTCGTCCAGACGCTACAGCGGTCGACGTTGCTCGGACGCGGGGCGCTGTGGGTCGCCTTCGTGTTCGCCGGGACGTTCGGCGTCACGAAGACGGTCGAACTCGAAGACCGGAACGGGGCGCTCGACGGCCTGCTGATCGCTCCGGTCGACCGTTCGGCGATCTACCTGGGAAAAGTACTCAGCACGGCGACGTTCGTCTTTGTGGTGAGTCTGGTGACGCTGGGCGCGACCACGGTCTTTCTCGGCTACAGTCCATCGATCCCGACGGCGGTCTCGGTCGCAGCCGTACTCCTCGTCGCCGCCGTCGGATTTGCCGCCATCGGCGTCGTCGTCTCGGTTCTGACGTTCCGGTCGGGCCTCGATCAACTCGCGCTGCCGGTCCTCCTCGTTCCGCTCGTCGTCCCGCTGCTCCTCGCCGGCGTCGAACTCACCGCGGCGCTCGAAAGCGGTTCGCCGCTTGGCGGGTGGCTCAGACTGCTCGGCCTGTACACCGGGGTCGTGCTGCTCGCTGGCGTCGCGACCTTCGAGTACGTCGTCGAGACGTGACAACGGAAGCGACGCCCGCGGGAGAGTCCCTCAGTTCACTCGGCTTTCGTCGGTGGTTCCGCTGACCCGGTCTCCTGTAGCAGGAGGAAGATGCCGAAAAAGACCGGAGAGAGCAGTCCGAGAGCGAGGATGGCGACGAGCGTCCCGCTCTCGAAGGATATCGGCGTCCCCGACCCGTCGGATTCGCCGCCCGATTCACCGCCAGATTCGCCACCGCTTCCGCCCTCGCCGCTGGCTTCGAGAAGCGGCTGTTCGACCTGGCTCGAATCCAGGCCGCCGCTGCCGCCGACGACGACTGCCCCGAGCATTCCGAGCGACCGGTGCGGATCGCAGTAGTACTTGTAGGTCCCCTCGCTCTCGAACGTGTGTTCGAACGTCTCGCCGGGAGCGGTGTAGAGTTCGCTCTCGAAGCTCCCGTCCTCGGCGACGACGTTGTGACTGTTCCCTTCGCCGGTCCACTCCCAGACGACGGTGGTCCCCGGATCGACCCGAATCGCCGCGGGGCCGAACCCGTAGTACCCACCGTTGGCCTCGGAGCCGACCGCGACGGTCACCTCCGACTGGCCGGTGTAGTCGTAGGTCCCCTCGAAGTTGGACACGCCGTCGAACCAGCCGCCGTAATCCGGTTCCGATTGCGCGGCCGCGGTGTCGCTGGCGAGGCCAATCGTCGCTGCCGCGCCGAGTCCGGTCGCAGTCCGGCGCAGGAACGCTCGTCTCTCGGTCGATCTGTTGGGTTGCGCTGACATAGTGTATCGGTCGTGAATCGCCTGTGTTTTCGGTGTGCTGTCGGATTCGATCGGTCGACGGGTCGCCGCCCGTCGACTCGGTCTCACGCCTGTACGTCTTCGAGTCGTCGTTCGAGCCGAGCCATCCGACGCTGCAGGTACGTCACGTATCCGAAGAGCGCGACGAAGAGCGCGGAGTAGCCGGCTAAGAGTAGTGGTTCCATCGCTATCGCCTCCGTGAGTGCCGTGCTCTGCGAACGTCCTGTTCGAGTTCGTGGATGCGGATCCGAATGCCCAGCAGGTAGAGATAGAGGAACGTCGCCGCGACGAGCGTCACGACGAGCGTCAGCGGATCGATGTTCGCGCTGACGCCGCTGTTTCCGATCGTGGTCTCGTGGAACGTCGGCGTCCAGAGCCGCGTGGACGCGTACGACAGCGGAACGGTCACGAATCCGACGACGCCGTAGACCGCCGCGTACCGGTCGCCGGACTGGGCGTCGGTCGCGGAGTAGACGACCAGATAGCCGGCGTAAATGAACCACACGATCAGGAACGTCACCAGCCTGACGTCGGTCCACTCCCACCAGGAGTTCCAGATGACGCGTCCCCACGCGCTGCCGAGGAGCAGCGTCAACGTCGCGAAGAGGAACCCCAGTTCACCGGAACTGTGCGCCAGCCGGCTCCAGAACGGCCCCCGATAGCGCAGATACAGCGCGCTGCCGACGAACGTCGATCCGAGCGCGGCCGCGGCCACCCACGCGAGCGAGATGTGCCAGTACGCGAGGAGGTTCGCGCCGTGTTCGATCCCGTACATCGTGTCCGACGCGACCCCGAAGACCAGCACCATCGAGAGCAGTCCGAAGCCGAATGCCCCCCACGCGACGAACCGACTACCTGTCACGCGGTGGAGAATACCCGTAACCGTCCCGATAATCCGGGCGAATCGAACGTTGCTGCCTCTGCTCTCGTGCGTGCGAGCGTCCCCGTCGTCCGTCGATGAGTTACCGTTCATACTGTTAGAGCCACGTCGTTACCGATGCGAGTGCGAGTTTGTCGAGACCGAAGAGCACAGCGATCCCGAGCGCGACGAGCGCGTAGCCGGTCGCCGTTCTGAACAGTTCGGTCGACGCTCCGCTCGTGACCGAGTCGAGCAGTCGAGTGCTGCCGGCCTGCCCGAGGTACGCGACGCCCAGGAGCGGGACTGAAAAACCGGCCCCGTACGTCGCCAACAGCCGAGCGCTGCCGACGACGTCCGCCGTCGTCCCGACGTACGCCAAGACGCCACCGAGAACGGGGCCGACACAGGGGAGCCAGATGACGCCCAGAAGCAGCCCCACCGAGAACGCGTTACCCAGCGGGTGAGTGTCCTCGTCGATGCGGCCGGTGAGCCGCGACGCCCGCCCGGCGAGACGGGAGGCGTACCGCGAGTAGACCTCGTTGAGGTCGTTGTCGGCCATCACGGCACCGAACGCCAGCATCAAGACAGCGAACGGCGCGCGGACGGTGTCCGGCGTCACGGAGCCGACCATTCCGGTCAGGACGCCGAGCGCGGTGAACGTCAGCGTGCTCCCGACGACGATCGCGACCGGCCGCAGCGCGTGCCCGTTCGCGCCGACGACGAGGACGGGAATCATCGGGAGACAGCACGGAGTCAGGATCGTCAGAAAGCCCGCGAGAAACACGGTGACGGCGGTCGGGTCGGTTATCATTCGATACTGATCGTCGTAGGTTCGTTAGCTCGCCGTCTCGCCCGTGGATCGCTCGGACGCCAAGGCAGTCGTGACCGCGTCCTGTGCGGTCACCGACGACTGGTTCGCGGCGTCGTCGCTCGTCGAGTTGTCGACGTCCTCGTAGGTCCGGATCCACGTCGTCTCCCAAGACCCGTCGACGGACTCGTTCCGAAGCGGCTGGTCGTATCGCTCGACGTTGTCGGGGATCACGCTCTCGTTGATCTCAGAGTCGTCGATCGGGATGTCCGCGAGCATGAGCTTCTTCGTCATCGGATTCATATCGTATCCGAGACGCTGCTGCGTGCGGTTGTAGTAGACCGCTTCGTCGGGCGCACCGGCGGCGGCCCAGTCTTTGGGCTGTCGCGGGAGGTGCGGCCGCTCGTGGGCGTTCATAAACCCAGCGACGTCCTGGACGTCCTCCCAGTCGGAGAACGTATGTGCCGCGCCGTAGGGCATCGCCTCGCGAGTGAAGCCCGCGGACGTGTAGATGCGACCCATTCCGGCCCCATCGTTGAACGAGTCCTCACCCCAAAGCGGCGGGTACTGCCCCTCGGTTCCCTGTCCGTCCGCCCCGTGACAGGAGGCACAGTTCTCGAGGTACAGCTCGGCCCCGCGGACGGGATTGACCTCCGAAACCGGGACCTTTTCGTCGCCCTCAGGTTTCTCGATGTGCCGCCAGTAGGGGACAGTCTCGCTCGGCGTCCCCTTGTTCAGCCAGACCATATACGACTCCATCGCCTGGATCTCGCGGCTGTCGTACGCGGGGACGCCCTCCTCGGAGCCCGGCGAGTTCATACTCCGGAGGAAACAGCCCATAATCCGCTGACGCATGTCCCGCATCCGCTGGGTGCGGCCGGTCCACTCGGGATAGCCGGCTGCAGTCCCGACGAGCGGGATCATATCGATGTCCTGTCCGACCATTCCGGTGGTCGTGGGGAGGTCGCCTCCGCCGTGACAGTTCGCACACGAGAGGTCGTTCCCCACGTGTTCGGGCATCTCGTTGGAGGTGTTCGCGAAGATCGCACGACCCTCACGGATGAGCTCCCGGCGGTTCTCGTTCTCCGGGAGCGTCGAGTTGTTCATCTCCTTGGGGACGAAGTTGACCTCCTCGCCCGCGGTCGCGTTCTTGTACTCGAACCCCTGCTCGCGCAGGTCTTCGCTGTACCACTTGCTGCCGTTCCACGTGCCAGGAAGTTCGCGGACCTCGCCACCGCCGGCGCTCGCGGCCGGCGCGTCCCCCGGGCCGCCGAGGAACGCGATGGCTCCGTTGATGGCGAACACGACGACGATGGCGGCGAAAACCGTCCCGAAGACTAGAAGGACGGGTTTGAGCAAGAGCGTCGAGTCGCCCTGACTCATCCGTTGACCCACCTGGAAGTTATCTCGTCTGTCATTTATCGGATCCCTCTGCGATATCGTGTTTCAGAATCCAAATAGGCGAATAATAAAGGTTCCCCTCTGCACAACCGTAAGGAGAAAAATTCGGAATTCGGGTTGTATTTCGGAATTACCATAGATTACAACCAATAGATCGTGCTAAGTAAGTTCAATACTACACTCGGCCAGCGGGACGACGGCGGTAGATTTTACTACGACAGTCCAATAGCCGGAGATATCGATGAACCCACGAAAGGCGATGACGATCGCCTTCTTCGCCGCACTGCTCGGAATCGGCTACGTTTCGATGAACGCGGCGCCCGTACTCTCCGGAGAGGGGTACTCCCACCACGGGGAGACGCGGTGGCAGACCGATTACGCCGACGCCGTCGAAACCGCCGCCGCAGAGGACGAACCGGTCGTGATCTACTTCTGGACGACCTGGTGTACCTACTGTGAGGACTACAACCAGAACCACTACAGCGATCCGGCGGTGCGATCTGAGCTCGACGACTTCACGAAGGTAGCGGTGAACTTAGACAGCGACGCCGAGGATGCCACGCGGTTACAGCAGCGGTACAACGTCAACTATCCGCCCCAACACGTCATCGTGACGCCGGACGGGGAGGTGCTCACGCGGATTCCCGGCTACGCCCCGACAGAGGACTTCCTCACGTACCTGGAGACGGCCGAGGAACGTTACCAGTCCGGCGAGACGGCCGATGACGGATCGGTTACGACAGCCACCGCGGGGCCGACCTCGACGCCCGGAAGCGCCGCAGCGTCGACGACGGAGGCCGCACAGTGAATCCCGGGACGATCCTGCTGGCGCTCGCGTTCCTCTCCGGAGTGGTGAGTACGGCCCTTCTCACGCGGTCGTATCTCGTCGACGACGACCGGTACCTCTCGTACGTCCCGAAACTGACCGCGGGGACGGCGGTGCTGCTGGTTGCCGCCCTGGCGCACCTCACCTACCAGTTCGTGAGTCTCGATTACTCGAACGCGTACGTGTGGGAGAACACCGCGGCGTATCTCTCGGTGCTCTACCGCGTGACGGGCGTGTACGCGGCAAACGAGGGATCGGTGCTCCTGTGGGCGTCGATCGTCGCCGTCGTCGCGTTGATCGCCGGCGTGACGCGGGGCTTCCCGACTCGGCGCGGGAAGCTCGTCCACGCGCTCACCATCGGCGTCGTGACGTACTTCTCGGCGATGCTGTTGCTGCAGAGCCCGTTCGCCTCGGTTCGGACGGCGTTCCCCAACGCGCCGCCGGGATTCACGCCGACGAGCGGGCAGGGGCTGAATCCCCTCCTCGTCGATCCGTATATGGCGATCCACCCGCCGGTGATGTTCGTCTCCTACGCGCTGCTGACGATGCCGTTCGCAATCGGGGCCGCGCACTTCATCGCGCTGTTCCGCGGTGACGACGGCCTCTTCTCGACGTGGGTCGGCAGCGTTACCCGCTGGCTCCGACTCGGGTGGCTGTTTCTCACCGCCGCCGTCGCGCTGGGCGGACTCTGGTCCTACACGGTGCTCGGCTGGGGCGGTATCTGGGCGTGGGACCCGGTCGAGACGGCCATCCTGATCCCGTGGCTGTTCCTGACGGCGACGTTGCACGCGGTCACGAACTACCGACCGGGCGGGCGGTATCGAATCCTCGCGCCCGCGATGACAGCCAGCGTGTTCGCGCTCGCGGTGTACACGACGTCGGTGGTCCGAAGCGGCGTCTTCAGGAGCATCCACTCGTTCGCCGACGGTGGGATCGGCGCGTCGTTCCTCGTACTGATGGGCGTAACAACCGTTCTCGGCGTCGTGCTGCCGCTCGCCTACTGGGCGATGACCGAAGAGAGCGGCGACGACACATCCGGTACCGAGGGGACCGATGAGAGCCGTCTCGCAAGATGGGTCACCCGCTCGAACCTGCTTCACCTCGCCGTCCTCCTCTTCGGACTGCTGACCTTCGTTTCGCTGTGGGGACTCTCGTTCCCGGTACTGCGGAGCGCGATGACGGGGCTCGAGGTGTCGGTCGAGTCGCACTACTACAACCTGTGGAGTCTCCCGCTCGTCCTCGCGCTGTTGCTCCTCCTCGGGTTCTACATGGACTACGACCGGGAGGGCCTGCGCCGGAGTCTCGCCGGACTGGCGGTGTTCGGCCTCGCGACGCTCGTCGGTGCCGCTGTCGCGCCCTCAGAGACGTGGCGACTGGCGTCAGCTCGCCCCGGCGACGCGCTCATCTATCAGGTGATCGGCAACGCGAGCGCGCTCTCGGTGCTGCCACCCGTGGCGTACGCGATTCTCGGGACGGTCAAGCGAACGGGGGGGCGGATCGCCGCGACGGGGAGTCGAGACGCGAAACTGAAAGAGACGGGGATCACGCTGATCCACGTCGGCGCGGCGCTGCTCGTGCTCTCGCTGCCGTTTATGTATCTCTTCGCCGGACAGGCGTCGGTGATGGCGACCGGCGTCGCGGCCGGCGCAGTCGACACGTCCCAGCGCGACGTCGGCACGTCCTCGTACGACATCCGCGTGCTCGGGTACGAGCGAAGCGAGTTCCCGAACGATCCCGAACCGGGAACGTACGCGCTCACCTCGTCGCAGGTCCTCACTCGCGGACAGTCGTTGAACACGTCAGTGCAGACCGTCCACGGGACGGTGACGGCGATACGTGAGGGACCACGGGCGACAGTGGTACAACTCGACGACTCCCAGGTGTGGGTCGGCATCGCGGGGAACGGAACGGTGGGCGTCGAAACCGGCCAGGAGATCGTCGCCCGCGGACAGGTGATGTGGGAGTTCGTCCCGACCGCTGACGCCATCGTGCTCGCCGGACCCGAAACCGTCGGTCCCGCCGACGACCCACCGGACGCGGCCGTTCCGACTCGGGTGATCGCCACCGGCGTGTCCGTCGCGGTGTACGACGATAACGGTCTCGTCGTCTCCGGCGTCGCCGGACAGCGAGAGTATCCCGAGCAGGGCGGGCTTCAGGTCAGAGACGTGCTGATCGATCGCGGACCGCTCGTCGACACGTACGTCATCGCCGGGGTCAGTGACGGGACCGCCTCGATGTCCGTCAAGCGGGTTCCCTTCATGACGCTGATGCGGCTGAGCATCGTGTCGCTACTCGTCGGGATGGTGCTCGTGCTGCTCTTCGACCCGCGACACGGCGTTCGGACGAACTCGATCGCCGGGTACGGGGAGTCAGCCTCGTCGTCGCAGAGTCGTCCGGAGGGCGTCACGGAGGTGTCGGACTGATGAGGAGACTGCTCGCGCTCCTCGTCGTCCTCAGCGCGCTCGGGTTCGTTCCCGTCGCCAGCGCGACGACGACAGTGGGCGGCACGGTCACCGTCGACGACGGGAGTGCAGACGGCGCTCGCGTCGAGGTCGTACCCCTCACCGAGCAACGGCAGCGGGCGGAGGACGCGGTGACCACGACGGTCGAGGGATCGTCCTTCTCGGTCGACGCGCCGGATGCGCCGGCGTATGCCGTCCGGATCGAACACGGCGGTGCGACGCATTACGAAGTGCTGCAGGACCGAACGCAGGTCGAATTTGAGCTGTCCCAGCGGCTCTCTGGGAGGGTCGTCGACGCCGACGGGACCGCACAGTCCGGCGCGGTCGTCGAACTGATCGACGAGAACGAGTTCGTCGTCGATACGGGGCGGACGAACGAGACGGGCGCGTTCGCGTTCGGTCCCCTCGAATCCGACGAGACGTACGAACTCCGCACCACGGTCGGGAACGCGGAGTACCGGCGGACCGTCGATCCGTCGACGAGTCAGAACGTGACGGTCACTGCGCGGCCGCCGACGAACGACACGTCCGTACTCGGTGTCGCGAACCGGACGCCGACCGGCCACGTCGTCCAGATCGTGCCGCCCGGGAACGACTCGGACGCCCCGAGCGCCATCGAGACGATAGCTTTCGAGAACCCGAGTGACCGGCCGTTCCTCGGGACCGTGACGATCGGGCTGCCCGCCGACGCGTCGCCGTACGCCGCGATGGTCGACGGTTCGCAGGCGGAGTATCGGCAGACGGACGCGGGCGTCGAACTGAACGTCAGCGTTCCGGCGAACGGAAGCGCGCAGGTCGGCGTGGCCTACGACCTCACCGGGACGCAGTTCGAGAAAGAGATCCGACGGAATACGACCTCTCTCGCGGTCGTCCTGCAGGGATACGATCCGTCTCGGGTGCGTCACTCCGAAAACCTCCGAACCGGATCGGCACCGATCCCGATGCTC
This sequence comes from Halobellus rarus, assembly GCF_024494595.1. Lineage (GTDB taxonomy): Archaea > Halobacteriota > Halobacteria > Halobacteriales > Haloferacaceae > Haloquadratum > Haloquadratum rarum. The sequence continues at coordinate 209,366 of NZ_JANHDI010000001.1, read as the reverse complement.
ACCACGAACGAGTCGTTGGAGGCGGGCGAGACGATCAGCGCCGATGTCGCCGGTGCCCGGACGGACGCCGCGGAGTCGACAGCGGGAACCAACTCGACGGCGGGGGCCGTGGAGACGTCCTCCTCCGAGAGTGGATCGATCCCGGCCTTCCCCGGCGTCCCGATACTCGTCGGGATCTTCGGAACCGTCTCCGTCGGCCTCGGGGCGTACCGAGTGACTCGTTCAGAGGCCTGACTGCGACGCGCGCGTGAGAAAAAATCAGGAGTATTTTTAAGCCCGCTGTCGTAGCAGCGTGCATATGTTCAAGGCCATCGTGAGCGCGTCTACGCTCCAGGACGCGCTCGACTCGGTGAGCGTGCTGGTCGACGAGTGCAAGATCCGGCTGAACGAGGACGAACTGTCGATCCGCGCCGTCGACCCCGCGAACGTCGGAATGGTCGATCTCTCGCTCGACGCCGCCGCCTTCGAGTCCTACGAGGCCGACGGGGGCGTCATCGGCGTCAACCTCGCGAAACTCGAGGACTTCGTCGGGATGGCTAGCGGCGACGAACTCGTCGAACTCGAACTCGACGAGGAGACCCGGAAGCTCAACATCCGGATGGACGGCCTCTCCTCGACGCTCGCGCTCATCGATCCCGACTCGATCCGACAGGAGCCCGACATTCCAGACCTAGACCTCGCGGCCGAAATCGTCCTCGAGGGCGCGCAGCTGGACCGCGGGATCAAAGCCGCCGACATGGTCTCCGATCACGTCCGACTCCGCGTCGACGCCGACGAGGAGGCGTTCCACATCCAGGCCGAGGGCGACACCGACGACGTCGACTTCCAGCTCGACGCCGACGACCTCATCGCGCTCACGGCCGGCACGGCCGACTCGCTGTTCTCGCTGGACTACCTGAAGGACATGAACAAGGCGATCCCGAAGGCCGCCGAGGTCACCATCGAACTCGGCGAGGAGTTCCCGGTGAAGATCCACTACGCGGTCGCCGAGGGGCAGGGCAACGTCACGTACATGCTCGCCCCGCGCATCCAGAGCGAATAGCGCTCTTCTCCTCCCTTCTCCCGTTCCAGTACCTCACACCCGAACGTAGCGTCTGTGCCACCCCGTCGCGCCGCTGGGACGGGGCGAGGCCCCCGTCTCCGTCTGGACGGTCCCGTCGCGGGTGATCGCCCGGACGACGACCGCGAACCCGGAGCGATCCGGGGCGTCGAAGACGTACCGCCAGCGCCGCCACGCGTGCGGTGCGATCTGCGGCTCCAGCTCGGCCTCGTTCCAGGAGTCGCCGTCGTCGACGCTGACTTCCACGGCCGCGATCTCCTCGACGCCGGTCTCCAGGCCGCCGAACGCGACGCCCCCGACGGTGACTCGGTCGCCGTCGCGCTCGACGCCGCGCACGTACGACATCGTGTTGACGACCGCCTCCTCGTCCCAGCCGCGCTCCTCCCAGTAGGCCTCGTGATCGGCCGCCGAGACCTCGATCCGCGTGATCCACTTGGTCATCTTCATCCCGTACCGGCCGGGGACGAGCAACCGGGCCGGAAAACCGTGTTCGGTCGCGAGCGGCGACGACCCCATCTCGTAGGCGATCAGGATGTCCTCGCGCTCGACGATTTCGAGCGGGATCGCCTCGCTGTACCCGTCGGCGGCGTGGGTGACGACGTCGACCGCTCCGTCGGCGGGGTCGGCCTCGGCAACGAGATCCGACAGTTGAACGCCCGTCCAGCGAGGGGTCCCGATGAGGTCGCCGCCGACGGGGTTGGAGATACAGACCATCGTCGTGACCTGTTCGACGCTCGCCTCGTGGTCGCGTAGTTCGTCGTACGAGAGGTCGTACGGGCTCTCGACCGCGCCGTCGACGTCGAGCGTCCACGAGTCGGGGTCGACGTCCGGCGGTCGGATGTTGATGTCGACGACGTAGTGGTCCTCCGGTGCCGTGACCGCCGCCGGCATCCCCGCGAAGTCGAACCGAGGATCGCCCTCGCTGGGAGTCGAAGCGCCGTCAGCGTCGTCGACGTTATCGCCTGTGCCGCCCGCGACTCCGCCGCTTCCGCCCGAGCCCGCGGAACCACCGCGACCCCCTCCACCGACGAGCCGATCGAACCCCGCACGAAGTCCGAGGAGCGATCCCGTCCCGACGACGGCGACGGTGCCGATCCGGCGGAGGAACCGTCGTCGGTCGGGCGAGGAAGGAGTCGTCGCCGTCGAGAGCAGTCGACTCGCGACGTACGGCGGCGCGACCGCGAGCGCGACCCCGAGAACCGATCCCGGCGAGAGCGTTCCACCGGCCACCGCGAGGGCCGCGACGGTCGCACCCACCCCGAGAACGCCGGCCAGCGGCGTCGCCTCGGACCGCTCCCACGGCCAGAGAGCCCACGCGACGGCTGAGACGGCGACGGCCCCGACGAGCACCGATCCCAGCAGCACCGGCTTCGCGGAGAACCCCAGGACGCCGACCGCCAGCGTGGACAGCCACCCCGGCGAGCGGACGATGACACCCTCCGCGAGGGCGACGGGGGCGAAGCCCCCGACGAGCGGTGCGGCGAGATACAGGCCGGCGAGCCACACGATTCCGACGACGGCGCCCACCGCGGCGCGTCGGACGGGCGTCGAATGCATACTGTTACCAAGGGTCCCAGCGGGATAACGCTGCGGCGTCCTGGCGAACGAAGTAGAGGATCCAAAAGAGCTGGCAGCGGCACGCGGCCGACCCCTCACCCGCGGTGTCGATCGATCACGCGCTTGGCCGCCTCGGCCTTCTCCTTCCAGCCGTAGCCCGCCTCGTAGACGTGGCGCTTCGCGTCGACGAGCGCCTCGGGGGAGGGCTCCTCGAAGCCGCCGCGGGCCCACGCGCCGCTGTCGTGGAGCCACTCGATCACGTTCTCGCGCGTTTCCGACCACGAGAGCCCGACCATCTCGTACCACGCGATCATCGCGAAGACCGCGTTGTCGTGACAGCCGGGGACGCTCCCGTTGCGGTAGAGGGTGCGCATCGGCTCGCGGGTCGGCTCCGACACCTCCTCGCGGAACTCCTCGGACGTGCGGAGGCGGAGCACGTCGTTGCCCTCGGTGACCCGCTCGTCGCGCTTCAGGCGTTCCAGCGCCGCGCGGTGGAGCGCCCCCCACTCGCCGTCGACGGCGTCGTACAGGTCCGCCTCCTCGGTCGGCGCGGCCGTGAGTCGGGCCACGATATCGGTGTAGGCCTTCTCGACGTCCGGCCAGGGCGTCCCCTCGAACTCGCAGTCGGCGTCGTGGAGGCTGTTCGTGGCCCGGCAGTCGGGACACGGGTAGTCGAACTGCGGCACGGGGAGAGAAAAGCGCGGGTCCGTCTTAGATGATACGGTGTCGCGGCCGGCGGCAACGTCGAGGAGGCGACGACGTCGCCGGCAGCGGGAACATCGGGGGAGAGAACGGCGTCTGGGGCGTCGCCGGCGACGGATTCGGCGTCCGGTTCCAAGCGAGCACCGCGAGCCACCTGATCGTCGTGTTTATTCGGCGGCAGGGGAAAGAGAAGGGCGATGCCGATGGACCCGCTCTACGCGCGCTATCCGTTCTTCGAGGGGGCGCGCGAGGCCGTCCGCGAGGCCGACATCTCGCCGGCGGCGCTCATCGCCGAGGACGCCCCCGCCGTCGAGCGGGCCACAGAGCGGGTCGAACGCGCGCTGATGGAGGGTAGCGTCGCCCCCGAGGATCCCTCGCGGTGGGACGACCGCGAGAAGTTGCTCTCGTATCCGATCGCGCGGATCCTCGTCTCGCTGATCGAGACGCCGGCGGCCGTCGAGAAGTACGCCACGGCGGAGGCCGCGACGGCGCGCGAGCGGTTCGAGGACGACTTCGCGGCCGGCGACGACGACATCCGGAGTACGGGGCGGCGGCGCGCGTCGCTGGAAGACGTTCTTCGGGAGTTCGACCTCTCCGACGCCGTCCGGCCCGAACGGGACGGACCCGGTGGAGAGACGACGGGACGCGGGGGTCGGAGCGGGAGCGGCCGCGGCGGTCGCGGCCCCACCCACTACTGGGTCGGAATCGGTCCGTATCTGGACCTCGCCGACGCCGACTGGGGCGAACGCTGGCGGTTGGTCAACCGGGAGGTCGCGGACGGCGCGGTCCGGATCCCCGCCGATCACCTCTCGCGACTCCTCGAAGCGGCCGTGGAGCGGCGCGTGGCTGAGGGTCTCCCGTTCGAGGTCCGCGGCACCGACGGCGGCGACGCCATCGCGGGGGCGCTGGAGGGTGCCGTCTCGGAGCTCCGGGGTCTGCTCGACGACCACGACGCCGTCGATTCCCGGCGTGTCGACACCGTCGCTCCGGCCCTGTTTCCGCCGTGTATGCGGACGCTCGTCCGCCGCGCCCGCGGCGACGAGTCGCTCTCGGACCACGCCGAGTTCTCGCTCGTCTCCTTCCTCGTGGCCCTCGGGATGGACCGCGGCGACGTGACGACGCTCCTCGACGTCGACGCCCAGAGCGAGGCCGGCGCGCGCATCGAAACGCGCGTCGAGTACCTCGCGGAGAGCGACGGGACGCAGTACCCGCCGCCGTCGTGTGCGACGATGAAGGGGTACGGGACCTGCGTCGATCCGGACGAGCGCTGTGAGACGATTTCGCACCCGCTGTCGTACTACACCGACGCGCTCCGGGACGCCGGCGACGTCCGCGACTGGCGCGAGACCGCCGCGGGCGGGGAATAACGATCGACAACGCTCGGGAACGTCAGAGGTGGTCGCAGACGCCAATAACAGAGCGGAGAGAGACACCGAGGGGCTCAATCCTGCAGAATCACGCCGACGCCGGCCATCACGAGGACGAACAGCGCGATCGCACCGACGAGCGCGAGGCCGCCGGTCTCGCCGAGATCGGGGCCGAACGTGGCACCGATGCCGACGAAGAGGGCGAAGAACGCACCGACAGAGACGATAGAGACCACGATCTTCCGGCGCATCGCCGCGTCGATATCCATACCGCTGCCTTCCGGAGGACATTCTAAAAGGGCTTCGATGCGACGCGACGCCGCCGAACTCCACCTGAAACGAGGGTTTAGGTTCGTCGAGCGCGTACTCGTATGTAACGAGAGCGCGGCTCGCCGGCGACGGAACCGCACTCTCGGGAGATTCACCGATGACGCACACCAGAAAACCAACCGCGTCAGGAAAACCGACCGCGTCGAGAGAAACGGGTCCCGGCCGGCCGCGCGACGCTGACGGCCGCCGGTCCGGAGAAGCGGCCGCCGGCGGTCCCCGGGGATCGACCGCCTTCAACCCGGATAACCGGGCGTTCCCGACCGGCGGGACGTTTCCCGCCGACGGATACGAGGGCCGCGCGTACCGCGCACGGGCCGAACCGATGACAGTCAGACCGCTGCGAGACGGCCGCTACGTCGTCGAGAGCGACGGCGGGACCTACGTCGTCGCCGCCGGGCGGACGACCTGCACATGTCCGGACAACGCGATCCGCGGCGCTCGCTGCAAGCACATCCGCCGCGTGAGCCTCGAAATCGAGGCGGGGGTCGTCCCCGGACCGAACGAGCGCGAGCGCGTCTGCGCCGTCTGCGGCGGCCGGACCTTCGGACCGATCGACGACGGGAGTCCGGCGCTCTGTGACCGGCACGATCACGCGACGGGCGATATCGTCCGGGATCGAGAGACCGGAACGCTCCTCGTGGTCGTCGAGTCGGTCGGCGAGCGGGCGGACGAGACGCGGACCGACGAGGGGCGTCTCGTCTCGACGTACGAGACGAACGCCGCCTACGGCGGGCAGGAGCCGGTGTTCGCGGCGGTCTACGTGGCGTCGCTCCCGGCCGACACGGAGGCGGAACGGCGCTATCTGTTCCCCGCCTCGCGACTGCAGCACCTCGATGGGGGCGGGGCGCCCGGAGTGCGGTGCGGCAGCGTCGGGGTCGAAGACGGCGGGGGAAATACCGTCGACGACAGCCCGCCGCCCCTACTCGACACCCTCGTCGACGTCGGTCAGCCGTGACTGCGCGGGGCCGCCGACGAACGAGTCGAAGCCCTCGCCCTCCGCGAGCGCGGTCTCCTTTTTGACTCGGTAGTTGCCGCCGTCGGTCACGTGGAGGTCGCCCGGGTGGAAGAAGAACCACTCCTCGCGGTCGAAGCGCACGCCGATCCGCGCCTTCGCGCCGAAGTTCTGCGCGAAGTAGATCAGGGCCTCGACCTCCTCGCCGGAGAGGTAGATCGGTCGGCCGGAACTGGATTTCGCCTCGATGGCGTAGAAGACGTCGCCGTCGCCGGCGAGCACGTCCGGGAGTTCCCGCTCGGTCGCCGATCCGGAGGCGGGCGCACGCATCACGGCGAACCCGGCCTCGTCGAGGCGGTTGACCAGTTCGCGCTCGCGGCGGTCGCCCTTCCGATTCGAGGACATACGCGGACGGTGGCGTTTACGACTGATTACAGTAGCGCTTCCGAGATCACAGTAGCGTTTCCAAGCCCACGCCCGAACGATCGCGCGACGCCGACACCGAGTGAGACGAGGCCTGAATACGAGACCGCGAAACGGCGCAAATGGCGCCTTGACCCGCCGAGACCGGTCGATCAGGCCGATTGAAACAAATCCGCGGGTATATATGTCTAAAATGCCATCATTCGGGTAATACGTCGTTCCGTGGGTGGATGTGCCCTCGTCGAACGAGTTCGCACACACATGAACACAGATACACCCGTCTCGAACGTCGTTCTCGTCACCGTCGACTCGCTCAGAGCCGACGCCATCGGTGCGTACGACCGGAGCCGACACACGCCAGTAATGGACGACCTCGCCGACCGCGGGACGGTGTTCGAGCGGGCGTTCGCGACCGGCAACTGGACGCCGTTTTCGTTTCCCTCGATGTTGGCATCGCGGCCGGTGTTCGCAGACTCCGGCGAGATCGGCGTCGAGAACGTGCCGACGCTCGCCCGGACGGTCTCGGATTCGGGCGTCGCGACCGGCGGGTTCAACGCCGCGAACGGCTTTCTCACCTCTCACTGGGGATACGACGACGGCTTCGACGAGTTCGAGCCGTTCGTCGCGAGCGTCGGATCGAGCATCTACAGCCGATATCTCGCGACGCATCCCACGATCGAGGCGTGGCTCCAGTTGGCCGCGTCGCCCGTCCGCCGGATCCGATCGCGGCTCGCCGGCAACACCGACGACCGACCGTTTCTGGACACCTCGCGGATGTTCGACGTCGAACACGCCGCGACCGAGTTCCTCGAAGAGGCCGACGGGCCGTTCTTCCTCTGGGTGCACTATATGGACACCCACACGCCGTACGTGCCCGCGCCGCGCTACATCCGCGAGGTCTCAGACGGGATCTTGGGCACCCATCGGATGCTCCACGCGCACACGCGGACCGGTCTCGGCTGGGAGGTCGACGAGCGGACACTCAACGAGCTTCGCACGCTGTACCAGGCGGCCGCCAGACAGGTCGACGCCAGTATCGGCCGACTGCTGGACGAACTCGCAGCCAACGGCCTCGACGACGAGACGGCGGTCGTCCTGGCGGGTGACCACGGCGAGGAGTTCCAGGAGCACGGGCACCTCGCGCACTACCCGAAGCTGTACGACGAACTGATCAACGTGCCGTTCGTCGTCGACGTCCCGGGCGCGGAGGGACGACGGGTCGAACAGCAGGTCGGACTCGACGCCATCCCGCCGACGGTGACCGACCTGCTCGGGATCGACGCCCCCGGCGAGTGGACCGGCGACTCGCTGGCGTCGACCGTCCTCGACGGCGACGAGCCGGCCGACGAACCGGTGGTCTCTGTCACCGTTCGCGGCGACGACGTGACCGCCCAGCCGATCCCGCGGTCGCTCGACGACGGGGACCTGCTGGTGAGCGTCCGCGACCGCGACTGGACGTACATCCGGAACGTCGACACGGAGACCGAAGAGGTGTACTACCGCCCCGACGACCCGACCCAACAGGACGACCGTTCCGACGAGGCCGAGGGCGACGCGCGGGCGGTCGTCGAGCGCTTCCGGCCGATCGTCGACGCGCACGCGGAACTGCTCCGAGAGCGGGGCGACGCCGCGGCGACGGCGGGGGACGTCGACGAGGACCTCGGCGCGCGGCTGGAAGCGCTGGGCTACAGATAAGATGCTCCGGAGTTTCCTTCGCAACCTCCATAGCGGCCCGCTCGCGCTTCAGTTGCGTCGGTTTGTCATCGTGGGCGCGGTCACCGCCGGGATCCAGATGGTACTCTTGTGGCTGTTCGTCGACGTCGCGGGACTGTTCTACCTCCTGGGTGCGCTCTTCTCGATCGAGATCACGATCGTGCTCTCGTACGTCCTCAACAACGCCTGGACGTTCGAGGCCACGCAGAACACCGGGACCGTCGAGTTCCTCTACGGCCTACTCAAGACGAACGTCGTCCGCGGGACGGCGATCCCGATCCAGCTCGCGGTGCTGTATCTGCTCGTCGAGTCGGCGGCACTCCTGTATCTCGCGGCCAACGCCGTGGCGATCTTCGTGAGCGGGATCTATCGGTACGTCCTCGACGCGAAGTGGACGTGGGGCCAGTAGCCGATCGCGGTCACGGCCGAAACCGGACGCGGTCGAACGCCGAGGTTACGTTCCGTGGCTCCAGCTGTCCATATACTCGGCCTGGGCGTCGCTGAGCGAGTCGATCTCGACGCCCTCGGCGTCGAGTTTGATCTCTGCGACCTCGCGATCCAGTTCGTCGGGGACGTCGTGGACGCCGGGGCCGTACTCGTCGCCGTGCTCGACGAGTTCGCGCACGCAGACAGCCTGGATCCCGAAGGACTGGTCCATCACTTCCACGGGATGACCCAGCGCGATGGGCGAGGCGAGGTTGACGAGGCGGCCCTCCGCGAGGACGTTGAGCCGGCGGCCGTCGGCCATCTCGTAGGCGCGGACGCCGTCGCGCGCCTCGTACTCGTCGACCGCGAGATCCGAGAGCGCGTCCAGGTCGATCTCGATGTCGAAGTGGCCGGCGTTCGCGAGCAGGGCCCCGTCCGGCATCACCTCGAAGTCCTCGCGGGTGATGACGTCGCGGTTGCCCGTCGTCGTGACGAAGACGTCGCCGACCTCGGCGGCCTCGTTCATCGGCATCACGTCGTAACCCTCCATATGGGCTTCGAGCGCGCGGCGGGGTTCGACCTCCGTGACGATCACGTTCGCGTTCTGGCCGGCGGCCTTCTTCGCGACGCCCTTCCCGCAGTAGCCGTAGCCACCGACGACGACGTTCTTGCCCGCGTACGAGAGGTTCGTCGTCATCGCGATGGTCGCCAGCGAGGACTCGCCGGTCCCGTGGACGTTGTCGAACAGGCGCTTCATCGGGGTGTCGTTGACGGCGAAGACCGGGTACTTCAGTTCGCCGTCCTCGTCCATCGCACGCAGGCGGTGGACGCCGGTCGTCGTCTCCTCGGCCCCGCCGACGATGGTGTCGATGAGTTCGGGGTAGTCCTCGTGGATGGCGTACACCATATCCATCCCGTCGTCGACGGTGATCGTCGGGTCGTGGGAGACGACGGCCTCGATGGCGGCGTAGTAGTCGTCGTCGCCGACGCCGCGCTTCGCGTAGGAGGTGATGTCGTCGTTGGCGTCGAGCGCCGCGCTCACGTCGTCGTGCGTCGAGAGGGGGTTACAGCCCGTGATCGCGACCTCCGCGCCGCCGAGGGCGAGCAGTTCGACGAGGTTCGCCGTCTTCGCCTCGACGTGCATCGCCATCCCGAGTGTCTGCCCTTCGAGCGGTTTCTCGGCCTCGAACTGCTCGCGGAGTTCCCGCAGGATGGGCATGTGTTGCAGCGCCCAGTCCATCTTCCGGCGTCCCTCGGTGCGAGCGGCCTCGAGGTCGTCGAGTTGCTCGCCGATCGGTGGATACGTACTCATACCTCCCGGTTACGGCAGGCGGGCCAAAACGCTACCGACCTACCTTTTTGGCGTGGCGGGTTTCCTCGCTCACTGCGTTCGCTGCGGGAACCCGCCACGCAAAAACCTAGAGGGAAAAATGCCGCTCGGCTCGCGTTCGCGAGCCTCGCGGTACAACTGCTAGAACAACCACGCGAGTCGTACCTCCGCGTGACCCGACCCACCACTGAATCGTCCGGCACCGCGATACGGGAACGGCACGACCACTGCCTCGCGTCGACAGACTGCTGTAAGTTTATATGCGAACACGGGACCACGACCGGTGTGACGTAGGATTCGCCCCGCGTCGGGTCGCGATTGCTCGGCACGTCGACGCGGGACAGCGAGGGGACCACCGGTCGAGGAGGAGCGGGTCGTCAGCGAGAGCGGGTGCCGACTGTTCGCCCCAAGCGCAACGGACAGCCTCTGCGCCAGCACTAGAACGGTTACGGCGGGTTGTGATTCGACCTCCGGTAAACGTTTGAGTACTCCCTCCGAACGTACGCCCGTCGGAGATGTCCGCACCCGAAAGCGATCCGAGCCGCGAAGACGGGAGGGAGGGCCCACTACCGCGGTCGGAGGCACTGACGTTACTGGCGAGCGACTCCGGAGCCGAGCTACTGCAGGCCGCAGGGCGGCCGGGAACGGCCTGCGAGCTCCGCGACCGCTCGGGGATCCCGCTGTCGACAGTCTACCGCGAGGCACACAAGCTCGTCGAGGCGGGGCTGCTCGAAGAGCGGGTCCGCGTCGACGCCGAGAACGGCCGGCACGCCAGCGTGTACGAACGTGCCGTCGAGTCGCTGACAGTGTCGATCACCGACGAGGGCGTCGAGGTCCGACCGGAGTGATCGGAGCGCCGAAGCTCCGGATCAGGCGGACGACTCCGGCAGCGTGAACGCCAGCCGGTCACCCTCGGTGATCTCGCGATCGGTCGTCCAGTGATAGCCGACCTCGAGCACGTACTGGCCGCGGCCGGGGTACCGCTGCGCCTCTCCGTCCTCGTCGGGAGCGGGTTCGGGCGCGTGGTGGATTCGGGTGATCGTCCCGTCGGCGTCGACGTAGACGATGTCGATCCCGAAGTCCATCTCCCGCATCACGAACGTCCGGTCGTCGACGGTGTCGTACACGAACAGCATTCCGCGATTCTCCGGCAGAGATTCGGTGTCGCTGAGACCGAGATAGCGGAGCTCTCGCGTATCGGCGATCGCCGCCGTGACCGATCCGAGCGGGTCGCCATCGGGTGTGCGAACCTCGATCTCGGTCGTCGCGTAGTTCTCGTGGACCGAGGCAGTTGTCCGCGTTGGGTCGCTCGCGGAGTCGTCGACGCCGGCGGTGTCGCTCACGCAACCCGAAAGCCCCACCGTGGCGGTTCCGCACAGTCCGAGGTACGTGCGCCGGCGCATCCTCACTCCGCGCGAGCGACGAGGTCGACCGCGCGCTGCCGTGCCGTCTCGACGACCTCGCGCTCGTCGAGCGTCAGGACCTCTCGATCCCGCATCAGAACCCGCCCGTCGCAGACCGTGTGGCGGACGTCGGAGCCGCGGACGGCGTACGCCAGGTGGCTCACCGGATCGTGCGCCGGCGCGAGGTGCGGCGCGTCGAAGTCGACGACCGCGAGGTCCGCGGCGGCACCGACTTCCACCCGACCGCCCGGTAGCGACAGCGCCGCTGCGCCCCCTTCGGTGGCCATCGTCACGGCCGCTTCGGCGGGAACCGCGGACGCGTCGTCGGCGCCGATTTTCCCGAGCATTGCGGCGTCGCGGAGTTCGTCGAAGAGGTCGAGGTCGTTGTTCGAGGCCGCCCCGTCGGTGCCGAGCGCGACCGTCACACCGGCGTCGAGGAGGGCCTGAACGGGCGCGATCCCCGAGGCGAGTTTCATATTCGACGCCGGGCAGTGGACGACCGCCGTCCCGCGCTCGGCCAAGAGTTCGATCTCGCTCTCGTCGACGTGGACGCCGTGGGCGAGGAAGTCGGCGTCCGAGAGGAGACCGACGTCGTCGGCGTACGAGAGCGGCCGCTCCGAGCGCTCCTCGACGATCGGATCGACCTCGTCGCGCGTCTCGTTCGCGTGCGTGTGGATCGGGATGCCGTCCTCGTGCGCCTCGGCGACGGCCTCGCGGAGCAGGGGTTCGTCGACCGTCGTCAGCGAGTGCGGCATCACTGCCGTCCGGACCCGACCGTCGGCCGCGCCGTCGTACTCTCGGGCGACGTCGAGGCTCTCTCTGACGTCCGCGCGGGCCGACTCGTCGTCCTTGCCGACGGTGACGACGCCGTGGCCGACACGGGCGCGCATCCCCGCCTCGTCGACGGCCGCGACCACCTCGGGCACGTGGAAGTACATATCCGCGAACGTCGTCGTCCCCGAGCGGATCATCTCGACGAGGCCGAGTTCCGTCCCGGCGCGGACGTCCTCGGCGGTGAGTTCGGCCTCCGCGGGCCAGATGTCCTCGCGGAGCCACGCGTCGAGCGGCTTGTCGTCGGCGTAGCCGCGGAGAAGCGTCATCGCGGCGTGCGTGTGCGCGTTCACCAATCCCGGCATCACGATCCCACCCGAAGCGTCGAGCGTCTCGTCGGCGTCGCGGTCGGTCATCAGGTCTGGGCCGATTTCGACGATTCGGCCGTCGCCGCGATCGACGAGGACGTCCGCCTCGACGACGGTAGCGTCCGGCCGCAACGCCCGACCGCCGGAGACGAGAAGCGTGTCCGAAGCCATACCGGTCGGTACCGACGGCGGGCGTATGAGGCTATCGTCTGGGTGCCGCCGGTCGGAGCGCAGTGGCTCTGGAGAGACCGGGCGGAAGCGTCCACATCGGCGGAGACGCCCTCTCTCGTAGAGTTTAAACCGGGGCGCGACGAACGCCCGCGTATGAGCGACGACGAGAACGGGGGCCGACGCGACCTCCGGATGCCCGACGACGACGAGGTGTTCGCCGTCGTCACGGATATGCTGGGGGCGAATCGCGTGAAGGTCCGGTGTGCCGACGGCGTCGAGCGCACCGCACGGATCCCCGGCCGGATGCAAAAGCGGATCTGGATCCGCGAGGACGACGTCGTCCTCGTCGAACCGTGGGACTGGCAGGACGAGAAGGGCGACATCACCTGGCGCTACGAGAACTCGGAGGCCGAGCAACTCCGCGAGGAAGGACACATTCAGTGACTGACCCCGACGAGTACGGTTTTTTGGCGCCCGAAGAGGCAGACGCCCCCGGCGACGAGTGGGAGGAGATAGACGTTTCCGACACCGAGGCCGACCGCATCGCCCGGCGGCGGGACCGCGAGTTCGACGACTTCCGCAAGCGGCTGAAGGACGCCGACCAGTTCAAAGTCGAGCAGTCGGTCTTCGACGACGCCACGTTCGCGGCGATCTACAAACTCGTCCAGGACGGCCACATCGACGCCTTCGGCGGACCGATTTCGACCGGCAAAGAGGCGAACGTCTACGAGGCGCTCGGCAGCGACGACGGGACGGAGCGGGACGTCGCGGTGAAAATCTACCGGATCAACGCCTCGAACTTCCGGCAGATGCGGGAGTACCTGGAGGGCGACCCACGCTTCGAGGGGATCGGCAACGACAAGAAACAAGTCGTACTCGCGTGGACCCAGAAGGAGTTCGCGAACCTCTCGCGCGCCCGACAGGCGGGCGTTCGCGTTCCAAAGCCGATCGCCGTCGAGCGCAACGTTCTCGTGATGGAACTCGTCGGGCTGGTCGAAGACCGGGCGCGGCGGCTGGCGGAGGTCGACGTCGAGAACCCGGAGACGGCCTACGAGGTCGTCTCCGAGTACATGCGTCGGCTCCACGCCGCCGGCCTCGTCCACGGCGACCTCTCGGAGTACAACATGATCATCCACGAGGGCGAACTCGTCGTGATCGACCTCGGACAGGCGGTGACGGTCCATCACCCGAACGCCGGGGAGTTCCTCCGACGGGACTGCCGGAACGTCGCCGCGTTCTTCGGCCGGCAGGGGCTCGACGTGACGGGCGACGACCTCTTCGAGTTCGTCACGTCCGTCGAGGCCGATCCGAGCGGGACGCCAGACGGCCCCGACGATTCCGACGACCGCCGCAATTCCGACGGTTCGTCGGCGTAACCGCGCGGATCGCGAGTCGTGGGACCGAACCACGAACAAACGCTTAAACCGTTCCGTCCGGTATTCGGCGTATGAAGCACGTGAAGGTACCGCAGGACCGCATCGGTGTTCTCATCGGCGAGGGCGGTGAGACGATGCGCGAGATCGAGCGCCGGGCCGAAGTGCGTCTCGATATCGACTCCGAGAGCGGATCGGTCGCGATCGACGACGTCGGCGACCCCGTGAGCGGGATGCTCGCACCCGACATCGTCCGGGCGATCGGGCGGGGGTTCACGCCCGAGTCGGCGCTGTCGATCCTCGACGACGACCTCCGGACGTTCGAACTCGTCGACCTCGAATCGCACACGCGTAACAAGAACGACCTCAAGCGACAGAAAGGTCGGCTCATCGGCGAGAACGGCCGGACACGCGAGCTTATGGAGGAACTCACCGGTGCGGAGGTCGTCATCAAGGGCACGACGCTCGGCATCATCGGCCAACCCGAAGAGGTCGAGGCCGTCCGCCGCGCCGTGGGGATGATCCTCGACGGCGCGCCGCACGGCGCGGTCTACTCGTTCCTCGAACGGAAGCACAACGAACTCACGCAGGGGTTCGACGTCCGGCAGTCCGGTTGAGCGGCCGCGGTCGATCCGAGATCGGGCGGTCGCGATCGACGCGAACGGAATGAGACTAGTTCTGGCCGTATTCAGCCCCGAGATACGTTGCGACGCGCCGAGCCCTCGCCGTGTCGATCGTCCAGACGCCGTCCCACTCGACGTCGTCTTCGGTGATCGCGACGAGTGCCGCACCGACCGCCTCGGACTCCGGCGGCGGGACGAAGACGACGAACCACCCGCACCGGATCTCCGGGACGTCCTCGTTGTGCACGGTGAGGGCTCGAGACTCCAGCGGATCGGTGTCGCCGACGCCGTACACGTGGACGTCGAGGTCCGTATCGGCCAGCCTCTCGTAGGCGCGTTCGGTCCCGCGCTCGTCGACGATGCGCGAGAGGCGCTGAAAGCCCGTGTGGAGTTCGCCGCTGCCGTGGCGAAGCGCCATCGCCTCGATGTACCGCGAAATCTCGATAAGCAGGAGTTTGCCCTTCGTCCCGGCGGGGTAACCGCGGACGCGGAAGCGCGTGCCCTCCAAGTCGCGAACGACGGCGGGCGTGTCGACGTCTCCCAGCGGTCGCGTGCCGGTGATGTACAGATCGGAGTTGACCGCGAGGATCGAATCGCGGACGTCACCGAACTCGGACTCGGCGACGACGCGTCCGTCTCTCCGCAACTGGACCACGTCGGACTCGGAGAGCACGCGGGCGACCTCGTCGACGGCGACGGGCTGCCCCTCGAAGAGCGAGTCCAACATTCGGGCGACCATCGGGGGCTGCTCGCTGTTGACGATCGAGAGCGACGTCTCGTGGTCGCCGTCGGCGAACTCGTCGATGAACTCCCGAAGCCCCATCGCTCGATGTATGTTCAGTCTCGGTAATAGAGTTTTACACACCGGCTGCGAAATCGAATATATAAATACGTTCATTGGGAGAGATTAACACGCATTTTTCGGACGGTATGACGTTTCTGCCTGTCGCTAGCGAAGCTTTTTTATAGAATCACAAACAATCAACGGGTGATTATGTCTCAGCGAATGCAGCAGGGCCAGCCTATGATCATTCTGGGCGAGGACTCCCAGCGTACACAGGGGAAAGACGCGCAGTCGATGAACATCTCGGCGGGCAAAGCGGTCGCCGAATCCGTTCGGACCACGCTCGGTCCGAAAGGGATGGACAAGATGCTCGTCGACTCCGGCGGATCCGTCGTCGTCACGAACGACGGCGTCACGATCCTCAAGGAGATGGACATCGACCACCCCGCGGCGAACATGATCGTGGAAGTCTCCGAGACCCAGGAGGACGAGGTCGGCGACGGAACCACGACCGCCGTCGTCGTCGCCGGTGAACTCCTCGATCAGGCCGAGGAGCTCATCGACCAGGACGTCCACGCGACGACGATCGCCCAGGGCTACCGCCAGGCTGCAGAGAAGGCCAAGGAGATCCTCGAGGAGAACGCCATCGAGGTAAGCGAGGACGACCGCGAGACGCTCGTGAAGATCGCCGAGACGGCGATGACCGGCAAGGGCGCCGAATCCTCGAAGGATCTGCTCGCCGAACTCGTCGTCGACGCCGTGGTGGCCGTCGCCGACGACGACGACATCGACACGGAGAACGTCTCCGTCGAGAAGGTCGTCGGCGGTTCGATCGACAACTCCGAGCTCGTCGAGGGCGTCATCGTGGACAAAGAGCGCGTCCACGAGAACATGCCCTTCGGCGTCGAGGACGCGAACGTCGCGCTGTTCGACGGCGCACTCGAAGTCCGCGAGACAGAGATCGACGCGGAAGTCAACGTCACCGACCCAGACCAGCTTCAGCAGTTCCTCGACCAGGAAGAGAAACAGCTGAAAGAGATGGTCGATAAGCTCGTCGACGTCGGCGCCGACGTCGTCTTCGTCGGTGACGGCATCGACGACATGGCCCAGCACTACCTCGCGAAGGAGGGCATCCTCGCGGTCCGCCGCGCGAAGTCCTCCGACCTGAGCCGACTCGCCCGCGCGACCGGCGGAAACGTCGTCGGCTCGCTCGACGACATCGAGGCCGACGACCTCGGCTTCGCCGGCTCCGTCGCCCAGAAGGACATCGGCGGCGACGAGCGAATCTTCGTCGAGGACGTCGAGGACGCCAAGTCCGTCACGCTCATCCTGCGCGGCGGCACCGAGCACGTCGTCGACGAGCTCGAACGCGCCATCGAGGACTCCCTCGGCGTCGTCAAGACGACGCTCGAAGACGGAAAGGTCCTGCCCGGCGGCGGCGCGAGCGAGACCGAACTGTCGATGCAGCTCGGCGAGTTCGCCAGCTCCGTCGGCGGTCGCGAGCAGCTCGCCATCGAGGCGTTCACCGAGGCGCTCGACGTCATCCCGCGCACGCTCGCGGAGAACGCCGGCCTCGACCCCATCGAGTCGCTCGTCAACCTCCGCAAGGAGCACTCCGACGGCAACTTCGCTGCGGGTCTGGATGCCTACACCGGCGACATCGTCGACATGGAGGACGACGGCGTCGTCGAACCCCTCCGCGTGAAGACGCAGGCCATCGAGTCCGCCACCGAGGCGGCCGTGATGATCCTCCGCATCGACGACGTCATCGCTGCCGGCGACCTCAAGGGCGGCGGCAGCGACGACGGCGGCGACGAGGGCGGCGCGCCCGGCGGTGCCGGCGGTATGGGCGGCGGCATGGGCGGCATGGGCGGCATGGGCGGCGCAATGTGAAGTCGGTCACGTAGCCAACACCCCCCACGCCGACGCCCCGCACGAACCGCGCGCCGAACGCCTCGCGACGAACCCGACTTTTTCGACGACTGAATCGCTGAGCGGCCGGCTGTCTGACTCGGTAGCTCTGCGACCTCGCCGGAGCGACTATGTGAGCCGGTAACGAATCACGACAGGATGGGCGATAGAGCGTGCTACCGCGAGACGTGTCCGCATTGCGACGCGTCAGTGACGATCGTCGACGAGGAGTGTCCGGACTGCGGGCGTCCGCTGGCCGAACGGTGACGTCGAAAAACCAGAAGAGGGGAGTCGCGCTGTCGGCTCCTCGGGACGGTCGAGAGCGGTCTACTCGGTCCGGTCGATGTCGATCTGCTCGCGGATCGCGGACAGCTCCTCGGAGTCGGCCAGCGATTCGACCTGCGTCCGGAAGTGCCGCTCACAGAGTCCGACCTTGATCCCGTCTTTCTCCGCGGCGTAGGCGGCGTCCCGGTCGCAGTAGTGGCACTTCATATCCCTCCTTCGGTCCCCTCGGGGTTTAAGTCTACGCTCGCGGCTATCTCAACCGAGAATCGGCGTCAGACGTCCGACAGACGCGCGTCGAAGGCGTCGAACTCGGTCGACGGCGGCCCGGCGACGCCGAGCGTCCGGTCGTGGGCGTCCGATCCGCCGGTGACGAGCAGGTCCGCGTCCGCGGCGACGCGGTCGAGGTGCGCTCGATCCTCCCGCTGGGCGCTGGATCCGCTGTATGGGTAGAACCGCTCGACAGCGTCGAGTTCTCGGGCGCGTTCGAGCGCCGATTCGGGATCGGGATAGCGGAACGGGTGTGCCAGGGCGACGACGGCACACGACTCTCGGAGGACGTCAGCACCGGCCGAGAAGGAGGGGACCCACCGCTCGACGTAGCAGGGGCGGCCGTTGCCGATCAGGTCCTCGAACGCCTCCTCGAAGTCGTAGGGCGCGTCGCTCGCCTCGATGGCGCGGGCGATGGTCGGCCGGCCGATCCCGTCTTCGAGCGCCACGTCGAGGTCGACGTCGAGTCGCTCCTCGACGCGCGAGACGATCTCGGCCCCGCGCCGCTTCCGGTCGCGCTGAATCCGCGACGTCACCGTCTCGATCGCCCCGGTCGCTTCCAGTCCGTACCCTAGGAGGTCGAGACGCTGGTCCCCGGCGTCGACGCGGAGCTCGATCCCGCGGATAACGGTCACGCCGTCGAGCGTCTGGACGGGCGCGTTCAGGTCCGGATGGACCCGGTCGTGGTCCGTCACGGCGACGACGTCGACGCCGCCGTCGCGTGCGGCGTCGGCGAGTTCGGGAACCGTCAGAACGCCGTCGGAAGCGGTCGTGTGGACGTGGAGGTCCGCCGCCGGAGGATCCCCAGGAGTGGGATCGCCGTTTCGCTCGCTTTGCACGCGTTTCGATGCGCGTCTGCGAAGTAAAGCAGTTGTGCCACGGCACGGTCAGTGTGTCACATCAAGTCGATATTAGTGAGATTATTTTTCGATTAAGGATATGTAAGGTGCTGAAAGGAATACCCGGTCTATAAAGACCATAACAGAAAACCATTAAGAACCTCCAGCGATCAGAGACGGATGCAATGCGCTTGAACCGCACCGGCGATCTCATCGACGCGCACGAGTTCCCGGCAACGACCGAGGACCTCATCGAGGCGTACGGCGACCAGACTATCGAACTCCCCAACGGGACCGCCCGCCTCGGAGACGTACTCGCCCGTGCGGGTTCAGAGACCTACGCCAGCGCCGACGACGCCCACTCGGCGCTGCTGTGCGGCCTCGGTCACGAGGCCATCGGCCGACGGTACTACAGCGACCGCGACGCCTACGCGATGGGCGAAGACGGCCCGCAGCAGGTCTCGTTCTGAGAGACGCGAAAGAGCAGTGTCGCGGTTTTTTGTACGAAGCAGCGACCGAGTAGCAGCGGTTAGAACGGCAGATCGAGCGGGACGCTGCCTTTCGTGTACCCCTCGACGCGGCCGGACGGCCTGAGTCGGAAGACCACGGCCGGCCGGTGGTGCACTTCGGGCTTTTCGGCAAGTACCGATCGCCACTCGTCGTCGGGGAACGACGAGCAGTCGACGAACAGGACGACGCCGCCGCCGTGTTCCTCCAGTTGGCCCTCCGACTTCGTCGACGCCGTGTCGCGGACGGCCGCGACCGGCGTGCCCGCCCGGCGGTCGCCCGTCGGCGTCGGCCGGGTCACCTCGACGAGGACGGCGTCGCCGCCGCTGCCCGCGCGGTAGTCGATGGCGTGGCCGGTCGACACCTCGATCTCGGGTTCGATCTCGTAGCCGGCCTCGACGAGCAGGTGGCCGACGTTGAACTCGCCCATCGTCGCCGTCATCCGGGTGTGATCGAGGTACTCGGAGGTGCCGAGTTTGCCGGCCATCACCTCTCGCCACTCGTCGAGCACGCGGGTCCGAAGGAACGACTCGTAGAACTCCAGAGCCTCCTCGCGTGTCGCGTCCGGGAACCCCGCGGCGTGTTCGTCGAAGAACTCCCGCGTCGTCTCGCGACCGTCCTTCGAGAGGAAGACGGGCAGAAAGAACCAGGAGAGGTGCGGATACGGTTCGAGCCAGGGGCTCTCCTCGTGTAACTGGGCGGTGAGTTCCCGCGTGGCCCACGTGGAGACGTCGTCGGGGACGGTCCCGAAGTTGTACTTCTCGGTCCGCCAGAGCGCCTCGGGCGTCTCGGTGTTGCCGAGCCAGTAGGCCTCGTCGTCGTTCCACAGAAACAGGGCGACGTCGCCGTTGTCCATCTCGAATCGCTCGCCGTTGTACCGGTCGGGCTGTTTGAACCACGGGTTTCGACGCGTCGCGCCGAGATTGCGGTCTAAATCGCGGTAGATCTGACCCGCCACCCGGTCTTC
Organism: Halobellus rarus; assembly: GCF_024494595.1. Classification (GTDB taxonomy): domain Archaea; phylum Halobacteriota; class Halobacteria; order Halobacteriales; family Haloferacaceae; genus Haloquadratum; species Haloquadratum rarum. Next base: position 189,237 of record NZ_JANHDI010000001.1, on the reverse strand, counting down.
GGTCCAGCGACCGGGGGCGTGTCGAAAGCGTAGGGGGCGTGCCACACCCGTGGATAACGTGCCGATCGGTTTATACTGTCGCCTGCGAGTGCACAGTGTCCCGGAAGCGGCGCTGTCCCCCGTCGTCCGGTCGACCCCGCCAGTCGTCCCCCGAGAGCGGCGATACATATATGTGGGTTGCATTCACACGGTATGTCGTACCATGTCGATGGGCGCATACGACGACGACGAACACGAGCGTCGCGAGCGGAAGAACGGTGCGGTCGATACGGACTTCTCGGACGACCGAACGGTGTATCGAGGGTCCATAGAGTACGACTCCGGCGACTCGACCGAGGCGCTCCTCGACCAGTTCAAGCAGCTGCAGGGCGAGTGACGGCCGCGCACGTTCGGGACGGAAGGGTAGACGAGGCGCGGTCAGTTGGCGGTTGGGTGCGGTTCCCGGACGCGTAGCGTCGCCAGCGCCGCCGCCGAGACCACCGTCACCGCGACGATGTGCCCCCCGACGGCGACGAGAAGCACCGGGCGGTCGAGCAGAAACGGCACCATCGCGAGTTGCGTCAGGCCGAACCCGACGTTGAGTGCGTCGAGACGCCTGAGTCGACGGGCCGTCTCGGGGTCGAACTCGTACCGCCACGAGCGCCACAGGGCCACGACCGCGGCCCACCACGAGGTCCCGATGCGGTAACAGAGGTCCCAGAGGATCAACAGCGTGAGGTAGACCACCGGAACCGCCGGGTCGGGGCCGAACAGCCACTCCAGGAGCGGCGGATCGGCCGATCGCGGGTCGAAGACGAACAGGTGCGTCACGAGCGCGACGAACGCGAGGATGCCGAGCACGACCTCGATGCTCGATCCGAACAGGAGGCGTCGGTACGGTTCGGGGAGGTCGAGACGACGCATCCGCCGGCCGAACTGCCGCATCACTCCGCTGCCGGCGGCCGCGACGGCGACGGCGACAGTCCCCGGGAGGACGGCGGCCCAGACGTCGTAGAACCACGCGAGAAGCAGTACGCCCGTCTCGAAGAGCGCCAACTGGATCGCGATCGCCTGCCAGTCCGTGAGGTCGACCCCCGGGATCGCGCCGACGATGCTCTCGTAGACCCAGGTGTCGCCGTAGCGCTCGACGTCCTCCCCTGACCGGCCGGATGCTCCGTTCATCAGCGATCCGATACCCGACCCGCCGAATCGGTGGCCTCGTTCGAAACGGCGCGCTCCTGCATCTCCGCTTCGTCGTCGGAGACGCGCTCGACACGAGGCCCGGAGAGACCGTCGCTCTCGTGCCTCGAAGGCGACCCGCCGTCGGTCTTCACCGCTCTGCCCAGCGCCTTCGCGACCGCCTCGTCGAACGGCGTGCGCTCGACGTCGACCAGCGATTCGATCCGGTGATCCCGCACGACAACGGGGTTCTTCAGCCCCTCGATCAGCGGGCGGGCGACTGACGTGGGAATATCGGTGACGAGGCCGATCCACAGCGAGGAGAGTTTCGGCGAGAGGATCGGGACCGGAACGATCCGCGGCGCGCGACCGCGGTAGCTGCCGACTCGGGTCAGAATCTCGCGGTACGTCAGCACGTCCGGGCCGCCGATCTCGTAGGTCTCGCCCGCCGTCTCGGGGACGTCGAGGACACCGACGAGGTACTCGACCGCGTCGTCGATTGCGATCGGCTGACACTTCGTCTCGACCCACCTCGGCGTCACCATCACCGGGAGTCGCGAGGACAGTTGCTCGATCATCTCGAAACTCGCCGACCCGTCGCCGATCAGGATCGCAGCCCGGAGCGTGGTGAGCTCGTACTCGCCCTCGCCGAGGATCCGCTCGACCTCCCGTCGGGATCGGAGGTGCTCGGAGAGGCGGTCGCGGTCCTCGCCGAGACCGCCGAGGTAGACGACGCGGTCGACGCCGCGTTCGGAGGCCGCACGCGCGAAATTCTCCGCCGCGCGGCTGTCGCGCTCCTCGAAGTCCGCACCGGCCCGCATCGAGTGGACGAGGTAGTAGGCGGCGTCGACGTCGAGGGCGGCGTCGAAACTCCCGGGCTCCAGCAGATCGCCCTCGACGACGCGGACTCCCTCGGGCGCGTCGTATCGGGAGGCGTCGCGGACGAGCGCCGTCACGTCGTGGCCAGCCGCCAGCAGCGCGGGAACGAGACGGCCGCCGACGAACCCCGTCGCGCCCGTCACGAGAACTCTCATACCGACTCGTCGTGCCGCGGCCTGTTAACCGTTCCCGCCGCGGTCAGACACGGCGAGCGGTGCCGCCGCCGCGGGCGCCGTCACTCGGCGTCGTCGACGGCGTCCCAACCGGGCGTCTCCGGCGCGCCGCGAGCGACTTCGATCTCGTCTCCGGTCGGAGCGTCGGGTGCGCGCGACCCGATCGCGTCGGTCGTCGTTTCGTCGCCGTCGATAGCAGCAGTGTCGTCGTTGCCAACGCCAGCAGCGTCATCGCCGGTGTTGTCGGCCTCCCCATCGGCCGCAGCCTCCCACTCGTCGATCGCGCGTCCGACCCACGAGTCGGCGTCGAGCACGTCGGCCGTCCCCGCGGCCGCCCGCTCGTCGTCGACGTCGAGCGTCCCCGGCCGCGACCCGGCGGCCACGCCGACGAAGGCGGCTCTGTCGGTCTCTCGGAGAGCTCCCTCACGCATCCGTTCGACGGCGCCCGCGAGCTCGTCGGGATCGGGATAGCCGAACAGCTTCGCGCCGAGCGCCTGCGGGCCGAGCAGCGGTCCCTCGTACTCCCCGGGGTCGTCGTCGAGGAGCCGTTCGCCTCCGTGCTCGGCTTCGACGCGCTCGCACTCGGTTCCGACCCCGAGGTCGAGGTTGTAGCTGGGGTACGCCCCGCACTCACCGGGGTAGGTGTCGGCGTCGTGGATCCGGCACTGGAGCGTCTCCGGATCGAGGAAGACGCAGGTTCTCAGCCACCGTCGGTCGGTGTCGAACGGCGCGACCGGCTTCGGCGCGTTCCGCAACCCGACGAAGAAGACGGGGCGGCCGCCGACGGCAGCGAGACGAACGCCGTCGACGACGACGCCCGGCGTCTCCTCGTCGACGCGCCAGAGCCGCGGCGTCAGGGCATCGCCGAAGCCGCGCTCGACGAACCGCGCCACCTCGTCGCGCGTCAGCGGCACGAGGTTGTACGCGTCGTCGAGCGGCTCGCCGGGACCGCGGCGCTCGTGGTTCGACGGCGTCGAGGCGAGCGGCCGCCAGTCGAGACAACAGCCGGCGCAACCCTCGCAGTTCAGTTTCATCGGGTCGAGTCGGGATCCCTCGGATCCGCCTCGGGCGTCGCGGTCTCGTCGTCCGGATCGGGCAGCGCCACGGTCCGCGACGACTCGCCGACGCAGTTGCGGCCGCCGGGCTCCCGCACGAGAGTGGTCATTCAGCCATCAGTTCGTCGGACTGCCAGTAGAAGTTACCGATACCTAATATATCGGACGTGTCTCGCAGGTGGTTTCACGCTCGACCGCGTCGATCGGGTATGACGAGTGAGCCCTGCGACGGCTGCGGTCGATCCGTGCGGATCGCCGGCGGCATCGGCGACTTCTGGTCGTTCGAGACCGAATCGAGCGGCGGGATGACGCTCGAACTCGACGACGGCGGGGAGTTCTTCCTGTGTCACGACTGCATCGCGCGGCTCCCCGACGACCGCGTGGTGACGAGCGAGGACGTCGAATCGCTGTGAACGGTTAGCACTCGCTTCGTCGCCCAGTGACTGCTTTGTCGCCCAGTGACTGCCTCGCCGCAGTCGTCGAATACGCCCCTCCTCCTCAGCAGAGAAACCGTAGCCGAATCGGGTGGTCGGAGGCGTCGCCACGAGCGGACGGCGTCACGAGAAGCGTCAAAGAAGGCGGGAGTTAGCCGGGGACTGCCGGTAGTCGTGAAAGCCAACGTCGGCGCGACGCTGCACGAGTTCGCAGAGAAGCGGAGAGGCGCGAGCGCATCTCCGAGATGTTGCGGCCGCCGACCACCGCAGTCGGGGGAGTGGGCTGCCTGGGATCAGGCTCAGATGACGCGGTTCTGGAGGTAATCCAGGTGTTTCGCGTTGTAGACGATCTGCACCTCGTCGGCCGCCGGCGAGCCGATGCAGGTCAGGCGGACGTTCTTCTCTTCGACTTCCTCGTCGGAGAGGATCTGCTGCATATCCATATCGATCTCGCCCTCCGTGAGGATCGCCGCGCAGTTCGCACAGGCACCGGCGCGGCACGAGAAGGGCCAGTCGTAGCCCTGTGCCTCGGCGGCTTCGAGGATGTACTCGCCCTCATTGACTTCAATGGAACCGTAGTCCTCGTCGTCCAGCCCGGCGTCAGCGGCCTGCTCGAAGAGGTCGTCGTCGTCCATATTCCAGCCCTGGTCGTCCAGCACTTCGTAATTGAGGTATTCTACGGTAGGCATCAGCAGGATATTTGTATGCCATCCCATTAGACTTTGCTGTTCAGTTCGCCTCCGTCGCCGGGTTAATCTCAAAAAACTGTCCGGTTCGTGCCCGACCGGCGACACGATCGGGAACACGTTCGGCCGTCTGCAGACGTTACCGAATCGGAGAACGGTGTCGCTCCGTTCGATTTGCCCTCCGTCCGTCGCCGATCCATTTCGCCTGGCTACGTCGTCGGCATATCGCCCTGCTACGTCGCCGACTCGATCGCCTGCTCCAGATCGGCGACGATGTCGCCGACGTCCTCGATGCCGACCGACAGTCGGACCATATCGGGCGTCACGCCCGCCGCCTGCTGTTCCTCCTCGGTCAGCTGCTGGTGCGTCGTCGACGCCGGGTGGATCACGAGCGTCTTCGCGTCGCCGACGTTCGCGAGCAGCGAGGCGAGTTCGACGTTGTCGACGGTGTCGCGAGCGGCGTCGTAGCCGGCTTCGAGGCCGAAGGTGATCATCCCGCCGTAGCCGCCTTCGAGGTACTCAGAGGCCTCCTCGTGGGTCTCGTGGCTCTCCAGTCCGGGGTAGTTGACCCACGAGACCGCCTCGTGGTCTTCGAGGAACTCCGCGACTACCAGCGCGTTCTCGCAGTGGCGCTCCATCCGCATCGGAAGCGATTCCAGTTTCTCGATGGTGTTCCACGCGTCGAACGGCGACTGGGCGTTGCCGAGATCGCGCAGACCGCGGGCGATGGCGGCGTAGGTGAACGCCGCGTCGCCGAAGCGCTCGGCGAAGTTGACGCCGTGGTAGGCGGGGTTCGAGGCACCGATCTCGGGGTACTTCTCGGCGTTCTCGCCCCAGGGGAACGACCCGCCGTCGACGAGGATCCCCCCGACGGTCGTGCCCGCGCCGTGGATCCACTTGGTCGTGGAGTTCCACACCAGGTCCGCGCCGTGCTCGATCGGCCGGCAGAGATACGGCGTCGCGAACGTGTTGTCGACGAGCAAGGGGACGTCGTGGTCGTGGGCGATGTCGGCGATCCGCTCGATGTCGGGGGTGACGAGCGCCGGGTTGCCGATCGTCTCGAGGTGGACGTAGGCGGTGTCCTCGTCGATGGCCTCCTCGTAGGCGTCGTAATCGAGCGTGTCGACGAACTTCGTCGTGATGCCGCGGCGCTCGACGGTGTGCGTGAAGTACGTGTAGGTGCCGCCGTACAGCGACGACGCCGTGACGATGTTGTCGCCGGCGGAGGCCAGGAGGAACGTCGCGAGGTCGAGCGCGGCCATCCCCGAGGACGTCGCGGCCGCGCCGATACCGCCCTCCAGCGACGCGAGGCGCTCCTGCAGCGTCGCGACCGTCGGGTTCATCAGTCGGCTGTAGATGAACCCCTCTTTCTCCAGGGCGAACTGCCCCGCGGCGTCCTCGGCGTCGTCGAAGACGTAGGAGGTCGTCTGATAGATCGGCGGTGCGCGCGCTCCGGTGGCCGGATCCGGTTCCTGCCCAGCGTGGAGACTGCGGGTTCCGAATCCGAGCGGCTTTTCGCTTTCGTCTGCCATACTGCTCCTTTTTCGAGGGACATCCTAACCGCCGTGACGTGTGCAATTTCCGCCGGTATCTGCGACGACAGGTCCCGACGCGGTCGGTCGGGTCCTGACCGAAATGAAAGGGCAGCCGCCGCTCAGGCCGTCGAACGGCCGCCGGGCGACGCCCCGGCGAACAGCAGTCCAAGCGCGACGACGCCCACGCCGAGCACGCTCGTCGTCGAATCGGTGCCGACCACGAGGAGGACGACGGCCGCGACGAGGACGACGCCGCCGACCGAAACGGCGAGCGCACGGCCGCGGTCGATCAGCACCGCGACCCCGGCCGCGACGAACGCGATGCCCGCGAACCCACCGGCGACGACGATGTCCGCGACGGCACCGCGCGCGAGCAGATCGACGCCGCGCGCGCCGGCCACCGGGACCAGGAAACCGCCCCACGCGAGCACGCCGCCCGCGACGGCGACGAGCAGGCCGACGAGGCGAGTCAGAAACTCCGACGGAGACATACCTCCGACGACGGGGCGGACCGAAAAGTGCGTTCGGGTTCGACGTCGAACCAGGGTCGTCGACGAAGGGAGACGCGACTCACTGACTGAACAGCGAAGCGTGCACGGGCGCGAAGTCGTTCCCGGTGTCGGGGTCGGGTTCGTCGGTGTCGTGGACGGCCCGCCCCTCGACGCCGGCGTCGAGGAAGTCCCGCAGCGGCGGCCCGACCTTCTCGGGTTCGACGAGGAACGCGTCGTGGCCGTGGTCGGACTCGATGACGTGGTGGGCGACCGGGACGTCGTTCTCGCGGAACGCGGCCGCGACCGTCTCGGACTGCTCGGTGGTGAAGTGCCAATCCCCCGTGAACGAGAGCAACAGCGCCTCGCCCTCGAAGGCCGCGAGGGCGCGGGCGTCGTCCTCGTAGCCCTCCGCGAGGTCGTAGTCGTCCATCGCGCGGGTGAGATACAGATACGAGTTGGCGTCGAAGCGATCGACGAACTTCTCGGCCTGGTAGTCGAGATACGACTCCACGTCGCGGTACGGGAAGAACGCCGCCGCCGGGTCCGACGGGAACGAGTCCCGCCGGGCGTCGCGGCCGGCCGCGCGGCGGCCGAACTTCTGCTCCATCGACGATTTTGAGAGGTACATTATGTGGCCGATCTGTCGAGCGATCGCGAGGCCGTCCGTGGGTCGCTCGTCGCTCCCGTAGTACTCGCCGCCGTTCCAGTTCGGATCGGCGGTGATCGCCCGGCGCGCGACGGCGTCGAGGGCGAGACACTGCGCGTCGAGGCGGGCCGCGGCGGCGACGGAGACGACGTAGCGGGCGTCGTCGGGGTAGCGCTTCGCCCAGTCGAGGGCGTTCATCCCGCCGACGCTGCCGCCGACGACGGCGTGGAGGCGGCCGACGCCGAGTTGATCCAGCAGCAGTCGCTGCGAGCGGGTCCAGTCGTCGACGGTGACGGGCGGGAAGTCCGTGCCGTACACGTCGCCCTCGGGATCTTCCGAGGCGGGACCGGAGGTGCCGTAACACGACCCGGGAATGTTGGCGCAGACGACGTAATACTCGTTGGTGTCGATGGCCTTCCCGGGCCCGACGATGTCGTTCCACCAGGCGCGCGCCTGTCCGGTGGTCTCGGAACCGTAGCCGGCGACGTTCTGACTGCCGGTGAGGGCGTGACAGACCAAAACTGCGTTATCGCCGTCGAACTCGCCGTAGGACTCGTAGGCGACTTGGAGGTTCTCGATCTCGTCGCCGGAGGCGAAGTCGAACCGACCGAGGTCGACGGTGCCGCTTTCGGTTTTCATCGCTCGCCCTCCACTGCTCCGTTCTCGCGTCCGTCGTCCGCCCCCGAACCGTCTCGGGTCGCCGCGCGGATCGCCCGATCCAGGTCGGCGATCACGTCGGCGGCGTCCTCGATGCCGACCGAGAGCCGGAGCATCTCGGGCGAGAGCCCCGCGGCCCGCTGTTCCTCCTCCGAGAGCTGAGCGTGAGTGGTCGACGCCGGGTGGATCACGAGCGTCTTCGCGTCGCCGATGTTCGCGAGGAAGGAGGCGAGTTCGGTCTCCTCGCAGGTCCGCTTGGCCGCCTCGAACCCGGCCGCGAGGCCGAAAGTGACCATTCCGCCGAACTCCTTGGACTCGCTCGATCCCAGGTACCGCCGCGCGTTCTCGTGCGTCGGATGCGACTCGAAGCCCGGATACGACACCCAGGCGACGTCCGCGTGGTCGCGGAGGAATTCAGCGACCGCGCGGGCGTTCTCGCAGTGGCGGGCCATCCGGAGCGGCAGGGTTTCGAGCCCCTGGATCGTCTGCCAGGCGTCGAAGGGCGACTGCTGGTTTCCGAGCGTCCGCAGCGCGCGCTGGCGGACGGCGTTCGCGAACGCGGCGTCGCCGTAGCGCTCGACGAAGTCGACGCCGAACGCGGGGTTCTCCCCGGAAAGCTCGTCGTAGTCGGCGTGTTCCCAGGGGAACGTGCCGCCGTCGACGAGGATGCCGCCGATGGTCGTGCCCGACCCGTGGATCCACTTCGTCGTCGACTCCCAGACGACGTCCGCGCCGCGTTCGATCGGCCGACAGAGGTACGGCGTCGCGAACGTGTTGTCGACGACGAGCGGCGCGGCGTTCGCGTGGGCGACGTCCGCGAGGCGCTCGAAGTCGGGCGTCTTCAGCGACGGGTTGGCGATGGTCTCGACGTGGACGAAGGCGGTGTCCGCGTCGATTTCCTCGGCGTAGGCTTCGTAATCGAGGGTGTCAACGACCCGGACGTCGACGCCGCGGCGCGTCGCCATCTTCGTGAGGTACGTCGCGGTGCCGCCGTACATGTCCGCGCTCGCGACGACGTTGTCGCCGGCGCTGGCGAGGATGCTCGTCGTCGAGTCCAAGGCGGCCATCCCCGAGGCGGTCGCGACCGCGGCGACGCCGCCCTCCAGCGCCGCGAGCCGGTCCTCTAAAATCCGCGTCGTCGGGTTCGAGATCCGCGAGTAGACGTCGCCGTCGGCCGTGAGCGCGTACAGGTCCGCGGCGTGGTCGGCGTCCTCGAAGGCGTAGGAAGTGGTCTGATAGATCGGCGGCGCGCGAGCGCCCATCGCCTCGTCCGGCTCCTGACCGGCGTGCAGACTCCGGGTGTGGAACCCATCGACCATACTATGTGTTATATGCATATTCGTTCGTGGACTTATAACCAGCGGTTACGGCCGTGGCGGCAGTGAAGCTCTTTCTTCCGCCGCGGCTCGGTCGGAAAGGGGGCTAGGGAAGTCGAATTCGACGGGTAGACCACGCAAAACAGGCCCGGAGGCCTTTTTCATTGTGAGACGTGGGGGTCGAAAGACGTTCCGCGCCGCACGGTGAATCGAAAGCGCTGCATCGTCACCCCACAGACCGTGGTAACTCGATCCGGTGGGCGCGCCTCCGACAAATACCTATACCGCTGACGTCGAGACAGTATCCACTATGGCGTTGCGTCCCTCCGCAGACGACCTCCCGGCGTATCTCGCTCCGTTACCCGACCGGCTCGAGACGGTGACACTCCGTCTCGCCTGGGTGGTGATCGCCATCAATCTCGCGGGCACCGCGTTCGGCTTCTGGTACTACCGGTTTCAGCTCCAGAACACTCCACTCGTGATGTGGCCCGTCGTGCCCGACAGTCCGCTGGCGACGTTACTTATGGCCGCGAGCCTCGCGTCGTGGAGGCTCGGGCGGGACCGCGATTGGATTCACGCGCTGGCTTTTGTCGGAAATCTAAAGTACGGCCTCTGGGTGGTCGTCGTCCAACTCACGATCAACGACGTCCTCGCAACCGGCGATCCCTACCTCTGGTTCTTGTTCGTCAGTCACCTCGGGATGGGGTTACAGGCGTTCGTGATCTACCGGTACGCCGAGTTCACCGTCCCGGCCGTCGGCATCGCCACCGCCTGGTTCGGCTTCAACGACGTGGTCGATTACTTTCTCCCCATCGTCGGAGACTACCATCACACGTACTTCGGGCCGAATTTCGTCATTGCCGACCACGGCACCCGCGCACACGACGTTACCGCAGCCGCGGCTGTCGGTCTGACGATACTCGCAACGTTTCTCGCACTCGCGATTCGAATCCACCGATTAGAGGCCGAGACCGTCGGCGGAGACGAGTGACCCCGCGTCGAGGCCGACGTCGGGTCAGAAGGGCTGTCGTTCCTGTGTCCCGGTGATCGCGACCCCCGCGATCACCGGAAAGAGACTCCAACAGTCCGTGTCAGTCGTCCGCGGAGGCCGCCTCGGTCACGTCGAGTTCGCCCTCGGCGGCCGCGATGCCGGACGCGACGTCGACGTCGACGCCCGCGTCGTCCATCGCCTCGCCGACGGTCCGGACGCCCCGGAGGATGGCCTCGTCCGGGAGGCCGCCCATGTTGCTCACGCGGAAGATCGTCCCGCCGAGGTGGCCCTGTCCGCCGGAGATACCGACGTTGCGTGCGTCGACCCCGTCGAAGAACTCGTCGGCGTCGTCGCCCGAGACGGCGTCCGGCAGCGACACTGACGTGACGGTGTTCGAGAGATCCGTCTCGCCCGTCGCATCGGCGAAGAGGTCGAGTCCCATCGCGGTGAAGCCGGCGCGGAACGCCGCGGCCTGCCGTCGGTGTCTGGCGATCCGGGTCGGCATCGTCTCCTCGGCGATGTCCTCGACGGCGACCGCCATCGCGCGGAACAGCGGCACGGCGCTGGTGAAGGGCGTCTGATGGGACTCCGATTTTCGAAGGTGCCACTCCAGGTCCTCGTAGAACGGCGCCGACTCGCCCTCCAGGTCGTCTTTCACCTCTTCGGTGACGTACATCGCGCTGATGCCCGGCGGGGCCGCGAGCGCCTTCTGGGAATCTGTGACCGCGATGTCGACGTTCCACGCGTCGAGTTCGAAGACGTCGCCGCCGATGGAGGTGACGCCGTCGACGACGAATCGGGCGTCGCACTCCGCGGCGATCTCGCCCACGCCGGCGACGGGGTTCAAGAGCCCCGTGCTGGTCTCGTTGTGGACCATCGTCACCACGTCGGTCTCCTCGGTCACCACGGCGCGGACGTCTTCGAGGGGGATCGATTCCCCCCACGGGACCTCGACGCGCGTGACGTCGGCGTAGCGCTCGGCGATCCGCGCGAAGCGGCGGCCGAACTTCCCGTTGACGAGCGCGACGACGTGGCCGCCGTCTCCCACGAGGTTGGCGACGGCCGCCTCCATCCCCATCGAGGCGGTCCCGTTGAGAAGCAGCGAGGTGCCGCCTCCCTCGGTCGCCGTCGAGGACCCGTCGAGCGTCGACTGCTCGAAGATGTAGTCGAGACCGTCCTGTGCACGCTCGTAGACCGCCTCGAACGCCGCGGACCGGTGCGAGACCATCGGCTCGTCCATCGCCGCCGACACCTCGTCGGTGATGGGCACCGGACCGGGGTTGAGGAGCAGGAAGTCCTCTTCCATACGCGGCGATTGCGGCGCTGGGGGATAAGCGATACGGGTTTCCGCCGACAGTACGGTCGCTCGCGGGAGTTTACACGAATTCGAGTTTTCGGGCGCGGCCGACGCGTCCCCGTACCCGGCGGGGCGTCCAACTCTTCGCCGCCCGGGCCGTCGATCGAGTGAGCGACGAAGCACCTAACTCCGCGCCGTTCGATCCGTCGATAGAATGAGCGACGAGGCGGCGTCGGAGACGAACCCCTCGGGACGCGACGGCGAGGACGGCCCGGAACTGGCGTACGCCGACCCGGGCAATCCGTATCTCCGCGACCCCGACACCGACTTCGAACCGATCGAGGAGCTGAGCCGCGAGGCGGCCGAAGCCGAGGCCGAAGCGCTCAGAGCGGCGCTCCGAGAGCACGACCACCGCTACTACGTCCTGGCGGACCCCCTCGTCTCGGACCGCGCCTACGACGAGTTGTTCGCGCGGCTGCGGGACCTCGAATCCCACTTCGACCTCGACTCCGCGACGAGTCCCACTCGACGCGTCGGCGGGGAACCGCTCGACGAACTCGACGCGGTCGAACACCGCGCGCCGATGCTCTCGATCGAGCAGTCGACCGACGCCGACGACCTCCGGGAGTTCGATCGTCGGGTCCGCGAGGCGGTCGGCGACGTCGACTACGTCTGCGAGCCGAAGTTCGACGGCCTCTCGGTGGAGGTCGTCTACGAGGGCGGCGAGTACGTCCGAGCGGCGACCCGCGGCGACGGCACAGTCGGCGACGACGTGACCGAACAGGTGCGGACGGTCCGCTCGATTCCGCTGGCGCTCCGCGGCGACCATCCCGACTCGCTCGCGGTCCGCGGCGAGGTGTTCATGCCGCGAGACGCGTTCCGCGAGCACAACCGCGAGCGGATCGAGCGGGACGAGGAGCCGTTCGCGAACCCGAGAAACGCGGCCGCCGGGACGCTCCGGCAACTCGATCCCTCGGTCGTCGCCGACCGGCCGCTCGACTGCTTCTTCTACGACGTCCTGGACGCGAGCGAGGTGCCGGCGAGCCAGTCTGAGACGCTCGATCGCCTCCGCGAGTGGGGGCTCCACGTCAACGACCGCGTCGAGGTCGTCGCGGGGATAGAGCAGGCGATCGAGTACCGCGACGCGCTGCTGGAGGCGCGCGAGGACCTGAACTACGAGATCGACGGCACCGTGATCAAGGTCGACGCCCGCGACGCCCGCGAGGAGTTGGGGGCGACCAGCCGCGCCGTCCGCTGGGCCTTCGCCTACAAGTTCCCGCCGCGCGCGGAGGTGACACGGGTGACGGACGTCGTCGTGCAGGTGGGCCGGACCGGGCGGCTCACCCCCGTCGCGCTCCTCGAACCGGTCGACGTCGGCGGTGTCACCGTCTCCCGGGCGTCGCTGCACAACCCCGAGGAGATCGAACGCCTGGGCGTCGGCGTCGGCGACGAGGTGCGCGTCCGCCGCGCGGGCGATGTCATCCCCGAAGTCGCAGAGGTGCTCGAAAAACGCGCCGAGGGGACGTTCGACTTTCCCGAGACCTGTCCGGTCTGCAACAGCCCCGTCGAGCGCGACGGCCCGCTCGCGTTCTGTACGGGCGGGCTCACCTGCGACGCCCAGCTCGTCCGAGCGATCGTCCACTACGGAAGCCGGCAGGCGCTCGACATCGACGGCCTGGGCGAAGAGCGCGTCGAACAGCTCGTCGACTCGGGCGTCCTGACGTCGCTGCCAGACCTCTATCGGCTCTCAATCGAGGACCTAGCCGACCTGGAGAGCTGGGGCGAGACGAGCGCGGCGAACCTCGTGGACGCGGTCGACGCCACGCGATCACCACCGCTTCCCGACTTCCTGGTCGCGCTCGGAATCCCGGAGGTCGGGGGGAGCACGGCCCGGAACCTCGCGCGGGAGTTCGGCGACCTCGACGCGGTGATGGCGGCGAGCGAAGCGGAACTACAGGCCGTCGACGACGTGGGACCGACGGTCGCGACGCACGTCCGCGAGTTCTTCGCCAACGAGAAGAACCGCGCCGTCGTCGAGGAACTCCGCGACGTCGGCGTCGAGCCCGAATCGGTCGACACCGACGAGGCCGGCGACGCGCTCGACGGCCTGACGTTCGTCTTCACCGGGGCGCTGTCGGTGACGCGAGGAGAGGCCGAGGAGTTGGTCGAGCGCCACGGGGGTGCGGCGACCGGGAGCGTCTCGGGCAACACGGACTATCTGGTCGTCGGGGCGGACCCGGGACAGACGAAGCGCGACGACGCCGACGCGAACGACGTCCCGACGCTCGACGAGGACGGATTCGCAGACCTGCTCGGAGAGCGCGGGATCGAGTACCCGCCCGCGGAGTAGCGGAGTGACTGGCATACGACGAGTGTCGGATGCTCGGAGTGGGCTTCCGCTCGCTACGTGTCTCGTCGGGAAAAACAGCCCTGAACGCTGCTATAGCGAACGGAAACGACGGCTGTCGGAGTCAGCGTCACCGGTTCCGAAACCGGATCAAGCGTGGCGGCGGCCGGCGTCAGTCAGTCGTCCGCGGGAATTTCACCGGCGATCTGCGAATCGCAACATTCGCCGACGCTGATCTCCCCGTCGTTCTCGATACAGACCTCTTGGCCCGCATACACGAACGAGATCTCGACGTAACCGGGGCTCTCCACGAGCGCGTTCAGCGCGTCGGTATCGACCGAGTCGTAGAGCGGCGGCAACTTCAGCGCATCCGTGCCGGTGACACGCGCCACCTTCTCGACGATCTGCTCGGACACCGTGGACTCCATCATACACAGTCCACATAATGACACAATATAAATATTAGTCAGACAAGTTCATAATATTAGACACGTCCGGCCGCGGGCGAACGGTTTGTCCACCCCTCGACTCTCCGAGATCCGTCGCCGCCGGCCGCATCAGTGCTCGGAGCCATCGGGAGTGCCGATTCCGTCCGTAGCTGCAACCGACCGTCCGTATCGGCCCTGCGAGGTTCCTGGCAGGATGTCCCCTAGCAGGACTACAGATCGGCGCGTTCGAACGCCCAATATCCGACTACCGCGGGGATAACGATCCACGCGAGCAGGATCACGAACAGGAACCATCCCGAGAAGTAAAACGGCGGCGACCCTTCGAGGACGGGAGCGAGCACCGCGCGTTCGCCGAACGTGGTACTGACGAGACGGGCCTGCGCCGGACCGTAGTACAGTTGCGCTGCGAGCGTCTCGTAGGTCTTCAGCGGGTTCAGATACTTCAGGAAGACGCCGAGTTTGACGCGCGTGAGCTCCGCGACGCCGCCGGCACCGAGCTGTTCGGCCGCGTAGTTCAGGAGCTTCGGGATTCCCTCGGAGATCGACCCCCAAAGGATCGCGAAGACCAGGTACAGCCCCATCGTCGCGAGCGTCGCCTCGCGGTTCGAGTCGGCGAGCGCGGAGATGCTGAGTCCGACCGAGACGAACGCGACGCCCAGCAGCGCCGTGAGCGCGACCTGCGGGACGAACGAACCGAGTTCGAGCCGCGTCCCGGTCGCCAGGAGGACGACGAACGTCGCGAAGAAGCCGACTAGGAGCGCGGCGACCACGACGCCCGAGCGGCCGAGGAGCTTTCCGATCACGGCGTCGAGCCGCGAGTTCGGCAGCGACAGGAGCAGCTTGATCGACCCCGATTCGCGCTCCTCGGTGATCGAGCCGTACGACGTCGAGAGCGCGACGAACCCGAGGACGAGCGCGAGCAGACCGGGGAACGAGAAGCTGAACACGCCGAGGCTGGCGAAGAACCCGAAGAGGTTCGACACCTGGCGGCTGTCGGGACCCAAGAGCGCGCCGAAGAAGAGCGCCGCGGCCCCGCCGAGGAACAGCACGAAAAACAGCGTCGAGCCGTGGAGCCACCGCGAGCGGATCGCGTCGCGGAACTCCTTGCGGGCGACCGCCTGCCAACTCATCGCGCCACCTCCGTGTCCTCGGCGGATGCCTCGGAGTCCGCGTCGTCGCCTCCGTCTTCTTCGTCCGCAGTCCCGGCTTCCGTGGGGTCGTCAGTCCCGCCGGCCTCCTCTGCATCGGCAGCGTCGCTTCGCTCAGACTCGGCAGCCTCGCTTCGGTCGTTCTCGGCACCATCGCTGTCGTCGACGGCGACGTCGCTGTCGTCCTCCGTGTAGGCGAGGAACAGGTCCTCAAGGGAGGCCTCCTCGGTCGTGAAGTCGGTGACGGTGATCCCGCGTTCCTCCAGTTCCGTGACGACCGCCGTCTTGGCGTCGCTGTCGCAGGCCACCCGGAGCGCGTCGTCGCCGTCGCGGTCGACGCTCCGGACGCCCGCGAGGTCGCGGATCTCCGCGAGCACCTCGTCGGCGACGGGATCACCGACCGAAACGCGGAGCGTCGCGTCGGCGTCGGTCGCCTCGCGCAGCCCCTCGATGGAGTCGACCGCGACGAGTTCGCCGCCGCGGAGGATGCCGACGCGGTCGCAGACGGCCTCGACCTGTTCGAGGATGTGGCTGGAGAAGAACACGGTCGTGCCGCGCTCGGCCTCCGAGAGCACGATTTCCCGCATCTCCTTCGCGCCGGCGGGATCGAGTCCCGACGAGGGCTCGTCGAGGACCAAGAGATCCGGATCGCCGACGAGCGCCATCGCGAGCGCGAGGCGCTGTCGCATCCCCTTCGAGTAGCCGCCGGCCTTCCGGTCGGCCGCGTCTGCGAGGCCGACCCGCTCCAAGACGTCGTCGGGATCGGCGTCGACCTCCTTCGAGTCGATGGCGAACTCGACGTGCGCGCGGCCCGTCAACCGGTCGTACACGCCGAATCCCTCCGGGAGAACGCCAGTTCGCTCCCGGACGGCGACGCTCTCCTCGCGGGCGTCGTGGCCGAGAACAGTCACGGAGCCTTCGGTGGGCCGGACGAAGTCGAGCAGGACGTTGATCGTCGTCGACTTTCCGGCCCCGTTGGGGCCGAGAAAGCCGAACACCTCTCCCTCCTCGACCGTCAACGAGAGATCCGAAACGGCGGTGACGTCCTCGAAGCGCTTCGTCACCCCGTCGAGTTCGATAGCGGTCATAGGCGAGGGTTGTCAGGTCCGTGCATAAAGCGTTTGGTGGCGCAATCAGTGCTGAGACTCACCAGTCCGATTCCGGCGGCTGTCGACCCCGTTCGCACCTCGTCCTCGGATCTTACACCTCGTCTCCGGGCCTCACACCTCGTCGTCCGGATCGTACTGCTCGCGCATCCGCGCTACTTCCGCCGCATATCGCTCCCGAACTGCCTCGTCGTCGACTGGGTCGAGATCCGCCCGCTCCACGTCGACCGCGGCGCTCGTTCCGGAACCGCGCTGGCGCATAATGGTCGTCGAGAGCTGTTTGCGGCGCACGTGGGAGCCGTCCGGTGTCGCGTACACCATATCGACGAGTCCGCGGTCGGTGTACGTCCGTTCGACGAGCCAGCAGCGGACGGTGTCGTCGGGGTCTGCAGGACCGTCGGCGCGGTTCGCGGTGTCGTCGGCGCGGTTCGCGGCGTCGTCAGTGTCGTCCGCGTCGGCGTCGGTATCGGTCATATCTGTGCTCTTCGGGCGAGCGGTTTGTAGCTGCCGCCCTCATCCGGCCGGACGGCGTACCCGTCTCGCCGTGTCGTCGCGTCACGCTCAAGCCGCTCGGTCCGCTACGTACGACCGATGCAGCATAGCGAACTTCGCGAGCGCGCCGCGGAGTTACCCACCGAGCCTGGCGTCTACCAGTTCCTCGACGGCGACGACGTCCTCTACGTCGGCAAGGCGGTGGACGTCCGCGACCGGGTCCGCTCGTACGCCGACCCACGCGGCGAGCGGATCCGACGGATGGTCGAGCGCGCCCGCTCGATCGACGTCGCCGTCACCGACACCGAGACGCAGGCACTGCTGCTCGAAGCGAACCTGATCAAGCGGCACCAGCCGCGGTACAACGTCCGACTGAAAGACGACAAGTCGTACCCGCTCGTGCAACTCACGGACCACCCGGTCCCGCGAATCGAGGTGACGCGCGACCCGGACCCGGGCGCGACCGTCTTCGGGCCGTTCACCGACAAGGGTCGCGTCGATACCGTCGTGAAGGCGCTCCGGGAAGCCTACGGTCTCCGGGGCTGCTCGGATCACAAGTACGCGAACCGTGAGCGCCCCTGTCTGGACTACGAGATGGGGCTGTGCACCGCTCCCTGCACCGGCGAAATCGACGCCGACGCCTACCGCGAGGACGTCGAGTCCGCCGTCCGGTTCTTCGAGGGCGAGACGGGCGCGCTAGCCGATCCGCTCCGTCGGGAGATGGAAGAGGCGGCGGAGTCCGAGCAGTTCGAGCGCGCCGCGAACCTCCGGGACCGCCTCGACGCCGTCGAATCGTTCCACGGGGCGGGCGAGGAGGCCGTCTCCGCGCAGTCCGACGAACGCGCCGTCGACGTCCTCGGCGTCGCGGTCGAGGGCGACGGCGCGACGGTGGCGCGACTGCACAGCGAGCGCGGGCAGCTCGTCGACCGCTCGCGGCACCGCCTCGACGCCCCCGAGGGCGGCGAGCGCTCGGCCGCGGTGCTCACGGCGTTTCTCACGCAGTACTACGCCGAGCGCGACCTGCCGGACGCCATCCTCTGCTCGGAACGCCCCGACGACAGGGACGTCCTCGCGTGGCTGGACGCCGAGGGCGTCGACGTCCGCGTCCCCGGCGCGGGCCGGGAGTCGAAGCTCGTCGACCTCGCGCTCAAGAACGCCCGGACCGGCTCCGACCGCCGCGACGGAGCGGGGGCGCTCGCCGACGCGCTCGGGCTGTCTTCGATCACCCGAATCGAGGGCTTCGACGTGAGCCACGCCGGCGGCACGGCGGTCGTCGGCAGCGACGTCTGCTTCGTCGACGGGTCGGCCGAGAAGTCCGACTACCGCCGCAAGCGACTCGCCGACGGCAACGACGACTACGCACGGATGCGCGAACTGGTCCGCTGGCGGGCCGAACGGACGGTCGAAGGCCGGGACGACCGACCGGACCCCGATCTCCTTCTGGTCGACGGCGGCGAGGGGCAACTCGGGGCCGCGCGGGACGCGCTCGCGGAGGTAGGCTGGGACGTGCCGGTCGTCGCACTCGCGAAAGAGCGGGAGCTCGTGATCACGCCCGAGGGCGTCCACGACTGGGACAGCGACGATCCGGCGCTACACCTCCTTCAGCGCGTGCGCGACGAGGCGCACCGCTTCGCCGTCCAGTACCACCAGACCCTCCGCGACGACGTGCGGACGGTTCTAGAGGACGTGCCGGGCGTCGGCGAACAGACCCGGCGTGCGCTCCTCAGGCGGTTCGGGAGCGTCGAGAACGTCCGCGAGGCGTCGACGGCAGACCTGACAGACGTTCCGGGCGTCGGCGAGGGAACGGCGCGGACGCTTCGGGAACGACTGTGAGCGCGGCGTCGAGAGCGGCTGATACTCTGATCCGACGGTTGGGACGCGCAACGAGTGGCTGACAGCCGGCACAACCGCTGACCGCAGACCCCCGCGTCGTCGTGCCGAACAACCGCGTCCGACGCGAGGGTGCTTGCTACGTCACGGGGACCCTGGCCGCTCGATCGTATATAAACGCACGCGGTCGGGCGGTCGCTGTGCCGCGGTCGGTTCGCGTCCGCGCCCGGCGCGAGCCGAATCCTTAATACTCGATAATTCCCCACGTCGTAGTATGGACGATATTTTCGTCGCGCGCGTGATGTCCTCGCCGGTGCACACCGTCTCCCCCGACACGCTGGTCGAGGACGCCGCACAGCGGATGCTGGACGAAGAGATCGGATCGGTCGTCGTCGTCGACGACGGCCAGCTCGTCGGCATCCTCACCAACACCGACTTCGTGAAGATCGTCGCCGAGCGGAAACCGAAGGATCGGACGCCGGTCTCGGCGTACATGTCCGAAACGGCGGTGACGACGACCGCGCAGGTCCCGATCGCACAGGTCGCCGAGTCGATGATCGAACACGGTATCCACCACGTCCCGGTCGTCGACGACGACGGCGCAGTCATCGGGATGGTGACCACCACCGACCTGGCGTCGTACGTCTCCCACCTCCGGACGACCGCGTAGTCGACGGTTCCAGCCCGAGTGTCGTGCCACGGTCCGCCGACGCGGACCGTGTCGCTCACACGCCGGTTTCGCGCCGAGAGAGCAGCGCAGCAGCGTCGCGGAAAAGAAAATCTCCCGTGGCGGTCGGGTCGCTCAGGCGATCTTCTCGTACTGCTCGGACAGCTTCTCGGCGGCCTCGTCCATCAGTTCCCGCTCGTACTCGTCGAGGTCCCACTCGACGACCGCTTCGACGCCGTCGGCACCGAGTTTCAGCGGGACGCCGAAAGCGGTGTCCTCGTACCCGAACTCGCCGTCGAGGGCGATCGACCCCGGGAGCACCTCGCCGGTGTCGCGGAGGATCGCTTCGACGGTGTGCGCGACGCCCGTGGCGGGCCCCCACTGGGTCGCGCCCTTGCGCTCGATGACGTCCATCGCCGACTCCTGGAGGTCGCCGAGGATCTCCTCGCGCTCGTCGGGCGAGAACTCGGGGTCCGCGCCGTCGACGCGGACCTTCGAGAAGACGGGCACCTGCGCGTCGCCGTGCTCGCCGAGGATCGTCCCCTCGACGTTCTTCACGGGCGCGTCGAACCGCTGGCTGAGCACGTAGCGGAACCGCGCGGAGTCGAGGCGGCCGCCGAAGCCGATCACCTTGTGTCGGTCCCGGTCGCCGGACTCGTAGAGGTGCCGGTTCAGCAGGTCGACCGGGTTCGAGGTCGTGACGGAGACGAAGTCGTCGTTGTGCTCCGCGAGCGACGAGCCGATGTCTTCCATAATCGGCGCGTTGTCGCCGGCGAGGTCGATCCGCGTCTGGCCCGGCTGACGCGGAATTCCGGCGGTGATGACGACGACGTCCGATCCCGCGGTGTCCTCGTAAGTGCCCTGGACGATCTCGGTGTTGGAGTCGTAAGCGACGCCGTGGTTCGCGTCCGCGGCCTGTCCGACCGTCTCGTCCTCTTTGTCGGGGATGTCGACGAAGACGAGTTCGTCCACGACGTCCCGGAGCGCGAGATTGTACCCGGCGGCGGCACCGACCGTTCCGGCGGCACCGACCACGCTGACTTTCGTCATATCGAGTAGAGAAGGCGTCGGAATTCGATTAAACGCTTCGGAAGTCCGGGATTCGAACCCCGGTCGGACGTGCTCGCTCCGCTGCGCGCGACCTCCCTGATTCGAATCCCGCGTGCCGGTTCGCTCGTCGCTTCGCTCCTCGCTGTACGGGCGCGACGGGATCCCCGCGAACGAAGTGAGCGGGGAGTCGTCGCGCGAGTGAAATCTCCGATTTCACGAGCGCGACGGGATTCGAACCCGCGACCATCGGATTAGAAGTCCGACGCTCTGTCCGACTGAGCTACGCGCCCTCGTGGCAGTCAAATCGGTCGCGGGTAAAAAGGAATACGGGTTCGGCGTCGAGAGCGACCCGATCCGGCGTCGAATCCGCGTCGGCGAGCGCGACCGAGACCGCCGAGCGCAACGCGTAAGGTCGGGTGCCGTGAATCGACGCGTAATGAAGGTCATCGGCACCGTCGGACTGCCAGGCAGCGGCAAGGGCGAGGCCGCCGCCGTCGCCCGCGAGGCGGACGTTCCGGTCGTCACGATGGGCGACGTGATTCGGAAGGCCTGCCGCGACCGCGGCTTCGACCCCGCAGAGCACCACGGCGAGATGGCGCGGACGCTCCGCGAGGAGGGCGGCCCCGCGGCCATCGCCGAGCAGTCGCTCCCGCTGATCGAGTCCGAACTGGAGGCGAGCGACGCCGTTCTCGTCGACGGCCTGCGCTCGGACGTCGAACTGGACCGCTTCCGCGAGGCGTTCGGCGATGACTTCCTGCTCGTGAGCATCGAAGCGCCGTTCGAGACGCGCGCGGAGCGCCTGCTCGAACGCGACCGCGACGACTCCGACGTCGACAGGGAGGCGCTGCGCGACCGCGAGGAGCGCGAGCTCGGGTTCGGGATGGGCGAGGTGATGGACCGCGCGGACGTCGTCGTCGAGAACACCGACTCGCTGTCGGCGTTCCGCGAGCGGATCCGGGCGATCCTCGACGGCGACGTCGCGGGTCTCAGAGAGGACGAGTACGTTCGCGTCGCCGAATTCGCCGCCGAGGGCTCCGGTTCGACCGCCGAACGCCCCGACGGAACACCCGAGGCCGACGCCGGTGAGTCGCGATGATCTACCGCATCGACGCGCGGATCGTCGCGCCGGTCCGCGACACGGAGGTGACAGACCGCGTCGAGGACGCCGTTCGAAATCTGTTCCCGAACGTCGAGTTCGAACACCGGCCGGGCGAACTGGTGGGCGAGACGCACTCGCTGGAACGCTTCTCCGAACGACTGCACGAACAGGAGATCCTCGAGACCGCGCGCACGGAGTTCTTCAAGCGCGCCGACGACGAGGGGTTCTCCTTCGCGCTGAAGAAGCAGGCCGCGTTCAAGGGCGTGATCAACTTCGCCGTCGGCAACCCCGACGAACTTGGCGACATCCACGTGCACGTCACCGTCAACGAACCCGACGTCGAGTCGTACGTCGACCACGTCGCGCCGCCGACGGAGGAGGGACGGCCGGTCGACCCCGACGAGCGGGAGTGACGCGCGAGCGACGCCAGATCGTCGCGAACGATTCCGAGGCCCTCGAAACTCACATCGGTGCGAGAAGCAGGAGCAGCGCCGCCGCGATGAAGACGATTTTCAGCGCCGTGTTGACGGCGATCACCTTCGAGCCGAACTTCGGCCCCCAGATCCCGTACTGGAACGGAATCGAGCGCTTGAACGTCGAGACCGCGAAGGAGACGATCCCGCCCAGGAGCATCGTGGCCACCGCTGTCCGCGGGGTGAACGTCGATCCGATCATCGGCGCGATGGTCGCGGCTCCGGCAGTCGTGTCGAAAGCGAACACCGCGATGACCGGCAGCGACGCCCCGGGAAGACCCAAGAGCGCCGTCAGGGGTTCGGCGATCGCAGTGGCCGATTCCAGATCGTACGTCCTGACGAGGAGCGTGACGAGGGCGTAGACGACAGCCAGCCGCGGGACGATGCGCTTCAGTTTCGGCCACGTCTTCTCGCCGGCGGTCCGGAGGACGTCGAGCGGCGGTTCGGAGTCGTCGTCGACGGCAGCGGCACCCGTTTCGCCGCCGGTCGCCGCGGGATCGGCGTCGTCGGTGGCGCTCGCGATCCCGCCGTCCGGCGTCGTCGCCGGAGCGTCGACGCGATCGCTCACCCCTTCGCGGCGAGAGAGCAGGATCGCACCGGCGAGTACCCCGGCGATCGTGATTCCGAGCGCGATGGCGGCGCGCGCGCCGACGTAGAGCAGACCGACCTCGAGACCGAGAATCGGGATCAACACCGGCGCGTAGAAGGTGAAGATGTGCTGGACGAACCCGAAGAACGTGTTCATCGTGACGGCGATCAGCGTCTCGACGTCGTCGAGGCGGCCGGACTCGCGGAAGTCCGCGAGCATCCCGTAGCCCGCGGTCGTCGACGCCGCGGTGGTGACGATCGCGGTCCCGACCTCGTCGGGGAGGTTCGCCGGGCGGGTGAGGTACTTCGAGACGGTGGCGATCTTCTCGACGAGACCGAAGCCGACGGCGACGTTCGCGAGGAAGACGCCGACCGCGATGAAGACCGCGATGCGAGCGACTCGCGGGGCGACCTCGACGAGGACGGGCCAGACGGACTCGACGATCCCTGCCGGTTGCACGCGCGCCGCTTGGCGCGCGGACGACTAATCGGCGTCGGTTCCGCGGCCCCGACCGTCGGCCAGTCTCTCCCCGTGAGTCACAGACGCCTGCATCAGAGTTCGCGTTTCATACGTCCTCCAGCAGTTCGAGCGTCTTTCGATCGGATTCGCCGCCGTAATACCGCTCTAGGGCCGTCCTGAACGGCGTCGGATCGTCCGCGATTGTATCGAAGAGCGTCATCGACGAGCGAAACTTCAGATCGTCCGGTGATCCGAATATCTCGTTCGCGGAGCGTCCCTCCACGGCGTTCACGATCGCTGTGCAGTCACGGAGTCGGGGGCCGAGTGTGGAATGTGCCAGGTACGCTTCGGCCTCCTCTCGCGAATCGATCGCATAGTACTGGGCCGTCTGGCTGCTTCCGAGCCCCTTCATCTGCGGGAAAACGTACCACATCCAGTGGGAACGTTTCCGGCCCGACCGCAGCTCCCGTTTGGCCTCGTCTATGACGGGGTCCTGCGCCTCGACGAACCGTTGCAAGTCGTGTGGATCGGCGGATCGTGTCATACGAGTAGACAGTTCGGTTTCTCGGAGGTCTCGGTTAAAACGGTTGGTGGCAGAAGGCGTTCCGCGTCCGAACGCTGCGGGAACTCCCCCGTGGAGTCGAACGAACCGGGGACAACGTCGCCCTCGTCACAGGAACACCTGCACGGTCGCGAACAGCACCACGACGCCGAGGACGTCGCAGGTGTTGGTGACGACCGGGATGACGACGTCGTCGGGGTCGAGACTGAACCGATAGGCGACGTACGTGACCGAGACGGTCACCGCGACCGCGAGAACGGCGAGCGCGACCCCCGAACTGAGCGCGATGGCAACCACGGTTCCGGGAGCGAGTTGGACACTGCCGAAGAGCGCGGTGAGCCCCCACGCGCCGATCCCCACGAGCGGAAAGATCGAGAGCGCGAGCGCGAGCGTGGCGACGGCGTTGCCGGCGAGGTGTTCGTCAGCCGGATCGAACGAGAGCGTTCCGAGGTGAAACGACGTCGAGAGCCGCGCCGCGAGGATACTCCCGAGGTTCCCGGCCGTCCCGATCGTCACCGGAACGAGCGCGAGCAGCGTCGGATACTGGAGCAGTTGCGCCTCGAACTGGCCGAGTACGAGGCCGCTGCCGACTTCGACGAGCGTCAGGGCGAGAAGCACCGGGAGCATCGCGCGCGTGATCGCACTGACGGTCCAGTCGGTCGCCACTCAGATCACCCCGGCGGCGAACAGGACGAGTCTGACCGCCACGAGCAGAAAGAGCATCCCGAAGAGGTCGCCCGTCGTCGTCACCAGCGGTCCCACGAGCGTGTCGGGGTCGCGGCCGCGGCGGTAGCCGGCGAAGACGGCGGTGACGACGACCCCCGCGAGCGCGACGCCCGAGAGCAGCCCCGAGAGGAGCGCGGTCGCGACGAGCACGGGCAGCGGTGCGACAGTGTCGCCGAGGACGGTGAGAATCGAGAACACCGCCACCGCCGCGAACGACGACACGAGCAGACCGTTCGCGAGGGCCGCCGCAACCGCCGCGCGGAGGCGCTCGTCGCCGGCACGGATGCGCGGTTCCACGAGCCCCTGATGGAGCGCGGTCGAGATGCGCGCGCCGAGCGAGCCGTAGACGTTGCCGCGGGTCGCGAGCAGCGCGGGAACGAGAACGAGTAGTCCGGGGACCGCGCGCAGTTCCGCGCGCATCCCGCTGAGGACGACGCCCGCGAACAGGCCCCCGACGAGGCTCGCACCGAGCGCTGGGAGCGCCTCGCGATAGGCGTCGCGAGCCACCTCCCGGACTGTCATACGACGGTCGACGGGTGCGGGGGTGAAAAATCGGACGTGTCGCGGCCGGCGTCGAACGCGTCGTGGTCGACGGAGAGCGTGTCGCGGCCGGCGTCGAACGCGTCGCGGCCGGCGGAGAAATCAAAACGTTATCCGAACGGACCGAGGCCGCCACCACCACCGCCGCCGAGACCGCCCATTCCGCCGCCACCGCCGCCCTGGTTCTGGAGCTTCTTCATCATCCGCTGCATGTCGCCGTCGCCCATCCCCTGGAACTGCTGGATGGTCTGTTCCATCATCTTGTGCTGTTCGAGGAGTTCGCGGACGGTCTCCTCGTCCTGTCCGGAGCCGCGGGCGATACGACGGGTGCGGGAAGCGCCGATCGAGCGGGGGTTCTCCAGTTCGTCGTCGGTCATCGAGTCCATAATGACGTCGAAGGCGTGCATCCGGTCCTGCGTGACGTCCATCGCGTCGTCCGGCAGCTGATCCTTGAAGCCGCCGCCGAGACCGGGGATCATATCGAGGACCTGATCGAGCGGCCCCATCCGGTTCATCGCCTCCATCTGCTTCTGCATATCCTTGAGGGTAAACGACCCCTCCATGATGTCTTCTGGGTCCCAATCGTCCTCTTCCTCTCCCGTCTCGGCCATCGCGCGCTCGACGCGCTCGGAGAGTTGCTTGAGGTCGCCCATCCCCAACAGCCGGGAGATGAAGCCGTTGGGCTCGAAGCGCTCGATGTCTTGGACGGTCTCGCCCGTCCCGAGGAAGGCGATCGAGGAGCCGGTCTCGTTGACGGCGGTCAGCGCGCCGCCGCCCTTCGCCGTCCCGTCGAGTTTGGTGACGACGACGCCGCCGATACCGATCGCGTCGTCGAACTCGCGGGCCTGCTCTTTCGCGCCCTGGCCGATCGCGGCGTCGAGGACGAGCAGCGAGCGGTCGGGGTCGACGACCGACTCGATCTCCTCGATCTCGG
The DNA here is from genome assembly GCF_024494595.1 of Halobellus rarus. GTDB lineage: Archaea > Halobacteriota > Halobacteria > Halobacteriales > Haloferacaceae > Haloquadratum > Haloquadratum rarum. The sequence goes on along the minus strand of NZ_JANHDI010000001.1, from coordinate 163,448 downwards.
CGATGAGGTCGTCCTCGAGGGCGTGTCGACCGGCGGTGTCGACGATGTGGACGTCGGCGTCCTCGGTGGCTTCGAGTCCCTCGCGGGCGATTGTGACCGGATCAGACTCGTCGGGGTCGCCGTAGAACTCCACCTCGGCGCGCTCGCACATCTGCTTGGCCTGGTCGTACGCGCCGGGGCGGAAGGTGTCGGTCTGGATGACGGCCGGGCGGAGCCCCTTCTTCGAGAACCACCACGCCATCTTCGCGGCGCTCGTGGTCTTGCCCGATCCCTGGAGCCCGGCGAGGAGGATGGTCTGGGACTCCAGCGGGAGGTCCGTGGACTCGCCGACGAGGTCGACGAGTTCCTCGTAGACGATCCTGAGGACGTGGTCCCGCGCGGACGTGCCGGCGGGCGGTTCCTCTTCGGTCGCGCGCGCTTCTATCGACGAGGAGAGATCCATCACGAGGTCGACTTCGACGTCGGCGGAGAGCAGCGAGCGCTGAATCTCCTTGACGATCTCCTCGACGTCCTCCTCGTCGAGGCGGGACTTCCCCTGCAGTTTGTCGAGACTGCTGCGAAGGGAACTCCCGAGATTATCGAGTACCATTACCGCTCTCTACGCTACCGCGCGGGTAAAGGCTTTTTCTGCGACGCCGGCGATCGATCTCTCGTGACGTTCGTGTCCGAATTCGCGATACCCGCCGTCGTTCCCGCTACCGCCGCTCCCGCTGCCGTCGCTCCCGAGGCCGTCGGCTTCGTCGCCAGGTCCGTTGCCGCCGTCGCCACCGACCTCGCAGCGTTCGTTCCGGGCCTCGCCACCTACCTCGCCTTCTGCGCGGCCGCCGTCGCGCTCATCCTCGCGCCCGGCCCGGACACGATGTACGTCCTCGCACGGGGAGTTCAGAGCCGCGACGCCGGCGTCCGGTCGGCCCTCGGAATCTCGACCGGCGTCCTCCTCCACACCGCGGCGGCGACGCTCGGCCTCGCCGCGCTCCTCCGCGCGACCCCCGCCGCGTACCGGATCGTCAAGTATGCCGGCGCGGCCTATCTCGTCTTCCTCGGCGTGCGGGCGATCAGGAACGACGAGTTCGGATCGGCGGGCGAAGACGGTACCGCGGGGGGAGACGGAGCGCCCTCGGCGGCGACGGGGAGCTTCCGCCGCGGCGTCCTCGTCAACGCGCTCAACCCGAAAGTCGCGCTGTTCTTCCTCGCGTTCCTCCCGGGGTTCGCGGGCTCCGGCCCCGACGCCGCCCCGCGAATGCTGCTTCTGGGGGCGACCTACGCTGCGCTGACGGCGGTGTACCTCTCCGGCGTCGCCGTCGCGTCGGGACGCGTCGGGGACGTACTCTCCTCGGCGACGACGACCTCGCGGCTGAGTTGGCTCGGCGGCGGCGCGATGATCACGCTGGGACTGACGCTGGCGATCGACTGATCGCGAACGGTTTCGAAGTAAGATAGTTGTTCCCAGGCCACGTACCCACAGGAAATGGCTGCGATCCGATCGTCTTTCCCGTGCTACCATCCCATCGAGGATGCGTGTATCGACGCTATCGGGACGCGTCGTCGCTCTCGCACCGCCCGCCCGAGCCCGCTCGTTCCACACGGGGCGAGGGGAGACGCGAGAAAGATCGCGCGGGACCTCGCGACGGAGTGATCGTTATGCACGAATCCGACAGTCGATGCACCTACTGGGACCCCTCGGAGTGTACCGGGACGCCGTTTTGTCCGCCGCGGTGTCCCCGGTTCATCGACGGGGAGGAAACCCCGCTACTCGTCCGCCGCTACGAGGATCGAGAGTTCGACGCGGTCGTGAGAATGTACGAGGACCTCGATCCGGCGAACCGCACGATGGGCCTGCCGCCGGCGAATCGAGACCGGCTCGAACAGTGGCTGACCAGGCTCACCGAGAACGGCTGGAACCTGGTCGCCGTCGACGACGATCGCGTCGTCGGACACGTCGGCGTCGTCCCCGCCACGACCGAAGATCCCCAGTTCGTGATCTTCGTTCACGACGACTATCAGAACCGCGGGGTCGGCTCCGAACTGATCAAGCACCTCATCGCGTCCGCCGCCGACAGAGGCCACGACGCGCTTCAACTCGACGTCGCGAAGGAGAACCGCCGCGCCATCTCCGTCTACCGGAACGTCGACTTCGAGGTTACCGAACGGAAGGCGACGGGTCTCTCGATGGAGCTCTCTCTGGACGCCGCGATCGTGGAGGCGGTACAGCGACCGCCGGCAGAACGGTGATACTGTCGGCTGTAACTATTTCGGGAGATCCGCGACCCCGGGGTCGCGGAATGCTTCGCAGATTTACAGCCGACAGTATGACTGCCCCGGCATCGAGTAGTTTGGGGAGACTGTCGAGGAACCGGGCGGCTACGACTACTCGCCGACGAGCCGTTCGACCATCCGCTCGGGATCGAACCGTTCGATGTCGTCGTAGCCCTGACCGGTACCCAGAAAGAGGATCGGCTTGCCCGTGACGTAGGCGATGGAGATGGCCGCGCCGCCGTTGGAGTCGGCGTCGGCCTTCGTGAGGACGGCCCCGTCGATCTCGGCGGCGTCGTTGAACGTCTTCGCGCGCTCAACGGCGTCCTGGCCCGCGACGGCCTCGTCGACGAACAGCGTCATATCGGGGTCGACGACGCGGTCGATCTTCTCCAGCTGGGCCATCAGATCGTTCGAGGTGTGGAGCCGACCCGCGGTGTCGCCGAGCACGACGTCGACGTCGTGGGCCTCGGCGTACTCGACGGCGTCGTAGAGCACGGCCGCGGGGTCGCCGCCCTGCTCGTGGGTGATGAGCTTCGTGTCCAGGTTCTCGGCGTGTTTCTGGATCTGCTCGTTCGCGCCGGCGCGGTAGGTGTCGCCGTTCGCCATCACGACCGAGAGGCCCTGGTTCTCGAAGTACCGGGCCATCTTCGCGATGCTCGTCGTCTTGCCGACGCCGTTGACGCCGGTGAAGACGATCGTCACCGGCTTCTCGCTCTCTGCGACGCGCTCGTCGAAGTCGAACTGCCCGACGCTGATCACCTCGTAGAGGGCGTCGTGCAGCGCGGTCTGGACGAGTTCGCCCGTGGTCTCGACCTGCGCGCGCGTCTCGCCGATCATCTTCTCGCGGATCGTATCGAGGATCTCCTCGGCGACGTTCATCTCCACGTCGCTCTCGAGAAGCGCCATCTCCAGTTCCCACAGGGGATCTTCGAGGTCTTCCTCCTCGATGATGATCTTCCCCGTGGCGAACGCCGCCGCGCGCTTGAGTCGGCCGGGCCCCGAGTCGTCCGCCGCGTCCTCTTGGAGCGCGGCGGCGGCTTCCTCGGAGGCGAGAGACTCGGTCCCGTCGCTGTCGCGTTCGGAACCGTCGCCCTCGGCGGGCTTCGCTTCGGAGTCGTCGACGGTCGTCGCTTCGACGTCGTCGATGGTCTCATCGTCGGCGACGGCCGTTGCTTCCGAAGCGTCGCTGGCGGCCGATTCGGCATCGACGCCCACCGACGGAGCCGTTGAATCCGCCTGCGAGCCCGGAGACGCGTCCGGGGACTCGGTTTCGGGGGATTCAGCGTCGGCGGCGTCGCCGGAGGCGGCCGGTTCGTCGTCGAGGTCGGCCTCCTCAGCCGCGTTCTCCTCGGCCGTCTCCTCGACGTCCTCCCGGAAGCTATCGAGTTTCTTCTTTAATCCGTCAAACATTGGTGTCTGCTTCGCCTGAACGTGCTACCGCGGACTGCTCACTCGCCGTCGCCTTCGTCCATCTGCTGCATCTGCTGCATCTGCTGTTGCTGCATCTGCTGTTGCATCTGCTGGGCCTGCTGTTCGAGCTCCGAACTCTCGGATTCGAGTTCGGCGATGTCCTCGCGCACCTCGTCGATGCGGTCGTCGAGCGCGTCCTGCTTCGTGTGCAGGGCGTCGACCGCGTCGTCGGCGGACTGCTCGGCCGCGAAGTCGCCGCCGAGGCCGACGATGACCTCGTCGATGTCCTGGACCTCCGCGCGGACGTACGCACCGCCGCCGAGCGGGACCTGGACCGTCGAGCCGCTCTCGAGCGTCTGGATCGCCTCGACCGCCTCGTCGATCTCGGTCTGTTCGGTCTGGAGGTCGTCGACCTGGGACTCCAGCTCCTCGATCTCCTCGTCGATCGCCTGCAGTTCCTGGGAGAGCTGCTGGAGTTGCTGCTGACCGCCGCCACCCATCATGCTGCGACCTCCTCGGCCTCGGCGACCTCGTCGAGTTCGATCTGCGTGCGCTTCAGTCCGTGCTGGCTGCCGATGTTCGCGTACACGCGCTCTCGAGCGACGTTCTCGTTGGGCGCCTCCACGCTCGTGGTGAACTCGCTGAACCCGTCGCGGCTCTGGAACCGGCCGCTCACAGTAAACTGACTCATACCGCTTGATTCCCGAGCGACGGGGAAGTATCTTCCTACTCGGGATCCCGCGATCGGCGGGCATCGAGCCGTGAGAACCGCTCTCAGAGCTACGCGGGAGCAACGTAACGGAAAACGGCGAGCTGGGACGGTCGAACGTTACTCGAGGTAGCCGAGCGCGTCCTCGATCCGACTCAGCTCGGGGCCGGTCGTGTCCTCGCCGGCGACGTAGCCGGCCTCGTTGGCGACGAGGCCGGACCCGACGAGAGGCGCGCCGTAGTTGACCGTGCCGATGTCCGCGCGGACGTCGAGATGCGCTTCGAGCGCCTCGAGTTCCGGCTCGCGGGACTTCGGGTGACAGAGCGCGCCGTCGTTGGTCGCGACCGCGGCCGTCCCGACGGTCTGGACGTCCGCGAGCGAGCCGTGCTCGACGGGGACGTCGAGCGTCGACTCGACGACGTCGACCGCCTCCGCAGAGAGGTCCGGGTGGACGTACGCGCCGTAGTCGTTCGCGAGGACGACGTTGCCGGCGGCGTTGATGCGACCGGGCAGTTCGGCGACCGGGAGTTCCGCCGCGGACTCGATCGCCTCCTTCTCGCGCTCGGTGGCCCGACTCGTCACGAGAATCCCGTTCTCGTTGCCGGTCGCGAGCGCGCCGACGGTCCCGGAGCCGCCGACCGTGGTCGCGACTGCCGGGACGTCGAGCTCTTCGGTCATCGCGTCGACGACGTCGGACTCGGCGTCCGAGCGGACGATGAGGACGTGATCCGTCGCGCGGGCGAACACGCCGACGTACGGCGACCCGGCGAAGGAGGCGCGGAGCACGCTACTCTGCGATCTCCGCCTCGACGATGGACTCGCCGTCCTCGTCGAACCGGGCAGCGCGGACGCGGAGCTTGCTCGGGGGCTTCTGCTTGCCGCGGGCCCACACCGTCTCGTTGAGCGAGGGGTCCAGGCGGACGGCGTCTTCGTCCACCTTGAAGTGCTTCGCGAGGTGCTCTCGGATCAGGGACATCGCTCGTCCGGCGCGTTCGTGGCCGGGAACCGCCTTGACGTCCCGAAGCGGTACCGTGACGACGCGCTCTTCGAAGTCGCTGGCGCTCATCCTTACTCGTCCGTGTTACTGCGACGCCAGTTGCGGCGCTTGGGATTTCGCGTGACTTCCATGTCCGTCTTCATCATCACCCAGGCCGGAACGCGCGTGTTCTGGCGCTCCAGCTTGGCCAGGCGCTTCTTCTTGGCCTTCGATTTCTTACCCATAGTGGTCGCTTCTACCCCCGGACCGCATAAAATCTTGTTCCTTCGAGGCTGCCAGACGTGCGAGCGGATATCACCCGTTTCGAAGCCGTCTCACACGCGGGTATGCGAACAGTTTTCGGCGGGGTCCAGTCCGGCTTCGACGGGGTCCAGTCCGGCTTCGACGGGGTCCAGTCCGGCTTCGACGGGGTCCAGTCCGGCGCGTCGGAGTCGAGACGTTCAAAACGGCCCGGTGCGTCCGGTCGGTCGATGCGAACCCTCCGCCCCCTCGTCTTCCTGCTCGTGGCCGCGATATGGGGCACCGGGTTCGCCGTGACCGAGGTCGGGCTCAGGTGGCTTCCGCCCGCCCTCTTCGCCGCGTTCCGGTTCGATCTGGCGGCGGCGCTCCTCTTCGCGCTCGCCGTCTGGCGCGGGAACCGACTCCGCCCCGCCGGCCGACGCGAGTGGTGGCCGATCGTGACCGGCGGCGTCCTCCTGATCGGCGTCCACCACGCGCTGCTGTTCGCCGGCCAGCAGTACGTCCCGAGCGCCGTCGCCGCCGTACTCCTCGGGCTCATCCCGATCGTCACGCCCGCGCTGACCAGGCTGTCGACGACCCGGGAACGGCTCACACCGATCGGGTTGCTCGGCGTCGGGCTGGGGTTCCTCGGCGTCGTCACCATCGCGAACCCCGACCCGTCGAACCTCGTCGGGTCGGACCTCCGGGGCGTCGCGCTCGTCCTCGGATCGGCGCTCGCCTTCGCGTTCGGCGCGGTACTGACCCACGACGCGACGGCTACGATGCCGATGCTGGCCGAGCAGGCCTGGATGATGCTCGTCGGCGCGGTCGTCCTGCACGCGACGAGCGCGCTCCTGCCCGGCGAGTCGCTGTCGGGCGTGGTCTGGACGTCCGCCGGCGTCTTTTCGATCGTCTACCTCGCCGTCGTCGCCGGCGCGGCCGGGTTCGCGCTGTACTTCTGGCTCCTCCGCCGCGTCGGGCCCGTCGAGGTGAGCCTCCTTGAGTACGTCATTCCGCTCTTCGCCGCCGTCGTCGGGTGGGTCGCGCTCGGTGAGGCGATCGCACCGACGACTGTCGCCGGATTCGCGATCATCTTCGCCGGGTTCGTCCTCGTCAAACGTCAGTCCATCCGGACCGGACTCCGGGAGTGGCGCGATCGATCGATCACGGCGACGCAGCGCGCGGACTGAGAGTTTCCGTCGATACAGCGGTCGACACGTCGTCGTGACAGTGTGTACGGGAAAACGGGGTCGAAGAGGCACTCACAGCCCGACCGACGCGACCGTCTCGTAGACCGGACCGTCGTCGGTCAACGTGCTCTCGGTCAGGCGGATCTCCGAGACGCGGAACGAGCCGAGGTCCGGATCGCTCTCGCGGACGACACGCTGGACCAGGTCCTTCCCGCGCGCGTCGTCCATCCGAGCGAGCGTGATGTGCGGCGTGAACTCGTGGTCGTCGCCCTCGAATCCCAGCGCCGTCAGTTGGTCTTCGACGCTCTCGTGCAGTCGCGTCGTCTCCGCGGCGCCCCCGCCGTCGCGGACGCCGACCCAGACGACGCTGATGTACTCCATCGCGGGGAAGACGCCGAAGCCGCCGACGCGGAGTTCGAACGGGTCGACGCCGGCGGCGGCGACGGCGCGCTCCAGCGCGTCTTCGATCTCTTCGGCTCGGTCGGAATCCGTGTCGCCGAGGAAGAACAGCGTCAGGTGCGCCCCCTCGGGGTCGACGAACCGAAGCCCCTCGGCGTCCGCGAAGCGTTCCTGGGCTTCGGCGACGGCCTCGGCGAGTCGGTCCGGGAGGTCGATGCTGACGAACAGTCGCATACCGGTACGTGAGCGCCGCAAGACGTAAAATCACCGCGTGACGCAGTGCTTAACCGTCCCGATACCCAATCGAGGTGTATGACAGACGGCGAGCGAGACGACCACGAGTTCTCCTCGGGGCAGGGCTTCGACGAGGACTACGAGGAGTTCACACTCGACCCGCCGGAGCTGAAGGTCGACCCGACAAAGGTCGACCCCGTCGACACGCGGGTTCTCACCGACGAACTCGACCGGCGAAACATCGCCTCCGACGAGGTCGACGTCGAGCAGCTGATCGACGTCGGACTCTCCTACATGCAGATCAACCGCTTCGAGGAGGCCACCGAGACCTTCGAGCGCGCGGCGCGCTTCGCCGACGAGGAGTCGCTGGAAGCGCAGGAGGCGTGGGTGAACAAGGGTGCCGCCCACGCCGAGTTGGAGGAGTGGGACGAGGCGATCGGCGCGTATCGGGAGGCGCTCCGCGCCAACGAGGACTCCGAGCACGCCGCGTCGGCCGAGACGAACCTCGCGTACGCGCTCTGGAGCGCCGGCGAGATCGAGGCGGCGCTGCGCCACGCCGAGCGCGCCGTCGAGATCGACCCGCGCTTCCCGCAGGCGTGGTACAACCGCGGCTTCTTCCTCGCCGAACGCGGCCTCAACGAGGAAGCGGTCAACGCCTTCGACAACGCCATCCGACTGGGGATGCGCACCGCCGACGTCCTCGAAGAGAAGGCCGCCGCGCTCGAAGAACTCGGCGAGGACGAACAGGCCGAAGAGGTCCAACAGCAGGCGAACGAACTCCGCCAGGAACGCGAACAGGAGATGTTGCAACAGGGGCAGGAGCAACGAAAGCAAGGCCAGCAGCAACAGCGGCCACAGGACCGCCAGCGACGCCGGTGACGGTGATGCTCCTCCGCGAACGACAGACGTCCGACGGTCTGCTCGTCTCCGTCTGCGACGCCGAGTGCCTCGGGGAGACCTACGCCGAGGGCGAGATCGAACTCGACGTGACCGAGTCGTTCTACGGCGGCGCGGACGCCGTCGAGGCCGACGAGGAAACCGTCGTCGCCAGCCTCACCCGCGCCAGCGTCGCCAACCTCGTCGGCGAGCGCGCCGTCTCCGTCGCCATCGACGCCGGCATCATCGACGAGGAGCGCGTGCTCTCGATCGACGGGACGCTGCACGCGCAACTCCTTTGGATGTAATCCCACCTTTTTGCTGACTCGGGTGCGCCTCCGGCGCACCGCTCGTTGCAAAAAGCTGGACCAAAAAGACGCCGCTCGCTCGGCCTTCGGCCTCGCTCGCGGAAGAATATCCTGGAAACAGCGGACGAGACAGCTACTCTACAAGAGGGATTTTATCTACAGATCTTCGGATCAGTTGAAAATAGACGACGCTTGCAGAACAGATAGTTCGCCTCACACCTTCTGACAGAACGGCCTTGTAACCAACACCGGTTGCATTTTCCCGCCCAGACCGAAGCCGTGTTAGTGCTGCGGCCGTTATCAGCCCTCAATGAGAACGCAGGAACAGTATCCGATCGACGTGGAAGCCATCCGCGAGGACTTCCCGATCCTCGATCGGCAGGTCGGCGGCGACATCGAGACGCCGGGCGAGGGTCCCGACGACACGCGCCCGCTCGTCTACCTCGACAACGCGGCGACCAGCCAGACGCCGAAGCCCGTCGTCGAGTCCATCGTCGACTACTACTACGGCTACAACTCGAACGTCCACCGCGGCATCCACCACCTGAGCCAGGAGGCCTCCGTCGCCTACGAGGAGGCCCACGACCGCGTCGCGGAGTTCATCGGCGCGAACGGGCGAGAAGAGATCGTCTTCACGAAGAACACGACGGAGTCGCTGAACCTCGTCGCCTACGCGTGGGGACTCGCCGAGTTGGGGCCGGGCGACACGGTCGTCCTGACGGAGATGGAGCACCACGCCTCGCTGGTCACCTGGCAGCAGATCGCGAAGAAGACCGGCGCGAGCGTCGAGTACATCCGGGTCGACGGCGACGGACGGCTGGATATGGACCACGCCGCCGAGCTGATCGACGACTCGACCGCGATGGTCTCGGCCGTGCACGTCTCGAACACTCTCGGGACGGTCGTCCCCGTCGGCGACCTCGCGGACCTGGCGCACGAACACGGCGCGTACATCTTCGTCGACGGCGCGCAGTCGGTTCCGACCCGGCCGGTCGACGTCGAGGCGATCGACGCCGACTTCTTCGCCTTCTCGGGGCACAAGATGCTCGGTCCGACCGGGATCGGCGTGCTCTACGGGAAAGAACACATTCTGGAAGAGATGCAGCCGTACCTCTACGGCGGCGAGATGATCCGAAGCGTCACCTACGAGGACTCGACGTGGGAGGACCTCCCCTGGAAGTTCGAGGCCGGCACGCCCGTCATCGCGCAGGGGATCGCGCTCCACGCCGCGATCGATTACCTCGACGAGATCGGAATGGAGCGCGTCCAGGCGCACGAGGAACTGCTCGCGGAGTACGCCTACGACCGACTGAGCGAGTTCGACGACGTGGAGATCTACGGCCCACCGGGGGACGAGCGCGGCGGGCTGGTCGCGTTCAATCTCGACGGCGTCCACGCCCACGACCTCTCCAGCATCCTCAACGACCACGGCGTGGCGATCCGCGCCGGCGACCACTGCACGCAGCCGCTGCACGACAAACTCGGCATCGCCGCCTCGACCCGCGCCTCGTTCTACGTCTACAACGAGAAGTCCGAGATCGACGCGCTCGTCGACGCCGTCGACGACGCCCGGCAGCTGTTCGCCTGATCCTCGGGCCTCGTTTCCGGCGGTCGGATCCACCGTCCCCGAAGCTCTTTGTGGCTGTCTCGTGACCTCCCGGCACCGATGCCCACAGTCGGTCGATTCCTCGTCGAGACGATCCAGCGGACGATCAACGAGTTCGCGATGGGGCTGCAGGAGGCCGCCCCGAAGGTCCTGACCGGCCTCGTGTTTCTCACGATCGCGTATCTGGGAATCCGGCTGCTTATGCGCGTCATCCGCCGGGCGCTCGACGCCGTCTATCCCGACGAACAGCGCCTCATCGTCGACCTCGGCGTGACCGTCGCCGGCGTCTTCCTGTGGTTCGGCGTCGGGCTGACGCTCCTGAACATCTTCGGTATGGGCGAGATCGCCGCGAGCCTCGGGACCGCCGCCGGCTTCGTCGCGCTCGGCGTCTCCTACGCCCTCTCGAACATGATCGCCGACACCGTCGCGGGCGTGTACCTGCTCCGCGATCCGGACTTCAACCCCGGTGACGAGGTGAAATCCGACCCCGTCACCGGCGTCGTGACGGCGATCGAACTCCGGAAGACCCGATTCAGAAACGAGGAGGGCGACACCGTCGTCGTCGCGAACCGCGACGTCGAAAAGAAGTGGACGCAGTTGGTCGGCGACGACGACGCTACAGCAGACGCCTGAGCGAGATCACGGCCACCATTCCGACCCCGAGCGCCAGGAGGACGCTGTCGGTCCGTCGGGCGACGAACAGGACTGCAGCCGCCGAGACGAGACCGGGAACCCCGAACTCGGACAGCGTCGGGACGAGCAGCGAGATCACGACCGCACCGGGGAGGGCGTCGAGCGCCGCCTCGGTTCGTCCCGAGAGTTCGACTCGACCGAGCAGCCAGAGCCCGCCCGCTTTCGTCGCGTACGTCGCGACGCTCATCGCGAGGACGACGGCGACGACCGTCGGATCGAGGTCAACCATCGTACCACGCCGCCTGCAGGAGACTTCCGGACAGGCCGCCGCACAGCACGTACCAGTATCCGGGGAGTAAGCGAGCGGTCAACACCGCAACCACGGCGGCGACGGTCCACGCGGGGAGGCTAGACCGACCCTCCCAGAGTTCGGTCACGAGGACGAGAAAGACCGCCGTGAGGACGAAATCCAGGCCGAACCGAGCGGGCCGCTCGATACTTCCGCCAACCGTAACGCCGAGCAACGTGGCGAGGACCCAGAACGTCCAGATCGCGAGGCCGCTCCCGAGCAGGAAGGCGCCCTGGCGACCGCCGGAGCGCAGTTCGCCGATCGTGAGCGCCCAGTTCTCGTCGGCGGTGAAGAACGCGCTCGCGTACGCTTGTATCGGCGAGAGATGCCGGAACCAGGGCCGGAGCGCCGCCCCCATCAGCAGATACCGGAGGTTCACGACGAGCGTCGTTCCCACGACCGCGAGGATGGGAATCGGCTCCGTCCAGATCTCTATCGCGACGAGCTGGGCCGCCCCGGCGAGCACGGTCGCGCTCATCAGTGTCGCCTCGGCCGCGCTGAGGCCCGCTCGATCGGCGAGAACACCGAAGACGAATCCGTAGCCCGCGACGCCGAGCGCGATCGGCGTACAGCGGACGAAGCCGGCGCGGAGCCCCGCCGATGAAAACGACATCGACTCGATCGGTTCGGGCGCGTCCGGTGCGTGATCGTTCCGCTTCTGACTCATCAGCGGGATCGTCTTGACGGCACCGGACCCTAAACGCTCGGAGAAGAGGATTTCTCCGCTTGGGGGTCCGTCTACGGAGCGTTCCAGACGTCCGCTGTGGCCACCTGTCGAACGAGTCGTCGCCCGCGGTCGGTGAGGGTATAGCGACCGTCGTCACGGTCGACGAGCCCGTCGAGTTGCCGAAGGTGATAGTTCAATCGCCCCTTGTCACGGATCGACAGTTCCGCCCGCAGGTCGGCGTACCGAACGTCTCCGGGGCGCTGGTGAAGCGTTGCGAGGATTTCGAGCCGAATCGGGTTCGAGAGGACATCGAGCGTCTCGGAGACGCCCTCGATCTCGGTGGTCCGGAGCGACGAGGACTCCGACGCGTCGGGGTCGCTGAGCCACGTAGGGATCGCCATCGGTCCCCGTCGTGTCCGAAGAACCGTAGAGATATCGGTACATCGAGACGGCTGGAGTCTCCCGCCAGACAGCGTTCGTCGCGACCGCCCGTGCGTGGCGGCGGAACTCTTTTGCGCGAGACAGGCCTACCTCAGGCAACAATGGGAATGGGCTCGGATATGTATCGGCAGCAGATCCTGGATCACTACAAGAACCCCCGGAACAAGGGCGAGATGTCCGATCCGGACTTCTCACACACCGGGGAGAACCCCTCCTGCGGCGATACGATCACGGTGAACGTCAGTCTCGAAGACGACGGGGAGACCATCGAGTACGTCACGTTCACCGGCGACGGCTGCGCGATCAGTCAGGCCTCCGCGAGTATGCTTTCGGAGAAGCTCCGCGGGCTGACGCTGTCGGAACTCGAAGCGATGGACACCGACGACGTGACAGATATGCTCGGCGTCGACATCTCGCCGATGCGGATCAAGTGCGCCGTGCTCGCCCGGCAGGTGGCCCAGGACGGCGCGAGGATCCACGAGGGCGACGTCGACATCGACGAGACGACGACTGAAGAGGACGACTGACCCCGACCTGCCTCCCCCACCTTTCAGCCCCACCTTTTTCCGCCTCGGGTGCGCTCCGCGCCGGCTTCCAGCGAGCGGTTCACTGACGAAGCCGTCGAAGACGGCAGAGTCGGTCCGCTTGGCAGTGAGCGAGGGCCTGTGACGAGTTCTGTGAGACCCCGTTATTCGCCTGAGCCGTCCCCACTGTCAAGTTCCTCCTCCAGTTCCGCGACGCGCTGTTCGAGTTCGGCTATCCGCTGTTGCTCGGAGCCGGATTTCCCGGAGCCGCGGCGAGCGAGGTACGCAATCGCTCCGATGATCACGACGAGCCCCGTTCCGAAGATGAGAAAGATGAGGCCAACGATGAGCAGTTCCGGCCCGCCAGGCACTTGCAAGGGAACCATCGTACGATAGAACACACTCAGTAATAATATAATTGTATTGAGCATCCGCGAGCGAACGCAGTGAGCGAGCGGTTCACCGCCGACGAACGGCCGAAGGCCGTGAAGTCGGCGGCACTTTTCCCTCTAGGTTTTTGCGCGGAGGGTTCCCGCAGCGAGCGCAGTGAGCGAGGAAACCCTCCGCACAAAAAGGTAGATGTTTATTCGGGCTTCAGGCCGCCGTCCTGGACGCGCATTATGGCCTCGCCGTCGGCGAGGTTGGGCGCGTCGACGAGTTTGACGATCCGCTTGTCGCCCTTCGACTTCCGGAGGTACATCCGGAACGTCGAGGTGTGCCCGAGGATGTTGCCGCCGATCGGCTGCGTCGGGTCGCCGAAGTACGAGTCGGGGTTGGAGGCGACCTGGTTCGTCACCAGCACGGCCGTGTTGTAGAGGTCGCCGATGCGCATCAGGTCGTGGAGGTGCTTGTTGAGCTTCTGCTGTCGATCGGCGAGTTGTCCCCGGCCGACGTACTCCGCGCGGAAGTGCGCGGTGAGCGAGTCGACGCAGAGTAAGCGGACGGGGAACTCCGCGTCCTCGTTGTCGCGGGCGATCTCCTTGGCCTTCTCTGCGAGGAGAATCTGGTGGTTGGAGTTGAACGCCTTCGCGACGTGGATGTGATCGAGGAAGCTGTCCAGGAGGTCGCTCATCGTCTCCTCGTCGCCGGGCGAGCCCTCGATCTCGCGTCGCTCCAGGAGGTCGGCGACGATCTCGTCGTCGAGGCCGCGGATCATATCGTCGATCCGCTCGGGGCGGAACGTGTCCTCGGAGTCGATGAAGATGCACGAGCCCTCGAGCCCGCCGTGTTCCTGCGGGAGTTGGACGTTGACGGCCATCTGGTGAGTGACCTGCGACTTGCCGGCACCGAACTCGCCGTACACCTCGGTGATCGACTGCGTCTCGATACCGCCGCCCAGCAGTTCGTCGACCTCGGGGATCAGCCACGAGAGCTTCCCGATCTGCTCGCGCCGTTCGAGGACGGTCGCACCCGTCTCGAAGCCGCCGATGTCGGCGGCGTCGCGCGCGGCGTTGATGATGTCGGCCGCGGTCGACTCGCCGACGTCGGCGGTGTTGGACATCTCGCCGGGACTCGCGACGGCGATCGCCTGGTAGCTCTCGAATCCGGAATCGACGAGTTTGTCTGCGGTCGCGGGGCCCACTCCGGGAAGACTCTCGAGGTCGTCTTCTGGCATTGTATCCACTGCTGGGTCCCACTCGCACATAAACCCTCGTTAACACCAGAGTGGAAGTGGAAACGCGCGACTGAGAGGACGCTCGTGGTGCGAGTCAGCGAAGGTTCAAACCGAAGGCCGCGAGTTACGCGTCGTCGCCGCGGAGTATCGACGCCACGTCGGCACTGACGGGTGGGACCGCGCGGCACGTTTCGGCGACGACGACGTACCCGGCGGCCTCGCGCTCGGCGAAGTCAACCCGCGTGTCGTCCTCGTATCGAGAGATCTGATCGTCGATCCAGCGCAGCTCTCGGGCGAACCGCGGGAGGACCGCGTCGACGACGAGGCGATTTCGATCCGCCTCGCGAGCGGCGCTGATCGCGTCGATGGCGTCGGTACGGAGTTCGGCGACGTCGTCCACCTCGTCGACGGCGACGTCGTCGCCCCCCTCGAGTCGTTCGCGAAGCGCCTCGAACGCGCGGAGGTACACGAGCGTTCCCGTCGCGTCGAGCGCGGCGCCCGCGAGTGACGGCGTCTCCTGCTCGTCGCCGCGGTCTTCGGTGCGCCACCGCGCGTTCCGGAGGATGTCGTCGAGTGCGATCACGCCGGCGGTCTGGCCGACGTCCCGGTCCAGGAGGGACGTCGGATCGTCGGCCTCTTCGGGGAGCGACTCGCCGCGGGTCCGGACTCGCTCGTCGAGGGCGTCTCGCGCGGCCGCGAACCGCTCGCGGAGGGTCGCCTCCCGCGCGAGGCTCTCGCGAAACTGATCGAAGTAGTACGAGGCGACCGCTACCGAAGTCCGCGCGCGTTCGACGTCGGCGGCAACGTCCCCGAATCTGAGCGGCTGTTCCGCCGCGTATTCGAGGTCGCGCTCCCGGAACGACAGCCAGTTCCGCGCGCCGCGGATCGCGCGCTCGATCTCCGCGTGGACGATCGCCGCCCGCACCGGGTCGTCGCCGACGTACTCCCATCGGGAGGTGAGCGCGTCGACGTCGGCGTCGACGGTCGATCGTGACTCGCGGAGGTCATCGACGGTCGCGTCCCCCTCGATCGCGCGCCAGGCGGTCTGTACCTCGTGTGCGCTCGCCCGGGCGTGAGTCGTATGCTCGAGCCGTTCGTGAGCCGTCCCGGTTCCCGAAGACGCGCTGATCGACTCGCCTGCGGCCTCGTACTCCCCGTTCATCCGTTCGCGGATCACGCCGTTCGGTATCTCCGCCTCGTCGAACGGCGCGGGCACCGAGTCGAGTTTCGCCTCGGCGACCTCGCGCTGTTCGGCGACGAACGACGCCTCGATGTCGACCGGGAGCGTCTCGGCCACCTCGGGAGCTCCGTCGTCGACGACGGCCGCGAGCGCGTCGCCGTCGACGGTCGCCGGTCCCGATCCGGGGAGCTGATCGAGACATCCCGCGAGAGACGTGAGCCCGAGCGCGCCTGAGAGCGCCAGCAGCTCTCGGCGGCCGATACGACCGTCTCGTCGAGAGTCCGCGGGTGTTCGGGTCACGCTCCCTCCCCGGTCGCCATCGATTCACCCGTCGGCGTTCGACAGGGACCGCTGCCGCCGCTAGATCCGTAGCTCCGGACGTCGTCGGGGTTCAGCGCGGCCGGGATGCGGATGAGGTTCGTCACGAAGTCGTCGGCGTCGGCCTCGCAGGCGACGTCGGCATCCCGAAGGATCCGCGCGTAGTCGGTCTCGATCTCCGAGTCGGTCCACCGGACCCAGCAGAGCCGTCGTTCGTAACACTCGGGAACGACGTGCCCCTCGACGTACACCGATTCCGACTCGAAGTCGGTCTCCTCGAGGAGCGCGCGGGCCTCGTCGGCGCCATCGACGTCCGCGAACGTGAGCGACGCGGCTCGTTCGGCGTCGACGACGAGGTCGTGTTGCCAATCGTCGAACCGCCGAGTGCCGGCGGTATCGCTCTCGGACGCGTCCGTCTCCGAGTCCCGCTCCTCGACGATCGGGGCCAGTTCGGAGTTCCGGAGGCTGACGTGCGTCGGGTCGGTCAGGGCGTCTTCGGGCGGGGAAGCGTCGGGTCCGACGCTGGCGGTGCCCGAGGTAGAACCGCTGCCGCCGCAGCCGGCGAGCGCGGACGCGCTGAGGGCGGCAGCGACCGACTGGAGGAGCCGACGTCTAGTCGGCGCGGGCGTAGTGGAGGGCATCGAACGAAACTACTCGGGAGGGGAATAAAATAGCCACGGGAACGGCCACTGCCGGTCCGACGAGCGTTTATGTACGATCGGGCGGCCAGACGCGGCGTGCGCTAGAGATCGCCCCGCGTCGAGCCGCGGTTGCTCGGCACGTCGACGCGGGTGACAAACGCCGCTCCTAGACCGACCAGATCCGATCGGCGTCGAGAAAACCGTCGTGCCGACTGTTCGCCAGGTCCCTCCAAACGATACGTCCGCACCCACAGCCCGTCTCACTCCCAGGGGTGGCCGCCTGCCGTATCGGGCCACATCGGGTACCAGTAGGACTCGTCGTCCTCCAGTCCCAGTTCGCCGTCGAGCATCGACTCCAATTTGAACTCCAGGCGCTGGTTCCGCTCCTTGCCGGACTTCGGTGCGAACGGGTAGTACGCGCCCCGCCGGAACGAGTAGATCCAGTAGGCGCGGTCGGCGTCGCCGTCGTCGTCACCACGACGGTCTCCGGTTCGCTCGAAGCCGAAAACCGCGGCGAGGATCCGAGAGCCGTAGCCGCGTTCGATGAACTCGTCGGCGGCGAAGTGGACGCTCGTCACCAGGTCCTCGGGATCGTCGTCGCGGAGGACGACCCACTCCCAGCCGTGGCTGTCCTCGCGGAGTTCGAACGCCGTGCCGGTCTCCTCCTCGCCGGCGCGGAGGATCGTTTCGACGTCCTCGACGGTCTCGGCGAAGTCGGTGCTGTCGACGCCGGAGAAACAGAGCGCCGCGGCCCCGACGGAGGTGTATCCGAGGTCGGCCTCCATCGTGACGTAGGCCGTGCTCATCCCGAAGAGGTCCTCCGGGTCGGCGTCGCGGGTCGCGTCCGCCTCGGCGCTCGTCCCGAGGACCGATCGGATCGCGTCGAAGATGCCCATCAGCGGGGAGCCTCTGTTAGCGACATCTCACTGAGACTCCAGTTCCCGTTCGAGGTCGCGCAGGCGGTCGACGCGCTTTTCGGTCGCCGGGTGGGTACTGAACAGTCGGCCGATGACGTCGCTCTTCAGCGGTACGATGAAGAACGCGTTCATCTCCGACTGCTCGCGGAGGTCCTCCTTCGGGACCTTGTCCATCCGACCGTCGATCTTCAAGAGCGCGGAGGCGAGCGCCGAGGGGCGTCCCGTGATCAGCGCGCCGCCGCGGTCGGCCGCGAACTCGCGGTACCGCGAGAGCGCGCGGATCAGGAAGAACGAGACGATCCAGACGACCAGCGAGGCGACGATAGCGACGAGGAACCCCCCGCCGCCCTGTCGGTTCCGGCCGCCGCCGAACCAGAATCCCATCCGGACGATCATGAACGCGACCGTCGAGAGGAACGACGCGATGGTCATCACCATCACGTCGCGGTTCTTCACGTGCGCGAGCTCGTGGGCGATCACGCCCTCCAGTTCGTCGCGGTCGAGCGTCCGGAGGAGCTCGGTCGTCACACAGACCGTCGACTTCTTCTGTGAGCGTCCGGCCGCGAAGGCGTTCGGGACGCGCGAGTCGGCGACGGCGACCGTCGGTTTCGGTAGGTCGGCCTGCTGGCTGAGCCGCGAAATCGTCGCGTGGAGTTCCGGATACTCGTCTTCGGACACCTCCTTCGCGCCCATACTGTACAGCGCCAGTTTGTCGCTGAAGAAGAACTGTGCGAGGACGAACACGCCCATCAGCGGGAGGAAGACGAACGAGTCCGTCTGCCACAGCGCCCCCACGAAGACGAGATAGAGGGCGAAAAGCAGGAACATCGTCAGGACCATCCGGCCCCTGAGTCCCCAGTCGGGTTTCCACTCCATACCCCGCCTACGGCTTCGGGGTAATAAACGGTGTTGCAGAGGCAGACGCCAGTTGGGCCGACGGGGAGATAGCACCGCCCCACCCGACGCGCTTCGTCGCGCTTAACCGACTCGGTCGTCTACGGACACCGATGAGTTCGGGAGACTTCTGTCCTCGCTGTGGCGACCCGGTTCCGGAGCGTGAGGACCCGCTTCCCGGCGAACCCCGCGAGCGCGACGCCGTCCTCTGTGACGACTGCTACTTCGAGGACTTCGACCTCGTCGACGCGCCCGACCGGATCGAGGTCCGGGTCTGTTCGCAGTGCGGCGCGGTCCACGAGGGCAACCGCTGGGTCGACGTCGACGCGGAGGATTACACGGACGTCGCGATCGAGCAGGTGACCGAGGCGCTCGGCGTCCACCTGAAGGCCGAAGACATCCGTTGGGGCGTCGAACCCGAGCAGCTCGACGAGAACACTATCCGGATGCACTGCACGTTCGGTGGGGTCGTCCGCGACACCTACCGCGAGGAGAGCGTGACCGTCCCGGTGTACATCTCCCGGCAGACCTGCGACCGCTGCGGCCGGATCGCCGGCGGTTACTACGCCAGTATCGTCCAGGTGCGGGCCGACGAGCGGACGCCCACCGCCGAGGAGGAACGGCGCGCGGTGGAGATCTCCGAATCCTACGTCGCAGAGCGCGAGGCGACCGGCGACCGCGAGGCGTTCATCTCCGAGATCACCGAGACCGACGACGGCACCGACATCAAGATATCGACGAATCAGATGGGCGGCGGCGTCGCAAAGCGGATCGTCAGGGAACTCGGCGGCAACGTCGAGGAGTATCCGACGCTCGTGACCGAGGACGGCGACGGCAACGAGGTCTACCGGGTGACCTACGCGGTGCGTCTCCCGAAATTCACGCCCGGCGACGTGGTCGATCCCGACGACGACGATGGGCCGGTGCTGGTCAGGAGCGTCCGCGGGAACCTGAAGGGCGTTCGACTCGCGACCGGCGACCCCTACGAGGCGGCCTTCGAGGAGGGCGAGACACCCGACGCCCGCTTGGTCGGGACCGCCGATGACGCAACCGAGACGACGGTCGTGGCCGTCGAAGACGAGTACGCGATTCAGGTGCTCGATCCCGAGACGTACGAGTCGAAGACCATCTCGCGGCCGTCGTACGTCGACAGCGACGCCGACACCGTCTCGGTGTTGAAGAGTCGCGCCGGACTGCACATTCTCCCCGACGAGCGCGGCGAATAGCGGCGAGTCGGTTGCTACGTCAAAAACGAGTGGCCGCCGAGACAGGGCGAACGAGCGACCGATAGCAACCGGACGGGTCGCCTCAATCCCCCGAAGCGGTCATTCCGCCGTCCGCGAGCGCATCTGATTCTCGCGAACCGTGATACCGTGCCGCACGAGCGCAGTGGCGAACGCGTCCGTCGAGCGGCCCGCCCGAGACGCCGCCTGTGAGAGCGTCAGTGTTCCGTTCCGGTACAGGGTCATCGCCGTGTTCAGCCCGTGGGTATACATTGCGGGACATTCGTCTCCACGAGGTGAGGAGTGTTAAGTATTCTGTGTTATACCGTCTCAAAGAGACAGTGTGATCTCACTATAGGAAACGAACGTAGCGAATTTATCGATATTAGAACCTATATCTAAACCTAAATTAACATTCATTAAGTACTTGTTTCGGCATCGAGCGGATTCGCTGTGAAGTTACACACCAGCTTCCTGGCACGCGTCACCGACGAGCGAAAGAATTGAATCGATGGAGGACGAACGCCGGATATGGATCGACAGCAGGTGCTCGCGTTGATACTCGTCCTCCTGATGGTCGGTTCTTCGTTCGCCTACGGAGCAGCGCTCCTTTTGTGAGTAGCCGAACCGACTGCGAGAGTCCGATCCCTCGGGGAGCGATCCCGTCCTATCCGTCGCCCCAGACGTCGGAGAGCGGGTGACTCGATCGGTCGTCGTCATCGCCATCGGAGACCGAGCGGTCGATGCTCGATTCGTTCGACTGCGACGATTCCGACCGCGTCTTCGAGCGTTCCCGACTTCGGTTCGACGTCCGGCGGCGATTCGTCGCCGACGATTTCGAGCGGCCCGATCCCGAAGCTGAACCAGGCGCACCGCCGGCCGCGACCTGATCGAACTCGGGGAGGTCCGGTTCCGACAGTCGGTCGACCTGGTCGCGAAACCAGCCGGGCATATCGCTCCGCGTCCGCTCGAACAGGTCGAGCAGCGACGAGTCCGCGAGGTAGGTCGCGCCGTAGTCGTCGGGCGCGCGGACGACCCGACCGCAGGCCTGGATCACGGTCCGGAGCGCCGCCCGTCGGTACCACGACCACTGCCCCTCTTCGAGGCGACGCGCGACCCGCGAGTCGTTCGTGTTGAGATAGGGGGCCTTGCAGACGACCTGCCAGCGGCAGAGATCGCCCGTGAGATCGAGCGCCTCCTCCATCTTGACCGAGAGGAAGACGTCGGAGTCGTCGGTCGCCTTCCACGAGTCCAGTTCGGCGTCGCGGTTCTCCCGGTCGTGCGCCCGGACGCGACCCCCGAGGCCGAGTTGGGCCAGTCGGCGACGGAGTTCCGACTGGATCGCGTAGGAGTGACAGTGGACGAGACCCTTCTCGTCGGGGTGGTGCGCCATAATCCGGACCAGCGTCCGGGCCACCTTCGGGAGCGTCTCGTCTCGCTCGTCGTAGGTCATCTTCCCCCGCGTCACGTCGTACAGCGGGCGGTTATCGACGGGAAACGTGTGCTCGACGTCGACGAGGGCGACGTTCGCGGGGTCGAGGCCGACGCCCCGGCAGAACGCTTCTTTATTGAGGATCGTCGCCGACAGGAGCGCGAACTTGTTGCCGCGGTCCCAGACGGTGTGATGCAGGTACCGCGCCGGATCGAGCGGCTTGATCGTGATCGCACCCCCCTCGCCGTCGGGCTGATCGACGACCCAGGTCGTCGGGCTCTCCGGGTTCCGGTAGTCCTCGACGAACCACTGAAGCTCCGAGCGAAGCTCCTGCAGGCGGTCCCGACGCGCCGCCTCTTCGGGCGTCAGTTCCGGCTTTCTGAGCAGTTCGTCCTTCGCGCGCTCGACCGCGCCCGCCAGCGTCTCGGCGAACCGGACGGTCCGTTCGAGGGGGTCGCCGTCGGCCGCGACGTCCGGGATCCCCACGTCGTCCCAGACCGGCACCGTCCGGGGGTTCAGATCCACGGTCGCGTACATCTCCGCCCATTCAGCGAGACCGTGGGCCTCGTCGATCACCACGACGTCGCGCTTGCGGAAGACCTCGGAGCCGGCGGTCTGCATGAAGTACGCCAGCGTCATCGCCGCAATTCGGCGGTTCGAGGCGATCGCGCGGTCCGAAAAGTACGGACAGCGATGCCGAACGGAACAGTCGAAGCCCGCCTGTCTGGCGCACGGCGCGCGGTCGACCGGCGTGTCGGTCTCGCCGTTCAGGATGCACGTGTAGTTCGACTTTCCCCTGATCACGTTCAGGTCGTCGAGGAGCGGATCCTCCGCGACGTCGTCGAGCTGAGAGACCTGCGGCGTCGTGTAGTACGCGTCGGTCGCCTCGGCGGGCGAGACATCGTCCGTCGTCGCGGCCGCGCCGGCGATCGCCCGCGCGAGAAGCGACTTCCCGCTCCCCGTCGGTGCCCGGACGAGCACGACGTCGTTCCCGGCGGCGAAGGCGTCGCGGATGTCCGAGAGCGCTTCCTCCTGCGCACCGCGGTAGCTCGGGGCCGGAAACGACGAGGGGATCCGATCGGGGTCCACACTGGCTCTGTGGCGCTCTCGGGTAAAAAGGTTCAGACGCGACAGCCCTGAGGGGAAGCGACGCGACGGCCCCGACTCGGATCGGGCGATTGCGGCCGAAGAACCGCCGCGAATTCGGGAGGGACCAACCGACGCGGATGGGAGTCCCGCGAGTGGAACGAGCGGGACATCGGGAATGGAAGGGGCGCGCGCTCGACGAGCGAGACGACGTAAGCACCGCAGCGGAGCGAGGAGCGCAACGAGTCGCAGCCGTCGAGCGCGCGGGGGCTTCCGAAGTCGTCTCGGTCGCAGTCGTACCGGAATGAGTACCGACAGAACCAGGGTATAGACGCAAACTACAACTCCCCCGGGTTCGCTTCCCCTGTATGTTCGCCAGCGTTCCGGATCTGCTTCGACTGGCCGTGCTCCCGGTGCTCGGGTGGGCGGCGTGGCGGGACATCGAGACCAGACGGGTGTCCACCCGGACCTGGTACCCCCTCGTCGGCCTCGGACTCCTGCTCCTCGCGTGGGAATCGGTCGGCCACCTCGCGCTCGCGACCTCCGCCGACGTGCTGTTCTTCGTCCGCGTCGCCATCAGCCTCTTTCTCGTCGCGCCGATCGCCTACGGCTTCTGGTGGATCGGCGGCTTCGGCGGCGCGGACGCGAAGGCGCTCATCACGATCGCGATCCTCCTGCCGACGTTCCCGACGTACTACTTTCTCGGGTTCACGCTGCCGGAGGTCGTCACCACGCTGGGCGTCTTCTCGATGACAATCCTCACGAACACGGTCGTCCTCGCCGCCGGCTACCCGCTGGCGCTCGGCGTGCGAAACGTCCTCGCTGGCGACGTCCGGTTCCCGGTATCGTTCCTCGGGACGCGGATCACCGTCGACGGGCTCTCCGACGCGCACGGCCGCCTGTACGAGACGCCCGAGGGCTTCTCGCGGAACGGCCTCGACATCGACGCGCTGCGGATGTACCTCCGCTGGCGCGGGCTGAGCCTCGACGAGTTGCGAGCGGACGCCGACCAACTCCGCGATCCGGAGAGCGTCGGAGAGACGTACGATCCGACGGACGGAGCGGTCGGTGTCGAGGGCGACGGCGGGAGCGAGAGCGCCCCGAAGCCGAGTAGCGACGCTCCAAGCGTCGAATCCGACGGCGGAATGGCCGCCGAGAGCGACGGCGGGGACGCGGGCACGGCAGCCGAAACCGACGATTCGTGGGCCGCCGAGGCCTTCCTCGACGGCATCGACGGAAGCGCCTACGGCACGACGCCGGAGAAGCTCCGCGGCGGGCTGGAGGTCGTCGCCGAGCGCGATGAGGTCTGGATCTCGCCGGGGATCCCGTTCCTCGTGCCGATGTTCGTCGGGACGCTGCTGGCGTTCGCGTACGGCGACATCGTCTTCGGTGTCCTCGAAGCGCTCGGCGTCCTGTGACGCCGTTCCGACGTCGACGCCGGCGGGGGGCAAAAGACCTATCGGCCGGACTCCCGTCGATCGAACCAATGACCGACGACGTCGAGGTCGACTTCGGCGCGGACGGACTCGTCCCCGCCGTGGCACAGGACGCCGACTCCGGCGAGGTGTTGATGCTCGCGTACGTCTCGAGGGAGGCGCTCGAACGAACGCGCGAGACCGGACGCGCGCACTACTACTCCCGCAGCCGTGACGAGCTCTGGGAGAAGGGTGCGACGAGCGGGCACACCCAGTCGGTCGAGGAGATCCGCGTCGACTGCGACGCGGACACGCTGTTGTACCTCGTCGAGCAGACCGGCGGCGCGTGTCACACCGGCCACCGCTCGTGCTTCTACCGTACGGTCGACGGCGAGCACGTCGGCGAGCGCGTGTTCGACCCCGACGACGTCTACGAGTGAGATCGATGGCAGAGTCAGGTTCGACCACGGACGGGAGAGACCGGGGGGCCGACGGCGAGAGTCACGTCGCCGCCGAGGCGCGCATCGACGACCTCCGAGCGGCTCGGCAGCGTCGCGAGGAAGTCGAGGCCGCGATCGACGACGCCGGCGAAGAGGCCGTCGTCGCCGCGGCCGACACCTACCGGAAGGCGCTGGGGCTGCTCGACCGCTACGAGGACTCCGCGACCGGTACGGGGGACTTCCAGGCGTACGTGGAGTTCCAGGACAAGTTCCTCGGCCTCCTGGAGGAACTCGACGGCGACGTCCCCGCCACGGACGCCTTCGAGGCCGCCGCCGAACGGATGGACCGCCGCCGACTGAGCGAGGACGACTTCGAGGGCGCACGCGCCGATCTCGAACCCGCCGCCGAGTACGTCGACCTCCTGGATCGCCGGGAGGAGGCCGAGGAGGCGGTCTCGAAGGCTCGACGGGACGCGAGGCTCTGTCTCCGCGACCTCGACGAGGAGATCGAGCGACGCGAGGAGACGCTGGCCTTCGCCGACGCCGACCTCGACGCGCCGGTCGAGGAGCTCCGGGAGCCGATTCGGGCGTACAACGAGGCCGTCAGCGAGGAGTTCCGGGAGTTCTACGAGTCGGCCGCGGCGGCCGACGTGATCGCGCTCTTAGAGCGCGCGGAGTCGTTTCCCCTGATCACGTTCAGGTCGCCGCCGCGGGACCTCAGAGAGTTCGCCCGCGAGAGCCCCGACGCCGACGAACCGATCCCGACGCTGCTCGAGTACGCCGACTACTCCGGTTCGAAACTGGACCACTACGCCGAGGACCCCGCGCTGCTGCAGACGACCGTCGCGGTCCACCGGACGTTCCTCGAACGGCTCTCCGCCGAGCCGCTGACCGTCGAACTGCCGCCGCCGAGGGCCGAGTCGCTCCGTCTCTGGGTCCGCGAGGCGACGTCTCTCCTCGGTCGGTTCGCGAGCGAGGAGACGGTCGCACGCCTGAGAAACGCGCGGGACCTCACGCGCCGCGACGACTACGAGGACCTGCGGTTCGTCGCTCGCGCGCACGAAGAACTCGACGCCGAGGCGCGCGAGCGGGTCAACTCGGGCGCGGCCGCGGCCGAACTGGACCGCCTCCGCAGCGTTCGCGAACGGCTCGAATCGGCGCTCCACGGGGAGGCGGGACCGAGCGACGAACCGCGCGACTGACGATGCTCGTCTCGGCCGTCGCGTTCGGTGCCGGGGCGCTGTGTCTGTACTACGGCTCGCGCGACCTCCGGACGAGGCGGGCGCTCCGCCGGCTGAAAGGGCGACGCGGCGCACGTCCCGAGCGAGACACGCGGAGCGACGCGCCGTCCGAGCGAGCAGATCCGCCCGCGTGGACCGACACGTCGATCGAGCGGTCAACGGGCCGTGGGACGCCGGGGGCGGACGTCGTCGACCCACCCGGAGACCCCGCGGAGGACGTCGCGATCGAGCGGGGGTTCGTCCTCCTGGCGCTGGGCGGTCTGTGTCTGCTTTTCGGGATACTCGCCCTCTGAGATCCGACGCAAGCGTCCACAGGTCAGAGACCAGTCAGTCCAGGTCTGCGAGCGCGTCGCGAAGCGGCTCGGCCGCCGCCTCGGCGAGGCGCTCCGCGCGTTCCGCGTCGGCCGCCTCGGCGTAGACGCGCACTTTCGGTTCGGTACCCGAGGGGCGGACGAGCACCCAGGCGTCACCGTAGTCGAGGCGGTAGCCGTCGGTCGTGTTCGGTTCGGCGTCGGCCGACTCGGCGAACTGACGGGCGGCATCGAGCATCGACTTCAGTTCCGCCTCGGTGTCGTACGAGAGGTTGATCCGGACGTTCTCGTAGTCGGTGTAGGGCGAGACGATCTCCGAGACCGGTCGCTCGGCGGCGAGTTCGAGGAACTTCGCGCCGACGTACGCGCCGTCGCGGACCAGCCGGTACTCGGGGTAGAAGATCCCGCCGTTGCCCTCGCCGGCGATCGGGACGCGCTCGCCGGCCGCGTGGAGTTCCCGGATTCGCGTGATGATGTTCGTCGCGCCGATCGGGGTGAGTTCGAGCGTCGCGTCGGCCGCGTCGCAGACGTCGACGAGCCGCTGGGAGACGTTCACCGCGGCCACGGCGATGTCGCCCGGGTCCAGTTCCGCGGCGGCGAGCGCGGCGAGCGAGGCCTCGCCGGCGACGAACTCGCCGCGCTCGTCGACGAAGACCGCTCTGTCGGCGTCGCCGTCGTGGGCGATCCCGACGTCGGCGTCGGCGGCGCGGACCAGCGATTTGAGGTCGCCGAGGTTGGGTTCGACGGGTTCGGAGGGGCGGCCGGGGAAGTGGCCGTCGGCGTTGGCGTTGACGGTGACGACCTCACAGCCGAGTTCGCGGAAGAACGTCGGACTCGTCAACGCGCCCGGGCCGTGACCCGGGTCGAGCGCGACCGTGAGGTCCGCCTCCGCGATCGACTCGCGGTCGACGGCGTCGAGGAGCCCCGCGACGTACTCGCGGTTCGCCGATTCGACCCGTCGCGACTCGCCGACGGCGTCCCACGCGGCGGTGGCGAATCGCTCCTCGAGGACGTGCGATTCGATCGCTTCGAGGTCGTCGATGCCGAGTTCGACGCCGTCCGCGCCGACGAGTTTCACGCCGTTGTACTCCGGCGGGTTGTGCGAGGCCGTGATCACGATGGCCGGCCGCGCCGTCTCGCCGGCGTAGCGAACGGCGCTCGGCGTCGGCGTGGGGCCGAGGCGATCGACGTCGACGCCGACGCTCTCGAGTCCGCTCGTGGCCGCGTTCGAAAACATCTCGCCGGTCGTGCGGGCGTCCCGAGCGACGACGGCGCGGTCGGTGTCCCAGACCGTCCCGGCCGCCTTGGCGATCCGGAGGACGAACTCGGGCGTCAGGCTGTCGCCGACGACACCCCGAGTGCCGCTCGAACCGAACAGTTTCATTACGTCTGTCTCCTCGGGCCGGAGTGAAAGCGGTTGCGACACGGCCGGAGGCGGTCCTGTGTGGGAGGATCGATCCGTCCACCGAACGGGTGCCGGACGGCATCACGGTCGCGTCCGACAGGAGCGCGTGCCGATCGTGGGTGTCACTCGGTCGGCGGAGACGAGTGATCGGCGAGTTCGGCGAGCGTCGGGGCGACCCTACCGATCGCGAGCGAATACGCGAAGTAGAGCGCGACGGCTCCCATCACGGCCGCCCAGAGCGCAAGCAGCGGTTGCCCGTGCTGGGCGGTCGCGACGGCAAAGCGCTCGACGTACGCGCCGGTGAGCGAGAGCCCGACCGCGCCAAGACTGAACACGAAGAGTTCGAGGAACATCGGGAGGAGTTCGAGTAGTGCCGCCGCCATAGCCATCGGTACTGGAAGGAATACTGAGATTCTTTCGGTCCGATCGAGGTGGACGGTCACCGCTACTCCGCCGCTGTGTCGGTTCCGCAGATCGACCGCCACTCAGCCGTCGATTCCGCAAGCGAAATTGTATTATTCGTCGGCAGCGCGTCAGGCAATATGGCAGGACGGTACGGCGATATAGAGTATACGACGCTGACGAAGCGGAGTTTCCTCCTCGGAATCGGGCTGTTCGCGCTGGGCGCGCTCGGCGAGTTCGCGCTCGCGGCGACAGGAACGGCGGTCCCAGCCTGGGAACACGCACTGCTCGTGGACGCCGAGTGGGCCGGGATAGGCCTCGCACTACTGTCCCCGTTCGTGTTTGGGATTCTGCTGCCGCTGACGGAGTGATCGGGGGTCGTTCACGCCGCTTCCGTGGTGACGCTCCGGAGACTTTAGGCCGCCTGGCAGACGACGATAGACTATGAGCGATCCGTTTCCCGACTTCGAGGTCGTGCCCGCCGTCGACATGCAGGACGGGGAGGTAGTCCAGCTCGTGCAGGGCGAACGCGGCACCGAGAAGCGCTACGGCGACCCCGTCGCGGCCGCCGAGCGCTGGGTCGACGCCGGCGCGGAGACGCTGCACCTCGTCGACCTCGACGGGGCCTTCGAGGGCGACCGCGGGAACGCCGACGCCGTGGAGGCCGTCGTCGACGCCGTCGACGTCCCGGTGCAACTCGGCGGTGGGATTCGAACCGCCGACGACGCGACCGACCTGCTCGACCGCGGCGTCGAGCGGGTGATCCTCGGAACGGCGGCCGTCGAGAATCCGGATCTGGTCGCGGAGGTATCCGAGGACTACCCCGGTCGGGTGATGGTGAGCCTCGACGCGAAAGGCGGCGAGGTCGTCGTCTCCGGGTGGACCGAAGGGACCGGACTCGACCCCGCAGAGGCCGCCAGCAGGTACGAAGAACTGGGCGCGGGATCGATCCTCTTCACTGACGTCGACGTCGAAGGGAAGCAGGAGGGCGTCCAGACGGACGTGACGAAGCGCGTCGTCGAGGCGGTCGACATCCCGGTGGTCGCCTCTGGAGGCGTCGCCTCTCTCGACGACATCCGGGCGCTGAGGGACGCCGGTGCGGCGGCTGTCGTGGTCGGAACCGCGCTCTACGAGGGGGCGTTCACCCTCGCTGCCGCGATGCGCGTTTGAGCCGGTACCGGGAGAAGACCGCGATCCAGGTGATCGCGATGAGCGCGACCCCGAACCCGGTCGTGACGCCCGACTCCGAGAACAGGAAGAGCCCCCCGAGGCAGAGCGCGTACGCCCCCAGTGCGATTCCCTTCATACCCATCGTACACGTGATTTCGGGGCAACAGTATCAATCTCCGCAAGACGGTCGTCAGACGTCGTGCCGATCCGACGCATCTCAGTCCAGCCGTCGTGACTGCGGGCGCATCAGCCTCGCCGCTGTCGGATCTTCTCGCGGCCGGGTTCGATGAGGTCGTTCAGGTAGGTCGCGAGCGCGCCCTTCGCGTCCGCGGGGTGGAGTTCGCCGGATTCGAGGTCGGCTTCGAGGGCCCCGTAGGTCTCGTAGGCCAGGTCGCCGCCGTACTGTTCGGGGCGCTCGACGACGACCTCGCCGAACCGCGGGAAGACGTGGTACTCGAAGATCTGGAGGACGGGGTTCTCCCGCTCCTCGCCCTCGTCCGTCGGATCGGGATCGGCCGTCGGCGGGCAGTACGCCTTGTTGACTTTCTCCTCGACCTCCGACTCGGAGTCCTCCATCGAGATGGAGAGTCCCTCGGAACTCGACATCTTGCCGACGCCGGTCGTCAGATCGGCGATCAGCGGCGTGTGGAGACAGGTCGGCGAGTCCGCCTCGATGCTCGGCAGCGTGTCGCGGGCGAGCATGTGGACCTTCCGCTGTTCCATCCCGCCGATCGCGAGGTCGACGTCGAGGTAGACGATGTCGAGCGCCTGCATCAGCGGGTAGACCGCCTGCGCGACCGTCGCGGCCCCGTCGCCGGCGATCTCGGCCATCGCGCGGGACGCCCGCGACAGCGACGTCTCCAGTTCCAGGGCGTGCAGGTCGAGGACGTACTCCTCGTCGAGTTGGAACTGGGATCCAAGGACGAACTCCGTCTGGGACTCCTCGAGGCCGTAGGCGACGAACTGCTCCTGCATCCGCGTCGCGGTCTCGCGGATCTCCTCGAACGTCCCCTTGCCGTTGAGGTAGGCGTGGACGTCGGCTAAGAGGACCACGACATCGAAGCCGGCCTCCTGCAGTTCGATCAGTTTGTTCGCGGTCAGCATGTGGCCGATGTGGAGGACGCCGGAGGGCTCGTAGCCGACGTACGCCCGCTTTCCGTCGGGGGATTCGGCTAGCGCACGCACTTCCTCCTCGGTGACCACCTCGGAGACGTTCCGGGTGATCAGGTCGTAGGCGTCCATACTGGAGGGAAATCACGACGTCGGCATATGACTTCTGGGATGTCGCCGTCGCGAGAGCAGTTAGACGTGTCCGACTCGCACGCACTGGAAAGCGTCATACCCGCGCGGTCCCAACGGATCGCC
This sequence comes from Halobellus rarus, assembly GCF_024494595.1. GTDB lineage: Archaea > Halobacteriota > Halobacteria > Halobacteriales > Haloferacaceae > Haloquadratum > Haloquadratum rarum. The sequence continues at coordinate 133,575 of NZ_JANHDI010000001.1, read as the reverse complement.
GATGGCAACGACCCGTTCGCCGTTCGTCGTCCTCGTGGGACTCGTCGCGGTGGCGTTTCTCCCCCTCGTGGTGATGTGGATCGTCGTCAGCGACGTCGCGACGTTCGCGTACTTCGCCGGCTTCGCGATCTACTTTCTCGTCGCGCACGTCGCGCTGCCGGGGTGGGTCTACATCGACGCGACCGGTCGCGGGAGCGACTCGGCGGTCGGCTGGACGGGCATCTGCTTCTTCCTCCCGTTCGTCGGGTTCGTCGCGTACTACTTCCTCGGTCGGCCAGACGCCCCCTACGAGGCGGGCGCGAACGCCGGCGTTCGGTGAGGCCGGGCGGGCGAAACGCAGCGCCTCACGATCGGCCCCCACCTCGCGTCTCCGCGCGGTGCTCGGAGATGATCTGATCGACCATCGACGCCTTCCGCTCCTTCTGTCGCTCCTCGGCCCGACGCTTCCAGTCATCGATCGCCGCCTCGACGTCGTCCTCGCTGGCGACGGCGAGTTCGTCGACCTCCTGGATCGCGACGCCGTCTGCCGGCGAGACGGGGATGTCGTGCTCGAAGAGGATCCGGTCGGCGACCTCCGAAAGGTTGCCACCCGACCGGAGGACGACCCGCGGATCGATCTCCGCGAGGCGCTCGGCAGTCGAGCGGCCCGCTCCCGAGGCGTCCCGGAGGTAGACCACGTCGCCGGCGGCGAGTCCGTACTCCTCGTCGGCCGTCTCGATGGCGTCGCGGGTGAACTGCTCGATCACCTTCACCGACACGAGGTCGCCGTCGGTGTCGACGTCGGCGAAGTTCGAGTGATCGAGCTTCCAGAGGCGTTTCAGCCGCTCCAGCTTCTCGTCGAGTTCCTCGTTCTCGTCCTCCAGCGACTCGACGCGCCGCTCCAGCCGGTCGTTCTCGCGTTCGAGCCGCTTGACCTCGCGGCGCTCTCTGGCCTGCCGGCGCTCCTCGCGCTTCGCCTCGGAGAGTTTCTCCTCGTACTCCTCGATGGTCTCCTCGCGGTCGTCGATCGTCTCGTCGAGGTCGTCGACGTGGGACTCGAGGCGGTCGACGCGCTCGCGAAGCCGCCGGATCTCCTTCTCCTCGGCCGTGAGTTCGCGCTCCTCGTGCTCGGAGTCGTCCGCCTCGCGCTCCTCGTCGTCGTCCAGGTCGCGGAGGACCGCCTCGACGGACTCCTCGCCGGCGACGACGCGGGAGATCACCTCGCCGCGCTCGACGTCCACCGGCACCTTCTGTGAGATCCGCTCGATCTGGTCCTCGTGGTCGTCGAGCGCGAACAGCGCCGCCGCGAGCGCGTCCCGCTGGTGGTCGTTCTCGTAGGCCGCATCGCGCGTGCGGTGGAGCTTCTCGTCGACCGGGAGGTCCGAGTTCGGCGTCCAACCGGCGGCGTCGAAGCTCCGGCGGAACTTCTCGACGGTCTCCGGTATCGGCGTCACGTCGGCCGCGACGACGATCGGCCGGCCGCGCTCGATCAGCCACTCGATCACGTCGGCGGTGTCGGCCGTCCGCGTCGAGTAGACGTCGAGGACCTGCCCGTCGAGGCTCACGACCGCCGCGGCCGTCGTCGTCCCGGGGTCGATGCCGACGACGACGTGGTCGCGACGCTTGACCAGCGGTTCGAACTCGATGCCGTCGTAGCGCTCGCGCTCGATCTCGATCCGCGTGTCGCCGGAGCGTCCCTCCGAGACGGGGAGGTCCGTCGGCGGCGCTTCGACGGTGAAGACGGCGTTCGAGTAGCCGCCGTACTTCTCTGTCACGTCGGTTTCGAACTCCAGGTCGGCCTGCTTCAACCGCTCTTTCACCTCGCGGGCGCGCCGCTTCACCGAGCCGTGGATCCGTCTGGTGTAGCGGTCCTGGCTCCAGCCGCCCTTGCCGGTCGAGCGCCCGCGGGACACCTTCACGGAGGTCGTGTCGCCGAAGGCGGACACCTCGTAACCGACGTTGGCGGCCGCGAGCCGAGCGGCCGCCTCGGCCTCTTTCATCGGCTTCTTGCCGTATGGCACGCCGTGTCTGGAGGCGACCCGCGAGAGCGGTTCCGGGCGCTCCGCGCCGGTCACCTGCACCAGTTTCGTCCCCGCCGGAAGGGACCGGAGAAAGTGGACGAGCGCGTCCTTGTCGGCCGCGAGTTCGTACATGTTGTCCGTCGCGAGCATCGCGGGCTCCTCGCGGTCGAGCAGTCGTCGGAGCTTTCGGTGGGAGACGACGTCGCGGTCGACGTGCTCGCCGTCGAAGGCCACGAGGGCGTAGGAAGGCGCGTCGCCGCGGACGTCACCGCTCTGGATGTCCACGCCGAAGACGAGGGAGTCGAGGGCGCTCGTCCGGTCGTTCACAACTCTGTTTGGTCGCGTGCGGATATATATTCCACGCCGAGAGCGTCGACAGTCCCACGTCGGAGGGCGTCGACAGTCTGTGGGTCGGGTGACCCGCACGCGCCGGCGATCGTTTATATACCATCGGGAGGCCAGAGGCCGCGTGATCTGAAAGTCACCCTGCGTCGACACGCGGTTGCTCGGCACACCGACGTGGGGAACGCAGTCAGCGGCGATTGCGACCGTGCCGACTGTTCGCTGACCGCACGATGGCCGTAGCGGGGCCGTATCGCCGCGGCGGCGACGGACTCACTCGTCGTCGGGGTACGGAACGTCGACTTCCCGGCCGTCGTCGGGGACGAACGCCGCCTCGCCGTCGAACGCCTCTCTGGCCTCGCGTTCGATCGGCGAGGCGTCGGCGGCGTACCGCGAGGAGATGTGCGTGAGCGCGAGTCGCTTCGCGCCCGCGCGGTTCGCGATCTCGGCCGCTTCTCGCCCCGTCGAGTGACCGGTCTGGCGTGCCCGGTCGTCCCATTCGTCCCCGAAGGTGGCGTCGTGGACGAGCAGATCCGGCGCGTCGACGACGTCGACGGTGGCGTCTACTGGTCGCGTGTCGCCCGTGTAGACGAATCGCCGGCCCGGACGGTCGTCGCCGACGACCTCATCGGGCTCGACGACCGTTCCGTCCGGCAGTTCGACGGCCTCGCCGTCGTGGAGGCGGCCGAACTTCGGTCCGACGGGCACGCCCAGCTCTTCGGCTTTCTCCCGGTCGAAGCGACCGCGCCTGTCGTCCTCGACGAGCGCGTACCCGACCGAGCTGACGTTCCGGTGCTCGGTCGCGAACGTCCGGACCTCGTAGTCGTCGGCGTCGAGCGCGACGGCGCCGGGTCGGACCTCGCGAACGGTGAGCGGGAAGTCCGGCCGGTAGCCGCCGGCCTCGACGAGGTTCTTGAGGTGTCCCTTCGATCCCGGCGGGCCGTGGATCGCGAGCGGTTCCTCGCGGTCGTTGAAGTCCATCGTCTGGACCAGTCCCGGAATTCCGAGGACGTGGTCGCCGTGGAGGTGCGTGACGAACAGGTGAGAGACGGAAAAGCCGGTCCCGAACCGCATCATCTGCCGCTGGGTCCCCTCGCCGCAGTCGAACAGCAGCCGCTCGCCCTCGCGTTCGACGAGGAACGCACTCGGCCCTCGCTGGGTCGTCGGTACGGCCCCGCCCGTCCCGAGGAACGTCACGCGCATCGACATACCCGTCCTGCGTGGCGGTCGGGTAAACGCGTGTCGGAACACACCGTCCAGCGGAAGAGCGAGACGGGACTCACTCGACCCGCGAGAGCGCGATGGACTTCGCGGTGTCGTCGTCGCCGGGCGGCGAGTCGACGAGTTCGATCTCCGCGACCCACTTCACGCTCTCCCAGCAGTCCGCCGCACCGGTGGGGACGAGACGCGCCGGGCCGCCGTGCTCGATGGGAAGCGGAGCGCCGTCGAGTTCGATCGCGAGGACGGCCTCCGAGAGGCGTTCCAGCGGGAACGAGCACGCGTACGCGCCGTCCATCGCACGGACTAGCGCGTGCGTGGCTGCCGCGGTCGGTCCGGCCCGTTCGAGGAGGTCGCCGACGCGGACCCCGCGCCACGTGAGGTCTTCGGCGACCCATCCCTCGACGCACGAGAAATCGGCCGTGAACGTCTCCGTGGGGAGCGTCGCCAAGTCGGCGACGTCGGCGTCCATTTCCCGTCCAACCGCACCGGTGACGCCGAGTCTCCACGCGTCGGCGTCGACGTCCTCGGGCACGTCGTGGGTTTCGAGGTCACTCATCGCGGGTCAGTTCGCGCTCGCCCCGTATAGACACTTCCTCGGGGAGGACGGACCGACGCCGGCGCAGTCGACGGGCCCGTGGTCGGTGAGTTCACACAGCGTCTCGACCCCGCTCGCGGGGAGGACGTAGCCGAAGCGATAGCTCGTCTCGGCGTCAAATTCGAGATCCAGTTCCGTCGCGAAGAACGCACGGACGGCGCACTGTCGCCACGCGAGTTCCCGGGCGACCTCGGTCCCGCGGTGCGTCAGCCGGACACCGTCGTGCTTCTCGTAGTCGACGAGCGCGTCCGTCGCCAGGCGATCGAACATCTCGGTGGCCGACGCCGGCGACACGTCCAGCCGGGCGCTGACCTCGCCCGTGCCGACTCGGTCAGGTCCGTCCGACAAGAGCCGGTAGACGACAGTTAGGTACCGACCGGCGCGGCGGGAGACACAGTCACCGGGGTGCGAACACTCACACCGCGTCACTGTGGATTTCGTCGCAGCCATCACCGATCGGTTCGACACCGACACCGGAAAGTCGAGCCCCGAACGAGTTCGCTCGACCCGTCGGTCCGCATTCGGCGACGGGAACGCCCCTGCAGTTCCGAACGACGGCGCATCTTTTTGCCGTTCCCGCCGGAGACAACCTGTATGAACGGCAGCGGACGCCCCCGATCGGATCGGTGGTGGGACGAGGGCCTCGCCGAACCTGACGACCCCGTCGTCGGAGCGGTCGCGCTGTTGGTTCTCGGTGCCGGCCTCGGCTCGCTCTTCGGCCTCCCGGTCCTCGCAGCGATCGACTTCTGGATCATCTTCGCCATCGGCTACGCGGTGGTCGTTCCCCTCGTGTCGCTCCTTCGGAGGCGGACGGCGGGAACGGACCCCGCTCGTCGCGGGAGTCGAAACGCCGCGCAGTCGGAACGGGCGGATGCCGATCGAAGCGGCACCGACGACGTCGACGAGGCCCTCGCGCGCCTCCGCGATCGGTACGCGCGCGGCGATCTCTCGGAGGAGCAGTTCGAGCGGAAACTCGAAGTCCTGCTCGAAACCGACACGCCGGAGAAAGCCCGCGAGCGAGTCGAACGCGAGCGACTCCGACCGGACAGCAACCGGGACGAGCGAAAACGGACCCAGCGCGAGACCGGAGAAGCGCGGTAGTTCGCCGGTCTCGGCGTCGGTTTCGAACTCGACACCGCTCACCGGGCCGGGTATCGTGCCGCGGTTGACCGCACGCGCGGAGGGAGAGTTTCTTATCCGCCCGTCGATTACCCGACGACAATGGACGCGCCCCTGTGGACCGAGAAACACGCGCCGTCGCTCGCGGAACTGCCGCAGGCGGAGGTCCGAGAGCGACTCGGCCGCACCGTCGACGAACCGATGAACCTGGTCGTACAGGGACCGGCGGGCGTCGGGAAGACGGCCGCGGTGCGCGCGCTGGCGCGGGAGGCGCACGAGGATCCCGACGCCGATCTGATCGAGATCAACGTCGCGGACTTCTTCGACCGGAGCAAGAAGGAGATCCGCGAGGATCCCCGGTTCTCCCGGTTCCTCCAGGGGCAGACCGAGTTCTCGAAGCAGTACCGCCGCGGCGGGAAGGGGAACAAGTACAAGCGCGAGTGGTCCAAGCGCGACATGATCTCGCACGTGATGCAGGAGCTCTCGTCTTACCGGCCCGCGTCGGGGACGTACAAGACCGTCCTGCTCGACAACGCCGAGACCATCCGCGAGGACTTCCAGCAGGCGCTTCGGCGCGTGATGGAGCAGTACCACCGGAGCACGCAGTTCGTGATCACGACGCGGCAGCCCTCGAAGCTCATCCCGCCGATCCGCTCGCGGTGCTTCCCGGTCCCGGTCCGCGCGCCGACGACCGACGAGATCGAGGCGGTGCTCGCGAACGTCGCCGACGCCGAGGCGGTCGAGACGGAGCCGATGGCGCTGAACCTCGTCGCCTCGAAGGCCGACGGCGATCTCCGCTATGCGGTCCTGGCCGCCCAGCACGCCGCCGTCGAGGGCGACGGCGCGATCACGGTCGACTCGGCGCAGACGGCGCTCTCGGAGGCGGGCCACGACGACGCGCTGAAGAAGGTCCTCGACGGCGCGGCGGCCGGCGAGATCCGCGACGCGCGAAAACGACTGACCTCGCTGCTCGACGACGAGGGGTTCGGCGGCCAGGAACTGCTCTCGGAACTGCTCCGCGTCGCCGACACCTACCCCGAGGAGTTCGGCGAGGCCAACCTCGTCCGCCTGCACCGACTCGCCGGGACCGTGGACCTCGACCTCGCGGAGGGCAACGACGGCCGGCTCCACCTCACGCACCTGCTGGCGGCGTGGGCCGGCGGCCAGTCGGAACTCGACGGGGAGGCGTTCGCCTGAGATGCGCTTCGCCCCCGGCGCTCGGCGGTTCGCGGTGCCGGCGTTCGCGGCCGCCGCGGCGCTCGCCCTCGTCGCCCCGCCGCTCGCCCTCGTCGCCCTCGCAGCCGGCGGCTTCGTCGCGTGGTTCTTCCGCGATCCCGAGCGTCGGCCCTCCGGTCCGGGAGCCGTCTCGCCGGCCGACGGGCGCGTCTCGGTCGTCCGCGAGGAGGGCGACCAGCTCCGGGTGGGAGTGTTCATGAACGTCACCGACGTCCACGTGAACCGCGCGCCGTTCGAGGGCCGCGTCGAGCGCGTCACTCACCGACCGGGAAAGCACCTGCCGGCGTTCTCGAAGGAATCGGAGCGGAACGAACGCGTCGACATCGACGTCGGGACCGACGGAGGGCCGGCCGAGCTCTCGCTCATCGCCGGCGCGTTCGCCCGGCGGATCCATCCGTACGTCGAGGCGGGCGACGACCTCGACCGCGCCCAGCGAATCGGTCACATCGACTTCGGTTCCCGAGCGGACGTCCTCCTGCCGCCGGCGTACGACCGCGGTGACCTCCTCGTCGAGGAAGGCGATTCGGTCCGCGCCGGGGAATCGATCGTCGCCGCGCGAGAGCGGTGACGAGGTCGGTGATCGATCGCTCTACGTCGGGTTTTTCTCCCGCCTGTGCGTTATAGAGCGCGAGGAACCTCACGATGCATCTCACGGTAGCGCAATCGGTCCGGTCATCTGTGTTCCTGTACCCGCTGGGGGTCTGGGTCGCGATGGCCGTCCTCGCGGTCGCGAACGGCGCGTTGAGGGAAGTGGTCCTCGTCCCACGGATCGGTGAGTACGCGGGCCACGTCGTCAGTACGGTGCTCCTCGTCGCCGCGATTCTCACCGTCTCGGGGCTGTTCTTCGCGAACACGCCGATCGAGTACACCCGGGTCGAATTACTCCTCGTCGGCGTCGGCTGGACCGCGCTCACCGTCGGTTTCGAGTTCCTCGTCGGACACGTCGAGGGCACGCCCGTGAGCGAGACGGTCGCACAGTACGACGTCCTGGCCGGACAGGTGTGGATCCTCGTCCCGCTCACGCTCCTCGTCGCGCCGCTGCTGTTCGGGTGGGTCCTCGCGCGGTGAGCGGACCAGAACGCGGCGTTACGCCCGGTCCAACACGTGGACGTGTCGCACCAGCGACCCGTGGACCCGGCGTTCGAACCGCTCCGTGACCGTCCACCCGGCGTCTTCGGCCGCCGGCTCCCAGGAGCGGTCGGCGACGAGGACGCACGCCGGCGCGACCCGCGCGGCCTCGGCGAGCGCGCCGCCGACGAGGTCGGCGAGTTCGTGCCCGGCGATCTTCGACTGCCGGCCGTAGGGCGCGTCGAAGACGACGGCGTCGGCGGCGTCGGCGGAGAAGGGGAGCTCCGTGGCGTCGCCGCGGACGACGTCCCAGCGGGAGTCGGGGAGGTAGTGATCGAGGTTCTCGGCCGCGCCGCGGGCCATCTTCCACTGGGCGTCGGAGCCGACGCCGCGGGCGCCGACGAGACCGGCCTCGATGAGGAGGCCGCCGGTACCGCACATCGGGTCCAGGACCGTCGCGTCCGGGAGCGACGGGCCGGCCGCGAGGTTGACGTACGCGCGGGCGTCCAACGGGGCCATACTCCCCGGCTGGAAGAACGGGCGGTCCGTGGGCGCGCGCGATCCGAACGCCGCGTCGCGTTCGGCGACGGCCCACCCGAGGAGACAGACGTCCTCGGAGAAGCAGACCCGGAGTTCGTGATCGGGGTCGTCGAGGTCGACGGAGAACCCGCGGTCGACGAGCACGCCGCCGAGTTCGCGCTCGGCTTCGGCCGTGCTCGCATCGGCCGTCGAGCGGACGTTCCGGGCTCGGACCGCGATGCTGCCCGCCCGGTCGAACGAGGCCGCAGTGAGGACCGCGGCGGCGTCGGCGACGGACGCCTCCGCCCGCCCGACGAGTTCGGAGACGTGCCGCGTGTACGCGAGCGTCGGCACGCGGTCGACCCGCACGCCGCGGGCGGTCGCGAGTCCGGGCGCGACGCGCGAGACGGCCGAGGCGGCCGCGCGCTCGGCTTCGAGCGCGGCCATCGCCTCGTCGCCGGCCGCCCCCGCGAGTTCCAGGTAGTACACGGCCGAACCTCGTCGGGGTCGCAAATCAGGGTATCGGATCGGCCGGAGCGTCGGTATTTGCGGGGCAAATCCGGGCGCGCGGACTCGCAGTTGCGCGCACCAACCTTTTTAAACCTTAAATACGTCGTTTAAGTCGATATATGAGCGACCCCAAGGACACGATCAACATCGAAAACGTCGTCGCTTCCACCGGGATCGGTCAGGAGCTCGACCTCCAGAGCGTGGCGATGGACCTCGAGGGCGCCGACTACGATCCCGAGCAGTTTCCCGGCCTCGTCTATCGGACGCAGGACCCGAAGTCGGCGGCGCTCATCTTCCGCTCGGGCAAGATCGTCTGCACCGGCGCGAAGTCGACCGACGACGTCCACGAGAGCCTCCACATCGTCTTCGAGAAGCTCCGAGAACTGCAAATCCCCGTCGACGACGACCCCGAGATCACCGTTCAGAACATCGTCACCTCCGCCGACCTCGGTAGAAATCTCAACCTCAACGCCATCGCCATCGGGCTCGGACTCGAGAACATCGAGTACGAACCCGAGCAGTTCCCCGGTCTCGTCTACCGCCTCGACGAGCCGTCCGTCGTCGCGCTACTGTTCGGCTCGGGTAAGCTCGTCATCACCGGCGGAAAGGCGCCCGACGACGCCCGCGAGGCCGTCGACGTGATCGTGTCCCGGCTGAGCGAACTCGGTCTCCTCGACGACTGATCGGTCGTTTCCGTGTCACAGATGTTGGTCCCGCTGCAGTCCGCCGCCGACCCGCTCGCCATCGCCGGCACGTTCGCCACGTTCGCCGTCTTTCTCTCGATCACGGCGTACATCGCCGCCCGAAACGTCCTCGGCGACGTCCCCGTTCGCAACGCGTTTCTCGTCGGGCCGATACCGGCGGCGGTCAGCATCCTGGTCGCGACGTTCGCCGAGAGCGACGCCGTCCTGTTCGGCGGCCTGTTCGCCGCGCTCGTCCTCGACGGCGTCGCGATCGCGTACGTCTACGGAGAGTCCCGGAGACTGTCCGCCTACATCACGCTGATCCACTTCGTCGTCAGCGTCATCCTGGGGACGATCCTCTTCGGGATCTGGGCGCTCGCGACGAGCGCGCCAGCCTGAAAAGCTACGTCCGGTTACTCCACGAGCCGCTCGATCTCGGTGACGAGAATGCCGGACGCGCCGACGGCCTTCAGGTCGTTGACGACCTCGAAGACGTCGCGCTCGTCGACGACGACGTGCACCGCCACGGTGTCGTCGCCGGCGACGTCCATCACCGTCGGACCGCCGAGGCCGGGGATGACCTCCCGGACGTCGTCGAGTCTCTCTCGGGGGACGTTCATCATCACGTAGCGCTTGTTCTCCGCGGCCAGCACCGACTCGAAGGCGGTCACCAACTGTTCGACCTTCGGATCGTCGGCGTGGTCGGGGTGGGCGTACAGCCGGACGGAGGATTCGAGCACCTCGTCGACGATCGCGAGGCGGTTCATCCGCAGCGTCGTCCCCGTCGAGGTGATATCGACGATGGCGTCGGCCATCTCGACGTGCGGGGTCAGTTCCGTCGCGCCCGTGACCTCGACGACGTCGGCGTCGATCCCCTCGCGTTCCAGGTACTCCCGCGTGATCCGCGGGAACTCGGTCGCGACGCTCTTGCCCGCCACGTCGGCCGGATCGGCGATGTCGCCGTCTTCGGGCGCGGCGAGGACGAGTCGGCAGCGACCGAACTCCAGGTCGACGAGTTCGACCAGGTCGCGGCCGGACTCGACGACCTGGTCCCGGCCGGTGATGCCGACCGCGGCGGCCCCGTCCCAGACGTACTCGGGGATGTCGGCCGCGCGGGCGAACAGCACGCTCACCTCGGGGTCGACGGTGTCGGCGTACAGCTTCCGGTCGGCGGCGCTCTCGATGTGGAGTCCGGCCCGTTCCAGCAGGTCGACGCTCGGATCGTGCAGGCGGCCCTTGTTGGGCACGGCGATGCGCATACCGAAACCTCACGCGCCCGGGACGTACCACTTTCGCTCGCGAACGGGAGAGGCGAGCACCGGACGGGAACCGAGCGGGAGCGAGAGACGAGAGGCACAACGATCATACGCACGGGCGTCGATTCGCCGATATGACCGACGTCGACGAGGAAGTCACCGGGGGTGCTGACGGGGAAGCCGGAGACGCTGACGAGGAAGCCGGCGACGCCGGGAGCGACGAACGCGCCGGCGAGGAAGCCGGAACCGACCGGACCGCGGCGGTCTCCCGCGAGACCGCCGAGACGACGATCGACGTGACGCTCTCCGTCGACGGCGACGGCGACAGCGCCGTGGAGACGGGGATCGGCTTCTTCGACCACATGCTCGAAGCGTTCGCGAAGCACGGCCTGTTCGACCTGACGGTCCGCTGCGACGGCGATTTAGAGATCGACGACCACCACACCGTCGAGGACGTCGCGATCGTCCTCGGCGAGGCGTTCACCGAGGCGCTGGGCGAGAAGCGCGGCATCGTCCGCTACGCCGACCGGAAGGTCCCGCTCGACGAAGCCGTCGCGGGGGTCGTCGTCGACGTCAGCGGCCGGCCGCACTTCGACTTCGAGGGGGAGTTCTCCCAAGAGCGGATCGGCGACTTCACGAGCGACATGGCCCGGCACTTCGCGTACTCGCTCGCGATGAACGCGGGCCTGACGCTGCACACGGAAGTGAAGGGCGTCAACGCCCACCACGAGGTCGAGGCGCTGTTCAAGGCGCTCGCGCGCTCGCTCGACGACGCGACCCGCGTCGACCCGCGCCGGAGCGACACGCCGAGCACGAAGGGAAAACTCTGACCGCCGATCGACCGTCGTCCCCTGCGCTGTCTGTCCTCAGGACCGTCTGAGCGTGCCGTCCTCGTCGGCGAGCACGCCGCGATCGATCGCGTGATCGACGATCCGCTCGACGTGCGTCTCGTCGAGGTCGTACGCGCCCGCCGCGAGGTCGACGACCTCGCTCCGTCCGATCGGGAACTCCCGGTTACCGAGCAGGCGCATCACGGTGCGGAACTCGTCGGGCTCCGCACCGACCGCGTTCCGGCCCGAGCCCAACGTCTCCTCGCGGTCCGAGGCGTCGGGGGACTCACGGTCCGGTGCGTCCGGAGAGGCGGTGTCCTCGGCACCGCTAGAATCCTCGCTCGTGTCCCCCGCGGACTTCTCGCGCCGTGTGCCGTCTCGGGAGTCCGGGGAACCGGATACCGGTGAGGCGTCGGCGACGCCGTTGGCGTCCGAATCGGAGGGAGAGCCGTCGGGCGACCCACCCAGATCGACCTCGTCGGACTCGGCGATGTCGGTGAACCCCTCCGGGGCGTTGAACGCGCTCGATCTCTCGGAACCGCCGGACCGACGCGACGAGTCGGCCGTGCTCGGGGCGTCGGAAGCCGCCGCGTCGGCGGAGGCCGGCGGCGACGTCTCGTCGGCGCGTGGTGTCTCGTCGGCGCGTGGTGTCTCGTCGACGCGTGACGTCGATGCCTCGGTCGCGGCCTCGTCGCCGGGGCGTACCGTCGGCCCCGCGGACGGTCCGTCAGCCGGTGACGTCGACTTCGCGGTCGGTTCGGCGTCAGGGTCACCGTCGATCCCGAGCCGGTTCAAGAGCGGATCGACGACGGTCTCGAGCGTCTCCAGGCAGTCCGCACAGAGCACGACCCGACGCTGTTCGGCCTCCGTCGGCGACAGTTCCGACGGGAGCACCTCGTAGACGCCCGCGGCGTCGTCGCCGCAGAAGTCGCAGGCGCGGAGTTGGCGCATCGGCATAGTCGTGTCTCCGCGAGCGCGCGGATAAAACTATTCGACCCGGTCGCCGAGCGGTCGGAACGGGGCGATCGGCGGCGGCGAGGACGGAGCCAGACGAACCGATCGCCTACGCCGTCTCGACCGGCCCGCCGCGCTCGGTCCACTCGGTCAGGCTCCCCTCGTAGAAGCCGACGTTCTCGTAGCCGAGCGAGCGCAGGACGACGTACGTGTGGCTGATCCGACGGGCGGTGTTGCAGTAGAGGATCACCCGCGTGTCGGGCGTCACGCCGACGTCGGCGAGGATGTCGCTGCGTTCCGACTCGGGTTTCAGCCCGCGCGTCTCGTCGTCGACGAGTTCACGCCAGTCGAGGTTGACCGCGCCCGGGAGGTGCCCCTCGGCGTACTCCCCCGGATCGCGGGTGTCGACGACCACGGTGTCCGCGTCGTCGAGCGCGTCGAGCACCGTCTCGTAGTCGACGAGCGGCGAGCGCTCGGGGTCGCGGACCGCGTAGTCGGTCTCCGGCGGCGGCGACGACTCGCTCGTCGTCTCGTGCTCGCGGTTCCACGCGCTGAAGTCGCCGTCGAGGAGGTGGAGCCGCTCGGGCGGGTGGCCGTACAGCTCGGCCGTCACGAGGAACCGGGCCGCGAAGACGCCGTGGGTGTCGTCGTAGGCGACGACGTCGTCGTCGGGGCCGACGCCCGCGTTCGAGAGCAGCGCCTCCCAGGTCTCCCTCCCGGGAAGCATCCCCTCGTCGCCCGCCTCGCTGCGGAACGCCGCGAAGGGGACGTTCGCCGCGCCCGGCACGTGGCCGATGCCGTCGAACTCCCAGGCGTCGCGGACGTCGATCACCCGCACCTCGTCGAGTCGCCCGGCCAGCCAGTCGGCCGAGACGACGACCTGTTCGTACATACACGGACGTACCGGCGGCCGACCCTTCAACGTGAGCGATCCGGCCTTGGTTCGCCCGGTGTCCGAGAAAGAGGAAAATATTGCACATAATTTCTCGGACCGGCGGCTGTACCCCGGTCGTGGGTACGATGTGGGACTGCCGCGTTCTGTCGGGTTCGACTGATGCGGTAATATTTTCTGGATATCGGGAGGACGGGCAGTACGCGCCGTAGATGTGAAGATTATACGGGGTGGGCACATAGAGAGAGTTGCAATGACAGACGACGGTTACGCCAAAGACGTGCTCGTGTCACCCGAGTGGGTGGAAGACAACCTCGCGGAGTTCGAGAGCGACGACCCCGGCTATCGACTGGTGGAAGTCGACGTCGACACCGAGGCGTACGACGAGAGTCACGCCCCGGGCGCGATCGGCTTCAACTGGGAGAGCCAGCTCCAGGACCAGACGAACCGCGACATCCTCGACAAAGAGGACTTCGAGGACCTGCTCGGAAGCCACGGGATCTCCGAGGACTCCACCGTGGTGCTGTACGGCGACAACTCCAACTGGTTCGCCGCCTACACCTACTGGCAGTTCAAGTACTACGGCCACGACGACGTCAAACTCCTGAACGGCGGACGCGACTACTGGATCGACAACGACTACCCGACCACCGACGAGGTCCCCGACTTCTCGCCCGTCGACTACACCGCGAAGGGACCGTTCGAGTCCATCCGCGCGTACCGCGACGACGTCGAACACGCCGTCGGCGAGGGACTGCCGCTCGTCGACGTCCGGTCGCCCGAGGAGTTCTCAGGCGAGATCCTCGCGCCGCCGGGACTGCAGGAGACCGCCCAGCGCGGCGGCCACATCCCCGGTGCGGAGAACATCTCGTGGGCGGCGACCGTCAACGACGACGGGACGTTCAAGTCCGCCGAGGAACTGCGCGAACTCTACGCCGACCAGGGAATCGACGGCTCGGAGACGACGGTCGCCTACTGCCGGATCGGCGAGCGCTCCTCGATCGCGTGGTTCGCGCTCCACGAACTGCTCGGCTACGACGAGGTCGTCAACTACGACGGCTCCTGGACGGAGTGGGGCAACCTCGTCGGCGCGCCGATCGAGACGGGCGAGTAACGACCCGGTACCGTCGGACCCCCGCTGAACGCGCTGGCCCCGCCCGAACTGTTTTCGAACGTCTTTCCTCCCCCGTTGACGCCCTCGAATCGAGAGCTGGGCGAAGCGAGTCCCGAACGGGTGCCTGACGGGGTCGAAGACGCTCAACGGCGCGATCGTCGCTCACGCGACAGACGCCGCGCTACCCGCCGAGCACGAGGCTCGCGATCGCCGGCGTGAGGAAGGCCTCGACGAACGCCGCGAAGACGAACAGGGGAACGAGTCCGAGCAGCACCCGGTACGTCCGTCGGATCGCCGCCGCCACGTCGTCGCCGTCGCGTCGGCCCCGTAGGACGCCGAGAGCGACACCGCCCAGCCAGAGGCCCAGTGCGCCGCCGACGACGATCGCCGGGATCTCGACGATCCCGTGCGGGGCGACGAGCGCGACGAACGCGACGGGGTCGAAGACGCCGCCGACCGCACCGACGACGAGTCCGTTGAACGCGAGGCCGACGGCCGCGGGGATCCCGATCGCGAGGCCGCTGTAGGCCAGATCGGCCGCCACCAGCCAATTGTTCACTGCGAGGTTGAAGAACGTCCCGAGCGGGAACGAGCCGAAGACGGAGCCGACGTCGCCGCCGATCGGTATCGGCGGCCCGATCGACGACGTCGCCCGCCAACCGGCGATTCCGCCGATCGCGACGAGGCCGAGCGACGCGAGGTTCGCGAGGGGGTGCGCACGAACGAACCCGCCGACAGTCCGGATCCCGCCCCAGAACGCCGCGCGAAGCCGTTCCTCCGGGCGCGAGAGCTCGGTCTCCGGGAGTTCGAGGTCGGCGTACAGGGCGGTCTTGAAGCCGTCGACTACCGGCGGCAGGAGTATCGCCCCGACGAGCGCCGTCACCCGGGGCGCGCCGAACGCCACCGCAGAGCTCCCGACCGAACCGGAGACGACGAGCGCGCCGAAGGCGACGGCGACGTATCCGAGCGCGTCCCACGGTCGGTGGAAGGGGAAGCGAACGCTCCGTCGGACCGCCTCGACGGCGCCCACGTCGTCGACGACGACCGCCTGTTCCGCGAACGCGAAGAGGACGAAGACCGCGGCGAGGAGCAGTACGGCGACGAGGACGCCGAACAGGAGCGCGAGCACGCCGGACCCCAGCGCCGCCCACGACGGCGGCGTTCCGGTCGTCGACGCGGACGCCACCGCGGTGGTGAGATAGCCCCCGACAGCCGCGAAGAAGCCGACGAGCGGGAGGGCGACGACCCCGAGCACAGCGAGTAACAGGAGTCTGACGCCGAGGATCGAACGCCAGTACCGACGCGCGCCGTCGACCCCCGCGCGAACGCCGTCCTCGTCGCGAAGCAGGCCGTACAGCCCGCTGACGGCGGCGGCGTTGCCGATCGCCGAGGCGAGTGCGCCGAGGACGAGAGCGAGGAATCCGCCCGCGGCGAGGAGCGTGATCGTTTCGGGCGTCAACAGGCCGACGATCGCCTCGCTCAGTTCAGGGGTGACCTGATCGACGTCGGTCGCGTCGGGAGCGGTCGGTGCCGACCCGTCGCCCAGCCCCCGGAGCGCGTCGACGAACGGTTCGAGTCGACCGGCGGCCGCGAGGTACCAGACAGCGAGCAGCACGGCAACGAGTAGCGGGACGCGGGCGACGCCGTAGAGCCCGGAGGCGAGCAGATACAGCGGGATCACCGACGTCGATCGCTCCCAGAGCAACCGGCCGCCGGTCCGGAGGGCGGTGGAGGGGTTCACGGTCACGAATTCTCGATCCGCGAGCAAAGACCTTCGGGGCCTCGGGGAGTGGTCCAGTGAGGGCGAAACGACCCGTGTCGATGCCTACAAGCGATCGGCCGCCGAAGGGACGGGTATGAACGGATCCGACCTCGCGGCGGAGCTACGCGACGACCACGAGACGGCCTTCTCTCGGCTGGGTTCCTCGAAGGCGATGTACGCCCTCACCGGTGGGGAAATGGACGGCGAGCACGTGCGGTGGGCGGCCGCGAACGACGCGCTCGCGCTCGCTGAGACGCTCGATTCGTGGGTCGGCGAAGCGGAGTCGGAGACGCCACGGAGCGGCCTGTTCGCAGATCTGGCCGACGCCGCCCGCGAGCACGCGGCGGACGTCGTCGACGACCCCGCTCTCGACGAGGCGCCGCGGCTGTACGATGTCCTCGCCACGCTGGAGTCGACGCCCGCCCGACTCGGCGGCCTCCTCGGCCGGTATCTCGTCGCGCTGGAGCACGCCGGGCAGATGGTCGGGTTCTTCGTCGGCGACGCCGACCCGATGGCCGCCGACGCCTTCCGCGACCGCCGCTCGGACTTGGAGAGCGAACGGGACCGCGTCGCCGACGCGCTCGAAGACGCCTGCGCGTCCGAAGCGGACTGGGAGGCCGCCCGCGAGGCCGCCGACGCGGTGATCGAGGCCGCCTACGAGGACTACGTCGAGACGCTCGAATCGATGGGCATCAAGCCGAAGAACGTCTGCTGAGCCGCTTCGGGGGGCTTATTCGAGTACCCGAAGGGACGTCCGGTCGGCGACGGCGGTGTCGGTCGAACGGAGACATCGGATCGGCGGAGCACGCGGACGGTCGGGTCGGATGCCGTGACCGATACCGGCGCACTGGTCCTGTGAACTGTTCGCAATCTCCACTCGAAATGAAGGGGTTCGAGGGCTGAAACCGTCGAACGGCGGCTGACGGGCGTCGGTCAGTCGTCAGACGCCTTCGACTCCTTCGCGGAACTCCGAAAGCGTCGACCGGGCGTCGACGACCGCCTCGTGGGCCGTGCCGTCGGTCGCCTCGGCGAGTTCGGCGAGGGCGTTCATGTGGCGGGCCAGTCGCCCGTGGTCGGGCTTTCGATCCCGCGCCGCGAGCGTCGCGAGTGCGTCGGACTGCTCGTAGATTCGACGCTGGACGTCGCCCTCGGCGGCTTCGGAGGCGTCGCGGAGTCGCTGGCTGGCCGTTTCGAGGAGTTCGTGTGACATACCAACCACGTACGATCAGCAGTGTCAAAATAGTTCTCTCTCTCGGCTTCGGGTCCGGCGGAACGAAATCGACTAGTCAAGCGCGTTCGAAACGGGCGGACCCGCGTCTGCATAGCCGTCAAGGAGGAGGTTCAGTCGTCCGCGGTCAGGTCCTCCGGTTCGGGCATCGAGAGCCCCTCGATCGGTGCGTCGGGCGTTCCGGTCGTCGAGCGCGTGAGACTCTCCATCTGCGCTTTGGCCGCTTCCGGATCTTCGACCCAGTCCTTGTAGAAGTCGAACGGGACCTCCGCCTCGCCGTCGCCGAGGCCGGCCGCCTCCGTCGACGTGTACCCGCGGTGCAGGAGCTTGTACAGGTGATTCTGGCTCTGCCAGTTCGTCCGCGCGTCGCGGATCTCCGGCACCGAGAGTTCGGCGTACTGCCAGACGTCCTCGTCGCTACCGCACTGTCCGAGCACGCGTCCGTCGAAGCCGACGATGTTCGAGTTGCCGAAGAACGAGTACACCTCGTCGCTGCCGGCGAGGTTCGCCACGGCGACGTAGGAGTTGTTCGCCCACGCGGCGTGTCGCGCGACGATCTCCTGCTGGTCGGCCGCGGGGTACATGTACCCTTGACACCGAACGATGAGTTCAGCACCCTTGTACGCGCAGTCCCGCCATATTTCGGGGTAGTTTCCGTCGTCACAGATGATGAGGCTGATCTTCAGGCCTTTCGGGCCCTCGGTGACGTAGGTCTGGTCACCCGCGGTCCATCCCTCGATCGGCGTCCACGGGATGATCTTGCGGTACTTCTGGCGGATCTCGCCCTCGTCGTCGATCAGAAGCAGCGTGTTGTACGGGTTCCGCTCGGGGTGGTCTTCGTGCTTCTCGCCCGTGATCGAGAAGACCCCCCAGACGTCGTTCTCACGACACGCCCGCGAGAAGATCTCGGTCTCGGGGCCGGGGACCTCCGTGGCGAGTTCGTTCATCAACTCCTCGTCGTACGTGATCCCCTGTGTGGAGTACTCCGGGAAGATGACCAGGTCGACGCCGGGGGCACCGGTCTTGATCCCCTCGATCTTGTTCGCGAGGTTCTCACACTGTTCCAGTACGTCCTCTTTCGATTCCGGGCTCGGAGCCGACGTCTGGTGGACCGCGACGCCGACCGCGTCTCCGGATGAAGATATGTCACCGTGTCTCATCGGTACGGTTACGAGATACCCGACCGGTTGAATAACTCTTTCTTAGTATTCATCTATATTATTCCCAGATAGAGTTGTATATAGTGTTCCTAAAGGTATTATCTTCCAATTACGTTTGTTTTTCACCCGCTTAGACTGGTATTCGGCCGAAATAATCTATCACGGGCGACCGCGAGCGGTGCGGAAAGTGTTGAGACATACACTCACTATATACTGTATTAGGTGTACAATCATACACTAATCCTTACTAATTTTAATTGTTCGTTTGCAAATACTGCACTAATACGCATCTGTTTACTTATCTCCCTGTTCGGGGAGGGTATGGACGACGAAAGTTCCAGATCAGGACGCGATCGTACACTCAACCGCCGCAGTGCACTCAAGATGGCCGGATTGGCGGGGATCACCGGGATCGCCGGATGTACTGGTGGCGGGTCTTCAGGCGGTAGTACAGACACCGAGGAGAGTAGCGATTCGGGTGGCAGCGACGAGCCGCTGACGGTCGGCGCGTTGTACGCGCTGAGTGGGAGCACGGAGGTCATCGGTCGTCCGATGATGAACTCCACGGAACTCGCGGTCCAGCAGATCAACGACGCCGGTGGGATCGACGGCCGCGAGATCGAACTCGTGAAGGCCGACACGGCGTCGGATCCCCAAACGGGGATCGAGAAGTCGAGACAGCTCATCAACCGCGACGGGTGTAGCGTCGTCTTCGGGGCGTACACCAGCGCGATGCGGAACGCCATCACCGAGATCTACGTCGGAAACGAGGTCCCGCTGTTCTACCCGACCCTCTACGAGGGCGGCGTCTGTCGCGAGATCGAGGGCGCAGAGGGGTTCAGCGGGGAGATCAACGTCCCGCAGGAGAGCCTCGAATGGGTCTTTTTCAACGGTGCCGTCCCGAAGCAGCAGATCCAGCCGTACCTCCCGTGGCTGATGGAGGAGTACGACGTCAGTTCCTTCTACCTCATTGGATCGGACTACGTGTGGCCGCACACGACCAACGCGGTCGTCGACGACTTCGTCCAGGAGAACGGCGGCGAGATCGTCGCCGAGGACTACGTCCCGCTCGGCTTCACCGACTGGGGATCGAAGCTCAGTGACATCCAGTCGTCGGACGCCGACGCAGTCTACTTCACCACGGTCGGGACGAGTATGGTCGAGATGCTGAATCAGGCCGGCTCGGTCGGCCTCGTCGACGAGATGGTCTGGGCCGGCAACATCATGAGCGAACAGGAAGCGAGGGGCGCCGGCGACGCCGCCGACGGTGTGCTGACGTCCGCCCCCTACTTCACGAGCCTCGAAAGCGAGGCCAACGACACCTACATTTCGAGCTACGAGGAGGCGTACGGCACCGACACGACGCCGAACTTCGTCGCGGAGGCGGCCTACTGGGGACCGCTGATGCTGCGCGACGCCCTGGTCGAATACGCACCCGGCGCAACGTCCGGCAGTGAAGTCAAATCCGCGCTGGAGAATCCGATTTCGCTGGACGCTCCACAGGGGACCGTCGAGATGGATCCCGGAACGCACCACGCGACGCTGCAGTCGCGCGTCGGCGAGTTCGACGCCGAGAGCGGGACGTTCGAGGTGCTGAACGAGTTCGGCCAGATAGAACCGTCGGGAATCACCGTCGCAGAGGGCTGTCTGGACGTCTAAGCCACGCTCACAACTGATATGTTATGATCACAACGATAGCATCGGTCGTTCCGCTACAGTTGGCCGACCGGGTACTCATATCGCTCACATCGATCTCGGGGCTCGTCCTCGTCGCCTCCGGATTGACGATCATCTTCGGGCTGATGGGCGTGCTCAACCTCGCCCACGGCGCGCTGATGATGGTCGGTGCGTACACGGCTTACGCCGTCCAGAGTGCCGGGTTTTCTCCGTGGCTCGGTATCGTGATCGCGCCACTCGTCGTGGGGCTAATCGGGGTCGCGATGGAGGTGACTCTCATCCGGCGGCTCTACGATCGGCCGCTCGACACGCTCCTCGCGACGTGGGGTATCGCGATCGTGCTGCAGGAGGCCGTGACGATCGCCTTCGGGACGTCACAAAAGAGCGTCGCGCCCCCAATAGAGGGCTCGGTCTCGCTGCTCGGCGTGACCTACCCCGCTCACTGGGCGTTCATCATCGTGGTGACGATCGTGGTGATGGCGATCACGATCGGCCTGTTCGCCTACACCGACATCGGTATCATGGCGCTCGCCGTGATACAGGATCGAGAGATGGCCTCGGCCGTCGGCATCAACACGCGGGTGTCGGATCGGACCACCTTCGGATTCGGATCCGCGCTCGCGGGGCTCTCCGGCGCGATCATGGCGCCCCTGCTGAGCGTCAACTCGACGATGGGCATCGCGTGGCTCGCCGACTCCTTCCTCGTCGTCATCGTCGGCGGCGTCGGGACGTTCACCGGCACCATCGCGGGCGGGATCCTCCTCGGTGGTCTCGACAACCTGTTTCGGACGGTCATCTCGGGGTACACATCGATCGCCCAGGCGGCGGTGTTAGTAGTCGCGTTGATCATCATCCGGTACCGGCCGCAGGGGCTCATCCCCGCGGGCGAACGGGGTGAGTGAAATGGCGACGGCAGACGCAGCGGTCGATCTCAAGACCCCGGGGGAGATCGCGAAGCTCGCGGGGCTCCTCGCGCTCGTCGCGCTCCCGCTGTTCGTCTCGGAGTACCAGGTCTCCACGTGGTCGACGTACCTCACGTTCGCGCTCCTGGCGCTCTCGATCGATCTCGTGTGGGGGTACACCGGACTGTTGACGCTCGGCCACGCGGCGTTCTTCGGCGCGGGGGCGTACGTCACCGCGAAGCTGTTGAAGGAGGTTCCCGCCGTCCCGGACGCGGCGGTCGTGTTCGTCGTCGCACCCGCCTTCGCGGCGCTGCTCACGCTCGGGCTCGGCTGGTTCCTCTTCAGCGCGGACGTGAAGGGGTCGTACTTCGCGATCACGACGCTCATCGTCTCGATCATCTTCGAGAGCGTCGCCGGCGAGTTCGTCGGCTTCCTCGGCGGTTTCAACGGGATCTACGGGGTTCCGTCGATACAGGTCGTCGGCTTCGAGCTGACGGCGACGATGAGCTACTACCTCGCGCTCGGGATACTGGTCGGGTCGTACCTCTTCCTGCGGTTGCTCGTGGGCTCCGCGTTCGGTCGCGTCCTGCGCGGGATCCGCGGGAACCAAGAGCGGACGGAGTTCTTCGGCTACGACACGCAGCGGTACCGACTCATCGTGTTCACCCTGAGCGGAGCGATGGCCGGCGTCGCGGGCAGTATGTACGCGACCATCGACGGGTTCGTCTCCCCGCCCCTCTTGGGCTTCGTGCTGTCGACGCAGGTGGTCATCTGGATCGCCGTCGGCGGCCGCGGAACGCTCATCGGGGCGGTCTTCGGAGCGATCCTCATCCAGTATCTCAACTCGACGCTGAGCGACGTGCTGATCAACTACTGGGAGATGGGCCTCGCGGTGCTGTTCATCGCGGTGGTGATCGGCGCGCCGCGAGGGATCGTCGGTCTCCTCTCCGATACCGTCGAGGGAGTCCAGACGAGCCTCGATTCCGCGAACCGAGGCGACCTCGGAGCGGGAGGTGAGCTCGATGACTGACACCGAGCCGCTGCTTCGGGCCGAGGGGTTGACAAAGCGCTTCGGCGAGTTCACCGCGGTCGACGACGTCGATTTCACGGTCCAGCCGAACGAGACGAAGGCTCTGATCGGTCCCAACGGGGCCGGAAAAACGACCTTTCAGAACCTCCTGACGGGGAAGCTCTCCGCGACCGAGGGCACGATCACGTTCGACGGCGAGGACGTCACGCACGTGTCGCCGCACGAGCGCGCACAGCGCGGAATCATCCGAAAGTATCAGATCACGAGCGTCTACGAGGACGAAACCGTCCTGGAGAACATGCGACTCGCGTTCCGGTCGCGGGCGTCGTCGCCGTGGGAGCTGCTCCGAACGCACGACGACAGCGACATCCGCGACCGGATCGAGGAGTTGCTCTCGATCGCGAACCTGCACGACGAGCAGCACACGACGGTCGGCACGCTCTCGCACGGCGAAAAGCAGTGGCTGGAGATCGTGATGGCCGTGGGCGCCGAACCGGAGTTACTGCTCCTCGACGAGCCGACCTCCGGGATCAGCGTCGGCGAGACGGACGACACCGTCGACCTCATCGAGGAGATCAGATCGAAGGAAAACGTCGCCATCGTCGTCATCGAACACGATATGGATTTCATCAGAAAGGTCTCGGAGAGCATCACCGTTCTCGATCGTGGCGAAATCATCGCCAGCGGAACGATCGACGAGATAGAGAACGACGAGACGGTACAGCGGATCTACCTCGGGGAGGCAGCCGATGCTTAGGACCTCAGACGTCCAGATCGGCTACGGCGAAAGCACGGTCGTCTGGGACGTCGATATCGAGGTCGAAACCGACCAGATCGTCGCGGTCCTCGGTCGCAACGGCGTCGGGAAGACGACCTTGCTCCGGGGGATTATGGGTCTCAACGACCTCCAGGGCGGCCACGTGTTCCTCGACGGCGAGAACGTCTCGACGCTGCGACCGTTCGAGATGGCCGCGAAGGGCGTCGGCTACGTCCCCCAGTCGCGGGACATCTTCGGGGCGATTTCCGTCGAGAACAACATCCGGCTCGGAAGCGCGAGCAGCGACGAGTTCCTGTTGAAATCCGACGTTCCGCCGTTCATCTACGAGTACTTCCCGGCACTCGAAGAGAAATCGGGAGCAAAGGGTGGGACGCTGAGCGGGGGGCAGAAACAGCAACTGGCGATCGCCCGAGCGCTCAACGCCGATCCGAGCCATCTGTTGCTCGACGAGCCGTCGGAGGGCATCCAGCCGTCGATCGTGCACGAGATCGGCGAGCAGCTCAAGCGCATCCGAGACAACCGCGGGATTTCGGTACTCATCGTCGAGCAGAACCTGAACCTCGCGATGGCAGTCGCGGACTACTGCTACGTGCTCGAGACGGGTCGTGTCGTCGAGCAGGGGACGCCCGAAGAGATCGAATCCTCCGGCGCCGTCGACGAGTACCTCGCCGTCTAGACCGGGTCGGGGCCGTCGACCGGCTTCGATCGGGTCCCGCGAAGCCGGCCCGACCGACCGCCTCAAGTGCCTGTGCCCCCAACGAACTCCCGATGAGCGACACCTCCGGGTCGAGTCCGCTCTCGCCCGACAGACCGGTCGGAGAGCGGGAGTTCCGCGTCGACGCCCCGTTCGAGCCGGCGGGCGACCAGCCCGAGGCCATCGAGCGACTGGTCGAGGGGTTCGAATCGGGGATGGAAAAGCAGACGCTGCTCGGCGTCACGGGTTCGGGGAAGACCAATACCGTCTCGTGGACGGTCGAGGAGCTCCAGCAGCCCACGCTGGTCATCGCCCACAACAAGACGCTCGCCGCGCAGCTCTACGAGGAGTTCAAGAACCTCTTTCCGGACAACGCCGTCGAGTACTTCGTCTCCTACTACGACTACTACCAGCCGGAGGCCTACGTCGAACAGACCGACACCTACATCGACAAGGACATGTCGATCAACGAGGAGATCGACCGGCTGCGACACTCCGCGACGCGATCGCTGCTGACCCGCGACGACGTCATCGTCGTCGCGAGCGTCTCGGCGATCTACGGGCTGGGCGACCCGAAGAACTACACCGATATGGCCCTCCGCGTCGAGCGGGACGAGCGACTCGACCGCGACGAACTGCTGGCGCGCCTCGTCGATCTGAACTACGAGCGCAACGACGTCGACTTCCAGCAGGGCACGTTCCGCGTCCGCGGCGACACCGTCGAAGTGTACCCGATGTACGGCCGCTACGCCGTCCGGATCGAGTTCTGGGGCGACGAGGTCGACCGCCTGACGAAGCTCGATCCGCTCACGGGCGAGGTCGTCTCCGAGGAGCCCGCCACCCTGATCCACCCCGCCGAGCACTACTCGATTCCCGAGGAGCAGTTAGCGGAGGCGATCTCGGAGATCGAGGAACTGATGGAAGACCGCGTGAAGTACTTCGAGCGGCAGGGCGACCTCGTCGCCGCCCAGCGCATCGAGGAGCGGACGACGTTCGACATCGAGATGCTCAGAGAGACGGGCTACTGCTCGGGCATCGAGAACTATTCGGTTCACATGTCCGACCGCGACAGCGGCGAGGCGCCCTACACGCTCTTGGATTACTTCCCGGAGGACTTCCTCACCGTCGTCGACGAGTCCCACCAGACCTTGCCGCAGATCCGCGGGCAGTACGCCGGGGACAAATCGCGAAAGGACTCCCTCGTCGAGAACGGCTTCCGGCTCCCGACGGCGTACGACAACCGCCCGCTGACGTTCGAGGAGTTCGGGGAGAAGACCGACCGCACGCTCTACGTGTCGGCGACGCCCGGCGACTACGAGCGGGAGCACTCCGAGCAGATCGTCGAGCAGATCGTTCGGCCGACCCACCTCGTCGACCCCGCCATCGAGGTCGCAGACGCCACCGGACAGGTCGACGACCTGCTGGACCGGATCGACGAGCGGATCGAACGCGAGGAGCGCGTGCTCGTCACGACGCTCACCAAGCGGATGGCCGAGGACCTCACCGAATTCCTCGACGAGTCCGGCGTCGACGTGGCGTACATGCACGACGAGACCGACACCCTGGAGCGTCACGAACTGATCCGCGACCTCAGACTGGGGAACATCGACGTGCTCGTCGGGATCAACCTCCTCCGGGAAGGCCTCGACATCCCGGAAGTCTCGCTCGTGGCCATCCTCGACGCCGACCAGGAGGGCTTCCTCCGCTCGGAGACGACGCTCGTCCAGACGATGGGTCGGGCCGCGCGGAACGTCGAGGGCGAGGTCGTCCTCTACGCCGACGAGAAGACCGATTCGATGGCCGCCGCGATCGAGGAGACGCAGCGTCGCCGGCGCATCCAGCGGGAGTACAACGAGAAGCACGGCTTCGAGCCGAAGACCATCGAGAAGGCGGTCGGCGAGACGAACCTCCCCGGAAGCGGCGACCGGAGCGAGCGGTCCCCGACCGACGAACCGACGGACGAGGACGAGGCGCGCGAACAGATCGCGTATCTGGAGGAGCGGATGGGGGAAGCCGCGGACAACCTCGAATTCGAACTCGCGGCCGACATCCGCGATCGGATCCGCGAGCTCCGACAGGAGTTCGGGATCCGGGAGGACGACGAGGGATCCCGCGGCGACGACGGCGTCGATCCCGGCGCGGATCCGCTCGACGGCGCCGACCTCTCGGTCGACGACGGGATCCCGCCGGAAGATACCTGACGGGGGCGACTTCGGAGTCGCGTGCGGTCGTGACGACGACGCGCCTTCGTACGTGAGAAGATCCCACGACGGAACCGAACCTCAAAACTTATTTTTCGGTCGTCGCTATCCGGCGGCTACGATGTATGCAGAGTCGGTCGGCGTCGGTATCAGTAACGAACGTCGCCGGAGCGCACTCGGGGGGATCACGTAGATGAGTCGCCGTGGGGCCGTGGCCGGGCGAACGGACGTGGGCGTTCGAAGATCGGACGTGGGCGTTCGAAGATCGGACGTGGGCGTTCGAAGATCGGACGCTGACGTCCAGCGGTCGGACGCTGACGTCCAGTTGGCGGATGCGGACGCCCGGGGATCCGGCGTGCCCGAGCTGTCGATTCGACCGGAACCGGCCGATCCCTCGATCGCGCAGCGACCGAGCATTCTCGACGACTGAACGCTACGAGACCAATGACATCAACCCCCTACAGCCGCGTCCAGCGGTCGTTCCTGCGGTACCAGCACATCTTCGTGTTTCTCGCGCCAGTCGTTTTCATCGCCGGGGTGTTCTTCGGCGCTCCCACGCCGAGCGAGGCGGGGGCGAGCTACTGGCTGGAGTACTGGTGGTTGTTCCCGGCGTTCCTGCTCGGTGCCACGATCGTCAACACCGTCGGGATCAGCGGTTCAGCGATCTTCGTGCCCTTCCTCATCTTCGTGTATCCGCTGTTCGCGAATCCGCTGGACCCGCCGACGATCGTGAAGGTCGGGCTGATCAGCGAGGCGTTCGGGCTCTCGAGTTCGTCGATCGCGTTCATCCAGTACGGACTCGTCGACCGGCGACTGGCGGTCGCGCTCGTCGGCGGAGCAGTCCCCTTCGTCGTTGCGGGCGCGCTCCTGTCGTTCGTCATTCCGGAACCGCTCTTCCACGGGCTGCTCGGTATCGCACTCCTCGCCGCGTCTTACCTGCTGTTCAAGACCGATCTCGATCACGAAGGAGACAGCACAGGCGACAGTGTCGACGCCGAAGGCGAATCGGATCCGGCCGTCGACGGCGACGTCGAAACCGCGACCGACGGCGGCCACGCGGAGATGCCGGACGATCCCGGAAAGCTCGGGCCCGCGGGCGTTCGCACCGACGAAGACGGGAACGTGACGCGTGTCGACCGCGAGGGCGACGACTACCGGTACACCCGCGAGGGATATCTCCGTCGCTTCGCCAACTACAGCATCGGCGGGACGTTCCAGGGGCTCGCCGGCTTCGGCGTCGGCGAACTCGGAATCATCTCGATGCTCGGGACGAAGGTCCCGGTTCGGATCGCCATCGGGACAAACCACATCGTGGTCGCGCTCACGGCGATATTGGCCTCGCTGGTCCACGTGTTCGGCGGCGGTCTCGTCGGCGGTCACAGCCTCAGTCTCGCCTCGACACCGTGGAACATGGTCGTCTTCACGGTTCCGGCGACGGTGACCGGCGGGCAGATCGCTCCCTACGTCTCGAACGCGCTCAGCACGTCGACGATCAAGACCTTCGTGGGCGGACTGTTCGCGGTCATCTCAGTCGCTCTCTTCCTGATGGCCGCGGGAGGGATCTGACGTGTACGAACGGGTACTCCTACCGACGGACGGGAGCGAGACCTCCCTAGCCGCGGCGACCCACGCCGGATCGCTCGCCCGGACAGCGGGCTCGGTGGTCAACGTGGTCTCGGTCGCGGATAGCCGGAACAGATTCGAGAGCCCGAGCAGCGGTCTTGCTCCGGAGGCGTGGCGCGAGACGGAGCGCGAGCGCGCCGAGGCAGCGATCGAGGAGACCGCCGCAGAGCTCCCGTCGGAGGTCGAAATCGAACGGACGGTCGTCACGGGTGTCCCACAGGACGAGATCCTCCGTCTTATCGAGGAGACGGCCGCTGAGATCGTCGTGATGGGAACTCACGGGCGGGAGGGGATCGACCGCTACCTGCTCGGGAGCGTCACGGAACGGGTGGTCCGTCACTCCCCGGTTCCCGTACTGACGGTTCAGGGCGACCCCACGACGGGTGACTAAGCGGACTCGTTGTCACTGACCCCGTTCGGGGACGCCCCCGAGCGGTACGAGCGATACAGATTGACGGCCAACCCTGCGACGAACGCGAGGAAGGCGACAGCAACGATCCACAGCGCGCTGGGATGTTCCAGTCCCAGATGAAGCGGAAGAGACATCGAATGACGATGGGCCGGGCGCTCACCTAATTGCTTTTATTTTCGATCGCACCGACGCGCATCTCGACGTAGCGACGGGACCACTCGAGGAGATGCCGCCGCAGTCGACGCAGAAACCGTTTCTCAGGGGTTTCGGGCGTCTTTCCATCGCCGGAGACGGCCGGACCACGCTCGTGACTCATATGTCAGACTCTATCAGGGTGCAAAATAACACTAACGATTGTTTATGATGTCCGGGGAGAGCGCGGACGGGTCGTCGCTAGCGGGTCTCGTACGCCTCGTCGATATTCAGTTCGACGTCGGCATCGGCCGCCGTTTCGCCGTCGTCGCGGCCGGGCAGGTCGCCGACGGCCTCGACGCCCTCGATTTCCTCGACCGCGGCGGCGATCTCGTCGATCTCGTCCAGACCGAGGAGTTCGCGCGTCTCGGCGTCGAAGTCGAGACTCTCCAGGCCGGCCGACTCCTGAACGTCGGAGCCGGTGAGCCCGCGGCCGTATCGGCCCAGGAGGCTCGTGAGTTCCTGCGGGAGGACGTACGTCGTCGACGGCGACGTTCCGATGGACGTCAGCGCGTCGAACCCGCGGTCGATCATCGCGCGCTCGCCCATCGACTCGGCGGACTTCGCGCGGAGGACCGTCGAGATGGCGTCGCCCTGCGCTTCGAGGATCTGGCTCTGCTTTTCGCCCTGCGCGCGAATGATGTTCGCCTGCTTGTCTCCCTCGGCGGTCTCGACCGCGGAGCGCCGCTCGCCCTGCGCTTCGAGGATCATCGCGCGGCGGCGGCGCTCGGCGGAGGACTGATCCTCCATCGCCGTCTGGACGGCCGCGCTGGGTTTGACGCTGCGGACCTCGACGCTCTCGACGCGGATCCCCCACCTGTCGGTCGGTTCGTCGAGTTCCGTCGCGATGCGGCGGTTGATCTTCTCGCGCTCCGAGAGCGTCTCGTCGAGCTCCATATCGCCGAGGACCGCCCGCAGCGTCGTCTGCGCGAGGTTCGAGACGGCGCGCTGGTAGTTGTCGACCTCGAGGAACGCCCGTTTCGCGTCCATCACGCGGATGTAGACGACCGCGTCGGCGGTGACAGGCGAGTTGTCGCGCGTGATCGCCTCCTGCTTCGGCACGTCGAACGTCTGGGTCCGCATATCGAACGTGTACGTCTTCGAGACGAACGGCGGGACGAAGTTGATACCGGGTTCCAGCAGTTTCCGGTACTCGCCGAACACCGTGAGCGCCCGTTTCTCGTAGGCGTTGACGATCTCGACGGCGCTGTAGACGGTCGCGATCGCGAGCGCGAGAACGCCGAGGCCGACCGCGACCATCGGATCGCCGCCGAAGAGGGTTCCGGCGACGAGGAGGGCGGCGGCGACGGCCGCGGCGGGGAGGAGCCAACCCGGGAGCCCCCGCGCGGAGACCCGACCGAGTTCGCGGAAGAGGTTCGCCATAGTCGACATTGTGATCCTGTGGCATTAAGCGTGTCCCGGCGAGCGAGCGTCGAAGACGGCCGAGATAGCGTTTCTCGGCGGTCAGCCCCCGGCAATCGGCCACCCGAAGGCACTTGATGGTGGCCGGTCAGGGATGTGGTATGCGTTTACCGAGTCCCGGTACCGACCGCGCGGCGCTGGAGGTCGAGGACCTGCTGAAGATCGTCCTGGTGCTCGTTGTCATCCTGCTCGTCCTCGAAATCTTAGACGCCGCGTTCGGATTCATTTTCAGCTTCGCCGGCCCACTCGTGGGCTTAGTTATTATTGTGCTGATCGTCCTGTGGCTGCTGGACCGGATCTGAACCGCGAGTTCCCCGCGGTTCTCCGAGGGCGCGCTACGGACAGTCGCTCCGGTCGACGGACTTTCGATCTGAGCCCTGCTCGACTGCCCGCGTCGCGCTCGACGACAGGTTCACGACCATCGTCCGTCCGCCGTAGCCGTGCGTCTGATCGTGTCCCCGGACGACGACGCAGGTGACGTCCGACGGAATCTCGACGGTATCGGAGCGGGTGAACGGCTGCCGGGAGTGGGCGTGAAGTAGCTCGCGTCGTCCGAGCCGCGTCCCGTCGAGTCGCTCTATCTGCCACCAGTTCGCGTAGCCGTCCTCGCCGTCGTCGTCGTGGTGCAGCGCCACGTCGAAGGTGTAGCTTCCCCCGTCGCCGTCGAACGCCACGTCGACGACGTTCGCCTCCCGGAGGTCGAGCTCCGGCTCCGAGGGGGAATCGGATCCGTTCGGGGTCGATCCGCCGTCATCCCCGTCGCTCGGGGCGGTTGTCGACGCACCGCCGTCGTCGCGCTCGGTCGATGTCGACTCGTCGTCACCACCGTTTCCGTCGGATCGCCCGCTACAGCCCGCCAACAACCCGACCGTCGACGTGCCCGCCAGTCCCGAGAGCACCGCCCGTCGGGACGTCGGGAGCAGTTCCCCTCGAGAGGCCGAGAGACGACCGAACATACCCGCGAATCACGCCCACCGGCAATAACGCTCACGGGGAATCGGCTCCCGACGGCTTCTTGCCCGCTGAAAACCCATTCCGGAGCGTGTTCAGTCTGAACGTCCCCGTTCCGGGACAGGTCGCGCGGCTCGCCTCGGAGCTCCACCCGGAGCTCACGCGCTTCGAGCGGATCCGCGAGCGCCACTCGCTCTTGGCGAAGCGCTTCGACACCGCGCTCGACGACGACGCCGACTCGCTGCCGCGACTCCGCGAGCGACTCCGACCCCTGTTGCGGAGCCACGGTGCCAAAAGCCTCGATCTGCGGGTGACCGGCCTCGACTACTTCGAGACGCCGCCGCGCGGCCCCGGACCGGTGGTCTATCTCGTCGTCGAGAGCGACGATTTGTACGCACTTCACCGCCGCCTGTGCGAGTCGTTCGGGACGGTCGAAGGGTTGGAAGGCGACGAGTACGATCCGCACGTGACGCTCGCCCGCGGCGGGCGGATCGCGGACGCCATCGACTTGATCGATCGAACGCGTATCGAGCCGGTCGAGTGGACGACCGAGGAGCTCCGGATCAGGGACTCGCGGTACCGCGAGGACACCGCGCGGATTCCGTTGTGACGAGGCGTCGTCGGAAGCCCGCTGTGACCGAGGCGTCGTCGCGAACGGCGCCACTACGAGCGCGGGCGGACCCGCATCGAGACCGGTTCCTCGGGGTGCATCGTCAGCGATCCGCGGAGGTCGAGCGGCCCGCTTCGGGCGGCGTCGAGTTCGTACTCCTGTGCGACGGTCGCGACGATGAGTTTCGCCTCCAGCAGCGACAGGTGCTTGCCGATACAGTGGCGCGGGCCGCCGCCGAACGGGAAGTACGCGAACCGGGGGCGGTCCGCCCGGCGCTCGGGAAGCCACCGGTCGGGATCGAACGCCTCGGGATCGTCGTACCACCGTTCGGAGCGGTGGGTGGCCCACTGCGAGAGCATCACGGCCGAGCCGTGCGGGATCCGGTAGCCGCCCAGTCGCACGTCGACCTTCGGTTCGCGGAAGACCACGTACACCGGGGGATACAGCCGCATCGCCTCCTGTATCACCCGTTCGAGGTAGTCGAGGTCGCGCGCGTCGGCCGCGGTCGGGGGCGCGCCCCCGCAGACCTCGTCGACTTCGGCCTGGACCCGGGCCTCGGCCGACGGGTGCTCCGAGAGGAGGTACCACGTGTACGTCAGCGTCAGCGCCGTGGTGTCGTGGCCGGCGAGCAGCATCGTCATCAGTTCGTCGCGGAGCTGCGCGTCGGTCTGCTCGCCGCGGCGCTGCGCTCGCAGCAGGATCGACAGCAGGTCCATCGGTTCGTCCCCGTCGGCGGAGCCGGCGGCCGGGTCGACCGCGGGATCGTCCTCGGTCCCGCGACGTTCGGCGACGATGTCGTCGATGACGCCTTCGAGCGTCCGAACGGAATCGCGGTACGCGCGGTTCTCCCGCGTCGGGGCCCAGTCGGGGACGAGAAACCGCATCGGATCCGGCTCGAAGCGCTGGCCGAGCGGTTCGAGGTGCTCCTGGATCGTCCGCGTCTGCTCGTCTGTGAGTCGCGACCCGAACATCGCTTCGACGATAATACGAACCGTCACGCGCGCCATATCGAGGTTTACGTCGCGCAGGTCGCCGGCGTCCCACTCGTCGACCATCTCGCGCGCGTGGCGGGCGATCAGCTCGTCCATCGACGAGATCCGCTTGGGGGCGAAGGCCGGCTGGGCGAGTTGCCGCTGTTTTCGCCACGTCTCGCCCTCGCTGAGCAGCAGGCCGTCGCCGAGCAGCGTTCCGATGGCGTCGTCCTGGAAGTCGGGCTTCCGGTACGTGGCGTCGTCGGCGACGAGGACCCGCTCGATGTCCGCCGGGTTGGTGAGCAGGTACGTCTCCAGCGGGCCGAGGTCGAACCGGACGACGTCGCCGTAGGCGGCCTCGACGCTCGCGAGGAACGTGAAGGGATCGCGCGCGTACTGGCGGCTGTTCCCGAACAGGGGTACGCCCGCGGGACCGGGTGGCTTCGTACGCATCGAAGAGTAGTTGGACTGGAGGCGTATGAGCCGTTCGGCCGTTTCGACCCGGGCGGGTCCGCGAGCAGCCGGCCCCGCTACGGCCGCGGCGGCGATCCCTCGTAGGCGTCGAGGTCGGCGTAGAAGTTCAGCATCGAGAACTTCAGTTTATGTGGCGCGACGTCGACGAGTTCGATCCGCTCTTCGCGGGGGAAGCTCTCGCGGACGCCGTATTTCCCCATCTCGACGCTCTTCTGGGTGTAGCGCTTGTCGACGAGCAGTCGAACCCCGAAGTCGTCTGGCGCGCGGATGACGCGACCGAGCGCCTGCCGGGTCTTCCGAATCGTCGGAATCTCCACCGCGTAGCGCCAGCCCGCGCCGTCCCGGTCGTCGTACGCGCGGTCGTAGGCGTCCTGGATCGCCTCTAATCGCTCCGAGAGGTGCGGGTACGGCACGCCGACGACCGCCACGGTCCGGGCGTCGTCGCCGTCGAAGCTCACGCCCTCCGCGAGCGTCCCCCACAGCGAGGTGAAGAGCGTCGCGTCGTCGCCGTCGACGAACGATTGCCGGAGGGACTCCGTGTCGACGTCCGAGCCGTCGAGCAGGAGCTGACTTTCTACGTCGGACCGGCCCCGGAGACGGTCGTGGTACCGCTCGGCCTCGGCGTAGGAGGGGAAGAACAGGAGCGCGTTCCCGGGCGTGAAGCGCGCCGCGTCCGCCAGCACGTCCGCGATCGCCGACTGGGTGTCGGGGTCCGCGCGATCGGAACTGAAAAGCGCCGGCGCTTCCACGGCGAGGGTTCGCCGGCGGTCCTCGGGGTACTCCAGTCCGTAGGCCATCGTGGCCGGGTCGTCGACGCCGAGGACGTCCTCCAGGACGTCGAACGGGCGCAGCGTCGCCGACATCAGGATGCTCGCGTGGACCTCCTCGAACAGCGTCTCGGTCACTTCTCGCGGGATACAGGTGTACAGTTCCGCGCGCCCGTACACCTCGTCGGTCCCGGAGTCGCGCCGCACCGAACACAGCGGGTGCTGTCCGAGGTCGCCGCCGTCGGCCATCCACGCCGCGACGAACTGTGCCGCCTGCAGCGTCTGGCACTCCGTCCGAGTCGTCGCCTCGCCCTCGCGGTACGCCTCCTCGTACTCCCGATCGAGCGTCCGACCGAGCTGGAGCGCGAGGTCGACCTCCGCGTCGATGCCGCGGCCCTCGTAGCGGTCCAGGAAGGCGAGCGTCAGGTCGTCCCGGCGGTCGGGGTTGGCGATCGAGAGGTCGTGCCAGTCGTCGCCGACCTGTTCGCGCTCGCCGAACCCCAGCGCCTCGTCGTACGTCGCCCGCAGCGCGCCCAGGAACGCCGAGAGGACGTTCTCGGCGGGCTCCGCGCGCGAGTCGTCGGCGTCCTCCAGCTCCGAGAGCGCCTCCTCGAGGGTGTTCTCGGTGAGCGCCCGGCTCGCGTGGTCGCGGGCGGCCGACTCGATGTTGTGGGCCTCGTCGAAGACGGTCACGACGTCCTCCGGTTCCCGCCCCAGCCACCGGAAGAACTGCTCGCGGATGTTGGGGTCCAGCAGGTGGTGATAGTTGCAGACGACGAGGTCGACCGCCTCCATCCCCTCCTTGAGGAGTTCGTAGCCGCAGAGCCGACGTTCCTCGGCGTACTCGTAGATCTCTTCGGGCGTCCTGACGTCCGCGAAGAGCCACTCGAAGAACTCGTCGTTGTCGCCCGCGAGGTTGTTGTAGTAGTGCTCGCAGACGTTGCCGTCGCGGAGCTCTTCGAGCTCGGACTCGACGTCGTCGAGTTCGTCTGTCACCGCGCTTCGGGCCTCGCCGGCCCCCTCCGCGCCCTCGCGAATCCGATCTAAGAGCGCCTCCGCCCGCTCGGTGAGTTCGGCGCGCTCCTCCTCCTTCTCGACGAGCGTTCGGGTCGTATCGCGCAGCGTCTGACACTCCTGGTATTCGACGTCGATGTGACACATCGAGGACTTACCCTTGAACACGACCGCCCGGACGGGCTCCTCGCGGGTGATCGCGCGGGCGTCGGCGACGAACTGGCGCATCTGCTGGTGGACGTTGGTGGTGATGACCACCGTCTTGTCCGTCCGCTGGGCGTACTCGAGCGCCGGGACGAGCGCCGAGAGCGTCTTTCCGGTCCCCGGGGCTCCTTCGAGGAGGACGTCCCGCTGGTCGTCTAGCGCCTCGGCGATCTCCGCCATCGCCGAGCGCTGGTTCGGATACGGCTCCTCGTAGGGGAAGAACCGCTCGTACTCGCCGGTCGTCGACACGGTGGTCTCTCCGCCCTCCTCGAATTAAAAGCCTCGGACGGTCGGAGCGTCCGATCGTAACCTAGATAGGAACGTTACCATCACGCATAGTTCTACCGGCCTCGTGCGTCCGGATCGCGCCGCCGAGATGCCGTTATTCGGGAGGGCGCGGTCTCTCTCTAGTATGGCGACCGAAACGAGCACGACGACGACAGCACAGATAGAAGAGAACGCGTGGCAGTACGGCGTCGTCGGCGGTGTCATCGCCGGCCTCGTGATGGGCGCGCTGATGGTGATGCAGATGCGCCCGGTCATCGAAGTGGCGATCCCCTCGATGTACTTCCTCTCGGGCGGGGCCGCGGGGATCACCGTCCACGTCGCCCACAGCGCGGTACTCGGCGTGGTGTTCGCCGCGCTCGCCTCGACGCAGGCCGATCTGACGCCAGTGAGAAGTCTGGCCTTGGGCGTCGGGTACGGCGTGGTCCTGTGGGTCGTCCTCGCCGTCCTCGTGATGCCGGTCTGGCTCTCGGTCGTCGGCTCGCCGGCGAACCCGCCCCTGCCGAACGTGAACGTGATGAGCCTCGTCGGCCACGTGGTCTACGGCGCTGTCCTCGGCGTCGTCTACGCCGGTCTCCAGGGACGCTTAGACGAGAGACTCTGACAGGGGAGACGAGGGACGCTGACAGGGGAGACGAGAGAGGCTGACAGGGGAGGTGACTGGGGCGCTGACAGGGGAGACGAGAGAGGCTGACAGGGGAGGTGACTGGGGCGCGCGGCCGACAGTATAATACCGACCACTTCCGTCGGCCCTCCTATGGGTCGGGGGGCGACGCGGCTACTTTTGATCGCCGGCGTCCTCGTCGTCGGGTTCGGAGCGCTCGCGGCTCCGACCGCAGCGGCGACCGACGTCGGGAGCGATGACGTCGCGAACGCGACGGCGGTGGAGAGCGCTACGGCGAACGCGACGGCGGTGGAGGATACGGCGGCGAACGCGACAGCGGCGGACGTCACGTCCTCGATAGCGACGACGAACGCGACGGGTTCGATCGCGTCCTCGACGGTGGCGGCGAACGCGGCGCAGTCGACCGCGACCGCCAGCGGCGGATCGAACGTCGAACTCACCCAACACCTGCGGCTCGTGCCCGAGCGGCCGGGGGTCTACGGCGTCGCCCACCGGTATCGGCTACCGGAGGGGCTCCGTCGGCTGGAGGTGACGCTGCCGGCGGAGTCGACGATCGTCTCGACGACCGGGTTCGATCGACGCGAGGACCGCACCTACGAGTGGGACGGTGCGACGTCGAATCCCCGGATCGAGTACCGGACGCCGGCGAATCGCACCGTCGACCAGACCGGGCCCATCGGCGCTCCCGGGCGGCTGACCTTCGTCGACGTCGGCGAGTGGGCGCTCGTCTCCGCACCCGCGACGTCCCACAGTTGGGGGTGGGTCGGAACCGAGTCCGTCGGCTTCGAGCGGTCGATGACGACGGACGAGGGGGCGACCGGCGGCACGGTGGCCTACCTCGGCCCCCACGAGGAGTACACGCACACGGCACACGGCCAGGAGTTCCGGCTGATCGTCCCCGACGCGGCCGACCTCGAGGAGTCGCCCGAGGAGCTGTTCGCATCGCTCTCGGCGGCCTCGGACCGGCTGCGAGTCGGGGACCGCGACGAGACGGTGTTCCTCGTCGCCGCGCCGACGCCAGAGGGGATCGAATGGGGCGTCCGCGGCCTCCATACCGGGGGTTCGGATATGTGGGTTCGGGACGTCGAGCGCCTCGACGAGGCGAACAACGTCTGGCTCCACGAGTACGTCCACAGCCGTCAGGCGTACACGGCCGCCGAGGACAGCCGCTGGTTCACCGAGGCCAGCGCCGTCTACTACGCCGCGCTCTTGACGCTCGAACAGGAGCGGATCACCTACCCCGAGTTCCGCGCGCGCCTGGCGCTCGGTGAACGCGACTACGGCGGGTCGGTTCTGACCGAACCGGACACCTGGCAGCGCAACGCGAACTACCACGTCGGCGCGCTCGTGGCCGGCGAACTGGATCGACAGATCAGGCTCTCGACCGGCGGCGACGCGTCGCTGCAGGAACCCTTCCGACGGATGAACGCGAAGGGCGATGTCGTCGCGGCGTCCGACGTCCGGTCGTATCTGTCGGTCACGGGCGGTGACTCGGTCGCCCGAGCGAGCGACCGGTACACGAAGACGACGACCCGACCGACCGCGTGGAGTGTCGACGAGCACCGCGAGGCGTTCGGCGACCTCCCGGACCCCGCACGGATCACCTACGCGATACCGAGCGGGGGCGACGCCGTGCGCGTCGGCGGCCCGTACCGCAACCGCTCGCTGGGATCGGAGCGACCGGTCGTACTCGTCCCGGGCGAACGGCTCGGGGTCGACGTCGTCGCGACTAACTTCGGCGGGAACGACGGCGATTACGAGGCCACCCTCCGCGTCGACGACGAGCCGCTGACGACGCGGACCGGCCAGCTCGCTCCCGAGGAGTCGACGACGCTGACGTTCGAGCACGCGTTCGACAGTCCCGGTGAGCGCGTCGTCTCCGTCGGCGACGCGACGCTCCGGGTGTCAGTCAGAGAGCCGGCGCCGGCGCAGGTGAGTAGCTTTTCGGCGAACAGAACGGACCTGTCGGCCGGCGAGTGGGTGGAACTATCCGCGAACGTGCGCAACGACGCCGACTACCCCGGCGAGGTAGCCCTCGCGTTTGCCCGAGACGGCGAACCGTTCGAGACGCGGACCGTCCGACTCGACGCCGGCGCAGACGCGACAGTCACGACCGCGGTTCGACTCGAAGAGCCCGGAACGTACGTGTTCGGTCTCGGAAACGCGTCCTCGGAGACGGCCGTCGTCACGGTTCCTGCCGGGAACGCTGGCGACGGCGGCGAACAGACGGATACCGGCACGCCCGGGTTCGGCCCCGTCGTCGCCGTCGTCGGGGTCGTCGCGCTCGGCGTCGCGGCGGTCGTTCGACGCAACCGTGCCGAATGAGATCGGGCAGCGAGGCGACGGGCGGCTCTGGGGCCGAGGCGGCACGACAACGGTCGTGCCGAGGTGGAAGAGAGGGAAAACGAGACGGGAACGAAACGCGGTCGACGCCTACGCGTCGAGCAGTTCGACGAGCAGTCCCTTCTGGGCGTGCAGGCGGTTCTCGGCCTGATCCCAGACGAGCGCGCGGTCCGATTCGAGCACGTCGTCGGTGATCTCCTCGCCGCGGTGGGCGGGCAGACAGTGCATCACCTGCGCGTCGGAATCGGCGAGCAGGCGCTCGTTCACCTGGTAGCCGTCGAAGGCCGCCAGTTTCTCGTGGCGCTGGTCCTCCTGACCCATCGAGATCCAGACGTCGGTGTAGACGACGTCCGCGTCGTCGACGGCGTCTTTCGGGTCGTCGACGATCGTCGGCTCGTGGCCGAGGTCTGCGGCCTGTTCGAGTACGTCGTCGTCCATCCCGTAGTCCTCGGGCGTCGAGACCGTCAGGTCCAGGCCGACCATCGCCGCGCCGATCACGAACGACTGGCCGACGTTGTTGCCGTCGCCAACCCAGGCGACCTCCACGTCGTCGAACCCGCCGAAGGCCTCCTCGATGGTCAGCAGGTCGGCGAGCGTCTGACAGGGGTGGGCGTCGTCGGTGAGGCCGTTGACCACCGGGACGTCGGAGTACTCGGCGATCTCGACGAGGTCCTCGTGGTCGAACAGCCGCGCCATCACGGCGTCGACGTACCGCGAGAGGACGCGGGAGGTGTCAGAGAGCGGTTCGCCGTGACCGAGTTGGATGTCGTCGGGACCGAGGAAGATGGCGTGGCCGCCGAGCTGTGTCATCCCGGTCTCGAACGAGATCCGGGTGCGGGTGCTCGGCTTCTCGAAGAGCATCCCGAGCGTCTGATCGGGCAGTGTGACGTCGTCCTCGCCGGCCTTGATCGCCGCGGCGCGGTCGATGACGGTCTCCAGTTCGTCGGTCGTCAGGTCGTCGATGTCGAGGAAGTGGTCGGTTTCGAGCATCTCTCTCACTCCTGCAGGCGCTCGCAGACGTCGACGAGCACGTCGATCGAGCTGTCGTACTCCGCGAGGTCGAGGTGTTCGTTCGGCGCGTGATCCAGGTCCGAGTCGCCGGGGCCGTAGGTCGCCATCGGGCAGTCCCACGTGCCGGCGAAGATGTTCATATCGCTGGTGCCCGTCTTCCTGAGCAGTCTCGGCTCGCCGCCGGCCTGCCGAATCGCGACGCGGAACGCGCGGGCGACCGCCGTGCGCGGACTCGTCATCACGGGCGGGATCGGCTTCTCCCAGTGGACGCCGCCGCGGGTGAGTTCGCCCTCGGCGACCTCCCTGATGTCGTCGATGGTGAACTTCGGCGGGACGCGGAACTGCACGTCGACGGTCGCCTCGACGGCGAGGCCGTCCTCCGTGGGGCCGCCGTCGAAGCGGACCGGCTTCGTCGTCACGGTGTCGAAGACGCCGTCGGACTCGTCCTCGTCGAAGAAGTCCGCGACGCTCGACCACCAGTTCACGGCCGACTGGATGGCGTTGTCCTCCGGGCGCGAGGAGTGGCCGAGTTCGCTCGTCGAGACGTACGTCCCCGAGAGGAAGCCGCGGTAGCCGAGGGTGATCCCGTCCCAGCCCGAGGGCTCGCCGTTGATGACCGCCTCGGGCGGGTCGCGGTCCTCGACGAGGTGCCACGACCCGCGGGAACTGGTCTCCTCCTGGACGACGCCGACGAAGGAGACGCCGGTCTCGACGGCCGCGACGGCCATCGCTGCCAAGGGACCGGTCGCGTCGACGCTCCCGCGACCCCACAGCACGCCGTTCTCGACCTTCACCGGGACGTCGCCGGGGACGGTGTCGATGTGGGAAGTCAAGAGGACCGAGTCGTCCGCGGGCGCGCGGACGTTGCCGACCTCGTCGATCCACACCTCGCGGTCGTGTTCCTCGAAGAAGGCCTTCAGACGCTCTGCAGCCGCGGTTTCCTCCCCGGACGGCGAGGGAATCGAGACCAGGTCCGCGAGCAAGGTCTGTGCCTCGGTCAATCCGTCCGTGAGCCCGTCCTGGACGTCGAAGACCTCGTGTTCGGTCGCGAAGGCCATCCCGCCGTCGCGGAGGAGTTCGGAGGTCCCGTCGGCGTCGAAGTCGGCGTACATCGCGTCGGGATCCGTCGGCGCGTCCTCGGCCGGCGGCTCGTCGGTCTCCTCTGGGTCGACCGTCTCCTCGGGGTCGAGTTCGATGCTCATCCGAGCACCTCCACGAAGGAGTCGACGAACTGGTCGGCGTGCGACTCGTCGATCACGAGCGGCGGGAGCAGGCGGACGACCGTCCGGCCGGCCGGCAGCGCCAGCACCTGCTCGGAGAGCGCGAGGTTCTTCAGCACGCGGTTCGCGCCGCGCTTCACCTGAATACCGATCATCAGGCCGACGCCGCGCACCTCGCGGACGGGCAGGTCGTGTTCGTCGGTCGCCGCCTCCAGTTCGCTCCGGAGGTACTCGCCGATCTGGGCGGCGTGACCCGGAACGTCTTCCTCGACGACCGTGTCGAGCGTGGCGTTGGCCGCGGCGCAGACCACGGGGCCGCCGGAGAAGGTCGACCCGTGGTCGCCGGGGTTCTCCGCGATCCAGTCGGCCACCAGGGTCGCGCCCAGCGGCAGGCCGTTCGCGATGCCCTTCGCGGAGGTGAGGATGTCGGGTTCGACGCCGACGCCCTCGCAGGCCCACAGGTCGCCCGTGCGCCCGACGCCGGTCTGGATCTCGTCGAAGACGAGCGCCGCGCCCGCGTCTTCGGTCACTTCGCGAGCGTGGCGGAGGTACTCCGCGGAGGCGGGGTGGATGCCGCCCTCGCCCTGGATCGGCTCTAAGAACAGGGCGGCCGTCTCCTCGTCGACGGCCTCGGCGAGCGCCTCGCCATCCCCGTAGGGGACGAACTCGACGCCGCCGGCCAGCGGCTCGAACGGCTCCTTGTACTTGTCCTTCCAGGTCATCGCCAGCGACCCCAGCGTCCGGCCGTGGAAGCCGCGCTTGGTCGCGACGATCTTCGAGCGCCCCGTCGCGGAG
This sequence comes from Halobellus rarus, assembly GCF_024494595.1. Lineage (GTDB taxonomy): Archaea > Halobacteriota > Halobacteria > Halobacteriales > Haloferacaceae > Haloquadratum > Haloquadratum rarum. The sequence goes on along the minus strand of NZ_JANHDI010000001.1, from coordinate 92,885 downwards.
CGGGCGAACTTCATCGCCGCCTCGTTGGCCTCAGTCCCGGAGTTACAGAGCCAGACGTTGTCGACGTCGCCCGGCGCGAGCGTCGCCAGTTTCCCGTATAATTCGGTTCGGACGTCGACCGGATACGACGCCTGGACGTACGTCAGCTTCTCGGCCTGCTCCTGGACCGCCTCGGTCACGGCGGGGTGGGAGTGGCCGAGCGAGGCGACGGCGTACGAGGCCCCGAAGTCGAGGTACTCCGTGCCGTCTTCGCCGTAGAGATACGCCCCCTCGCCCGATTCGATCTGGATGGGTTTCTCCGAGAAGACGAATCCGCCGCTCATTGTGCCACCTCCGTCTCGTCGGCGTCGTTGTCGTCGCCGTCGGCGTCGCTGTCGGCGTCACTTCCGCCCTCGGGATCGGCGACCGCGCTCGCGTCGATGTGCGTCCCGTCGCCGTCGAGCGCCGACAGGATCGGATCGTCGGCGTTCGCGTCGGCGACAACGACTTTCACCGCGCCGCCGTCGAGCGCTTCCTTTGCCGCCATCACTTTCTTCGTCATAAACCCTTCCGCGGCGTTTTTCAAATTGTCAAATTCGTCGGGCGTCGACACCGACTCGATCAGCGTCGACGCGTCGTCGGGATCGGCGTAGACGCCGGCGACGTCCGTGAGGACGACCAGTTCCGCGCCGAGCGCGCCGGCGACGGCCGCCGCGGCGCGGTCGGCGTCGGCGTTGACCGCGACGCCGTCGTCGGCGAGCATCGGGACGGTCACGACGGGAGTGTACCCATCGGCGAGCAGCGTCTCCAGCAGCGCGCCGTTCACGTCGGTGATCTTCCCCGAGTGGTCGCCGCGCTTGATCTTCTTTTTACCGTCCTCGATCACCCGGACGGCCGACTTGCGCGGCCCGGTCAGGAGGCCGCCGTCGACGCCGGAGAGGCCGAGCGCGTCGACGTCGGCGTTGCGGAGGGTGACGGTGAGGTCGGTATTCAATTTTCCAGGCATCACCATCGAGAACACCTCCATCGTACGCTCGTCGGTGAAGCGCCCGACGACGCCGCCGGGCGTCTCGACGTAGGTCGGTTCCTCACCCAACTCTTCGAGCGTGTCGTCGACGGCAGTCGAGCCGCCGTGGACGACGACGACGTTCCGTCCCTGGTCGACGAGCGCCGCGACGTCCGCGACCGCACCGGCGGGATCGACCGCGCGTGCGCCGCCGACCTTCACGACGACTGGTGGGAGCGACGCGTCGCCGCCGTCAGTGACGACGCGCTCGGCAGCGACGCCGCTATCGGCGTCCGTCGCGGGTCGACCGCCGTCGGCGCGAAGCTGTCGCGCCGCCTCGGTCTCGAACTGCTGCGTCTGGCGGGCGTCGCGTGTGTCGTCGTGTGTGGTGGGTTCGGTGGTCATACGTGTCCTTCGTGGTACGTGAGAATCGGTGGTCGTCACGGCGCGCCGACGGGGTGGAGGCCGGCGAACTCCAGGCCGGCGGTCTCCTCGATCCCGAGCGCGACGTTCGCGGCGTGGACGGCCTGGCCGGCCGATCCCTTCATCATGTTGTCGATCGCCGAGAAGACGACCAGCCGGCGATTGCCCGGATCGACCTCGAAGCCGACTTCGCCGAAGTTGGTCCCGGCGACCGCCTTCGGTTCGGGGTAGCGGTAGACGCCGCCACCGCCGGCGACGGTCCGCATGAACGGCTCGTCGGCGTAGGCGTCGCGGTAGGCCGTCCAGAGGTCGCCTTTCGAGACGGGCGCGTTCGGGAAGAGGTGACAGGTCGCGCTCGCGCCGCGAGTCATATCGACCGCGTGGACGGTAAAGGAGACCGAGAGCCCGAGGAACTGCTCGATCTCGGCCTCGTGACGGTGACCCGTCGGAGCGTACGGGCGGACGATGCCCGAACGCTCCGGGTGGCTGGAGGCGTCGCCGCCGCCCGCGCCGCCCTCCGAGGAGCCGACCTTCACGTCGACGACCGCCTGCTCGTCGCCATCGAGGATTCCGGCGTCGAAGAGCGGCTTCAGCCCGAGGATCGTCGCGGTGGCGTTGCAGCCGCCGGAGGCGATCAGGTCCGCGCCGGGAAGATTGTCGCGGTTGATCTCCGGCAGGGCGTACTCCGATTTCTCCAGGTACTCGGAGCACACGTGGCCGTCGTACCACTCGTCGTACTGTTCCTCCGAGTCGAGGCGAAAGTCAGCCGAGAGGTCGACGACCGTGTCCGCCGCGTCCTGGAACTCGTCGATGTGCTCCATCGAGACGCCGTGCGGCGTCGCCGCAAAGAGGACGTCGACGGATTCGAGATCTTCGGGGGACGTGAACCGCAGGTCCATCTCGCGGAGGTTCGGGTGGACGTGCCCGACGGTCTTGCGCTCCTTCGAGCGACTCGTCGCCTGCAGGACGTCGAACGCCGGGTGCTGATACAGGAGGCGGAGGAGCTCGCCGCCGGTGAAACCGGAGCCGCCGACGACGGCGGCCGTGTAGGCCGCGTCGTCGCCGGCATCCGTGTGGGAAGCACTCATACCGTCGCTTCCGTGCCCGCCGCTTGTTCGGCTTTCGATTCCAGCCAGTCGACTACCTCCGCGGGGACGTCGACGTCGACGGCGTCGTTCAGCGCCTTGAACTCGACGGTGTGGTTGACCTCGTGGACGGTGTAATCCGATCCGGTCTCCATCAGGTCGACGCCGAGCAGTCCGCCGCCGACGGCGTCGGAGGCGGCGGCGACGAGCTCTCTCGCGCGGTCGTCGAGGTCGAACGCGTTCACCTCGCCGCCCTTCGCGGCGTTGGTCAGCCAGTGATCGGAGGAGCGCGTCATCGCGGCGATCGGGTCGCCGTCGACGGCCAGGACGCGGATGTCGCGGCCGGGTTTCTCGACGAACTCCTGGACGTAGAACACCTTGTGCTGGTAGTGCCCCAGCGTCGCCTTGTGTTCGAGGATGGCCTCGGCGGCCGAGGGGGTCTCGACCTTCGCCATCAGGCGTCCCCACGAGCCCACGACGGGCTTCAGGACGCAGGGGTACCCGAACTCCTCGATGGTCTCCATCGCCGAGTCGGTGGTGAAGGCGACCTCCGTGTTCGGCGTCGGAACGCCCGCGCGTTCGAGCGCGAGGCTGTTCTTCACCTTGTCGGCGCAGACGTCCGCGGTCTCGGCGCTGTTGACGACGGGGACGTCGTAGGCGTCTAAAAACTGCGTCGTGTAGAGGCTTCGGCTCGTCGCCAGACAGCGGTCGACGACGAGGTCGACGCCCTCGATCGACTTCGGCGGTTCGGCGATGTTGAACTGCTCTTTCCGGACATCGATCTTCTCCACCTCGTGTCCGCGCTCGCGAAGCTCCGTGAGGAGGAGCTTCTCGTCCTTCCGGATCCGGGAGTAGAGCAGCCCAACGTGCATCTTATTCGCCCCAGTCCTCTTCGAGCTCCGGGGCCTCTTCGAGTGTGAGCGGGTCGACCGAGACGACCTCCAGCTCCGCGCCGGTCGCGGGGCTGTCGACGATTTCGCCGACCTCGACGTCGGCGGGGATCTCGATCTCCTCTCCGGTCAGCGGGTCTTCCGCGGTGATGGTTGCTGCCATATCCGTGGGTGGGCGAGGAAGCGACTTAAACCCATCGAAGTTGTCGGATAAATTAACTGATGGGCGAAACCACTAACGGCGTAAAACAGTCGATCAGTCCGCCCGTGTGAAATCGATGTCTGATTTCATATGTTATCGTCCCCGGGAGGGGACCGTCGCGGCCGACGTCGGAGATGCGCTCGCCGACGCCGGAGCGACGACCGTCGACGTCGCAGGTGCGGCCCGGGGATCGCCCAATCTCGGCGTTCACACATAGTCGTCGACCTCCGATGCGAGCGTCTCCGCGGCGGCGTCCAGCGCGTCGCGGCGGTCGCCGAGGGCCGTCGCGTCGGCGTCGATCCCCGCTTCGGCGTCGTCGACCTGGGCGGCCACGGCCTCGGGGGCGGGGCCGCCGGCGGAATCGCGGCTCGCGACGCTCGCGACGGGATCGAGTGCGGCCTCGACGCGGTCGCGGCTCACGTAGGTGAAGAGGGACTCGCCGAGCACGTCGCCTGCGACCGCGTCAAGTGTTTCGATGTCGGGCGTCTCGCCGTCTGCGCGCTCCGCGGCCGCCGCGAGCACCTCGTGGGCGGTGCGGAACGGGACGCCGGCCATCGCGAGCGCGTCCGCGACGCCAGTCGCCGTCGAGAAGCCCTCGCCCGACGCCGCTTCGAGCGTCTCGGCGGGCCACTCCGCGCTGGCGACCGCGCCGGCGACGACGGCCGTCGCCTCCGACACCGCGTCGACCGTCTCCCAGGCGTGCGGGGTCGCGCGCTGGAGGTCGCGGTTGTACGCGCGCGGAAGGCCCTTCAGCGTCGTCAGGAGGCCGGTGAGCCCGCCGACGGCGTCGCCCGCGACCGCGCGGACGAGCTCTAACGTGTCCGGATTCACCTTCTGCGGCATGATCGACGACGTCGATGAGTACTCGTCGGCGAGGTCGACGTAGCCCTTGTTCGCGAAGATCACGAGGTCCTCGGCGAGGCCCGAGAGCGTCGTCGCGTGCGTCGCGAGCGCCGCCGTCGACTCCGCGAGGAAGTCTCTCCCCGCGGCGGCGTCCATCGAGTTCGCGACGGTCCCCTCGAATCCGAGTAGCTCGGCCGTCCGCGCTCTGTCGATGTCGAACGGCGTCCCGGCGAAGGCCGCCGCGCCGAGCGGCGAGCGGTTCGTCCGGTCGTAGGCGTCGAAGAGGCGCGCGGTGTCGCGGGCGACCGCCGACTCGTAGGAGAGTAGAAAGTGCGCGACTGTCGTGGGCTGGGCGGGCTGGAGGTGCGTGTAGCCGGGCATCACGGTGTCGACGTGCTCGGTAGCGACCTCGGCGAGCGCCTCACGCAGCGCGACCGTCGCCTCGATGGAGTCGAGAAGGTCCTCGCGCAGGCGGTAGCGGATGCAGGTCGCGACCTCGTCGTTTCTGCTGCGGGCGGTGTGCATCTTTCCGCCGTCGGGGCCGACGCGCTCGACGACGGCCGTCTCGATGGCCTCGTGGACGTCCTCGCCCTCGGGGAGCGCCGCGTGACCCGCCGACTCGACATCGTCGAGCGCGGCGAGGATGTCGCCCGCGACCTCGTCGCTGACGACGTCCTGCTCAGCGAGCATCACTACGTGCGCGCGGTCGACCGCGAGATCGGCTTCGAAGATCCGCTCGTCGGCGGCGAGGCTGGACATAAACCCGCGCGCGGGACCGCCGCTGAAGCGGTCGCGGCGGACGACGCCCGAACGCTCCTCGCCGTGATCAGTGCCCTCGCCCGTCATCGTCTACTCCCAGTCGCCTTCGTCGTCGTCCTCGGCGGCGTCGATGGCGGCGTTCGCGAGGCGCGACTGGAAGCCGTGGTACTTCGCGACGCCCGTCGCGTCCTGCTGGGTGATGTCGCCGACGCCGGAGGTGTTGAACGAGGCGGCGTCCTCGGAGTAGGCGGCGTACTCCGAGTCGCGGGCGACCGGACGGGCCTGTCCGCCCTGGAACTTGATCGTCACCGTGCCGGTGACGCGGGACTGCGTCTCGTCGATGAACCCTTCGAGCGCGTCGACGAGCGGGTGGTCGACGAGGCCCTCGTAGCCCTTCTGGGCCCACTCGGCGTCGATCGAGCGCTTGAAGTCGCGCTCGTCCTTCGTGAGGACGAGCTGCTCGAGGGCCTCGTGGGCGGTCAGAAGGGTCGTCGCCGCCGGGTGCTCGTAGTTCTCGCGGACCTTCAGCCCGAGCATCCGGTCTTCCATCATATCCGTGCGGCCGACGCCGTGCTTTCCGGCTTGCTCGTTCAGCGCCTCGATCAGTTCGGAGGGAGAGAGGTCCTCACCGTCGAGCGCGACGGGATAGCCGTCCTCGAAGGTGATCTCGACCAACTCGGTCTCGGTGGCGTTGGCGGGGTCGTCGGTCCACTCGTAGATGTCCTCCGGAGGCACGTAGTTGGGGTCTTCCAGCTGTCCGCCCTCGACGGAACGGCTCCAGAGGTTCGTGTCGATCGACCAGACGCCGGAGTTGCCCGACTGAACTGGAAGATCGTGCTCCTCGGCGTACTGTTGTTCCCACTCGCGGGTGAGTTCCAGTTCGCGGACGGGCGCGATCACGTCGAGGTCGGAGGCGCGCCAGACGACCTCGAAACGGAGCTGGTCGTTGCCCTTGCCGGTGCAGCCGTGTGCGAGCGCGTCGCAGCCCTCTTCTTCGGCCACTTCGAGAATCGCGTTCGCGATCACCGGACGGGCCAGCGCCGTGCCGAGCGGGTAGCCCTGGTAGGTCGCGTTCGCGCGGACGGAGTCGAAACAGAGGTCTGCGAACTCCGCTTTCGCGTCGACGACGTGCAGGTCGAGGCCGTGCGCGTCGGCGGTCTCCTGTGCCTCCTCGAACTCGGACTCGGGCTGGCCCACGTCGACGGTCACGCCGACGACTTCGTCGTACCCGTACTCCTCCTGCAGGAGCGAGACGCAGACTGTGGTGTCGAGGCCGCCCGAGAACGCGAGTGCCACGCTTGTCATTATATCTCCGAATCGGACGCTCTCCCGTATAAATTACACGGTTTAAATTTTAGAAATTAAAGCGCAGAGATGCCTATAGAGACGCTAATCGCTTGTGGGTTGATTCGATGCAACGTGAAAGTGAGGTAGTGGTGGGCCTAAGCGGCCCGTCGTCGCGGTCGGCGCGCGGCGACGGTCGTCTCGGCGGAGAACGTGGTCGTACGGGCCGAGACGGCCGAAGTCGCGGCTCTCTGGGGGGCGCGGACGCGTGTCGGAGAGAGCCGCGTCATTGGGTGTGTAGAACTGAGTCGGCGCACAAAACGCTTTCGAGATTCGATCACGTCGGTGCGCCCGGGCGCACCCGGTCGATCAGACCCTCGACGGCGTCCGAGCGCTGCATCAACACCGTACCGAGCACACTCATCACGAGGACGTACCCGACCGCGAGCGCGGGGATGACGTCCTGCATCACCGTCGTCGATCCGCCGGCCGCGAGCGCGGCGATGACGAGCGAGAACTCTCCCCGCGGCACCAGCCCGAGACCGACGCGGAGCGACCGACCCTCCGAGAGGTCGTAGACGCGTCCGCCCAGATAGCCCGAAATCAGTTTCGCGGGGGTGGTCAGAGCCACGGCGGCCACGAGCGGGACGGCGACGCCGACGAGCAGCCGCGGGTCGGTCCCGACGCCGATCCAGAAGAAGAACACGGCGGCGAAGACGTCCCGGACGGGCGTCAACAGCCGTTCGATCCGTTCGCGGTGTCCGCTGGTCGAAAAGCCCATCCCGACGAAGAACGCCGCGACGGCCTCGCTCACACCCAGTGTCAGTGCGGCGCCCGCGATCGGAACGACGACGCCCAGGATCCGGAGGACGAACGACTCCGTGTCGGAGACGTCGAGGACGCGTGAAAAGAACTCGGTCCCGTACTGAACGGCGAGAAACAGCGCCCCCAAGAAGCCGAAGGCGACCGCCAGCGATCGCCCGAGGCCGTTCAGCCCGGCGTCGGCCCCGCCGAGGACGAGCGAGGTGACGACCGCCAGATAGACGGCGATGAAGAGGTCCTCGAAGACGAGCGTCCCGAGGATCGGCTCGGCCTCGTCGTTGGCGATCCACCCGAGATCGATCAGCGTCTTCGTGATGATCGCCGACGACGAGATGTAGACGATTCCGCCCAGCAGCAGCGCCTCGACGACCGACCAGCCGAGCGCGAGGCCGATCGCGATGCCGAGCGGCAGGTTGATCGCGACGTCGACGACGCCCGCGCGGGTGATCCGCGAGCGCGCCGCCAGCAGGCGATCGAGGCTGAACTCGAGTCCCAGAAAGAAGAGGAGGAGCACGATTCCGACCTCCGCGAGCACGGTGAGTAGCTCCCCGTCCGGGACGTACGGAGCGCCCGTCCGCCCGGCGACGAACGGGCCCGCGAGCATCCCGCTGACGACGTACAGCGGGATCACCGAGAGTCCGACCCGCAGCGCCACGGCTCCGGCGAGCGCGAGCACCGCGAAGACCTGCCCGAGTTCGAGCAGCCCGGCCGCCATTATGCCCCGTCCACGCGCGATTTGAACGCGTCGCAGTCGGCTCGCGTGCCGACGACGACGAGCCGGTCACCCTCCTGGATCGTCGTCTCCCCGCCCGGCGAGGGGATCACCTCTTCGCCCCGTTCGATCGCGACGACGGACGCGCCGGTCTCTGCACGCAGGTCGGACTCACCGAGGCTCCGTCCGGCGATCGGGGAGTCGTCTCCGACGTCGACCCACTCCAAGAGCGTGTCGCCACCCAGCAGCGTCTCGATGTCCTGGGACTTGACTGGCTGGAAGTACGCGCCCTCCAAGATCGTCCCGACCTGTCGGGCCAGGCGGTCGGGCAACTCGAACAGCTTTTCGGAGTCGCTGTCGGAATCTGCCCGCAGGAAGACCTCCCTGCGCCCCTCGTTGTGGGTCACGACGACGAGCTGTGACCCGTCCGGCAGGTCGATCTCGTGTTTCTTGCCGACGCCCGGGAGATCGCTCTCGTAGACCGTCACGGCCCGTGCTTCGTCGTGATCGTACAAAAATCGTCGTGTGGCTCGGCCGGCGAGCGTTGCGGGCGACCCCGGCCGGGAACGGGATCTCTCACTCGAACGCCCTCACCCGAACACCGGCGCGGCCCCGGTGGCCGCGAGCACGACCCCCGCGGCGACCGACGCCGCCGGCGGAATCGAGAGGTTGTCGTCGACGACGTAGCCCGCGATGACGGGTTTGAAGCCGTCGGCGAGCGTCGCGCCGAGGGCCGCCGCGACCGACGCCGCGAGACCGATCGCGATGCCCGCGACGGGCAGGAGAAACGGGACCGAGACGACGAGACAGACGGTGAACATCGCGCCGAGCGTCCGCAGTCGCTTCGGCTCGCCGGCCTCGCGAGTCGTCCCGAGCACGCCCGAGATCGGGTCGCCGATCGTCAGCATCAGCGCGGCGGGAACCGCGATGTGGGGCGCGAACGCGAGGACGACCGCGGTGATGCTGAACACGAACAGGGCGTAGCCCGCCACGTTCGACTGCTCGTAGGAGCGCGTGAGGTCGTCGTAGATCGACCAGTCGAGGCCGACGACGAGTCGAACGAACTCCAGGCCGGCCGCGATCGCCGACGCGAGGAGCATCACGTAGCCGAGTTGCGTCCACGTCACGAATCCGAGGACGTACAGCAGCGGGAGGCCGGTCCCGCTGACGTGGACCAGCCGCCGCTTGAGCTCGCTCCGGGACACCCCCGAGAGCACGCCGTTCGACGGCTGGGAAGAGGACACTGTCTACGCGTCCGCGCCCGGCGCGACGAGGTCGTACTCCTCGACCAGGTCGTCGAAGGAAGTCTCGTCGCCCGCGACGGCCCGTAACTCTTCGACCAGGGCGTCGATCGGGACGCGGACCTGCCGGGCGGTGTCGCGCTCGCGGATAGTGACACTGTCGGGGCCGTCACCCTCCAAGCCGTCGCGGTCGACGGTGACGCAGAAGGGCGTGCCGACCTCGTCCTGCCGGCGGTACCGACGACCGATGCTTCCGGAGTCGTCGTAGACGACGCTGAAGCCCGATTCGCGCAGGTCCTCGACGAGCGCCTCGGCGCGCGCCGTGAGTTCCCCGACGTTCGAGACCAGCGGGAAGACGCCGACGTCCGTCGACGCGACCGTCGGCGACAGCGAGAGATACGACCGCGTCTCGCCGTCCACCTCGTCTTCGTTGTACGCGTGCGCGAGGAGCGTGTACACCGTCCGATCGACCCCGAACGACGGTTCGATCACGTGTGGCGTGATGTGCTCGCCGGAGACCGTCTGTTCTTCGACCCGATAGTTCGCCACGTCGCTATCGACGGTCTTGGCCTCGCCGCCGACCGTGACCGAGACCGTCTCGTCGTCGAACGCCGAGGGGTCGCGCTCGGCCAGTTCTTCGAGCGCCGACTTCACGTCCGCGGCGGCCCCGCCGAACTCGGGTCCGAGAACGCTCATGTCCGGGTCGACGACCGCCTTTTCGACCGTTTTCGGCTCGTCGAACTGCCGGAAGATCGTGAAGTCGTCGTCGCTGTGCTCGCCGTGCTTCGAGAGGTCGTAGTCCCCTCGGTAAGCGAAGCCGGCGATCTCGATCCAGTCGCCGTCGACCTCGCTTTCCGCGTCCCAGCAGTCCGCGGCGTAGTGGGCGCGCTCGCCCGCGAGGTGCTGTCGGAAGCGGAAGCGGTCCATATCGACGCCGACGCGCTCGTACCACTCCTGGGCGATCCCGAGGAAGTAGCCGATCCACGCGTCGCCGACGATTCCCTCCTCGACCGCCTCGCCGACCGTCGTCTCGACGTACTCGCCGTCCTCGCTCCCCTGCTCGGTCGCGGGGTACAGCGTCACCTCGACGTCCGCGACAGATTCGAGGTCCGGTTCGTCGCGCTCGGGGTCGACGAACTGCTCTAACTCGGCCTGGGTGAACTCCCGCGTGCGGACGATGCTCTTTCTGGGCGAGATCTCGTTGCGGTAGGCGCGACCGATCTGCGTCGCGCCGAACGGGAGGCTGTTCCGCGCGTACTCCTTGATGCGCGGGAACTCCACGAAGATGCCCTGCGCGGTCTCCGGGCGGAGATACCCCGGCGTCGACGATCCCGGCCCGATGTTCGTCTCGAACATCAGGTTGAAGTCCTCGATTTCCTCGCCCGCGAGCGATCCGCCGCAGTTCGGACACCGGAGATCGTTGTCGGCGATGAGCGCTTCGACCTCCTCGATGGGGAGCGACTCGGCGTCCTCGACGTCGGTGTTGTCCTCGACGAGGTGGTCCGCGCGGTGGGACTCCCCGCAGTCGGGGCACTCGACGAGCATGTCGTCGAAGCCGTCGAGGTGCCCCGACGCCTCGAAGACCGGTTCGGGCATAATCGTCGGCGCTTCGATCTCGAAGTTGCCCTCCTGGACCGTGAAGCGATCGCGCCAGGCGTCCTCGACGTTCGACTTCAGCGCCGCGCCCTGGGGGCCGAACGTGTAGAAGCCGGCGGCACCGCCGTACGCGCCGCTCGCGCCGAAGAAGTAGCCGCGGCGCTTGGCCAGTTCGGCGAGTCGCTCGCCCTCCGTTCGCTCCTCGCTCATTACAGCGCCTCCAGGAGGTCGACGTCGCGAACGATGCCGATCAGTTCGTCGCCGGTGACGAGCGGAATCTGCTCGATGTCCTCGGTGATCATCGCCTGGGCGACCTCGACGATCGACTTGCGCTTCGAGACCGTCACGAGGCCGTCGGACATGAACTTCGAGGCCGGTTCGGAGGGGATCTCGACGTTCCGGGTCGGGACGTAGCGCTTTCCGATGGCCTTGATTCCCTCCCACATCCACTCGTCGTCTTGGCCGGCGACGGAGTCGCCCGTGTCGTCCTCGCCCTCGACGACGCGGGCGACCTCGATGATGTCGACTTCCGTGAGGATACCGCTCATCCGACCGCCGTCGTCGAGACACACCGTGTAGGGGACGTTCGCGTAGTAGATCTCGCGCTCGGCGACGGGCAGCGGCGTCCCCGCGTAGGTCGTGTTCACGTCCGCGGTCGCGACGTCTCCGGCGGTGGCGTCGACGTCGACCTCCCCGCGGGCGATCGCACGGACGACGTCCGTGACGGTGACGATGCCCTCCAATCGCCCATCGACGACCGGGACGCGCCGGGAGCCGGTCTCGAGCATCAGGTGCGCCGCCTCCTCGACGCTCGTGTCGGCGGTGACCGTGGGGACCTCACGCATCAGTACGGCGAGTTGGTCCTCGTCGGGGCGTTCGATCAGTTCCTCGCGGGAGACGAGCCCGCGGTACTCCTCGCCGTCGGCGGAGTTCTTCACGACCGGTACCGAGGAGAAGCCGCGCTCCTGGAGGTACTCCAACACGTCGTCGCGGGTCCCCGGGAGTTCGACAGTGACCACGTCCTCGCGGGGAGTCATCGCGTCGGCAACGTTCATGGGGCGTTGTACTGCGTCACACCTCTTGTACTCTTTGAAGGTTCTCGGACGGCTCCCAGGGCGGATTCTATGTCGCGATCATCGACTCGTCGAGGTCGTCGACGTCGTCACAGCCCACGAGTCCCAGCCCCAGATCGAAGTCGGCGAGGAAGTTCTCGCACACCTCTCGAACGCCGTCCGCGCCGTCGAGCGCCAGCCCGTACACGTACGGCCGGCCGAGCAGCACCGCGTCCGCTCCGAGCGCGAGCGCCTTCAGCGCGTCCGCACCCCGGCGGATCCCGCTGTCGAACAGCACGTCCGCGTCGTCGCCGACGGCGTCGACGACGTCCGGCAGTTGCTCCAGCGCCGCCACCGCACCGTCGACCTGGCGGCCGCCGTGGTTCGAGACGACGACTCCCGCTGCGCCCGCCTCGACGGCCCGCTCGGCGTCCTCGGGGTGGAGAATCCCCTTCGGAACGACCGGGAGGTCGCTGTACTCACAGAGCCACGCGAAGTCCTCCCAGGTGAGCGTCGGATCGCTGAACACGTCGAGAAATTCCTCGACGGCGGCCCGCTTGTGCTCCTCGACATCGCCGTCGACCCGTGACTGGAACGTCGAGTCCGAGAAGTAGTTCGCGACGCCGTCGCGGTCGAGGAAGGGGAGGTACGCCCGCTGCATATCTCGTTCGCGCCAGGCGAGCATCGGCGTGTCGAGCGTCACGACGAGCGCCTCGTATCCCGCCTCGGTCGCGCGGTCGACGAAACTCCTGGCGAGGTCGTGATCCGAACCCCAGTAGAGCTGAAACCATCCGGGGGCGTCGCCGAGTTCCGCGCTGATCTCCTCTAAGGTCGTCGAGGCCGCGGAACTGGAGACCATTCCCAGATCCAGTCCGCTGGCGGCGCGAGCGGTCGCGCGCTCGCCCTCCTCGTGAATGATCGACTGGACGCCCACCGGCGCGAGCATCACGGGGTGAGCCAGTTCGGTCCCGCAGACCGTCGTCGAGAGATCTCGCTCGCCGACGTCCCGGAGCAGTCGCGGGAGCAACCGGTACTCTTGGAAAGCCGCTCGATTCCGATCGACCGTCGACTCGCTGCCCGCACCGCCGGCGACGTAGTCGTACGCCTCCGCCGAGAGCGCGTCGAGCGCGGCCGCCTCCAGGTCCTCGAACGCCATCGGAACGTCGGGTTTCTCCCCCGCCATCCCGTCCGTGAACACCTGGGTCATCCGTCGCGGTCCCGGCTGCCTCGGGAGTTCGTCGCTCATACCTGTGGTGTGTTGTCAATTGGTATATGACTTGCCCGTTGGCTCGGAGACGTTCTCCACCCCCGACTGCCTGTAATTGGGATGTTATACCTTGCCACGGATTGGCGGTAGAGACCGATCATACGTTTTCTGTTAGCCGTTACTTATACACTAACGTGCTATTTTGGACTCCATAATATACATAATCGTGAAGTAACTCACGGCACCGATCCGACGGGTTTATGTATGAATGAGACACACTCACAAACATGACGCCGAATGCGACGGCTGTGTCCGACGCGTCGCGCGCCGAGGTGATGGCCTCGGTGGACTCCACTCCCGCCCAATCGGAGTTCGTTATCGCGGACATTTCCCGCGACGACGCGTGGCTTTCGATGCGACTGTCCGAAGCGCCGTCGCTTCGAGACTGGGCATAGGGTTCCGCCTACCGAGCGGTTTTTCCGTATTTTTCACCGACCGTCAGTCACGGAGCCACGACCGGCAGGATTTTTGTCCGCCTCTCCCGAGGGGACGGGTATGCACTATCGCGAGGTCGACGCGAGTCGGGAGTTCCTGCTTCGACTCGAAACGGGGGCGGACTGGCGCACCGAAATCGAGGAGTTCGCCGACCTCGAAGACATCGACGCCGCGTGGTTTCAGGCGATGGGAGCCGTCCAGGACGCCGAGGTGTGGTTCTACGACCAGGAGACGAAGGAGTACCAGTCGGTGACCTTCGACGAACCCTTGGAGGTGGCCGCCTGCGTCGGTAACGTCTCCGACCTCGACGGGGAGCGCTTCGCGCACACGCACGCCGTGCTCTCGCGGCCGAGCGGGCAGGCGCTCGCGGGCCATCTCAACGCCGCGACCGTCTTCGCCGGCGAGGTGTACCTCCGCGCGTTCGACGACGCGCTCGTCCGCGAGCACGACGAGACCACCGACCTGGATCTCTGGCTGTAACCGTGCGCGCCGAGGACGAGCGGTACTTCGAGCGGATCGAATCCCGACTCGACGAGGCGTTCGACCGCGCCGAGCGCGCGAAGGGGATGGGCTACGACCCCGAACCCGAGGTCGAGATTCCCGTCGCGAAGGACATGGCCGACAGGGTGGAGAACATCCTCGGGATCTCCGGCGTCGCAGCGCGCGTCCGCGAGCTCGAAGGCGAGATGTCCCGCGAGGAGGCCGCCCTGGAGCTCGTGACTGACTTCGTCGAGGGAACCGTCGGCGACTACGAGGGCCGCGCGGGGAAGGTCGAGGGCGCGGTGCGGACGGCGGTCGCGCTCCTCACCGAGGGCGTCGTCGCCGCGCCCATCGAGGGCATCGACCGCGTGGAGATCTTGGAGAACGACGACGGATCGGAGTTCGTGAACGTCTACTACGCGGGGCCGATCCGCTCGGCGGGCGGGACCGCCCAGGCCCTCTCGGTCCTCGTGGCCGACTACGCCCGCTCGCTGCTCGGCATCGAGGAGTACAACGCGCGCACGATCGAGACCGAGCGGTACGCCGAGGAGATCTCCCTCTACGACAAGGAGACGGGACTGCAGTACTCGCCGAAGGACAAGGAGACGAAGTTCATCGCCGAGCACATGCCGATCATGCTCGACGGCGAGGCCACCGGCGACGAGGAGGTCTCGGGCTTCCGCGACCTCGAACGCGTCGACACCAACTCCGCCCGCGGCGGGATGTGTCTCGTCCTCGCGGAGGGCATCGCGCTGAAGGCCCCGAAGATCCAGCGCTACACCCGCGGCCTCGACGAGGTCGACTGGCCGTGGCTCCAGGACCTCATCGACGGGACGATCGGGAAGGACGAAGCGGACGCAGAGGCGGACGCGGACGCCGCCGACGCGGACACCGAAGCAGCGGACGCCAGCGAGTCGGGCGGGGACGAAGAACACGGCGACGGCACAGAGGAAATGGAGAGTGGAGACGACGAAGACGACGCCCTCGACGGACGAACCGGGCCGCCCCGACTCGATCCGTCGACGAAGTTCCTTCGAGACCTCATCGCCGGCCGACCGGTCTTCGGGCACCCGAGCGCCGAGGGCGGGTTCAGACTTCGATACGGCCGCGCGCGAAACCACGGCTTCGCGACCGCCGGCGTCCACCCGGCGACGATGCACCTCGTCGACGACTTCCTCGCGACCGGGACGCAGATCAAGACAGAACGGCCCGGGAAGGCCGCGGGCGTCATCCCCGTCGACTCCATCGAGGGACCGACGGTCCGCCTCGCGAACGGCGACGTCCGGCGGATCGACGACCCCGAGGAGGCGCTCGAAGTCAGAAACGGCGTCGAGAAGATCCTCGACCTCGGCGAGTACCTCGTGAACTTCGGGGAGTTCGTCGAGAACAACCACCCGCTCGCGCCCGCCTCCTACGTCTACGAGTGGTGGGTCCAGGACTTCGAGGCCGCCGGCGCACCCGTGCAAGCGCTCGGGGACGACCCCGCTGTCGACCTCGAACACCCGACGCCGGCGGAGGCCGAAGAGTGGGCGACCGACTACGACTGTCCGCTGCATCCCGACTACACCTACCTCTGGCACGACGTCTCCGTCGCGCAGTTCGAAGAACTGGCCGACGCCGTCGCGAACGGGCGGGTCGTCGGCGCGGAGGCCGACGGGGGCCTCGCCGGTACGGACGGCTCAGCCGAACGAGCCGAAACGAGCGACGGAGCGGCGGCCGACGGCCACTACGTCCTCGAACTCGTCAACGCCGAAACCGTCGCCGAGACGCTCGAAAACCTGCTCGTCGAGCACACTCAGCGCGAGGAGACGATCCGAATCCCCGAGTGGCGACTGCCGGTTCGATCGCTGGGATTCGAGATCGGTGAGGGCGGGTCGATCGGTCGCACGTGGGACCCGGCGGACCTCTCGCCGGCCGCCCGCGAGTGGGACGCCGGCGACAGTGCGATCAAGGCAGTTAACGAGGTCGCGCCGTTCGAGGTCCGCGAGCGCGCGCCGACCCGGATCGGCAACCGGATGGGCCGGCCCGAGAAGTCCGAGTCCCGAGACCTCTCGCCGGCGGTCCACACGCTCTTTCCCATCGGCGAGGCCGGCGGGAGCCAGCGGGACGTCGGCGAGGCCGCCCGCGGCAGAGACGAGCAGGGTCGCCGGGGCGTCGTCGACGTCCGCGTGGGCGACCGCGTCTGCCCCGACTGCGACGCCCACACCTACCGGACGACGTGCCCCGACTGCGGCACGCACACCGAACCGTACTACGAGTGCGAGGAGTGCAACCAGGTGATCGAGCCCGACGAGGCGGGGCGCGTGCACTGCGACCGCTGCGACCGCGACGTCACGAGCCCCGACTGGTTCTCGATCGATATCGGCGAGGAGTACCGCCGCGCGCTCGAAGCGGTGGGCGAGCGCGAGTCCGCCTACGAGATCCTGAAGGGCGTCAAGGGACTGACTTCCGCGGACAAGACGCCCGAACCGATGGAGAAGGGGGTCCTCCGGGCGAAGAACGGCGTCACGTCGTTCAAGGACGGGACGGTCCGATACGACATGACGGACCTCCCCGTCACGTCCGTCCGCCCCTCGGAACTCGACGTGACCGCCGCGGACTTCCGGGAGTTGGGCTACGAGACCGACATCGACGGCGAGCCCCTGAAGTTCGACGACCAGCTGGTCGAACTGAAAGTCCAGGACATCGTCCTCTCGGACGGCGCAGCCGAGCACATGCTCAAGACCGCGGACTTCGTCGACGACCTCTTAGAGCAGTACTACGGGCTCCCGCCGTTCTACGAGGTCGAGGAGCGCGAGGACCTCGTCGGCGAACTCGTCTTCGGGATGGCCCCGCACACCTCCGCCGCCGTCGTCGGCCGCGTCGTCGGCTTCACCTCCGCCGCCGTCGGCTACGCGCACCCGTACTTCCACGCCGCGAAGCGGCGGAACTGCGACGGCGATGAAGACTGTGTTATGCTCCTTATGGACGGCCTCCTGAACTTCTCGAAACAGTACCTCCCCGACAAACGCGGCGGCCAGATGGACGCGCCACTGGTGATGTCCTCCCGCATCGACCCGAGCGAGATCGACGACGAGGCGCACAACATGGACATCGTCCGGCAGTATCCACGGGAGTTCTACGAGGCCACGCTCGAACTCGACGACCCCGAGACCGTCGAGGACCTGATCCAGTTGGGCGAGGACACCCTCGGCACCGACGAGGAGTACCGCGGCTTCGACCACACCCACGACACCACCGACATCGCGCTCGGCCCCGACCTTTCTGCCTATAAGACGCTCGGGTCGATGATGGACAAGATGGACGCGCAACTGGCGCTGTCGCGAAAGCTCCGCGCCGTCGACGAGACCGACGTCGCAGAACGCGTCATCGAGTACCACTTCCTGCCCGACCTGATCGGGAATCTGCGCGCATTTTCGCGACAGGAGACGCGGTGTCTCGACTGCGGCGAGAAGTACCGGCGAATGCCGCTCACGGGCGACTGCCGCGAGTGCGGCGGTCGGGTGAATCTGACGGTCCACCAAGGGTCGGTGAACAAGTACATGGACACCGCGATCCACGTCGCCGAGGAGTTCGGCTGTCGAGAGTACACCAAACAGCGGCTGGAAGTGCTCGAAAAGAGCTTAGAGTCCGTGTTCGAGAACGACAAGAACAAGCAGTCCGGGTTTGCGGACTTCATGTAGCACCTTTTTTCTCGGGGGTCCTCGGCCGCGCTGCGCGCGGCCTCGAACCCCCGCAAAAAATCTGCACCAAAAAAGGCCGCTCGCTCGGCCTCCGGCCTCGCTCGCGGGAGAACAACTTGGAGATCGAGAGTTGAGAATCACTCGGAAGTGTCGATTTCACGTATCTGTGAGACGAATCAGGGGGCAGTAGACTGTGCGAACGTCGTGTGAGGGGTCGTGGTACCTCGACCCTCGGAAGGGTTATCCCTCACTCGGCCCTCTGTCTGTTTGTAATGGCAAACGGTAAGGTTGATTTCTTCAACGACACAGGCGGCTACGGTTTCATTTCGACTGACGACGGCGACCTCGACGACGACGAAGACGTGTTCTTCCACATGGAGGATGTCGGCGGCGAAGACCTCACGGAAGGTACTGAGGTCGAGTTCGACATCGAGTCCTCGCCCAAGGGGCCTCGCGCGGCGAACGTCGTCCGGCAGTAATACCGAGACACACCTGTCGCTCACAGCGACAGACACCAATCTCGATTTTTCAAACGGTTACACGCCCGAGCTGACGCTATCTGTACACGCTGTAGTGTGAGATCCAAGCGAATGGACGTGTGACCCGCAACTGCAACTGCGTCTGTCAAGAGATATCCTTCCTCGATTCGGGACCTCACGGAAGGTACGTCGCGAGGAAGTTCACGAGACGATCGAGCCGCTCGTTGATCTCGCTCTCGTCGTCTTCGTCGCCGCTACCGGACATCGTAACACGAGCTTACGACTCGGGTATCAAGTACCTACTGCCGCGCTGCGCGCCGTTTCGACTCGATGCTCGGACGCCGACCGCTACTCCAGATAGCCGAGGTCGCGGAGCCGTTCCTGGGCGTCGTCGTCCATCTCGTCGACCGCGTCGTCGGAGACGTCGTCGTCGAGCGCGTCGGTCCACGCGCCGCCGACCGCGGACTCGAACTCGGAGAGCATCCGGTCGGTCGACTCGATCAGCGGGTCGTCGCCGCCGGCGACGTTCTCCGTCTCCCCGGCGTCCTCGTCGAGTCGATACGCCTCGTCGTCGATCCGGTCGATGCGGACGTACTTCGCGTCGGTCCGGCGCGCGGCGCGCATCCGCGAGTAGAACCGCGAGTCGTTCGGGAGCGTGATGCCGGCGTCTGCGGCCTTCTCCTCCAGTTGATTCAGTTCGACGACGGGCCGGGAGTACTCGACGAAGGCGTACTCGCCGTCGCCCCGCTGACCGGGGTCGCGTTCGGCGTCAGCGAGGCCGTCGAACGCGCGGTAAGAGTCGGAGACGAGCGAGCGCGTGCGGTCGAGACCGACGGCGTCCTCTCCCGGGGAGGCCGGCGTCCCACCCTCGACGTCGAGCGTGTCGAGAACGGTGTGATACAGATCGAGCAGTTCGACCTGGTCCGTCCGGCGGTCGGCGTCGAGCGCGGGGTGTTTCACCATCAGGGGGACGTTCACGAGCGGGTCGTACAGACAGAACTCGTGGCCGTAGAGGTCGTGCTCCCCGTGGAGTTCACCGTGGTCGGCGCAGACGACGACCATCGTGTCGTCCCACCGTCCCTCCGCCTTCAGCCAGTCGAAGAGCCGACCGAGTTGATCGTCGATGTGGGCGATCTCGGCGTCGTAGAGCCCGCGGATGTCCTCCCACTCGTCGTCGTCGATGTCGCGGGCTCCCGAGTTGTACTCCTTGGAGTTCTGGCACACCTCGGTCGAATCGACGCCGGGCGCGAACTCCTCGGCGAACTCCTCGGGCGGGTGATACGGGAGGTGTGCGTCCATCAGGTTGATGAACGCGAACGAGCGGTCGGCATCCCGGATGAACGACTTCGTCCGGTCGATCACGGCGGGCGTCTTCGAGTCCGCGCTACCCCCGCCGGCGAAGTACTCGTGAGCGGTGTTGCCCAGACTGACGAGTTTGTCCGCGACGGTCCGGAGCGCCTCGTTGTCGTTCATCGTCTTCCACGCGCGGGCGAGCGGTCCCGAGAGGAACTCCCCGGGCATCACCTCGAAGAAGTTGTCCTGGTCGTCGAATCCGTCAGTCAGATGCGTATACGGCGTGATCCACGCGTTCGAGGAGTAGCAGGCGGTATCGTAGCCCGCGGTCGAGAGCGTCTCCGCGAGCGTCGTCGCCCCCTCGAGGTAGGGGTTCTCCTGGTCCGCGCCGTGCCGCGAGGGGTACATTCCCGTGAAGAGCGAGGCGTGAACCGGGAGCGTCCACGGGGCGGGGGCGACCGCCTGCTCGAAGACGGTCGCCTCCTCCGCGAACGCCGAGAGATTCGGCGTCGTCGGGCGGTCGTACCCGTACGGGGTGAGTCGGTCCTTGCGGACCGTATCCATCACCACGAAGAGAACGTTCTCGGGTGATTCGGTGATCATACTCACGTCTCACGGCGAGGAGGTCAAAGAGTCACCGGTCCTGGGGCGCGGAAAAAACGAGCGGGAGCGACGTTAGAACGGAGCCTGCGGACCTTCGTCGCTGTCGGCCTCCTCGCCGGAGCTCTCGCCGGGGAACGACGGCGACATACTCTCTTCGTGACCGCCACCGCCCATCCCGGTCTCGGCGTGGACCATCTCGATTTCGGGGATCTCCTTGACCATCCGGCTCTTGATCGCCTGGATGGTCATCGGCGAGATGCCACAGCCCGAACACGCGCCGCCGAGCATAATCGTGACCTCGCCGCTCTCGCGGTCGAGGTTCTGGATGGCGGCCGAGCCGCCGTGCATCTGAATTTGGGGGAAGTTCCGGCGCAGGAAGTTCGTGACGCGCTCTTTCAGGTCGTCGTCGCCGCTTGCAGCGTCCGTGCTCATACCCCTCGCTTCGGCGGCGACGGGCTTAGGCCTTTGGTTCACCCGTGGCTCGATTCGTCAGGTTCGACCGAGAGAGTCCGATGCGACCGCTCACTCGGAACGGTCTAGCCCGAAGACGCGACGGTGCTGTCGGCGGAGCTCTTCGAGGTACGCCTCGAGGACGCCCGCGAGTTTCTCCTCGTCGACGACGACGGCGGTCAGCCGCTCTTTCGGATCCTCCGGGAGTTCGATTCTGAACTCGCCGTCCTCGTAGAACGGTTCGGACTCGTTGAGGATCTGCTGGTCGATCGCGTGGATCAGTTCGGAGTCGTACTCGTCGTTCATCGTCTCGAAGGCGTTCTTGTACGCGCGCTGAAGCTCTGGGAAGTAGTTCGCGTACTTGTCCTCGAACTTCTCGGGGTCGAAGTCGGTCATACGCGTAATTGATCGGCGGCGGTACAAACCGGTTTTCGTCCGGACGTGTCGGCGGGCACGCGCGTACGACAAAATCGAAGCAGTCGTCCCGCCGTTTCACCACGTATTTGTCACGTCGTTGGTGACGTTCGGATATGAACGGTCTCGAGATCGGTATCCGATTGGCCGCCGGCCTCGCGTTGATCCTTATGAACGGCTTCTTCGTGGCGATCGAGTTCGCGCTCACGCGGGTTCGACAGTTCACAGAGGCCGAGTTCGACGAACCGGGGCTCCGCCGGGGGTGGGAGATGACCAACGACCTGGAGATCTATCTGACGAGCTGTCAGGTCGGGATCACGGCCTCGAGTATCGCCGTCGGGATCGTCGCGGAGCCGGCGCTCGCTGCCCTCTTCGAGCCGTATTTCCGATCGACGTTCCTGGCGTCGGTCGGCGCGGGCGGCGTGCTGGCCTTTCTGATCATCAACCTCCTGCACCTCACCCACGGCGAACAGACGCCCACGTACCTCGGCGTCGAACGCTCGAAGTTCGTCGTCCGCTACGGTGCGACGCCGCTGTACTGGTTCGCGAAGCTCATCTCGCCGGTCATCGCGATCGGCGACGGCGTCGCGAAGTTGACGCTCAAACTGTTCGGCGTCGAGATGACGGGCGCGTGGCTGGAGGCCGAAACCGACGCGATCGAGTCGCGGGCGGACCTCAGACACGAACTCGGCTCGGTGCTCGACCGCGGCGACCTCCCGGAGGAACGACGCGAGGAGGTCCTCAACGCGCTCAAGGTCGGCGAGCACTCGATCCGCGAGGTGATGACGCCGGTCGAGGAGGTCGTGTTCCTCTCGACCGAGGACGACATCGAGGAGAACCTGGATCGGATCGGGTCGAACCCCCACACCCGCCTCCCGCTCGTCGGGGAGGGTCCCGAGGACTTCCGCGGGATCGTCTACGTGCCCGCGGTCGTCGCGAACGTGGACGCGCTCCGGGACGGAGAGACGACGCTGGAATCGATCGCCGCGCCGCCGATGACGCTGTCGGCGGAGACGCTGATCAGCGAGGCGGTCGATCAGTTCCAGGTCGAACGACAGGAGCTCGCGCTCGTCTTAGACGGCGGCGACGTCGTCGGACTGCTGACCGCGACGGACGCCTTCGAGGCCGTGATGGGCGAGCTAGACGACCCGCTCGACGTCGCGGCCGACGAGAGAACCGACTCGTCTGTCGAATCCGAGTAAGCGAGAGACGACGCAGTTCCGTCGGAAACCGGCGTCTTGGTGGATCGGAACGTGAAGACCCCTCCGCGGGGTCGGGGCGAACAGTCGGCACACTGCGGCCGGCGCTCGGCCGATCGCGCCCGCGCCGACGTGCCGAACAACCGTGGAACGGCGCGGGACGAGTCCTCCGTCACGGGGGGCCCTGGCCGCCCGTTCGGGTATAAACTCACGCCGGATACGGCCGATTCCGAGAAGTGGCCTCGATAAACACGACCCGGGAAGTAGCATCGGCAGATCGGTTCACTCGTCGTCGCCGACGCGTTCCTCGACCTCGTCGACACGTTCTTCGACCTCTTCAACCCGTTCCTCGACCTTTTCGGCGACGCGTTCCTCGACCTGTTCTCCGACTTTCTCTTCGACCCGCTCGTCTACCTGTTTGCCGACCTGTTCGCCCATCTGCGCTTCGACGCGTTCGTCGACTTTCTCCTCGACCTCTTCACCGACCCGATCTTCGACTCGTTCGTCGACTGTCTCCTCGACTCGTTCGTCGACTGTCTCCTCGACTCGTTCGTCGACTGTCTCCTCGACCCGTTCATCGACCGTCTCTTCGACCTCTTTGCCGACCTGCTCACCGACCTGTTCCTGCACTTCCGCCTCGACCTGCGTTTCGGCCTCCCGGGAGACGGCCTCCTCGATGAGTCGCTCGTAGATCGACATCTTCTCCCAGATCCGGAGCAGGTAGCCGACGACGAGTCCGCCCTCGAACGCGGCGACGCGCGCGTCGACGCGGAAGACGAGATACCCGAAGCCGACGACGAAGAGGGCTCCGTAGAGCAGTTCGATGTGGAACTGCGTCTGGCGGCCCTGAAACCGGGTGCTCAGCGTGCTCAGTGACATCGTTGGACGTTCGCCGTTCGCGTCTAAAAGCTGTGCGGCTATCGGCGGAGTCACGGGAATCGAGACGGCAGGTGGCTGTTCCGACAGCCCTCATCAGGCGATGAGATGGAGTCGCTGTGCGACATCGAAGGCGACAAACGCGATCACACCAGCGAGCGTCGGCGTCGCGATCCACGTCGCGACGATGCGCTTCGTCGTCGTCGGATCGAACAGGTTGAGCTGATCGCTCCCCCAGGTGGACTGTTCCCCGTCCGTGAGCCCCTCCGGGCGGACGACCGCCTGCAGCGGCACACGACGGCTCGCCCGTCCCCATCCGAGGCCGATCACACAGGACGTGAGGACGACCGCGAGGCTGGCCGGGATACCGGCCCAGCTCAACCCCGTGAGAATCGAGGCCGCGATGGTCTCGGCGATCAGCGACGCTTCGAGCGAGAGGTCGGTGATGTCCTCGCCGACGGTCTCCATCGTTCGCGGGCCGAGGGCGAACGCGCCCACACCGATCGCCAGACCGCCGAGCGCGACGCCCGAGAGCATCCCGATCTGTCCCGACCCCACCAGCGGCGCGACGGCGTTGCCGACGTTCGACGCGCCGGCGGAGAAAGCCATGTAACAGGCGATGGCGATCACCCCGAGTTCTGCGAGCCGCGTGTCGCGGGACTCGAGATCGAGCGCGTCGACGAAAGCGTCGTAGAGGTACCGACCGATGAACGCACAGAGCCAGAACGCCAGGATCGTCGAGAGGAGCCACCACAGCACCACGATTCCGACCGTCCGCCAGTTGAGCACCCCGAGGGCGGCGCCCATCCCGACGACCGCGGCGACGGCCGCCTGACTGGTGCTCGTCGAGACCTTGAGGACGTTTCCGAGCAGGATGCCGACGCCGATGAAGAGCAGGACGCCGATCGACGCGCCGGGCGTGAAGTACTCGGGCGGGATGAACCCGCCCCCGAGCGTCTCGACGACGTTCGTCCCGATCGTGACGCCGCCGAGCAGGACGAAGACGGCCATCAGCCCCGACGCCAGACGCATCGAGAGGACGCCGCTACCGGTCGCCGGGCCGAACGCGACGCCCGTCGACGACCCCCCGATGTTGACGCCGACGAAGACCGCGACCGCGACGCCGAGGACGAACAAGACTGAACCCGCCATCGTCTCAGGATGAACACGTTCGACTCAAAGAGTCCTTTCGTTCGTTCTGCGGTCGGTTCGCGACCCGTCGGCAATCACTCGCGACGAGAACCGAGGAGGAACGAGGTGACGTCTGTCGCGCCGAGACGCCACTCGCTTCAGCTACGGCCGACAGCGATCAGCCCTCGATCGGGATCGTCTTGCCGTGAGTGGTTCCTTCCCCCTCGAGGGGGAGCGTCACCTCGAGGATGCCGTTCGTGTACGTCGCGTCGATGGCCTCGTCATCGACGTCCTTCGGGAAGCGGAAGCGTCGGTGGTACGTCCGTTTCCGCCCCCGACTCTCGTCGACGTGTTCGGCGGCGATGTTCAACATTCCGTCGTCCCAGGCGAGGGTGATCTCGTCCCGATCGAACCCGGGCATCTCGACGGCGAGGACGAACTCTTCGTCCTCCTCGTACAGTTCGTAGTCTGTACTGCCAGCGTCGCCGAAGACTCGGGACGGGAGGCCGAGCCCCTGCGTCCAGGAGTTCGTCGCGTCTGTCGGCAGCGCCATTGCTGTTCACCTCGATTGCAGTTGTTAATTGTTCGTGGTTCGTAATAAATATTTCTGAGAATTGTTGATTTGTGGGAAACTAACGGATATTATGATTTATTCGGGTTTTATTCGGGGCCATACCCATCGACGCCGGACGCGCGGAGGTACTCCTCCAAGAGCGTCGGAAACTGCGCGCCGCGAACGTAGCGGAGGCCGAACTCGTCGGCCCACGAGATGATCCCCCTGTCTTCCGTGACGACGCCGGCTTCGAGTTCCCTGGCGAGGACGAGGAGGTCGAAGTCCTCGCGCGAGTCGAGCACCCCCTGTCGGAGCGCCTGCCGATACTTGTCGCGCATCCCCGAGAGGATGCGGTCGGCCTCCGTCATATACGCCTCGGCGGTGTCCTCCCCGTCTCGGGTCAGCTCACTCGGATCGAGCTGTTCGACCTCCCGAAGCGCCTCCTCGGAGACGCGGAGGCCCCGGTCGACGCGGTCGCTCATCTCGTCGATGAAGTTGTAGACGATGTTCGCCGGAATAGTGACGCCGTACCGGTCGGGGCTCTTGCGGACGACCCAGGTGTCGAGTCGCGAGAACACCTCCTCGTCGACGTCGCGGTCCCGCAGCATCGTCGCGAGTTCGTCGTGGATCGAGGGCGGCATATGACAGGAGATGTTGAGTTCCAGTCGCGCCGTCGCCACGAGATCCAGCAGCCGAAGCGCGGCGTCCGTCAGCGACTCACCGTCCCGACGGATGTCGTCGGTGATGAAAAGCGACGTGTCGAGGACGAACTGTTGTCGCGGCAGTTCTCCGGGCATACCCCCGATTCGAGCGGGGAACCTATAAGATGTCACCCCACGGGAGCGACGCGGGCCTCCCGCGACGTGGGGTGGCCAGCGGACCCACGGAGCCGACAGCTGACAGACGCCAGGCGGGACCCGGATCTTTTCACCGAACCGACCGGAGAGACAGTATGGACGAACGCGCGTACTTCGAGCGGTTGGACTCCACGGCGTCGGATCCGGCCGAGCTGTTCGAGCACTTCGAGCGGCGGTCTGTCGGCGAATATCCGTCCCACGTCCTTCCGTCGGCCCGCCACGGCATCGAGCGGGGGACCGTGATCCTCGATGCGGCCGACGCCATCGTCCGCGGCTATCCCAGCATCCCGCGGGTGCTGGCGCTCGACGCGGGCGTCACCTCGTTT
Source organism: Halobellus rarus (assembly GCF_024494595.1). Classification (GTDB taxonomy): domain Archaea; phylum Halobacteriota; class Halobacteria; order Halobacteriales; family Haloferacaceae; genus Haloquadratum; species Haloquadratum rarum. Next base: position 66,945 of record NZ_JANHDI010000001.1, on the reverse strand, counting down.
TTCGAGGCCGACGAGACGATCTTCGCCGAGGAGAAACTCGACGGGTTCAACGTCCGCGTCGCGGACGTCGGGGACGACGGCCCGCTGGCGTTCACTCGCGGCGGCTACGTCTGTCCGTACACCACGGCGCGAGTCCGCGAACTGCTCGATCTGGGGGAGTTCTTCGAGTACCATCCCGAGAAGATGCTATGCGCCGAACTGATCGGGCCGGAGACGCCGTACACGACGCACGACTACGAGGAGGTCGACTCGGACGCCGTCCGGGTGTTCGATGTCCGCGACCGCGAGTCCGCTGCTCCACTCACAGTTCCCGAGCGCCGAGACCTCTGTGAACGGTACGCCTTCCCACAGCCTCGGCTGTTCGGACGCTACGATCGCTCGGAGGCGACAGAGGAGATCTGGGCGGCGGTCGAAGAACTGGACGACGACGCCCGCGAGGGCGTCGTGATGAAAACGGCTGAGGGCGACTCGATGGTGAAGTACACCACCGAGTCCAAACACCACGACGAACTCGAACACGCGTTCTCGCTGCTGTTCGACCTCGGGAGAGATTTCGTATTCTCACGGATCACCCGCGAGGCGTTCCAGGCCGCCGAGTTCGACGAGAGCGAAGAACGGCTCCAAGAGCGCGCGCACGACCTGGGCGAGTCGATCCTGCGCCCGGCCGTGGAGACCATCCGGCGGGTCGAAGCGGGCGAAACCGTGGGCGAACGGCACCGCGTCCGTGGGGGAACCGAAGAGATCGACGCCCTCCTCGAGCACTTGCGGGATCTCTCGTTGACTATCGACGTCGAAGAGGACTACCGCGAGGACGACCAACGCGTCGTCGAATTCCTGAAAGTGGCCGAGTCGACCGCCGACCGCACGCAGTACTACCTAGAGGGCGGCACCTACGACGAGTGAGGACGCGAGCAGGGATTCAGTATAGCATCATAGAGTATATCTACCTGTCTCGCGTGTTCGATCCGAAGAGTCGCGAGGTGGTGACGAGTCCGTGACGTGCCGGTTCGAGGGGTAACCGGCACTGAGTAGTGCGACCGATATATTCGACCGCCGGATTGCGGGGACAGGCCTCCGAACAACCTTAATCCGTCCATAGCTAGAGAGATACCAAGATGGACGCACTCGATCGGGTGAAAAAGAGATACGCAACGAGCCAAGCGCTTATGGATCAGATCAGGTACGCTGCCGAGTCGTTAAGTCTGCAGTTCGATCGGTGGAACGAACAGCACGTCTCCGGCCCCAGCCTCTACTTTTTGATCGTCGCCGAGATGAGTTTCGACGGATACACTGACCCGCTTGGAGCGAACAAGTGGCCGACCAACCGGTGTAAAATCGTCACCGAATCGTTAGAGACGTTCACGGAAGTCGCCCGAGACGTGGCGATCACGCGGGACGGAGCGATTATGGTGACTGCCGACGGGACGATTCAAGAACAGATGGTGCGTGTCCGTAATCCACCACGGGACGAGGTGCCAGGCATCGACGAACTGAATCCCGCCGACTGGATGGGGACCAAACACCTGAGCGCCCTGGAGACCTCGCTCCGCGAGGACGTCATCTGGGCGATCACACTCAGCGAAGAGGACGGCCGCGTCACCACGTTTTTGGATGGGACGTATCGCGACTATCCTCGGGACGAAATCGGTGGCCGGTGGCGCCCCGACTAGAAGACGGATCTACGGCAGTGAGCAGGTTCGGATACGGGCTCAGTCGCAAACCCCGCTGGCTATGTCGATCTGTTTCTGCGAGATACGCGCCTGAACGCGGCACGAGGTCTGAAAATCGATCACTGAGAGCTTCGACGGGAACATCAACCGTTGTTCGAGGTTCCGGTCCGAATGCGGGCGCTCGTGGAGCGAGAACCACGAATCGAGTGCATCGGTTCCGTTCTCCCCCCGATCGAGGATAGTCCGTATCCGGGAGAGATAAATCACATACTGCAATATAGAATGAGTGAGGCTGACGACCGTCCGACGAGGAGACGCAACCGCTAGGAAGGGTAGCTGTTGTCGCAGGCGGCGCGAAGTCAGACGAAAGCCGAGAACGTCAGTCGAGTTGCTCACCGACGAGCCGATCCGCTTCCGCGACGAACGCCTCACGCGTTCCGGTCGGAATCGTCGCGCCGGCGGCGACGTTGTGACCGCCACCGTCGCCGCCGACGGCGCGGGATGCCTCGCGCATCACCGCCGAGAGGTCCAGACCCTGCCGGACGAGCGCGTGGGAGCCGCGGCCGCTCACCTTTATCTCCTCCTCAGATTTCTCGGCGAACGCGAGGATGGGGATGTCACCGCGGACGCCCGCGGCACCGACCGCCATCCCCGCGACGATGCCGACGATCGTCTCGCGAATGCGCGATCCGGCGTCGAACCACTGGACGTTGTCTTCGACCGTCGTTCCCTCGTTCTGGACCCACTGGAGCCCCTCCGAGAGGTTGCGTCGGTGGTTTCGGAGGAGCGTCCGCGCGCGGTCGAGCGCTCCCTCGCGGTCGCCGAGACAGACCGCGAGACCGACGTCAGCGCGCTCGTACCGCGCGGTTGCGTTCAGGAGAGTCGAGAACTCGCTCACATCTCGGAGTTCGGTTCCTGGCTCCTCGTCGGTCAGCGTGTACGTCGTCCCGACGAGCGCGTCGATCCGATCGGCGGGGACACCGGAGGCGATCGCTCGCTGCAGCAGGCCGCTGACGACGGTCTTCCGCTCGGCCATCGTCAGGTCGACCCAGCGACGCCACTCTCCGCCCTCTTTTAGGTCCAGATCGAGATCCGAGAGGAACTCGATCGCGCCGTTCGCGTCGTTCGTGATCCCGGGGATCCGAACGTCGGTCGCGTATTCGAGAAACTTCGGGAGCGGCCGGGTCTGACGCCCGTAGACGAGCAGGTCCGTGGCCTCCTCGACGACACCGGCGGCGACGCCCTCCTCGACGATTACCTGGTTCGCCCCCGAGAGGCCGCCGTCGGTCCCCTGCATATCGCCGACCGCGCCGACGACGGCGAGGCCGGCGAGGTCGCGGTTGTCGCCCTCGGGCGGTTCGAGCGCCCGCGAGAGGACGTAGCTCGCGCCGGCGCCGGAGAGTTCCGACGCGCCGTCGAGGCCGAACAGCAGCGGGTTCAGGTGGTGGGCCGGTTCGTCGACCCCGTCCGGGAGGTCGGCGGGCTGGTGGTGATCGGCGACGACCGGCGTGAACGCGCCCTCGGCGGCGTAGGGGGCGATGACGTCCAACTGCCCGCTCCCGAAGTCGGTGAAGAGCACCGTCTCGTAGTCGGTGGCGGCGATGCGGGCGACCTCCCGCTCGTCGAGTTGCTTCGCGAACACGGTCTCGAACGGAATTTCCGCGCGCTCCAGCGCCGCGGCGGCGATGGCCGCGCTCGTCAGTCCGTCGGCGTCGATGTGCGACGCGAGCAGCACGCGATCGGCCGTCCGGAGTCGGTCCGCGCAGGCGACGGCCCGCTCCCGGAGGGCGGGGACCGGACCGTCGTCGCTCGTCGTCGTGTCCGCGCTCATACCCGGTCGTGGGGCGCTCTCGGATTTAAATCCACGTTCGGGAGAGAAAGAGGAGGAAGGGGCGAAAAGAGGCGGGGCGGCGGAGCCCCGATGACTCAGCCGTGATACGTCGGCGCCGCTTCCTCGACGACGGCCGTCGCGAGCTCCTCGAACGTCGCGTTCTCGGGGACGACGTCGACGCGAATTCCGTACCCTTCCGCCGTCTCGCGGGTCGGTGCGCCGATGACGCCGACGACGGCGCGGTTCAGCCCCGCGACGGCCTCCTCGCGGACCCCCCGCTCGTCGGCCGCGGCGAGGAAGTTCTCGACGGTGAGCGAGGAGGTGAAACAGACCGCATCGAGTTCGCCACCGGCGGCCATCACCGTCGACTGGCCGGACCCCTCGGGGCGGACGAGTCGGTACAGGACGGTCTCGTTGACGTCGGCACCGGCCGCACGGAGGCCGTCGAGGAGGACGTCGCTGCCGTGGTCGCTGCGCGCGACCTCGACGACCGTGCCGCCGACGTCGCCTTCGAGCGCGGCGACGAGACCCGCGGAGGTGTACTCCTCGGGGACGACGTCGACCGTCCATCCGGCCTCGCGGGCGGCCTCGGCCGTTCGCGGCCCGATGCAGGCGAGAGTGGCCTCGCCCGGGGTCCAGTCGGCCTCGGCGAGGAGTTCGACGCCCGTCTTGCTCGTCAGGACGACGAACTCGGGGCCGGCCGCGGATCGGTCCGTGTCGGGGTCGTCGCCGTCCCCTCTACCGGGAATCGCTCCCGTGGGTTCGACGGCGAGCATCGGGTCGGGGACGGGAGTCGCGCCGAGCGAGTCGAGCAGTTCGACCGCTCGCACCATCCGCTCGTCGTCCGGCCGAAAGACGGCCACGCGGACGTCGCGGGTCACTGCTCTGGCACCTCCGTCGACGCCGCGCCGGTTCGGTTCCGCAGGAATTCGACGACGCGCGCTCGCGTCGCGGCCACCTCGCCGATCACGGTTATCGCAGGGGGTTCGATCCCCTCGGAATCCCGGACGTCGACGATGTCGTCGAGCGTCCCGCTTGCCACGCGCATCTCCGGCCACGTCGCCCGCTCGACCAGCGCGACGGGGGTGTCCGGAGCCATCCCGGCGTCTCGCAGCGCCGCGGTGTAGTCCGGGAGTTTACCGACGCCCATCAGGACGACGAGCGTCCCGCCGGTCGCCGCGAGCGCGTTCCAGTCCACCGCCGACTCCTCCTTCGTCGGGTCCTCGTGGCCCGTGACGAACGAGACCGAGGAGGCGTGATCGCGGTGGGTGACCGGGATCCCCGCCGTGCCGGGGCCGGCGATCGCCGAGGTGATTCCCGGCACGACCTCGAACGGAATCTCCTCACTGGCGAGGTGTTCCATCTCCTCGCCGCCGCGGCCGAAGACGAACGGGTCGCCGCCTTTCAGCCGGACGACGTCGTTGCCCGCGCGCGCGAGTTCGACCAGTCGCCGGTTCGTGTACTCCTGGGGGGTCCACTCGCCACCGGCGCGCTTGCCGACGTCCTCGCGTTTCTCTTCGGGGACGGTGTCGAGAATCTCCGGCCCGGGGAGTTTGTCGTGCAGGACTACGTCGGCCTCGTCGAGGAGGCGACGCGCCTTCACGGTCAGCAGTTCGGGGTCGCCGGGGCCGCTGCCGACGAGGAAGACCGTTCCGACGGCGGCTGATGAGTCGTCGCTCATCGTCACTCCTCCGCGGCTTCGCGCGCCGCCGCAATCAGGTCGTCGGCCCCGCGGTCGGCGAGGTCGGCCGCGAACGCCGCGGCCGCGTTGGCGTGATCGTCGACCGGGAGGTCCCGGCTGGCGGCCACTTCCGCCTCGCCGTCGCCCGAGAGCACGCGCGCGACCGTGTGCACGTACTCGCCCTGGAGTTTCGCGTGGACGCCGATGGGCGCGATGCACCCGCCGCCGAGTTCCGCGAGCACCGTGCGTTCGACGGTCGTCTCGACGCGCGTCCGCGGGTGATCGACGACCGATCGGATCTCCTCGGTCGCGTCGCCGTCGGCGCGCGCGGTGACGGCGATGGCCCCCTGGCCGGGCGCGGGAACGGACGTCGCGGTATCGAGCCGCGCGTACTCGACGTGGTGCAGCAGGCCCGCGCGGCGGAGGCCCGCCTCCGCCAGCACGATGGCGTCGTACTCGACGTCGAGTTCGCGTTCGAGCGCGCGGCGTTCGATCTCTGCGAGGCCGTCGAACCACTCCTCGATCGACTCCTCGAACGTCCCCTCGTACTCCTCATCCCGTGCGGAGGCTTCCGGAGCCTCCGCGCTCTCGTCGCGGTCGGCGTCGACGCGGCGCTCGTGCTCGGCCTGCAGTTCGGGGGCCAGCAGCTTCTCGATCCGCGTGTCGACGTTACCGCGGAGGGGCTCGACCTCCAGGTCCGGGCGCTCGGCGAGGATCTGCGCCTTGCGGCGGAGCGAGGAGGTGCCGACGACGGAGCCCGCCGGGAGGTCTTCCAGTTCGGTCCCGTCGGAGGTGAGAAGCAGGTCGGCGGCCGATTCGCGCACCGGGACGCCGGCGACGACGAGTTCCCTCGGCCCCTCCGTCGGCATGTCCTTCATCGAGTGGACGGCGGCGTCGACGTCGCCGTCGAGCACTTTCTCGTCGAGCGCGCGGACGAACGCGCCGGTCTTCCCGAGTCGGTGGATGAGTTCGTCTCTGATCTGATCGCCGCGGGTCTCGACCTCGACGAGTTCGACGTCGAACCGACGGTCTTCGAGCGTCTCCCGGACGCTCGCCGCCTGCCGGAGCGCCAGATCCGAACTCCGGGTCGCCAATCGGAGTGTGCCGCGAGTAGTCATTGTCGCATCCTCGGCGGCCACGGGTGAAAAGGCCACCACTTCGGTCGCGAGCGGGAGCGGACAGCGGCGGTGTCGGCCCTGGCGACGACCGAAACGCACTCACGGAACGGCCGCGTCGCTGCCGACGTGTCTCCCGCCTCCCGCCTCCTCGACGGAGTCGGCGGGTTCCTCCACGTCGCCGTGCTGTGGCTTCTGCTCAATCCCGCGTTCACGCCCGTGAACGTGGTCGTCTCGGCACTGCCAGTTCCGCTGGAGCGACAGTTCTGGCACGCCGCCGTCCTGTCGACGCTCGGCGTCGCCGTGGTCCGCTACTACGACCCCTCTTGGGACCTGGTTCGTGGATTCGTCGTCGGCGTCGCGACGACGGCGACGTTCACCTCGCTGTACGTCTTTTCGGGGCTCGAACGCGTCGTCGGCGCGGGCGGGTCCTGGCGCGCGTTCGGCGCTGTCACCGCGTTCTGGGTCGTCAGCCTCGCCGTCGGCGTCGCGCTCGCCCATCCGAGGACGTGGCGGCGGTTCCGGACGCACTTCGGGGTCGAGTGATGGCCGCGCCGGCATCGGCCTCCCCCAGACGATCGGTTCAGGGCGTCCCGACCGCGACGTGCCGCTTGTACAGGTAGAACAGCGCCAGCACGACGCTGAGGACGAACGCGCTCAGCACCTCCGTCGCGAGCGCGGCCAGCCCCCAGACGAGCGGGTCGGGAGTCCACGACGACTCCGATTCGGCGATCGCTCGCGCGTCGACGTACGTCGCGATCGGGTACATCACCGAGAGGACGAGACCGAGCAGTCCCAGGACGGGGATGACGACGAAGGCCCCGAAGATGGTGACGATCCCGCCGGTGAGAAAGATATCGAAGAGCAACGCACCGACGAACAGAACGCCGAGAACGCCGCCGAGAACGACGTACAGCGGGATCGCCGCGATCCAGTACCACCACCGCGAGTCGACGCTCGCGCGGGGGAGGAGGTCCCCGATCGGGTCGTCGAAGTCCCCGCTCCTCGCGTCGGTTCCACTCGACGTCGGGTCGGTTCCGCGCGCGGACGGATCGCCCGTCGTCGGGGTGGCGGACTCCCGTCCGGGCGTCCTCGATTCTGCAGAGGACGTGTCCGACCGCCCTGTCGGCGGATCGAACTCCTCGGTCGGCGCGTCCGAACCGGTGTCGTGTCCGTCGGGATCGGGGCCCGAATCCTCCGGATCCCGCTCGGCCTCGTCCGGCTCCGAATCACCGTCATCGGTCGTCGGATCGTCGCGTGGAGGGCTGTCCATACGGCGTTCTTCGCCGCTATCCTACAAAAAGTCGAGGGCGGGGGGGCCGAAGCGGCCCCGCCGTCGCCGCGCTCGACGCGCTAGAGCGCTTCCTTGTACGCTTCGAGCGTCTCCTCGACGTCCTCGTCGGTGTGGGAATAGGAGACGAACTGCGACTCGAACTGGTTCGCGGTGAGGAAGATTCCCTTCTCTTTCATCTCCTGCCAGAAGATCCGCTCCCAGCGCTCGGTCTCGGCGTTCGCGACGTCGGCCCCGTTCTTCGGGCAGTAGTCGTACCGCGCGCACGACTCGTCCTGCCGGCAGCCGGCGTCGCACACGTGGCTGTCCTCGCCAGCGCCGCCAACGTCGCCGGAATCGGGCCCCTCGCGCGTGAAGACCGTCTTGAACATCGAATCGGTACCGACGACCGTGTAGGAGGGGGCCTGGTCCGCGACGATGTCGGCGATCCCCGTTCGGAGCCGCTCGCCGAGTCGGTTCACGTGCTCGTAGACGTCGTTCTCGGCGGCGTACTTCAGGTACTCGTAGCCCGCGGCCATCGTCACCGGGTGCCCGGAGAAGGTGCCCGACTGGAAGACGTCGCCCGAAGGCGTGAACTCCTCTAAGATCTCCGCGCGCCCGCCGATCGCGCCGACCGGGAACCCGCCGCCGACGATCTTGCCGAACGTCGTCACGTCGGGCGTGACGCCGAATCTCCCCTGCGCGCACTGGAGGCCGCCGACGCGGAATCCCGTGATGACCTCGTCGAAGATCAACAGCGCGCCGTGGTCCTCGGTCAGCTCGCGGAGCCGTTCGTGGTAGCCGTCGACCGGGAGGACGATTCCCGTGTTAGCGAGGATCGGTTCGGTCAGTACCGCCGCGATCTCGTCGCCGCGTTCCTCGAAGACGCGCTCTGCGGCTTCGACGTCGTTGAACGGCACGGGAATCGTGTGTTCGGCGAACGACGCGGGGATACCGGGCGAACTCGGCCGGGAACTGTCGGGGCCGCCTTCGACGAGCGTCGACTCCTGCGCACCGTGGTACCCGCCCTGCATCACGACGATCTTGTCGCGGCCGGTGTAGCCGCGAGCCAGCCGGACCGCCGAGACGGTCGCCTCGGTCCCGGAGTTGACGAAGCGGGTCATCTCGACGGAGGGGACGTGCCGCGCGACGAACTCGGCGAGTTCGACCTCGACCTCCGTCGGCGCGCCGTACATCGGGCCGTCGGAGGCGTGCGACTGGACCGCCGCACGCACCGGCTCCGGCATGTCGTGACCGTACAAGAGCGGCCCGTAACCCATCACGTAATCGAGGTATCGGTTGCCGTCGGCATCGACGACGTGCGCGCCGTCCCCGCGCTCGATGAAGAACGGGTACGGACGCGTCGCCCGAACCGAGGAGTTGACGCCGCCGGGGATCACGGAGAGCGCTCTGTCGTACAGCGCCCGCGACTCGTCGTGTCTCATAGACAGCGTTTCGACCGGCGCGTGCAAAATCCTTGTCGCTTCCCCTCGTGCCTCCGGGACGGGACCGAGGTGCGGTCACTCGCCGCGGAGCCACGCCAGGGACGACGCGTCGGTGTCCGCAGAGGTGTCGGCGACGTCCGGGTCCGAGTTCCCGGCGTCCGAGTCGGCGGCCTCGGAAGCGTCCGGGTTCTCTCCGTCCGAGTCGCTGTCGCCCGCGAGGTCGTCGAACCGATCGGCGAGGAGGAGCGCGAGCGAGTCGTTCAGCGCGTGGATCGCGATGAGCGCGGGCAACGACCGGAACCAGAGGTACAGGAGCGTCATCACGAGCGCCGGCTGTGCGATCCGGCGGATCGCGTCGCGGTCCCAGGTGTCGCCCGCGTGCCCGACCACGAAGGCGGCGGCGGAGAGACCGCCCGCCAGCGGGGCGCTCCCGGTGAGCGAGAGCAGTCGTTCGAGCGCGTAGCCGTGGAAGGCGGTCTCCTCGGTCGCCCCGGCGGTGAACGCGACGAACAGGCGCTCGGGCGTCGAGAGCGACGCGAAGGAGCCGATCCCGGCCGCGAGGCTGTCACCGCCGTCGCCGACGCGCGCCCACAGCGGTGCCGTGAGAACGTGCGATCCGACAAGGACGCCGAACCCGACGAGCACCTGCCCGAGGAGCACCGACGGGGACTCGACTCGCCAGCCGATCGAAGCGAGGGAGTCGCCCTCGGCGGCGACGACGAGCAGCAGCACGGCCGGAATCACCCACTTCCAGGCGTGTTCGCGGAGGTCGATCGACCGCGGCCCGTCCGTGGGCGTTGAGTCCTCGGCCGCACTGACGGCTCGTCGGACCCGATCGAGCGCCGCGAACCCGACGAGGGCGACGAGCAGTCCGACCGCGGTGACCGGCGTGGGCTGCACACCGGAACTGCGAGGACCGGCCGTCTTTGCTCTTTCTCTCCGCGATAAAAAAGACGAGCGCCAACACGGGGACGAGACGGAACTGACCGTCTCGAAGGTCGTCTTAGACTGCTTCGGGTCCGCTCTTGCCCGTGCGGATCTGCCGCGCCGATTCGACGGGGAGGACGAACACCTTGCCGTCGCCCTTCTCGCCCGTACGGGCGGATTCGGCGATAGCGTCGACGACGTCCTGTGCGGGGATGTCGGCGACGACGCACTCGATCTTCACCTTCTGGTGGAGGTCGACCGTGTACTCCTCGCCGCGCCACTGCCCCTTCTTCGCCGGCTGGGAGCCCCGTCCGGACACGTTCGTCACCGTCAGCGACGGCGCGCCCGCCTCCGCGAGCCCCTGTTTGACGTCGGAGAGCTTGTCGGGGCGGATGTACGCCACCACCATCTTGATCTCCGCGTCGGTGCTTCCCGTCGGCCCGCCGTCAGTCGGTTGCGTGTCGCTCATAGGTCAGCCTCGGTTTCGTCGTCCGAAACGGTTTCGGCGCTGGTCGACTCCGAGCGCGCGCGGACGGTCCCGCCGTCGGGGCGGATCATCCCGCCGTCGACGCGAGCACCGGACTCGTCCGGGCGGCCGAATTCGGGGTAGGTGTCGACGCCGTGTTCGGAGGAGTCGAGCCCTTCGAGTTCGTGTTCGTTAGAGACGCGCGCCTGCCCCGCGGCGCGGAACGCGCCGAAGACCAGCGCGGTCGCCGCGAACGTCCACACGGCGATGACGACGACGCCGACGACCTGCGGGATCGCGAGCGAGAGGAACGACGCGTTGCCGTTCCAGAACGCCGTCGCGGCGAAGGGGTACGCGAGCGCCCCGAGGATGCCCGCGGAGCCGTGAACCGGGAAGACCGCACAGACGTCGTCGATCTGGAGGCGCTTCTCGACGAACTCGAAGACGATCGGCAGCTGCGCCCCGGCGAGCAGGCCGATGGCGAGCGCGCCCGGCCAGACGATGACGTCGGTGACGGAAGTGACGCCGACGAGGCCGGCCAGGAGACCGTTAGCCACGTAGAGCGTGTCGACCTTGCCGGTCTTGTACGTCGCGACCGCCGCGGCACCGATCGCGCCGGCGGCCATCCCGAGCGTCGTCACGAGCGCGACGCGCCCGACGGTCTGGAAGGAGCCGAGGACGACCTCGCCCGAGTCAGAGAGCGCCAGCGGCGACGCCGAGGTCCCGACGTTGAAGCCGTACCAGCCGAACGCCAGGATGAGCGTCCCGAGGACCGCGAACGTCATCGAGTGGCCCGGGATGACGTTCACGGAGCCGTCGTCGTTGAAGCGGTTCATCCGCGGGCCGATGATCCACGCGGCGGTGAGACCGGCGATGCCGCCCATCGCGTGGACGATCACGCCGCCGGCGAAGTCGTAGAACCCGAGCGCGTCGAGGAAGCCGCCGCCCCAGGTGAAGCCGGTGACCACCGGGTAGATGACCCCGGCCAGGAGGATCGTGTAGCCCACGTACGCGCGGAGCTTCGCGCGGCCGGCGACGGCTCCGGAGACGATCGTCGCGGCCGTCATCGCGAACACCGCGCCGAAGAGCCAGTTGACCCAGGCCCCCGCGGAGCCGGCCTCGGGCGCGTACAGGTCGGTGAACGCGCCGACGACGGAGTAGGATCCCCCGCCGGTCGCGCCGCCGACGATCGTCGAGACCCCCGCGCCGACGAGGAAGAAGACGATCACCCCGACGCTCCAGGTCAGGAGGTTCTTGGTCAACTGGTTCGCGACGTTCTTCGAGCGAACCTGCCCCGCTTCGAGCATCGCGAATCCGGCGTGCATGAAGAAGATCAGGAACGTGACCATCAGGACCCACATCAGGTTCACGCCCTGAACGACCGCGGACAGATCGGACTGCAGCGTCGCGCTCAGCATACGGTACCTCTCGTGGATGGTGCGTCAATTTGGCTTGGACGTTCGTACATCATTTGGTGAATTTTGGTCGGATTCGTTTTCCGAATCTCGGTATGACCTATCTACATAGAGTATTAAAACACTTATCGTTTATATTGTAAAATTTGCTGATGGTATACACACGTATGTCAAAATTACTATGGAATAAAAGGAATATAAGGGCGTAATGTCGGGAGGAGGCGGACAAATGTTGCCGTATTTTGTTACAGACATAGTGTCAGCACTCTAGAAATATGGAGCGAGCGACGCGCGGGGCTGTCGAGCGCGTTCGACGGAAAGGGGTGCGTCCCGCCGGAAGCGGCGGTCGATTTGCAAACGATCACGCAGCCGGCCGAACGCTGGCGTGCGATCGAGTGAGCGAAACCCTGCGAACACTACGATAGCAGGTCAGTCACAGACCGAAATCGGATCTGCCGTCGATCGAAGCCACAGGACAGCGACTGAGCGTTCGAAAAAAGTGTCTGCAGGGGGAACTACACCGCGTCGGGCCCGGTCGTTCCGGTGCGGATCTGGTGGGCCGACTCCACGGGGAGGACGAATATCTTCCCGTCTCCGGGTTCGCCGGTGTTCGCGCCGGCTTGGATGGCGTCGACGACGTCCTGTGCGGGGATGTCGGCGACGACGCACTCGACCTTCACCTTCTGGTGGAGGTCGACCGTGTACTCCTCGCCGCGCCACTGCCCCTTCTTCGCCGGCTGGGAGCCCCGACCGGACACGTTCGTCACCGTCAGCGACGGCGCGCCCGCCTCCGCGAGCGACTGCTTCACGTCGCCGAGTTTGTCGGGCCTGATGTACGCCACCACCATCTTGATGTCCGTGTCGGCGGAGTCACTCATCGGAACTCACCTCCGTGCCCCCGTCGGCGAGGTCGTCGAGAGCCGCGCCATCGTCAGTGCGGAGTTCGCCGCCGTCGGTGCGGAGTTCGCCGCCGTCGGTGGCGACGGTGCTCTCGCGGCGCTCGTTCGGCACGAACTCGGGGTAGACCGAGACGCCGTGTTCGCCCTCGTCGAGGCCCTCGGTCTCTTCTTCCTCGGTCACGCGGAGGCCGACGGCCGCGTCGAGCACGTACAGCACGATCGCCGACGCGACGACCGTCCACAGGGCGATGACGACGACGCCGACGACCTGCAGCGCGAACTGATTGATCGCGAAGCCGCCGACCGCGAAGATCGGAATCAGCGCCGTTCCGACCGCGCCGGCGACACCGTGGACGGCGAAGACGCCGCAGACGTCGTCCACTTTCAGCGTGTCGACGGTGAAGCGGAACGCGGGCAGGACCAGGAAGCCGCCGAGGCCGCCCAGGAGTGCGCCGCCCCACCACGTGACGTGCGGGACCGCGCCCGTGACGGCCACGAGGCCGGCCAGCAGTCCGTTAGCGGTCCAGAGTGGGTCGGGCTTACCCTGGTAGCGCGCGGAGGTGAGCATCGCCATCGCACCGCCCGCGCTCATTCCGAGCGTCGTCACGAGCGCGACGCGACCGAGCGCGGCGCCCATGAACGTGAGCGACCCGTCGTCGCCGACGGCTAGGATCGTCGCCTGCGTGCCGACGTTGAAGCCGTACCAGCCGAACGCCAGGATGAACGTCCCGAGGACGGCCAAGAGCATCGAGTGACCCGGGATCGGCTGGCTGTTGCCGTTCGCGTCGTAGCGGCCCTTGCGCGCCCCGACGAGTTTGGCCGCGACCAGGCCGGCGATCCCGCCGCACATGTGGACGACGGTCGCACCGGCGAAGTCGAGGTAACCCGCACCGAGCGCGCTGCCGATGTAGCCGCCGGCGGAGAGGAGGCCGCCGCCCCACGTGAAGCCGACGACGACGGGGTAGATGATCGCCGTCATCACGATGGTGAACAGCACGTACGCGTCGAAGTTCATCCGCTCGGCGACGGCTCCGGAGACGATCGTCGCGGCCGTCATCGCGAACACCGCGCCGAAGAGCCAGCCGATCCACGCGTTCGGATCGCTGATGTGTGCGAACGCGCCGGAGATTCCGCCACCAGAGGTGAGCGCTCCGGCGACTCCGACGACGCCCGCGCCGACGACGAAGTAGATTATCGTCCCGAGGAACCAGTCGCTCATGTTCTTCATCAGCACGTTCCCGACGTTCTTCGCGCGGACCTGCCCCGACTCCAGCAGCGCGAAGCCCGGCTGCATGAAGAAGATCAGGAACGTGACCATCAGCACCCACACGTTGTTGATCCCGTTCGCGACGGCGGTCGGATCGACCTGTAACGGCGTTACCATACTTTCACCTCCAGCTTCGAACGTTCGTCCAGTGGTGCTCCAAATTCGCTGTGATTCGTGGTTTGTATCACGGGAGATTCTCAAGCAAAGGTAGTATATAAATTTTGGAGTTGAATATGTCTAAAATACCTATGTCTATCCAGACATTCGTATGATTTGGATAAGAATATAATGAGTATAAGGTGGAGAGATGGGTAGATATCGACATCAATCTCCGGATTAGATGGACGTACGTTCAGGCAAATCCTGCCAAAGCGTCCGTTTCAGCGGGTGCGCGCCCGATAGTAGTGGTGATATCGACCGTTCGAACGGTATCTTCAGACCCGGTCGGCGAGCGTCTCGGCGAAGTACGTGACGATGAGATCCGCGCCCGCCCGCTTCATCGCGAGCAGGGACTCGTAGGCCGCCGCTTCGAGGTCGAGCCATCCCTTCTCGGCGGCGGCGTGCACCATCGCGTACTCGCCGGAGACGTTGTACGCGGCCACCGGATGGTCGAACGAGTCGCGGATCGCACGCACGACGTCGAGGTACGCGAGCGCGGGTTTGACCATCAGCACGTCCGCGCCCTGCTCGACGTCGAGACCGACTTCCCGGAGCGCTTCGCGGCCGTTCGCGGGATCCATCTGGTAGTGCCGCCGATCGCCGAACGCCGGCGCGCCGTCGGCCGCGTCGCGGAAGGGGCCGTAGAAGGCGCTCTCGTACTTCGCGGCGTATGACATAATCGGCACCGACGCGTGGCCCGCCTCGTCGAGGCCCTCGCGGATGGCACCCACCATCCCGTCGGTCATCGAACTCGGCGCGACCATATCCGCGCCCGCCGCCGCGTGAGAGACGGCCGTCTTCGCCAGCAGGTCGAGCGTCGGGTCGTTCCGGACCGTGAGGGTGGGGTCCGACTCCGCGTCGGCTTCGAGGACGCCGCAGTGACCGTGGCTGGTGAACTCACAGAGGCAGACGTCGGTGATCACGTAGGCGTCCGTCTCGGCGGTGATCCGGCGGACGGCCTCCTGGACGACGCCGTCTTCAGCCCAGGCGCGCGTGCCGCGCTCGTCCTTCGACTCGGGAATGCCGAACACCATCACCGCCTCGACGCCGGTCTCGCGTATCTCCTCGACGCGGTCGACCGCGCCGTCGACGGGGACGCGCTCCTGGTTCGGCATCGACTCGATCGGGAGGCGCTCGTCGGTCGTCGCGTCGACGAATATCGGCGCGACGAGGTCCCGCGCGTCCAGGCGGGTCTCGCTGACGAGCGGTCTGATGCCGTCGCGTCGGAGCCGTCGCGGACGGTCGGTGAGGTCCATAGCCGGGCTTCGTGATCGGGGGAAAAAACCGCATCGGACTGCGCGCGGAGGGACAGTGGTGTCCGACCCACCGGTGATGAGACCCGGAGCGAAACGTGTTTGTGCCGCTCCCGGGTAAGGGAAGACGATGCAGTCGCTCGCGGTCGCCCTCCAGCTCGACGCGATGCCCCCCCGCCTACTGGCGCTTCTGGAGTCCGAGTGGGCCTACGTCGCGCTCTTCGGCGTCTTCGTGCTCGAAGGCGCGATGCTGATGTACTTCATGCCGAGCGAACTCATCGTCCCCGGGTCGCTGCTGCTGCTCGGCGGTGATTCGCTGATTCCGATCCTCGCCGTCGCGGTTCTCGGTGCCACGGTCGGACAGTACGCGCTGTTCAAGGTGGCTCAGCGCGGCGGCCGCGAGTACCTCCTCGCGAAGTCGTGGTTCCGCATCGACGAGTCGAAACTCGACCGGTTCGACGGCTGGTTCGAGCGGTGGGGCCCGGTCGTCGTTCCCGTGAGCAACGCGCTGCTGTTTACGCGGGGAATGCTCACCGTCCCCGCCGGGTTCGCCGAGATGGACGACCGGCAGTTCCTCGCGCTGTCGGCGCTGGGCACGCTGCTCTTCGAGGTCGCGCTGGCGGGATTGTACCTGTACGCCGGCACGCTGCTGTAGGAGACAGAGAGTCGGGGGCCGCCACGGGCGCGGTGGCCCGTGGCTCCTTTCCGTGGATTACTCGGACACGCCCGCAACGCCATCGGCGTGATGACCTCGAACGGTGTCGGCGGTCACGGTCGGAATCATTCGACGGGCTCGCCGTGGGACTCCCGAAGTTCGACCTTGCGGATCTTGCCCGTCGAGGTTTCCGGGAGGTCGCCGACGAACTCGACGACGGTCGGGCACTTGAAGTGCGCGAGGTTGTCGCGGGCGAACTCGATGACCCCGTCCTCGGTGAGATCCGCGCCGACGGCGGGCACGACGATTGCTTTGGGCGTTTCGCCCCACTTCTCGTGGGGGACGCCGATCACGGCGACGCGCTCGATGTCGGGGTGGTCGTAGAGGGCGTCCTCGACCTCGACGCTGGAGATGTTCTCGCCGCCGCTGATGATGACGTCCTTCTTGCGGTCCTTGATCGCGACCATCCCGCGTTCGTCGATAGTGGCGAAGTCGCCGGTGTGGAACCACCCGTCGACCCGGCCGGCGAAGGCCTCCCGGGTCCGCTCGGGCTTGTTCCAGTAGCGGTCCATGACCTGGTTGCCGCGGACGACGATCTCGCCCATCGTCTCGTCGTCGGGGGGGACGTCCTCGCCGTCCTCGTCGACGACGCGCACTTCGGTCCCGAGCATGGCGTGGCCCTGGCGGGTCTTGATCGCGAAGCGACCCTCGCTCTCGATCCGGCGCGGCGAGTTGCTCGTCGTGATCAGCGGGCCGGTCTCGGTCAGCCCGTAGACGTGCAAAATGTTCCAGCCGAGTTCGTCCTCGACGGTCCGGATAGTGGACTCTGGCGGCGGGCTGGCCGCGGTCGCGATCCTGACCGGCTTGTCACCGGTCGCCGCGACGTCGTGGGTCTGGTAGTGATCGATCATCCGGTCGAGGACCGTCGGCGCGCCACAGAGGTAGGTCACGTCGTGGGCGTGGATGCGCTCGAAAGCGCCCTCGGCATCGAAGTGGCGCTGGCAGACGTGTGTCCCGCCGACGCCGGTGATGACGTAGGGATAGCCCCACCCGTTGACGTGGAACATCGGGAGCGTCCAGAGGTAGGCGTCGTCGTCGCTGACCTCGGTGTGGTGGGTGGTGATCAGCGCGTGCCAGTGTTCGGTGCGGTGGGTGCGGACCACGCCCTTCGGGTCGCCGGTCGTCCCGCTCGTGTAGTTGATCGTCGCGGGGTCGTCCTCGGAGATGTCGGGGCGCTCGACCGCGTCGGGGTCGGCCCCCTCCAGGAGTGACTCGTAGTCGCGCCAGTCGCCGTCGACGCGGTCGGCCGGGTTGGCGACGAACGTCGCGGCGGGCACCCGGTCGCGGATCGCCTCGACCTTCTCGGCGTACTCGTGGTCGGCGACGACCGCCCGGGCCCCGCAGTCGTCGAGGATGTACTCGTAGTCCTCGGCGATGAGTCGGTAGTTGAGCGGGACCGAGACGGCCCCGAGGACGTTGATCGCGAACAGCGTCTCCAGAAACCAGTGTGTGTTCGGTGAGAGCAGCGCCACGCGGTCGCCCTGCTCGATGCCGAGATCGGAGAGCGTCGCCGCCGCGCGGTCGACCCGCTCGCCGAACTCGGCGTAGGTGTACTCGGTGCCGTCGTGAGCGACCACGCCGACAGCGTCGCCGTAGACGTCGATCCCCCTGTCGAGGAAGTCGAGCGTCGTCATCGGTCTGTGCATGCTATGCCAAGACGTGACTGTGGCACGTAAAGTTCTTTCTCAACGGCAAAAGTGCACACTGTGTCACTCGGTTGCGACGACAAGAGTCAACTTCTGCCGGGTTCGCGACCAAACTGTTAATATCAATAGTTTACGACCCATAGAGGATGTCAACAGCTCATCTCATCGCGGTCGGTTCCTCTCCGCTGGGTAAGACAGACCTGCCCGGCCGCGACTTGTTCTCGAGGGCACTGGCCGAGGCGTTCGAGGAGTTGCCCGATCCGGCCGACGTCGTCGACGGCCTGTACGTCGGCGCCCAGTCCGAACGGTACGAAAATCAGATCATGCAGGGAACACTCATGGCCGAGTGGGCCGGCCTGCGGAACGTCCCCGCAGAGCGCGTCGAGGCGTGTGCGGCCGCTGGTGCGCTCGCGCTCAAGAACGCAGTCCGGGACGTTCGGGCGGGCGTCCACGACGCAGTGCTGGCCTGCGGCGTCGAGAAGATGACCGCCGGCGGGACCGAAGGCGCCACGAACGCGCTCGGTGCCGCCTTCGAGCGGGCCTTAGAACAGCGGTCCGGGATCACCGCGCCCGCCACGTACGCCCTGCTCGCGCGGCGATACCTCCACGAGACCGACGCGACGGAACGAGACCTGGGCAGGATCGCCGTGAAGAACCATCGGAACGCGGCGGACAACCCACGAGCGATGTTCCAGCAAGCGGTCGATATCGATACAGTCATGGACGCTCCCGACGTCGCTCCCCCACTGAAACTGTACGACTGTGCGCCGGTTACCGACGGTGCCGCGGCCGTCGTCGTCGCGAACGACGAGGTGGCGGCCGACCTGCAGAGCCGCCCCGACGCGGTCCGCGTGGCCGGCGTCGGCTCGGCGGCCAACAACCTCGCCGTCGCGGAGCGCGACCTGACGTTCGTCGAGGGGGCGAACGTGGCTGCCTCGACCGCCTACGAGGACGCCGGCGTTGGCGCCGCGGATATCGACGTCGCGGAAGTGCACGACGCCTTCACCGTCTGCGAGGCGCTGCTGGCCGAGGCCGCCGAGTTCGCCCCCGAGGGTCGCGGAATCGAGACCGTCGAGGATCCCGGGGACCGGTCGGCGGGCTGGACTGACGTCCAGATCAACACCAGCGGCGGACTGAAGGCCCGCGGGCACCCGATCGGAGCGACCGGGCTGTTGCAGGCGGTCGAAGCCTACGAACAGCTCACCGGACGGGCCGGTAAACGACAGGTAGCCGACGCCGACACCGCGCTTCTCATCAACGAAGGCGGCGTCGCGGACGCCCATACCGTGGCCCACGTCCTGACCGCACAATGACCGAAGAGAGTAACTCACCGATGACAGACACCGATTCCACGACGACGGGACCGCTCGTACCGGAAGACATCACCGCCGACTCGCCGTTCACGCTCCCCGGCTTCTTCGACGCGTTATCTGAGGGCCGGTTGATGGCCGCCCGCTGTACGGAGTGTGATACACACCTGCTGCCGCCTCGTCCCGCCTGTTACGGTTGTGGCAGCCGGGCAGTCACGCTGTCGGAGCAGCCCCGGACCGGCGAGGTGATCTCGTACACGTCGGTCAACCGACCGCCCTCTGCGTTCGACCAGTTGGCGCCGATCACCGTCGCAGTGGTCGAACTCGACTCTTCGGCTCGGCTTACGGGTCGAGTCGCCGCTTCGCTCGAGGACGTCGCCATCGGAGACCGCGTCGAACTCCGAGTCTGTGATCCCGAGGCGGTCGATATCGATCCGGATTTCGACCTGTCCTACGAGGAGGAGTGGCCGATCCACGTCTTCGAGCTGCTGTGAGCGGGCAGAACACTGGCGAGGTCCTTTTGCAACGAAAGCTGGACCGAGAATACGCCGGCTCACGGCCTCCGGCCGTTCGTCGATGTGAACCGCTCGCTCACTGCGGTCGCTCGCGGAGGCCCAGCGGGTCACGCATCGAGTGAATCGAGAGACCGGTATCCGGCGACCTGCCTGGCGCTGCGAGCCGCTCGGTCGCCGGGTGACTCCCTTCGGTCGTCCCCCGGCCGTTGCTCGCTACCGCTCGCAAAGACGCCGGTTCACTCGCCGAGGGCGGGGGATCAAGAGCCGACCGGCGGGAGGCTCGCAGGCGGATGCTACCGCGAACGCTCGCCTGCCCCGTCCCCGGAGGACTTTTCGAGCTACGTCGCGTTCGGGCCACACGTGAGCGACTTCGACGAGGAAGCGGAGCGGCAGCGACTGCGCGAAAAGTACGAGAAGGACGAGGAGCGGCGCAAGGAGACCCAGCAGATGAGCGAACTCCTGCTGAAGGGCGCGACGATGACCAACCGGCACTGCGACGAGTGCGGATCGCCGATATTCCGCTACCAGGGCCAGGCGTTCTGTCCGAGCTGTCAGCGCGTCACCGGCGGAGAGGGGGCGGCGTCGGAGAGCGAGGCCGCCGAGTCGTCGCCGGAAATGACGCCATCGTCGGAGGCTGACGCCGCCAGCCGGTCGGAATCGAACGGCGCGGTCGAGCGAGATTCGACGCCGGCGGTCGGTTCGGTCGAGACCGACGCCCCGGAGAGCGGCAGAAGCGTCGCCCCCGATCCGGAGTCGGATTCGGAACCGGAGCCGAACGCGGCGGCAGCCGCGGAGGTGGGCGTCAGCCCGAAACCGGCTGCGACGAGCGGTCGATCGGCCGACAGCGGTGGAACGCCGCGCGGTCCGTCGACCGCCGTCGGGAGGGCGCCGGGCGCCGCGGACGAGGGGTCGGCGGCGGCGAGCGAACGGACGGCGCGGGACGCGCTGCTGCGGGCGCTGACGCGTCACGCGCAGTTAGCGGAGCGGACGGACGATCCGCGGCAGGCGAAAGCGCATCTGGCGGCCGCGAGAGAAGCCGCCGAAGCGCTCGACGAACTCGAATAGAGGCGATAGCGCCGGCGTCAAGCAGCGAGTGCCCCGGCCAGTTTGAGCCGGACGTACCCCAGATAGGGGATCCGAATCCGGGCGGTCCCGCGGATCCACTCCGATCGGACGGGGCCGGCGATGTTGCTCGCCTGGTCGTACCGCGCGTTCGCGTCGCCCTTCGTGATGAAGCCGTCGTGCGGCGCGGGGCAGTTCGAGAGCTGGCTGCAGTCGTTCGCGTTCATATGCGCCGGGTTCGCCCGGTCGTACCAGTTCTCACCCTCCTCGACGTAGAAGTGCGCCCGGTGGATGATCGGCGAGCCGATCCGGTCGGGCGGGTCGTAGATCACCACCGAGCCGTTGCCGCCGAAGCTCCGATACCCCTCCTCGCTACCGATTTCGACCGTCACGACGCCGGTGTCACCGTAGGCGTAGTCGGGGGTGAACCGCTCGGGCTCCGTGACGAAGATCAGGTCGCCGCGGGACATCTCGGGTTCCATACTGCCGCTCTCGACGGCGACCATCGGGGGCCAGACGCCGCTGATCGCAAAGAGGAGGAAGCCGACGGCGGCGACGGCGAGCGCGCTGTAGAGCGTCTCGCGGACGAAGAGCAGCGGACCGCTCTGTGCCGTCCGAAAGCGTGTCAGGAAACTCACGTCGCGGTCGGCGGCCCGCGTTCCGGGTCGCGGCCGGGGGCGGCTGTCGGAGTCGCGGCGGGAGTCGACGGTCCCTGGAGGGAGGCGGGTCGCCTCGCCGTCGTCGACGGCGTCGGGGCGATCGGTCGGTCCCGGTTCGCCCCGATCGGACCCGTCGTCGGTCGGGGGCGTCGCCGTCTCGCCCGAAGGTCCGTCCTGGCCCGAAGGCCCGTCCTCGCGCTGAACCGGGTCCGGTCGACCGGGCGCGTTCGCATCTCCCTCGTCGTCCGTCATCTACCCCGTTTTCTTCGCCGCCGCGTTTCAACCTTCTGGGCCGTGCCGGGATCGGACGCGACGCCCCGGGCTCGTTCAGTACGCTTTTCTTCCGCTGCCCCGTTCGGTCGGTGTGCCTCTGGAGACGCCGGTTCGCATCGTGCGGGAACTCGCAGCGCGGGGATACAACGCCGAGCAGGCGGCCGTGACGCTCATCGCGAGCACCGAACGACCGGGGCGAACGCTCGAACGGGTGGTCGAACACGTCGACGACGCCGCACTTCGGATCACGGCTGGAGACGTCCGCGGCGCACTCGGTGATCCGGCAGTCGAAGACCCCCCTGTTTCTACTGGAGAACCGGCATCGAACCGGACGACAGAGGATGACGATCGAAGAGATACGTCTCCAGAAGAAACGTCGGAAACGGCCTCGGGCGTCGGCGGAGAGCGCTCGCCCCGGAACGATACCGACGGCGGGGTCGACACGTCGACGTCGGCGGTCGCGGGCGGGGGTCGCACGGCCGCTGGAGGCGGCCCGGAACACGGAAGTCCAGCGGCGTCGCGGACCGCCGATCCCTCGCTCCGGTCGCTGGAAGTCGACGGCGACGTGACCGGCCAGAGCACCGGCACGGGCGAGTACGGCGACTTCGTGAAGGTGTTCAGAGACCGCTACGAGAAGCTCTCGAAACAGCTCCGCGGGCGGGTGAACCACCGGCCGGCGACGGCCATCCAGTCGATGAGCGGCGGGACCGACGCGGCGATGGTCGGCCTCGTCAACGACATCCGCTCGACGAAGAGCGGCCACTGGCTCGTGGAGTTGGAGGACACGACCGGAACGTTCCCGTGTCTGGTGATGAAGGACCGGGAGTTCGCCGGCTTCGTCGACGAACTGCTGCTCGACGAGTGCATCGCCGTCGAGGGGACGCTCTCGGACGACGCGGGAATCATGTTCGTCGATTCGATGCACTTCCCGGACGTGCCGCGGACGTACTCGCCGAACACCGCGGACAGACACGTGCAGGCGGCGCTGGTCTCGGACATCCACGTCGGCAGCCAGGAGTTCGAGGCCGACGCCTGGACCCGGTTCGCCGACTGGCTCCACACCGAGGAGGCCGAGCGCGTGGAGTACCTCCTCATCGCGGGCGATATGGTCGAGGGAGTCGGCGTCTACCCCGATCAGGACGAGGAACTCGACATCGTCGACATCTACGAGCAGTACGAGCGGTTCTCCGAGCATCTCAAGGACGTCCCCGGCGATATGGAGATCCTGATGATCCCGGGCAACCACGACGCGGTCCGCCTCGCCGAGCCGCAGCCGGGGTTCGACGAGAACCTCAGGGAGATTATGTCGGCGCACGACGCCCGCATCACGGGCAACCCGTCGCTCGTGACCGTCGAGGGCGTGAGGGTGCTGATGTACCACGGCGTCTCACTCGACGAGGTCATCGCCGAGTTGCCCGAGGAGAAGGCCAGCTACGACGACCCGCACAAGGCGATGTACCAGCTGCTGAAGAAGCGCCACGTCGCGCCGCAGTTCGGCGGGAAGACGCGTCTCGCGCCCGAGGAGAAGGACTACCTCGTGATGGAGGAAGTGCCGGACGTGTTCCACACCGGCCACGTCCACAAACTCGGCTGGGGCAAGTACCACGAGGTGCTCGCGGTCAACTCGGGGTGCTGGCAGGCCCAGACCGACTTCCAGAAGTCGGTCAACATCGATCCCGACGTCGGCTACGCACCGATTCTCGACCTCGACACGCTCGACATGACCGTGCGGAAGTTCGCCTGATCGGCCGTCGGCCGGGGAACGTAACGCTCGTCGATCAGTCGCCGGGGCGGAACCGATACCGGGTCGTCGCCTCGCCGTCGAAGCGCGGTCCCGATCCGACGGCCTCGAAACCGGCCGCTCGCGCGGCCGCAGCCGCGTCCGCGTCCGAATCCGGAACGACGAACGAGACGTCGAACCCCTCGTTGACGGCGAATCGAACTGGCTCCGCGAGGAGTCGCTCGGCCACGTCGGCGTCTCCGGCGAGTTGCGTCACGTGCACCGTCCCGTCACGGACGTCGAACGCGACGAAACCGAGCACTGACTCGTCTGCCGCGCCGGCGACGTCGTCCCCGTCGGACGCGACGTCGGCGTTCGGTCCCGGGTCCGACGCCGGTTCGACCGCGAGTCGGACCGTCCGGTCGTGGACGACGTTCCGCAGCGCGTCCGCGGGGAGATCGACGATCGCTCCGAGGGTCTCGGCGTCCGCCTCGACGGCGTCGCGGACGTCTAGGTCCATAGGTCCCTGTTCGACCGAGCGGTGGTTAAACTGACGCCGGGTGTCGCGTCGGCGGTCGGCAGTCGGTGGTCGGTGCTTCGAGCGAAGGCGTGGGACGACTCGGGGGTCGACCAGCGCGAGAAATTCGGCAACCGTTGGGCCGGGAGACAAGATTTTACACTCCCCCCCGCAAAGAGCGCCTATGTCAGAGCACCACTCGCAGTTCCGTCTCGTTCGTCGACAGGAGGGCCGACCGTGCGCGTAGTCGCGAAGTTCGGGGGGACGTCCCTGGGTAGCGGCGACCGGATCAATCGCGCCGCCGACTCCATCGCCGCGGCCGTCGAGGAGGGTCACGAGATCGCCGTCGTCGCGAGCGCGATGGGGAACACGACGGACGCACTCTTAGACGAGATCGAGTTCGAGGCCGAAGACCGCGACCGCGCGGAGATCGTCTCGATGGGCGAGCGGACGAGCGTCCGGATGCTCAAAGCGGCGCTCGCAGCCCGCGGCGTCGACGCGATGTTCGTCGAACCCGGCGGGGAGGACTGGCCGATCATCGCGAACGACCTCGGCGAGGTCGACGTCGAGGAGACGAAGCGCCGCGCCGCCGCGCTCGCCGCCGACCTCGACGGCGTCGTCCCGGTGATCACCGGCTTCCTGGCGCAGAACCTCGACGGGGAGATCACGACGCTCGGCCGCGGCGGGTCGGACACGACGGCCGTGATGCTCGGCCGGTACATGAACGCCGACGAAGTCGTCATCGTCACCGACGTCGAGGGAGTGATGACGGGCGATCCGCGCGTCGTCGAAGGCGCACGCAACGTCGGGCGGATCACCGTCGACGAACTCCGGAACCTCTCCTTCCGCGGCGCGGAGGTGGTCGCGCCCTCGGCGCTCTCGTACAAGGACGACGACCTCGACGTTCGCGTCGTCCACTACCAGCACGGGGACTTACTCACCGGTGGAACGCTCATCGAGGGCGAGTTCGAGAACCTCATCGATATGCAGGAGGACTCGCTGGCGTGCATCACCGTCGCCGGGCGCTCGATCCGCAACAGTCCGGGCATCCTCGCGGACCTCTCCCAGGCGCTGCGCGAGGCGGAGATCAACATCGACGCAGTCGCCTCCGGGATGGACTCGGTGACGTTCTACGTGAACGAAGACCGCGCCGAAGAGGCCGAGAACCTGCTGCACGCGAAGGTCGTCGACGATCAGACGCTCTCCTCGGTCACCGTCGACGACGACGTCGCGGTCATCCGCGTCACCGGGGGCGAACTGCCGAACCGACCCGGCGTCATCCTCGACATCGTCCAGCCGATCTCGGAGGCCGGCATCAACATCCACGACGTCATCACCTCCGCGACGTCCGTGGCCATCTTCGTCGCGTGGGACGACCGCGAGGAGACGCTCGAAATCGTCCAAGACGAGTTCTGAGCCGAGTTCGAGCGTCATTCCCCGATCCCAAGCCTGATCCGTCTCCCGGATCAGGTCGGATACAGAGTACAAATGGGATTCTTAGACTCTTTCGGCGCGTTAGTCAGTAGTATCATCGCGGCGCTCGTGATGCTCGTGTTCGCCATCCTCAGTTTCTTCGTCACCGTGTTCATCGTGCAGGTGGGCGCGGGGTTAGCGGGGTACTCGCCGAGCGGGGACTTCGTGGTGCTGTCCGCGGCGCTACTGGCGACGGGCGCGATCGTCGCGGGCGCGACGCCGATGTCGAGCCTCGGCGGAATTGCGGAGTAAGGAAGCGTCGAACGGGCGGAAAAGCGACTGTTTATCGACCCTCGTAGAGCCGCGAGCCGATCCGCTCGGGGAGCCCGGCCTCCTGAACCGCCTCGACGACCGAGTCGACGTCGTACTCGACACGTCGCTCGTCCACCGTGAGATCCTCCAGGTCCACCAGCGCGTACGCGGCCCGCGGGTCGCTGTCGCGCGGTTGCCCGACGCTACCGGGATTCATCACGACGCCCTCGTCGAAGAGGCGGTGTCCCTGCACGTGCGTATGGCCGGTCACGAGGACGTCCTCGTCGCCGAGCATCGACGCCGAGAACTCCTCGGGGTAGGTGTACCGGTCCGGGTCGTCGGGGTGGCCGTGGACCAGTTTCAGTCGGCCGTCGAGGACGGTCCGGCTATCGGGGAGGCCCGCGAGCCACCCGAGCGCGTCGTCGTCGAGTGCTTCTCGGGCGTGTTCGACGCCCGCGGCCGCCATCGAGTTGAATCGGAACGTCGTATCCGAGGCGACCGCGCGGTCGTGGTTCCCCATCACCGTGGGAATCTCTCGCTCGCGGACGGCGGCGACGCACTCCGCGGGCCAGGGGTTGTAGCCGACGACGTCGCCGGCGCAGACCATCGCGTCCGGTTTCACTCCGCTGTCGCCGGCGAGATCGTCGAGGACGGCGTCGAGTGCGACCTTGTTCGAGTGAATGTCGGAGAGGACGGCGACCTGCATACGCGGACGTACACGTGCGGCGGACAAAAGTCACCGTCCCGAAGAGACGGGCCGGACGCGTCTATCCGTTGTAGAAGCCGACGTCGACGTCGCCGTCGTCGTACGTGACGCCCGCCGCGCAGACGGCGTGTTCGTAGTCGAGGTCGTAGGCGTCCCGCGCGATGTCGGCAGGGTCGGCAGCGGCGTCGGACGAGAACTCGATCGGCGTCGGCGCGTCCTCCTCGTAGGTGGCGACGAGAGTGGCCTCGTCGACGGAGTCGACGAGCAGGGCGTCCCGGCGGACGATACCGACGTACGATTCCTCGCCGACGACGCCCGCGACGCGGGGGGTATCGTAGTCGTCCTTCTCGTAGTCGAGCGCGAGGAGCGCCGACGCGAGCGCGTCCCGCGCCGGGTAGCCGAGGTCGAGTTTCTCCGCGATCGGATCGACGTGGGATCCGTTGCCGACGACGACGCCGTCGCCGCCCTCGCGGACGCAGTTGTAGGAGACGTACGGGTTGTCGTTCTCGGGCGCGTCGGGCGTCGGCGCGACCGTCAGCGTCCCGTCGCGGGCGACGACCTGTCGGTTGGGAAACGAGCGGGAGGAGACGCGGTACGCGCCGAAGTCGGGCGCGACGATCACGAACCGTCCGATGTACATACGCGAACGTGGCCAAGACCGGGATAAATAGGTAGTGGATTGTGCACGAACGGGCAGCGACGACCCGACCGATGCCGATTCGCTCGACACCGGCGGCAGTCGTTCACTGAGAAGACCGTTCAGTCGTCGTTCGCGAGGCTATCTCGGTGACGTCGGCGGAAGCGTGGAAACGTTCTTTTTCCTACATTACGATGGATCGCTCGGGACGGTCCCCGCAAACGACGCCCTCGACGCAACTGGAGACAGCGAAGCGGCGGATTCGGATACCGCATCGACCGAACGGCCGTCCGCGACGAGCACTGATCGGGACAGTGACGTCGACCGGTCTCGGCTGATTCGCTTTCTCGGCGCGTTACTCCTGCTCGTTCTCGGGTTCGTCGTCGCCGCTCGGCTGACGAACGTCCGGATGGTCGCGCTGGCCCCGCTGTATATGTTCACGCCCGCAGTCGCCGCCGCAGTGACGGTGTTCACGGCGGCGGTGTCGGTAGGGGACGTCGGCGTTCGGATCAGCCGCCTCCGCTGGCACGTCGCCGCCGTCGTGACTGTCCTCGCCCTCGTCGCGGTGGCGCTCGTGATCGCGCTCGCGGTGGCGCTCGTGATCGCGCTCGCGGTGCCCCGGCATCTCTTTCGACGGCACCGCCGATCCGACGCCGGGACTCCCTCTCCCGTCGGGTGCGCTCGGCGTCCTCGCGCTCGTGGCTCTGACGGTCGGTGCCGGCGTGACCGTCAACGCCGTCTTCGCGCTCGGCGAGGAGTTCGAGTGGCGGGGGTACCTCCTGTGGGAACTCGCGCCGCTGGGGTTCTGGCGCGCGAGCGTGGCCATCGGCTTCCTGCGGGGTGTTTGGCACGCGCCGGTGATCCTCGACGGCTACAACTACCCGTCGTTCCCGCTCGTCGGCGTCGCGGCGATGACGGCCGCGACGGTGGCGTTCTCGCCGCTGTACACGTACTTCGTCCTCCGGGCCCGCTCGGTCCTCGCCGCGGGGTTCTTCCACGGCGTGTTCAACGCCGCCGGCGGGACGCTGCTGGTCTACACCGACGCGACCGACTCGGTTCTCGGAGAGCTCGTCGCGAATCCGGTAGGACTGGCTGGCATCGCCGCGTTCGTCCTCTCGACTGCGTCGCTCGTCGCGGTCGGGACCCCGTCGCTGAGTCGCGCTGAACTGACCGGTGAGACCCGACGCCCAAGGAAGAGCGAGGCGAGTGAGGAGGACGAGATCGAGACGTGATGAGGGTGCAACCGACGAGAGAAGTGCGTGGCGGCCAGTCCAGCCGGGCCTGCGACCGACGAATACCGCGATACGAAAAGAGGAGACTTCGCAACACTCATATGGAGCCACGGGTTACGAGAGGGTACACAGCCGACGAACGGCGTCGGCGTCGATGCAGTCCCATGGGGTAGTGGCCAATCCTGAAGCCTTCTGGGGGCTTCGACCCAGGTTCGAATCCTGGTGGGACTACTTCTCACGTATCGATTCGCCGGTGAGCGACGCAGCGCTCCCTGTTACTCGTGATGCCGGCGGGGTAGCTATCTGATTCTGTGGAGAAACACGGTACGAAGCCGGTGGGGCAGAGCGTTCAAAAGAGTGCGAAAAGAACCCCGACGAACACGACCAGACCCAGAAGGTAGCCGAGAACCACGAGCGTGTTTCGCCGCGGCGCACCGGGAGCCGTCCCGGGGAGGTGGATCGAGACGCGTTTGGCCCGCGCGGTCATCAGGCGGCGTCGGAATCGTCCGGCGTCGACGTATCCGACGAGGCATCACCGGTATCGCTGTCCGGGTCGTCGCCGGTGTCGGCAGACTGCTGGGCGTCCGTCTCGTCGTCGCTCGCGGGATCCGCCTCCGAATCCGCTACCTCGCCGGCGGTCGGTTCCGGTCCGGATTCGGTCTCCCCGTCGGAATCGGGTGATTGCTCGGTGTCGACATCGACCGACTCGGTCGATTCCGGTTCCTCGGACGGGGTTTCACCGTCCGGCGGCGACGCGCTCTCGTCGTCGGGCGCCTCAGTCTCGTCTTCCGGCGTCTCAGTCTCGTCTTCCGGCGTCTCAGTCTCGTCTTCCAGCGTCTGAGCCTCGTCTTCCGGCGTCTCAGTCTCGTCTTCCAGCGTCTGAGCCTCGTCTTCCGGCGTCTGAACTGCATCCGCCTCCGGCGGGTCAGCCGTCTCAGAGGCCGGTGCACCCATCGCCCCCTCGCTAGAGGCCGTCTCGCCGTGTCCGACCGTGCCGTTTTCGTCGGGCGAGAGGACGCTACCGGCCGAATCGTTCCCGGTCGGAGACACGGGTTCCACGAGGGTGTCGTTTCGCTCCGTGGAGTTGTCGCCGAGGTCCCCCTCGTCTGGCGCAGTTTCGTTCCCGGCGTCCGCGAGTCCGAACGCGGTGGGGCCGACCGGTTCCGCCGGTCCACTGCCGAGGCCGATCGTGACGGGGTCGGGGCTCGGCACGTCGGCGCTGAAGCCGACCGAAACCGACTCCTCGTCCGACAGCAGGGCGACGGACAGTCCGCCGGCGAAGCCGGCAGTCGCCGAGGCGAACAGCACGAGCAGCGCACAGACGACCGCGAGCGTCTTACTCATCGCCCACCTCCGCGTTCCCGCTCCCGTCCGTGAGAGCAGGAGCCGGGGGACTCCGCGTGGCGGATCGGGCCGCTCGCCACGCGGCCACCGTCACCGATCCGGCGAACAGCAGGCCGAGCAGTCCGCCCGTGAGCGCGCCGACGGAAACGGGGTTCGGGGCCGCCGCGACGGCGAACTCGCGGTACACGTTCCACCCCGCGTAGGCGAACAGCGCCGCCATCGCCAGGAGCGTGAGCTTCAGGTCGACGGCGGCGACCGCGACGGTCCCGCCCGATTGCGGCGCGGTGGCCTCGCTGAGGCCTCCGGAAGTGACTTCGGCGTCCGAAGCGACCCCGCCGGCGTCGGTGGCGGGCGTATCGACATCTGCCACGGACGACGCGTCGGCCTCGGGTCCCGTCTCCCCGGACGCGTCGGCCTCCGGCTCCCTGCGGGCCCACGCGAACAGTTCGCTCACGCCGAGCAGCACCAGCGGGGCGACGACGAGGGAGACGTATCCCACGGGCGTGTTCGCCCACAGGATGACGTGGCCGACGACCGGGATCACGAGGACGGTTCGCCCGATGATCGCCCCGGGGCCGACCAGGCCCGCGTCGACGTTCTCGTTGGCGTCGCCCTTCGTCTCGTAGCCGCCGTCGCGTTCGCCGACGACGCGGTGGGTCGTCGGCACGCTGTCGCCGCCGGTGCGGTAGGTGATTACGTCGCCGACCCGCACGGGCGCGGAGGCATCGACGATCACGACGTCGCCGGGCGACAGCGCCGGTTCCATACTCCCGGAGAGGACGACGAACCCCTCGTCGGCTCCGATGGTCTGCGGGACCGCGAAGACGACGAACGGCGAGACCGCCGCGAGCAGGACGAGCGTCGCGAGCAACTTCCCGGCGCTCGGCACCGACGGCGTCGGGACGCGGGTCATCGGTCACCTCCGACCGGATCCGTCTCCGGTTTCCCGCCGCGGCCACCGCCTCCGCCGTTCGTTTCGTCGGTGTCACCGCTCGTTTCGTCGGGGCCGCCGCTTCCGCCAATCGTTCCGCCCCGACCGCCGCCCCCGCCGTTCGTGAGCGAGGGGTCGGTGCATCCGGGGCAGTCCGCCGCCGATTCGGTGGTGCAGATGCAGACGGTGACGTGGCTGATTCCTTTGCCGTCGGGCGCGTAGACGAGCCCGTCGTCGTCGCTGCCGGGGAGATCCGCGGTATCAACGAGGGTGTCGTCGTCGCGGTCGTACTGCTCGAAGCCGGGGCCGCCCTTGACGGCGACCGTGCAGAGTCCGGGGACGGCGGCGGCGCTATCGGCGAGGTTCACGAGGCGGAAGGCGACGCCGAGCGTCTCGCGCTCGCCGTCTTTGTCCGCCGTGTCGTAGATCTCCAGCCCGTAGTCGGTGTCTCCCTCGGTGAACGCGTACGTTCCCGGCTCGACGTAGCTGTCGCCGAGTCCGGGTTGCGTGTCGTCCTCGAACTCCAGTTTCCCGAGCGTTCGGCAGCACGGACACGGGTCCGCGGGCGGACACGGCGCCGTGTCCCGGCCCGCGAAGGGGTTCTCCGGCGTCGTGTTCCGACACTGGATCGCCGAGAACCACAGGGGCACGTCGACCGTCTCGCTGCCGACGTAGCCGGCGAGCTCGTACTCGGCGAGCAGGCAGACCTCGTCGGTCAGGCAGTCCGCCTCGGTCGTGGTCGGGTCGCCGTCGACGCGGTATCCGTCGCGGAGACCGTCGGCGACCTCCCGGAGCGATCCGCGGGCGATCCGCTCGATCGGGGTTCCGGAGTCGCAGTCGGCGTACGACAGCGTCAGCCGGATCGCCTCGCCGAGCGCCGTCGACGCGGGCACGGGACAGTCCGTCGCGAGCCACAGCGCCGCGGGGTTGTTGACCGCGTCGCCCCGCTGGGGGAGCGCGAACGTGAGGAGCATACTCCCCGCGTCGCCGTCCGCGCCGAGGGACTCGATCGGGAGCCGAACCCGCGGACCGTCGACGGTGCCACTCCCGTCGGGGGCGTCCGCGCCGGGGCCGCTCAGCAGTTCGTACTCGACGACCAGGTCGACGGTGCCGGCCGTGATCGACGCCTCGAACCGCTCGGCGTCCCGGAACATCGCTGCCGTCCCGGTCCCCGTGAGTGCGCCCGCACCGCCGGCGGCGGCCAGCGCTGTCAGCACGCGGCGGCGACTCAGTATCATCGCGCACCTCCGACGAGGAAGGGGCTGTCGCCGTCGCAGGCGCCGCCGACGAAGGAGAAGTCGAAGCCGAGGGAGTCCCCCTGCGCTCGGTTCCCCGTTTCGATCGGGAGTTCCCAGCGGAGCGCGACGCACCGCAACGATCCCGGAGCGAGGCATTCGATCGCGAGCAGTCCCTCGTCGTCGCCGGCGTCGGCCGTCGGTGCGAACGCCTCCGCGAAGGGAGACGGAGCGACGAGCGGCGATTCGAGCGCCTCGTCGAACTCCTTCGTGCCGTTGCAGCTCCCCAGGGGCGAGCCGTCGAGCCACATCTCGACGACGGCGTCCTCGTCGAGTTCACCGTCGTCCTCCGTGTTATCCCCGGCGGCCCGTTCGGGGCCGTTCACGCCGTTTTCGCCGTCTTCAGTCAGCGACGCGCGGAACCACACGTCGAGCGGTTCCGCGCCGCTGCCGTCGACGACTTCGAGGCCGACGACGAGCGTGCCCGTGTCTCCGGGGAGCACGTTCCCCACGGAGAGGACCGGGCCGCTCGCGTCGGTCACGAAGGTCGCCTCGTCGACGTACGCGGGCCCGGTATCGGGATCGAGCGTCGCCTCGAGGCTGTCGTTCGTTCCGGCGTGGTTCGCGACGAAGCCGCCGTTGTATTTCTCGTACCAGGCGATACGGAGCCGTCGGTCGTCCGTGTCGTCCTCCGGTGCGGCGTAGGTGTACTGGGAGAAGCGGGGCGCGTCCCGGCGGAGGGAGAACCCTCCGACGGCGAGCGCGCCGCCGCCGATTCCCGTCAACAGTTCCCGACGTGTGAGTGTCATTGTCAGTTGTCCCGGATACGCCGGGTCGGTCGGTGGATCGGCACCCGATCCGTGTTCTGTGGGCGATACGGCAGCGGCGGTCATAGGTATGGATCGGCTTCGCGACCGATACGGCGCCCGTACTCCGCGGCATGGCGTCGTTACCGGGGTGATCGTTCGGAGCGAACGGCCGACTGCGGTGCTGGGGACGTTCCGCAGCATCGACAGCGACAGCCGGTGTCGGTCGTCGTCGGTGTCAGTTTCCGGTGTCAGTCGAGTTCGCCGGCGCGGGCTCGGGCGTCGCGAACGGCGTGTCGTTGTGCCGCGACTGCTCGACCTCGAAGCCGAAGTCGAAGCCGATCGAGTCGGACTGCACCTCGTTGCCGACGTCGGCGGGGAGCGTCCACTCGAAGCCGATGCACTGGGTCGTCGCGCCCGGGTACGGCTGGAGACCGTCCTCCTGTCTGTTCCCGTCGAGGATGATACCGTCCGAGAGCTGGGCGAACACCTCCGCCATCGTCCCCTCGGCGATCTTCTGTTCGCCGCCGAGAACGATCTGGGCGATCTCCGCGTACACCGTGTCGAGGTCCGCCGGGTCCGGCGCGACGAACGCGTCGTCCGGGGAACTCGCGAGGAATTGCAGGAGCGACGTGTTCGCGCTCCCGAGCGCGATCGTGAAAAGCCGAATTCCGGCTCCCTTGGCGGCGTTCGCTGCCGAGATTGCAGCCGACGCGGTCGAGTTGCCGTCGCTCAGCAGGATCATCACTTTCGACGCGCCGGGGGTGGCGTTCGTCCCGTTGAGCAGTTCGTCCGCGCCCTCGTCGATCCCGGCCGCGATGGACGTGCCGCCGCCGGCGCTGTAGTCGTCGATCGCGTCCTTGACGGCCTGATAGTCGGTCGTCAGTTCCTGATCCGTCGTGGCGCCGTTGTTGAACGAGATCGCGGCGGCCTCGTCGGGCGAGGAGAGGTTGTCGACGAAACTCGTCGCGGCCGTCTTCAGCGACGAGAGCGCCGATCCGCCCATCGACCCGGAGACGTCGGAGACGAGCGCGACCTCCAGTTCCTGCTGCTGACCGGTGCCGGTCGGCTCGAAGACGTTGTCGCAGTCCTCGTCGTACCAGACGCAGACCTCGATGGCGTCGGCGAGTTCGCCGATCCCGTCGGCGTCCTCGCCCTCGGCGTCGATC
This sequence comes from Halobellus rarus, assembly GCF_024494595.1. Taxonomy (GTDB): domain Archaea; phylum Halobacteriota; class Halobacteria; order Halobacteriales; family Haloferacaceae; genus Haloquadratum; species Haloquadratum rarum. The sequence goes on along the minus strand of NZ_JANHDI010000001.1, from coordinate 33,345 downwards.
TCGGGTTCCGTCTGGCCGTTCTCGTCGTTGCCGGTGAGTTCGCCCACCATCCGGAGGTATCCGGGGTTGTCGCAGATGTGGATGCTCACCGTCACCTCGCCGGAGTCGCCCGGTTTGACGTCCGAGATGGTGAACATCGGGATCCCGTCGCCGTTCTCGAGGTACTCGTCGGCCTCGGGGCTACAGAAGTCGAACTGCTCCCCCTGGACGAGATCCTCCCATTCCTGCATATCTGCGGGCGAGGGCGCCTGCGCGAGGAGGTACCGGCCCGTCGATTCGTCGTCTTCGATAATCTCCTCGGCGTCGGGGTAGCCCATCGCCCTGACGGCGTCGAGCCGGCCCGGGCCGCCGAGGTACGTCGCCTTGTAGTCGAGTTTCAGGTCGAGGGTCCCGGCCTGCAGCGTGTTGTCCGCGAACTCCTCCTCGTCGGAGAAGAACGCGCTGGTACCGAGACCGGTACCGGCGGAGGCGATGCCGACCGCTCCGAGGCCCGCGAGGACGCGGCGCCGAGAGAGGTTGTACAGCGGTAGTTCGTCGTCTGGTGTCATTGTCTTGATTCGATCGTCTGTGTCGTGGTCCGTGCGCGGTGCTGTCCTCCCTTCCCAGATGGAGGGAGAGAACCCACCGGGGGAGTCGAACCCCCGTTACCGCCGCTGTGGGTCGTGCTCACGGTTCAGGCGGCGAGCTCCGGGCCGGAGCCGTCGTTGTGGCGCTCCTGCTCGGTGTAGAAGCCGAGATCGAAGCCGAGCGTGTCGCCCTGGATCTCGTTGCCGACCTCGAACGGGAGCTCCCACGACAGCGCGACGCAGTGCATCACGCCGTCGCCGCGGAACGCCTCGCGGTCCGGGTCCGTCGGGTCGTCGTTCAGCTCGTCGTAGATCGTCGCGCGGTTGCCGTCGAGCGGGACGCCGTTTCCGTCGGCCAGCGCGGCCAGGACGTTGTCGAGGGTGTCCTGCATAATGACCTTCTCTGCGACCGTCTGAGCGGCGAGGTTCCCGAACACGCTCGGGACGTTGAGCGGATCGTCGACGTCGTTGAAGAACGCCGGGTCGCCGCCCGACCCGCCGGCGGGGCCGGCCATCGCCTGGAGCACGCCGTCGTTCGCACTGCCGACGGAGATGGTGTAGACGTCCGTCTCCGGGGACGGGGAGGCCGCTCGGGCGTCGTCCGCGGCGTCCTGCGGGGACGCGAAGGACGTGCTCCCGCCGCCGTTGAACGATTCGCCGTCCGAGAGGACGATGTTACGCTTCTCCGCGCCGGAGCGGCCGTTGGCCGCGAGTTCGTCCTGCGCGTCGTCGACGCCCTCGCCGATGTACGTCCCCGTCGCGATCGAGTTCGCGTTCGAGAACGGGTTCGGGTCGCCGTCGCCGTCGAAGGGCGTCGAGCCGGGTCCGCCGCTGACGACGTTGGCGAGTTTCTCTCGGAGTCCCGACAGCGCGCCGTCGACGACCGAGAGGTCCGTCGTCATCGCCTGGAGGATACCGGTCCGGGGCTCGGAGTCGTCGCTTCCCTCGCCGTCGAAGTACGCGACGCCGACCTTGGCGTCGGCGTTCTGCGACTGCAGGTAGTCGACGAACTGGCGGGTCCCGAGTTCGACGAGGTCGATCTTCGTGGTCTCCGGGTGGGTCGTGCCGTTGATCTGGATCTCGTCGTCGCTGACGACGCCGCCGTACTGGTCGTACAGCATCGACCCGGAGAAGTCCAGCGTCAGCATAATGTCGACCGGATCGGCGCCGTCGTAGACGTTGTCGCAGTCCTCGTCGTACCAGAGCGTCGCCTGGATCGCGCCGGCGAGGTCCGGGAGGTTGTCGGGGTCGACCGCCATCTCGGGCTCGGCGTGGATTCCGCCGGACTCGGAGACGTTGTCGGCCTGCATCCAGAGGTAGCCGGGGTTGTCACAGAGGTGCAGCGAGAAGGTGATCTCGCCGGAGTCGCCGGGCTTCACGTCGGTGAACTGCACCAGCGTGTCCATCTCCTCGCCGGTGACGGGATCGACGCCGAAGTTCGCCTCGGAGAGCGGCGGGATGTTCTCGCAGTTCAGCACCGGGATGTTCGCGCCGTTGCTGTCCTCGTCGTCCTCGTCCGGGAAGTCGCTGTAGCGGAGCTGCCCGGCGTCGTTGTCGGCCGCGATGGACTGTTCGCCGTCGCCGTCGTGGTCGGGGTGGGCGCTGACGAAGGTGTGGCCGTCGCCGAAGTCGTAGGTCTGCTGCCAGTCGACGAGCAGGTCGAGCTCGCCCGCGACGAGCGAGTTGTTCGCGAACTCCTCCTCGTCGGAGAAGAACGCGCTCGTGCCGAGGCCGGTGCCCGCGGAGGCGAGGCCGACGACGCCGATTCCGGCGAGCATCTTGCGGCGCGATAACGTGTACTGTTTGGGATCGTTGGTCATTGGTTTTGGTCCGTGTGGTCGGGAATGTTTGGTGTGGTGGGGTGGTGTCTCACCCCCGCGGGCCGGTCAGGGTCGCGGAGGGTGTCAGGTGTCGATTACTCGACGCTGCTGTCGACGGCGGCGCTGCTGTCGACGGCGGCGCTGCTGTCGACGGCGGCGCTGCTGTCGACGGCGGCGCTCACTCGACGCTGATGTCGAAGGCGACGCCTTCCTCGCTGCCAGAGTAGTCGCCCTGGACGTCGACGGTGACGTCGCCGGAGATCGCGAACGCGTTCGCGACGTCCGCGGCGTCGGTGTCGAAGACGAGGTAGGTGACCTCGCGGCCGGACCCGTCGTTGCTGGCCGAGATCGCGTCGGGGCCGCTGAGGGTGACCGGGACGCCGTCGAGGTCGAGCGCGAGGTTCGCGACGCTGACGGTGGCCTCGTCGGCCTTCGTCGTGATCGCGAGTTTGCCGCTCGGCGCGGGGATTCCGCTGCCGACGTTCACGCCGTCGAGGGTGAACGAGGCGGTACCGCTGCCGTCGTAGGCGTAGCTGAACGACACCGTGTCACCGGGCGTCCAGACGTAGTTGGCCGTGTCGGCGCTCCCGACGTCGGGGCCGACGGCGACTTCCCACGAGCCCGAGGGGCCGTTGTTACCGAATCGGCCGCGGGCGAAGGAGGTCTCCTGCTCGGTGGCGAACTCCTGTTGCTTGGCGAAGCCCTCGCCCGTCCGGGTGGTGACCGTCGGCGTGCAGGGGTTCGTCGTGCCGTCGTTGTGGCGGGCCTGCAGCGCGTGGAACTCCAGCGCCATCGTCAGCGAGTCGGACTGAATCTCGTTGCCGACCTCGTACGGGATCTCCCAGAACAGGCACAGGCACGCGCCGGTGATGTATGCTTCTTCGTCTCCGACGACCTCCTCGTCGTACGGGGACTGCTCGCCGGGGGCGAGACCGGCGACGCCGTCGCCGTCGAGGGCCGCGCCGTTCGCGATGGCCGCGAAGACGTCGACGAGCGATCCGGAGACGATCTCCTCGCCCTCGACGAGCTCCTCGTCGTCGATGTCGCAGTAGGAGAGCCGGGCGACGATGCTGTCGCCGAGCTCGCCGAGCTCGGGCGTGTCGTCGACCGCGCTCTCGGGCTCGGTGATTCCGTTTTCGGCCTGGGAGAGGTCACCGCACGCCCACATGTAGGCGGGGTTGTCCACGATGTCGAAACAGAACTCGACGTGACCGGAGTCGCCCGGCTTCACGTCCTGGAGGTCGTAGAACATTCCCGCGGGCGACCCGTCCTGGGTTCCCATCGCGGCGTCGGCCATATTCTCGACCGTGTCGCCGCTGTCGTAGGAGGCCTCATAGCGGACGCGCAGGTCGAGCGTCCCGGCCGTCAGGGTGTTGTTCTCGAAGCTCTCCTCGTCGCTGAAGTACGCGGAGGTACCGAGACCGGCACCCGCGGAGGCGAGGCCGACGGCACCGAGACCGGCGAGCATTTTACGGCGTGAGAGGCTGTACAGTTGGGGTTCGCTGTCTTGCGTCATTGGTTTGTCCTCCCGTCGGACCGTGAGACCGTCACCGGTCGTTTCGGGACGAATTACCCCACAGCTCGGGGGGTATTACCTATGCACCGATTCAACGGTTTTGAACCTCGAAACGGCCGTTTTCAGGGTCACGTTACGCGATTCGGCGGCCGGATACGAGGGCCGTACCGCCGCGTATAGCGGCCGTACCGGGAGAGATGGGAACGCGTACCGGTCAGCTTCGCCACGCATACCGGCCGGGTCCGCCGCGCATACCGATCGGTCCGGCACACGTACCGATGCGGAGGGATCAGACCTCGGTTCCGTACGGTGAGCGTGCCGATCGGAGCGAAACGATAGTCCGTCCATGGCTATACTCCGCGATTGCCTCTGAGAATTCGATGTTCCAGCGGTCCGTGCTTCCGGAAGTGGAGGTGTACCAGGTACTGAGTAACGCGCGCCGGCGGGAGACGCTCGCCGAGCTGTGGGCCCACCCGGAAGCGCTCTCGCTGCGTGAGCTCTCCGAGCGGATCGCGGCGACAGAGTCCGGTCAGAGCCCCGCGCCGCGGGCGCTCCGCGAGAGCGTCTACAACGCGCTCCATCAGACGCACCTCCCGAAGATGGCCGAGCTCGGCCTCGTCGTGTACGATCCCGACCGAAAGCTGGTATCGGTGTGTCCGCAGGCCGGACACCTCGGGCGGTATATGGACGTCACCACGCGGGCGGGCGTGACCTGGGGCGAGTACTACCGCGCGCTCGGCGTCGTGGGACTGTTCACGACGGTCGCGTCGCTCGCCTCCGTCCCCGGCTTCGCCGCCGTCGACCCGCTCGTCCCGTCGACGGCGTTCCTCGTGTGCTTCGCCCTTTCGACAGCCTACCAGCTGGCGGCCGCGCGACTCGGCGCGCGCGGTCGATTCGCGCGGTTCCGGGCCCGCGTCTTCTGATTCTATCGGACGTCCTGCGCTGAAAAGTTCTCGGTGCCCGGTAGACGAACGACGGCACAGACGGACGTCTGACGGCACGGGTTCTGCCCCCGATCGTTCGGTCGAGAGGGCGTGTCGGGAGCGTTCGAGAAGACGACGGAGGGTACGCCGCTCGGAGGCGATCCGGGATCAACTGTGGAGGCGACGCTGGATGCACGCGCAAGTCGCCAGTCGGAACGGCCGCGGGGCCAGTCGGAACGTGTTATCGGAGCGTCCGGAAGCGTCGCAAAAGTCCCAGTTCCGCCGCCGAAAAAGTCGATATCCGGTGCCGCCGAAGAACCGTCGCGCCGTCACGCCGCAGCGGCCACGGCCCGCGCGTCGGTCTCGAAGAGCCGGGCGTCGCAGTCGGCACAGGTGGCCGCGACGACCTCGTATTCGCGGCAGCAGGAGCTCACCGTCTCGGTCCCGAGTCGGATGTCGCCCTCGCAGACGGGGCAGGTTTCGAGACAGGCGCGGACCGCAGAGAGCGTCCGGCCGCGGGCGGCGTCCGGCACCGACGCCCACTCGTCGGTCCACGCCGAGAGCGTGCGGTGGGCGGCGAGGTCGGCGACGAACGCCGCCCGCGACTCCCACTGCCCGAGTATCGAACCGTCGACCAGGACGCGCCACGACGCACCGCCGGCGACGAACGACACGCGATCTGGGGCGACAGCGAGCAGATCGGCCGCGGCCGCTGTCATCGCCGCCTCGGTGTCGAGGTCGAAGGCGGCCGTCTCGAAGCGACGCTCGAAGCTCGGTGCGAGCGCGACGTCGTCGCCGTCGTCGACGACGACCCCGGACCGATCGAGAAACGACACGACGTCGAAGTCGGCATCGTGGGTGGGGATCGGGGTGCCCCCCTTCCCGAACCACGCGAGCACGCGGCCGGGGAGGTATCGCTTCGTGAGTTCGGGCGTTCCGGGGACGAGGTAGCCGCGAGCGTAGATGCTCGCGAGCGACCCGGCAGCGACGGCGGCGGCGACTGGGAGCGAGACGAGTGCCACCGCAGCGGTGAGCGCCGCCGCGAGAACGAGGTTGACGACGGTGCAGGGGAGACACCGGTTGGCACCGGTGTACTCCGGGCGGCGAATTCGTGTCAGTATCGATATAGATGGTTGTCGATTCATCTCTCTCCTTCCGATAAGGCCATCGAAACCCATAGGTATGATCGGCATATCCGCCGTGAGGCCGGCGGTACGGTGGAGGGCGAGCTACTGGGCGTTTACGAGTTCACATCTACCGATCACGTCTGAATCGCGGTCAGTTGCAATCCCTACGTCCCCACAAACGGGCAGTTACTCCGCCAGTACCCCGACGAGTGACCGTGGTTAACGCCACCGTATTCCATGATAGATAGATTCATATTCGTATCCGTCAATAGATCGGTATGAAACGCGGGGCACAGATATCAAAAACCAAAGAGAACGCCGGCAGTTCGGACACCCCGACGGACCGTGAACTGTCTACGGAGACGGTCTTCGAGACGCTGAGCAGTCGGCGTCGTCGGTACACCCTCCATTACCTGGCGCAGGTGGACGATTCGGTGACGGTCCGCGACCTCTCCGAGCAGATTGCGGCCTGGGAGAACCGGATCGAGCGGCGGGCGGTGACGCCGAAACAGCGAAAACGGGTATACACCGCGCTCCACCAGACCCACCTCCCGACGATGGATCGACTCGGCGTCGTCGAGTACGACAAGAACCGGGGAACGATCACGATGACGGACCACGTCCGGGCGTTCGACATCTACCTCGACGTGGTGCCCCGAGACGACATCCCGTGGAGTCAGTTCTACCTCGTACTGGGAAGCGTCCTGTCGGCTCTGGTCGTGGTCGCCGCGCTCGGATTCGCTCCGTTCTCGTACGTGGGCGGATTCGGGTACGCGCTGTTCGTCGCCGCCGCGTTCACCGTCGCCGGCTGCGTCCACACGATCCGCGACCGCCGGACGCTCATCGGAAACACCGCGACGCCGCCGGAGGTCGAGCCCCCGCGAGAACTCGCCGAGGAAGCGTAACCATCCGGGACTGTCGATTGTGCCGCTCTCCGCCGTGATCTCACGTCCGAGAGCGACCGCGATAGTCGCGTTCGAAATTGGTCACGTACTCGATCGCACGACAGCGTGTGATCGGCGAGTGAGTAGTTGCAAACCAGACTGTACCGCGGAAGCGTGACTCGACGTCCGGGAGAAAATCGCGTTCGGTATCGAATGGTGCCGTTCGATCGCGCTATCTGGAATCAGACACGTTCGACCGCCTCCCCATCGGTGTGGGCCGACGTCGGTTCGGCGGCCTCTCTGAGTTCGTCTTCGATCTGGTCACGTCCGCGCTTGAATTCGCCCATCGCCTGCCCGGAGGAGCGAGCGAGTTTCGGGAGTTTGTCCGCGCCGAACAGCAGGACGACGAGGAGGAGGACGACGAGCAGTTCCGGACCGCCTGGGATGCCGATAAACGCCGGTAGGAGTATGTCCATACCACCGGGAAGGACAGGAACGGAGATAACTATGGCTGCCCTACCGATCCGCCGTTCGGCGCGATGGTCCCGTTCGACGCGGTCGTTCGAACAGCCTGGGGCGCTCGCGCGAAACAGGCACGAACACGGCGGCTCACTTCTCGACGACGAGCAGCGCCACCCGTTCGAGTACCAGCGCTTCGAGGTCGCCGTCGACGACGTCGAGTTCCGCGTCTGAGACGTCGAAAAACTCTCGCACGCGTTCGGGGTCGTAGTCGCCGAGCGTCGCTTCGACGCCGTCGAGGACGCGGTCACGGATCGCCTCCGCCGCTGCGCGTTCGTTCGGAGGCGGCCCGTCTCTCGGGTCCGCGTCAGCGGCGTCGACGAGGACGACGACGCGGTTTTCGCCCGGCGAGACGCCGAGTTCGAGCGCGTTCGTGATCTGCCGGCGACCGGCGGCGTACAGGAGGATCTCGACCGCGCGCTCGCGGGCGACGTTCTCGCCCCGCTCGAACGCCCGGTCCGCCAGTTCGACGGCGCGTTCGAGGTGACGCTCGCTCACGACGTACCGCGCGTCGAAGGCCTGGATCGTCGTGTCGGTCGACGAGGCGATCTCGTCGATGGCGGCGACGAACGCGTCGACGTCGTCGACGTCGACCGTCCCCTCCACCAGTTTCATCGCAAACCCCCCCGGTCGTCCGCCGACGGCGTCCTCGTGGCGCTCATCCGAAATCACCCAGGCTGGCCTGTTCCTCCGGGTCGTCCTCGCCGGCGCGGGTCGACGCCGGCTGCGACGGTCCCTCGTCCTGCCCCGCCGGACCGCCCGCCCGCTCCGTGTTCGCGGAATCGGCCTTCGCGACGTCCTCCATCGACGGGTCCTGCCGGCCCACGTTCTCGAGGATCCCCTCGGCGGTCTTTCGCCGTCCGCGAAGCGCCCGGAGGACCACGGACTTGTCCGCCCCCCGGAGATCGGCGCGCGTCTCGATCCCGGCCTCGTAGAGCCGTCTCGCGCGCTTGCGGCCGACGCCGCGGATGCCGGCGAGCGTCAGCAGTTCCTCGCGGACGCCGTACTCGACGCGCTTTTTCGCCTCGCGGACGGGGACGACCGAGAGGTCGAGTTCGCCGGCGAGCCGTTCGGCCGCGCCGAGCAGCCACTCGGCGGTCTCGACCTTCCCGCGGATGTCGCCGGGGCCGACGCCGTACCGTTCGGTGATTCGATCCTCGTCGACCTCGTCGGCCCAGTCCTCCAAGAGGCGCGCGGTCTTCAGCGCCGAGAGCCACTCCTCGAAGCGGACGTCCTCGTACTCCGAGGGCGTGCGCCCGAGCAGTTCGGCCTCGCGCTCGTAGCAGATTTCGGTGTAGGTCTCTCTGTCTCCCGATTTGAGGTAGAGCTGATACATATCCGGCGTCCGCGAGACGAGGTGGAAGAGCCCGAGCGCCGTCGGGTAGGTGGGACCGTCGAGGTTCTCGTCGGTCGTCTCGTCAGCGTCGGTTTCGTCCTCGTCGGCCGTCTCATCGGCGTCAGTTCCGTTTTCGTCCCCCGCTCCCGACGCCAACTCGCTGGCACGCTGGAACCCCGCCTCCGTCGGATCGCCGGACGCTGGCGTCGGAGCGGCGTCCGAAGACGGTGTCGAAGCGGCGTCCGACGCCGCGTCCTCCCCCGAGAGCGCGCGGACCATCTCCCCGCGGTTCGCCTCGGCCCACTCCAAGCCGTCGATGATCTCCGCGGCGGTCATCGGATCCAGATAGAGCCGCGAGACCGTGTGTCCGACGCTCGTCGCGGTCAGGGAGTCGTCCTCCCGTTCGAGGAAGCCGTTGCGCTCCAGGTACGCGAGCACGTCGTCGGTGACGTGTTCCAGCCGACCGGAGTCGTCGGTCTGGGTTGCGTAGAGCGTCTGGTCCAGGAACTCCAGGAGTTCAGCGCGGGTGTGCGCGAACCCCGAGGCGACCGTCGCGAGGACGTGCGTCCGCAGCGCCGGTTCGGCCGCGAGCTTCGAGCGGACGGGCTCGGGGTCGGCCCAGATATATCGTTCAAACAGTTCGTCGCGCGTCTCGGCGTTCTTCGCGAGCAGGACGGCCTCGCCGTAGGGGTCGAGGCCGGGACGACCGGCCCGGCCCATCATCTGGTGGACCTCGAGGACGTCGAGCGGCTTCATCCCGCCGAACTCGCCGTCGTAGCGCCGCCAGTCGCGGACGATCACCCGGCGGCTCGGGGTGTTGACGCCCGCCGCGAGAGTCGGTGTCGCCGAGATGCACTTGACGAGTCGATCGCGGAAGGCGTCCTCGACGAGCGAGCGGTGTTCCGAGGCGAGGCCGGCGTGATGGAACGCCGCGCCCTTCGCGACGCAGGACGCGAGCGTATCGCTGGTGTCGGCGTCGGAGACGTCTCTGATCTCCGAGGCCAGTTCCGCGAGTCGCCCGCGCTCGTCGTCGGTGAGGTGGGGGTCGGTCACGTCTCGCAGACGCTTCGCGGACGCCTCGGCGTTCCGCCGGGAGTTGACGAAGACGAGCGAGGAGCCCTGGTCGTCCGCTCCATCTGCGTCCTCGTCAGGGTCACCGTCGAGCGCGTCGTCGACGAGGGCGGCGGTCGGTCGCCCGCCGGACCCGACGGGGACCTCGCGCTGGCTGCCGTCGTCGAAGGAGATCGCGTTCCCGTAGTGGACGCCCATCCGGAGGTCGATCGGCCGCCAGTCGGACTCGACGAGTTCGGCGTCGAGCCACTCGGCGACGACGTCGGCGTTGCCGACCGTCGCCGAGAGCGCGACGACCTGGAGGCCGGGGTTGAGCGTCCGCAACTTCCCCAGCGTGACTTCGAGCGTTGGCCCGCGGTGGGAGTCGTCGACTAAGTGGACCTCGTCGGCGACGACGCAGGTCAGGTCGTCGATCCACGCCGCGCCGTTGCGGACGAGGGAGTCGACCTTCTCGGAGGTGGCGACGACGATGTCGCGGGAGGCCAGCCACTCGCCGTCGGACTCGTAGTTGCCGGTCGAGACGCCGACGTCGAAGCCGTACTCCTCCCAGCGTTCGAACTCGGTCTTCTTCTCGGAGGCGAGCGCCCGCAGCGGGACGATGTAGAGCGCCGTTCCGCCCCGGGCGACGCTCGAGAGCATCGCGAGTTCGGCGACGAGCGTCTTCCCCGAGGCGGTCGGCACCGACGCGACCACGCTCTCGCCGCGGGTGACGCCGGCCTCGACGGCCGCGGCCTGCGGGGGATAGAGCTCCTCGATTCCCTCCCCGCGCAGGTGGGCGGCGACCCCCTCGGGCAGTTCGGGCACCTCCTCCGGTTGCATCGAGACGAGGTACGCCGTCCTCGGTTTTAAACGGTCGGAGTCGAGACCGGGGGAATCTGAGGATGACGCCGCCACCGATATGTTCCCCCTCGCCGAACGGCGGGTATGAAGATTCGCTACGACCGCGAGACCTGCATCGGGATGTTCCAGTGCGTCGACGAGTGGGACGCCTTCCAGAAGAACATGGACGCTGGGAAAGCGGACCTAGAGGGATCGACGGAAGTCGAGGAGGGCGTCTTCGAACTCGACGTCCCCGACGGGGAAGAACTGGACGCGGAGTTCGCCGCGCGCGCCTGTCCCGTCGACGCCATCGAACTGTACGACGACGACGGCGAGCGGGTCGTCTGAGTCGGACGGACTGACGGTCGACGGTCTTGAACGCTGCACCAGCACAACCGTTATATACGTTGCTGGAGATTTTTACGCCCGAGGGACGAATATGAGCCACCGAAACCAGAGGCAGAACCTCTCGGAGTGGGCAGAGCTGATCGGGGCGTCGCTGCCGGACTCCGTCGAGGACCGCGAGGATGCCGGCCCACCGGCCGACGCCTACGTGGGCGAGGACCGTCGTGACGGGTTCGGTTCGGAGTTCGGCGTCGACTCGGACAGAAATCGGTGAATCCGGCGCCGGTTTCCCCGATTTCACTTTCACCGTCCTCGGCGAACCCTTAACAGCGGTGACGCCCAACCCAGCGTGATGGCGGCCACCGACGATCCCGGCTACGTGGATCATCCGCTCTTGAGCCCGGACTTCATCGAGCGCCGGGACTATCAGGTCCAACTCGCGAACACGGCACGGGAGAGCCACACACTGGTGTGTCTCCCCACGGGTCTGGGGAAGACGACCGTGAGCCTGCTCGTGACGGCGCATCGATTGCACGAGACGGGCGGGAAGGCGCTCTTTCTCGCGCCGACGAAACCGCTCGTTCAGCAGCACGCCGATTTCTACCGGGAGGCGCTGGAGATCCCCGACGAGGAGATCGTCGTCTTCACCGGCGAGATCCGACCCGAGGACAGAGCCAACGCCTGGGACGACGCGCGGATCGTGATCGCGACGCCGCAGGTCGTCGAGAACGACCTCGTCGGGAGTCGGATCTCGCTCGCCGACGTCACGCATCTCACGTTCGACGAGTGTCACCGCGCGAGCGGCGACTACGCCTACGTGTACATCGCCGAGCGGTATCACGCGAACGCGACCGACCCGCTCGTGACCGGGATGAGCGCCTCGCCCGGCGGCGACAAGGAGGCGATCCTGGACGTGTGCCAGAACCTCGGGATCGGCGAGGTCGAGGTGATGACCGAAGCGGACGCCGACGTCGACGAGTACACCCACGACACCTCCGTCGAGTGGGAGCGGATCCAGCTCCCCGACGAGATCCTGCAGATCCGCGACGCGCTCAACGAGGTGATCAAAGACCGTCTGCAGAAACTGAAGTCGCTCGGCGTGACGAACACGACCCAGCCCGACGTCTCCCAGAAGCAACTGAACCGGATGCGGGGGAAGCTCCAGGAGCTGATGGACGCCGACAAGTCGGACGGGTACAAGGGGATGTCGACGCACGCGGAAGTGATGAAGCTCCGGCGGGCGGTCGAACTCGTCGAGACGCAGTCCGTCGAGTCCGTGCGCCGGTACTTCGAACGCCAGCGCAACGCCGCGCGCTCCTCGGGGGCGTCGAAGGCGAGCCAGCGACTCGTCTCCGAGCCGAAGGTCAGAGAGGCGATGCGCCTGGCCGAGAGCTACGACGGGACGCACCCGAAGTTCTCCCGCGCGCGGATCCTGCTCGCGCAGACGCTCGGCATCGAGGAGGGCGAGCGCGTCATCGTCTTCACCGAGTCGCGCGACACCGCCGAGGCGTTGACCGAGTTCCTCTCGGCGTCGTTCGACGTCCGCCGGTTCGTCGGGCAGGGCGACAAGGAGAGTTCCGACGGGATGACCCAAAAGGAGCAGCAGGAGACGCTCGACGACTTCCGCAACGGCGAGTTCGAGGTGCTCGTTTCCACCTCCGTCGCCGAGGAGGGACTCGACGTCCCCGAAGTCGATCTGGTGCTCTTTTTCGAACCGGTGCCGACGGCCATCCGCTCGATCCAGCGGAAGGGCCGGACCGGCCGGCAGGCTGAGGGCCGCGTCGTCGTCCTCCTCGCCGAGGACACTCGGGACGAGGCGTACTTCTGGATCTCTCGCCGCCGCGAGAAGGAGATGGAGTCGGAACTGCGCGACCTGAAGAGCGTCGCCGGCGACATCGAGTCGGAGCTGAACCCGCCGCAGGAGGCGTTAGAAGCGTACGAAGACGCGGGTAGCGGAAAGGGCGACGAACGGAGCGGAAAGAGCAAAGACGAGAACGACGGGAGCGACGGCAGCGGAGGGGGAGAGAAAAGCGCTGGCGGCGGACAGAGCGAAGACACCGAAGAAAGCGACAGCGCGTCCGTCGACGCCGAGACGCGAGCGCAGAAGAACGGCCAGGCGGGGCTCACGGACTTCGGCCCGACCGACGAGGAGATCGAGCGGGCCCGAGACGATCCGGACGGGTCGACGGGAGAGACCGACAGCGAGAGCGGATCGAAAGCGGCGAATACGGATACGAACGGGTCGGAAGCGGCGAATACGGACGCGAGCGAGTCGACGGCAACGGATACAGACGCGGGCGTCGCTACCGAGGAGGAATCGACAACCACCGGGGGCGACGGAGCCGAGGGCGACGAGGGAATCGTCGCGACGGCCGAGGGCGACGACGAGGAGACGGAGCTCGTCGTCGACCAGCGGGAGCTCGACGCGTCGATCGCGAAGGAGCTCTCGAAGCGCGAGGGCGTCCGCACGCGCCTGGAGACGCTGGCCGTCGGTGACTACGTCCTTTCCGATCGGGTCGCCGTCGAGCGGAAGTCGGTCGCGGACTTCCTGGACACGCTCCTCGGCGACGAGCGCTCCATCTTCGAGCAGATCGGCGACCTCTCGCGGGCGTACGCCCGCCCGGTGTTGATCGTCGAGGGCGACGGCCTCTACGAGGAGCGGAACGTCCATCCGGGAGCGATCCGTGGCGCGCTCGCGTCGCTAGCGGTCGATTTCGACGTGAGCGTCCTGCAGACGCGCGACGAGGACGACACCGCGGAGTTGCTCCTCACTATCGCCGAACGCGAGCAGACCGAGCGGGACCGGACGGTGAGCGTCCACGGCGAGAAGAGCGCGAAGACGCTGGCCGAACAGCAGGAGTACGTCGTCTCCTCGATCGGTGACATCGGCCCCGTCACGGCGCAGTCGCTCTTGGAGGAGTTCGGAACGGTAGAGCAGGTGATGACCGCGCGCGAGGACGACCTTCGCGAGGTCAGTGGGATCGGCGAGGTGACCGCCGAGCGGATCCGTGAAGTCGTCGGGAGCGACTACGAGTAGCGAGCGGCGATTTGTCCGAGACGGCGACCCTATTCGGGGAACGGCCGGGAGCCGCCGGGCAACGGATTCGCCGCGATAACGCCCTCGTGCGTGACACGGATCTCGTACCCTTGATACTCGAACCGGACCTCCGAGACGGCTCGGGATTCGGTCTCGGGCAGCAACGCACGGGTCAGCGCCTCGATCTCGACGTGGTCGTAGAGAGAGACGTCGTCGTCCGTCCCGTCGAGACCGTCGAGCGCGTCCGCAAGCCGGATCAGAAACTCGCCTTCGTCTTCCCAGTTCTCCTGCGTGAGGACGGACCAGGAGTCGAGAGAACCGCGCCGGAAGTCACCTGCTTTTGACATACGGCCTCGTTGCAATCGGATCGTATAAAGACTGGCGTCGAAAGTATCGAATTCGATAATCGACGGTCGTGGTCCGATCGGGACCGCGAGGACGCCGCCGGGGCGTCGTCGGGTCCGACGCCGTCCGCTTCAGTGGCGTCCGAGCGCCTATCGTCGTCGCCGTTGCCGTCGCCATCGTTAGGGCTCTTCGCCGTCCTCGCCGTCGTTGCCAGTCTCTTCGCCGTCACCCACACTTGGACCTGGACCGCTCCCCGCCGGGTGCAACTCCGAGGAGAGGAGCGCCGCCGACTCGACGAACAGGCCGACGACGAGCGGTCCGGCGACGACGCCGATCGGCCCGAGCGTGAGCACGCCGCCGAAGAATCCCACGAAGTAGAGACTGCCCGGAATGTCGGCCGTTTCGCGGGCGAGTCGCGGCCGGATGAGGACGTCGGGGAGCAACGCGATGACGAAGCCGCCGACGAGAAAGACGAGCGCCGCGCGGAGCAGTTCGCCGAGGGCGACGTGGTACGCCGCGAGTCCCGCGAGCAGGACGCTCGGGCCGACGACGGGAACGAACTGGAGGACCGCCGAGACGGTCGCGAGCGTCACGACCGAATCGTATCCGAGAAAGTAGAACACGGGGAGCGCGAGGGCGAAGGTCCCGAGCGCGGTCGCCGCCTGGAGGACGTAGATGGCGAAGAGCGTCTCCCGAGTACGCCGGTTCAGCGCGGCCGCGGCGTCGTGATACCCCGGTGGGACGAGCGCGGTCACCGCTTTCTGGGCGTCTTCGCCGTAGGAGAGCAGCGAGTACACCAGGAAGACGAAGAGCGTCGCCTTCAGGAGGAGAACCGGTGCCGCGGTGGCGGCGCGTCGGGCGCTCCGTTCGACGATATCGACGACGACGGACGTGAGGGCGTCCAGCGTCATCGCGTACTGGAACCCGAACACGTCGAGGTTCAGTTCGTTCGGGAGCAACCCGATCAGCGCCACGAAGGATTCGAAACGCAGGTAGACGACGATCGCGAGCGGAACGAACACCAGTACGGCCATCAGGAACGCACCGAAGGTCGCGAGGCCGCTCGCGACCCGACGAGAGAGTCCGCGGGAGACGAGTTCGAGCCGAACCGGCCACAGCAGGTACGCGACGGTGACGGCGAAGAACACGGTCCCCAGCACCGACTGCAGCAGGTACGCGGCCGCAGCGCCCACGAGGACGAACACCGCCCCGAGCGCGTATCGTCGAGTCCGGGTCACGGATACGACTCACGGCGGATCGCCAAGAGCGTTGCTCCGGGGGCGACCGCCGAAATCGTCGGACCGGCCCCACGGATGCATCACGGTTAAGTACCACTCGGTGAAACTACCTAGTAATGAGGCGCAGAACGTTCGTACGAACGGTCGGCGCGGGCGGCGTCGCAGGGCTCGCCGGCTGTGTCGGCGGAAACGGCGGAAGCGATGGCAGTGGCGGCTCGGACGGCGATACGGCCACCGAAGCCGACACCGGCTCGGAGGCGACGACGGCGGGAACGGCGGGGTCGGAGCCCCCGGAACTCGTCGTCTCGACCTACGGCGCGTTCGTCGACGCGCCGTCGACGAGCCCCGGGCCGTGGCTCAAGGAGACCTTCGAATCGGAGTTCGACGCGACGCTCACCTTCGCGACCCCGGACAGCGAGATCAATTACTACATCGAGCGCTCGATGCGGGGCGTCGACATCGACGCCGACGTCTACGTCGGTCTCAACGTGGACATGCTCATCCGGATCGACGAGCGACTCGACGACGGCCTGTTCACGACACTCGACGGCGTCGCGGGGCAGACGGACGTGAAAGAGGGTCTGAATTTCGATCCGGACGGGCGGATCGTCCCCTACGACACGAGTTACGTCAGCGTCGTGTACAACGAGACGATGGCCGAGGACGGCGATTACGTCGCGCCGGAGACGTTCGACGAACTGCTCGATCCGGCCTTCGAGGGCGACCTCCTCACGCAGAACCCGACCGGGAGCGCGACCGGGAAGTCGTTCCTGTTGCACACGATCGACGCGAAGGGTCCCGAGGGGTACCTCGACTACTGGGAGGAGTTGCAGGCGAACGACGTTCGCGTCCTCTCGGACTGGTCGACATCGTACAACGCGTTCTTAGAGGAGGAGGCTCCGATGGTGGTCTCCTATTCGACCGATCAGGTGTACGCCAACCGGGAGGGTCAGGACCTCGCGAAACATCGGATCAGATTCCTGAACGACGAGGGCTACGCCTACCCCGAGGGGATGTCGATCTTCGAGGGCACAGATCGACCCGAACTGGCCCGGGAGTTCCTCGAATTCATGCTGCGGCCGGACGTCCAGGGCGAGATCGCACAGCGGAACGTCGCTTTCCCGGCGACGACGACCGCGGACCTCCCCGAGGAGTTCGCGAAGTACGCGCAGGCCCCCCCGGAAGCAGTCACTTTCACGTACGACGAACTTCGAGACAACGTGAGTGAGTGGACCCAGGCGTGGGAGCGACAGTTCGCCAGCAAGTGACCGCGACGTGGGCAGCGACGCGTCGGAAACGTCGAACGTCAGCGACGACGACAGGGCCGACGCTGGCGACGACGAATCCGAAGGAGCGAGCGTCGGCGGCGATACAGCGACCGTGAGGGCTGCCCTCCGCGACGCCGCCGCGACGGCGTGGACTCGCCTGTCCGGCGTTCGGGCGTCGACGCGTTCCGTCGGCCATCGCGTCGAGGCACGCGCGCTCGCGCTGGCCGCGGTCGCGACGACGGCGATCCTCCTGGTCGTTTTTTACTATCCGGTCGCGACGGTGTTCGTCGACGCGGTCTTCGTCGACGGCCGTCCGACGGTCGAACCGATCGTCTCGGTGCTCTCCTCGCGGTTCTACCTCGTCGACATCTTCGGATTCACCGCGTATCAGGCCCTGCTGTCGACGGTCGCGTCGGTCCTCCTGGGGCTCCCCGGCGCGTGGGTGCTCGCGAGGTTCGAGTTCCCCGGCCGGGAGACGCTGCGCTCGCTGACGATCCTCCCGTTCGTGATGCCCTCGATCATGGTCGCGATCGGGTTCGTCGCGACGTTCGGGCAGAACGGAACCCTGAACGCGGTGCTGGGCGCAGTCGGACTCCCGCCCGTCGAGTTGCTGTTCACGCTCGAGGCGATCGTGATCGCTCACGCGTTCTACAACGCGCCGCTCGTGGCGCGGGTGACGACGGCGGCCTGGGAGAGCGTGGACGCCTCCGCCGTGGAGACCGCCCGCAGCCTCGGCGCGTCGCCGACGCGGGCGTTCCGCGACGTGGTGCTGCCCCAGTTACTGCCGGCCGTGGCGATCGGCGCGACGCTGACGTTCGTCTTCACGTTCGCATCGTTCCCGATCGTGCTCGCGCTCGGGGGCTTCCAGCTGGCGACCGTCGAGGTGTTCATCTACTCGCGGATCCAGAACCTCGCGTACGCCGAGGCGGCCGCGCTCGCCGTCGTCGAGACGGCGATATCGATCGGCCTGACGTACTGGTACCTCCGCTACGAGGGTCGCAATCGGGGATCGGGACAGGGCGCGCGGCCGCAACCCCGACGGACGCTGTGGCCCGAGACGTGGACCGCGCGGGAGGTCGGAACCCGCGCGGGTATCGCCGCCTACGGCGTCATCGTGCTCGCGGTGTTCGTCGGGCCGATCGCGTCGATGGTGCTCGCGAGCCTGACCGGACCGGGAGGCGGGCTGACGCTCGAACACTACCTGTTCCTCCTCGAACGCCAGCAGACGGGGGCGTCCTATCAGGTGCGGCCGCTCCCGGCGATCGCGAACTCGCTGCGGTTCGGGCTCGGGACGCTCCTCGTCGCGGTACCGATGGGGGTCGCCGTGGCGGTGTTGACGACGAGAGACTTCTCCGGTCGCGCCGCCGTCGACGCGCTCGCGATGGCCCCGCTGGCCGTCTCGGGGATCGTCGTCGGCCTCGGGCTCCTCCGCGGCCTCGTCTTCGGAACGGAGGTGTTCGGGACGCGAATTCAGGTGACCGGCGCGCTCGCGGTCGTCGCCGCCCACGCGGTCGGTGCGTACCCGTTCGTGACGCGGAACGTCGCGCCGCTCCTGGGTAACCTCGATCCGCGACTGGTCGAGTCCGCGCGGAGCCTCGGTGCGACCCGCGTGCGAGCGCTCGTGGATATCGAGTTGCCGCTCGTCGCCGCCGGCGTCGTCGCGGGCGCGGCGTTCGCCTTTGCCATCTCGATCGGCGAATTCGACTCGACGGTCGTCCTCGCGGAGGGGTCGACCAGTTACACGATGCCCGTCGCCGTCGAGCGCTATCTCGGACGGCGGCTCGGCCCGGCGACGGCGATGGGCTGTCTCCTGCTCGCGGTCACGAGTCTGAGCTTCGTGATCATCGAACGGTTCGGCGGTCGGTACGGCGGACGGGGAGGGTTTTAACGATGAAACTGACGCTCGAAAACGTGCGAAAGGAGTACGGCGAGACGGTCGCGCTCGGCCGAGAGCGGAGCGGCGAAGCGGTTCCGAAACAGGCCACGGAGGGCGAATCGACGGCGACGGGCGGCGTCGGCTTCGAGGTCGACGAGGGAGAGTTCTTCACTCTCGTCGGGCCATCGGGCTGCGGGAAGACGACGACTCTCCGGTTGGTGGCCGGTTTCGAACCGCCGACGAGTGGATCGATCCGGTTCGACGACCGGGAGATGCGCGGCGTGCCGCCCGAGGAGCGGAGCGTCGGCGTCGTCTTCCAGAACTACGCGCTCTTTCCGCACCTCTCGGTCGCCGAGAACGTCGCGTACGGGCTCCGCTTCTCCGACCCGCCGGGTGGAGCGAGTCGGGACGAGCGAGTCGCCTCGCTACTGGATCTGGTCGACCTGCCGGATATGGCTGAACGGGATCCGACCGAACTCTCCGGCGGACAGCAGCAGCGCGTCGCGCTCGCACGGGCGCTCGCGCCCGGCCCGGATCTATTGCTCCTCGACGAACCGATGAGCGCGCTCGACGCACGCCTCCGAGAACGGCTTCGGATGCAGATCAAGGAGATCCAGTCGACGCTCGGGATCACGACGCTGTACGTCACGCACGATCAGGAGGAGGCGCTCGCCGTCTCAGACCGCGTTGCCGTGATGAACGACGGTGCAGTCGAACAGGTCGGGACGCCGCAGGAGATCTACCGTCACCCCGCGACCCGGTTCGTCGCGGAGTTCGTCGGCGACAACAACGTCTTCGAGGGCGAGGTCGTCTCCGTTCGAGGCCGAAACGACGAAAAACGACGTTCCTCCGCCACCGAGGCGGGAGAATCTCCAGTTGAAACGAAGGGGGTCCGCGGCGGGACCGGCGAGGACCGGGTCGGAGACGATCGAACGACAGAGGCCCGACCAACACCCACGGCGACCGGACCGGCGTCCGCCGAAGCTGGATCAGCATC
Organism: Halobellus rarus; assembly: GCF_024494595.1. Classification (GTDB taxonomy): domain Archaea; phylum Halobacteriota; class Halobacteria; order Halobacteriales; family Haloferacaceae; genus Haloquadratum; species Haloquadratum rarum. The sequence continues at coordinate 13,658 of NZ_JANHDI010000001.1, read as the reverse complement.
CCGAAAAATCGAAGTCGCCGTCGGCGGTGTTCGAGTCGCGATCGAGACCGAGGCGTCCCTTTCCTGTGGAGATCAAATCGTGTTCTGCGTTCGCCCCGAGGCGATGCGTCTGCTCGGTGACGCGGAGTCAGACGAGGCGACGCGAAGCGTCGGTAAGGACGGGCCGACGTCCGAAGGCGAAACCAACGTTCTCGACGCGACGGTGTCGGGAGCGGAGTTCCTCGGCGATTCGACCCGGGCGTATCTCCGCTGGAACGGGCGGGAGCTGACCGTTCGATCGATCGATCCGCCCGTCGGTGACGTCCGGGTCGGGTTCGCGGCCGCCGCAGCGCACGTCGTCGAACGGGTCGACGTTCGATAGCAACGGGGCTCGACGACCGATATCGACGTGGGCGCTCGCGACTGAGACCGGCGTGATTCAACGACTGACGCCGACGGTGAGAAGTGTTCCGTGGGTCCGGTACCGCTCGAACATCTCCTCCCGGGAGTCCCAGTCGTCGGTCGGGAACGACTCCGCCGGTGGGATGTCGATCTCCCGGTCGGGGATCGAATCCTGCTCGGCGACGGCCAGACTTGCCTCGCGGAACGCCTCTCGGTACTCCGATTTGGACCACCGCGTCATTTCGACGTCGATCCGCTCTTGCCACTCGTGGGAGTGGACGTTCTCCTCGTAGTAGTTCACCGCGCAGTAGAACGTGCCGCCGGGGCGGAGGATCCGCTCGACCTCTTCGAGGGTGTGGACCGGGTCTCTCGCGTAGTAGAACGCCTCCATACTCCAGACGTGGTCGACGCTGTCGTCGGCGAACGGCAGCGCGTCGAAGTCGCCGACGACGTAGCCGACGTTCGGGTCCTCCGTGTACGCCTGCGCGTTCCGAACCATCGCGGGGGCCCCGTCGAGACCGTAGACGCGGCCGGCGTCTTTGGTGTCCCGGAGCGCTCGGCCCGCGTACCCGCTTCCGCACCCGAGATCCAGGACCGTATCTCCCGGCTCTACGGGCATCCGCGCGAGCGCGTGCTTCGCGGTGTGCCAGTGGCGCTCCTCCATTCCCCTGTCGCGGCCGTCGGCCGCCCAGGCGTCGAACTCAGCTCTGACGCTCATAGGCGTGCGTGGACCGGACGGAACAAGAACTGTTGGGATCGGGTCGCGGGAAATTTGGGATCGGGCCGAGCGACGTGATCCGAGAGATGCGATTGTATATATGCCGCGGGAATCGAACGGACGGTATGGTCGGACGTCGTCGCCGATTCGCCCTCTCGGACACCGTCCAGCAGATCGTCGGCGGGTTCCTGCTGGCCGGCCCGTTCGTCGTCACCGAGGAGGTGTGGGTGCTGGCGGGAAGTATGAACCCGATTCAGGCGCTTTTTACGGTGGTCATCGTCCTCGCCATCGGCTACGGTGCGCTCTATAAGGCAGACGATCGAAACCCCGACCGAGAGAGCGAGGTGGGCGGGATTCCGCTTCGGTTCATTTCACTCGTCTCCGTCTCGTACCTCTCGGTGCTCATCCTCGCGCTCGCGTTCGACGCGCCGGGGACGTTCCTCGGCGCGTCGGGGACGGGAACGGACGTCCTGGGCGTGACGCTCGACTGGCCGGTCATCGGATCGACCCTCAAGGCGATCAGCATCGGTGCGGTGTTCAGTGTCATCGGTGCGGCGACCGCCGACTCGCTGTACTGAGGCGTTCGACGGGTGACGGTCGGGAGGGAAACTCCCGCACGGTTAAGTCACCGGGGGCGCACCTACGGGTATGGATTACACCCTCGCCATCGACAACGCACCGGATTCGATCCCGGGCGGAACGGGCATCCTGCTTCTGCATCCGAGCATTGGGGCGACAGATCGAATCGACACGGACTTTCTGAAGACCGACACCGACCACTTCCTCGTCATCTCCACGCGGACCACCGCCCGCGAGGTCGAACAGAAACTCGAACATTACGACGTAGACGAATCGAAAGCGGAGATCCTCGACACGCTCTCGGTCGAGCGCGGCTACTCTCGACGCAGAACGGATCACGTCCATTACGTCTCAGCGCCGGACGACCTCGACGGCATCGTCGAAAAGACCCGAGAGTTCCTGGAGTCCCACGACGGGAAAGTCCGAATCAGCGTCGACTCGGTGACCGAGATGGCGTACTACGCCGACGTGGACGGCGCGTACGACGCGACCGAACGACTGCTCGAACTCCTCGACGAACACGACGCGGTCGGTCTGTTCCACCTCTCGAACGAGGTCCACGGCGCGGAGACGATCGGACGGTTCCGCGACCTCTTCGACGCCGTCGTCGAACTCGACGTCGACGGCGACGTCGCCACCGAATTCTGAGTCTCGTACAGTAGCGTTTGCAAGTCTCTACTCACTCGATCGCACCTCGTACGGGCCGATGAGCAATCAATTGCAAACGCGACGATAACTCAGGCCTCTCCGTCGTTCTCGAGCTTCTCGAACGTCTTTCTCGCCCACCTGACGCCGTATTCGGACCCGTACTGGACGAACGCCTGCGTGTCGAGCGCAGCGAAGGGCGCGGGGAGGTCCAAGTCGTGTTTGACTGCCGAACAGGCGTACTCGGTCGCCTCCGCGAAGGAGGTCTCCCCCCGCGCGACCGCTCGGGGGAGCCGCGAGAGTCGCCCTTCGAGCCGGCTCCCGGCGTCTTCCCACGCGTCGAACAGTCGAGGCCGGGTCTCATCCCAGTCGGCGAAGACGTCTCTTGTCTGTAGGCCGAGCCAGGCGTCGTAGAGCGCGGCCGCGATCTGGTAGACGTCGGCGGGGCCGAGCGGGACGGCGGCGTCGAGGTCGCGATACCGCTCGGCGAAGAACGGCAGAAAGTGCTCCGGGGCGTCGGTCCCGATCTGGACGAACGCCTCCGCGAGGAGATAGTCGAGGAAGTCCGTGGGCGTTCCCTCGGCGCGCTTCTTCACGAGGACCGTCGGCGGCGACGTCTGGCGCGTCCACGCGACGGTTCCGTCGCCGGGCATCCCGACAGTGAAATCAGAACTCGCGTAGGCGACGAGCGCGCTCGGGGCGTCCTCGGGGAGCCACTCGGCGGGGTACGTCGCGGGATCGAGCGCGTCGACGAGGAGGCCGAGGTCCTCGGCCGCGGCGGGCGGTATCGTCTCGAAGTCGGCCGCGACGTCGAATACGAGCGCGTCGGGCGCGTGGGCGTCGCCCACGGCGGCGACGTCGTCGGAGAGCTCGCGTCGATCGAACATACCGTCGGTTGGAGGTGCACGGGTTTCAGAAGTGCGATCGGCGTCCCGGTTCAGAAGTGCGATCGGCGTCCCGGTTCAGAAGTGCGATCGGCCCCTCGATCGGGGGAGGACGGTCGGTGTTAGATCGATCCGATCGGCTCAGCCCCGAGTTCGGCTCACCCGAAGGCGAGCGCGAAGATGATCGCGATGGCGAGGACGGCCGACACACCCACGGTACCGAGGACGATCTTGGTCGCTTGGCTCATACTGAGACTCTCTCGACCGGAGCGCATAAAAGCTTCAATTCGGCGCTGTGAGTCGTCCGGGAGACGAAATGGGGAATCGACGGCCGATCGTGACGTGGGACTACGTGTCTTCCGCTCCGCCAGGTGTCGTATCCCACGTGTCGGGGACTTCGATGACGTACCGGCCGTCCTCCTGCAGCGAGATGATGTACTCGGTCCGGTCGTACAGTTCCATAAGGTTCAGTTCGTACTCGCCGGGCGCGACGATGCGGATGCTCTCGAACTGTTCGTTGAGTTCGGCCCGGAGATCCTCGAGATCGGGGCGGTCGTCGCTCGACGGTTCGATGACTCGACCGTCCGCGTCGCTCGGGCGAGCGGCCGCCTCCCGATCTGGGGCGTTGGCTGAAGGCGCGTCTGGATCGGTTGGACCGTCTTCCTCCGCCTCTGTCCGGCTCGCGGCGGCGAGCTCGTCGGGGGAGACGACTTCGCTCCGAGCGCTCGCCTGCGCGGTGTCTTCGATGGAGTCGTCGTCCGTCGACGTCGCGGGTCCGTCGTCGACATCGACGCTGTCGTCCGAGTCCGACGCTCGGGACTCCGAATCAGACTCTCGCGATTCCGTCCGGCTCTTGTCGTCTCCAGCCGAGTCTCGGGGATCCTCCGGAGTCGAAGGCGTCGCTTCTCCGGACCCCTCACGTTGATTCGGCCACTCCCGCGAGGACGCGGAAATCCGCGTTGACGTCGGGTCCGAATCTGGACTCGGATCCGATACCGGAGTCGGCTCCGACTCTCCTTCGTCCCCGACGGCGCGCTCTGCAGCATCGCTCCACGCCGTCGAACTCGACGTCGGTTCCGCCCCCTCCGAGGGACGCGACCGGGGATCGGGTTCCGTTTCACCAGCCGGCTCCGAGCGTTTCGACGGTGATTCGGTCGAGTCGGTCGAATCGGTCGCTGACGACGGCCGGAACTGGAATTTGTTTCCGCCGCAGTTCGGACACCCCGACAGCATCTCTTTCGACCCGTCGTCGAACACTCGTCCGCAGTTTGTGCATTCGTGAGGCATCGTGTTGAGTTAGCGGGAGGGCGTCCGTTTCGTGTGCAGTGGGAGGTTCGTGTGTCGCGGGCGCTCTGTCTCTCGCGCCTGTTTCGGGTGGTTCCCCTGTTTCGGGTGGTTCCCCTGTTTCGGGTGGTTCCCCCGTTTCCAGTGGTTCGAGTCAGCCCTTCGTTTCGTATGGAGGCCCTGGAATCGGTCGACCACCGCGCGCGCGGCGTCGGGTGAGCGCTGGCGAGCGAGTGAGCGGCGCGTCATCACTTCCGAGAGACGAGCGCGCTGATGAGGTTCTCGTCTTTGTGGAGCGTCTCGATCTGATTCGCCGGACCGATGACGGTGAGTTTCTTGTTCGATTCCTTGCCCATCAACCGGCCGAGGAAGCCTTTGTTCCCGCCGCCGGTCTGGGGGTAGGTTTCGATCTCGATCCCGTTGAACTCGTCAGGGCTGATCTCGGTCATCGTGACCTCGATGAGCTTCGACTCCTCGTCGGGCGAGAGCCCCTCCTCGAGGACGACGATGTTGCCGTCCCGGACGCCGTCGAGGATGAGTCGGATCTTCTCCATACTCGTCAACCCTTCCATACGGGCTCCGCTGATGAGGTCGATCTGGACGCCGTTTCCGGTTTCGCCTGGTGTGACTTCCGGCATCGTGGTCACCCGAAGTACTCCGCGATCTTCCCGTAGACTTCGTCCATATTGTTCCCCTCGAGCGCCGACAGCGGGACCGTCTCGTGCTGCGGGAACGCGTTCGCGATGCGCTGGACGTTCGAATCGTCGAGGTCGGTCTTGTTCGCGAAGATGAGTACGGGCAGGTCCTGGCTCTCGATGATACCGATGAGCATCGTGTTGACCTGCGTGAACGGGTCCTCGGTGCTGTCGAGGACGTAGATGACGCCGTCGACGTCCTCGCGGAGCCAGTGCATCGCCTCCGCGACGCCCTCGGTCGCCTCCCGAGAGCGCCGGACGGCGTCGTCTTTCTCCATATCGTGTTCGAGGAACTCCTTGTAGTCGACTTTCGTCGTGACGCCGGGCGTGTCGACGATGTCGATGTTGACGGTCTTCCCGTTGCGCTCGATCTCGACGTTCTCTTTTCTGCGTGCGCGGCGTGTCTCGTGCGGGATGTGGCTCTCCGGGCCGACGGCGTCACCCGTCCAGTCACGTGCGATTCGGTTTGCGAGGGTCGTCTTTCCGGCGTTCGGGGGTCCGTAAATGCCGATCCGTTTCGGCTCGGAGTCCGAGAACATCCGGTCGACGGCCCGTGAGATGCTGTCTCTGAGGTCTGTGAACAGTCCCATCCTGGCCTCCCGCGCCTCCCGATGCGTGTCGTGGAGGGGCGTATGGAGGAACCACATTTCCGTGTTCACTTAAACACTGCGTCAGACGGACCCCCGATATCCGACGCGAGAGGGACGGGCTCAGGTCGGATATTCTTCGTCAGGTGCGTTCTTCGTCAGATTCGTTGTATCTCGGGTCGCCGACGACACGGCTTGGGGCTCGGATCGGCGCCCCCCACCCCTTCGTTTCAGGTGGAGACGCAAAAACAGACCCGTGGGGGGTGATGACGGCTACTTAGAGGACGGTGGATTTATATCCTAGTCCTTTGAATAGTACCCGTATTACAGTAGTAGAATTAATTTATAACTTTTCGATATTTGAATTTAGTAATTGGAGACGTAATCCAGCCACTGGGGAACGGCTCCGTCTCCGTTTCCAGTTGAAACGAAGGGGTGGGGGTGTCGGCTCCGACCAAAATACAACAACAAATGTACTGTGGAAAAACACGAATCCTGGCAGTATAGACCTGGAGTGAAGCGGCACGGCGTGGAATCACGACCAACCAGCCACGAATAATTAACTATCTTACAGGAAAATCCCCCCATCGTCCGTACAGGAATCCCCGTCGTCCCCAGAGTGAACCCATACTAGCACCGACCGAGATCTGACTGGCCAACGTCAATCGACGGCTGGTATCGGAACGTTCTCCCGTGAAACTCTGCAAGAGACAAGCTTTTTGTAGCACGTGTTCCTCTGCTTCGCCTGCATCAACTGGACACGTCTCCGACGGAGAAGCGGCCACTGGATCGGTTCTCTCCGACGGGTTGTACGATCTACCGGCTATAACGGCGGAATTTCCAGTCGAAATTGGGGGGTACACGGATGGACGAAAGAACACAATCCGACGACAAGAACGGGCGCGCGGGCTCAGACGAGGCCGTCGATGACGGTGACGTAGTCGAATCCGATTCCACCGCCGCCGACACGACAGACGGGAACGAGAATGCGAATCCATCGGGACCGACGGGTCGATCCGGTTCTGACGAGCAGTTCGACTCCGGTGAACGACCTCGGGGCATCGACGATCCGCCCCGTGATCACTCCGACGACGGTGGGGAATCCGCGGCGGACGACGCGCCCGAGACCGACACCCCAAATTCCACGAGCTCGGGAACGTCCGACGGCAGTTCTCCGCAATCGGAGAGCACAGAACCCGTGACGGCCGAGGACATCGACATCGAAGAAAGCATCGGGCCGGACGATCCCGACTCGATCCGAGTCGGTGACTCGACGGCCGGAACGACAGACGTGAGCCTCGACGAGGTCGTCCTAGACGACGACGGCGACAGTCAGGGGCTCTTCGACGACTTGCTCTCCGGCGAACCAATCTTCGAGAACAAAGAGGTCCTTCGGCCCTCGTACACGCCGCGAGAACTCCCCCATCGGACCGAACAGATCAACCAGATGGCGACGATCCTCGTGTCCGCACTTCGCGGAGAAACACCCTCTAACATCCTGATATACGGGAAGACGGGGACGGGAAAGACTGCGAGTGCGAAGTTCGTCAGCCAGGAACTCGAATCGACATCGAAGAAGTACGATGTCCCTTGCGAAGTCGAGTACATCAACTGCGAGGTGACGGACACGCAGTACCGGGTGCTCGCTCAACTCGCGAACAAATTCATCGAAAAGAACCAGGAAGTGATCGAGACGGAGCTCGACGAACTGAACGAACTCCACCCACAGGCCGTCGACGACGCGACGGCGCTTACCGGCTCGGCGTACGAGTCGGCCGCCGAGGTGCAGTCCCGCATCGAGGAGCTCGAGTCCGACCGCGACGAGATGGAGCCCGTTCCGATGACGGGATGGCCCACGGACCGCGTGTACTCGACGTTCTTCGACGCGGTCGACTACCGGGAGCGGGTCGTCGTCATAATGCTCGACGAGATCGACAAACTCGTCGAGAAGTCCGGCGACGACACGCTCTATAACCTCTCGCGGATGAACTCCGAGCTCGACAACTCGCGGATCTCCATTATGGGGATCTCGAACGACCTGAAGTTCACCGACTTCCTGGATCCCCGGGTCAAATCCAGTCTCGGCGAGGAGGAGATCGTCTTTCCCCCGTACGATGCGAATCAACTCCGGGACATCCTGCAACACCGCGCCAACGTCGCGTTCAAGGACGACGCGCTCACCGACGACGTCATCCCACTGTGCGCCGCGTTCGCCGCGCAGGAGCACGGCGACGCCCGGCGGGCGCTGGATCTCCTCCGCACCGCCGGCGAACTCGCCGAACGGGGGCAGGCCGACACCGTCGAGGAGGCCCACGTCCGGCAGGCCCAGGACAAGATCGAACTGGACCGCGTCGTCGAGGTCGTTCGGACGCTCCCGACGCAGTCGAAGATCGTCCTCTTCGCGACCATCCTCCTCGAGAAGAACGGCGTCCGAAACGTCAACACCGGCGAGGTGTTCAACATCTACAAGCGCCTCTGTGAGGAGATCGACGCCGACGTCCTCACCCAGCGCCGCGTGACGGACCTCATCTCCGAACTCGATATGCTCGGTATCGTCAACGCCGTCGTCGTCTCTAAGGGACGATACGGCCGCACGAAGGAGATTTCGCTGTCGGTCCCGATCGACGAAACCGAGGCGGTGCTTCTCTCCGATTCCCGACTCGGCGACATCGAGAACGCCCAGCCGTTCGTCCAGGCCCGATTCGACAACTGACGGGCGTCGTCGTCGAGTATGGAATACGGATCGGATGAGCGGTACGGGTCTGATCGGGGCTCCCAAACGCTACTATAATAGCGCTGGCCATACACGGTGCTGACGGATGTTCGACGAGATTATGCAGAAGTTCGAGGGGAGTCCGAGCCAGCAGGCGGTCATCCGCCTCCTCCTCGAACGCGGGTTCTCGGTGAACGACGACGGGCGGGTCGTCTCCGGCGGTATCGAGATTCCCAACACGGGTATCGCCCGCGAGATCGACGTCGACCGTCGGGTCGTCGATTCGACGACGACGGCCATCCTCGACGACGAGGAACTCAGACGGATCTTCCAGAACATCTCGTCGATCCCCAGTCTGATGGACCTCGCTCCGGTCCTGGATCTATCGGTGTTGACTGTCGAGGTCAACGACGCCGAACGGTCCGGAATCGTCGCGGAAATCACGTCGCGCCTCGCCGACCGCGACATCTCCATCCGACAGACGATCAGTGAAGACCCGGAGTTCACCGACGATCCAAAACTCTACCTCGTCACCGACGAACGGATTCCCGGCGACCTCCTGAACGAACTCTCGGAACTCGATTTCGTCCACCGGATCAGCATCGCGTAGATCGGACACCGTCCAGTCGACGCGCGTAAGACGAGGTCCGCCCTGTCGACGCCCGACGCGAACCCTTTTGATAGATGCCGGCGCTACTCTCGGCCGTGACGGACCGATCCGATGGCACAGAGGCTCACCCGGCGTCGTTCCGAACGGTAGCCGGCCCCGGTGAGTCCCGTTTCGAGGTGAAGGGCTCGGAGTTCATCGGCTACGTTTCACCCGCGAACACGGTTCAAGAGGCCGAATCGTTCGTCGATCAGATCCGGGAGCGACATCCGGACGCGACGCACAACGTCCCGGCGTACCGGGTTCCCGCGGACGCCGAGTCGGCGGTAACGGGCACGAACCGAGCCACTGGAACGATGCTCAGAGAGTACCAGTCCGACGACGGCGAACCGTCGGGATCGTCGGGGAAGCCGGCGCTGAACGTCCTCGTCCAGCGCGAAATCCGAAACGTCGCAGCGGTCGTCACGCGATACTACGGCGGAACGAACCTCGGCGTCGGCGGCCTGGCCCGAGCGTACTCGCGTGCGGTCAAAGACGCCGTGGACGACGCGGGTGTCGTCGAAACCGTCCCGCACGAGCGCTTCGTCGTGACCGTCGAGTACGACGATTCCGGAACGGTCCGCGGACTCCTCGAAAGTTCGGACGCGGAGTTCGAGGGGACCTACGAGGCCGACGTCGCGTTCGAAGTCCGCGCTCCAGTCGACGAGGGCGCGACGCTCCGCGACCGAATCCGTAGCGCGACGAGCGGCCGCGCCGACATCGAACGGTGATTTCAGCTCGGCCCGACGTCGAACGATAACTCACAGCCCGCCCCGACGTCGAACGATAACTCACAGCCCGCTCCGACGTCGAACGACGATCAAATCACCGAGCACCGACGCCGTTCGGACCGGGAGAGACGATAGAAGTCGCCGACTCGCGTGAGGCCTCTTCTCCGTATCGCTCCGGAGAGTACGAGGGTGTATTTCTTCCGCTTCCTTTCGAAGTTGCACCGCATCACTGCGTCGAGGTTCGAGACGAAAGAAGGGGGTTCCATCCCGAGATTCTCCCGTTCCGGAAACGAACTCTCGACGGTATCTCTCTCCGATCGATCCGCTGTGAGACTGAAAGAGCCGTTTGTCCCACCGGTGAGATATTGGTGTCCCGTCTCGAAGCGATCTGTATGGTCGCTATCGACTCCGAGACGCTGTTCAACGGCGCGGCGGCAGCGCTCACGACGATTGCGGTCCTCTTTTTCGTCTTCAGCGTCGAACTCGGGGTCTCACCCGTCTCGAAGACCCTGATCGCCCTTGCCTTTCTCACCGGCGTCTTCGCCATCTCCCAGCGAACGACGGACCGACAGCTGACGCTCCTCGGATACGGCGTCGTCGTCGTTTCGGTGGTCGGAATCTTCTTCGACTTCGTGAACACGTTCGACCTCGGAAACGAGGCGACGGTCCTGGGGCTCCTGCTGCTCGCGGCCGCGCTGTTCGCGGTCCGAACGCGCTTCGACGGCGGGAATCGACTCCTGAGCGGGGCGCAGGCGACGTACCTCTTCGGAGCCGTCGCCGCGGTCGTCGCGCTCGTGCTCGTCGTCGACGTGGTTACCGGCGGTCTCGCGTACGAACTCCAGGTCGAGAACCGGATCGAGATCACCGAGTCGCCCCGCGGCGACGTCCAGGTCGCATCGGTCGTCGCGAACAACCCCACGCCCCTGCCGGAGCGCGTCGAGACGCCAAACTACGGCGTGTGCGCCGCCGGCGACTGGAGCGAGTACAGACATCCGAGCGAACCCGAACGCGAGGAGCGGCCGCCGGTCCGCGCCCACCTGAACGTTCAGGACGGCTACAACGAGCACGTGATGAGTTTCGGCTCGAAGACGTTCCCGGTGACGCTGTATCTCGACGCCGCGAACACGACCGGCGAGACGTTCCCGATCGAGCGAACTACCGCCTGCCCGGACGACGAGACGGGCGACCCGTACATCGCCATCTTCGAGGGCGAATCGAACGACCCCCGCCGCTACGCGGTCTAAGTCCCGCTCCCTCCGACCTCAATCCACGGTGGCGGCCTGCGGTTCAGTCGGCGATGACTGCTCGCGGCTCAATCGACGATGACTGCTCGCGGCTCAATCGACGATGATGTCGGCGTCGCTGTCGACGGTGTTCTCGGCCGCCCGCGGTTGCATCTCGGTTCGGTAGCGCTCGATCCAATCGGCGAAGCAAGCGGGGCAGAGCCGCTGCCTATCGACTTCCGAGCGATCGACGTTCAACTGAACCGTCCGAGCCAGCGCCTCTTCGATCGGATCGCCGCAGGCATCGCAGGGTTCGCTTCCGGTCATACGTGCCTCTGAGCGGCGCGTCGGTAAAGTTGTTCACGTCGCTGGTGCGTCTCTGAGACCGCTCGTGGACCTACGTCGTCCTGAACGCGCGGTCGCCGGCGTCGCCGAGGCCGGGAACGATGTACCCGTCGTCGTCGAGGTAGTCGTCGATAGCGACTGTCAGGAGGTCGGCTCGGGGGAACTCCTCGCCGACGCGGAGGAGTCCGTCGGGCGCGGAGACCGCCGAGAGGACGAACAGGTCGGCCGGTTCGACCGCCGCCGATTCGAGGACGTGATCGAGGACGGCGCACATCGTCGACCCGGTCGCGAGCATCGGATCGGCGACGATGACGGTGTCGTCCTCGGTGATCTCCGGGAGCTTCACGTAGTCGATGGTGATCGGGAACCCACCCTCGTCGTCCATCCCGGCGGTCTCGTCTCGTCCGGCGCTGATGACGCCCTGCTTGGCCCGCGGGAACGCCTTCAGCAGCCCTTCGACGAACGGGGTCGCCGCCCGGAGGACGTTGACGATCACGACGTCGTCGAGCCCCTTGACCCGCTCGCCGGTCGTCTCCGTCAGCGGCGTCTGGACGGAGACGTACTCGGTCTCCATCGCGCCGTCGATGATCTCGTAGCCGCAGATCCGCCCGAGTTTGACCAGGCCCTTGCGGAACGCGACCTGCTCGGTCTCGACGTCGCGGAGTCGCGAGAGGGTGTCCTTCGCGAGCGCGTGCGTGATCAGGTAGGCGTCGTCGCGGTCTTCGATCGTCATCTCAGATCCCTCCCGTTTCGGATTCGGCGTCGGTTCCGGATCCGGATTCGGCGTCGGAGTCCTCTTCCGACGGATCGTACTCGTTGGCGTCCCCCTCGACCGCCGGCGCACCGACAGCCAGCACCTCGACGGGCGCCTCGGCGTCCTCCGGATTGTACGCCCTATGCGGCGATCCCGGCGTCACAGTGAACAGGGATCCAGTCTCGATCTGATACGTCTCCTCCGGCGTCTCGACGTGCATCGTCCCCGAGAGGACGTAGAACGCCTCCTCCTGCTCGTCGTGGTAGTGATACGCGAGCGGGATCTGTTCGCCCGGCTCCGCGCGGAATCGGTTGATCGCGAGGTTCGACATCTCCGCGGCCTCGGAGAGTCGGCGCAGTTCACACGGCCGCCCCTCGGCCGGACTCACCTCCCCCTGGCTCACTACGGTGTATCCCATACGCGATACATTTCGGTTCGGCACAAAAGCCTCTCGGGTCGACGCAGGGTAGCTCCCAGTTCGTCACGAACCCGCTCGTTCCGTTCGCGAAATCTACCCATTCCGTTCGAGAAATCCACCTCTTCCGTTCGCGAAATCCGCACATCCCGTCGAGAAACGAGACTCGCGTGTGACGCGCTCGCAACGCTCGGAGTAGAGTTTTATACCTAGACGAACGTACCTTTTGCGAGACGATGGAAGAGAGTGTCTCCGGATTCAAAGTCCGGGGTACCTGGGGCGACGTCGTCGAACACGGCGAACGCATCACACGCGCACTCCGAGACGCGGGCGTCGACAGCGACGCCTTCGAGGAGTGGGACGAGTGGCGGCCGAAGTCCCACGAACGACTCGGCGAGGACGTGAGCGAAAAGACCGCAGCGCAGGCGAGCGTCGCGGAGGGCGAGGGTGAGAAGGCCGGGAAGGCCCCCGACGAGGACCTCCAGACCGCCGGCGAGCGGCTCTCGGAATCCTACGAACACGTCGAGAACGGCGACAACGACGAGGCCGTCGAGCGCTGGTCGGAATCGCTCGGCTACGTCGCGCGCGCGGCAGATTCCGCCGGACGTCGGGCGCTCCGCCGCGTCGAGAACACTGTCTACCAGCGGGTGATGACGCAACTGGCGCCGTACTACTTCGACAACGAACTCGTCAGCGCCAACATCCAGAAATCCACGCGCGGGGACGACGTCTCGTTCATCTTCGAGGTCAACGTCAACGACGACGAGTTGAAACAGCAGGTGAGCGAGCGCCTCGGCGAGTTCGACGACGAGGTGACGCGCTGGCACGTCGACACCGAAAAAGAGACGGAGACAGTCGAGGCGGTCGAGGGGGTCGAACCACCCGAGTCGGACGATCGCTCCCGGTCGACGACGAACTGAATCCGATCTTCGGTTTCCGTCGCCCTCGTACGGATTTTTTGAGGTCCCGCGAGTCTCCGCGCTGACTCTCGTGACCTCGAAAGTCCCGTTCTCGTGACCTCGAAAGTCCCGTTCTCGTGACCTCGAAAGTCCCGTTCT
>NZ_JANHDI010000021.1 GCF_024494595.1 Halobellus rarus | reverse complement strand
GTAAACTACCCCACCCTACTCCCTCGGCGCATACGGGCCTCGGTCCTTGAGGGTGTCGTCAGAAACCAATGGTTTCTGACTGCTAACCAGAAATCAAAGACTTCTGGTGATGGGGCTTTGATGTGGACTTCCGGCAATCAGTCCCCGGCGGTAGGCCGGTGACTCTTGCCATTCAACGTCCCACCATTTATACGCAGGTCTACTTTTGCGTCTCCGCCCCCCGACTTAGGCGAGGAACGGAGTTTGTGTCGTCGGTTCCGGGCGTAGCGTAGCCCGATGTTCTTCGCGCCGTTGTAGTCCGCGTTCACCTCGTATCCGCACTTCTGGCAACAGAAGTGTTCTCCGTCGCGGTTGTCCTCGTGCGTGAACCCACAGTCCGTCCGAGAACAGCGTTGGGATGTGTGGTTCGGCTTAACTTGCTCAACGGAGACGCCCTGCTCGGGTGCTTTGTAGGAGACGTACTCGTAGAGGCGTCGAAACGCCCATACGTGGTGCCACTTCGCGTGCAAAAGCCGCTCGCGTATGTCGGTCAAGTCCTCAAACACTATTACGTCGCAATCGTGTTCGACGGCTTCCCCGACGAGTTCGTTGGCGACCGTGTGGATGTATTGTTTCCGCCACGCTTCTTCGCGTTTACCGAGTCGAAGCAGGGCGTTGTGTGCGGCTTGTGTACCGCGCTGTTGCATCTCTCCACGTCGCTTCTCGAACTCACGACACCAGTGGTCGTAATCGTCACCTTGCCAGAACGTACCGGTTGAGGAGACGGCGAGACTGTTGACGCCGAGGTCGATACCGAGGACCGTTTGGTCGGGGTGCCCGGTATCTTCCGAAACCTCTGCGTCGTCGCCGTCCGACTCACACCGTCGAGTCGAGATGTTGAGGTAGAACTCGTCTGTTGCCGCGTCGTACCGAAGCGTACTCTCGCAGAACTCGTAGTCCTCGGAGAGTACGTACTGCTCGTAGGGCGTCAGGCTGTCTGCCGGGAGAACGAACGAGGGTTCGACCCGACCCTCAACAGTTGCCAGCGACACCTTGTTGGGGTAGAAGGTCGCGCTTCGCGTGTCGTAGTCCGTCGTCTCAGCGGTGAATGTCGGGCAAGAGACGCGCTGTCCCTTCTTCCAGCGTTCGACAACACCTTTGACGGATCCGACGGCGCGGCGGATGGCGGCTTGGACGAGTTGTGCCTGTAAGTCCGTCTCCGCTCGGAGTTCGGAGTAGAGCGCGTCCCGGACCTGCCGCTTGTTGGTCTTGCACTTAGTGTATGAGGTGTCCGACCAACAGTAGTCGGCGGTTCGGTTCGCGCAGTACAGGTATTGCTCGGCGGTTCGGTGGAGTACGTCGCGTTGCTCGTCGGAAATGGCGAGTTTCACGACGGCGGTTCGACGCACGTCCATACTTCAGGGGAGGACCAACGGTACTTATACGTTGGGAGTCGATCGGTTGGAGTGTGTCGGTTGTGTCGTACCATGTCGGTTTCCTCTCCGGCCTACTCGCTCTCTTCGGTCGCTCCTTGAGGCCGGAGGCTCCACCTTGAATTACGCTGA
>NZ_JANHDI010000020.1 GCF_024494595.1 Halobellus rarus | reverse complement strand
GAACCACTGAACGGACCACGCAATGACGATTGGTGATTCCCTTCCATCTGGAAGGAATCCCGCCACACCCCTCCCCTTCACCGGGGAGACCCATTCCGGTTGATCCTGCCGGAGGCCATTGCTATCGGAGTCCGATTTAGCCATGCTAGTCGCACGAGTTCACACTCGTGGCAGATAGCTCAGTAACACGTGGCCAACCTACCCTACAGAACTGAACAACCTCGGGAAACTGAGGCTAACTCAGTATACAACTCCCACGCTGGAACGCCGGGAGTCACAAACACTACGGTGCTGTAGGATGAGGCTGCGGCCGATTAGGTAGACGGTGGGGTAACGGCCCACCGTGCCCATAATCGGTACGGGTTGTGAGAGCAAGAGCCCGGAGACGGAATCTGAGACAAGATTCCGGGCCCTACGGGGCGCAGCAGGCGCGAAACCTTTACACTGCACGCCAGTGCGATAAGGGGACTCCGAGTGCGAGGGCATATCGTCCTCGCTTTTGTGTACCGTAGGGCGGTACACGAACAAGAGCTGGGCAAGACCGGTGCCAGCCGCCGCGGTAATACCGGCAGCTCAAGTGATGGCCAATCTTATTGGGCCTAAAGCGTCCGTAGCTGGCCCTGAAAGTCCGTCGGGAAATCCACACGCTCAACGTGTGGGCGTCCGGCGGAAACTTCAGGGCTTGGGACCGGAAGGCTCGAGAGGTACGTCCGGGGTAGGAGTGAAATCCCGTAATCCCGAACGGACCACCGATGGCGAAAGCATCTCGAGAAGACGGATCCGACAGTGAGGGACGAAAGCTAGGGTCTCGAACCGGATTAGATACCCGGGTAGTCCTAGCCGTAAACGATGTTCGCTAGGTGTGGCACAGGCTACGCGCCTGTGCTGTGCCGTAGGGAAGCCGAGAAGCGAACCGCCTGGGAAGTACGTCTGCAAGGATGAAACTTAAAGGAATTGGCGGGGGAGCACTACAACCGGAGGAGCCTGCGGTTTAATTGGACTCAACGCCGGACATCTCACCAGCTCCGACTACAGTAATGACGGTCAGGTTGATGACCTCACCACGAGCTGTAGAGAGGAGGTGCATGGCCGCCGTCAGCTCGTACCGTGAGGCGTCCTGTTAAGTCAGGCAACGAGCGAGACCCGCACTCCTAATTGCCAGCAGCAGTTTCGACTGGCTGGGTACATTAAGAGGACTGCCAGTGCCAAACTGGAGGAAGGAACGGGCAACGGTAGGTCAGTATGCCCCGAATGAGCTGGGCTACACGCGGGCTACAATGGTCAAGACAATGGGTTGCCACCTCGAAAGAGGGCGCTAATCTCCGAAACTTGATCGTAGTTCGGATTGTGGGCTGAAACTCGCCCACATGAAGCTGGATTCGGTAGTAATCGCATTTCACAAGAATGCGGTGAATACGTCCCTGCTCCTTGCACACACCGCCCGTCAAAGCACCCGAGTGAGGTCCGGATGAGGCCATCTCACGATGGTCGAATCTGGGCTTCGCAAGGGGGCTTAAGTCGTAACAAGGTAGCCGTAGGGGAATCTGCGGCTGGATCACCTCCTACAGACCGGGATCAGGCCGTCGCGCCTGACCCACTTTCACTCATCGCGCGGACCGTTCAGTATTCAACACACACCAGACAGGCACCTAAGAACCACCAAGGCTAACACGGGCCCGTAGCTCAGCGGTAGAGCACCTCCTTTGCAAGGAGGACGCCCTGGGTTCAAATCCCAGCGGGTCCATCACCCAATCCACTCGAACACGAGATCACTACACAGGGCCTCACCGAAACGAGTCCCTTAAGTGATCCCGAGCATTCGACTGGATTGGACACGAACTGATGCACTATCCCGCGAAAGCGCGGATAGGAAGGGTTCGACGGACGCTCCGGCAGCCACCGGACGTTCAATGACGGCCATTGTACGCGCGCAATCCAGACGCCCACTGAACCCGTCCACCGAGGACGGACACATTGTGGACGTCTCAGATCACCAACTCAACTGCAATTCAACTTGCAACCAACAGCAAAACAGTCGTCTGTAACCGTCCCGCACTACGCGTGACGCCTACAGACGAGTCGTAACACACGACACTCAAACTGGCTACTGTACTGGCTGGTGAATGGCTCGGCTCGAGAGCCGACGACGGACGTGCCAAGCTGCGAAAAGCCTGAGGGAGCCGCACGGAGGCAAAGAACTCAGGATCTCCGAATGGGAATCCCCACCGCAATTGCTTCGCGCAATGGGGAACGCTCCGAATTGAAACATCTCAGTAGGAGCAGGAACAGAAAACAACAGCGATGTCGTTAGTAACCGCGAGTAAACGCGACACAGTCCAAACCGAATCCCTCACGGGAAATGTGGTGTTCGGACTGGTCACAACGGATCTTCAACACTGGAGAAATCTCCTGGAACGGAGTGCGATACAGGGTGACAGCCCCGTATCTAGTCGAGAAGATCCCGGACCAACTCCAGAGTAGCGAGGATTGGATATTCCTCGTGAATCTCGCAGGCATCAACTGCGAAGACTAAACACTCCTCGAGACCGATAGCGAACAAGTAGCGTGAGCGAACGCTGAAAAGCACCCCGAACAGGGCGGTGCAATAGGGCCTGAACTCAGTCAGTGATAGAACGACGGGGCATACAAGGTCCCCAGGAAAACGACCGTGGGGCGACCCACCAGTAGAACCCCGGGGAAGCCGATGTCGCGTCGTGCGTTTTGAAAAACGACCCAGGGAGTGCATTATCGAGGCAAGCCTAACTGGACCATCCAGGCAGGCACAGGGAAACCGACATGGCCGCAGTCCTTCCGGACCAGGGCCGCCGTGTTCAAGCGCGGGGAGTCCCGATGATGCGACCCGAAACCGAGTGATCTACGCGCGAGCAAGGTGAAGCGTGGCGAAAGCTGCGTGGAGGCCTGAAGGGATGGTGTCCTACAATACCCTCCTCTGACTCGTGCGTAGGGGTGAAAGGCCCATCGAACTCGGCAACAGCTGGTTCCAGCCGAAACATGTCGAAGCATGACCTCGACTGAGGTAGTCTGCGAGGTAGAGCGACCGATTGGAAGTCCCGCCTCCGAGAGGAGTCGGCCTTCCTGTCAAACTCCGAACTTGCAGACGCCGTAGACGTCGGGAATCCGGTATGCGGGGTAAGCCTGTGTACCGTGAGGGAGACAACCCAGAGCTGGGTTAAGGTCCCCAAGTGTAGATTAAGTGCGATCGAAGGTGGTCTCGAGCCCTAAACAGCCGGGAGGTGAGCTTAGAAGCAGCTACCCTCTAAGAAAAGCGTAACAGCTTACCGGCCGAGGTTCGAGGCGCCCAAAATGATCGGGGCTCAAATCTACCACCGAGACCTAGCAGCGTCCATCACAGGACGACCTAGTAGGCTTGGCGTACTGAATGGGCGGAAGCACGGGCGAGAGCTCGCGTGGACCGTTCAGTAACGAAAATCCTGGTCACAGTAGCAGCGAGAGTCGGGTGAGACCCCCGACGGCCAAACGAGCAAGGGTTCCTCGGCACTGCTAATCAGCCGAGGGTTAGTCGGTCCTAAGTCCCGCCGTAACTCGACCGGGACAACCAGGGAAACTGGTTAATATTCCAGTACCACCGTGCAGTACGTCGACGCTTTTGGAAACAGCGAGCGGGGCCTTCGCCCCGTCGAATCGTGGAACATCGTGGATGCCGTAACGGCACGAAGCGATCGAATCACGAGACAGCGAAAGTCGCTGGTACCGAGAGCCCGTGAAAAGACGCACGGCGACCGTACCGAGATCCGACACAGGTGCTCAGGCAGCGAAAGCCACGGCCCGTCGGGAGCAACCGGCGTTAGGGAATTCGGCAAGTTAGTCCCGTACCTTCGGAAGAAGGGATACCTGCTTTTGACCGAGCAGGTCGCAGTGACTCGGACGCTCCGACTGTCTAGTAACAACATAGGTGACCGCAAATCCGCAAGGACTCGTACGGTCACTGAATCCTGCCCAGTGCGGGTATCTGAACACCTCGTACAAGAGGACGAAGGACCCGTCAACGGCGGGGGTAACTATGACCCTCTTAAGGTAGCGTAGTACCTTGCCGCTTCAGTAGCGGCTTGCATGAATGGATCAACGAGAGCGTCACTGTCCCAACGCTGGGCCCGGTGAACTGTACGTTCCAGTGCGGAGTCTGGAGACCCCCAAGGGGAAGCGAAGACCCTATAGAGCTTTACTGCAGGCTGTCGCTGAGACGTGGTCGCTGATGTGCAGCATAGGTAGGAGTCATTACAGAGGTACCCGCGCTAGCGGGCCACCCAGACCCAAGTGAAATACTACCCGTTAGTGACTGCGACTCTCACTCCTGGCGGAGGACACCGGTAGCCGGGCAGTTTGACTGGGGCGGTACGCGCTCGAAAAGATATCGAGCGCGCCCAAAGATTTCCTCACCCGGGTCGGAAACCCGGAGAAGAGCGCAAGAGCACACGGAAGTCTGACAGTGATCTTCCCAACGAGGATCGCTGACGCGAAAGCGTGGTCTAGCGAACCAACGAGGCTCCTGGATGGGGCCCGTTGATGACAGAAAAGCTACCTTAGGGATAACAGAGTCGTCACTCGCAAGAGCACATATCGACCGAGTGGCTTGCTACCTCGATGTCGGTTCCCTCCATCCTGCCTGTGCAGAAGCAGGCAAGGGTGAGGTTGTTCGCCTATTAAAGGAGGTCGTGAGCTGGGTTTAGACCGTCGTGAGACAGGTCGGCTGCTATCTATTGGGGGTGTATTGGTACTTGAGAGGAACGATCGTATAGTACGAGAGGAACTACGATTGGGTGCCGCTGGTGTATCGGTTGTCCGAGAGGGCAGATGCCGAGCAGCCACGCACCACGGGGTAAGAGCTGAACGCATCTAAGCTCGAAACCCACCTCAAAAAGAAGTACCGCCGAGGACACTCGTAGAAGACGAGTTAGATAGACTCGGGGTGTACGCACCGAGGCAACGAGGTGTTAAGCCCGCGAGCACTAACAGTCCGAAGCCACACTCATACACGAGAATACAGTGTCGTGCCAGTATCCTGCATAGGATACGCGGTTACGCACGCTGTTGGACGTGTTTGGTGGTCCGAGACTTACACTACACTTAGTCCACTCGATGGACGGGTTCAGGCGGAAACTGGATTGCGCGCGTTCGATCACAATGGTAATTGTACGCAGCGGTTGGCTGAAGACCGACGACGGTCACTCTCTCTCTCTTCGATGAGAGAAGAGAGAGCGCGTGGTTCGAGTCCACGAGTCGGCGTTAAGGCGGCCAGAGCGGCAGGGTTCCACCCGTACCCATCCCGAACACGGAAGTTAAGCCTGCCAGCGTGTCAGCAAGTACTGGAGTGAGCGATCCTCTGGGAACACTGGCTCGCCGCCTCCCACTCATACACTCATTCAAAGAGCCCACGAGACGCGGTGTCTCGTGGGCTCTCTTCATTTCGAA
>NZ_JANHDI010000019.1 GCF_024494595.1 Halobellus rarus | reverse complement strand
GCGAGCGCGACCGGATGCGCCGCCGTCGAGAGTACATTCCTGACAACTTATGACAGAAAACTTTAAATCAGAAATTAGCAGACAGCGCCGGATCGAAACCCGAATTTGTCAATACCGTGTTGGCCCATCCCCTTTCCGGTTGGCATTTTGCCAACCCGGATTCGGGGCCACAACTCCCCAGCCACCTAATCTCGTGCGATAACGAAAACAGACAGAGGCCTCTTTCTTCGAAACAGAAGAAAAATTCTGACGGCCCCCTCTGCCGTCTGTCGGTTCGAATCACAGGTGGGTGGTCGCCGTGACGCTGGAGCGTCGCGCCGACGCCGACGGGAACCTCCGAATCTGCACCGTCGAGTGTCCACTCTGCGGCGAACCGATCAGCGACCACGCGAGTCTCTCACTCCATATTCGTCGGACCTGTCCGGCCCGAGAACGGTTCGCGGAACCCGGCGCGCTGCGGGATGGCGGTCCCGAGCGCGTCGCGACTGACGGAGGTGAGCGGCGGTGATGCGGTGCTACGACTGCGGAACCAAGATCACCCGGCCGGAGAAGGCTCGCCTCTGTGTCCTCGGTGACGCCGAGCACGTCGTCGTTCTCTGTCTCGGCTGTCGTTCGAACCGACCCTCGAAGCGGCAGTACCACCCGAAGAACGGCTTCCCCACACAGCCGAAGGCCCGAATCCCGGGAGGTGAGGCGCGTTGACGCGCTGCTTCGGCCCGTGTGACAACGCCGCCGAGGTCATCGTCCAGGGAAAACATGTCTGCCGGGAGTGCGCCGCGCTCCTCGAGGGCGAACCGACGGAGGCCCCCAACCGATGAGCGCTCGTCGGACTCGAGATCGCGTGGAGTTCCCCCGGCTCCGAGACCGGCTCGGAGAGGATCCCGCTCGGTTCCTCGATCGCGATCTCGTCGGCGATCGAGACGCCCAGCGAATGGTCCGCGAACGGATCGGCGGGATCGACTCTCTGGAGGTCCTCTCCGCGTGGCGAGCGGTCGAGAGGAAGCTCGCCGACCATTACGATCGCGAGCCCCGTCAGGGAGTCCTCAACGCGCTCGACGACCGCGGGACCTGGCTCGACGAACACGGCGATCGCGAGGAGCGAGCGAGGCCGATCGATCGCGGTCCGCCGCTGGAGAGCTGTGCGGTGTTCCTCGACGAGGACGGGAGCGAACGGAAGTCCCGCAGGACCTATCAGTCCCCGTCGCCGTTCGATCGAGATCTCGACGCCTACCTCTCCGACTCCGAAGAGTCGACCGTCGCGACTGACGGGGGTGAAGAGCGGTGAGCCACCAAGCGCCGACGAACCACGAGATCGACGCGTTCTGGTGGTTCACCGACAACGGACTGAGTCCCTACTGGGCGCTCACCCAGATCGGGATTCAGGACCTCGACGGCTACGCCGAGATTCAGCGGGAGATCGGCGGCGAGGAGTGGCAGATCCGATTCACCTACAACGCCGATACGGGACTCGCTCCGAGGCCGGCCGATCCGATCGACGGGGAGAAGGTCTACGAGTGGAAGATCCACGTCGAGAGCGTCCATACGGAAGCGAAGGCCGACTACGTGGTCTCTCCGCGGTGGGACGGACTGAAGAAGCCGAACGGAGACGAAGCACGGATTCCATGGTGTGGCGGCGAAGGCTGTCAGATCCACCTCCAGGGATCGAACCTCTCGTTCGACGAGTACCAGTGGCTCCTTCAGCGCTCCCTCCAGGAGCTCGCCGACCACGCCGGGACCGACATCTCCCGGCGGTACTTCAACCGGATCCGCGGCGACTCGAATATCAGTACCCTCGAGCGATACGTCCGGCTGAAGCGTGAGTACGCGAAGAAGCTCACCCGATCGACCGGCGCGTTCTACTCGATGATGCACCTCCTCGCCGACGAGGAGGGCTCTCAGTGGGTCTACAAGGGAGACAACTCCGAGATCGTAGGCTATCGGCACGCGATGGAACTCGACCCAGTCTCCTCGTCGGATCTGATCGATGACCACAACCTCGGGAAGCGGCTGAAGAGCTATCACCCGAAACACGTCCGTTCGGCGGAGACCGAGGACGACCCGCTGTCCTCGCCGAAGTTCGGTGTCGCGTTCCACAAGTCGCTGAACACGACGGACGGGTTCACCGGCGAGTACCGGAGTAACGGTCACTCGGTCAAGTGGAGCGATCGTGACGACCTCGTGCGGGAGCTCGACGAGACGCTCGTGAACACGCTCCGATGGGCGGGCATCCCGATCAAGCCCGACCCGACCGTGTTCGTCGAGGACGACCACTTCGAGATCGAGGAGTCCGAGCGATCGATCGGCTACTGGGACGATCCGACGCCGCAGCTCGAGGCCGAGCAGGGGAACCTGATCACGACTGTCCTCCAGGACCTCTCCCCGAGCGCTCGCGACGTGATGAAGACGCTCGCGACGGACGGAGGGCAGGCGCGTTACGATGATCTCGCCGACGAGACCGGCTACTCGGTCAGTCAGATCTACCGCGCCCTCGAGGAGATCGGCGACGTCGTCGTGAACGACAGCGGTCTCGTCCGGTACTACTCGGAGAAGATCCGCCAGGAGATCACCGCGATCGTCGAGCGCGTCGAGAACTTCGTCGGAAGCGGGATCGAGCGCGTCGCGAAGCTCGCGAACGTCGAGACGCGATCGGCCGCTGACTCGGCGATCCAGCGGTGGATGGACAAGTACGGCGCGGAGTTCGAACGACGGAACGATCAGGACCGCGGGAAGATCCGCTTCGACACGGTCCTCTCGGAGCTGAAGAGCGATCCGGAACCGACGATCCAGGAGGTTCTCGAGGAGGGTCTCGACGCATGGTGTCGTGCCGGTCGGGACGTCATCGACTTCGTGGATCTCGAGTTCCAGGCGCGTGCGGTCCGCGGGCGAGATCGCGACGGCGGCCTCGTGAAGCGAGAGAAAATCACCTGGTAGCGCGGTGACTGCTGAGTGGCAACACCGTTCTGTCCCCTGTTTCTTTAAATACCATTCCGGCTAACCCCTGTTTCTCGTGGAGTCGCGTTTCGATCGCGATCGTTTCTTTCGGAGAGAGACTACGTGAATCCACACGGGGCCTTCGCACCGGGTGCGAAGATCCCCTTAGGGAGTGTCCCTAAAAGGGACAGAAACAGAAAATACCCCTGCGGCTGCGCAAAAATTCGACCCCTCCAGATGAAACGCAGTGACGGGAGCCACACAACGGTTCTTATACTCGTTTTCTGCTTCGTTGATTCGGTCAGTATGGATGACTCCCTAATCGATTCAGGCCGTCATCTACTCAGAATCTGTCAGGAACACGCTGCTGATATAGAGGATCAGTTCAGCAGGTACCGAGTACTCGTTGTAAACTGGCTTAACTGCCCGAATACGCTCACAACCTAAGCCAGCGCGCTCTCTCGACCCTCCCGAGAAGAAACAAACCTGAAATGGTATTTACAATATGCTTATATTTATGCGGAGCGATACAGTATCGTGAATAAGAATACGATGACCCAAAGCAAGCTTTCGCGACGAGCCATTCTCCGGAACGGGGCGATCCTCTCGACGACTTTCGGACTAGCCTTGGGGTCGACCTCAGGTCAAGTTGCGGCGATGAACAAAGCCGAGCTGATAGAGGCGATGGCGAGTGAAGCCGGGTTGAGGAATTCGGAGATGGAGAAGGTACTGGATGAGTTCATCAACGCGACAACGAAGGCCCTGAGGCAGGGCGATAGTGCCGTCCTAGTTGGATTCGGGGCGTTCAGTATCTCGAAGCGCTCCGCTCGGACAGGGCGGAGTCCAGGGTCCGGAAACGGGCCTGCGGACAACTCACTGGTGGCTTTCGACTCGTGCCCAGAGTTCGCGGCCGCCCTCGATCTCAACCCCGGCAAAGGCGACGAGGCTAGTGCGAAATGCCGGGACGCTGACGTGGTGATCGACGCGGAGTACATCGCGAGTCAGACGGACAGCAAGTTGTCGGAGGCGGACGCGAAGCGGGCGCTCGATGCGTTCATCAATGCAACGACGAAAGCGCTGAAAAAAGGCGATAGGTTGTCACTCGGGGGCTTCGGGTCGTTCAGTATCTCGAAGCGTTCCGCACGGACGGGCCGCAATCCCCAGACTGGCAAAGAAATTCAGATCGCTGCTAAGAACGTCGTGAAATTCAAGGCAGGGGCCGAGTTATCCAAAGCAGTCAACTAGTGGTGGTCCTGTTCAGTGTGCTGTCGAGACGGTGAACGCGGTTCGTGCGTCCTGAATACGCGCGTTGTATCCGGAACGTCGATCCCGACGTCGGCTACGATCGTCATACTGATCCTCGGATCCACGTCCAGACGTCACCCATCGGCCCGCTCCCGGCCTCGATGAGCATCCGGACCGCCGTCGTGACGTCCTCGAACGCCGTCCCTGGATGCGGGTCGATCCATCCGAGCACAATCGCGAACCCGACCGCGACCAGGAGCACGAGCGCGTACGCTGCGAGCGATCCCGCGAGTGTCGCGACCGTCCGCCCGGCCGAGACTCCGCGGTAGAGGTAGAACGCCACGAGGAGCAGCACAGCGCCCGTCATCACGCTCCCACCGAGACCGAGGTACGCTAGAACCGACGTGATCAGCGATCCGATCATCGTCACCTCCGGCCGTCGTCATCGTTCGAGGAGCGGCGTCGAAGGCTCCCGAGGTCCACGCTCAGTTGCGTGTCCGGCGTCGTGGCTTCCGCACGTCGCGCACGCAGCCACTCGCGGATCAGGAACACGCCTCCGGCCGCGGCAGTCAGCAGCACGACCGGCGCGACCGTCTCGAAGCCCGACGAGATTGGCCCCAGTATCGCCCCCGGCGAGATCGTTTCGATCGCGAAGACGACCACCAGTCCCGCACCCGGGATCAGCAGCCATCGCGGGACGTCCGCCCGCGTCCGGACGTCGACCTGCCACAGCGCCACGAGCAGTCCGAGCCCGACGGTCAGCGTCACCAGCGGCCCCGCCAGCGACGCGGCCGCCTCCGAGAGCGCCGCGATCACGACCGCCGGCAGCGGCTGGGCCGTCACCAGCTCGGCGGCGACGATCGCGACCACGACCGCCCCGATGGCGAACAGCAGCGTCCCACGACCGAACCGGCCCGATCCGCTGCTGTCGCTACCGACGCGGCGTGAGACGAGCATCAGCAGTCCGAGCGCGCCCGCGACGCTGAGGAGTAGAATCCAGGGCGGCGCGTCCGTCCCGCCCGAGGTGTCGGTCGGGCCGAGGACGTCCGGTCCAGAACTGTCGGAGGATTCGACGATCGTGTACGTCGCCGCCTCGTCCGACGTCGTGAACCACACGGGCGAGTTCGCCGTCGACGTATCGACCGGGTTGCCGTCGTCGTCGACGAGGTCGTAGGTCACCTCCGACGCCGCGTCCATCCACCCGACGTCGACGAGGTCGCCCTCGGACTCGCCCGGTCGGATATGGAACTGCGGCTCGTCAGCATCATAGACGACGACCTCGGCAGATCCGGACTGCGGGTCGACTTCCAGCGGAGCCGTGCGTACGCGCGTCGTTGAGCCGTCCACCACGTCCGGTAGTCTGAGTTCCTGACCACCGTTCGCGTCGACGGCGACGAACGAGGAGGACTCCCAGGATTCATCGGCCGTGTAGTGGATCCGGTCACTCGCGGCCGTCCCAGAGACGTCGATCACGAAGTCCTCCTGGCGCTCGGTGATCTCGATCTCCGTGTTGAGCGTGTCGCCCTCGATCGTCGGTTCGGTCACCTGGATGTCGCCGTTCTCCGTGCGGACCTTCCGCCCGGTCGCGCGGATTTCCAGCGTGTCGCCGTTCTCGACGTCGTCGAACTCGACTGTCAGCGTCGTACTATCGTGCACCCAGTTCCCGGCGGCCTTCCACGACCCGCCGTTGCGACGGAGTTCGACAGATTCGATCTCGACGACCTTCCCGTCGAAGGGAATCGTGAGCGTCGGGTTTTCAGTCGCGCTTCCGTAGGTCCGACTGACGTTGTACCGTTCGCTCCAGGCTTCGCCAGCGTAGTCGACGGTCTGTTTGTCCGTCGCGTCGTGGGAGAGTTCGAGGCCGACGCTCGGATCCGGGGCGTCGCTACTGAGCGTTCCGTCGCCGACCGAGACGTTCACTCGATTCGTCCCGCTCTGGAGTGCGTCAGCCGGGAGCGTCTTCGAGACAGATTCACCGTCTGCAAGCGTCCCCGTGTGCGAGACCGTCTGGCCGTTAAGTTCGACAGCCGGATCGCTCGTAACCGTCGCTTCCGTGATATCCGCGGAGACCGTCACGGGACTCCCCGATCCCGAGACGGACCACGAGTCGTCGGAGAGGGTCGGGTCGATCGTCGCGGACTCCGTTTGCCCGCTCGTGAGCAGTCCCGAGTGAGACACTTCGGGAGTCCCGTCCTCATCGATGTCGACACTCGGATCGAGAGCCCCGTCGACCTCCTCGACCTCGATCGAGTAGTCCGCGGTCATCGCCGGAGCATCCGAGGAGACGGATGCCATCCCGAGACTGACAGCGTTCGATCCCGAGTCGAGCGAACTCGGAGCGAACGACAGCGTAGCAGTCTCTCCGTCTCCGAGTTGTCCG
>NZ_JANHDI010000018.1 GCF_024494595.1 Halobellus rarus | reverse complement strand
AACACCTTCGCTAAGATAGTAACTCGATCCTCGAAATTCGACTTCTTCGACAGTCTCCACATCTCCGGTGTCCATCGTATAACTCCGGGTCTCGCCTTTCGATGCGCTCGACTGAAATGAGGGACCGTCGCCGTATGGGATATCATACTGAACGGTATTGCGAAACCCTGAAGCAGAGACCTCAGAACCGATAGGATCCGCATTTCCGTGGACCGTGATGCTTCGGGAGTCTCCGTCGCTGGCGCTCCCACTCACAGTCTGCTGTGTGCCCTCGTTTGTTTGCCCTGTCACCGTGACTGTCGCACCATCGGCGACGGGATCCGTCGAGAGGCTCCCCTCAACCGAGATTGAGTCGGAGTGACCATCGCCGACATTGCTAAAGGTTTGAGAGTCCGTTCGAGTCCCAAACCCGTTACCTTCAATCGTGAGCGTCGTCTCCGGCGGGTCCTCGGTCCCTGATATATCGGCGTTAATCGTTCCCGACGTGAGCGTCGAGGAGATCGTATTCGTCTCGGTGTTCGTGACTCCCGTCAGATTCACCGC
The DNA here is from genome assembly GCF_024494595.1 of Halobellus rarus. Lineage (GTDB taxonomy): Archaea > Halobacteriota > Halobacteria > Halobacteriales > Haloferacaceae > Haloquadratum > Haloquadratum rarum. Next base: position 14,977 of record NZ_JANHDI010000018.1, on the reverse strand, counting down.
GACGTCTGAGGCCGCATCGACGTCTGAGAGCTGGTAACTGAACTGTGATCCGTCCGTCGCCGGCGTCGCGTTGATCGAGACGCCGCCCGTGAACGAAACGGCGTTTTCGGAGAACTCCGGCACGTGGAACCGCCCGACTGTGCCGTCGCGCCCGATCGACGAGCGCCACTGCTCGCCGTCCTCGTGCGTTCCGTACGCGACTTCCGGAGTGAATCCGACGCCGGCCTCGAGGACGTCGAGATCGATCGCGACGTCGCGCCCGTCGTGGACCTTGTCGTCTCGGAGCACGATCGCGATCTCGTCGTCCGACAGCACGCTCGCGTTCGGACCCAGGTACTCGTCCGCCCGCTCGGGCGTCGTGAGCACGACCTCGAGCGTGTCCGCGTGGTCGCTCGCGTATACTGCGCCCTCGAGGTCGCTCGCCCGGATTGGCATATCCGCGCCCTCGGGTACGTCCTCGCTCACCTGGGCGCTCCCGAGCGCGAGCATCCCCTCGGGTCCGCTCGTCGCTGCTCCGGCCGGCGAGATCGCGACGCCGCCGAGTGCCGATACCACAATCAACGACGCGAGTAGCGTCGCGATGTATCTCTGTGAATCTGTCATATCATAACCTCGATTAGTTCTCCGACGTCGCTATTCTGGGGGGTGGGGGGGTGGTCGGCGTGCATATTAATCCCGCGCGCGTATGCGAGGCGCCCGCTCGGCGCGCTCTCGATCCGTCTGTCAGCGCCTGGAGACGTCGATCCCGATCCCGACCCCAGGGTCCGCGCGCTTTTTTTCGAACTTCGCGCGCTCGATCGATTTTTGAAATCGCTCATAGCCCCACCGCCTCGAGATCGAAATCGATCGAAACCTCCGCGTCGAGCCTCGCTCCCCGCTTGATGTTCGGCCAGTTGATCGACGCGTAGTTCTGACTGTTCCAGGTGAGCGCCTCGCCGCTCTCCATTTGTCTCGAGTACCGCGCTGTCGGGATCGGGCACGACTTGTCGCCCGGGAGCGACTTCCCGATCGGCGGCGTCGCGCCGTTCATCGTCACCCACCAGCGCTGTTTCGCCCGGAAAAAGTGCGAGACCTCGCTCAACGCGTGGGCGTACGTGTAGACGCTGACGCCCTTCTTCCGCGCGTCCGCGAAGTCCTTAGCGTACTTCCGGATCTTCTGGTACTCGTCGTGTTCGTCCTTTTCAGCGTCCGGATCAAACAGGTTCCCCGCCTCGTCGACGAGGATCGACGTCCAGTGTGGGAAGATATCGCGCTTGATCCGCGCCTGGACGAACGCAAACCACCACTGATCGGCCGGCGTCGGCGCGCTCGGTCCCGGCTCGCCGACCTCCGTCACTCGGTTCGGACCGTGGTAGGAGTAGCGAGAGACGGCCTCACACCCACGGTGGAGTGGATCCGGAAAGACGACGTAGAACTGACCTTCGACGAGCTGACCGAGTAGGTCGACCGGCGATGAGTACCGAACAACGTCGCGACATATCTCCTCGAGGCCGACCGTGAACGAGGAGACCTCCGGAGCCTCCGGTACGATCCGCACCTCCACCGGGATCCCCTCCGGGATCGCGATCGTCGTCCACGGCGCGAGCGGAAGCCACTCGGCGCGCTCGTTAGTCCCGCTATCGTCGAGCGTGTCCGCGAGGAGCACCGTCTCGTTGTTGACCTGCTGGAGCACCGCCGCGGTGAACCCCATCAGTGTCGACTTACCTGAGCCGGGTTTTCCATACGCGAAGTAGTCGGTCCCGCCCGCGGTCCACGCGTCGATCGTCCGGTTCCCCTGAGCCTTCCACCCGGTTCGATCGCCCTCGTCGTCGGCGATCCACTCCAGGACCTTCGCACGAGGCCGTGGGAAGTCCTCCAGCGCCTCGTGTGACGGGTGCGGGTCGTGCGGGTCGTAATCCACCTCTCCGACCAACTGCTCGACGAGCTCGATCTCTCGACCTTTCAGGTGGACGAGCGGCGTCACCCACGCGCTCGGGTACGTCGCGACGTTCTTTCCCTTCGCCTCGTTGAGCGCGAGATATCGGTGGAACGGCGCGATCCCGAGCTCCTTGTAGATGTCTTGCCCGTCGTTGTGTCTGTTCAGCGTCGCGTCTCCGTACGCCTGAGCGCTCTTCTCGTGGAAGTCGAACATCTCCGAGAGCTGCTCTCGGATCGCCGACTCCGACGTTACCGCGGATAGCGTGGAGTTGAGTGCTTTGCTCATTGAGATGGATACCTCACCGGACTGTGATCGGTCGTCTCGCCACCGGAGACAGCCTCCCCGGATCGATCGGCTAACTGTTCGATCGCTCGGTTGAACGCCGGGAGGAACTCGACAGCGAGGAACGACTCCCGGTAGAACTGTGCGGCCTGGTCGTCACGATCGACGAACATCGCCCGGAGCGGTTGCTCCGACCAGAACGCCGACGAGAGGCTCTCGTCGAGCTCCGCGAACGACGCGTGGATCGCCACCGGGATCCAGCGCTCCACGATCTCGTCGCGGGAGTCGAAGCCCTCGAGGCCGCGGTCGACGACCCACCGTTGACGCTCGGCGGTCTCCCCGAGCCCCGGTCGCATCGCCGGCTCGTCCTGGTCGTCGACGTCCACGTACGCCGGATCATCGTCGTCGTGGTCGCTCGTGTACTCGACAGCGCTCCAGCGGATCCGCCGGAGTGCCGTCTGGCACGCGGGGATCAGGTCCGTCGACGCCACGGCGAGCCGCCATTCACGCGCTCGTTCGCGATCGAGGAGCGCGTCCTCGTCGACCCACCGCCGGCGCTCCCGGTCGTCGACGACGAGCGTCGACAGCTCCGAGAGCGACATCAGTCGGTCCCGGTGCCACTCCGGTGAGAGCTGACCGAGCGTCGCGACCGTCGCCTCGTGACACCACCGGAGGAGATCGGCACGATCCGCGAAGCCCGCGAGCCACGACCGGAGGAGATCCCGCTGATCTCGCGCCAGCGTCTCCAGTGCCGGCCGCGTCGGCGCGTCGAACGTCGGCGGCTCGAGATCCTCCACCGGATCCGGATCCGCCTCGTCGTCCTCGTCGTCGGTCAGCTCCTCGAGGCCGTCCCAAAGGTCAGCGTCAGTCATCCGCCGACGCACCTCCGGAGACGTCCCGGTCGTCGATCGCGTCGGAGAGGCTCCCGGGATCACCCTCTTCGATCGCTTCCATCACCTCGTCGAACTTCCCGAGCTCCGTCTCCTCTTTGACCTTCTTCCGCTCGGCGACGTTCTTCCCGAGCTCCTCCTGGTATCGTTGCTTGAAGTAGTCGCGATCCGCGACCTCGTCGAGCTCTTCGGCCGAGTTGATGAGCGCGAGGACCACCGAGCCGAACGACGCCGGCGCGACGTTCCACTCGGCGTTCCCTTTCACCGGCCGCCCGGCCCACATAAACGCCGGTAGTAACCCCACGAGCGCCCCGAGGATCCCGTTTGAAACGAGGAGACTCCCGAGCACCCATCCGGTGAGCACGATCCCGATCGCCGGGAGGATCTTCTCCCACGCGACCGCTGAGAGTTGAGCGGCGAGGCGGTCGACTGTACTCGCGCCCTCGTCGAGATCCGGCGCGTTGTAGAGGTGCGACAGCGACCACCCTTCGCGCTCGATCGAGATCGGATCCTCGTCGAACGGATCCGCGAAGTAGATCGTATCGAAAACGCCGGTTCCGCCATCGAACCGGAGGCTCGGATCCTCCGTCCGCTCCTCTCCCATACAGTACAGCGACAGCTCCGGGATCGCTCCTCGAGCCCGTGCGAGGTACGGCGTGATCCCGTTGACCACGAGCCCCCGAACCCCGCCGACCTTCGCGGTCTCATACGTGCGCACGTTGACCGGGATCTCGCCCGTGCCGTCCTCGTTCGCCGACGGAGCGGTGAGATCGAGGTGGATCACTCCGACGCGCTCCGTGTCGTCGCCCCACCAGGAGATCGCCGCGACCGTCGCGAACAGCGCGACGACCGGGATCAGTATCCACGGCGCTTCGGCTATCTGATCGAGGACCTGCCGATACCCCGCGACCACCGTGATGAACCCGACCGGGATCACTGCGGCGAGGTAGAGCCATATCGGGTAGCCCGGTCCCTTGCCCGCTCGCTCGTGGAACCGGTGGGCGATCTTCATCAACGCGAGCGTCAGCACCAGCGTTAGCACCAGGAACCCAACCGCCCACATCGCGAGATCCCCGGCCGTGTCGACGTTCACCGGTTCGGCCGTCTGAGACGTGTGGACGTCGAAGCGCCACGTCGCCTCTCCGCCGTCGCCCTCCGCGAACACCGTCACGTGTCGCGCCTCATCGTAGCTCGGACGGAGCTCGATCGTCGCCTCGTCGTAGCTCCCCGACAGCGTCACCGTCGTCTCGTCGACCGTTTGATCCACCGCTGTCGGAACGGTTTGGACGTTCCCGTCCTCGTCCTCGATCCGGCGCGTTCCCTCCGACCAGTAGACGACCGTCACGTCGAGCTCCTCGTTCGCTCCCCACCCGACGATTCCCCCGAGATAGACCTCCGAGCGCTTGATCGTCGTCCCTTTCGACAGGTAGCGGTACGTGTTCGGGTCGTTCGGGTTCCCCGCGATCGAGGCCGGCGCGTACCGGAGCCATAACTGACCGTCGCCGTAGCGTCGCACGGAGGCCGGCGCGTTCTCCGACGCGCGAACGCCCCACGTTTTCAGCTCCTCGAGATCGTACGGTCCCGTCGTCGTCGCGTTCGCCGACGAGGAGTTGTTCTCCGTCTCCTGGGCGGCGACGCCACCGACTCCCGCGGCGATCACGAGGAGAGCCACCAGCGCCGCCACGGCGACGATTCCGCGAGAGCTTCCGATCATCTTAGTTCCGGATCCCCGCGATCGCGACGATGATCCCCACGACGAGGACCGTCCCCGCGACGGCTCCGATCTCGATCCATCCCGCGAAGCCCGCGACCGCGAGACCCCCGAGGATGAACTGACCGACCGCCCCCGGCCACGTCGAGACGATATCGCCGAGCGTCCCGAAGAGCCCCGCGAGGTTGCTGAACGCGATCACGACCGCGAACACGGCCCCCGAGAGAACACCGACCACCTTTCTCGAGGTCCGATCCGTCGCCCGTGTCGCGTTCTCCGTCCGTCGGTAGTTGAGGATCCACAGCCCGACGACCGCGAGGAACGCTCCGAAGCCCGCTATCATCGCGACCGTCGTCAGTGATCCGTATCCGATCATCGTCGCCTCCGCCCCGCATCCGGGGGGTTCTGTGCTCCGTTCCGAGTTTTCGATCTAATCATCATCGTCGAATCTATCCGCGAATCTGTTTGCTAGCCGATACAACGTGTAGACCGCAGTCACTAACGCGATCGCCGTCGACAGCGTCGACAGCGTTCCCGCCGGGAGCCACGCGACGTTCGGAGCCGCCGCCTCGAGGCGAGCGATCAGGAGGTACACGAGGCCCGACTGATCCAGGAGGAACGTCAGGATCAGAACGAGGACGTCGCCTCCGTTCACGACGAGGTCCGCGATCGCCGCGAACCCGCCGCCGATCGAGAGCGCTCCGAGACCGTCTCGCACGCTCATGTTATCACCACCAGCGCCCGCCACGTCCCGTAGATGATCAACGCCGAGATCGCCGCCACCAGCACGAACACCAGTGCCGACGAGATCGGCGCGAAGATCCACGTCGACGTCGCGAGATCACCGGCGGCCTCGAGCGGCGTCTCGATCACGACCTCCACGACCGTCGTCGAGAGTGAGCCCGCCTCGTCGGCGATCCCCGAGCCCGCCGACGTCAGCGACGACCGGATCGTGTCGACGATATCGATCCCTAAGCCCGCGAGCTCGCTCACGAACGCGATGATCCCGCCGACGAACATCCCCGCGACGATACTCCGAACCTCACTTGCGACGAGGCCGCCGCCGTCGTCGTCGTCCGTGCCGTTGTTCTCAGCGACCTCCTCAGAGTCCGGGACCAGTCGGCTAGACATACCGACCGACCCCCCAGAACAGTAGTAGCAGCATCCCGACGGCGATCAGCACGGCGACGGGGAACGCGAGCGGACCGAACACTGCGAGCCCGTCGGCCGCCGTCTGTGCGGCACGATCGAACTGTTCGGAGCCCGCCGTGAACGGCGTCGACACCAGGACCGCGTAGAACGATCCGATTCCGTCGACGACCGCCGTCGCACCGTCTCGGACGAGACGGATCCCCGAGGCGTACGTGTATCCGATCACCGAGAGACCGATCCCGGCGATCCCGCCCGCGACCTTTCCCCACTTGACGCTCCCGCCGTCGGTGTACTCGTCCTCTAAATCGCCGGTGTCGGCCCCGCTCATAGCTATTCGTCCTCGTCTCCGAATATCGTCCACGGAGTGATCGAGGTGTTCGACACGAACCACAGGAACACCAGAACACCCGAGACCGATACCGCGACAGCGACGGGGAACGCGAACGGTCCGAGTAGCGCCGCCGTCCCGCTCGCGAACGAACTTGCCGCTGTCGCTGCTCCCGCGTCGGTGATAATCACCGGCGCTCCGAGTGTTCCGGTGATGAACGTCGCGATCCCGCTCGCGAACGCCCGAACCGGTGCGAACAGCGTCGACTGAACGGAGAGGATCAGGTCCGAGATCGCGTAACCGAGCGACGCGAGGATGCTCCCGATCACGGCCGCCTGAGCGTACGCCGGCACACCCTGATCGTTGACGCCCTCCGTGCCGTCCTCCACGGCGTCCGAGGCCGTGTAGTCGTCCGACGACATCTACGCCCCCGTGTTCGACGAGGAGACCCACGACGCGATCCCGAGAGCCGCCGCGATCCCGGTTACTCCCGCCGTGACCCATCCCCAGATACTCGACATAAACCCGCCCCCGGAAGCGGGTGCGACGCCGCCGCCGCCCGCCGATCCGACCATCGCGTTTACGATGTCGTTGTTCTCCTGGAGATCGTAGTTCAGCCCGATCGTGTCGCCGGCCGTGACCGTCGTCGACACCTCTACCTCCGTGTCCATGTCGTTGCTGGTGAACACCGTCGTCGCGTCCGTCCACTCGACGTCGTCGACGTCCTCGAGCGTCGGGAGCTCGCTCAGGTCGTGGGCGTACTCGACGCCCTGGTAGACGTCGTCCGGGTGCCGCACCTCGTCGACGAGCGTCCCCGCGGAGACGACGTCGACCTCGTAGAGCCCGCCGGGGATCTCGAGGCCGCCGACCAGGTGATAGTTCTTCGCCGACTCCGAGCGCTCGGCGTCCGTGACCTCTACATCCCAATTCGAGATCGGACCCTCGCTCGCTCGGACTTCGATCTCGTACTCGAGATCGACGATCGTCGCCGAACCGAACTGCTCGGTCAGCGACGACAGCGACGTGATCCACGTCATACCCGCCGGCTCGACGAGCGTCTCCTCGAGGACTTTCTCCTCTTCGGAGTCGTAGACCTCTCGCGTTCCGAACGTCCACTCGGAATCGAGCTCGAGGTTGATCCCGTGGAACGTGACGCCCGCGTTCGCCTCGGAGACCGAGACGACCAGCTCCTCGAGCGTGTCGAGCGTCGTCCCGTCCGGAAGCTCCCCGATCTCGACCTGATAGACGATCCCGGTTCCCTGCTCCGTCGCGATCGTGCCGTCCGCCGTCGCGTCGGCGCTCGGATCGATCGAGGCGACGACCGACGCTCCGCCGGCGTCGACGACCTCTACGTCGACGACCGCGCCCGACTCCAGCGTGTCGACGTCGAGCACGAGCTGGATCGTTTTCCGCGCCTCGCCGCTGTCGATCGTGAAGTCGGAGAACGTCGCCGTCGCGACGTCGCCCGACGTCTGACCGCTCGTCGAGATCGAGAGCGCGTCGTCGTCGGCGTCCTCCACGGTGATCGTGCCGGCGGAGCCGCTCTCGTCGGTCGTCCAGTGCGTCGCGTCGACCGCCCGGACGTCGGTGTTCGCCTCGCCATCGCCGTCCTCGTCGTAGGTCTCCCCACGCGGGAACGCCGTGTACTCCGAGCTCTGGATCCGGCTCGGATGGAACCCGACCGGGTTGTGCGGCTCGTCCTCGTCGTCCGGATCCGGCGCGAGGACCGCGCCGAACTCGTCGGTGAAACTCTGCACGTTTCCGTCGTTGTCGACGTAGTCGAGCGAGCCCATCTCGCTCGCGTCGTGTGAGCCGACGCGCCACTTCGCGCCCTTGACGTGCGGGATCGGCGTGTACTCCGAGTCGAAGTTCGGAACGCCCTCGGTCTCCTGGGCGGCTCCGACGCCCGCGGTCGCCGCGGTCGCCGCCGCCGCGCCGACGCCGGCGAGGAACGTCCGCCGAGTCACGTCCTGGTTGATCGAGATCGAGGGGATCGCGAAGTCGACGGCTTCCGGGCGCGCGTAGTGTGCGGCCTCGAGGAACGCGTCGGTGTAGTCCTGCGTCTGTGCGTCGTCGGTGTGTGTTTCTGGCATAGGTACGGTAGAATGGACGTTTCCGCCGTCCGCGGCGTGGTCGTAGGTCTCTCGGAGCCGTGAGACGTAGTCGGCGAACTGCTCACCGACCACGATCCCGGTGGGGCTCCAGGTCACGCGAGCCTCGCGTCTTGCTGCTCGCCTCGGTCCTTCTCGGTCGGGGTCTCTCCCAACTTGCTCCCGTTCATAGCTCGTTATCGGTCGGAGGACCCGACCGATAACCCGGCCGTGAGAACCCCTCGGTATCAATTTCAGGGAATAAAGGGACTCAGCCGGCCAAATGCTGGCTCAGAGATAGTTTTAACAAAGGGGGTCGTCAGCCGACGGCTATGCAGAAACTGAGAGACGACGGCGGGTCCGGTCTGGTCACGGTTCCGAAGCGCTACCTGGAGAAGGACGACGTCCTCGAGGACGGCGACATCCCCGGCGAGATCGCCGTCGACGTCGAGCGCCTCGATCGACGCACCTACGCGGTCCGGATCTCCGAGGACGGGGAGTTCCCAGACCTCCAGGAGACGGAGTTCGTCGAGCGGATCGTCGGTCAGCGTCTGTTCAGTGAGGGATTCCGTCCCGGGAGTGCCGATTGATGAGCGATGACATAGAAGAGGCTATCAGAGTGTACCTACGGGACGGCGGGTCCGCGACGCGACAGACGCTCACCGACGAGATCGACGCGAACAGCACCGAGGTATCCCGGACACTCGGTCAGCTCGTCACGCGAGGCGAACTCGAAGAGCATCCGGAGATCGAGGGCGCGTTCCGACTGGTCGACGACCGCTGACCTCACCCGAGTCCTACTTCTTCGAAGGCTTCGTTGACGACGTCCGGCGTCGGCGCGTTCAGATACGGCTCGATCGCTTGGAACGAGTCCCACCCGCCGACCTGCATTACCACTCGCGGGTTCAGCTGCTCGTCGACGAGCAGCCGCTGGGCGAACCGTCGCCGGAGATCGTGGCTACTCACGTACTGAAAGTCCTCGTCGCCCGTCTGTTCTGCCGCGCGCTCGGCCGTGCGTTTGACCACGTCGCGGACGCCCCGCTCGGAGAGATCGACGAGCGGCTCGTCTCGACCGATGTCCTCCGCCGACTGATAGCGGTAGATGTCGCTCTCCAGGTCTTTCGGGAGGTACGCGTCGCGAGGCTTCCCGCCGCTCCCGGTCGTGTCCTTCCCCTCCGGCACGCGGAGTCGATAGTGGTCGTCGTCGATCCGCTTCACGTGGTTCGGAGTGATCTGCGGGATCTCGAAGGCCCGGAGGCCGACGAAGCCACCGAACTGGATCACGAGGTCGTCCCGGTGCGTCGCCGCCGCCCGCCTGAGTTTCAGGAGTTCGTCGTCGGTCATCCACACGTGGTACTGATCCGGCTTCGAGGTAGCCTCTAATCTCATTCCGATTTGTCCTGACAACCTTTCACTATAAGCCTACGGGTGCGCCGTAATCGGCGCGGAATCCGGGGCGATTTCCGGGGTTCGCTTCCGACTTGTTTCAGAAGTCGGAATATCGAACGATGTAAGAGAGTCTATATTGCTTTGAGCTTTCCTTGCGCAGGTTCGTAGAGATGTCCGTTCATCAAAAGGTTCTGAAGGATTTCGTCCATCTCTTCTTCATCAAGCCCCCACTCAGGAGCCATTTCATAAAGATAACTCTTCTCAACAGCTCCGTTCTCTGTGAGCTCGCGTTTCTCTATTACCCTTTTAAGTGATTCCTCGGAAGAAGAAATTGAACTATCCTCAAACCTTAGTCGTTCTTGATGAGTGATTTCATCCCCTATTTCCCACGCCGCTTCAGACCTCATCTCTCGGTGTATTTCAGTTATTGTTGAAGCAACAATCATCAGTGTCCGACGCGCTTCGCGTAGTGACGGAGATTTCTCCGGATGATTTACTTCATTTCGCTTTTCCTTCAAATAATATAATGTAGTTAAAACTGGTGGAAGGTCACTCAGCTGTGTTAGAACGGTATCATTCTTTTTTTCTTCTTCAGCGTATTCTTCCATTAGCTGATCTAGAACTCTGCCCCAAGCGGCCTCCATACTCTCATTTTGCTGTTCGTACCACTTTCTAAGACAGTGTTCCACAGCACGCAAAGAAAGCATCACAGAGGAAGTGGCGCATCCCACAGTGATCGTTTTGCAAGCCTCCTGTATATCGGCACACGGTCTCTCATCCAGCCAGTCCCAAACAGATTCTTGAAATAGATCCTCAGGTGATTCGGATAACTTTGAAACGTCAAGTATACCGGTATCCGTAGCAGGTATTCGTCTCTCGTCATTCAGCTCTCGAGCTAGAAGGTGAATCCACGAGCTGGTCTGTGTTTCTAGATCCCTCAGTTGCTCTTCAGAGAGATGCTCATCAGACTCTTTTCCAAGATTGGAAATATGTCGCTTGATTAGAGCAGGTACTCTCGAATTGATTTTTCTATGATTTAGGACTTGTACAACCTCTTCTAACAGTTCCCGCACGGTACTTTCTTTTACCTCTATTCGACTACTTCCAGTTCTACGAAGAAACTCTAAACGGGCTCCTAAATGTAGCGAGTCAGTCAGAGTTAGCTGGCTTGCTTTCTCATATTCTTCTATTAGATGGGGAGGTGGTCTGCTAACATTCTTATCCGATATATCGGAGGAGCGCTTTGTCATCAGATTGTATTATCCAATTATTGACTCATAAATCCAAGGTGCGATTATTTATTCACAATGGCGGTCACACGTCGACGAGAACCGATCCGACGAATTGCACAAGCGGATCGGCTCCGCTTGTGCGAAAGTCAGCGGGAAGTGTGTGCCTCTGACACGCGGCGTCAGTCGATTGTCACGTAGGTTTATAAAAAGACCCATTGAGAGGAGTGCTCAGTCGGTCGAGATCAGCGCCGATTCGCGGGGGTTGTGCAAGAAATGAGGATCGAATCCACCGACGAACGACAGCGTCTCTGGGAGAACCTCCTCGAAGCGACCGACGAGAACGCGAAGTCGAAGGCCCTCGACGACGCCGCGCGGTACTACTGTCGAATGCGGGGCGACGTCGCCGGCTACGGGAACGGGAAGATCGAGGAGCTGCTCCGCGCCGCCGACAACCGTGGGTCGCTCACGGCCTCGGAGATCGCGGCGATCCTCGACACGCGGGAGCTCCCGATCGAGGTGGAGACCGAGGTTCGGGTCGGCGAATGATCTTCCGAGGTCGTGTTCGTTGAGGAACTCTGAGAGGTCGCTTCTTACTCAGAGTAGTAGACGTATTGATCCTGATCCGGTTCGGTAGAAAGAGCGTCAGTCACGTTAATCGCCCAATTGACCGGCTCAGATTCCACGTCGAACAACTGAACCAGTGCCGCGAAGTCGTCCGGTTCCACCTGATTGGGAATAAATTCGTAAGACGGGTCGATCGTCACGCCAAACTGCTCTCGAATATCTTCGAAAGAGAACTTTTCACTCGGAAGCTCGGGGATTTGCTCGTACTCTGTCTGGTTATTATATAGGCTGAGACTGTCTTTTTCCGGAGATTCGAGATTTTCGCCTCCCGCGTTGTAGACATATACGGTGACCTCCAAGAACCACCCATTTTCCGGCTCGACGAACGTGAGTTCGTTAGCCTCGCTGTCGTAGACCCTGATCTGTTCCTTCCGAGCCCAACTCACTACACCGTACTCCGCGAGCGACTCGTCGAGGTAAGTCTCCTGAATCTGGTCCTCACTGAGTCCGTCGATCGTGACCTCTCCATCGCCGGTCTGTTGAGCCGTTTCGCCGCCGTCGCCGCCGTTTATGTCGCTGCTCTCACCTTCACCGCACCCCGCCAGTGATGCTACTCCGCCAGCACCGAACGCCTGAAGGACCTTTCGTCTGTTCACGCCGGGAACATGTAACGAACTAATTTAAATAGTCGATGTTCCCACGTCGAGTTCACTCGCTGACGTCTTTCAGATCGTCAGCGTCGAGACGGCTAAACAGTAGCCCGATCACTTCCACTCCGGACGGCTCGCTTACAAGTCATCGAGTCGAGAACGACGAGTCGTGATCCAAAACGCCCGCGTCCTGAAAGAGGACTGGGTTCCTCAGGAACTCCAGCACAGAGATGGCGATCTCCAGCACCTCTCCGGAGAACTCAAACCCATCTCGCACGGCCTCGGCGCGAAGAACATCATCATCACCGGCCCCTCGGGGACCGGGAAGACCACGGTCGCGAAGTACATCGTTCGTCAGCTCGACCAGGAGGTTCTCGGGATCCACTGGGGGTACGTGAACGCGATCTCCGAAACCTCGAAGTCCGCGATCATCTACTCGCTCGTCCGCGACGCCGGCCGCGCGAACGACCTCCGACCGGAGGGGACGTCGACGGCGCTGCTGCTCGATCGACTTCGGGACCTGGATGAGCACTTCGTCGGGATCATCGACGAGGTCGACGTCCTCGACGACGAGCGGACGATTCAAGCTCTTTGGGAGATCCCGAACGTGACACTCGTCCTGATCTGCATCGACGACGACGATTTCTTCGCCGACCTGGACTCCCGCGTCGCGAGTCGGATCCGCGGATCAGCGAAGGTGACTCTGGAGAAGTACGGCCACGACGAACTCGTGGACATCCTCTGGGGTCGGATCGACGCCGGGCTCGCCTCGGGCGTCGTCGAGGAGGGAACCGTCGATCATATCGCCGACGTCGCTGCGGGAGACGCCCGCCACGCGATCACGCTGCTCCGGCGGTCGGTCCGCGACGCTGTCGAGAACGGCGACGAGTCGCTGACGATCGAGAACGTCCGGCCCGTCCAGGACGACGCTCGCGAGGAGATGCACAAGCGGGCTGTCAATAAGCTCGGGACGCACCAGCGACACCTCTACGAGATCATCAACGACGCCGGCGAGATCGGGGCGAGCGAGTTGCACGCGCGGTACGAGCAGCGCGTCGCTGACCCCCGAGTGAAATCGACCCGACGGAAGTACCTCCAGTCGCTCGAATACTACCAGTTGATCGAGCCGTCGGGATCCACTCGGGCGAGACAGTACCGACACCGCGAACCCTGACTTTCGATATTTCGCTAATCGCAGTACTGCGCCGCTTTCGATATTTCCGATATTTCTCCGCTCGTGACTTTCTCGTAAGGATGAATTTGTCGAAATAGACGTTTCAGGCTCTCTTTCGATATGCCGCGCGGGTCCTCTTTTAGCAAACCTCGTGTCGGATCTCGTGTATGAGTTCAGTCCCACCGAATCCGTCGGAAGCGAGTCTCGTCCGAACGATCGAATCAGACGACGTCGGCTCGGTCACGCTGATCGTCTTCGACGACAGGAAAGACAGCAGGGTCGTCGTCGACGGAGGCACTGACACCTGGGAGTTCGTCGTCAACGAGGAAGTCGCGTACTCTCGCTGGGAGCACGGCGAACTCCCCGAGTGGATGGAGTCCGCGCTCTCGCAGATCGGGATTCGAGCCATCCGCGCCGGAGAGGCAAACGCGTGAGCCTACGGTTCCGGGAGATCGTCCTCGTTGAGGTCTCCAGAGAGATACCTCTGCCCCTTCGCCGTGATCTCGGTATATCCCTGGGGCTCGTCATATCTTTTGACGAGACCGGCTGCTTCGAGCTTCGGAAGACGGCGATCGACAGTAGGTCGCGAAATGTTGTCGATGTTGAAGGCGATCGCTGTCGGAGGGATCGCGATACCCGATTCATCGAGCAGTTCGAGAATGGCGTCGTCGGATTTTGTCATCCACGACACCACCGGACGACGCATAGCGGTCACAGTTGTTTAGGTCTCTTCAAGTTCAGCTGCGTCGAGATCTCCAGCGAGATACGCTCTACCCTCTTCAGTAATCGAGTGGTAGCTGCCTCTCTCGCGGCATATTTCAATCAATCCCAGTTCAACGAGCCGTTCCATACGGTTCCGGAGTGTATCCAGCGAAAAGCCTCCGTCAGTACGTGCTTTATACTTCAACTCCTCATCGAACCGATTTTCTATGTTCCAGTGGAGTGGCGTCGGAGATATCGCTGCGGGGTAGAGGAGGTTCAACGCCTCCAGGATGATATCGTCTTTCTCGTTCATCCAATGAACCCGCTTGCGTACCGCCATTCGGCTTCATTTGCCCACGTCTTTACGTTAAACCTATCGCAAAACCGAGGTGTTTCATACATATCTACCATCTGTTTACCAGATATGTGTGGGAAACACTTATTGTATTTGTGTTAACAGTAGGTAGTCAGCAGGAACCTATCGCGGACCCGTCGCTCAGCGACCGGGTCCGCGTGAGATCCTGCGAAGTGGCGCAGAACCTATGCACACGAACTCTCTCGGGGGACTTGAAACCCCCGACACGACCGAAGAAGCGACACTCAACTGCCCTATTTGCGGTTTAGTAATAGACGGCGTAACAGCGCGCGCGCCAGGTAAGCGCACGTTAGAACCGTGCGGTCACGAGACCGGATTCCTTCGAGCGAGTACTATGTACGGAGATTCACCAGCGACGAGCGGGGAGTACAGCCTTCGAACGGACGGCCGCGGTGCACCAGTAAACTACCCCACCCTACTCCCTCGGCGCATACGGGCCTCGGTCCTTGAGGGTGTCGTCAGAAACCAATGGTTTCTGACTGCTAACCAGAAATCAAAGACTTCTGGTGATGGGGCTTT
>NZ_JANHDI010000017.1 GCF_024494595.1 Halobellus rarus | reverse complement strand
TCTCGTGACCTCGAAAGTCCCGTTCTCGTGACCTCGAAAGTCCCGTTCTCGTGACCTCGAAAGTCCCGTTCTTGTGACCCCGCAGAACGTTCTGAATGACCGACTCAACGGACAACAATCATATTCTCGGCCCCGAATAC
Organism: Halobellus rarus; assembly: GCF_024494595.1. GTDB lineage: Archaea > Halobacteriota > Halobacteria > Halobacteriales > Haloferacaceae > Haloquadratum > Haloquadratum rarum. The sequence continues at coordinate 37,642 of NZ_JANHDI010000017.1, read as the reverse complement.
TAGGGTATGCCCGAACCGCTCCGCGTCGAATCCGGCGAGTTGACAGGCGAAGAGATTCTCGACGCGCTCCGTGACGGCCGCCGCGTCGTCGTCGAGGCGGAACTGCTCGGCGGGACGCACCAGCTCTCTCTCCGCCACGACGGTGACACGTACTACTGCGACACGCCGACCACGTTACACAAACACGAGGACGAGGAGGGGATGCTCACCTGCATCGAGAAGATGGGATACGGCCGCGTCGAGTGAGCGGGCTCCGACCAGATGGGGGGTAGACGATCAGTCGCGATCTGAGACAGACAGACACTCTCGCTACTCACTCGCCGTCTAACGATTCCTCCGAAGCGCGGAACTCGAAGCGGGCACCGCCTTCCGCGCTCTCGCCCAAGGTGACGTCGAACCCGTGGGAGGCGGCGATTCGCCGGACGATCGTGAGTCCGGTACCGGTTCCGCTGTATCCCGTCGTGAATCCGTGTTCGAACACCTCGTCTCGCCTCTCCGGTGGAATCCCGACTCCGGTGTCCTCAACGTAGAAACCGCTCTCGAGGGGGCCGACTCGGACCGTGACGTCCGACCCGCCGTGGCCGACGGCGTTCCGAAACAGGTTCTCGAAGAGCGCCTGCAACTGGCTCTCGCCGCCGACGACCGAGCACCCCTCGGTCACGAGCGTCGCCTCCAGCGTGTCGATCATCTCCCAGGCGGAACGCGCGACCGTGTCGAGCGAGACGCGTTCGTACTCCTCGTCGCTGCCACTGCTCCGAGCGAGCTCCGTGAGATCCGCGGTCAGTTCGTCGATTCGTTCGAGGGCGTCCTCGACCGCAGCGAGGTGTTCCGGATCGTCCGTCTCGCGAAAGAGCGCCAGCCGACCCTCGGCCACGTTCAGCGGGCCGCGGAGGTCGTGAGAGATCATACTGGCGAACTGATCGAGTCGCTCGTTCTGCTCTGCCAGCGTATTCGCCGTCTCCCGCGCCTCGGTGACGTCCTGCGTGACGAGCACGCTGTAGGGGTCGCCGTCGATGCGCACCGGTTCGGTTTCGATGTGGTGGACTTTCGCCTCGAACTCGACGTCGAACGATTGCGCCGTCCCGTCGAGCGTCGCCTCCAGCGCGGATGCGAGGCGGCTCGCCGTGGATTCCGGAAACAACTCGAACACGTCTTTCCCGACCATTTCGGTGGTCTCACGACCCGAAAACGGTAGTATATCCGGGCCGACGATCCGATATCGAAGACCCGAATCGACGAGCACCAACACCCCGTTCGGAAAGTTGTCGACGAGGGCCTGATAGCCCCCCTCGGGCGGTGAAATTCGATCGCTCGGAGATCCGGAATCACCCATTGTCGCCGCTTACGTGCCGGTGTAGTAATTACTTTTCAGTACACTCTTAGAGGGGCGGCCGAAAGCGACGAACCGCTGTCGCTGGCGACGTGGCTCCGTCCCCGCGTCTCGCCACACGGCCTGCTCACGTATTCTCGCTCGGAACCATCCGGATCTCAAGCGATCCGGTCTCTCGGTTGTCTCGTCGTGACCGCTCTTTCGGTCTCCGCGTCGACTCCCGGAACTGTGGTACCGGCGTCGACTTCCGGGAACTGCCGGCGACGCGGGACTTTAGTCGCGGCGGCGGTGAAGGAGATGGTATGAGCGACGTGCCAGAGATGAGCGACCTTCTGGAGACCGAAGACCCGGGCTTCCAGCAGGTCCTCGCCTGCGTGTTCGGGATCCAGCGCCACGAGAGCCGGACGTATCTCACGCTTCTCGACAATCCGGGGAGCACGGTCGCCGAACTCGCGGACATCCTCGATCGGGACCGGAGCAACGTCAATCGCTCGCTGACGACGTTGATGGAGAAGGGGCTCGCCGAGCGCGAGCGACGGCTGCTCGACTCCGGGGGCTACATCTATCAGTACACCGGAACGGAGCTTCCGGAGGCGAAAGAGATGCTCCACGACGCGCTCGAGCAGTGGGTCGAGCGCGTCCACCGGAGCATCGACGAGTACGGCGCTGAAGAGGACTGACGGTCCCCGCTAACGGCGTCTCCTCCCCGGTATCGTTCACACGACACGGATGGCGGCAGACGCACGCGACTGAAACCGTGGGTCACTGACTCGCGAACCGCCCACCTTTTCACGCCCGAACGCGAGGGATTCGACAATGAGCCTCGAACTCACCGCTCCCGCGCCGGACGCTCCCGACGTCGCCGACGACGGCGTCTGGCTCGCGGACATCGAGACGGGCGAAACGTACGCCCCGTTCGACGAGATCCGATACACCGGCGAGGACGGAAACCTGCTCGAAGTGCGCTACGCGGAGCCGCCGACGTTCGAAGACTTTCAGGGCCAGGGCCGCGGGGTCTGGCGCTACCGGGCCGCGCTTCCGTTCGAGGAGGGCGTCACGCTCCCCGAGGGCGACACGCCGCTGCACGAGGCCCCGCGGCTCCGCGAGGACGTCGGCGTCGAGACGCTCCGGATCAAACACGAGGGGATGAACCCCACCGGATCGTTCAAGGACCGCGGAATGACCGTCGGCGTCCGCGTCGCGAAGGAACTCGGCGTCGACCGTCTGGCCTGCGCGTCGACCGGAAACACTTCTGCGGCCCTCGCCGCCTACGGCGCTCGCGGCGGGATGGAGACGCTCGTTCTCCTTCCCTCCGGTAAAGTCGCGGCCGGCAAGATCGCCCAGGCCGCGCTCCACGGCGCGCGCATCCTCGAAGTCGACGGCAACTTCGACGCCTGTCTCGACATCGTCCAGGAACTCGCCGCCCGCGGCGAAGTGTACCTGCTCAACTCGCTGAACCCCTTCCGTCTGGAGGGACAGAAGACGATCGGTCTCGAAATACTGGAGGAGTTCCGCGACGACTACGGTCGGTTCCCGGACCGCATCGTGCTGCCCGTCGGCAACGCGGGCAACACTTCTGCGCTGTACAAGGCGTTCCGCGAACTGGTCCAGTCGGGAGCGCTCGACCCCTCGGAGGTGCCGAAACTCACCGGTGTCCAGGCCGAGGGGGCCGCGCCGATGGTCGAAGCCATCGAGAACGGCTGGGCGGACACCCAACGCTGGGAGGAGGTCGAGACGCGCGCGACGGCGATCCGCATCGGCAACCCGGTCAACGCGCCGAAGGCGCTTCCGGGGATCCGCGAGACCGGCGGCACCGCGGTCGCCGTCTCAGACGAGGCGATCACCGAGGCTCAGCGCGATCTGGCTCACGAGGGTATCGGCGTCGAACCCGCCTCGGCCGCCTCGGTCGCCGGACTCAAGAAACTCCGCGACCGCGGCGTGGTCGACGCCGACGAGGACGTCGTCTGCCTCACGACCGGGCACCTGTTGAAGGACCCCGATGCCGCGTTCGAGGCGGGCGGAAAGCCCGAACCCGTCCCGAACGACTTGCAGGCGATCCTCGATCACATCGGCGCGAATTAGCTCACGCGAACCGGCATAGGAACTCGTGTCCGCCGACTCCCGTGCTTACCGCAGGCCGACTACTCTGTCGTGTTGCCGGGCGTGGCCGTTTCGTTGCCGGGAGTAGTCGTCTCGTTGCCGGGCGTGGCCGTTTCGTCGCCGGGAGTAGCCGTCTCGTTGCCGGGTGTGGCCGTCTCGTTGCCCGGTGTCGTCGGTTGCTCGTCGTCATCGTCGTCGCCGTCACCTTCGTCATCGTCGTCACCGTCACCTTCGTCATCGTCGTCGCCGTCACCACCGCCGTCCCCGTCCTCACCGTCATCGGATTCGATGAGCCCCTCGATGGCGTCGAGCACCTCCTGTTGTGATTGTGCCGAATCGAACGCGTCCGGGAACGGCGACTCCCCGTTCACCTCGTTCAACAGTGCGGCGTGGCGGGCCTCGACGCTGTGGATAGAGAGCGCCGCCGACAGGAGGTCCGGACTCTCGACGAACGGGGCCGCGCCCGCGTAGGCGGCGACACCGGTGTTTTCCAGGACCTGCCCGAGCCCGAGGAAGTCGCCGACGGTTTCGACACCGAAGTTGTAGGAGTCTTCCTCGACCGGTGTCCCACCGAGCAGTTCGATCGCCTGCGTGAGCACGTCGACGTGGGTTGATTCGTGTTCGGCGATCGTTTCGACCCGGTCATACACCTCCATTCGGCGCTCTTCGTCGTAGGACTCCAGAGAATCGGCCACGACGAAGTCCTCCACACTGAACATCTCGAGCCCTTCGCGATAGAACGCGTTCTCGAGGTGTTCCAGCGACAATGCGTAGTTCAAAACGTCGAGGTCCGTCCCTTCAACATCGTCGAAGGACGCCGTCATTTCCTCCGGACCGTCGTCGGAATCGCCGTCCTCCTGTCCGAGGACGGAGCCTGTCGCTCCGCCGAGCGCCAGCAAGGATCCACCCGCGATAGCGGAGCGGGCCAGGAAACTCCGTCGAGAACGCTCTTCGGAACCTAGTTGTTCTTTCACCGAGGCTGCAATCTTCGCTGCGCGCGTGTCTGGTTCTGTTGGCTCTGTCATAGCAATGTCGGGCTTGTCCCAACAGAATCCCTATCGGCTCATTCGGGCATTGTTATACGCTGTCCCCTTGGAAATACGACTAATCAAAAATATACTCTCTCCGAATATTCCCGATCAAATCCGCTCTCAATAAGAATATGCTTCATCAAAACGTCCGTCCCCTTGGATAATTCGAGTAAAATACTCGTATGTCATACATAACCACTGAATATCTCCCGCGATCCGGTTACAACGCCGCGAGAGCGCTCGCGTTCGGAAGAGATTCCAACCCGCTACTCATCGATATTGAGCACTGACCATCCTGACTGACGTCCGTTCGTCCCCCGTCTGACGGGTATTCTTAGTGGTGTGGTTCCAATTCACATATATGTCCACAGAGTTCTCTGATTCGTCGACGAGGAGCGACGGATCGATCACCGACGTCGAAAACTCGGCGGTCGACCACGGAACACGACGTGCTGGTATCGGACCGTGTGGATTCACTCACGTCGAGATCGAGTCCCTCGATCGGAACGAAAGGGGATCTGTCGCGAAACGACAAGCGACCCGTGATGGCGTCGACGGTCCGCTCGACGCCTCCACGCTTCTGGACCTCGTGGTCGAACTCCAGCGTGACAACGAACAGTTACGCGACGAAAACCGCCGCCTCGAACGGGAAAACTCGGAGTTGGCACGGCAACTCGAACGCCGTGGACGGGAGCGGCAGTACGTTCTCGACCACTACGAGAACCGCCTCAGAGAAGCCAACCGGGAGTTAGAACGGGAGACGGACGATTCGGGGGCGGAGACGCGTCCCGGCCGCCTCCTCGATGCCTTCGTCTCCCGAGTCACTCTCGACTGATCGCTGGACTCTCCGGCACGCTATTTCCTCCCCCGTGCCGCTTCGAAAACTGGCCGTCCGCAACGGGATCGATTACTTCCCGTCGTCGTCCGTCGCGATCAACTACTCCTCGCCGTCGTCCGCGCCGTTGAGCGTGAGGTACTTCACGTCGATCATCCGGTCGTCGGCGAGGAGCGTCTCGACGACCTCGGCGGGGACGGGATCGTCGAGGTTGTAGACGGTGAGCGCCTCGCCGCCCTCCTCGTCGCGACGGGCGTTGAACATCCCTGCGATGTTGATGTTATACTCACCGAGCACCGAGCCGATGAAGCCGATGACTCCCGGCTTGTCGGCGTTGCGCGCGACGAGCATCTTGCCGTGCGGGATGGCGTCGACGCGGTAGCCGTCGATGCGAACGATCCGCGGGTCGTCGCCGGCGAAGAGGGTTCCGCAGACGCTGAGCGAATCTTGCTCGTTGCCGACTGTGACGGTCACGAGGCTCTGGAAGTCCTCAGACTGCAGGCGCTTCGACTCTTTCACGTCGATGCCGCGCTCTTCGGCAATCTGCGGCGCGTTGACGGCGTTGACCTGCCACTCCAGCGGTTCGAAGACGCCCTTCAGCGCCGACGCGGTGACGAGTTCGATGTCTTCCTCGGCGATGTCGCCCTCGTAGGCGACTTCGACCGATGAGATCCGGCCGTCGAGCAGCTGTGCGGCGACCTTCCCGGCGGTCTCGGCGAGTCCGATGTACGGGCGGATGCGCGGGAAGACGCTCTCGTCGACCGACGGGGCGTTCAGCGCGTTCATCACCGGTTCGCCCGCGAAGGCCGCGTCGATCTGATCGGCGATCGACGTCGCGACGTTCTCCTGGGCGGCCTCGGTCGACGCCCCCAGGTGGGGGGTGACGATGATGTCGTCGACGTCGAGCAGCGGGCTGTCCGGCGAGACCGGCTCCTCGGCGAAGACGTCGATCGCCGCGCCGTCGAGCGTTCCGTCGTCGACCGCCGCGGCGAGGGCGTCCTCGTCGACGACGCCGCCGCGGGCGCAGTTGACGAGGTAGCCGCCACCCATCAGTTCCAGCTCTCCAGTCGAAATCATCCCCTCGGTCTCCGGGGTCAGCGGCGTGTGAACCGTGAGGAAGTCCGCCCGCTCCAGACACGTCTCGAACTCGACGAGTTCGGCACCGAGGCGGTCGGCGCGCTCCTCGCTGATGTAGGGGTCGTAGGCGACGAGGTCCATCCCGAGGCCGTCGAGGCGCTTCGCGACCTCCTGGCCGACCCGGCCGAGGCCGACGATGCCGAGCGTCTTGCCGTTGAGTTCCGTGCCGAGGTAGTCGCTTTTCGCCCACTCGCCGGTTTTCAACCGGGCGTGGGCCTGCGGAATCGACCGCGCTGCGGCGAACGACATCGCGACGGTGTGCTCGGCGGCGGCGCGAACGTTCCCCTCCGGCGCGTTCGCGACGATGACGCCGTGTTCGGTCGCGGCGTCGATGTCGATGTTGTCGACGCCGATTCCGGCGCGACCGACGATGACGAGATCCGGCGCGGCCTCGAAGACCTCCGCGGTCACTTCGGTTCCGGACCGGACGACGAGCGCGTTGGCGTCCGCGACTGCTTCCAGAAGCGCCTCACCGTCTACGTCGTAAGCCGTCTCGACGTCGTGGCCCGCCTCTCGGAGGCGTTCCAGGCCGGCGTCGTCGATCGGGTCCGTAATAAGGACCTTCATATACTAACCCAGCTCTGGTTCCCGGTTAAACGTTTCTTCATCGGTCTCACGGCGGCTCTGCAGCCTGTTACCGTCTCTCGTGGCTCGTGTACGTTCCATCGGAGAACTATCGTCGCGAGGGCTCGATACGGGTCCGATCGACCCCCGCCGTCGTGGGTAGCCGACAGCCGGGTGCGGACGCTCGATAGGTGACTTGAAAGGCTCCGACGACGACTCCCCGCGTATGCGACTCGTGGCTTTCGACTTCGACGGAACGCTCTCGGACTCGGAGATGACCGTGCTGCTCGGCGAGCGCGAGGGCGTCGCCGAGCGGATGCAGGAGATCACCGACCGAGCGATGAACGACGAACTCTCCTACGCGGAGAGTCTCAGGGAACGCGCTTCTCTGCTCGACGGCCTCGCCGAGGAGGACGCCGAGGACGCCTTCGGAGAGGTCCGACTCCGCCCCGGTGCCGCGGACCTCATCGCCCGCCTCCGCGAGGCCGGTCACCACGTCGCGATCCTGACCGGCGGCTTCGAGCGCGGCGTCGAGCGCGCCCTCGAACGCGAGGGCGTCGAGGTCGACACCATCGTCGCCAACCGCCTCCCGATCGAGGGCGGCCGCCTCACGGGCGGGGTCGAGGGACCGCTCATCACCGGGACGAAGGACGACGCGCTCGAATCGCTCGCGGCCGACCTCGACGTGCCGCTGTCTCGCACCATCGCCGTCGGCGACGGCGCGAACGACCTCCCGATGCTGGAGGTCGCCGGACTGTCCGTGGGCTACGTCCCGAAAGACGCCGTCCGGCCGTCCTGCGACGTCGTCGTCGCCTCGATGTACCGACTCGGCAAGGTGTTGGAGGGGTATAACGTGCTGCGGCCGGAGTCGGCGTAAGTCGCTACAGCTCTTCGACACTGCGGTCTTCGGAAGTTCTGATCGCCTCACTCCGCGTCGGCGACGACGCTCCGCTCCATCTCCGCCAGATCTTCGGCCAGCGTTTCGGCGATCGCCTTCGAGAGCCCCGGCGGGACGGCGTTGCCGACGACTTTCAGCTGCGTGCTCTTGGGGCCCTGAAACACGTAGTCGTCGGGGAACGACTGCAGGATCGCGCACTCGCGGACGGTCCCGACGCGGTCCTCGACGGGGTGGACGAACGGCGCGTTGTGGTTCTCCTTGATCGTGATCGACGGTTCGTCGCGGGGGAGTCGCCGCCAGCTGTCGCCGTAGCTCTCATAGAGGCTCTCGCCGGGGTCGACTTCGGAGATCCGCTCGACCATCTCCGCGGAGTGGTTCGTCTTCTCGTGGTTCGGCAGGTCGTCGATAGCGCGCTCTTCGCCGCTGCAGTCTTCGCTGCCGCGCTCTAAGAGCGCGTCCTCGACGGTCACGTACGGCTCTAGCTGTTTTCCCGTGAGCGTCGCCTGCTTCGAGGGGCCGTGCGTCCGCTCGGGATACGTCGGAATCGATCCGTCGCGTCGCCCCTGGAAGATCACGCGCCGGCGGTTCTGCGGGACGCCGTAGTCGGCGGCGTTCAGCGTCTCGTACGCCGGCTTCTCGTAGCCCGCGCGCTCGAACCCCTCCAGGATCGCCCGGAGGGTGTCGCCGCCCTCCATCGACTTGATCCCCGGGACGTTCTCCATCACGAACGCCGCGGGTCGGACGTACTCCACGAAGTCGATGAAGTTCCCGACGAGGTAGTTGCGCTCGTCGTCGGGGTCGCGATGCCCCGCGATGCTGAAACCCTTGCAGGGCGGGCCGCCGATCACGACGTCGATTTCGTCCGGATCGACTGGATATTCCTCGAAGAACTCCTCCGGACCGACCGTCGAGAGGTCCGCCTGGATCGCGAGCGCGTCCTCGTGGTTGTGCTCGTACGTCGCCAAGAAGTCCTCGTTGACGTCGACCCCGGCGACGACGTCGTAACCGGCCTGCAGGAAGCCCTCCGAGAGGCCGCCGCCACCGCAGAACAGATCGAGCACCTTGATCGAGGCGCGATCGAAGTCGGAACCCGGCATTCGGAATCTATCCGGATCTCGTTCGCGATCGTATTTAAACACCGCGGGGATACCTCGGCCGGCGAATCGGAGCCCTGTGCCTCGGGGTGCGAATCGAAATCCGCTGAGATGGCCCCGAAGTCGGCGGAACTACCGCTTGTAGTCGACCGACGTCGGCCCGTCCGCTCTGTGTACCGTCGTCGCGCTCGGTTCCGTCCGCGCGATCGGCTCGCCGTTCCGGAGCACCAGCGTCCGCGGTGCCTGCGTCCGCAGGGCGTTGAACCCGTCGGGGCTGTCGTAGACGACGAGCGAGCCCTCGTTACCCTCGCTGAGGCCGTACTCCTCCAGGCCGAACACCTCGGCGTTGGCGTCGGTCAGCATCTCCCAGAGCACCTCGACGTCGGCGCGGCCCGCCATGTGGGCGTAGTGGGCGAGGACGAACGCCGCGTCCAGCGGGTCGGCGACGCCGTAGTGGTACCACGGATCGAGCACGGAGTCGTGGCCGATGCCGACCGTCACGCCGGCCTCGCGCAGTTCGTCGATTCGGGTGTGACCGCGCCGCCGCGGGTAGTCGTCGTACGCGCCCTGCAGGACGGAGTTGTCGGGCGGATTCGTCACCACTGAGGCGCCGCTGTCTGCGAGCATCGAGATCAGTTTGTCCGCGTAGGCGTTGTTGTACGAGTGCGTCGCTGTCGTGTGACTCGCGGTGACGCGGTCGCCGATGTCCCGCTTTATCGCCTCGCTGGCGAGCACCTCCGTGAACCGCGAGTTCGGATCGTCGGTCTCGTCGATGTGGAGGTCCAGCGGCAGGTCGTGCTCCTCCGCCAGGTCGCACGCGATCTCGACGCTCTTGACCCCGTCCTCGCGGGTGTACTCGTTGTGCGGGATCCCGCCCACCAGGTCGACGCCCATCTCGACGGCCGCTTCGAGCAGGTCCTCGTGGGACTCGTCGGTGAGGATGCCGTCCTGGGGGAACGCGACGACCTGCAGGTCGACGAGGTCGGACACCCGCGATTTCAGCTCCACCAGCGCCTCGACGGTCGTCAGCGACGGCTCGGTCGTGTCGGCGTGCGTCCGGATGCGCGTCACGCCGTGGGACGCGTACCACTCCACCGTCTGCGTCGCCCGTTCGAGGACGTCCTCGACGGTGATGTCCTCCTTGTACTCCGCCCAGACCTCGATGCCTTCGGCGAGCGTGCCGCTGTCGTTCCAGGACGGGTCGCCCGCGGTCCCCGTCGCGTCGAGGTGGACGTGCGGTTCGATGAGCGGCGGCGTCACCAGCCGACCGTCGGCGTCGTACCGGCGGTCGGCGTCGAACGCGTCTGAATCGCCCTCGCCTGCGGGGACCAGGCGGTCGATCGCTCCCGCACGGACCTCGATGTCGACGGCCTCGCCGGCCACCGTCCGGCCGTTCGTGACGATGTATTCGGACATATCGGGAGCAGAGGCCGCAGCGACGCTTCAGCTTTGGGTAATCGGAATCGCTCTCAAACGCCGAACTCCGCCTCGAACCGCGTAATGGCCTCGTCGGTCCCGGCGACGACGACCTCGTCGTCGGCCTCGAAGACGAACTCGGTCGGATCGAGTTCGGTGACCGTCTCGCCGTCTCTGATCGCGGCGACGACCGTACAGTCCGTCACCGTTCGCACTTCCTCGTCGGCGAGGGTGCCGCCGGCCAGCCCGCCGGCCGGGAGGCGCACGATGTTCACCTGCGTGTCGTACGTCAGTACCTCCTGGTCTTCGAAGACCGTCGAGGCCAGCATCCGTCCGCTGACCGTCGCCAGCGACTGCACGTAGTCTGCGCCCGCCCGGCGCAGTTTCTCGACGTCCGCCTCCTCGTTGGCCCGGACGACGATGTGGAGATCCGGGTTCAGTTCGCGGGCGATGAGCGTCGCGAAGATGGCCGTCGTGTCGTCGGCGACCGTGAGCACCAGCGCGTCGGCGTCGCTGATTCCGGCCGCCTCCAGCGCGTCCGGTTCGCGCGCGTCACCGACGACGTCGACGCCGTCCATCTCCGCGATGTCGAGGACGGTCATCCGGAAGCCCGAACCCGAGAGCGTCTCGTGGACCGTCCGACCGGAGTCGCCGAACCCCGCGATGATGATCCGCTGTGCCGAAAACGGGCGAACGGTTACGGCCGTCGCGTCGCGTAGCGCTTCGACGTCCTCGGACCGCCCGGCGACGAGGAGGCGGGTGCCGGAGACGAGTTCCGCGTCGGGTCGAACGGGCGTCTCGAAGTCGCCGCCGATCCACGCGCCGATCACGTTCACGCCGAATCGCTCGCGGAGCTCGGCCTCGGCGAACGTCCCGCTGGCGATGTCGCTCTCCGCGGCCACCGCCAGTTCGACGAGTTCGAATCCCTCACCGATGACGACGCCCTCCTCGACCGCTGCGGCGACTGCGGTCGGAACTTCCTCCGCCAGACTCCGCCCCAGTAGCTGCCGCGGGGAGAGCACCTCGTCGACGCCCGCCGCGCTGTGATACCTGGCGAGGTTCACGTCCTCGACGAGCGTTATCACGCGCACGTCGGAGCGGACGTCACGCACCGATAGGGCGACGCTCGCGCTCGTGTCGTCGGGGGCGTCGACGACCACGCAGCGCGCCGACCCGACGCCCGCGTTTTCGAGCGTCTCGACGGACTCGGGATCGCCCTGAACGACTCGATAACCGGCCTCGTGGAGGTCGCGGGCCGTCTCCGTGTCGGATTCGACGAGCACGTAGTCCCGTCCCCGTGCTTCGAGTTCCGTCACGAAGGCGTCCGTCCGGGGCGTGTACTCACAGACGACGATGTGGTCGTCCAGGTCCGGCAGTTTCTCCGGGGCCGCCGGCGTGAGGGCGTCGCGGAGCCACGGCACCGCGAACACGTCGACGGCGGTGAGGATGAGGCCGATCCCGGCCAGTTGCATCAGTATCACGAGGACGTTCATCTGTAGCGTCCGCCACCCCGCGTCCTCGCCGTATCCGGTCGTGGTGAAACTCTGGACGACCACCTCGAGGGAACGATACAGCGGCTGGGGGCGGTCCTCCCAGACGGCCATTCCGACGTTGTAGGTCACCGTGAAGAGAACTGTCGTCACCGCCACCAACCCCAGGTAGTAGGCGGTTCGGCGGGAGCGCAACTGCATACGGGAGGCGTGTCGCCCGGGTCATATCATCCCCCGGTACGCGGGGACGATCGATCCGCCTCCCGATGTCTCCGAACGTGGACAGATTCGAACGGAACCGACCTCTCTCCCGGGGATGTCAATCGAACCGCCCCGAAAGACGAACGCATCGGTCCCGCTCGTCACAAATGTGGGCAGGATCCACAATTACTATACAACCGGGCGGTGAGCCGAACTCGATGGCAACAGAAGACGACACGCCCGCGTGGCGACGGTTCGTGTTCGGCGACGAGGACCTTCCCGATCCCGACTACCCGCTCGACCACGTCCCCGGCGGCGAGCGTAAAGGCCTCGTGAGCATCTCTGCCGTCCTCCTCGGCTTCGTGTTCTTCGCCGGCACCCTCTGGGCCGGTGCGGAGGTGGGCGCGGCGATGGGATTCGGGCCGATGCTGACGGCGATGGCCGCGGGCTACGCGATCCTGGGGATCTACGTCGCGACGCTCTGCGGTATCGCTGCGAAAGCCGGACTGACGACCGTCCTCCTCGCGCGGTACAGCTTCGGCAGCTGGGGCGCGAAGTTCGCAGACCTCATTCTCGGCGGCACGCAGGTCGGCTGGTTCGGCGTCACGATCCCGATGGTCGCGATCCCGACGGCGACGTTCTTCGGCCTCGACACCCCCACGTTCACGGCCGCGCTCATCCTGCTCTGGGGCGTCCTGCACCTCGCGACCGCGTACTTCGGCTACGAGGGGATGGAGACGCTCTCGCTCGTTGCGGTCCCGATACTCGTCGTCGTCGGCCTCCTCTCGATCTACATCGCCGTGCAGGACGTCGGCGGCCTCTCGGGGCTGTTCGGCGCGTCCAGCGCGGGCGGAATGGGCTTCGCCGCCGCCGTCACCATCGTCGTGGGGACGTTCATCAGCGGCGGGACGCAGGCCCCCAACTGGGCGCGCTTCGCCAGTAGCACCCGCGTCGGCTTCTGGGCCGGGCTCATCGCCTTCCTCGTCGGCAACGGGTTCCTCTTCCTCTCCGGTGCCGTCGGCGGATCCGTGTACGATGTCACACCCGCCGGCGACCTCTACGAAGTGCTCGCGGCCCAGGGCCTCGCGGCGGTCGGCCTCCTCGCGCTGATCCTCAACATCTGGACGACGAACGACAACGCCGCCTACGCCTTCGGCGTCGCCGGCAGCGAGGCCTTCGAGTTCGACCGCAAGCGCCCGTTCATCCTGACCGGCGGGGCGATCGGGATCGTTCTCGCGCTGGTCGGCGCGGACAGCCTCCTCATCCCGTGGCTGTCGACGCTCGGTCAGTACGTCCCGCCGCTCGGCGGCGTCGTCATCGCGGACTTCCTGCTGTGCTGGCGGATGCGCGTCCCGAAGATGGCCGACGTCCGGTTCGCGAGCGTCCGATGGACCGGCGTCCTCGCCTACGTCGTCGGAGCCGCCGTCGCGGTCCTCACGGCCGGTCAGGTCGTCCCGGGGCTCGCGGCACCGCAGGTGATTCCGGGCCCCGTTGGCGCGGCGCTGAACGGACTCGTCGCCGCGTTCATCGCACACGTCGCGTTCTACTACCTCCTCGAAGCCAACGGCATCGTCGGCGGCCACGACGTCGCTTCCGACGCGGAGCGCCTCTGAGCCGTCGGTTTCGATAGCTACCCGTCCAGTTCCGCCTGCAACGACGCCCGCCACTCGTGGGGATTGTACCAGCCACACCCTACGCAACCGACGTCCTCCTCGTACGCCTCGCCGCCCTCGTAGTAGTATTCGACCTCCATAAACGGCGGCCGCTTCCCGTTCTCGACGCAGGATTCGCACTTCCGGCTCTTCAGGAGGTTGTGCTTCCGCGAGAGGATCTGGAAGTGCTCTCTGATCTCCTCGCCGCTCATCGACTCGTAGTCGAAGCTCTCCGATTCCTCCCAGCGCACCTCGGGCACGCGGTGGTCGACCTCCAGGGTCGTGCTCGGCGAAGATCCGTCGAACGCGTCGCGGTGGTCGTAGAGGCCGCGGACGCGACGCTTGAACGAGTCGGGCATGTCCTGCCGCGTGATCGACTTCTGCGTCGGGAACGGGTACTCGAGCTTCCGGTGAAAGGTCGTGTCCTCGCAGTTCTCACAGTGGCGGTAATCGCCCTGGCCCTGGCCGGTGTTCTGGACGAACTCGAAGCCCTCCTTTCGGAGCATCTGGATGTCCTTCGCGGGCTGGGAACTGGGGAGTTCGCACGCCGAACAGTGCCACTCGCAGTCGGCGAGCGTCTCGAACGTCGCGGCGCGTTTGGTCCCCTCGTTCGAGGGGTTCCAATCGCGCGTCGCGTACTCGTGGACCCGCTCGCCGAAGTCGGTGAGGGAGTACGCGTCGCCGTCGCGCTCGACGATCCCGCCATCCACCAACTCCGCGAGCACCGCCTCGGCGTCCGCGTTCGCGGCGGTGTCGGATTCCTCTTTCACGGCCTTCGCTCCCCCTGCGAGGTGAGACAGGAGCGCCGACCGTCGAGCATCCTCTCGGATCGACAGGATCAGATCCGCGGTTTCGTCGTCCATTCCGGGCATGTATCCGCCTCCGTCCCCCGGACTCAAAGCCGTGTGGGAAGCGGCCTCTCACCTCCGCTCACAGCGCGATCAGGGCGACGGCGACGACGGCGAGCGCCAACCCGGCCGCGTTCGCCGCACTGAGCGCGACGTCCAGATAGACGACGCCGACGAAGGCCGGGACGACGAAGTACAGGGCGGCGATCGCGGAGATGATCGCCATATTCCCCCGCGTGAGCGCGGCGTAGAAACTGATGCTCCCCGCCGCGAGAAACGCGCCCGAAGCGAGGGCGAATCCCACGTCCGTCCGCGTCCCGGTGATCGGTCGCCTGGCGAGGAGGACGTACGCGCCGGCGATTCCGATGCTCGCCACGTAGGAGAGAAAGACGGCGTTGACGGCCGACACCGACCGCGTCGAGAGTCCCGCGGTCACCGCCCAACCGCCGAACAGTAGCAACGCTCCGAGCGCCAGCGCGATGCCCGTCGATATCATGGCTTCACCTCCCGCCGCGGGGGATAAAAACGCCAGTCTCGTCGAGTCGCTGCCGGCGCGGCTCGCTGCGACGGACCCGGTGGTTTCGCGCCCGACGGTCTCGACGACGGCAGCCACCCGCTAGTCGTCGGACACCCGTCCGGACGGACGAGACCCCGTCCGCTCCAGCGATCCGTTCACCGTCCGGTGCGGGTACGGGATCGTGATCCCCGCCTCCTCGAAGCGCTCGGTGACCGCTTGGACGAACCGCCCGCGGATTCCGAGGAAATCCGAGTTTCCGGGATCTTCGATCCAGATCCGGCTCTGTAGCCCGAACGAGGCCTCGTTGATCTCGACGAGCCGCACGGACGGTTCCGGATCGCTCAAGATTCCCTCCCGTGCTCGCGCCTCCTCGACGATGATGTCCGTCGCCTCGTCGATGTCGTCGTCGAAGCCGATCCGGAACGTGAACTTCAGCCGGAGCGTCCCGTTTCTGTCGTAGTTCTTGATCACCCCGTCCGTGAGCTGTGAGTTCGGGACCGTGAGGTGCTCGTTGTCGAAGGTTCGAACGCGACTCACCCGCAGGCTGATGTCCTCGATGTAGCCGGAGTTGCCCTCCCACTCGATCCAATCGCCCGTCCGGAAGGGCTCGTCCGTGTAGATGAACACCCCGGCGACGAAGTTCTTCAGGACGTCCTGCATCGCGAACCCGACAGCGAGAGTCGCGGCGGCCGTCACTGTCGAGAGCGCCACGAGAATGTTCCCGAAGCCGGCGAAGGAGAAGGCGAGGCCGACGGCGACGAACAACAGGAGCCCGTAGACGACGAGCGTGAGCGGTTTTCGGACGTGTTCTTCGACGCCGCGCCTGTCGAGCAGCCTGGCGACCAGCGGCACTACCACGAGTTTGCTGACGACGTAGACCCCGACGAACACCACGAGAAACACGAGCGCAGAGGCGACCGCGTTCGCGAGTTGGGTCGGGAGGCCGACGCCCGCGAGTAGTTCGCTGAGGTAACTATCCGGTCCCGTGGTCGTCTGCAGCCCGATGGCACTCATTCGTCGCCCCGCCGGAGCCGCGTCGCTGTCGCGCCTGTGCCGTTACGTGTACTGGACATCACGTCTCGATATGAGAACCGGGATGGATATTCTTTGATACGGACTGTCGTAACGAGTTGCAGTCTCCCAAACGCTTACCTCACACCTATGAGTGTACTGATTATGACCATCCTGGCAGCCGTCGACTAACTCCTCTGGGACGCGTCGATGGTTCAGCACAGCCAACCGAACGAGTATCCGCCGACGTACTGGGAGCAGATCTCGAGCAGGGGATTGCCCGCGCACCAACCCGACTACTGGGGCGCTAACCAACGGCAACTGCTGAAGTTCGCGATGGACACCGACCTCCCGCAGGACGATCTGAACCTCATCCTCGGCGGCAACGCCGCTCGGCTGCTCGACCTCGACGTTCCCCACAGCCGGATGTTCCCCGACTTCAAATAGCGGCTATCTTTCCTCGCGCTCGCCTGCCCGTCGCTATCGGCACTCGAGGGCCGCCCGCAGAATCTTCATCTCCTCGGCCTCCGTGATCCGGTCCGAGGCCATACACGCGTGAACGACCTTGTGCGTCAACTCGACGTCGCCGAAGAGGCTTCCGCCGGTTTCGCCGGCGTCCGTCTGGGCCCCGTTGTCATCTCGTCTCTCGACCGAGCCCGCCTCGGAGGGATCTTCGCTCCCGGGTAGCGGCGGCTCCGAGCCGTCTGGCGTCCCGTCCCGGCGTCGACGCTCCTCCCCGTCGAGTGCCGCCGTCGCGAACGCCGCTCGCTCGTCCCAGTCGAATCCCTCGATGGAGTTGACTCGCCGGTTGATCGTCGCGCAGCTCACGCCCACGAGATCGGCGAGATCACGCTGCGTCGCGTTCGGGTGGTCCCGAATCGCCGCGAGGATCTCGTACTGCTCGGCGCTCAGTGTCTGATCCTGTTCGGCCTCCACTTCTGCCAGCGCGGTCGCAGTATCCGTGTCTGTCCCAGCGTCGGCTTGATTCGCGTCGACGACGGAGGATTCAGTCGTCCCGACGCAATCGGTCTCCTGTGCGGTGTCGGCGGCAGCACCTCCGCGTTCCGTCTCGTTTCCTCGGTCACCCGGATCGCCGTACTCCTCGAGGACTCGCGCTACGAGATCGGGACGAGCGCCGCTCACCGACTTCGACAACTCTCCAACTGTCGCGTTCGGGTCTCTCTCGGCCACGCTGAGGATCCGTTTGTGAATCATCGCTTTCGGAACCGGGGATCGGGTGCTCGTGCCGTCGCGAATCTGTGTCAGCGGTGAGTTGCTCATTTTGTTGCGTCCGAGTGAGTTCGTATCACACTCAGGCTGTCTATCTGAAGGGCTGACGCACACCTTACGCTACCCATTTACTATGTAATGTTTTATCACCGCGTTTCGAGACCTGTCGCGAAATTCGGCTTGCGACCGGTCACAACAGCGTGCTCTCGATGAGTTGCTCGTGGCCCCGACGGAGGCGTCCAGCGAGCGCCTGGCGCGAGATCGAGAGCTCCGAGGCGATTTCCTCCAAGGAGGCCTCCCGGGTCGACGCGAAGTACCCTCGCTCGTGCGCTAACACGAGCGCCTCCTGCTGTGCATCGGTGAGTCCGTACTGGTCGAGCGCGTCACTGCTGTCCTCCTGATAGATGCTGTCGAGTTTGAACGGGAGTCCCAGCTCTCGGCAGCGTTCTCGAAACGAGTAGAGCGCGTCCCGAGTCGGGACCTGCGAGCGGAAGTGGACGCCTTCGTCGGTCGAATGGGCACCCAGGAAGACGATGTCGAAGTTCGAGGCCTCCGGATACGTCATCTTCTGTCTCGCCTCGGAGGTGAAGTTCACGCGGTACAGC
Organism: Halobellus rarus; assembly: GCF_024494595.1. Classification (GTDB taxonomy): domain Archaea; phylum Halobacteriota; class Halobacteria; order Halobacteriales; family Haloferacaceae; genus Haloquadratum; species Haloquadratum rarum. Next base: position 19,683 of record NZ_JANHDI010000017.1, on the reverse strand, counting down.
GACCGCTCCCCGACGCTGGTGAGAACCGCGAACTCCGCGACGGACGGGTCTTCCGATAGGGCCTCTTCGAACGTCTCCGGATCGACGTTATTGGCCCAGAAGACGTACTTCGCCTGCCCGTCCTGGAGGATCTGGAGGTCCTCCATCTCCAGGACCGCGTCCGGGACGCGCTCGTGGGTCTCTTTCATCACTGGCGAATCGACCGTGTATTCGGCGATGAATCCCATTTTTGGGGGATAGGCTCCCAGGACATGATAGCTTTTCCCGTGCGGGTGACGGCCGCTTCCGGAGGATCGAAGGAGTGGCCGCGCTCACAACCCCGCCGTCGCCAGGAGGTCGGACCCGACCGCGTGTGGCCGTTCGCCACCCGTGGTGTCGGTCAGCCCCGAACGCCGGCTCGACAGTGTGAGCGGCGCTGCCGCCCGAACGGGGTCATTCGATGTCAGTCGCCCGCCGTGCGCGCCCGCTGCCGCGCGTCCGCGACGCTCTTGCCCTCCCGGAGCACGGCGTCGACGAACAGCTCACCGGCCTTGTACGACGATCGGACCATCGGCCCCGACGCGCAGTAGAGGAAGTCGAGCTCTTCTTCCGCTACCCGCCGCCACGTCTCGAAGGCGTCGGGGTGGACGTACTCGAAGACGTCCAGGTGCGACCGCGAGGGCTGGAGGTACTGCCCCAGCGTGACGACGTCGACGTCGGCCTCCCGGAGATCCGACAGCGTCTGATAGATCTCGTGATCGTACTCGCCGAGACCGAGCATAACCGACGTTTTCGTGTAGACCTCTGACTCCTCGGACACCTGTTCGAGCACCGACAGCGACTGCTCGTAGTCGGCGCGGCGGTCGCGAACGGGCCACTGGAGCCGTTCGACCGTCTCGATGTTGTGCGCGATCACGTCGGGACCGGCGTCGACGATCTTTCGGACCAGCTCGGGCTCGCCCTGGAAGTCGGGGATGAGCACTTCCACCAAGATCCCCGGATCGCGGTCCTTGATCTCGCGGATCGTCCGCGCGAAGTGCCCCGCGCCCTGGTCCGGAAGGTCGTCGCGGTCGACGGAGGTCAAGACGACGTAGTCCAGTCCGATTTCCGCGACGGCGTCGGCGACGTTCGACGGTTCCTCCGGATCGAGCGCCTCCATCCCGCCGGTCTCGACGTCGCAGAAGTTACACCCCCGCGAACAGCGATCGCCCATCAGCATAAACGTCGCCGTCCCGGGACCGTTGCGGCCGCTCCAGCACTCGCCCATGTTCGGGCAGTTCGCCTCCTCACAGACCGTGTGGAGGTCGCGATCGCGGAGCGTCTCCTTGATACCGGTGAACTGCTGTCCCGACGGCGGACGCATCTTCAGCCAGTCCGGTTTCCGCCTTCCGCTCATACTCACCTCTTCGAGCGGGCGAGCAAAAGCCTGCGGGTTACTAGCAGAGCGAGCGCTATCGGGACGAGGGGTGCGACACTCTGACCGGGGAAGCCGTCGCACTCGCCCGGCGACGAACGGTTGCTGATCCCTCCCTAGTCACTCCTCAGCCGTCCCGCCTCGACGAACCGCTCCAACGCGAACCCGAGGACCCGCCGCCGCGAATTCTGGAATATCACAACCGATTCGACCCTCGGAACAGCGCAACTGGTTCGACCCTCGGAACAGCGCCGACGTGTGACCCTCATTCGACGTCCTTCCCCACACCGTCGAACGCTGCAGCCGCTGGTGGCTTAGGCGAACAGTCGGCACCCCTGACGCCGTCACCACGGCGTCGTCACTCCCGCGCCGACGTGCCGAACAACCGCAGCCCGGCGCGGGGCTGTGTTCACGTCACGGGGGTCCTGGTTCCGTCTTCTGATATAAACTCTCCCCACGCGTCTGAGAGCAGAATTCCGGCGATCCAAGCGCCGACGGTCCACCAGGCGGCCAGCAGACTAAGCATTCGGGCGATCGACACGGGCGTATGGACGACCACGTCCCACTGACGGTCCTCGACGGCGACGACGAGACGGTCCTCGAAGTCGAACGCGGGACCGTCCTCCGCGACGCGTTGCTCGAACGCGACTTCCCGGTGTACGGAACTGTCTCGCGGCACGTCAACTGCGGCGGCCGTGGCCTGTGTGCGACCTGTACGGTCGAGGTCACTCCCGCACCGGAACCCACCCACTGGCACGACGCCGCCGCACTCCGGTTCGGCTATCCGCGGCTCTCGTGTCAGATCACGGTCGCGGAGCCGATGACCGCCCGGTTGCTCGACAAGCACGTCTGGGGACAGGTTCTTCCGCGTCGACGCTCCTCGGAGTAGCGTCCGGCGGACGATACGGCGACCCACGACAGCAGCGACGATGGAGAAACGACTTTGCCGCCGGAGGTCCGCTTCTCCTGTATGACCCGTTTCGTTCCGATCTCCCCGACTCCGATCCACCTCGTTCCGACGGGTGTCGCTTCCTCGCCGCCCGTTCGGAGGTGCGAGGCGTGAAAGTCGCCGAGGTCGTCCCCGAGTTCGCCGACGCCTTCGGGTTCGAGGAGTTCAATCGGATGCAGCGCGAGGCCGCGCCGGCGATCCTCGACCGCGACGACAACGTCGTCGCCGCCGCCCCCACGGCGTCGGGCAAGACCGCGCTCGCGGAACTCGCCATCTGCCGGACGCTCGACCGCGGCGGCACGGCGCTCTTTATCGCCCCGATGCGCGCGCTCACCAACGAGAAGGAGTCCGAGTGGGAGCGCTTCGAGGACCTCGGGTACTCGGTCTACGTCGTCACCGGCGAGCGCGACTTGAACCCGCGGCGCGCCGAGCGCGCGGACATCCTGGTGATGACGCCCGAGAAGACCGACTCCGCAACGAGAAAGCACGACTCCGCGCGCTACTCGTTCATCGCGGACGTCGACTGCTGCGTCATCGACGAGGTCCACCTCCTCGATTCGGACACCCGCGGCGGCGTGCTCGAGGTGACCGTCTCGCGACTCCGTCGCATCTGCGACCCGCGCGTCGTCGCGCTCTCGGCGACGATGCCGAACATCGAGGACGTCGCCGCGTGGCTGGACGCGGTTCCCGAAACGACCTTCGAGTTCGGCGAGGAGTACCGCCCGGTCGACCTTCACGCGGGCGTGCAGACGTACACCCACGGCGACAACGCCTTCGCCGACAAGTACCGCCGGCTCTACAGCGCGCTCGACCTCGCCGAGGAGCACATCCGCGAGGACGGCCAGGCGCTCGTGTTCGTCTCCTCGCGACAGGACGCCGTCCGCGCCGCCGGAAAGTCGCGAGACGAGATCGCGAAGCGCGATATCCCGATGGGCGCGCGCGGCGACTTCGACTTCCACACCGACGCGAAGGAACTCGCCGACGACGAACTCGCCAAGGCCGCGCCGGACGGCGTCGCGTTCCACCACGCCGGCCTCTCGAAGGACGACCGCGACCGCGTCGAGGAGTGGTTCAAGGAGGGGAAGATCCAGCTGCTCTTCTCGACGTCGACGCTCGCGTGGGGCGTGAACCTCCCGGCGCGTTGCGTCGTCATCCGAGACACGAAGTACCACGATCCCCTGGAGGGCGAGGTCGACATCTCGCCGCTCGACATCCTCCAGATGCTCGGCCGAGCGGGCCGTCCCGGCTACGACGACGTCGGCTACGGCTGGGTCGTCTGCGACCGCGCGGACGCCGACAAGTACCGGAAACTCCTCCGCGAGGGCAAGGAGATCGAGTCGCGACTGGCCGAGGACCTGGATTCGCACCTCAACGCCGAGATCGCGATGGGCACGATCCGCGACCTCGACGACGTGATGTCGTGGCTGGAGACGACGTTCTACTACCAACGCGCGCAGTCGAAGCCGGCGGCGTACGACTTCGAGAACCTCCGCGGGCGCGTGCGAGAGACGCTCGAATCGCTCGTCGCGCGGGGCTTCGTCGAGATGGGCGAGGACCTCTCGGTCCGGGGAACCGCGCTCGGCCGCCTCGCCTCGAAGTACTACCTCCGGTTGGAGACCGCAGAGCGCTTCCACGACCTCTGTCGGCGCGAGGCCGTCTCCGCGGACGGCATCCTGGAGGCCGTCGCCGGCGCGGAAGAGTTCCACTCCGTCTCCGCGCGCCAGTCCGAAGCCGACGCCGTCGACGCGGTCCTCTCGGACGTGTCGACGGGGTTGGAAGACGGCCCGCGGAAAGTGCTCGCGATCCTCCACGCCGGGATGCAGAACAGCACGCCCGCGGACCTCCGGTCGGACGCGTGGATCATCCGGCAGAACGCGCTGCGTCTACTCTCGGCGCTCCGGGAGTTCCTCGCGGAGTTCGCCGGCCCGCGGGCGGCGAACCTCGCCTGCCGGGTGGAAGCCCGCGTCGAACACGGCGTCCCGCGCGACGCGGTCGGCCTCACGGCCGTCGACGGGATCGGCCCGAACCGGGCGCGGACGCTCGCGACGGGCGGCCTCCACAGCCCCGCGGACGTCGTCGACGCCGGAGCCGACGAACTCGAACGCGCGGGGCTCTCGGCGGGCGTCGCGGACCGCATCGTGAAGAACGCCCGCGACTTCCCCGCGATCGAGGTCTCGTGGGGATCGTTCCCCGACGGCATCGCGCCCGGCGAGAACGAGATGTGCGAGGTCGCCGTCCGCAACGCGGGCGGCGGCGCGGCCGTGGGAATTCGGGTGACCGTCAACGGCGTCGAGATGACGACGAAGGAGGCGTACCTCTCCGACTCGCTCTCGGTGCCAGTCGGCGTCTTCGGCGCGAACGCCGAGGAACTGGAGTTCGCCGTCGAGGTGACGTTCCCCGACGAGCCGCTGCATCCCGTTCGGGCGACCAGAACGGTCGCCGTGCGGTAGGCGTCGCAGTCGACGTGCGGAGGCGTCGCGGTCGCCGTGCGGTAGGCGTCGCAGTCGACGTGCGGAGGCGTCGCGGTCGCCGTGCGGTAGGCGTCGCAGTCGACGCGCGGAGGCGTCGCGGTCGCCGTGCGGTAGGCGTCGCAGTCGACGCGCGGAGGCGTCGCGGTCGCTGTGCGGTAGGCGTCGCGGTCGCCGTACAGAGGCGTCGCAGTCGACGTCCAAGACACATCGCCGCTCGAATCGATATTCAGCTCCCGAACAGTATCTCCCGCAACTCCCCGAAACTGCCGGCGACGACGTCGGCGCGGGAGAGATCCAGGTCCGCGTTGTGCGTCGATCGGAAGGCAATGGTGAACGCGCCGGCGCGCGCGGCGGACTCGATGCCGTTGACCGAGTCCTCGACGACGACGCACTCGTCGGGGTCGAACCCGAGTTCGGCGGCGGCGTGCTCGTAGACGTGCGGTTCCGGCTTTCCGGGTTCGTCGATCTCCTCGGCGCTCAACACCAGATCGAGCGGGTCGAGGCCGAACCGCTCGCGCACGATGTCGATCCAGGACCGCCGCGCCGAGGAGACGATGGCCAGCGCCCGGCCGTCGGCCCGGATCGCGTCGAACACTGCGCGGACTCCCTCAGTCAATCCGACCTGTTCGCCGTACAGCGATTCCGCGCGCTCCTCGTACTTCGTCATAAACTCCGTTTTGGTCACCGCAGTCCCGTACTTCGCGTCGAGGTAGTCGTAGATCTCGTAGTACGGCATCCCGGTGATTTCCTCGTGTGCGGGCGATCCGCTCTCGATCGCCTCCGCGAACACCCACTCGTCCTCGAAGCGGTGCCAGTACGTCTCCGAATCCACCAGCACCCCGTCCATATCGAACAGCACCGCGTCGTCGGGAACGTCCATACAGGTGGTCAAATGCCCTCGTTCAAAGACCTTCGTGAGAGGGATTATCACCGAAGGCGGGACCACACCCGCCGTATGTCCGAGACGATTCGCGTCTTCGCCGGCGATTGCACGACGACTTTCGAGGGCGCTCGCGCCCGCACTCAGCGCGGTCGCGTCGCGGTCGTGGTCAAACCCGATCGAACGACCCTTGTCCACGACGCCGACGGCTACCAGCCCGTGGCGTGGCTGACCCGCCCCGATTCCCTCACGGTCGAGACCGACGAGGGCGGTTTCGGCCTGGTCGCGCGCGCCGGCGAGCAGGTCCTCCGCGTCGTCTCCCACGAGAGCTCCGGCTGGGTCGAGTACCCCGTCACGGAGGCCGGCGTCCCGGTCGGGACCCGTCCCGAGACCGGCGAACCGCTGGTCCGCGCGAGGGGCGACGTCCGCGGGCTCGACTCCGACGTTCGGTACTCGCTTCCCGCGGGTGCGACCGTCCTCGACGACACCTGCGAGTCCTGCGGCCTACCGAGGATCCGCGCGGAGGCGGGCGAAGCCTTCGAGATCTGTCTCGACCGCTCGTGTGAATCCCTCGACGACGCCGTCCGCGAGCGGTTCGACGGCGAGTGGAACTGCCCCGACTGCGGGTCCGATCTTCGAATTATCCGCCGCGGCGGCCGCCTGCTCGCCGGCTGCGACGCCTACCCCGACTGCGAGACCGCCTTCGCGATCCCCGCCGGAATCGTCGTCGACGAGTGCGAGTGCGGCCTCCCGGTGTTCGAGACCGCGCGCGGCCGGCGGTGTCTGGACGCGACGTGCGAGCGGTTCGAGTAGCGCATCGCAGCCCCTATGTCGCCGCCGGCCGCCAGAGGGAGTATGGACGGGACACTGGCCGACGGCGTGGTTCGCGTCGGCGGCGACGCCAGACAGCGGTTCTACGACGCCCGCGGGTACGGCCGCCCGCTCGACCGCAACCGCATCGAACTGGCGCCCGTGGAGGCCGCACACCTCCTCTCGCGCGGCGACCTCGACGCCGTCGTCGACGAGTCGGCAGCGGTCGATACGGACGACGCGGAGGCGGCCGCCGGAAGCGACAGCGATGCCGACGGCGACGCGCCCACCCTTGACTTCCGCGAGTTCCTCGTCCGAACGGGTGCGACGCTCCGATTCGCGGTGTACAAGGACCTGCGGGACCGCGGATTCTACCTCTCGCCCGTGCGGGAGGAGTGGCCGGGCGTCGACGCCGCGACCGCCGCGACTGCGATCGACTTCGTCGTCTACCCCCGCGGCAAGGGCCCGTGGGACGACGAGGTCGCCTACCGGATCCGCGTCGCGGGCGAGCGCGAGCGCATCTCGGCGGCGTCGCTCGGCGACGTCGTCCTCGCGGTCGTCGACGAGGACGGCGATCTGACCTACTTCGAGACCGACGGCGATCCGGCGATCGGCGAGGCCGGAAACGAGGACGGTGAGAGCGCGTCCGGGACCCTCCCATCCACGGTCGACGCCGACCTCCTCGACGACCGCGTCGTCTGCTACGGGGCCGCCGAGGACCTCTACGAGCGGCGGTTCTACGGCCAGCGGCTGCTCGGTCGGAACGCCGATTCGGGGCCCCTTCAGCTGTCGCTCGTCGAGGGCGCGTACCTCGCCCAGCGCGGCGTCGTCGACGTCGACCCCGACGCGGTCGTGGCGCTCGGCCGCGACGTCGAGGGCGAGCGCTTCGACCGGCGGCTCCGGACCTACGCCGCGCTGCGGGACCGCGGCGTCGTCCCCAAGAGCGGCTTCAAGTTCGGCGCGGACTTCCGGGTCTACGAGGAGTTCACCGACGTCGACTCGCTGAGTCACTCGACGGACCTCGTGCGCGTGGGCGCGCCCGACCACGCGTTCTATCCCCGAGACCTCTCTCTCGACGTCCGCCTCGCTGGCGGGGTCCGGAAGCGAATGGTTTTTGCGCTCACCGCGGCGAACGGCGAGATAGACTGGCTCTCGGTAGCCCGCGTTACCCCATGACACGAGACCACGACGCCCGCGAGACAGAGGACGGTGACGTCACTGAGACCGGCGACAGCGACGCCCGCGAGACGGAGGACGGCGACGTCATCGACACCGCGCGTGCCGACGCATCGGTAGCGCGCGAGACTGCTCGGCTCCGGACCGATGGCGGCACGGAGAGCGATTCGGCCGCCGGCGCGGACGACGTCGCGCTCGACCCGTGGGGTTCCTCGACCGTCTCCGACTACCGAAAGCTCTTCGAGGAGTTCGGCATCGAGGAGTTCGACGACGTGCTTCCCGAGGTCCCGAACCCCCACTACCTGATGCGCCGAGGCGTCATCTTCGGCCACCGCGACTACGACCCCGTCGCCGAGGCCCTGCGGAACGACGACCCGGCGGCGGTCCTCTCGGGATTTATGCCCACCGGTGACCCCCACATCGGCCACAAACTCGTCTTCGACGAGATCATCTGGCACCAAGAGCAGGGCGCCGAGGCCTACGGCCTGATCGCCGACCTGGAGGCGCACGCCGCCCGCGGGATGACCTGGGAGGAGATCGACGAGCACGCCCGCGATTACCTCCTGAGCCTGCTCGCGCTCGGCTTCGACCCCGAGGAGGGCGAACTCTACCGGCAGTCGGACAACCGCGAACTCCAGGACCTCGCCTTCGAACTCGGCTCGAAGGCGAACTTCTCTGAGTTCCAGGGCATCTACGGCTTCGACGGCGAGACGAACGTCTCGCACATGCAGTCGGTGGTCACGCAGATGGCGGACATCCTCTATCCGCAGTTAGAGGAGCCCAAGCCGACCGTCATCCCCGTCGGCCCCGACCAGGACCCGCACGTCCGGTTCGCCCGAGACCTCGCCGCGCGGATGCGGTTCTTCGGGGTGACCGAAGCGTTCGCGAGCTTCGAGCTCGACGACGCCGAACGGGCGCTCGTCGCGGCCGTCTACGAGGAGCGCGAGGCGTACGCCGAGGAGCCGGAACGGCCCCGGTGTGAGGAGGCGGGTGAGTGGCTCGCCGAGGCGGATGCGGCCGATCTCGACGAACTCGGCGTCGTCGACGACGACGACGTCCTCGACTCCGCGGTCGAGAAGCTCGACAACGCCGGGATGGAGCCGCTCCGCCCCCGCGTTCGCTTCCTGGATCTCAACGCGACCGACGACGCCTTCGAGGCGCTCGTCGAGACGATAGACGGGGAAAAACGCCGCTACGACGCGCACGTCGACGCCTTCGACCTCGACGCCGACGAGGCCGAGGAACTCGCGCGGGAGGTCGAACTCGATCACGGCGGCTACGGCTTCGTCCCGCCGTCGTCGATCTACCACCGCTTTATGACCGGTCTGACGGGCGGGAAGATGTCCTCGTCGATCCCGGCCTCGCACATCTCGCTGCTCGACGACCCCGAGGAGGGCTACGACAAGGTGAAGGCGGCGACGACCGGCGGCCGCGACACCGCCGAAGAGCAGCGCGAGTTAGGCGGGAGAGCCGACGAGTGTCCGGTCTACGAACTGTACGCCTACCTGCTCGCGGGCGACGACGACGAGTTCGCCAAGGAGGTCTACGACGAGTGCGTCGGCGGCGAGCGCCTCTGCGGCGGCTGCAAGGAGCAGGCCGCCGAACTGATGCGCGGGTTCCTCGAAGAGCACCAGGAGAAACGGGAGGAGGTCGAGGATCTGCTCGAGGACCTCGATATCTCCCTGGAGTCGCCTCGTCGCGGCGTCGCGCCGGGCGACGACTGAGGCGCTCCCCGGGTTACCGGACCGCTACTCGATCGTCAGTTCTCCGCTCCCGCCTGCGTCCGCTCCTCCGTCGCCCTCGTCCCACTCGATCTCGAACTCGATACTCAGTTCTCCGGGGCCCTCGGCCGGCCCCTCGCGCTCGGCTTTCACCTCGAACGTCGGCTGCGCGGGCGGATCCATCGTCACCGACTGCTCTCCGGCCGTGAGGGTAACGGGGTCGCCGGCGTCCAGTTTGTCCGCGACGGACCGCAGATACGACGCGATCGCTTCTCGGCTCTGGGGGGTCTCCGATTTGAACAGCACTTCTTCGGGCATACGAACGAGTACGCCGCCTCGGCTGATAAACGCACCCCCGATCGACGCCGACCCGTGCGCCCGACTACCACGCTTCCGGAACCGTTTTGCTCGGCGACGGAGACCGATCCGATATGCGCCACGGGCCCGACTCCACCGCGTGCGGCGTCGACGCGAGACCGACCGACACCGAAGGGTCCGGCTTCTTTTTCGGGATCGAGTGAGGGCGACGGAGCCGTCGGCCGGACGCGTCCGCTCTCGGCGGGCGCGTCGCGGTCGGCGGGGAAACCGTCCGATTCGATCCGGCCGAGCCGCGGACCGTCCGGGCTCCGGCACGTCAGCGGTTCGGAACGGTCCACGGTCTTCGGAACGGTCCACGGTCTTCGGAACTGCTAACTGGCGGCCGGTCGGTAGACCGGACAACGACCGACGCTGCAGTGAGATCCACGACACGACATAAATGAAACTTCCAGAACCACAGGTCGCGGTGTTGAACGCCGCGAGTGCGACCGAGGAACTGTCGATCGATCGACTCGCCGAGGAGGCGGGCCTGAAGCCCGAGACGGCGACGCAGGCCGTCTTCGAACTCCGCGACGAGAGACTGCTCGACGTCGAGGAGACCGAGTCGGTCGAGTACGAACTGACCGAGGAAGGCCGCGCGTACGTCGACGCCGGCCTCCCCGAGGTGCGGCTCTACCGCGCCGCGATCGAAGCCGGAGCCGACGAGGAGCCGGTTCAGATGGGCCGGGTCATCGGCGCGGCCGACCTCGACGGTCCGGAGGTCGACATCGCGCTGGCGAACTTCGGGCGGAAGGGGTACGGAACAATCGACAGCGGCGAACTCGCCGCCGACGGCGATGCCGATACCGAATCAGATCCCGAAGCAGTCGCACTCGTCGCTCTCGCGAACGCCGCGAACGGCGACGCGGGTGTGGACGACGGTGATGCGGATGTGGAGGACGCCGGCGACGCCGAGAACGGCGGCGAGTCAGAGACGGACCCGGTCGCCGACGTCGGCGACGACGTCCTCGACCAGCTCGTCTCCCGCAACCTCCTCGACCGTCACGAGCGGACGGTCCGGACGGTCACGCTCACCGACGCGGGCGTCACGGCGCTGATGGAGGGCGTCGAGACGGCCGAGACGGTCGACCGCCTGACTCCCGAGATGCTCGCCTCCGGCGAGTGGCAAGATGTCGAGTTCACGGAGTACAACGTCGAGGCCGACGCGCCGGAGGTCCGCGGCGGCAAGACGCACGTCCTTCGGCAGACCGCCGATCGCGTGAAGGACGTCCTCGTCGGGATGGGCTTTCAGGAGATGGACGGCCCGCACGCCGACGCGGACTTCTGGATCAACGACTGCCTGTTCATGCCGCAGGACCACCCGGCGCGGACCCACTGGGACCGCTTCGCGCTGGACGTCCCGCCGATCGAGGACCTACCCGAGGACCTCGTCGACAACGTGGAGCGCGCCCACCGCGAGGGTGTCGGCGAGGACGGCGATGGCTACCACTCGCCGTGGTCCGAGGACTTCGCGCGCGCCATCGCGCTGCGCGGCCACACCACGTCGCTGTCGATGCGCTACCTCTCGGGCACGCAGGTCGGCGACCTCGAACCCCCGCAGCGGTACTTCTCCGTCGAGAAGGTCTACCGCAACGACACGCTCGACGCGACGCACCTGCTGGAGTTCTTCCAGATCGAGGGGTGGGTGATGGCCGAGAACCTTTCAGTGAGGGACCTGATGGGCACGTTCGTCGAGTTCTACGAGCAGTTCGGGATCACGGACGTGCAGTTCAAACCGCACTACAACCCCTACACGGAGCCCTCGTTCGAGCTGTTCGGTCGGCATCCGACGACGGGCGAACTGATCGAGATCGGAAACTCGGGAATGTTCCGCGACGAGGTGCTGGAACCGCTCGGCGTCGAGCACGACGTGATGGCGTGGGGCCTCGCACTGGAACGGCTTGCAATGCTCACCACGGGGGCAGAGGACATCCGCGACCTGCACGGCACGCTTGCCGACCTCGACTTCCTCCGCGGCGCGGAGGTGACCTACTGATGCCTGTCGTCGACATCGATCCCGACGAGCTTCGGGAACTGACCGGCCACGAGGAGAAGGGAGAGGAGGAACTGAAATCGGACCTGTTCGGCCTCGGCCTGGAGTTCGAGGGCGAGACCGAGGAGGGCCTGCTGCAGTTCGAGTTCGGCCCCGACCGCCTGGATCGGCTCTCCGTCGAGGGCGTCGCCCGCTCGCTGCGCTACCACTACGGCGACGATCGCGGCGTCGCGGTCCCCGACACCAACGACCCCGACTTCACGTACGTCGTCGACGGCGACGTCCCCGACGAGCGGCCGTACGTCACGGGCGCGATCGTCCGCGGCGTCGACCTCGACGAGTCCGCGCTGGACTCGCTGATCCAGTTGCAGGAGAAACTCCACGCGACGATGGGTCGCAAGCGCGCGAAGGGCGCGATCGGGATTCACGACCTCGTCGCGATCAAGGGCGATGCCCTCACCGAAGAGGGAGACGGCAACTCGATCACCTACACGGGAATCGACCCCGAGGGCGACACGTTCGTCCCGCTGGACAGTGATCGAGAAATGACGCCCGCCGAGGTGCTGGAGGAGCACCCGACCGGCGAGACGTACGCCGACATCGTCGCCGAGTACGACCGCTACCCGGCGATCTACGACGAACTCGGCCTCTTCTCGTTCCCGCCGGTCATCAACGGCCGCCGGACCGAGGTGTCGACCGAGTCCCGCGAACTGCTGATCGAACTCACCGGGACGGACCAGTGGACGATCGACCGGATGTGCAACATCATCTGCTACGCGCTCTCCGCGCGCGGCGCGACCATCGAGGAGGTCGAGGTCGAGTACGGCGAGTCGTCTTCGGAGGGCGAGCGGACGCTCGTCCGCCCGGACTTCGAGGTCGAGACGAAGTCGGTCTCCCACGACCGCATCGAGACGATGCTCGGCGTCGAGTTCGAGGAGAGAGCGGTCGTCGACCTCTTCGAGCGCTCCGGCCTCGACGCGGTCGTCGAAGACGACGCGGCCGCCGAGGGCGTCGGTGAAGCCGGCGACGCCGACGCCGGTGCCGCCGATGCGTCCGGTGACGACGACACCACTTACGAGGTGTCGATCCCGCCGTACCGGACGGACGTGCTTCACCCGCTCGACCTCGTCGACGACGTCGGCCGCGCGTACGGCTTCGACGAACTCGAACCGCGCTACCCCGACGTGGGAACGGTCGGCGGCCGTCACGAGCGCTCGCGGCTCGAAGCCGCGACCAGAAACGCTCTCACCGGCCTCGGCTTCGAGGACCTGCTGAACTTCCACATGACGAGCCAGGCGGAGGCGTACGACCGGATGAACGTCGAGGCCGGCGGCGACTACCTCGGCGGCGGCGACCCGGTCCGGATCACCGAACCCTACAGCGAGGACTACACCATCCTGCGGCCGTGGGCGCTGCCCTCGCTCGTGATGGTCTTAGAGAACAACACCCACCGCGCGTACCCACAGGACCTCGCGGAGGTCGGCCTCGTGGCCGAGCGAGACGACGAAGTCAACACGCGCGTCCGCGAACGCCGGCACGTCGCTGGCGCGCTCGCGCGTCACGACGCCACCTACGAGGACGCGAAGGCCCGCCTGCAGGCGATCTGCCGCGACTTCGACGTCGAGTTGGAAACGCCGCCGACGGAGCATCCTTCCTTCATCGACGGCCGCGTCGCCTCGGTGGTGATCGACGGCGAGCCCGTCGGCGTCGTCGGCGAACTCCATCCCCGAGTCCTGGTCGAACACGACCTCGAACTGCCGGTGGCGGCCTTCGAGTTCGACCTCGAAGCGCTCGGCGGGGAGTAGCCGGCGTCTTTCCTTCCGGTTCAACCGGGTAATCGAGTGACTTAACACGCCGCCCGCCGGTATTTTCTCCCGAGAATGCCGAGCGGAGAATACGACCCCGAAACCGTCGAGACGAAGTGGCAAGAGCGGTGGGTCGACGACGAGACCTACGCGTACGGGGGGAGTGCGGAGGACCCCGATACCGCCTTCTCGATCGACTCGCCGCCGCCGACGGTATCCGGGAGCCTGCACTGGGGCCACGTCTACGGCTTCACGCTGCAGGACTTCGTCGCTCGGTTCAACCGGATGCGCGGGAAGGACGTCTACTTCCCGTTCGGATACGACGACAACGGCATCGCCTCCGAACGCCTCGCCGAGGACGAACTCGACGTCCGCCACCAGGACTACGAGCGCCGGGAGTTCCAGCGGATGACTCAGGAGGTGTGCGCGGAGTACGAGGCGGAGTTCACCGAGAAGATGCAGAGCCTCGGCATCTCCATCGACTGGAACCAGACGTACCAGACCATCTCTCCCGAGGTGCGGCGGATCTCTCAGCTCTCCTTCATCGACCTTCACGAGCGGGGCAGAGAGTACCGCCAGCGCGCGCCGGCGATCTGGTGTCCCGAGTGCGAGACGGCTATCTCGCAGGTCGAGACCGAGGACGACGAACAGCCGAGTCACTTCCACGACATCGCCTTCGAGGTCGTTGGGAGCGACGACGGTGACGCGGAGAGCGACGTGGACGGCGAGCCCGAGACGTTCACCATCTCGACGACCCGACCGGAACTCCTGCCCGCCTGCGTCGCGGTGTTCGTCCACCCCGACGACGACGAGAACCAGTATCTCGTCGGCGAGGTGGCGCGGATCCCCCTGTTCGACCAGGAGGTCCCGATCATCGCGGACGAGCGGGTCGATATGGAGACCGGCTCCGGCGTCGTGATGTGCTGTACGTTCGGCGATCAGACCGACATCGAGTGGTACCAGGCCCACGACCTGGACCTCCGGATCGCCATCGACGAGTCGGGGACGCTGACCGACGTCGCCGGCGAGTACGAGGGGCTCTCCTCGGAGGAGGCCCGCGAGGCCATCGTCGCGGACCTCGACGACGACGGAGCGCTCTTAGACCGCCGTTCGATCACCCACACGGTGAACGTCCACGAGCGCTGCGGGACGAGCGTCGAGTTCCTCGTGAAGGACCAGTGGTACGTCGAACTGCTCGATAAGACCGACGAGTACCTCCAGGCCGGAAGAGAGATGGACTGGTACCCCGAGAAGATGTTCACTCGGTACAAGAACTGGATCGAGGGGCTCCAGTGGGACTGGGCCATCTCGCGACAGCGGTCCTCGGGGATCCCGTTCCCGGTGTGGTACTGCGCCGACTGCGAGCACGTCGTCCTCGCGGAGAAAGAGGAGCTCCCGGTCGACCCGCTGAGCGACGACCCGCCGGTCGGTGCGTGTCCCGAGTGCGGCCACGACGAGTTCGTCCCCGAGGACGACGTCCTCGACACCTGGGCGACGTCGTCGCTCACGCCGCTGATCAACGCCGGCTGGGACTGGGACGGGGCGGAGGAAGAATTCGCCTTCGAGAACCCCGAGCTCTACCAGTTCGACCTCCGGCCGCAGGGCCACGACATCATCTCCTTCTGGCTGTTCCACACGGTCGTGAAATGTTACGAGCACACCGGCGAGGTGCCGTTCGACAGCGTGATGATCAACGGGATGGTGCTCGACGAAAACAGAGAAAAGATGTCGAAGTCGAAGGGGAACATCGTCGCGCCCGACGAGGTCGTCTCGAAGTACCCCGTCGACGCCGCGCGCTACTGGGCCGCCGGCTCGGCCGTCGGCGACGATCTCCCGTACTCGGAGAAGGGGCTCCGCGCGGGCGAGAAGCTGCTGCGGAAGCTCTGGAACGCCTCGAAACTCGTCGAGAGCCTCACCGAGGACGCCCCCGAGACGTTCGATCACGACGATCTCACCGAACTCGACCGCTGGCTGCTCGCCTCCCTGGACCGCGAGATCGAGCGGGTCACCGACCGATTCGAGAGCCGGGAGTTCTCGAAGGCCCGCGACGGCCTCCGCGGGTTCTTCTGGCACACGTTCTGCGACGACTACCTGGAGATAGCGAAGCAGCGCGTCCGCGAAGGCGAGGAGGGAGGTTCCGCGGCGTACACGCTCGAAGTAGCCCACCGACGCTTCCTCAAACTGTTCTCGCCGATCCTCGCGCACGCGACGGAGGAGTTGTGGCACGATATGCACGACGACAGAACGAGCGTCCACAACAGCGGTTGGCCCGACCCGATCGGCGTCGACGCCGACGCCCAGGCCGGCGAGACGGCGATGGCCGTCGTCGGTGCGCTCCGGAAGTACAAGAGCGACGAGCAGCTCTCGATGAACGCCGAACTCGACCGCGTCGAGGTCTGGGGCGATATCTCCGGGTTCGAGGCGGACATCTCCGGCGTGATGCACGTCGGGGAGCTGACGACGCTCGAGGAGCGTCCCGCGGTCGAGTCGGTCGTCACCGGCGTCGACCTCGATTACTCGCTGGTCGGTCCGGAGTTCGGCAGCCAGGTCTCGGAGATCGAGGCCGCGCTCGCGGAGGGCGACTACGAGACCGTGAACGGAACGCTCCACGTCGCCGGCGTCGAGTTGCGTCCCGAGATGTTCGAGATCGAGGAGGAAAGACAGTACCTCGGCGACGGAGAGATGGTCGAGGCCGACGACGCGATCGTGATCGTTCACTCCGAGGGCTGAATCCCGCTCGCCTCGAACTGACTTTTTTCCAACGTCCCCGACCTACAGATCCGCGCCGACCGCGTCTTCGACGTCCGCGAAGCCGTCCCGTTCGAGCAGTTCCAGGAGCCCCTCGTTGACGTCGCGCGCGAGCGTCGGCCCCTCGTAGACCAGCCCGGTGTACAGTTGCACGAGGCTCGCCCCCGCGCGGATCTTCGCGTACGCGCCCGCGGCGTCGGAGACGCCGCCGACGCCGACGACGGGGACGTCGGTCCGCTCGGCGACGAAGCGGACCATCTCGGTCGCCTCGTCTTCGATCGGCTTTCCGGAGAGGCCGCCCTTCTCGGCGCGCTTCGGGCTTTCGAGCCCCGAGGGCCGGTCGGTCGTCGTGTTGGTGGCGATGACGCCGTCCAGGCCGAAGTCGTCGACCACCGCGAGGGCGTCCTCGATCGCCGGTCCGGGGAGATCCGGCGAGAGTTTCACGAGGAGCGGCCCGGCACCGGCGTCGACGAGTTCCCCGAGGATCGCCTCCAGGGAGTCGCGGTTCTGCAGTTCGCGCATCCCCTCGCTGTTGGGACAGGAGACGTTGACCGCGAGGTAGTCGGCGACGTCGGCGACCCGCTCGTAGGTGTAGCGGTAGTCCGCTGGCGCGTCGGCGGCGTCGGTCGCCTCCGAGAGCGCGACGTTGACGCCGACGGGGATCCCGGGGTCGGGGCTCGTCCGAAGCCGCTCGCCGACGGCGTCGGCGCCCTCGTTGTTGAGGCCCATCCGGTTGATGATGGCGCGATCCTCCACGAGTCGGAACATCCGCGGTCTGGGGTTTCCGGGCTGCGCGTGCGCGGTGACGCCCCCGACCTCGACGTGGCCGAAGCCGAGCGCGCCGAGGACCGACGGGAGTTCGGCGTTCTTGTCGAACCCGGCGGCGACGCCGATCGGGTTCCCGAAGGCGCAGCCGAACGCGTCGACGGCGAGTCGGTCGTCGTCGACGGCGAGTCGGTCTCGGAGGAACCCCTCGATGGGGGTGTCCTGGACCGTCTGCAGTCCCCGATGTACCGCCCCGTGGGCCGTCTCCGCGGGAAGCGAAAAGAGCGCGGGTCTGAGAACCCGGTACGCCGAGCGTATCACGGTGCCTCCGCGTGTCGCGTTCGGTTCGGCCGCGCCGATTGGTCGGTACCTCCGTCCATCGGCTCCTCAGAGGTCGTGCTCGACCGAATCGGGGTCCGCCTTCTGGATGATGATCTTTCCGTCTCGGACCCGGACGAACACCTCGTCGCCGATCTCCATTCCGGCCACGGCGAGTTCGTCCTCGTGGAGGTTCACGTGGACGTTGTGGTACTCGCCGTCGTCGTCTTTCGCGCCACTCGGGCTGAGCTTCTTTTTCCGAACCATCGGAGCTGTCTAGCCGAAGGTTCGCCGCAGCATATACATAAGTGTTGGTTACGTGTCCCCCAGATTCTCCCGGCTCCGCGGTACTGATGTGGTCCGCTGGGGCTCGTCGACCCCGAGGGCGACCGGACGGGCCGGGGAGTCCCCGTATTTTCGGTTATCGGAGCGTTTGCGAGCCGTTACTCACTCGATCGCACGGCTGCGGTGCGACCGGACGCGCGATCGGTCGCAACACTATCGTGTTTTGTCGCTCCCGACTTCACCGCACCGGCGTCGAACCGACTCCGGTATCACCGTCGTGTCGGCAACCTCGTTGGTTCGGACCCCGACGCTGCAGTCGATTTTGCCGATATATTTATGCCAAACCATGTGCATCCTTGACATAGAGGTACACACCGATGGTACGAGAGGACGGAAAACGGAACTTCGTGATGCTCGAGAACGGGGAGAAGACCAAACAGTTTACCGGCCGGATGCCGCGACAAGCTGCACTCAAAGCCGCCCGCCGTCTCGAGGGCTACGACTCCTACGAGTCCGAAGACGAGGCGAAGGACGACGCGACCGAGATACGCCTGCTCGAACGGGGAACCGATCGCGTACACGTGTACGACGCGTGGGCGTGGCGGGACACCGCTCCCAACGACAAGCCGGGGTGGATGCAGCAGAACGAGGTCTCGTCAGTCACGAGGGGGAACGTCTCGAAGCAGGGGATCGAACACATCGAGAAGTAGTCGTCTCGGGCGTGCCCGCCTGACGCCGGCCTGCGCTTCTCGTTAGACCCTCGATTCGCTCTCACGGCCGTTTCTATCCTCTCGATCGGCCCGTCGAGGACGTTCTCGAACGTCGATCGCTGTCCGGATCCGACATCGATTTGTTCGTCCCGACTCGACCGTTCGATGCGCGGTTACCACCCGACTCGACCGCACGCCGAACGCGTGGGATGACGTGTCGGCCTCCGACCGCGCGATATCCTTTCCTGCGCACGTCTCGCGACTCCACCGGTCGGTCTCTCTCGCCGGGCATCTCACTCATCGTTGTGTCGGTTCGGGCACTGGCAATCCTAACGCGTGATTACGTCCGCGATCGGATCGAAAGCGGTGGAACCGGTGCCAATGTATCTCTCTATTGACTATTCTTTTCCGCCCTCTTCGATGGTGTCGACCTCGGACGGGTCGCGGACAGAATCGACCGCGCCGTCAGCGGTGACCGACGTTCTCCGTTCGCGTGTGCTTGACCGTGTTTATCACATTCTCGCGGTGTGAAATCGCATAACGAGGCGGGGACGGTTCGACGGTCTTTTATGTTACCCCGGCATTCGTATAGATACGCGGAAGCCCGGTCGGGGTCGGCCCGAACGGGACCTTCGACGGCCTGGATTCGGAACACGCCCGCGTCGTCTCGGCTCGAACGCGAGCCGGGAACGATACGATGGGCTTAAGTGTTCAAGTCCAGTTCGTTTGAATGCGAAAGACACACCGCGACTGGGTTCGGTTCAACTCCGAGCCCGATCGGACACCCGACTTCGGTCGGCGAGCGTCCCCGGATCGGTGCCTTTATGGCTTCGTCCGGAGTACGCTTACGTCCGCAAGAGATGAGGATTCCACCCCTGCGGTCCGCCGTACAGATGGAATCTGATGTTAGCCTTGGTGGTTCGGTGACACCTGTCTGGTGTCCACTGAACCACTGAACGGACCACGCAATGACGATTGGTGATTCCCTTCCATCTGGAAGGAATCCCGCCACACCCCTCCCCTTCACCGGGGAGACCCATTCCGGTTGATCCTGCCGGAGGCCATTGCTATCGGAGTCCGATTTAGCCATGCTAGTCGCACGAGTTCACACTCGTGGCAGATAGCTCAGTAACACGTGGCCAACCTACCCTACAGAACTGAACAACCTCGGGAAACTGAGGCTAACTCAGTATACAACTCCCACGCTGGAACGCCGGGAGTCACAAACACTACGGTGCTGTAGGATGAGGCTGCGGCCGATTAGGTAGACGGTGGGGTAACGGCCCACCGTGCCCATAATCG
>NZ_JANHDI010000016.1 GCF_024494595.1 Halobellus rarus | reverse complement strand
AAGACGATTCGCGCGGGCCGCGGGGGGATCATTATGTGCGACGCCGAGTACGCCGACGCCATCGACAAAGCCGTCTTCCCGGGTGCACAGGGCGGCCCACTGATGCACAACATCGCGGGGAAGGCCGTCGGGTTCGGCGAGGCGCTCTCCGCTGAGTTCGACGCCTACGCCGAACAGACCGTCAAAAACGCGCAGGCGCTCGGCGAGCGGTTGCAGGAGCACGGCTTCAGGCTGGTTTCGGGCGGGACGGACAATCACCTCCTCCTCGTGGACCTCCGTCCGTCGCACCCGGATACGACCGGCAAGACGGTCGAGTCGGCCCTGGAGTCCGTCGGGGTCGTCCTGAACGCGAACACGGTCCCCGGCGAGACGCGCTCGGCGTTCGACCCCAGCGGCGTCCGGATCGGCACGCCCGGCGTTACGACGCGCGGGTTCACCGAATCGACGTGTCGGGAGGTCGCCGACCTCGTCGCGCGTGTCATCGACGACCCCGAGAGCGAGGAGACGCGGTCGGCGGTCGCTTCGCGTGTCGACGAACTCACCGACGAGTATCCGCTGTACGCTTGAGGTCGTCTGACGGTCCTCCCTCTTTCCTGTCAGGCAAGAACGATGACCTGGTTATAATTGTAACTACGACAAACATTCATACGGTATGTACCAGGTACTCCTCCCCGTCGACGACGACGAGAACCGAGCGCTCAACCAGGCACGGTACGCCGCGAGTCTCCCGGACGCCGAGTCCGACGTCGAGGTGACGGTGCTGACAGTCGTCCCGCCGAGCAGCCTCGACACCGTAGACGACGTCGAATTCGAGGAGTTCGATGCGGCGGTGGGTGCCGCGGAGCACCTCGAATCGCACGGGATCGCCGTCGACCGAAGCGTCGGCGACGGCGGCGTCGCGGCCGAAATCGTCAGGATCGCCGACGACATCGACTGCGACGAGATCGTGATGGGCGGCCGGAAGCGTTCCGGGGTGGTCCCGATCCTGCTGGGTAGCACCGTCCGCGAGGTCTTCGTCTCGACGGATAGGCCCGTCACGATCACCGGGACCGAGATGGTGATCGACGACGGCTCAAGGGAGTTGTTGCTCCCGGTCGATCGCAGCGTCGAGCGGGCGCGCCAACAGGCCGCTTACGCCGCGAGCCTCCCGAACGCTGCAGAGAACGTCGCCGTGACGGTACTGTACGTGTTCCCCCACCAGGACTACGCCGGCGCGCCGCCGCACGACTTCGAGGAGATCGGCGCGGCGGTGGCAGTGGCTGATCGG
The DNA here is from genome assembly GCF_024494595.1 of Halobellus rarus. Classification (GTDB taxonomy): domain Archaea; phylum Halobacteriota; class Halobacteria; order Halobacteriales; family Haloferacaceae; genus Haloquadratum; species Haloquadratum rarum. Next base: position 92,303 of record NZ_JANHDI010000016.1, on the reverse strand, counting down.
CTCGAAGAGCGGGGACTCGCCGTCGAGCGCGTCGCCGTGGGGGGAGAGGTGACTCGAAAGATCCTGGCGGCGGCCGACGACCGAGGCGTCGACGGGATCGTGATGGGCGGTCGAAGGCGCTCGGGCGTCCAGAAGGCGATCCTCGGCAGCATCGCCGAGGACGTGATGCTCTCGGCGGACCGTCCGGTGACGCTCACCGGATAGGGCCGCTGATCAACCCGGCGACGATACCCTCGCCGCCGTTCTCACGGATCGGACGCTCGGCCGTCGCTGGCGGGCCCTGTCGATCCAGTTGCGGCGATAAAAATAAAAGGGTCGGTCGGCGACGCCGACAGTATCAGTCGTTCTGCTGGGCTTCCTTCTTCGCGCCGAGCTTCGCCTGTTCGCGGGCGCTCGGGTTGACCGATTCCTTGAACGGCACTTCCGCGACCGTCGCGAACACGGGTTCGCCCTCCTCTTCGGCGTACTCGTCGGGGAGGTGCACCTGGAACTCCAGGTCCAGATCGTCCTCGTAGATCTCGTCGTCGAGGGTCGCCTGTGCGGCGTCCTGCAGTTTGTCCGCCGGGACGAAGCCGAGGCCGATGTTCGTCTCCAGGTCCGGGTTCCACCACGGCGACGTCATGTAGCCGCACTCCTCGCCCGTCTCCGGATCGGAGATGAGCCAGAAGTCCGAGGCGTAATCGCGGATCGGTTCGCCGGCCATCTTCAGGCCCACGAGTTTGAGGTTGAACGGGTACTCGCCGCCCTCGATGAGCTCCTTCTGGCGTTCGAGTTCCTCCTTGCCGATGTAGTCGCCCTCCTTGTCGTCGGGAACCTGATAGCCCAGGTTGACCTGGAACGGCGAGGTCTCGTGGTCCATGTCCTGGCCCCACGAGAGGATCCCCGCGGCGATGCGGCGGTGGTGACCGGGGGCGATCTGTCGACCGCCGTGGTCCTTGACCGTGTCGAGCACCGGGTCCCAGACGCGCTCGGCGTTTTCCATCGCGTCCTGGACGTAGATCTCGAATCCTTTCTCGCCGGAGAAGCCGGTCTGGCTCACGAGAACCTCTGCGCCGTTGATTTCGGCCTCCATCAGGCCGTAGTACGGAATGTCGGACACTTCCTCGCCGACGACTTCCACCATCACGTCCTCGGAGCGCGGGCCCTGGATCTGCATCGGGGCGACGTCGATCTCGTCGATCTCGACGTCGAAGTCCATCCCGACGTTGACGCCCTGCAGCCACTGCATCAGTGTCGAGTCCGAGATGGAGAACCAGAACTCGTCGTCCTCGACGCGCAGGAGGATCGGGTCGTTGAGGATGCCGCCGTCCTCGTTGCAGAGGATGACGTACTTGCCCTTCATCGTCTCGATCTCGGTCGCGTCGCGCGTGATGACGTAGTCGGTCAGCGCCTCCGCGTCGGGTCCCTTCACGCGGATCTGGCGCTCGACGGCGACGTCCCACAGCGTCACCGTGTTAGTCAGCGCCTCGTACTCGGCCATCGCGCCGCCGTCTTCCGGCTCGACGAGACCGCGCGGGTGGTAGATGCGGTTGTACACCGAACACCGCCACGCGCCCTCCTCGTTGAACGACTTATGGAAGAAGGGAGACTTTCGGACGCGGGTCGAGACAAGCATCTGAATCCCCGGATCCCCCGTCTGTCGGAGGTTCCGCGGGAGGGTTCTGTCGGATTGGTCTACACTCGGGTGGTTCGGATGATCGTAGTCCCCTGACATCCTATGAACGATGTTATCATACCCAAATAAAATGTAACCCTGATAGTACCGTGCTTTTATCCCGGTGCTCGGAAGAGCCCCCGGACACAGTATGCTAGACCACTCCATACCGCGCATCCCTTATTTTCTTCCGCCCGAAAACGGGCGTATGACTCCGTCTCGACCCGCACCCGGTCCGGACGCCGCTCGCGCGTTCCGGCTCGGGATCGTCGCGGGAGCGATCGTCGGCCTCGCCGTCGCACTGTTGTTGTACTGGTACGGAACCCTCACGCTGTTCGCCTTCGGATACGTCCTCCTGCTCCTGTATCCGGTGTATCTGGTTCTGGTCGCGACGGCCCTCAGCGTGTGGTTGGGCTACGACAAGGACGTCACGTCGCTCCGCCCGGTGTATCGGACCGAACGGTAGTTGCGCGTTCGGCGTCTGTCTCGGATCCACACTCTGTCGTCTCTTCGTGGTCTCTTCGTCGTCTTTTCGCCGTCTCGTTGGAACGGTACCGTAATCACGTTCGGCCGCCTCACTGGCGGGTAATGGCACAACTCGAACGGCTCCGCGTATACCCCGTGAAGGGCCTCGGCGGGATCGACGTCCGCGCTGCGACTGTCCTCGACGGCGGGACGCTGGAGGGGGATCGGGAGTTCGCGCTCTTCGACGCTGAGGGGGACGTGATCAACGGAAAGCGCACACAGCGGGTGCACGAACTCGCGACGGACTACGGTCCGGATTCGGGGACGTTCGCCGTCGAGACGCCGTCGGACGAGACCGCGGAGTTCGACCTCGCCCGGGAGCGCGAACGCGCCGCGGCGTGGTTCGGCGACTTCTTCGATCTGGATCTCACCCTCGAACGGGACGTCCGGCGCGGGTTCGTCGACCGCCGCGAGATGGGTCCCTCGGTCGTCAGCACGGCCACCCTCGAAACGATCGCCTCCTGGTTCGAGGACATCTCCGTCGAGGGAGCGCGTCGACGCCTGCGCGCCAATATCGAGATCGCCGGCGTCCCCGCGTTCTGGGAAGACCGATTCGTCGGCGACGACGCGCCGTCGTTCGAGATCGGGGACGTCCGCTTCGAGGGGGTCACGCCCTGCGGACGGTGTGTCGTGCCCGGACGCGACCCCGACACCGGTGCGGTAACGCCCGACTTCCGTGAGCGATTCATCGAGCAGCGCCGCGAGACGTTCCCCGGGTGGGCCGACGAGGACGCCTTCGAGCACTTCTTCACCGCGATGCTCATCGCCGGCGTTCCCGAGACTCATCGCGGGCGTCGACTCCGCGTCGGCGATTCCGTGACCGTCCTCGACGCGTAGCTCCCCTCGAGTCGTAGTCACTTCCAGGGCGTGCCGACGACTTCGGCCTGGATGTCGTGGCCGACGCGGAGCCGACAGTCCGTTTCTGGCGTTGCGATGCAGAGCAGGACGTATCCCGCTTCGCGCGTCCGGTCTTTCAGGGCCCGCGGCGACCGCCGGTGTGTCATCTCGCCGTCGAGCAGTTCGGCGATGCAGGTCCCACAGACCCCGTACAGACAGCCGTACGGGACGGCGACCTCGGCGGTCTCGGCGGCGTCGACCACGGTCTCGCCCCTCCCGACGCGAATCGTCTCGACCCGCCCGCCCGACCAGCAGAGTTCGACAGCGTGAGTTTCCTCGTCGTCGTCGACCATTCACTGCCAGACGTCGCTGGTGCAGTCGCCACCGGGCCAGCGGATCTCGTGGGCGCGCGCCGGTCCGCCGGGCGCGTCTCCGAAGTCGACGAGGAACTCCTCGTCCAGTTCCATCCGCCCCTCCTCGGGGTAGACGTCCGCCTTCAGCATCAGCGAGCCCTCCTCGGCGATGTCCGGGAAGAACTGATTGTCCCACGAGGAGAACAGCGACGTCGTCCAGTAGAGCCGCCGGCCGTCACGCGAGAGCTGGAGCATCTGCGGCGCGCCGCGGATCTCGGTGCCCTGCACCTCCTGTCGATCGCTGAACAGTCCGCCGGCCCAGATCTGATCGACGAGCCGGGGGTTCGCAGAGTCGCTCACGTCGTACATCCGCACGTCGCCGTGGAGCCAGTTCGAGAAGAAGAGGTACTGGTCGTCGAGCGACAGGAGGATGTCCGTGATCAGCGGCGGAACGGGCATATCCCAGTCCTCGTGTTCGCGGGGGTCCTCGTCGATGACGACGTCCCAGTCCCAGGTGCCGTCGTCCCGCTCGTAGAAGCGGATGATGTTCGAAGACAGTGCCGCGCCGACGTAGCCCTGCGTCTCCTCGGGGTTGTGGCTCATCCGGACTTCCAGTGGGATCTGGCCCTGTTCGCCGAACTCCAGAGTCTGGATGTGCTCGCGGTCCTCCCAGGACCAGACGTGGATGCTGTTTCCGTATTTGCCCGCTTCGACGTCGTCGAGGTCGAATCCCGGATAGTAGGTGTTCGGTGCGGCCCACTCGCTGGAGATGAGGACGTCGTGGCGCGGCTGGTACCAGTAGTCGTAGTTCATCTCCATCTCGCCGCGGTCGGTCTCCCAGCGACCCTCGATGCTGAAGTCCTCCTGATCGAGTTGGAGGAAGCCGCCGGGGAGTTTGCCTTCGGCGTCGCCGAGCATACTGACGACGATCTTGCCGCCGGGGACGCAGTGAACGGTGTGGGGTGCCGAGAGGTCGTACTCGAACACCTCCTCGGGTTCGATGACCTTCACCATCTCGGGGTCACGGGGGTCCTCCGCGTCGATGATGTGGATGCGCGAAGAGCGCTGTCCGGGGACGACGAGGTACTGGCGAGACAGCCCTTCGGCGTGGCACGACGACGAGCAGGCGTTCCAGCCGAAGTGGTGGAGTTCGTCGCCCTTGTTCGGCATCTCGATCGTGTCGACGATGTCGCTATACGTGTCCGACTCCGGATCGAGGTCGACGACGCCGACGAAGTCGGGGCCGTCGTTCGCCATTCCGACTCGGGGTGCCATCACGTACGCGGTCTTCTCCCGTCTGCCCTCGGTCCGCATCGCGGCGGGCGTCGGATAGCCCGGCCCCTCGACTTCGTGGTGGTCGTGGTCGCCGTGGCTACTGTGCTCCGATTTGGTTGACGGTTTGTCAGTACTCATCCTCCTCTGTTGTTTCAATCACAATGAATTAATATTATGTTAATGATTTATATCATATTGGGTTTGTAAAGAAGTTCGGAGAGCGTCTCTTGTACCGTGACCACGACGAAGGGCGAGTCGAAGTTAGAGACGATTCTGCAAAACGACGAGTTTCGACACTGAGGAGACAGACCTCGAGTTGCTACTCGCGGTCCCGGTCGGCGATCGTCGCCGCGATGAGGTTCCGCATCCCGCGGCGGAGCCGGCCGCTCATCGCCGTCGAGGACAGGTCCATCTCCTCGGCGACCTCGCTGAGTGAGATGTCACGCGGTTCGTTGAAGTACCCCTCGGAGAACGCGAGTTGTAGCGCCGCCCGCTGTTCGTCGGTGAGGCCGTAAGAGGACTCGCCGCCGGCGTCCTCGTTGCTGTAGATTTCGATGATGTCCAGTTCGATGTCGTTCTCGATCGCGTACTCCCAGATGGCGTTGAGCGCCGCCCGGTCCGGGAGCAGCAGGTGGACCAGCCACCCGCCGTCCTTCGTCTCCGTGTGGACGAGAAACCCGTTCTGTTCGGTCACGACGCTGCTGATGAGGATCGTTTCGGGCGTGTGTTCGATGTAGTAGATCGCGGTGTCGCCCGTCCGATCGATCAACTCGAACTGCTCGACGGTGACGTCGGCCTCGAGCATCGCTTCGAGTTCCTCGTGATCGTCGTACTCGATCAGGAACGGGAAGTACGTCGACCCCGGATCGGTCGTGCCCTGCGTGATCACGCGGATACTGACACCGTCGAGATTCTGTAGCGTCGGGACGAGTGCGAGGTGTTCGTGCCGGATGTGTACCTTTGCTGTAATCGACATATTCGTGACCCTTCTTTCGGCCGTCGACTCCTCGGTGTCGCCGTCGAACGCGGTCGTCCCGCCCTGTGGCCCCGATCGAGTCGAGCGATACGCACCGATTTCCGGCCGATCAATAGTGTCTATCGGTTTACTGCGACCCGGGTGTATCTTAGCCTGTCGATTGACTGGCGAAGCCGACGCGGAATTGGGGGTAGATCCCGCCGTCTCGCTACGCCGAGGTGGCCTCGACTTCGGCTCGCCCGCCGGTGGACTCCGATTCGCGTCGGTTCTTCGCGACGAGCGCGGCGAAGAGGACGAAGCCGACGCCGCGGAGCGCGAGGTCGAGCAGCAGCGCGTCGACCGAGACCGTCACGCCGACGAGACTCAGGATGTCGAACACCGACTCCGAGAGCAGGCCCGGGGCCATAAGCAGGAGCGAACTGATCGCGAACCCGGTCCGCTCGATCCGGTTCACGCGCCCGTACATCGTCCCGATGACGGTCGCGCCGAGTGCGACGACTCCGAGGAAGACGCCGACGACGGGGATCAGGATCTCCGGAATCGAGTAGGAGAGCTCCGCGAGGTCGGCGAAGTTGACGACGCGGTGCTGATCGCGGATCGGCAACTCGGCGGCGTTCTCCTTCTCTCTGAGCAGGACGACCCCGGGGGCGAGCACGAACGCGAAGGGGACGATCGCCTTGTTCAGCGACAGCGAGAACGCTTTCACGCCGGTCTCGAAGGGGTCGGACTTCGCGACCCCGCTGGCCGCGTAGGCGGCGACGGCGACGGGCGGCGTGATGTCGGCGATGACGCCGAAGTAGAGGATGAACAGGTGCGCGGCGAGAAGCGGGATCCCGAACTCGACCAGCGGCGTCGCGAGCATCGAGATGAGGATGATGTACGTGACTGTCGTGGGCATTCCCATCCCGAGGATGATGCTCGCGACGGCTGTCACGAGCAGCATCACCACGATCGACCCGCCCGAGAGCGCCAGGAGGAGCGACGTGAGGTTCGGCCCCAGCCCGGAGACGCTGATGACGCCGGGGATGATGCCGGCCGCGGCGACGGCGATGACGACCGGGACGGCCGTGCGCGCACCCTCTTCCATCGACTTGACGACGAACGTCCCGACGCGGAACAGTTGGTTCTCCCCGAGGCCGCGACCCGTCCGATCCCCGGCCGATTCGGCCGCGTTCTGGATCGTGGGGTTGAGGTCGAGGACCTTCGATTGGACGTCGGTGTAGACGAGCATCGTCACCGCGCCGGCGAGCATCGCGTACCAGCCGATTCGGGGGAGGACGATCGACGCGGCCTCCGCGAGCGGAACCCCCGAACCGCCGCTTCCGGCGATGAGTCCGGTGACGGCGACGCCGGCAACGACGTAGCTCGCCAGTTCGACGCCGACGATCGCCGCGAGGGAACCGAGTAGGAACGTCCGGGTCTTCTCGCTGTAAGCCGCGATGAAGGTGATGAGCGCGACGAGCGCGACGAGCGTGAACCACGCGGACCGAGAGACCGACAGCCGCTCGATGATGAGGTAATACAGCAGCAGGAAGATGGGGACGAGGTAGAACCACCCCTTCTTCATGTGTTCGAGCATCGAGGCGGTCTCTTCGAGACCGCCGATTCCCTCCTGGACCGCCTTGAAGTGGACCATCACCCAGACGCCGAAGAAGAACACGACCGCCGGCACCGTCGCGAGGATGATGATCTCGCGGAACGGCGTCGCGGTGTACTGGACCATCAGGAACGCCGCCGCGCCCATCACGGGCGGGAGGATCTGCCCGCCCGACGACGCCGAGGACTCGACCGCGCCGGAGAACTCCGGCGAGTACCCCGAGCGCTTCATCAGCGGGATCGTGAACGCCCCGGTGGTGACCGTGTTCGCGATCGACGACCCCGAGATCGTCCCCATGAAGCCGCTCGCGAGGATGCTCGCCTTCGCGGGGCCGCCCTTGCGCTTGCCCGTGGCGGCGTACGCGAGGTCGATGAACCACTGTCCCGCGCCGCTCATCTCCAGGAACGAGCCGAAGAGGATGAAGATGTAAATGAAGCTGACGGACACCGTGACCGGAATTCCGAACACCCCGTTCTCGGTGTTGTACCAGAGGTTCTGGACGATGTCCGGCCAGGTGAGCTCCGGGATCGCGAGCAGGCCGAGGAACGGCGTACCGCTGCTGATGAGATAGCCCCAGCGGGCGTAGACGATGAACGTGGCGACGATGAGCATCAGCGGCAGGCCGAGCGTCCGCCGGGTGGCTTCGAGCACCAGGAGCACGCCGACGACCCCCAGGATCATCGCGTAGGAGTACTCGCTGATGAAGGGAACGCCGCCCAGAATCGGGTCGAGGAACGTGTAAATCTCCGTGACCGGCCGCCCGGACTCGAGGCCGAACACGCGCATGTCCTGAATCTCGGGGAACTCCATCAGGAAATAGAGCGCCGAGAGCGCGGCGGTGATCATACAGAGCACGTCGAAGGGGGTGACGCGGCTCCGATCGGGATCGACGAACGCCCAGCGGAACCCCCGTCGGAGCCCGTCGAACGCGCTCGCGAGCGGGTTGTCGGCACCGAACGCGTCCTCGGCGGCGTCGACGAGGCGTCCCAGGTTCCGCGAGACGAACCCGTCGCCCATACTGGCGGGGAACATCAGGAACGTGAGAACGAGCGCGAAGGCGACGTGGATCGCGTTGGCCTGCAGGAGCTGCAACGACACCTGGAAGTTGTCGACGACGGGGAGCGGGATCGTGAACGTGAAGCTCCGCGCCGCCAGCGCCAGTTGAAACAGCGAGAAGGCTATTCCGATTACGGCGACCGCGAGGGCGGCCAGTCCCTTCAACGAACGCCGGCGCTCGATCTCTTCGATGAGTTCCTCGGCCTCCTCTCTGGATATTTCCTCTTCGACACCATCCTCGCCGTTCGTTGCGTTGTTCGTGCTCATAGGAATACGTCCCTTAGCGTGCGCCGCTCGACGTGGATCCGGACGTCACTGGCGTTCGTCTCCGCGACCAGATCATACTCCCGGTCGTCGATGATCAACGTATGGTTTGCGATCCGTCCCGGGGACACCGAGAGCGTTTCGAGCCTCGTGATCGGCTCCGACGGCTCGTACACGAACGTCCCGTCGACGTTCGTCACGTTCACTCCCGACGGCAGCCCCCAGCCGTAGGACTCGAACTCCATCCGCGTGTTCACGAGCGTCCGCCCTTCGATCCGGTACTCGTCGTACACGCGGGTCTTCTCGACGCTGTGCATGTACTCCAGCCCGACGGTGCTCCCGTTCGAGACGGGTTGGGTGACGTAGTGTTCTCCCGTGTCGACGTCCTCGACCACGAGCACCTGTCCGGTCGGAACGGCCGCGGCTACGCCGGCGAGAACTATCACTGCGGCGATCGCCACGGCCCCCAGCGCTGCGAGTGCGCGTTTTCGCGTGATTATCGTTCGGTTCACCGCTTGGGAATAGACAAAGGTACGCTCTTGACAGCTACGGTACCGACGGGTCCTCGAGGGAGTGGCTCTCCGACGGGATTACGCGTCGAAGTACGCCGCCGCGCCCTCGTGAAGCTCGATCGACATCCCGTCCTGTGCGCTGTCGGCGGTGATGAAGTCCGTCTTGATCGAGAGCTCGTCGACGTTGTCGAAGATGGCTGCCGTGATCGTCTCGACGGTGTCGGCGGGGACGCCGGAGTGCGTCGCGATCATCGCCTGCACGGCGACCGTCTCGACGGCCTCGTCGACGCCCGTGTACGTTCCGCCCGGGATCGTGTCGTCGGCGAACCAGGAGGCGGCGTCCTTGACGGCGTCGCGGTTGTCGCCCTCGATCGGAACGATTTGGACGTCGTTCGTGTTCGCGAGGTCCTCGATGGCACCGACCGGCCAGCCGCCGACGACGAAGGCGGCCTCGATGTCGCCGTTCGCGAGCTGTTCGGAGGCCTGCGAGAAGCCGGCGTTCTGCTCGTTGTAGTCGGTGATGCCGACGGCTTCGAGGATCTGATTCGCGTTGACCTGGGTCCCGGATCCGAGGTCGCCGGTGTTGATCGTCGCGCCGCTGAGATCGCTCAGCGTCTCGATGCCGGTGTCCTCCAGCGTGACGACCGTGATCGTCTCGGGGTACAGCGTCGCGACGCCCTGGAGGTTCTCGATCGCGTTGTCCTGGAACGTATCGATTCCCGTGCCGTTCTTCGCGAAGTACGCGATGTCGTTCTGGATCAGCGCGAAGTCGGCGGATTCGCTCGCGAGGCTCCCGACGTTCTCGACGCTCGCGCCCGTCGACTGGACGTTCAGCGAGAAGTCCGTGTTCGCCTCGACGATGGTCTTGAACTCGTTCGACAGCGGGTAGTAGGTGCCACCGGTACCGCCGGCGTGCCAGCTCAGGCGAGTCTCGGTGTCGCCCCCGTCGCCGCCCGTCTCGGTTTCGGTCGCGGTGTCGCCACCGCTGTCGCCGCTGCCGTCGCCGCTGCCGTCACCATCACCGTCGCCGCTGCCGTCGCCGCCGTTGCCGCTACATCCGGCGAGGGCTGCAACGCCTGCGACGCCGGCCGCTTCGAGGAATCTCCGTCGGCTTTTATCGGATGACATACCAACTCACAGTAACGCTATAGAGGTTTATATCTCTGGTCATTTATGACCGAAACCCGAAGATGTGAAAGGCATCACCCCTGTCAACTTGACTCATCCTCCAATAATCCGCAAGCATACGTACGATCAGATGTATTATGTATCAGAGTTGATGAACGAAAAGAGGCCAAATATCGCCGCTGAAAATAAAGGCACGTACCATTCCACCCCAACGAATAATACCACCCGTTCGTCGGAGTCAACACCACTCTGTCCGCTGTAATCGGTTAGGAGAGACGATGAAACAGTAGTATGGGCCGGCTGCTGGCGAATACGAACACCCGTTTTCCCATGCGGAACGATCCGTCCGGCAACTCGAAAAAAATTCGGTATCGCACTCCGGTCCGTCGGGATCACCCGACGACCGGTTGCGGGTCGTCGCCGCTCCCCAGAATGTCGTCGACGATCTCGTCGATGTCCGGTACGCGGCGATCGCGCTTCGGTTCGTCGGTCGGGTAGTGCGGTACCAGGGGCATCGTCTCACCCCGCTTCTGGGTAGGAGGCCCGGACACAAAATATCGCAGGGTCGGCTCGAACCGCCTGCGGGATCGCTTCCCCACCGAACGGTCGTTCTGACGCTCTCTTCGGAGTTGCAACCGACCCCCCATCCGATCGGACGCGACTGCGTGATCGACCGGTGGAACCGTGCCGCGCGATCACAGTCGGTGACGTCTGGACCGTCATCGGTGTATCGAACGCGTCAGCGTGAACACGAACAGCGCGATGAGGAACGCGCCGACGAACCCCTCTATCTGGGCGAGCAGGCGGATCCAGGGACTGCCGACGTCCTCTGCACCTCCCAGCACGAGCGTGATGAACGATTCGAGACTGAGGATGAGGTAGCCGATCGACGTCTCGTACGGCGGAACCGGCTGGACGGCGGCGAAGAGCCCACCGAACACGAGGATCGTCCCGACCGAGACGCCGACGACTCGCGAGGGACGCTCGCCGTACCCGGCTGTGACGTTCAGAAGCGAGTTCGCTGCCCACCTGCCCGCGGCGGCGACGCGCTCCCGAGGATCTGCGGTACCATCGAGCGCCGTCGGGACGTACTGATCGCGCCTGTTGAGCATCTCCCGCCGAAAGAACTCCGCGGCCGCTTTGGTGTCGCCGATCTCGTTCGCGCCGTTCTTCGCCTTGAGGTACGTGCTCTCGAGGTCTCCGGCGGAGGGCGTCCCCGCATCGTCGTCGAGTCCGGGGACGTCGACCACCCCGTGGATGTTCCAGTCGCGCTCGTGGAGCAACTTCCGATACCGTCCGAAATCGAACCCGTCGAACGCCGTGTTGAGCACGCGGAAGTGATCGACGTGCCGCTCGGCCGCTTCCGCGCCGGCGATTTCGACGTCCCCGACCGTCGCCTCGGCCAGATCGTACACGAGCGTCCCCGAATCGGACAGATGGAGCCGCCCGGCCGCTATCGTCGTTTTCCGCAGGTCGATACAGCAGTGACCGACGGCGAGTTCGAGGTCCTCGAACGACGCCGACTCCTCGAACACGGTCTTTCCGAGATTCACGCCCTCGGGAACCGTCGCTTCGTCGAAGTAGACGCGGCCGCCGAACCGACTCCCGGAGAACGTCACCTCATCGAACGTGGCGAGTTTGAATCGAACGACAGACGCGAATTCGCTCTCGCGAAACTGCGCCGACTCGAACGCCGCCTCGCTGAAGTCGACCGGTCCGCCGAAGTCCGCCATGTGGAAGTCCGCGTCGGCGAACTCGGCCTTGTATCCCCAGACCCCTTCGGAGAACTCTGCCTCGAAGAACCGGGCGGACGCCTCGAAGGACGCCTTGTTGAGATACACTTCACCCTCGAAGGCCACCTCGGTGAATGTCGGTCGGGCGTGGAACGACGCGCCCTCCAGCGCGAGCGGCTGTCGAACGATCGCGTAGCGGAAACTGGCCTCGCCTTCGAACCGGGCGTGCCGCAGATCGATCTGGTGGTTGTCCCGGCACTCGACGATCCGGTGATCGAGCGCGAGCGCGCCGAACCGGGCTCCGATGAACTGCTTCGGTTCCCGGCCGACCTCGTCGATCGTTTCGAGAAACGCGTCCCTGACGACTCGATCGTCTTTCTCCGCCACGGGGCGGTGGAACAGACACCTGTCGGCGTCGCCGTCGCCGTCGGCCTCGTGCGGGCAGCGCCAGACCTCCCCGTCTTCCAGGAGGTCCCCGTACAGCGGACTTTCCGTCCCGGTCCGCTCGCTCCACGCCGCGGGATCGAACGTGAACGCGCACTGTCTCCCCGAGGAATCGCCCATCTGTGTTCCCGAGGACCTGTCGGCCCCGGTCTATTGATACTATCGTCGAGCGCTTTCGGCTCGGCTTTCGGGGGGAGTCGCTACTCGTCCAGCCGCCGCATCTCCTCGTCTGTCAGTTCGAGGTGCGACGCCGCGACGTTCTCCTTGAGATGCGAGATCGAGGAGGTGCCCGGGATCGGCAGGGTCACCGGCGAGTGCTGAAGTAACCAGGCGAGCGCGACCTGGTACTTCGAGGCGTCGTGCGCGTCGGCGACGTCTCCGAGCACCGACGCCTTCTCGCCGAGGTCGCCCGCGCCCAGCGGGAACCACGGGATGAACCCGATGTCGTTCGACTCGCAGACGTCGAGGACGGCCTCCGAGTCCCGGTTCCCGAGGTTGTACTGGTTCTGAACCGTCGCGACGTCGACGATGTCCCGGGCGGTCTCCAACTGCTCGACGCTCACGTTGCTGAGCCCGACGTGTCCGACCACGCCGTCGTCTTTCAGTTCGGCGAGCGCGGTGACCGAGTCTTCGAGGTCGACGTCGGGATCGACGCGGTGGTACTGATACAGATCGATGGTGTCGGTTCGGAGGCGGTCCAGGCTGGCCAACAGCGCGTTCCGGAGGCTGTCCGGGCTGCCGCCGGACCGCAGCCAGTCTCCCTCGCGGTTCCGGAGGAGTCCCCCCTTCGTCGCGATCACGAGGTCGTCGGCGTACGGTGCGAGCGTCTCTCCGATCAGGCGCTCGCTGACGCCGGGGCCGTAGGAGTCCGCGGTGTCGATGAAGTCGACGCCGAGGCTCACCGCGGTCTGGAGCACCCGCTTCGCGTTCTCGACGTCGTCGGGTTCGCCGATGATGTCTTCGCCGGTCAGCCGCATCGCGCCGTATCCCAGCCGGTGAACCGTCAGTTCGCCGCCGATGTCGAACGTGTCGCTCGCGTTTCTGCGTGTCACAGTGGGTGATCGCGGTCGAGGAAAGTAAGTGGTCCGGCGGCGGCAGCGGCGGCGGCGGTAGCGGACGTCGAGCGGAGCCCGGACGGTAGCAGAGCGCACCGACTGTGAAGCCGCCGGCGACGCGCCGACCTCCGTCTTCTCGGGACCGGTCCCGGTCGATGCCGATTCGGCCTACACGGTCGCCGCCATCGGCGAGATCGGCGACGAGGCGGACCAGCCGTTCGAACCGCTCGTGCTGACCGACGACAACAGCGACCCGGGCGGGGACACCGCTCGCCTGCGACTCGTCCACGCCTCGCCGGACGCCCCGGCGGTCGACGTGACGGCCGAGTCCACTGGCGACGTCCTGTACGACGGCGTCGCCTACGGGGAGTCCGGCTACGTCGAAGTGCCGGCGAACGATTACACCGTTCAGGTTCGCGGGGACACCGAGGGCGACGACGGGGACGTCGTGGCCGACTTCGACGTGAATCTGGCCGGCGGACAGGTGTACACCGCGTTCGCGGCGGGGTATCTCTCACCTGACGACGAACCCGCTGACACCCCGTTCGACCTCGTCGTCGCGCAGGACACCGAGCAGACGACGGATCGGACCCCACGGCCCTCCGAAGGCACCCCACTTCACCCGTCCGGCCGTCCCGCTCGATTCCGGGCAGCGAGAGAACGGCCGGATTCACCGCGATGGTGGTCGACGGTAATTTACTGTCTGTGCAACTTATTCCCGTTCTTCACACTCGATATGGATTATCGACAGCTCTGATCGATTCGCTTCCGTATAGATTACTCTTCGAATTCGCTGTTTGAAGCGGCTCTCGATAGAAGCTGGATTCAAAAGTCCGGTCGCTGACTGGTCCATCCCACTCCGAATCTCGAAACACTTAATTGAAATTTTGTTCAACTACTATCCGTGATACACGCGATGCGATATCTCCGACGATCGCCGGCGAACGACCGCCGGATTCGGGCTCGATCGGACCCATTCGATGCCCGCGGACGATCGCTCGCGTTCCACTCCACCGCTTATGAGTAACCACTCAGACTCGCCTGACGGCTCCGAATCCGTGCGTATCGCTTTCGTCTGCGTCCAGAACGCCGGCCGATCACAGATGGCCTACGCGCTCGCTCGACGGGAGCTCGAACGGCGCGGGCTGGAAGACCGTATCGACCTGTTCACCGGGGGAACGAGGCCGGCGGCGCACGTTCACGAGGAGGTCGTCACCGCGATGGAGGCGATCGGTCTCGACCTCTCGGAGCGCACGCCGCGGGAGATCACCTTCGAGGAGATCGCCGACAGCGACTACGTCGTCACGATGGGTTGTTCGGCCGAGGACGTCTGCCCCGCCGGGTGGGCGGGCGAGAACAGGGACTGGGACCTCGACGACCCCGACGGCCGCCCGCCCGCCGAGGTGGCGGCGATCCGCGACGAGATCGAACGGCGCGTCGGCGACCTCCTCGACGAGGTCGTCTCGGTCGGATCCGAGACCGAGAGCGAGTGAGAGGCCCGTCGGGTCCGGTGCTCGCGAAGCGGTTCACCAGTCGGCCCGTTCAGTCGCTCACCACCCGACCTCGCCGAGACCCTCCAGAAGGCGTTCGACGTCGTCGATCGTGTTGTACACGTGCAGGGACGCACGCACGGCGTTCTCGGGGTCCGGAAGCGACCGAACGACGATCCCGTACTCCTCCTGTAGGCGCTCGACCGTCGACTCCGGATCGTCGACGGTGACGGTCACCAGCCCGGATTCCGGGTCGCGCGGACTGACCAGTCTCCCTTCGGGGACGCCCTCGACGAACCGGGTCGCGAGGTCGTCGATGTGGCTCTCGATCGTGCCGAGACCGACGGATTCGAGCAGGTCGATCGACTCCGAGAGCGCGGCGTAGGGGGCGGGATTCGTCGTCCCGATCTCGAAGCGGGGCGCGCCGTCCTTCAGTTCGTACTCCTCTGCGCTCGATTCCGCGACGCTTCGGTAGCCGATCTGTCCGGGGTGGAAGTCCTCGACGACGTCGTCGTCCACGTAGAGGAACCCGCCGCCCCAGAGACCGAGCATCCACTTGTGACTCGCCATCGCGACGGCGTCCGCGCCCCACTCGTGCACGTCCAGGCGGCACTGCCCGGGCACCTGGACGGCGTCGACGAGAACGCGCGCGCCGGCGTCGTGAGCGTCGGCCACCAGTTCCGCGACCGGCAGGTGAGTTCCGTAGTTCCACGTCAGCGCGCTCAGACAGACGAGTTTCGCGTCCGCGACCACCTCACGATATGCGTCGCGGTCGATCCGGCCGTCGGTCGTCGGCACCACGCGGACCTCACATCCCCGTCGTTCGAGTCGCTGCCAGGGGAGGACTCCCGCCGGGTGTTCGAGGTCCGTCCTGACGACGACGTCGCCCGGTTCCCACTCCATCGCGCAGGCGATGCGGTTGATGCCGTCGGTCGTGCTCTGCGTTAGCGCCACCTCGTCGCGCTCGGCCCCGATGAACGCCGCGACGTCCGCTCTCACGTCCTCGAAGAGTCCGAACGCGTACGGGTACGGTCCCGGATCCGCGGCAGACTCCCACTCGTGTGCCTCGATGGTCTCTTGGGCGCGTTCGACGATCGGCCGGGGACTCGGCCCGCTCGCGCCGGTGTTCAGATATCTGGTCTCGTCGAACACGGGGACGGCGTCACGGACGTCGGCTGGCGTCGTCATTGTTCCGTCTTCTCGCTCTCCCCACTTAGTGACTGCTGGACGCAGCAACCCGACGGCCGTCGGAGGCTGACCTCTGTGCCCTGCTAGCATTGCTGGCGAGACGCTTATATCCCGCGAGCGCGGCGTTACGATGACGTGTTTATCGGCCACGCGATGCTCGCGTTCGCCCTCGCGGTGCTGTTCGCGGAGTGGCGAGGCTGGCGGCCGCGACGCGCGCTGGCGTTCGGTGCCGCCGCGGGCGCGTTCGCGACGCTCCCCGACATCGACGTGGTCTACGCCGTCGCCGCGATCGACGGCGGCCGCTTCCTCGGCGGGGGAACGGTCGATCCGGAAGCGTTCTGGGACGCCGCCAACGCCGTCCACCGCTCGATGACGCACTCGCTCGTCGTGGCGGCCGTGGCGGCCCCGGCGCTCGGTCTCTGGAGTTCCCTCGTCCGTCGCTCCGCCCGACGGCCCCTGCTCGTTTCTGCGGGTGCACTGTCGGGACTCGGCGGCCTCGTTGCGGTCGCGGCCGCCGTCAGCGGGCCGCTCGGGGGTATCGTAATGGGCGTATTCGTGCTCGCGGGCGTCGGACTCGCGGCCCTGACGGCCCGTCGGATCGACCTCTCCCCGCGGCTCGTCGCGGCAGCGGCCGCGATCGGGCTCTTCACGCACCCGTGGGGCGACCTCGTGACCGGTTCGCCGCCACAGATGCTGTACCCGTTCGAGGTTGGCCTCTTCGACGCCCGCGTTCTCCTCCACCCGGACCCGACGATCCATCTGCTGGGCGCGTTCGCGCTCGAACTGGCGGTCGTCTGGCTCGCGGTGCTGGCTGTCGTGCGCGTGACCGACCGGTCGGTCCGGCTGTTCTCCGATCGGAGCGCTGCTCTCGGAGCGACGTACGGCGTCGCCGCGCTCGTCCTCGTGCCGCCGACGCTCGAAGTCTCGTATCACTTCGTGTTCTCGATCCTCGCTGTCGGCTCGGTCTGTGGCGCGCTCTCGTGGTACCGCTCGGCCTCGCCCGTCCGGTCGGTCCTCCGGCGGGACGCGGCCGCTTCGGGACGCCTCCGTCCGAACTTTGGGGCCGTCGCTATCGCACTGGCCGGGACCACGGTCGCGCTCGTGGGCTACGTGGTCGTTTACGTGGCACTCGCGTAGTTCGCCGTCCCGGCTCTTTGTGGGAGGTATAGGTATAGACACCTCTCGGATCGCATCGATACTGGCGGCTCCGCTCCTCGAGTTGGTCTCGAAAAATGTCCATCGGACGACGCCCGACGTTCGCTCGTGTACCCCTACCCGTGCGCCCGCCGGAGGACGTTCGCCCGTGACCGTGTCTGGTAATTTGGCGAATCGAGTAAAAGTCTTGTGTATAGTGGTGGCCCCCGTCTGAACGGGATGTCGGTTTTCCCTCGTATCGGATCGATAACGGATCCGAGGTCTCGGCTTCTCAGGTAATCGCTGGGGAGTTCCAACGAAAAGACGAGAACGTTGATACGAAACGGTGCCCCGGTCCTCAGTCGGTTTTCACGAGGTCGGTGTCTTCGGAGTTCGTCGACGTGTCCTCGGTGCCGAAGTAGGCCGGAATCCGCTCGTCGTCCGGGAAGAGTTCCGGGTACGCGAACTTCGCGGTGATGAACTCGTCGTCGTCGAGATCGACGCCGAACTGCCGGCCGACGACCTCGTCGGGATCGCGGTACAGTTCGTGGATCGTGCCGAACTCGCTCGTGTTCTCCAGGAGGATCTGCGCGTACAGCCCGACCATCCGGAGCGAGAACTCGTCGTCCAGACTGACCGTGCTGTCGTCCTTGAAGTTGTTGTACGCCTGTTTCACACCGTTGCCGGCGACGTCGGCGTCGTAGGTCCCGTCGACGATCGCCTCGTTTGCCTCGCTCGAGAGCAAGCCGATGAACTCTCGGATCTGCGGGTCAATCCGATTCACGGCGACGTCTTCGAGGTTCTCATCTAGCGACTCGATCGCGTGGCGGGTCGCCTCGACGACTTCCGACTTCTCGATGACCTGTCCGGAGACGAGATCGACGATGCTGTCTGACGATTCGATCACGCCGGGTGAGACGTCCTCGAAGCTCGTGAACGGGATATCGGTGAAGCGTTCCCGGGGCGGCTCCTCGAGCTTCGTCTCCAGCGCGTTCTTCCGGTTCGACAGCGAACGGTACGTGCTCTTGATGTCGCTTTCTTTCTGTTCGAGATCGTTCTGGAGCTGGCTGTCGTACTCCTGGTAGAAGTTTCGGATGGTGACTTTTGCGTCGCTGGCGCGGGCACTCGTCATCTCGCGGCCGTTGACGATCTGCTTGTACGTTCTCGCCTTCGGCTGGAGGGTGTCCCGCTTTGCTTCCCACTCCTCTCTCATATTCTGGAGCTTCTGCCGCTTCTCGCGCCCCCGGAGGAATCCTGTGTCGTCGATCGCCTTGTCGATGGCCCTGAGCTTGTAATCGATGAAATCGGCGACGGCCTCGTCCCAGCGCTCGACCGCTCCAGCCCCGTCCAGTTGTGTCACGTCGACGGACAGCGGGGAATCCGGAATGTCCTCTTTGATATTCTCCCACTCGCGCTCGAGTTTCTTCGGGAAGGAGTGGTCGTTCTCCAATTCTCTGTACGCCTCGGCGAGCTGCTGGTAGTAGAAGAATTCGACGACCGGATCGGGATCGAACTCGATCTGATCGGTCAGGGCCGGCGTCCCGTTGAGCATCGTCTCGGTCCGATCGTCCAACAACTGTTCGCTGAACTTCTCCATCTCGAACCGATCGACGTGCTCGGTGGCGTGCCCCTGTAGTTTCGAGACGTGCTCGATTATCTCATCGAGGTCCGTCCCCCCCGCGCCGTCGTCTGCAGGCGTCAACTCCGCGGTTGGAAGCAATTCGACGTCGACGTTCGTGTCCGAGTCGAACTCGGTTTCCGCGTCGAGGTCGACGACCCGCCGGAGGACGTCGCGGTTCGCACGCTTCTGATTCACGTCGAACCGGACGTCGCGGAGCCGCCGTGCCACGCCGTTGAGCTCGTTCAGCAGATCGGTGTACTCCCGCAGCCCGTCCACCGGAACCTGGACGCCGGAACTGCTGATGGAGTACAGTATCGGCGGATCGTCGTTGCGGACGAGGTCGTCGCCGAAGTCCTCCAGTCCGCTCTCCTCGGAGAAGAACAGCACCGTGTTCGCCGCGATCCGGTTCATCATCCGCTTGTGACTCTTGCCCTCGCTCTCGTCGAGCCCCATCAGCCCGTAGAAATCGTACGGGCTCTCTCTGATCTCGAACGTCGAACTCGACCTGATCCCCGATCCCGACTCCAGTTCGATCTCGAACGGATAGCTTGCCCCTCCGGCGTCGTCGAACACCGTGCCGTCGGCGAAGTCGTAGTCGATGAGGACGCCGAGTTCCCGCAGCGCCGAGTAGGCGTTTGCGTAGAGGTTCTTGCTCTCCGCGGGGATCATATCGTCGCTGGCCAGTTCGTCGAGTCGGGGGAGCGACCCGATGCCGCCGAACCAGAACGGCTTGTCGTGGCGGCCGGTGATTTCGTTCAGCATAGCCGTCAGAAGCGGGAACGCACCGCTCCCCGTCCCGCCCCCGTAGGAGTTCATAATCCAGAGGTTCGGGTTCCCGGCGACGTTGTCGGCGAAGGTGTGTATGACCGTCTGTAGCTCCGAATAGAGGTCGTCGAAGTTCCTGGCGTTGTCGATATAGAACCGCGCCGTCGGCCGTTGGCGCGAGGCGCCCCCCGCGGGGTCGAGGTCGTCGATCCCGTCGTGGATGTAGTTGAACTCCTTTTTGTTTTTCTCCCAGACGCTGCTTTGCGGTTCCAGGAGGATGTCGTGAAACTCCTCTCTCGCGAACCGATCGAGGTCCTGTTCGCGAGTATCGATCGTGATGAACAGAAAGTCGTCGAGGAAGTCGGGCGAAGACGCCGTCTCATCGACGTCGTGCATCTCCAGTAACTCCTCGTACACCTGGGAAGTCATCTTGACACCTGCTTCCCCTACCCCCACGACGACCGTCGGATTGAGTGTCATATTAGCATATCCCTAACCCCGGCGACATAGTGATTTCGGATACCCGCACTATCTGCGTAGAACGCGCGTGAGCCTTCGACTGTCGGCCGCACTCTCGTATTCGGTGGCTGGCCGGACCGCTTCGGTCCCGGCACCCCAACGATCCGGTATCAGAGATCGTCGAGATCGTCGTCTGACAGCAGGACTCCCCCAGATTCGTATTTATCCTTGACACTTTCTATCTTCTCTGCGAGGATCGGGTCTTCGACGTCGTCGAGGAGACTATCCAGGTCGCTGACTATCTCTCCCTCCTTCTCCTCGATCTCGCTGGGCAGTTTCATCCGCCAGGTGTATCCGGCCGTTACGAGTCCGAGCAGTCCGATCAGGGCCGCTCCGATGACGCCTCCGATCCCCACCGTTCGGAGTAACTCGAACTGATCGAGCTGATCTTGTGCGGTCTGATACGCCAAGAGTGGTGAGGAGGACGTATCGGCCGTGACGACGGTCGAGTCCTCGAACGTTCTCGGGTTCTCGGCGGTCATTCCGATGACGGCGACGCGAAGCTCCTCCTGACTGAGCGTCCGCGGATACGCCGTGAACGAGATCGTGACCGTTTCACCGGCCGGCAGTTCCTCGATGCGGAACGTCCGCTGGTTCGTCCGCTCGGCGTCGACGTTCGAGCTCGTCGTGATATTGAACGATTCCCGATAGTCGATAAAGGAGTTCCCGGTCTCTCGGAACTGGATCTCGAGCCCCGTCACATCGCTGGACGCCGAGAACGTGGCCTCCACCGAGACCCCCTGCGACCCGTCTTCTACGCCGTCGTACGACGTCGAGATGTCTGTACTGACCGGGCCGGACTGGGCCGTCACCGGAGCAACGAGCCCGGCAGCCAGAACCACAACGAGAATAATCGTGAGCAGCCGTGCGCTTCGCATATGTATCTGCATCCGGGGATGCGGCTTAATACTTTTTCAATCAGTGATTATTCCATCTGTTTCAAATTATTTGTTCCATAACTCGCGGACAGAGCCACGCAAACTGGCTCGGGCGGCGATCATTCCGGATTGACACCTGGTTCCAGACCCCAGAATCAACCTCCGAACACGCCGCCGAGAATCCCGACGGTGATGACCAGTCCGAGACAGACCACCGCCAGGCGGAGAAACGCCATCCCGTACGCCGTGTTCCGCGCCTTGTGACGCGCCACCAGTTTGTAGTTCAACAGCCGAGAGTACTGAAAGGCCGCTTCGGAGTCGATCTCCGTGTCCTCGTCGTACCCGTCGATCCACTCCTCGACGGCCCGCTCCAGGTCCGCGGGCGAGTCGATCTCGGTTCGGCTGAACCGATCGAGGTCCGTGGGATCGTCGTTCAGCCAGGGGAGCCATTTGTGATCCAGAAAGCGGTCGCCGACGCCGTCGCCGTAGAACCGACGCGGCGCGAGCGAGTCGACGAGGTAGTACATACTCGCCAGCGTGGCCGCGACCGACGCCAGCGCCAGGAGTACGAAGGCACCTCGGATCACCGGCGTCGAGGACAGCCGCGGGTACGCGAACGTCACCCACGTGCCGAGCGCGGCCAGGAGAAAGGTGATTCCGACGATGGCGGTGTCCCCGATGTTGTCGAGGTTCGAGATCGACTGGAACGTCTCCTCGCCCTCGATCCGGGCGACCGCAAGCGTTGTCGACTCGCCGCGCGCCCCCGTGCTCCCGTCGGTGTCGTCCGCCATTTTCGTCTCTCGCATCTCGTCGGGCAAATATATATCCTGCTGGACCGACGCTACGATACGGTTTCGTCCGGTGTACACCCGCGTGTCGACATTCGCCGCCCCCATTGCCACCGGTCGCGACAGCATTAATTGGACGGCCCCGGTACCGCGGCACGTGAGTGAACACCGAGCACGCGTGCGAGAACTCGGCATCGATCCCGGCCGACTCCCGACCGGGGAAGGGAACGCGCTGACGGACGTGCCCGGAGTCGCCGTCGGACACCGGACCGTCCGTCGCGGTGGTCCCGACGACGAGCCCTGTCTCCGCACCGGTGTGACGGTGATCGACCCCGCGATCGATCGGAACGTGTACGACGCTCCGGTCACGGGCGCGACGCACGTCCTGAACGGGTACGGCAAGTCCGTCGGCCTCCCGCAAGTCGACGAACTCGGTCAGATCGAGACGCCAATCGGGTTGACCAACACGCTCGACGTGTGGGGCGTCGCCGACGCCATCGCGGGCCGCGTGCTGGACCGCGAGGCGTCCGTCACGTCCGTCAATCCCGTCGTCGGGGAGTGCAACGACGGCGTCCTCAACGACATCAGGGGACGCCACGTTACGGCGGCGCACGTCTCCGAGGCCTTCGAGGCGTCGTCGACGTCGAACGCTCAGGAGGGTTGTGTGGGGGCCGGCACTGGAACGACCGGATTCGGGTGGAAAGCCGGAATCGGGACGGCCTCACGTCGCGTCGAGGGACACGTCGTCGGGGCGCTCGTCCTGACGAACACGGGGAAACCAGCGGATCTGCGGATCGACGGGCTCCACGTCGATCGGTACGTCGACGGATCGACTGAGGCGTCCTCGGCAGGCGGCTCGATCATGATGCTCGTCGGCACCGACGCAGCGCTGTCGTCGCGACAACTCGGTCGAGTGGTCCAACGGACGGGACTCGGACTCGGCCGCGTCGGGGGAATCGCCCACCACGGCAGCGGTGACTTCGCGATCGGGTTCGCCAACGACCGCGGTGAGGGGTTCGCCGACAGTGCACTCACGCCGCTCTTCAGAGCAACTGTCGAATCCACCGAAGAGGCGATCTACAACTCTCTCACGCGCGCTGAGACGACTGTAGGCGGCGACGGGGCCACCGTCGAAGCGCTCCCGCTCGACCCCGTCAGGCGGGCCGTCGAAGCCCGCGAGTCCGGGAGCTCGTAGCGAGTCCCCGATCGGTCTGCCACGGTCTGTCTGTGCTCGGGGCCGGTCACCTTCGCTGTCGTGTTCGGAACCTCTCGACGGCCTCACGATTCGGTACGGCGGCCATCGCGCCGCTCTCAGTGGTCGAAACCGCGGCCACAGCGTTCGCGAACGCGAGCGTTTCTTCCGGTCCGCTCCCATCGACCAGTGCCGACAGCGCGCCGGCGAGGAACGCGTCCCCCGCACCGGTCGCATCCACGACGTCGTCGAGTTCGTACCCCTCGTGGGACCACACTCCCGCGCCCCAAGGTGCCTCCGGTCCGGCGACCGCTCGTGCGCCCGCCGCGCCCCGGGTCACGAGGACCGTGTCAGGCCCGGTTTCTAAGAGTCGGCGGCCGAACGTCTCCCTGTCGACCGGGATGGCCGTCGGCTCGAAATCGGCCGGTGTCGCTTTCAGCACGTCGGTCAACGAGAGCATCCGTTCGAGTGTCTGTGTGGATTCCTCGGACCAGAGGTCGGGCCGCGTGTTCGGGTCGAACACGATCCGACATCCAGCGTCCCGAGCGCGTTCGGCGAGGTCGAACACCGCCGACCGCGACGGATCGTCCGTGAGCGATACGCCGCCGACGACGAGCCATTCGGCGTCCGCGAGCGTCGTCCCGTCGACGCCGTCGGTTCGGATGTGCATGTCGGCCGTGTCATCGCGGAAGAAGGTGAAGCTCCGATCACCGTTCCGATCGTGGCTCACGAACGCGAGCGCCGTCGGATGGTCGCTCCGCGTGACGAACCGGTCGGGAACGCCCTCCGCTTCGAGCGTCGCGGCAAGGAAGTCGCCGAATCCGTCGGTCGAGAGGTTCGTACACAGCCACGGTCGCTCGTTGAGGCGCTCCAGTGCGACGGCCACGTTCGCCGGTGCTCCACCCGCCCGCCGGTCGAACGACTCGACCTCGCCCAGCGGTCCAGCCGTCGCCGGGATGAAATCGACCAGCGTCTCCCCGGCGACGATAATCGAACGCTCGGTCATTCCTCGCTCGGCGACCTGCAGCCAGAGTCACGATGGTTACCGCCACGCTGGCGGTCGGGCCTCGGTCGTGTGGTCGCCGATTCTCGTCGGGGGACCTTCGGCAGTACTCCGCCGTGTTCTGCGAACGGTTTCATATTGCGTATTCGTTCCGGACAGACGTTCTTAGCTCTTGTCGTCACCTCGATCCACAGCCCGCTACTCGCCTCGATATCCGTTATGCGCGGTCGGGGCCGCGGGCACCTCGAGCAGTGGCGGCTCCTTTCGTCACCGGTTGTTCGATCCTTTCACTCTCTGACGCTGGACTTACGCAGAAACTAACATTATATAGTACTAATACTATTTCTATCATATACAAATTGATATATCTAAAAATACCCTTTATAGCCAAATAAACTGAAGATTTAGAATATTCTATCTTATATTCCATACCATATTTATTATGCTTAGTCAGTGATAAAATAAAAAGTATGTATAATGGGGTGCAGTAGAACCCTCCGTGTATTTATACCAAGTATTGTGAATGAATCGATATTTTTATTTACCAAATCACGACTGTCTGTGCCCGTCGATGCTATCGTCGGCCAGTCCGGCACCGGCCGGGTAACCCGCTCCCCTGATTTCGAGAGATATAACAAACGTACGCTAGTTATGCTCCGGACCTCCAGCAGTTCGACGACGAGACCGACGAACACGGTCACCTGGCAGCAAGTTCGACTTGAACCGATTTCGTCGTGCTCAGCACCTGTCCGGTGACGTCTTCTTCCAGATATCGACCGCTGAGCCGGTCTACTGGCCCGCAGACACCGAGTGCGGCGGTCCGGTACGATTCCGTCGACGTAATCGGGGCCGCCACGCCGACGACCTCTTCGAATTGTTCTCCTCTGCAGAACGCGATACCGTCGTCTCGGACTCGTCTCAGCTCTGTCGTGAGTTCGTCCCGGCCGGTAATCGTCGCTTCCGTGAACGCCTCACGCTCTTCCTCGTCGAGCACCGTTTCGAGGGCTCCATCCGAGAGAGACGCCAAGAGGCACTTCCCCGGCGCGTTGACGTGAAGTGGGATTCTGTCGCCGACCCCGAACGGCTGCGTCCACTCCGTGGCTCCCGCCGCGATATGGATCGGGATCGCGTGCCGCTCCTCACGAACGTACAGCGTTGCCGTCTCTCCGGTTGCCGCCGCCAAATTGTCTACTGCCTCCTTGGCATCCCGATAGATCGGTATTTCGCCGCGGATCTGCGTTCCGAGCTTCAGGAGCCCCAGCGACGGTTCGTATCGCCCGTCACGTTTCGCAACGTAGCCGTGGGCGCGGAGCGTCGAAAGGTGATTGTGAACGACGCTTTTGGCCGCGTCTATCTCCCGCGAAACGGCGGTAACGCCCACCGGTTCCGACGACTCGACGAGCGTTTCCAGTATCCGTAGCGACGTTCCGGTCGCCTCGACAGCGTACCGCGGTTTTTCGTCCATCTCTCCGTAGTTTACGGTCGCGGTCCACTAATATCTGTTCACTAGAGCAGAACAAACGACGTGACTGTCGACGCGAATCCCGCGCTCCCGTACATAATGATTGTTAATATTATATCAAATATCACTCGATATGTGCGTGAATTCTATACGTTCTTCACTGCAGAACACGCGGCGAGGCGTCACTCTGTGTGCCAGTCGAACGGCGTGTTGGTACGTTCGGTTCGGCAACCGGAACCGGGGCCCGCTACTGAATGGTTCGGACGAACGACCCAACCAACGGACGAAAAAGGCCAATCTCACTCGCGCCGACTTTCGGGCCGACTTGGTGCAGCGCTGTCACTCCGCCGCCCGCGGTGACGCGGTGCTCACTTCGAGTCCGGGACGACGACGTGTTTCAGACCCTCGGTGTTCGCCATCCGATCGAACGCCGACGGGAGGTCGTCCAGGCCGATCCGATCGGTCACCAGCCGGTCAGCCTCGATCCGCTCGTGCTTTAGTAGGGTCACCGCGCGCTCGAAGTCCTCGGTCGTAAGCGAGTACGATCCGCGGTAGTCCACCTCGTCGAAGTACACGTCGAAGGGACTGATCTCCAGGGTCGCGTCCTGGGCCGGGACGCCGAATACGAGCGTCGATCCGCCCTTCGCCGTTACCGCGTTTGCCTGCCTGATAGTCGGAACGAGACCGATCGCCTCGACGCCGACGTCGACGGGCCCGCCGGCCGCGTCCGCTATCGCGGCGCCCGGATCGTCGACGGCGCCCGGATCGACGACCTCGTCGGCGCCCATCTCGGCGGCGAGTTCCCGTCGGGTCCCGTCGAGTTCGGAGATGACGATCGGCGCGGCACCGGCGTTGCGGAACGCTTGGAGGAGCAGGAGTCCGATCGGCCCCGCCCCGATTATCGCCACGCTGTCACCGGGCTTGCACTCGACCTTCGAGACGCCGTGGAGAGCACAGGCGAGCGGCTCGGCCAGGGACGCCCGTGTGAACGACAGCTCGCCGATGTCCTCGACGTTCGTCTCGGGAACCCGAACGTACTCGGCGAAGGCACCGTCGATGACGTTGTCGGCCGCCCCGCCGATACTGGTGTTGTCCTCGCACAGGTGCGTCTCCCCGCGTTTACAGTACGTGCAGGTGTTGCACGGAATCGTCGGGTTGACCGCCACCCGGTCGCCCGCCGTGTAGCCGGTGACGTCGGGACCGACTTCCGCGACGGTCCCCGCGCTCTCGTGGCCCGGAACCATCGGTGTCTGGACGGCGAACGACCCGCGATATATGTGGTAGTCGGTCATACAGACCCCGCACGCGCCGACGCGGACCAGCAACTCGTCGTCGGCCGGGACCGGCCGGTCGCGTTCCCGCACCTCGACGGACCCGACGTCAGTCAGCGTCGCTGTGCGCATTGGCGGTCCCCCCTCGTGTGCAGACTGGGCGTAGTTGTACGCGTCCCCGTGCCTCGACTCGCTCGTCGCGCGCTGTATCTCGGTCTCATACTGTTGAATGTCCGCTGTGATCGGCTCCGTCGGTTCGCGTCGCCGTCTCCGAACGGCGCAGGTCGACCCGACCGTCTGCCGCTGGGAGACAAGTACTCGAATCGCATATTAAAGTATTTCTCCGCCAACCGCCGTAGCGGGTAGCACCGCGACCGCGAGTCCCGATGCCGGATTCCCGCCTCACGATGTATAATATTACTTATCAATGAATAGATTTATTATTAATGGATAATTCGGTAGGTGACGAGGCCTACGACAATGACAAGCAAACGCAACGGGCGGAGGCGGCGAAACTTTCTCAAAGCGACCGGCGTCGGGCTACTCGGCGGGCTCGCGGGCTGTACCCGGGGCGGCGACAGCAGCAGTGGCGACGGCTCTGGAGACGGTACCTCGGGGGATTCCGGCGGTGACAGCGGTAGCGACAGCGGTGGTGAATCGAGCGACGGCGGGTCGGACGAACTCGCGATCCCCCTGAGCGAGTACCAGAGCGCCGACATCGACTGGCGGCAGTTCGAGGGATCCGAGATCAATATCGGCGCAGTCCAGCACGCGTGGGTCGACGCCATCAAACCGGCTGTCCCGGTTTTCGAGGAGCTGACCGGCATCGACGTCGTCTGGAACGTCCTGCCCGAACAGGAGTTCCGAACCAAGCGACTCACCGACGTGAGTACGGGCGCCGGCGAGTGGGACGTGTTCTTCCTGGATCAGGTCGTCAACCAGTTCCGGGAGTCGGGGTGGCTGCAGGCACTCGACCCCTACTTCGAGGACGACAGTATGTACGATGAGGAGTGGTACGACCTAGACGACCTCTTCGAGGCCACGCGGTGGCAGGCACACGGCGGCGGCTACAGCGATACGTGGACGGGAATCCCGATCACCGTCGAGGTCCAGACCCAGTTCTACCGCACGGATCTCTACGACGAGTACGACCTCGAGGTCGCCGAGACGCTGGAGGAGTTCCAGTCGAACGCCCAGACCATCCACGAGAACGAGTCGGACGTCGTCGGGACTGTCGGCCGCGGACAGCAGGGGTACGGGATGAACATCTACATCCTCAACACCTTCATCCGCCAGTACGGCGCGGAGCTCTGGGACAGCTACCCGGATAATTCCGGACTTGACTCGGAGGGGGCCATCTCGGCCGCGGAGTGGTACGTGAACCTCCTCCAAGACTACGGTCCCGAGGGCGCGTCCAGCCAGGTCTGGTCCGACGTGCTCTCGACGATGCAGTCCGGAAACGCGGGCCACATCGTCTCGGACGCCAACCTGTTCTGGCCCGGACTCACCGATCCCGAATCGTCGGACGTGGCCGACAGAATCGCCGTCGCGAAGGCTCCCGCGCCGGCCGACGGTCAGTTCTCCCCGAACGCCTTCGCGTGGCAGATCGCGACGTCACAGAACGCCGACAACTCCGAGGAGGCGTTCCTGTTCATGCTCTGGGCCTCCTCGGAACCGACCAACACGTGGATGCACGTCGAGAACGGGGCCGGGTTCTCGGTGCGCCAGTCCACGTGGGAGAACGAGGAGTACCGCTCGCGGGTCGGCGACAACTTCGCCGACGTCACGCTGGAGTCGCTCCAGGCCGCTGCGCCGGACCCGTTCGACAGCCAGTACCCCGAGTGGGGCCAGACCTACTCCGAGGAACTGCAGACCGCCATCGGCGGCGACCAGACCGCCGAAGAGGCGATGACTCGGGCTGCCTCCGCGGCCGAAGACATCGTCGGCGAGTAAGACGCTTGCCGTCTCACAAGACAATCAATGAGCACACCAACCCAAACCACATCACAGGGCCCGTCCGGACTGGCTAGGCTGCGGGAGCTGTGGAACGCCTACCTCCCGTACTGGTTCATCACCCCGATGGTGCTCGTGATGCTTCTGATCACCATCTTCCCGGGGGCGTACGACCTGTACCTGAGCCTCGTCAAGTACCAGCTCACCGACCCGACGACGATCGGCCAGTTCAACGGACTGGCGAACTACGAGCGGGTGTTCACGAGCGGCGGCGCGATCAACTCGTTCGTGATCACGATCACCTTCGTCGCCGGCGCGCTGGCCTTAGAGACCGGCATCGGGTTCGTCCTCGCCGCGCTCGTGACCGGCGTCAAATCGGACCGGATGAAGACGTTCTATCGGATCGCCTTCATCATCCCGATGGCCGTCGCGCCCGTCTCGCTCGCGACGATCGGACGGATTATGCTGAACACGGAGATCGGAATCATCCCGTTCTTAATCCAGCAGTTCACCCCGTTCGTCGCCCCCAACTTCCTCAGCGACGTGCCGCTACTGACGGTGATCCTGGTGGACACGTGGAACTGGACGCCGTTCATGTTCATCATCTTCTACGCGGGGATGTCCTCGGTGCCGAAGACGCTACTCGAGGCGTCGAAGGTCGACGGCGCGCCGCTGTGGCGGCGGTACGTCCACGTCATCATCCCGTACATGAAACCGGTGCTGTTCGTCGCGATTCTGATCCGGCTGATCGACCTGTTCCGGACGTTCGGACTGGTGTTCAGCCTCACGAGCGGCGGTCCCGGGACGGCGACGGAGCTG
Source organism: Halobellus rarus (assembly GCF_024494595.1). Taxonomy (GTDB): domain Archaea; phylum Halobacteriota; class Halobacteria; order Halobacteriales; family Haloferacaceae; genus Haloquadratum; species Haloquadratum rarum. The sequence continues at coordinate 62,811 of NZ_JANHDI010000016.1, read as the reverse complement.
GTGAGCATCAACATCTTCCAGACCGGGTTCACGTTCGTGGACCTCGGCGGCGCGGCCGCCATCGCAATCGTCTACCTCGTCGGCATCGTCGCGCTGTGTAACATCCTGATCATCAAGGTCGGGTTCGAGGGGGTGTGGGACTGATGGCGGCCGTCGACGACGCACAGCAGCCCGACAGCCGACTGTCGAAGACGAACAGGGAGAGACTCGTCTCGGCCGGACGCCACGCCGCGTTGCTCGTGTGGTCCTTCGTGGTCCTGTTCCCGCTGTACTGGATCGTCTCGATGTCGCTGAAGCCGCCCACCGCGGCCATCTCGCTGCCCCCGGACTGGATCTTCCTGCCCACGGTCTACAACTACATCCAGCTGCTCCAGCAGTCGAGCTTCGTCTACGCGTTCTTCAACAGCGTGTTCATGGTCAGCGCCTCCGTGATCCTCGTCCTGCTGATCGGCGTCCCGGCGGCGTACGTGCTCTCGCGGTACGACATCCCGAAACAGCGGGATGTCCTCGTGTGGATCCTCTCCTCGCGGATGCTCCCGCCCGTCGCCGTCATCATCCCGTTCTTCGTGATCTTCAGAGCGCTGAACCTCTACGACACGCGGATCGGGATGATCTTTATGTACATCACGATCAACATCTCGTTGGTCGTGTGGGTGATGAAGGCCTTCTTCGACGGCATTCCAGAGACGCTGGAGGAGGCCGCCCGCGTCGACGGCGCGACCCGGTTCCAGGCGTTCCGGAAAGTGATTCTGCCGGCGGCGAAGCCCGGCATCTTCTCGGTCGCGATCATCAGTTTCATCTTCGCCTGGATCGAACTGCTGTTCTCGCTGGTGCTGACGAACAACAACGCGGTGACGGTGACGATGCAGGTGTATCAGTTCATCGGCGTGCGTCAGATCGAATGGGGAATGCTCGCCGCGGCGACCACCGCGACGATCATCCCCGTCGTCATCTTCGTCATCGCCGTCAACAGGTATCTCGCTGCCGGACTCAGCTTCGGCGTGGTGATCAAAGAATGAGCGTTCTACACTCACGATCGGCCGAACCGCCTCGAAACCACTTCGCTCCTACCGTGGGGACCGACCGGTCCTCGGGAGGACTCCGATGGCAAAGATAGACCTCGATACCGTCACGAAGCGGTTCGGCTCCGGGGGCGACGCGGTCGTCGCCGTCGACGACGTGTCGCTCGAGATCGAGGACGGCGAGTTCGTCGTGTTCGTCGGTCCCTCCGGCAGCGGGAAGTCGACGCTCCTCCGCATCGTCGCCGGCCTCGAGAGACAGACCGAGGGCGACGTCGTCATCGGCGACACGATCGTCAACGAACTGGGGCCGCGGGCGCGCGACATCGCGATGGTGTTCCAGAACTACGCGCTGTATCCCAATATGACGGTCGAAGAGAACATGGCGTTCGGTCTCAAGATGTCGACGGATCTGTCGGACGACGAGATCGAGACCCGCGTTCGCGAGACGGCCGAGAAGATGGGGATCGGTCGGTTGCTGGACAACACGCCCGGCGAGATGTCCGGCGGTCAGCAGCAGCGCGTGGCGCTCGGGCGGGCCATCGTCCGCAACCCGGACGTCTTCCTGATGGACGAGCCGCTCTCGAACCTAGACGCGAAGCTCCGGACGGAGATGCGGACCGAGATCAACCGCCTCCAGAACGAACTGGACGTGACGACGCTGTACGTCACCCACGACCAGACCGAGGCGATGACGATGGGCGATCGGCTCGTCGTTCTCAACTACGGCGAACTGCAGCAGGTCGGTACGCCGTTGGAGTGCTTCTACCGCCCGAAAAACCGGTTCGTCGCCGGGTTCCTCGGGTCGCCGTCGATGAACTTCTTCGAGGGACAGACCGAGGGCGGGACGCTCCGCCTCGACGGATTCGACTTCGACCTGACCCGGGAGATGCAGTCAGCGGCCGGCAGCCGTAACGAACTCGTGCTGGGTATCCGTCCCGAGGACGCGAAGATCCACGACACGCCCCGGTCCAGCCACGAGCTGGAGGCCGAGGTCGACGTCGTCGAACCGATGGGCAGCATCTCGTACGTCTACCTCCGCGCCACCGAGCAGGAGGGCGATCGGACGTTCATCGTCGAGACCGACGGCCAGCGCGCGATCACCGAAGGGCAGTCGGTGTACGTCGAGATCCCCGACGACGACGTCCACCTGTTCGACGACGAGGACGGCGAGACGATCCACCAGCGCAAACTCGGCGAGGACGCCGAAGTCGAACTCGAAGGGCAGACGTAAGCGACGGGCCCGTCTCCACCCGAACGGGTGCCGGACTCGTTCCAGGGATCGATCGACGCCTCGGTCTCGATATAAACCGTATCGAACCACTTACTAACGCACGGAAATCAACTGACACACGAGTATGACAGACACGGACATCGACTACTACGAGACGCGTAACGCCATCTGTGAGTACGGGCGGAGCCTGCTGGAAGACGACCTGACGACCGGCACCGGTGGCAACCTCAGCGCCCGGCTCGACGAGAATCACATCGCGATCAGTCCGTCGGGGATCCCCTACGAGGAGATCGACCCGTCGGACGTGCCGATCGTCGACACCGACGGCAACGTCGTCGAGGGCGACGTCGATCCCTCGACGGAGGTCCCGATGCACCTGGCGGTCTACCGCGAGCGTCCGGACGTCGGCGGCGTGGTCCACACCCACTCGCCGTACGCGACGACGTTCGCCTCCCTCGGAGAGTCGATTCCGGCCTCGCATTACCTCATCGCCTTCACCGGAACGGAGGTTCCGGCCTCGGAGTACGCGACGCACGCGACCGCGGCACTGGGCGAGGCCGCGGTCGACGCGCTCGGCGAGTCCTACAACGCGACGCTACTCCGCAACCACGGCGTGTTGACCGCGGACGACTCCCTCGAAGACGCCTACAACGTCGCGTTGATGGTGGAGTACTGCGCCCGCATCCACTATCAGGCCCGCGCCATCGGCGACCCGGAGATTCTCCCCGACGACGAGATCGATCGGCTGAGCGGGAAGCTCGACAGCTACGGACAGTGACCGCCGAGGTCTGAACCGATGAACCACGTTGCCATCGATCTGGGCGCGAGCGGCGGAACGGTCTACCTCGGTCGCGTCACATCGTCGACGTTCGACGTGAGCGAGGTCTACCGATTCGACAACCGACCGGTCGATCGGGACGGGCGGTACGTCTGGGACGTCGATGCCCTCGTCGACGAGATCGCGGCCGGCCTGGACGCAGCAGCCGACCGGGCCGGCCGACTGGACACGGTCGGAATCGACACTTGGGGGCTCGATTTCGGCCTCCTGGCGGACGGCGAACTCCTGCGCGCGCCGACGTCGTATCGTGACCCCGACGCGACGGCCACGCGTAAGGAACTGTTCGAGGACGTGGGGAAGCGACGGCTGTTCGAGGCCACCGGCATCACGAACTGGAACACGCCGAACACGCTCTGGCAGGTGCACACGCTCGCGGAACGGGAGCCCGGACTGCTCGATCGGGCCGACCGACTGCTGTTGATGCCGCAACTGCTCTCGTTCCTGCTTGGAGGCCGGCCGGCCGGCGAGGTGACCATCGCGTCGACCACGCAGATGGTCGACGCCGGCACCCGCGAGTGGGCGAGGGGCCTCCTGGACGAACTGGGGCTCCCGACCGCGATCCTGCCGCCGCTTTCGGAACCCGGCGAGCGCCTGGGTCCCGTCGACGATCGGTTCGCGCCCGATCCCGACTCCCCGCCCGAACTGCTCACGCCAGCCAGCCACGACACCGCGGCGGCGGTAGCGGGGCTCCCGCTCTCCGGGGATGCGGCGTTCCTCAACACCGGATCGTGGTTCATCCTCGGGGTCGAACGCGACGGACCGGTTCGCACTAACGCGGCGTTCGAACACGCGTTCTCGAACGAGCTCGGTGCCGACGGCACCGTCCGCCTCCTGAAGAACGTCAACGGGTTCTTCCTGCTGGAGGAGTGCCGCGCGGCGTGGCGGGAGGCGGGGGAGCCGGTCGAGTACGAGCACTTGCTTTCGGCCGCCCGGGAGGCGGAGCCGCGGCGCGGGCTCGTCGACCCGGACGCGGAGGCTTTCTCGATCGAGGAGCCGATGCCGGAGCAGATCCGTTCGTACTGCCGCCGGACGGACCAGCCGGTCCCTGACTCTCGGGGGGCGGTCGTCCGCTGTCTGCTGGACAGCCTCGTGACGAAGACGGCGCTCGCGTTCGACGCGTTGGCCGCGGCGGCCGGCGAGTCGCCCGATCGGATCGCCCTCGGCGGGGGCGGCGTCCGCAACGACCTGTTCTGTCGGCTCTTGGCTGACGCCACCGACCGGCCGGTGACGGCCGGACCGGCGGAGGCGACCGCCGTCGGCAACGTCCTGACGCAGGCGGTCGCGGTCGGGACCCTCGCGAACGTCGAGGCGGGGCGTCGCCTCGTCGCCGACGCCTTCGACCTCTCGACGTACGAACCCTCGGGCTCGGAGGGGTGGGAGCGCGCGAAAGAGCGGATGCGGGGACTCCCGAGAGACGTCTGAGTTTCCGCCCGATTCGCGATTGCGGCCCTACCCAGTCGTGGGCTCCGACGCTACCTTGAGGTGTATCCGCCGTCTATCACGACCGTCGAGCCGGTCATGTACGAGGAAGCGTCGGAGGCGAGGTAGACGACGAGTTCCTGTAACTCCTCGGGTCGTCCGAGACGTCCCATCGGTGTATTCTCCAGCCAGGTCTCTTCCATCTCCGGGTCCGCTTCGAGCGTCTCGTCGACGAGGTCTGTGCGCATATAGCCCGGTGCGATGGCGTTGACCCGGACGCCGCGGTCGGCCCACTCGACGGCCAGCGACCTCGTGAGCATCGACACGCCGGCTTTCGTGCTATTATAACTGGCCTGTTTCTGCGGCACGTTGACGTCGATGCCCGACATCGAGGCGATGTTGACGATCCGGCCCTCGCCTCGATCCAGCATCCTCTGACCGACGTGCTTGGCACAGAGGAAGACGCCGTCGAGGTTGACCGAGAGTACCCGCCGCCAGGACTCGATCGACGTCTCCTCGGCCGGCGAATGCTCGACGATGCCGGCGTTGTTGACGAGCACGTCGATCGGTCCCAGCCGGTCGGTCACCGATTCGACCATCGCCTCGACCGATGCCTCGTCGGTGACGTCCGCCTCCACGGGAACCACGTCCGTTTCCCCGTCGAGTTCCGCCGCGGTCCGTTCGGCCTTCTCGCGATTCACGTCGGCAATCGCCACGTCGGCGCCCATCTCCGCGAGCGCCGCCGCCATCTGCTTGCCGAGACCCTGTGCGGCACCGGTAACGACAGCCACGTCTCCCTCGAGGGAGAAGCTCTCCAGTACGCTCATACGTCGTTCGTACACGCGGCCCCGCCGCAATTAAATCTATGTGACCGACCCGGGTCGCGACCGGAGGTTCCCCGATCCACCGCGGACCGGAGCCCGCCATTCAAGTGCCTGCTCGGTGTTGAAACGGCTATGCAAATCACGGACTACGAACTGTTCGCCGTTCCCCCGCGGTGGTTACTCCTGAAACTGGAGACCGACGAGGGCGTCGTCGGGTGGGGGGAACCGATCATCCAGGGGCGACTCGACACCGTCCGGACGGCGGTCGGCGAACTGGTGGAGGGGTACCTCCTGGGGACCGACCCGCTCCGCACCGAGTACCAGTGGCGGAAGCTCTACCAGAGCGGCTACTTTCGCGGCGGGCCGATCCTGATGAGCGCCTTGGCGGGCATCGATCACGCGCTCTGGGACATTAAAGGACGCCACTACGGCGCTCCCGTCCACGAACTGCTCGGCGGGCACGTCCGCGAGCGGATGCTCGTCTACCAGTGGCTCGGCGGCGAGAGCCCCGAGAACATCGCTCGTTCGGCCCGTGCGGACTACGAGCAGGGGTATCGGGCGTTCAAACTCAACTTCGCCCGCGAGTTCCGGCCGATCGAGACGCCCGCGGTCGTCGACCGCGCTATCGATCGGGTAGCGGCAGTCAGAGAGGCCGTCGGCGACGACGCCTTCCTCGGCGTCGACTTCCACGGCCGCGTCTCGAAGCCGATGGCCGCCGAACTCCTCCGCCGGCTCGAGCCGTACGACCTGATGTTCGTCGACCAGCCGCTGCTCCCCGAACACAGCGAGGGGTTCGCCGCGCTCAGCGATCGGACGACGATCCCGATCGCCACCGGCGAGCGATTCTATTCCCGGTACGACTTCAAACACCTGTTCGTCGACGACGCGGTCTCGGTCATCCAGCCCGACGTCACACACGTCGGCGGTATCAGCGAACTCAAGAAGGTGGCCTCGCTCGCGGAATCGTTCGACGTCGCCGTCATCCCCCATTGCCCGCTCGGCCCGATCGCTTTCGCCGCCAGCCTCCAGGTCGGCTTCTGCTCGCAGAACGTCGTGATGCAAGAACAGGACCTCGGCCTCGAGGCACCCGGCGAGAGCCAGCGCTTGGCGTTCCTCGAAGACCCCGAAACGTTCGCGTTCGAGGACGGGTACGTCGATCGCCCGACCGGTCCGGGCCTCGGAATCGAGATCGACGAAGAGCGCGTCCGCGAACAGGCCGAGGCCGAAGTCAACTGGTACAACCCGGTCTGGCACCACGAGGACAGCAGCGTCGCCGAGTGGTGAGCGCCGGGGCCCGAGTGAGCCAGTGCGCCGCGCCGATCGGTGTCCGGGCGAGCCCGTTCTGGCTCACCGTGACCCGTACATTTTAATAGTGGATTCACGTGCTGTTTCGTATGCGAACCGCTGTGTTAGTCGAACCGATGGAGTTCGAACTGCAGGATCGGGGACGCCCGACACTCGGACCGGACGAGGTGCTCGTCGCGATACGCGACGTCGGCATCTGCGGCTCGGACGTCCACTACTACGAGCACGGCCGGATCGGCGACTACGTCGTCGAGGATCCACTCGTTCTCGGCCACGAGAGCGCCGGCGACGTCGTCGAGGTCGGCGACGACGTCACCGGGCTCGAAGCGGGCGACCGCGTCGCCTTGGAACCCGGCGTGCCGTGTCGTCGATGCGCCCACTGCAAGCGGGGAGAGTACCACCTCTGTGAGTCGGTCGAATTTATGGCGACGCCCCCGCACGACGGCGCGTTCGCGGAGTACGTCGCCTGGCCGGCCGATTTCGCGTACAAACTCCCGGAGACTGTTTCGACGGTCGAGGGAGCGCTCTGTGAACCGCTATCGGTTGGGATCCACGCCGCGCGACGCGGGGACGTCGGCACCGGCGACACCGTCCTCGTCACCGGTGCCGGCCCGATCGGACTGATGGTCGCCGAGGCCGCTCGCGCGGCCGGAGCGACGGACGTCATCATCACTGACATCGTCCCGGAGAAACTGGAGTTCGCCCGCGCACGCGGTGTCGACCGCGCGATCAACGTCGCGGGGACGGACCTCGAAACGGCCGTCGACGAGTACACCGACGGCGTGGGTGCCGACGTCGTCGTCGAGGCGTCCGGGGCGGAACCCTCGATCAGATCGACGCTCGACGGGGTGTGCCGCGGCGGAACCGTGGTGCTCGTCGGCCTCTCTGACGAGGCTGAGGTCCCCTTCGACGTCCTGGAGGTGATCGACAACGAGATCGACGTTCACGGATCGTTCCGCTACGCCAACACGTATTCGGCGGCGATCGACCTGCTGGCCGACGGCGTCGTCGACGTCGAGGGGATGGTCGACTTCCGGTCGTCGCTGGAGAACGTCGACGACGCGTTCGGCCGCGCGATGGAACCGACCGTAATCAAAGGGATAATCTCGTTCGACGATGACTGAGGAACGTCGATTCCGACCCCCGCGCAGTGCGGCAGATCCACGCGGAAAGCGATGCACCGGCGTGTCCGACCGCTCGAACGCGCCTTCCTGGCGAGGCCGACGATGAGAGCGGCCGTCATCACCGATCGCGACGAGGTCTCGATCCAGGAGCGCGAGCGCCCCACGGCCGGCCCGGACGAGGCGGTGGTCCGCGTCGGTGCCTGCGGCGTCTGTATGACCGACTACCACCTGTATCGGGGGACGTTCCCGGCCGAGTACCCGCTCGTCCCCGGCCACGAGAGCGCGGGAGAGGTCGTCTCCGTCGGCGAGGCGGTCACCGGTGTCGAGGCGGGCGACCGTGTCGCCATCTACCCGGGACGTCCCTGCGGCGACTGCCGGTTCTGCGATCGGGGGCGGCAGAATCTCTGTGCGGACCTCGTCGCTATCGGCGGCGCGGGCGACGAGATCCTCGATGGGGCCTTCGCGGAGTACGTTCGCGTTCCGGCCGGCAGCCTCGAACCGATCGGGGACCTCTCCTACGAGACCGCGACCTTCGCGGAACCGCTCGGGTGCTGTATCCGGGGGGTTGATCAGGCCGATATCGAGACCGGCGATACCGTCGTCATCGTCGGCGCGGGACCGATCGGCCTCCTGCTCCTCCAGGCGTTCAGAGCCAGCGGTGCGGGAACGGTCGTCGTCTCCGAACCGGTCGAACGCCGTCGGGAAACGGCGGCCGAGCTGGGGGCGGATCACGTCGTCGACCCGACCGCGACGCCGCTCTCCGAACGGCTCACAGAGCTCGTCGACCGGGTCGACGTGGGCGTGGAGGCGGTCGGGCTCCCGGACACCATCGAGACGACCCACTCGGTCACCTCCGCTGGCGGCACCACGCTCGTCTTCGGCGTGCCTCCGCAGGGAGAGACGATCGAGATCGATCCGTTCGACGTGTACTATCAGGAACTCGAACTGGTCGGCACGTTCGCGCTCACGCCGAACACGTTCTCCCGGGCGGTGACGTTCCTCCAGGGCGACCGCGTCGAGGTCGAACCGCTGATCACCGACACGTTCGACCTCTCCGGTCTGCGGACCGCATTTGACCAGATGGCCGACAACGAGGGCCTGAAGAAGGTCGTTTACCCCGGCCGCTGAGTTGGTGACCCACTGCCAACACTATTTTATACTGCTTGCTCGGACTTTGGGTATGTCAGTCACGCACTCGGACGTCACCACGGAGGCGGCTATTCGCGCCTGTCAGCGACAGCTGCCGGCGTCCCTCGACGGCGGCGACGTGGTCTTCGGGTTCGACGGGATGATCGACGCCGTCCAGGTGATGGTCGACACCCGCCACGATCCTGAGTCGTACACGCCGATACGGACGCTCGATTCGCTCGCCGACCGCTTTCAGGCCTCCGCCGACGAGAACAGTTCGCTCGCGGTCGAGTGGGTTCGAAACGGGACCCGCACGGGCGGTCACACGTCCCATCTCTCCCGGTTCTTCGGAGAGATCGGCTACGATCCCACGATGATCGGAACCTTCGGACGACCGGTCAGAGACGTGTTCGAGGAGGAGTTCGGTGCCTACGAGATGGCCTCGCTCGGCGAACCCGGCGAGACCCACGCCGTCGAGTTCGACGACGGGAAGTGTATGTTCATCGAGCCGGGAAGTTACCTCCGGTTCGACTGGGAGACGCTCGCAGACACGATCTCCCTGGACGAACTCGCGGTGCACGTCGACGGCACCGATCTCCTCGGGATCGGCTACTGGACCGTGATGCCCCGGCTGCCGTCGATCCTCTCGGGGCTCCGCGAGGACCTCTGGCCGACGCTCTCGGACCCGCCCGAGCGGATCCTCTTCGACCCCGGTGACGTTCGGCAGTTGACGGCCGAGCAGATCGAGCGCGGAATCGGACCGATGGAGGGGCTCGCGGCGGTCGCGGACTTCACGCTGAGCGCGAATCGCGTCGAGACGCTCGCGCTGGCGGATCGGTTGACGACGGCGGACCCAGACCGGTCGTTCCCCGAGGCTGCGGCCGTCGCGTACGACCATCTGGACGTGACGCGCTTCGTCGGCCACAACGTGGACTTCTCGCTGGTCGTTTCCGACGCCGGCACCGCCCGCGTCGACGTCCCGAAGGTGTCCGATCCGGCGCTCACGACCAGCGCCGGTGATCACTTCAACGCCGGCTTCGCCTTGGGGCTCCTCCACGGGCTCGACGAGGGGGCCGCCCTGACGCTCGGCAATGCCGTCGCCAACCGCTTCGTCCGGACGGGGTCGCCGCCGTCGTTCGATGAGATCACCGCGACAGTGCGAGAGTACGACGACCTGCTCTCGGGGTGATCGGCGTCGTCACAGGTTTTCGGATCCGCCCGGGCGGGCGCCGACTTCCCCCGGCCCGCGATTCAACGTCGCGACCGGACCCCAAACTCTTAGTCGGTTCTGCGTGTCCTTCCCTTCGAGGAATCTACGATGAGCGACTACGACCTGTTGGACACGGAATCCGGTAACGCACTCGTCGCAGCGATCGATCACGGCCTGAGCCTCGGCGCGACCGAGGGATTTTACGATCCCGAGGCGACGCTGCGAGCCGTCCTCGATGGCGGCCCGGACGCGGTCCTCGTTGGCCCCCACTTCGCGCGCCGCTACGGCGACGTGATCGCAGAGGCGGGCGCGGACGTCGTCGTCACGGCGGACATCGTGACGGACTCCACGCGCCCCGGCTTCGACGACGGACAGGACGTGTGGACGCCGGCGTTCGATCCCGACCTCCTGCTCGACATCGATCCGATGGGCGTGAAGATCGTCCTCGTCTTCGGTCGGGACGACCGAGAGATGTTCGTCCGCAACCTCTCGTACGTCGCCGAGATGGCCGAGGCGCTCCGCGGGACGGGCGTCCCCCTCGTCGTCGAACCCGTGATGTGGGGGAGCCGCGTTCCCGCGGAACTCGAAACTCACCCGGAGTACGTCGCACGCGCCGCGCGGATGGCCTGGGAGTACGGTGCGGATATCCTAAAACTCCCATACACCGGCGACGTCGAGACGTTCGAGCCGATCGTCGAGCACTCGCCCGTGCCGGTGATGATCCTCGGTGGCCCGAAGTCCGGGACTACGGCCTCGATGCTCTCGAACGTCGAGGGCGCGATCGACTCCGGGGCCCGCGGGATTATGATCGGCCGGTCGATCTGGAAGACCGGCGATCCCACGAGCGTCGTGAGCGCGCTCGACGGCATCATCCACGGAGGGCAGTCTGTCGATGACGTTTGGGACGCGTGAGTCGAAATGCGGGCCCTTCCTGCTTCAGGATTCTTGCTATTGTTTCACTTAGCTATGTACATCAATTCTTAGTAATTTGAGCATCTATCGCAGTCACGCCGCCAGTCACAAGTGGGTGTAGAAGGCCGAATTATCGCCCGCTTCAGAGATGATCTCGGATCGACTCGCGGTTGACGAGAAAGTGATCGGAATCGACGGCGACGACTACTGGCGGTGCGGAGTTGATCCTGAAACGATCGAAGTGTTGTATTTTAGGCCACTTTCGACGACAAAAAACAGATAACGCCATATTCTCTGACCGATCTCCACCACCGAATTCGGCTCGACGGTGTCGAATTTCTCGTCGATGATCCTGAATACTTGGAAAACGTACCCGACGACGGTGGACCGATTCCAAATGGTTTCATACGGAAATATAATTTTTCTAATAGATTTTCAAATATATAGAAAAGAATATATATTTTCACAATCGTTTATAACTCTGTTACCCGTAGCCAACAGAATCGTGGCTCCAAGCCCTTGCCGTCCCGCACAACTCAGATCAAGCGTAGCGCGACTGCCAAGATAACCGCGAGGTATTCGACAGCGCCTGTGCCGATTTCCTCTCGGCGGACAGTATTGGAACTGGGGCGGGACGCGAGCAATCGACGCCCCGTTCTGTGAGTGACTAATCTGGGTGCGTGCCCTCGTACGTTGGCCCCACGCAGACAGTGAGCGACTGCGGATCCGTATACAACACGAGTTCGTGATGGGTGTTTAGCTCACCATCGAGACTGAACGTGATCGGATCACTGTCGATCCCTCGAATCTCTAGTTGGCTCGCCTGCATATGGAGCACGTGTTCGGTATCGCGACCAAATACTCGGTGCGCGGTCGCTTCAGCCAGAATGTCACTCGCGGGCATCTGCTCGATGAGGACGACGTCGAAAAGCCCGTCCTCGACGTTGGCCTGCCCGCCACGATTGACGAACCGCAGGACGTTCCCGACGAGCACACACAACGCCTCTCCCGACCAGGTCGTTTCCTCGCCGTTCGAGATAGCAGTGAGATCGATGTGCAGTCCCTCGAACTCCGTGACTTCCTGTAAACTGGCGACGACGAACGCCAGCGAACCGAACCGTTCTTTCAGATCGCTTGACGCTGCCACGCTGACCTCGGCAGGTAACCCGGCGATACACGACACGACGAACGGTTCCCCTCCGGCGAACCCGACATCGATTCGTCGTCGCTCACCGTGGTCGAGCAATTCGAATCCTTCTTCGATGCTTGTTACCCCAGTGTTGGTTGCAAAGATGTTCTCCGTTCCCGTCGGAATCACACCGAGGGTCACCGTCCCGAGAGCAGATGCCGCCACGAGGCCACGGACGACTTCGTGGAGCGTACCGTCGCCACCCGCGACGGCCAGTCGATCAACGTCGTTCGCGGCAGCGTCCTGCGCGAGCCGGACCGCGTGTTCTTCGTGTGTCGTTTCTCGGATCGTATAGTCCCGTTTCTCTGCGGACTGGCGAACCTCGTCGACGTGGTCTGCCGTTCCGCTCTTCGGATTTAGGATGACCCACTGTTCGTTCCCGTCCGCGGCGGGGCTGTTCTGGTCGTCAGGTGCTGGTTTTCTATCGTCAGCCATCGTCGTTCTCCTCCTCTTTCCACGCCGCTGGATCGCCTTCGCGAAACTCCCCTTTGGCATGCCGTTCACGGGGCCAGAATGCGAGTCCGAGAACCGCTGCGGAGAACGTGGTGACGACGCCGACCACGACCACACCGGGGACGGTGGCGATCGCGGCGGTCGCGAGCCACTCCTGGCGCGGCGAGAACGCCGTGATTCGGAAGAGCCAGGCAGCGAGCAAAACTCCAAGCAAGGCGAGGTAGATGCGTCGAAGTCGATTGGCGAGTGCCTCTCCGAAGGTAACTTTCAGCGTCGGCGTCCGGTAGTCGTTACTGAGCTCTACTCGCCAGTTCGGATGTTCCACGCCCCCGGATGGGTCGAGCGCGTTCGCGAAGAGGTTCTGCTGGAGCATCCGAATACGCGACCGGTAGACGTCGTAATGCCGGTATCGACGCGCTTCGATCCCGAGAAAGAGAGTGACGACCACGACCCCGACCAGAAGAATATAATGAGGATTCTCCCCGCTGGAAAATGCCCACGTCAGAATCGCTGCGATGACCGTCACCGCCCAAGTGGTCGCTTGGTCGAGACGCTGCCGCCACGTCGTCGCCTCGTCCATTTCGCCGCGGTAGGCGTGTGCCATCACCGAACCCAAACCCGTGCTCTGTTCGACCATTTCCCGTCCGATCTCGCGCTGGTCACGCGCTGTCGGGTCGACTTCCTCTGAGTCCGAGTCAGTCATACGACTGACTACGGCTTCCGTTCGTATAACCAGTGCGTGCCAGTATTCGCAACTCCGAAAGTACGAGCGCGGGGCCGTTGATCGACCGGGCCAGGGAGGGCGGGCTGATGCTGTCGGTGCGGTGTCGAACGCACGGGAATCGAACGTCCCGTAGTAGCGCACGGCGAGTTCGACCCGCCGAACGGATCAGACACGGGTTTCATTGTGACGTAGTCCCAAAGGGCTCGTATGTCGTTACTCAGACGATTGTGGCGCGTCATCCGCATCGCCGACGATATTCGAAGCGTGCTTCGTGCGTTCGAACTGCTGGGAAAGCTCCTTCGCGGACTACGCGGGCGACCTGCGTAGTACGCGTTTGCGTCTGGTCGTCGGTCAGCTAAGCATGAGCGGTCCCATCGAGAGCGTCTGTTTGGCGAGCGTCGCGAGTCGCAGGATGTAGGATGTGAAGAGGAGAAATGGCAGCGCTGAGATGGCAAACGCGGCGCTAACCACCCAGAGAACGCTCTCGATGCCGAGGAACGTGCCGGTAAACGTCGTCGGGTCGACGAAGACGACCATCCCCCCAGCGACGGTGAGTGCAATCACTGCGGCGTACAGGATGGCTCGTGAGAGTTTCACCAACGCCCACTGGATGTAGAGGTCCTTGATGTACTCGCGGACCACCCCGTACATCGTGAGCGCCTCGAGCAGATCTCTGAACGCGCCACGTTCCTCGTCGGTGAGGGAGTCTTCGTACTCCCTCCCGAGCCGGCGAACGTCGTGCATCTTCCGATCGTAGTTGTAATCGAGCGCGGGCGATACGACGTCGAAGGTGCCGAAATCCGTGTCTTCGAGGTGGTCGCGTGCGTGGTCGGCGTTCTCCAACAGGTCGTCGACGTACTCGCCCGCCTTCTTGTGGAGTTCCTGGTTTTCAGTCCCGGAGAGCGTGTTTCGCAGTGTCTTTGCCCGCTGTTCGCTCGTTTCGATAAGCGCATAGAGGTAGGCCGCCGGGTCTGCGGGCGTCGTCATCCCGAGGAGGCCGTCGGTGTTCTGGCGAAAATCCATCGTCGTGTCCATCCGACTGCGCTGGCTCCCGAGCGAGCCGATCTCCTGAGAGAGAACGAGCTGATTGATCGTGACGACGAGCGTCGTTCCCGTGATGATCGCGCCGACGAGGCTGGCGAATACCGTCTCGACCATGTCGCTCGACTGCATAGTCGAGTGCAACGACACCGGCTTCATCACGCCCCAGAGTATGAACGCGAGGAAGATCAGGAACGCGAGCCCGCCGGCGACGACCCACCGGTTGGCCCCGAGCAGCAACCAGAACCAGTACTTGTTGACGTCCGTCCGCTCACGTAGCGTGCTGTCCGTCGAGAGGTCACTCATGAGAGACCGGGCGTTTGAACAGCAGTAGTTTCGTGCCGCCACCGTCGTAGCTGATCGTCTCTGCGAGTTCCCAGCCTTCTGCACCGAGGCGGTTGAGTTCGTCTGTTGGATCGACCGTCTCTCGCTTGGTCAGTCCCTTTGGCGGATCGAGCGTCTTGTACTCCCATTGTTGATGCATTTCGGTACCCGTTAGTTGCTATCGGCTCTCACGGTGATGACTCTGGTGACTGGCTGTTTCCCACCGTGTACTGACCGAGAACGGAGCGGTGTGCTCGTGTATCGTCGTCGATCACAATTATGAGTCTCAGGTAGGTCCCTCGCGAAGCGTCCACATCCAACGGTGTCTGCGGTTTGAGTTCTGCATCCGATCTGCTGCATCACCACGGTTGACGGGGGAATCACGAGGAGACCGATGGAGCCTCGTCGCTGTCGGCGCTGCCTGTGTTCGGTTCCTCCGTTGGCCACGTGTGCTCAATCTGTGCGGATCGTTGGACAATTTGGATCTACATCGTATCGATCGGCGGGTTCGAGTTCTCCGAAGGGAGGAAGCCACCGTCGAGCGTGTCGACGATTTCGGTGGAGGCTCCGTCCAGTTCGACCACGAGTGTCGGGGCGAACGTCCCGCCGAATTTGGCCATCTGATCCTCACGCGGGAGGTTTCCGACACCGGTGAGAGTGTCGTCGCCGAGGTCGTGGTAGTTGTAGTAGCTCAACACCGCAATCTGGTTGTCGTCGTACGGAACGGGCATCCAGGAGTACGTCTGGAACGGCTGGTCAGCGGGATTCGCGAGGACGAGTCCGCTTCCGTTGAGCGGTTCGTAGTCGCCCTGGAGCGAATCTGCGACGAACCCGTACATCCCGTCCGGACCGTCGAGCCCCTGCGGGAACGTGAACTTGTGGCTGTCACAGAAGAGATAGTAGCGGTCATCCATGACGACGATATTGCCGCGTTCCAGTTGCTGATTGACACAGATCGCCTCGAGCAGCGGAGGACGCAGCTCCCACTCGCTCATGTCCTCGTCCGACGTCGACACCGCGAGGCCGATGTTCCCGTTGAACTGTGCACCCGTGGCCGCGACACCGCTGGAGTAGTCGCCCGGCTCCAGGTCCTGTGCCTCACAGTTCGCCTCACCCGGCTCGAGCGGAGTATTCCCCTCGAAGACGAGGTACCGATTCCCGCTCTCCGGGTCCTCGAAGTACCACGGGTCGCGGAACGCGTATATGATCCCGTCTCCGGCCTGTTCTTGGGTCTGATAGTACTCGCCATCGGCGGTTAGGATGATCTCGTGTTCCCACTCTCCCGTGATTCTGACTCCCTGACGCGTCGTCTGGAGACTGGTTCCTTCCGCGAGCGCCAGCCGTTGCTCGTAGGTGATGTCGATACCTTCCCCCCGCGGGTCGTTGGGATTTCCACTCCGACCAGTTGCCGTGTAGAACATGAACAGTTCCTCGCTGTCACCATCCCACACTGCGGATGCTGCCCACTGGCGGTTCCCCTTTGCCGACCCGGGTACGAACACCGGACCACCGAGGTGCCAATCGTAGCCCTCCCGAGAGTAAAAGTATCTGATCTCGGCGATGTCGTGGCGTTTGCCGGGGAGCACCCCACTCGGTGAAGTGAGCGCGAACTGGATCGACCAACCGTTCACACTTGCGACCGATCCATCGCGGTCCCGGAGCGGCCACGTGTCCCACACGTGCAAGCCCGGGAACGAGTCGTCGAGCCTCCGGATGATTGGGATCGTATTCGCGTCGTTTAGTTCGATTTGACCGGCTGCCTCTACTGTCCAAGCGGGTGTCTGATCCGATTCGGATCCGTTCGGGGTACCGGTCTCGTCGCCCTGGTGCTCGTCGGCAGCTACGGTGTCAACGACCCCGCTACCGACAGCGAGACCTCCGAGGGCACCAGCCGACCCGACGATGAACTGCCGCCGTGTGTTGCTGACCGAACTGCTCTCCGTTCGCTCGTCGTCCGTGTCTATGGGATTCGAGTCCACAGCACGAAGTCCGAGCCGAATAGCATTAGATATATAATATTTTCACGAACGGGCTGTGTTTTGAGTATCTGGATCAATAATATGGTTTCTATTATGTTGAGAGTGTATTGAGTACGCCGAAATACTTAGAACGGTTTTGGTGAATCGCTATAGAGCGGTAGGTCCTGCTGTTGATGGGTGGCAGTAGTTGTTCATCTGAGGAGTCTATTCACGTCATTACGTGAACAAATCATCCCATTAACCGAGATTTGGTGATTATTCGCCTCGATTTTCAGTAGCCAATTAGCCCAATTCGATGTTGTCTTGCGATTCACCAGAGCCCTTAGAAACGTATTCTGTCGGTATTATGAGCTACGGGAGGGGATAGTGGCCGCAAGAAGTCTAATTAATATATTCCAGACCCATTCGGACACACCGAGCTTACTGTCTCCAGAGTCATCCCGCTAAGAGACGTTATCGAACGCGTCGGCACCGATATGCCCTCAGTGGGCCTACGAGAGCCTCGAATTATCGAAAGGTTGACTCAACGGGGGGCAGTCGATGCGCCGACGTTCCCCAGGACGTTCCTCGAGATCGAGATTTCCCCTGGGTCGTCAGTGCCGTGTTCGACCTCTCGAACCTACCAATTTCGGGTTTACTTCGTACATCCTGCGGCTCACGACGCTCGCCAGACAGACCCCCCGACGGGACCGCTCATCCTCAACTGAGTCTGCTCTGGCATTCGGGACTCGGGACGGGACCAATAGATCAAAATCCCAGGCGAGCGCTAAGCAGAACTCTGACGCCTCATCGTTGTGATCCGCGGAGGAGCAGCGGTTCGATGGCAAGTGTCCGTTTCGCGATGGTGAGGATGCGGAGGACGTACGAGACGAACAGCATGAACGGAACGAGCGTCACCGCAAACGCACCGCCCACGACGAGGATGATGTGATCGAAACCGAGTGTGCTTCCCGGGAACGTCCCCGCATCGACGATTGCGACCATAATACCCGCAACGGTCACTGCCGGGACTGCAGCATAGAGAATCATTTGAGACAAGTTGATGAGTTCCCACTGGAAGTACAGCGTCTTGATGTGTTCGCGTGCCGGACCAAAGAGAGACAGCGATGTTTTGAGGTCGTCAAGCAAGCCGTGTTCTTCCTCAGTGAGGCTCTCTTCGTATTCGTCCGCGAGACGTTCGACTTGGAAAATCTTCCAGCTATAAT
The DNA here is from genome assembly GCF_024494595.1 of Halobellus rarus. Lineage (GTDB taxonomy): Archaea > Halobacteriota > Halobacteria > Halobacteriales > Haloferacaceae > Haloquadratum > Haloquadratum rarum. The sequence continues at coordinate 44,883 of NZ_JANHDI010000016.1, read as the reverse complement.
TGAAATTCAGTGCGGCGAATACCACATCGAACGAGCCGAACTGCGCACCCTCAAGTTGGTCACGTACCGTGTCGGCGTTCCCAGTGACGCTTTCAGCGAACTCCTCGACCTCTTCTCGGAGATCCTCGTCACTGTTCTTGCCGATAGACTCTCGAAGAACCGTCGCCCGTTGTGCCGTGGCTCCGATGATCTGCCGGAGGAATTCGGATGGATCGGCAGGACTCGGAGCGCCGATTAATTCTTCGGTAAAGTCCCGGAAATCCATCGAACTGGCCATACGCTCGCGTTGATCGCCGAGCGGGCCGTTCTCTTGGGTGAGAACGAGCTGACCGATCGTGACGACGAGTGTCGTCCCAGTCACGATGACGGTGATCATGGTCGAGAACATCGTATCGATCATGTCGCCGGACTCGATTTGCCGTGAAAACGGTGGGTCGAGGACGGCGACACCGATCACGAATGCGACGAACACGGCACTGGTCAGGACGCTGGAGACGAGAAGGCGGTTCGCGCGCAGCAGCAGCCAGAGCTTTATCCGACTCTCGTCGGCGCGCTCACGCATCGTGTTGGCCGTACCGATGTCGCTCTCGTCAGTCATACAGGCTCACTCGACTGGGCCGGTCGCTTGAAAACGAGGTACTTGGTGCCGCCTCCCTCGTAGTCGATCGTCTCCACAAACTCCCAGCCCTCCGCACCGAGCTGATTCAACTCCGCTTTCGGATCCTCTGCTTCTTTTTTGGTTTCATCGCGTCGCGGGCGCAGCGTCTCGTACTCCCAGTGGATCGCTTCTGATTCGGACATCACTACCAGTAGGTACTGCAGCCCTCTATATCCCGCCCCACTATCGAGGACGAGCGGGTCGTAGTCGTATCCGTTATTCGTCGGTCTATTTGACGATCTGAACGAGTCCATTATCACGTCGCTGGCGGCGTACTCCTCTCGGGTCGTCGTCTGGACGTGCTTGTCGTTCACACTGCCGTTATCGAGGGTAATGGGCCGGTAACCAAGTGAGTTCGAAACGTAGTCTGAGTGGCTGTAACAGATACTGGTGGATACTGGACAGTGGTGGGTCGCGTGAAAGGACGGGAGAGCGACTACGCGAAGGGTGTGCCGAGCGCCGCGAGACCGAGGTGGCGACGGGCGGCCCCGGAACGTAGTGAGACTCGCCCGCTCCGAGCTGTGGAATGCGCGTTCCGCTCGAAGACTGCGAGAGACTGTCTCCCGGTACCCACTCGGGAGAGACTGACAACACAGAGCTGACACACTGATGGAAAGAACCAATCCTGCGACCGGAGAGACGACCGAAACGTACGACGAACACGACGACGGGCAGGTCGAAGACCGGCTTTCGAGGGCCGAATCGACGTTCGAGACGTTCCGAGACTGGTCCGTGGCGGAGCGCGAAACGACACTCGCGGAGGTGGCTGCGTTGCTCCGTGACCGGGCAGCCGAGTACGCGGAACTGATCACGCGAGAGATGGGCAAACCGATCGCCCAGGCCGAGGCTGAGGTCGAAAAGTGCGCGTGGGTCTGTGATCACTACGCCGAGCACGCGGGACGCTACCTCCAGGACGAGCGGCATCCGAGCCCGCCGGGATCGACCGTGAAGACGGTCCACGAACCGCTCGGGCCCGTACTTGCGATTATGCCGTGGAACTTCCCGTTCTGGCAGGTGTTTCGGTTCGCGGCCCCCTACGTAGCCGCGGGGAACGTCGGACTCCTCAAACACGCTTCGAACGTGCCGGGGTGTGCACTCGCTATCGAGGACGTGTTTCGCGACGCCGGGTTTCCCGACGGTGCGTTCCAGACGCTGCTGATTCCGTCCGATCGCATCGACGCGGTCCTCTCGGATCCGCGCGTCGAAGCGGCGACGCTGACCGGGAGCAACTCGGCGGGACAGGCGGTCGCCTCGACGGCCGGCGAGAACCTCAAGAAGACCGTCCTCGAACTCGGGGGCAGCGACCCGTTCGTCGTCCTCGACGACGCTGACGTCGAGGCCGCCGCGACGACCGGTGCCTGGGCGCGTAACCTGAACGGCGGGCAATCGTGTATCGCTGCAAAGCGATTCGTCGTCCACGACGCCGTCTACGAGGCGTTTGTCGATCGGTTCGTCGCGGAGGTCGAGTCGTTCACTGTCGGCGACCCGATGGACCGCGACACGGACATCGGACCGCAGGCACGGCAGGACCTCATGGAAGGAGTTCACGAACAGGTGACCGAGAGCGTCGACGCCGGCGCGACGGCGCTCACGGGCGGTGAGCCACTTGACCGTGACGGGGCGTACTATCCGCCGACGGTGCTCGCGGACGTTCCACAGGGGTGTCCCGTCGACGCTGAGGAGGTGTTCGGTCCCGTGGCAGCCGTCTACCGGGTCTCCAACGAGGAGGCCGCCATCGAGAAAGCGAACGACACTGAGTTCGGTCTCGGAGCCAGCATTTGGACGAACGACCTCGAGCGCGGCGAGCGGGTAGCTGGCCGTATCGACGCTGGCTGCACGTATATCAACGAACTGGTGAAGTCCGATCCGCGGATCCCGTTCGGTGGTGTGAAAGCATCCGGCTACGGCCGTGAACTCTCCGAAGCCGGGATCAAGGAGTTCGTCAATCGCAAGACTGTCTGGCGACAGCAGCCGGAGAAGAGCGACGAGGACGAGGTACCGACCGAATGAAGGCATCGGATCTGCTCGTGCGCTGCCTCGAGGGCGAAGGCGTCGAGTACGTGTTCGGTGTTCCCGGCGAAGAGACTGAGGACTTGCTGTTCTCGCTTCGGGACTCGGATATCGGGTTCATCCCGGTCCGCCACGAGCAGGGAGCCGCGTTCATGGCCAACGTCCACGGCCGGCTCACGGGCGAGGCAGGCGTCTGTCTCGGGACGCTCGGTCCCGGTGCGACAAACCTCATGACTGGTGTCGCGGACGCGAACTTGGATAAAGCCCCTCTCGTCGCGATCACTGGTCAGGGTGGATTGGAGCGCCTGCACAAGGAGAGCCACCAGGCGCTGGATATCGTCCAGATGTTCGAGCCGATCACAAAGTGGAACACCCAGCTCAACGATCCCGACATCATCGCCGAGTCCGTTCGGAAGGCGTTCAAACTCGCCGAATACGAGAAACCCGGTGCGACTCATCTCGAATTTCCCGAGGACGTCGCCGGATCGGATACCGATACCACCCCGATAGACCCACGTGAACGCGTCCGACTCGCATCGCCGAACCCGGAGCTACTCCAGCGAACTCAGGCGTTCCTCGAGGAAGCCGACCGGCCGCTGATCATCGCGGGGAACGGAGCGGTACGGACGGACGCCACGACACAGCTCCGCGAGTTCGTCCAGACGACGGGTATCCCTGTCGCGTCGACGTATATGGGAAAGGGGGCGATCTCGGACCGTTCGCCACAGTCGTTGCTGACACTGGATTCCGGTGACCATCAGGAGGCATCGGATGCGATCGAGATGGCCGACCTCATCCTCACCGTTGGCTACGACATCGCCGAACACGACCCGGCTGGCTGGAACACGGGCGCAGGCACCGTTATCGTGCACGTCGACAGTGAGCCGGCAGAGGTGTACGAGGCGTACAATCCGACCCTCGAACTCGTCTGCGATCTCTCGACGGCACTCGCAAAGTTGACCGAGCGGATGAACGAAAGCGAGACACAGTTCGACGAGACCTGGTACCGCGATCTCAGGGCCCATATCGTCGACGACATCGCCACCGACCCATCGGGAGAGGGCCCGTTCACCGTCCGGACGGTACTGCCGGTATTACGGGATGTTATGAGCGATAACGACGTGTTGATTTCCGACGTCGGGAGCCACAAGATACAGATCGCACAGAACTTCCCCACCTACGAACCTAACACGTGTATCATCTCGAACGGACTGGCGTCGATGGGAATCTCGGTACCGGGGGGGATCGCGGCGGATCTCGCAACCGACGCAGAGGTCGTTGCGGCGACTGGCGATGGCGGGTTTCTGATGAACGGCGTCGAGATCGAGACCGCGACACGGGTGGGGTGTGGCTATACGATCCTTCTCTTTACCGACGACGACTACGGGCTCATTTCCGAGAAACAGCAGGATCACCGCGGCGAATCGTTCGGAACAGAACTCACGAACCCCGACTTTATGACGCTCGCCGAGAGCTTCGGTATCGCGGGGTATCGCCCCGAAGAACGGGACGAACTCGATGCGGCGCTACGGGATGCACTCGCGACGGATGAGATGTCGCTTATCGAGGTGCCGCTCGAGTAATGCACTCCCTCAAACCCTGGAATCGCTCGCGAAGGGCTTTCTGTTCCAACGCCCTAACCAGACACTGCCCCCAGTTCTTCTGAAGAGCAGTCCTCACAAGTTCTGTCGTACTCTCCTAGAGTATGAACGTGACAATCGCCAGCACCACGAAGATGATGACGAGCCACTTGGCGATATTCATACTGATCCCGGCGACCCCCCTGGCGCCAACCACTGCTGCGATCACTGCGAGAATCAAGAACAGGATTGCGAGTCCGATGAGGTCCCCACCGAACTGGAGAGGAACGGGTGCGACTCTATTGAGTACTGCCAGTACCATATAACAGACCGACGGGCTCCGATCACTTAGTTATCATATTGATATAACACTACTTGAGAGGTAAGACTGCCATAGAATCCGACCGACAGTTTGTTCGTTGGCAACCTGAATCTCCCCGAAAGGGTGCACCAACGGAACGGTAAGTCGTACATACCGACCACACCACTCGGCTATCGGGTACCCTTTGGTTTCCACCGCTTATCTATCTCGCCCCCTCGACGGGGCGGCTTCCCATGAGGACGACGTTCGTAGTGGCGCCGATCAGGATCAGCAGTGCTCCGAAATAGAGAAACGTGATCAGGAGCATCACACCACCGAGAACACCGTATACATCCTGTGTCGACGAGTACGCGACGTAGATGCCGAACCCCGCCTTGAGTAGCGCCCATCCGATAGCCGCAACCACGGCCCCTGGTAGAACCATCTTGAGAGACAGGTCCACGTCGGGGAACACGTAGTAGATGGGAACGAACACGATCGAAAGGCCGACAATCAGCAACATCTCGCTCACCAGCCCCGGGAACGGGAGGTTCGGGACGAAACGGAGCCCCAACCCCGCGACGAACACCGCTAACAACGCGACGCCGAGGGATACCAGTACCACGACCCCGTCTCTGAGCTGATTGAGGAGATCGTTCTTCAGCTGCGTGTCGTAAATCGTCGAGAAAGCCGTATCGAGCGCACGAAAAACCCTCAGCACTCCCCAGAGGAGGACGACGATCCCGAGGATCGAGAGCCCGGTTTGACTGCCTGTCTGGCCGATGCCATCGGTCAACAGGGACTGTCCGGTCGGCGTGAGGTAACTCTCCGTGACGCGTCGGACGTAGCTGACCATCCGTTCGCCGCCGAGCGCAGACGCCGCGATCACCAACAGCAGCACGAGGGGCAGCAGTGAGACGAACGCCGAATACGCAATGCTCCCCGCCATGAATGGGACGTTCTTATTTCGAGTTTCGTGAGCGATGCCCCGCACGATCTGGACGGCGTTTTGGGCCGTGTGAGTGTATTGGAAACTCATATTCTGTCTCTTCCTACCCCGTCGCGGAGAGATCCTGTGTGCGACTCAGTACCACTCTCTTGGTGATGCTGCGAACTGTCGACGTCGCTGGGCGGAACTGCATAACGCCTCTTCCGGGTCTGGAGGGATAAGTCCGGCATCAGAGGCCCAGAATGAGCATCGGGGTACCGATGATCGTATCGAAGCAGTCGTAGTAGTGACGGGACGCTCACGGTCGACGTTCCACTGCAGGCGTCGACTCCGAGAGCATCCGTTCGACGAGATGGGAGTGGCCTCGGCGGAGGCGTTCGGACAGGGCCTGGTGCGACACCTCCAGGTCCGTGGCCAGCTCCGCCAGCGTCGTTCCCCGTGGGACGTTGTAGTAATTCCGCTGGAACGCCTCGGCGATGGTGCTGTGTTGTGTCGCCGACAGCCCTCTCATATTGTCGCTCCGGCAGGAAAGGTTGCTCACCCGGGATAGCGACGGGTTGATGCCGTCGTCACACCAGGCTTGGAACGCCTCAGACGCCGTCGAACGGTCGGGAAACAGAATCTGGACCATCCACCGGTCGGACGTGCCTCGGACGTCCAGCACCGAGCCGCCGGTCTCGTCGAAACCGTCGATGAGGCACGCCGCACGCTCCGTCCAGTCAATCGAGTACAGGCCGCGACCGTCGTCCCAGGACAGGCAACTCACGCGCTCCGTGGACGAATCGTTCTGCAGGGCCGCGTCCAGTCGATCCGGCTGGCTCGTCGACCCCCAGAGGAACGGAACCGGACACGCCGAATCGTTGATGGCGAAACGAACGAACTCGAATTCGACGTCTGGGACTCGCTCGATGGTCTCCTCGAGGACGAACTGGTCAGTCGGGATAGTGGCGTCTACGACTGTCTCCATATACACCCACTGACCGGAGGGACCTTTAGTATAAGCAGCGTAGGAGAGCCTCCAGTCGTGCGTCACCGACGGGACGAAAATCGGCATCTATGACCCCGCAGTCCACGATTGAATACTGTCGTCTTATTTTTTGTATCTCATATTAAACGGGGCCAGACTTCCGGAACGGCACTGTTTCACGGGATGTCCGCAGGCCATCCCACTGTGAGGGTGTGGCTTTGCTTACCGCGCGTGATGACCGGATTCCGGTGGAGTTCTCGGAGCCGACCGTCGCGGTCGAGATCGTCGAGCTCCCAGGGCGACAAACTGCCCGAGCTCCTGGGGGCATTTGCCCTCGCCCTCGGCTTGGTGTTGCTAGTCGTGGATCGAGCGGCACTGTGCGGGGTCGCGCTGGGGAGCACAACCCGTGTCGCTCTCGATACCGGTTCGAGCACGGGTTACTGCTCTGTGCGGCGATCTAACCGCTCGATACGTGGCCCGATAACGTTCCGAGCGCGCTCGAAGTGGATGTGCGTCCCGGCACAGTTCTTCGCGCTCTGACCGCCGCTGCCGTAGACAGTCTCGAAGGTTCGTCCACGCTCGCAGTTCGCCGCGGCGTCCGACGCAGTCAACGGCGTCCCCAGTGAGACGAGACGCTTACCGACGGTCTCCGCTGCTCTGATTCCCGTCCGGAGCGTCGACCGGAGATCGCGTCGCAAGTCGCACTCGCTGGTGTGCGGTGCCGTCTTCACCTCGATGAGCGGGTGATGAACTCGAACTCTATCCGCTTGTGTGCGTCGACTATGTCCGTCCCGTCGCATAGCTGCCCCATCTCGTCGACAACCCACAGTTCCAGTTCGACGCCGGTGCTAAGTGTGTACTCAGGCATCTATTGCGGCGGTCGGCTCGACAACCTCGTGCTCGGTGTCGTAATTGACGAGTCCGGCCGATGGAATCTTTGGCAGGTGGTGGTACAACGGCGTATAAAGCTGGCCACCGCCCCCTTCGGAGCGCTCTTCGGGATCGTTCCAGAATGCCGGCGTTGTGACCCCTGACCGAGAACTCATAGTGTAGTGGGTGGGAATTGCGGTATTTAAACTATCGTTCGCTCATCGCGACGTATCGACGTGACTCCAGGCCTCACAGTTCAGGGTAAGGCTGTCTCACACCGAGGAGAACCCTCTCTAAAACTTTTCAGAAACCGCTTGCGAGATACAGAGCGTAAAGCCCGCACGACAACGTCGTTCTGTCACTCCAGGTCTCACAATTGAGTAACTGAGATAACTTGCGGTTTGACGTTCATCTAGAACTTACACCTCACTATGGTCTGTCAAGCGTCGATTGATAAGTTCGTTCTTGTCTGTGCTGAAGAAGCGAACTACTCTCTGACAGAAACAGCATGCAAGACGTAGAAAATGTAACGGATCCTGTCGAGGCGGTGGACGACGAGCGGGATCTCTACGGGATCTCAACGTGGGAACGGCGGTCTCTCCTCGATAGTGTCTCGGTTGCGGTCTACTGGGTGGCGGTTCGTACCGGCCAGATTCTTCTGGTCCTGCTCGCACTATTGATTTTCCTCGCCGTCGGTGGACTCAGTATTCTGCGGGAGCCCTTAATCGGCGTGCTAGCGATCCTCTCTGCCCTCCCCGCGCTGGCGTTGGCGGCGTACGTCTGGTACAGCGATGTAACGACCAGCGAACCGCTATCGCTGCTCGCGGCTACCTTCATACTTGGCGTGCTCACCGCAGGGTTTGCTGCCGTTGCCAATAGCGTGTTTCAGCCGTTTTTCACGGCGCTCGGTGGTCTCGGGATGGTTCTGTTTTTCTTCCTCATCGTGGGCCCCGTGGAGGAGTCGGTAAAACTGCTCGCTGTACGGCTCTATGCGTATAACGACGCTCGGTTCGCCGCAGTTATCGACGGTGCAGTGTACGGCGCTATCGCCGGACTCGGATTCGCTACCATCGAAAACGCCATCTACATCAGTGGAGCAGTCGGAGAAGTCGGCGGTCTGTCTCTCGGCTTGGACCTGATCGGTATCGGCGGTGATATCACTGCGACCCGCGCGTTAGCCGGGCCCGGGCACGTCGTCTACTCGGCGTTCGCGGGATATTACCTCGGGTTAGCGAAGTTCAACCCGGGAAATCGCGGTCCAATCATCGTAAAGGGGCTCATCATCGCCGCGCTAATCCACGCAACCTACAACACCACCGTCGGAATTGGAAGCGGGTTGATACAGGCCGTGACGGGCCTCCCCCAACTACCCGCGTTCTTCGTCTATGTTGTACTGTATGTGGGGGGCTTTGGCTACCTGCTCTACCGAAAAATCCAGCAGTACAAAAACGCCCACCGGGCAGCGCATTCGAACGAGAATACCGAAAGCGAAGAACGAGTGATCGATGCAGAGACTGAGTAACTGGCTGTTCTGCCGTTTGCTCACCAGTTTCTTTCCTCCCGCCAGACACCGTGCTGAATACTCGCCCTGTGGCAGTTGAATACAATGAAACGAAGACAATTCATCCAGACGGTCGGTATTGGAACGGCAACCGCCAGTCTCGCGGGCTGCACCGCCCCCGGCGGGACCCCGGACGGGACAACTGATGTCGCCAACGGCGATGAGGCAGATATCTTGGTGACTCTCGTGCGCAATGCGCCGGAGAATCCAGGCCCCTACGAGGACCCGGTCGGGACAGTCACCCCACAGGAGTCCGAGGAACTCATCCTCGACGGGTTCACGTTCCAGCGGGCGGGCGAGAAAGGGCTCGTCGTGGCGGGCGACGCGACGAACGCTGGTGACCGTCAACTCCAGAACGTTGTCGTCGAGGTGACCCTCCACGATAGGAACGAGACCGAGGACGAGATTTTGGATTCCGCGAGCGAACAGACCACCCACGAGCGCCTCGATACTGGCGAGACGTGGCAGTGGGCTACAACCTTCGACGAGCAGGAGTTCCAGATCGACTACTACGTGATCAGGGCTACGGCCAGCTATGTATAGCGGAGAACCCCCTTCTCTGGCTCCCTTGAACGACGAGAAGACGCCAGACGGCACAGTGCTGACACCCTCCCACGGCTAGCGTGATCAGCGCCACTTCTGAATGGTGAAACGACAGTGCTATTCCAGCAATTGCTCTGCAAAAACCACTAGACGCTGTCCCTCTCTCTCATTTTCTCGACGTTACCGGCGATGGTTCAAATTAATGCAGACCATCATTTTTCTCCCTGGGACAGCTTGGTATCTGTGACATTGATCACCTTTTTGCTCCTCTCCTGTTCCCGGTCTTGTTGGTCTGTTATGCTAGTTTCACCAGTCATCTCGACGAAGATATTTGCCAAGTTCCGGCCCATCTCTGGGGATGGCTGCTCGTGATCTGTCATTCCCTGTTCAACGATCGCAAAGCTTGTGAACCATATCGATAATGCGACTCGCTGTCTTTTTGAAGAAACGGGTGAAGCAACTACTGTTCTGGCTGGATTTTCTTGGGAACCAGAGCACCTCAGCGTTCGGTCCCGCCGACATACTCGACCTGTATCATACGATCTGTCTCTTCTTGATCCTCGCACTCGAAAACCAGCGTATCCCCGTACGAGGCGTTCTGCGCTCGACCAGAGTCGAAACCGTGATCTCGGGCAAACCACGTCGTTCGGTGAATCTGTTCATCCGAAAACTCAGGTCCCATAGACTCATCCTCACCACTGCTGTCAACCGACGGTCGTCCTGCCTGCCGTCAACGGGCTTGCTCTCGCTCGTCGACTGGGGCACCTCGACGGAGCGTTGGGCGTCTCGGTTCCGAAGTCGATGACGAACTGATAGACGTTCAGACGAGTTCGCTGTTCGCGGTGACTACGTAGCGGGCGATGTTCTGCATGTCGATGTCATCGAAGACGACCCGGAACTCCCAGATCTGATCCGGGAACAGTTGCTGGAGCTCGTCCTCCTGCTCGACGGTGTCGTTGAAGTCGAAGAGCTCGTTGTCACTGTCGTCGTAGAGCGTCACGTTCACCTCGATGTTCTCGATGTCGTCCTGACCGACGTTCTTGATATCGCCCGTGACGAACGTCTGGGACTCCTGGCGCGTGAGGTGGGTACTTATGATCTCGAGGTTATCGTCCTGATCGTCGACATCGCCGGTGATGTCCCCGAAGTCCTCGTCGGGAACCGGGTACCCGTCGACGTCGATGGTGTAGCTGGTGACCTCGGACATCTGGGCCTCCTCGAAGACCACGTCGAACTGCCACTCGTTACCGGCCTCGAGCTGAGACACGGACTCCTCCTCGGTCTCGTCGATGAACTCGTAGAGGATCTCGCCTTGGTCGTCCTGCAGCGTGACCTCGGCTTGGACGAAGTCGTACGTGCTGTCGCCCGTGTTCTGGATGGTCCCTTGGAGGCCAACCTCGCCGTTGGTCTGATAGAGTTCGTGGTTCGTGACCTCCAGGTTGTCCTCGGTGTCTCCGACCTCGCCGCTGATGTCGGTGTCAGTTCCCGTCTCCGTGTCGGTCTCGGTCGGCTCCGGAGTGTCGGTCGGCTCCGGTGTATCCGTCGGCTCCGGCGTGTCGGTCGCCCCGGACCCCTCATCGCCCATACAGCCCGCGATCAGTCCGGCGATCGCTGTGCCACCTACGGCCTTGATAAGGAATGTTCGCCGGTTCGTTCGGTCGCCTGTGCTGCTGATCCTACTCGGATTCTGGTCTGATGCCACAATCAGTTCTGGCGCTCCGGGAGAAAAAAGACAATATATCTTAACGGTAATTATTTTCTTGATTATGTGGATCAACAGCTACGACCCAAGGTTCGACCAGCGTTACGTTCGCCCGGCTATGGGAGTTCTTCAGCAGTTCCCCGGTCCGGAAATAGCCGTCGTGAAGTCCTACAGGAGGTGTGCTGGGTGATTACACTAGCCTGACTATCCGACTTTTACGTCACGACCGATGGCGATGTGTTTACCGACGGTAACAATCCGGACGAGCGGTCCCCAACCGGAGAAGCAGACGGTACCTCAGTTATGAGTCGATAGGGGGCCAGTGCCAGGCATCGGCGGTCACGATCCCGAGCAGTTTCCGTCGCCGTTCCGAGAGCTCATCGAGCGCGTCGGCGAACTCGTCGTCGGAGACGGTCGGGACGCCCTCACTACGAAGTCGGTCCGAGTCCGGCGGCGGCGGTGGCTCGTCGGCAGGCTGCATAAATGCATTGTTGGGTTTCGAGGTAGTTCTGACTCGCGAGCGGACATTCTTGACGAGCACCGCGTTAGGCTGCTCGTCGTTCGGAACGCCGAACCGTAGAATCGTCATCGATTCGTCGAAGACGGCGACTGCCATCGCGGAGGCGTGCTCGGACTCTTCACTGTGGTAGTAGTGGAGAATCGGATAGGACCTGTGCTGGTCTGCGAGCGTATCGAGCCGTGACGCGAGCGAATTGAGTGGAAGGTCGAGCCCATCGAAATTTTCACCGTCCCACGTCGAGTAGGCGACGGTTTCGTTATCCGCCCCCATCCCGGAGACGCTGCTGGCAAAACGAGCGTGTGTTCGAAACCGCACCGAGGACGGAGAGGATGTACGAGACGCCCATCGTCAGGAAGAGCATCCCGCTCGCGGGTGACTCGTTTTAATCCTCCTCTACGACGGAGATCGCTTCTCGGGGAGCACCACAGCTCGGGCACGACTCTGGCAGCCCCTCGTCCAGTTCGTCCATCTCGCCGCATTCGCTACACCGCCACATCAGGTACCCCTCACCGAACTCCTGGCCCGGCAGCTCCTCCACCTCGCTCCCGTCGGGGTCTATCACCTCCGCTTCGAACCCATCGTCGGTGAGGCCGCTCACGCGCCCCACCAGTCGCCTGTTGCCGTCGTACACTAGTTCTCCCGGTTCGATCGACACACTGTGGACTCGGTCTTGGTCGTCCATATTGTGCGATTCGCTCGCACGCGTATTCAACTTGGTGGAGGCAGTATGCGAAGGGTTCTATCGGGCCCGAGGCGTGGGAATCGGTCGGTCACGGGGTGGTGTCACCTCTCGCTCCGATGCCGCGTGTGGTCGCTCCCGCGAGTGGAGTCCGGCTTCCGGTGGACGGGTACTGGAAGACTCTGGGACGGAACACATTACCTTGCATACGCCTGCAGGAGCTATTTCAGCTCGTCTTGTCGAAGGGCTACTATGGCGAACGACCCCGACGACACCCGAGAGCACGGCATCGAATTCGGCGCGCTCACCGGCGATCTCGAGGAGGAGTCGTACCCGCTGTCTCACGAGACGCTGCTCAGTCGGTACGGTGACCGTGAACTCGGTCTCATCGGTGAACAGGTCACGTTACGTGAGGTGCTCTCTTCGGAGCACGAGCGGGAGTATGAGGACGCAGAGAGCGTCCGGCAGGCGGTGTTCAACATGGTCGGCGACGGGGCGATCGGTCGGGAGGATTACAGCGACCGTGGCGGAAGCGCCCCGGACGAGGGCGATTCGAATGAGACGGAATCGTTCTAAATCGCGGCGTCGCGTCTGCGCCCGGAGTGTCTGATCTGACTTCTCTTCGCCTATCGTAGCGGTTGCAACCCATTACGTATCCGATCGAACGCAGTCGTGCGATCGCGTGAGTAAAGGCGTGCAAACGCTACGATAGTCCCGATCTGTCCTCCTGCGGGCGGCGGCGTCGGGGCTAATTCCGACCGGTGAGCTGATCTCCCTAATATACACCCAGCACAGGCAAGCAGAACCCTCAGGTCAGAAGGCGTCGTTAGTTAGACCGCAATGCAGGACAACGTAACCCTGACAGAGGACGACGAGGGGAAAAACGTGGTAAACTACAACGGCGATCAGGTTGGTCGCGTCATCGAGGTGGAACACGGCAAGGCACACGTCGATCCCGATCCGGGGCTGGCGGACACGATCAAGTCCAAACTGGGCTGGGGGGAGGGCGACGAGGAGGACTACCTGCTCGACAGTTCCAGAATCGAGCGCGTTTCGGACGACGAGATTCACCTGCGCAGGTAACTCCCCACCGGACGTTTGTGATCCGTCTCCTGCTGGTCATTTTTTTGAGCGCGGTATTTTCGACGCGAAAATGAAGACAACGGACGACTTATGCCTGTTCAACGATAACAGACTGCATGGAAGTTCGCCCCGCGGAGTCGGACGACCGTGAACGGATCAGAGCGATCACGCGCGACTCGCTGCAATCGTCGTACTCGCTCAGTCCACAGCAGATCGAGACGATACTCGAAGAGGAGTTCGACGACACGTCACTGGCCGACTTGCTCGACGATACAGACACCGCGGTGCTCGTCGTCGACGCCACGGTCGACGGCACGGAGTCGGTCTTCGGGTTCGTCACCGTCGAACTCGGAACGAGAGCGACGATCCGGTGGCTCCACGTGGATCCAGAAGCACGTGGTGGGGGAATCGCCACGGCGTTGATCGATCGCGTTCGCGAGGAGTTTGCCGAGAAGCCGATAGCGGCCAGTATCCTCCAGGACGCCGTCGAGGGCGGCCAGTTCCTGGAGGGATTCGGCTTAAAACAGGATGGCCACGACGAGATAATGGTCGGCGGGGAGGAGTTCGCCGTCACGACGTTCGTCGAGGGCGAGGGGACGGAGACGGCGAACGAACCCACCGTCCCGGTTCCGGAGTCTGTCACCGTCGACGGGAGCGATCGGCCCGTCGATCGGGACGATAGCGTTCCCGGAACGGAAGCCCCGTTCTTTACGCTGTACGGTGCGGACGGGGAAGCGGAAGCGTACGGGTACTTCTGTTCACAGTGCGGCAGTACGGACGTCTCCGGCGACGGGCAAGACAGGCTCGAGTGCGGGAACTGTGGCAACGTTCACCTGGCTGACGAGTGGGACGATGCGTATCTCTGACGCTGTCCGGTGATGGACGACGCTCAGGCGATAAATCCCAAGGCCTCCGACGTCGACCGGGATTCCGCAGGTAGTGCAGTAACTGACGGCGAGGAGGCGATGGGGTCCGACCCGCCGACTGTGGACGACCGAAGTGACGACGCGGATGCGCCACAGATCGACGTGGGAGTTCTCATTGCTCACTCGCCGGGTGGCGATGTCGAACCGTTGCAATCGTTTGCCGATCAGATGGCCCGCGACGGCGTCAATGAGCTGGCGGCAGCCACGGACGCGGCCTGGCGGGTCAACTGTGCCGAACCGGATCCGCTCACCGACGGCGCCCCCCGACGGCCGTCCGAGTTCCTCGACGAGGCCGCACATCATATGATGAAACGACCGTACGACCTCGTCGTCGTCGTGACCGACGTGCCCCTGACCACGCGAGATGAGAAATCGGTCGAGGGGCTCGCCTCCCCGCTCGCCCGCGTCGTCGTCGTCTCGACGCGACGACTTCTGCGAATCCCCGGCCGGGAGACGGTCGGAGCGCTCGACTCGGCGGCCGTCCGCTGGAACGCTGCGACCCTCCTCGTCCACCTCCTGGGCCACGTGTTTCGTGCGGATCACAGTGATAGCGGCGTGATGGCTCCGTTCTCGTTCGATCCCTCCCGGCGGCGTGTCCCGCCGTTCGATGCGGACATCACAGATTACCTCAGAGAGATCGCTACCCGCATCCCCGAGGAGGACGTCTCGCGAGGTCGGCCCCGAAGGTTGGCGTTTCACGCGGTGAGCCTCGTGCGGAATCCGGGTATCGTCGTCGCGACGCTGCTGCAGAGTCGCGCACCGCTGCTCCCGTTCTCACTTCCGCGTCTCTCGACGGCCGCAGTGACGCCGACGCTGATCCTCGTGTTCAGCGCCGAGGCGTGGGACGTCGGGCTGAACCTGACCAACCGCACCACCGCGCTGTTCGCCGTCGGGAGTATCATCGCTGCCGCAGTCCATCTCCTATACGTCCAGCGGCTGTCGTTCCCGCGAGAGCGCAGCCAGGTGATCACCGAACACATGGCACTGGTGAACGTGACAGTGTTCTTCATCCTCGTCGCGGCGATGATGGGACTCTTCGTCCTCGTCGGGTCGATCATACTTCTGATCGAGTTCGCCGTCTTCCCGCCGAACCTGATGACGAACTGGCCGAGCCTCGAGGACCCCACGGTCGGGCTCGTCGACCTCGTCCGTGTCGGGGCCTTCATCAGCACGCTCGGTGTGCTGTCGGGCGCGCTTGCCGGCGGAATCGAAAATCGGATGGCACTCAGACATCTCGCGCTCTTCCGTGACCGACCGTAGGCCGTCGACGACGAGGCGTGAGCGGCCGTCGTTGGAGCGTGACCTGGCCTCATAGCATCACCTCGAGAAGGAGCAACCGAGTCGTGTACACCCACAGGATTTTGCCACTGTGGGTTGTCTATCGAACTGATGAGTGCTCAATTATGGGCGGGTCCATCCAGTGCTGCCGCTCAGGGAACCGTGTTATGAGTTTCGACTGGAGAGCAATCGAGTTGCGAGACTGGTTCCCCGTCCCGTACGAGACCACCGGGTTCGCCCTGAAACGGTGGATATTGCTCGACGCGAACCGGCTGGCGGTGACGGGAGCGTTACTCACCTCGGTCTTCACGACTTTCCTACTTCTATCGACGTTCTGGACCTTCGAGATACAGACGCTACTGACGGACACCAGGACCGTGCAGACGATCCTCAATACGCTCCTGAGCGGAATGATTCTACTGGTCTCCATCGTCGTCTCGATCAACTCGATCGTCCTCTCACACGACATAACCTCCGTCGAAAACCAGGAAAATCGGATTCAGGGTGCGATAAAGTTCCGTCGGAACCTCGGCGATCTGACCGACAACGGGGAGAATCCGTCCAATCCCTCGTCGTTCCTGAGAGCGATGTCCAAAACTATCAGTGCTCGTGCGCAAGAGCTCACGAAGGAGTTAGACGGTGCCGAACAGGATTTCGTCGAGGATATCGAGGAGTTCGTGACCTCGGTCTCGGAGGCCGCCGAGCGGCTCGGGGCAGTCGAGGAGACCTCCGGCGCGGAGTTCGCCGTCCTCTGGAAGGGGATCGGGTTCGACTACGGTTCGCACATCGAACGGTCACGAACGCTCGATTCGTCCCGTGAGGCCTCGACAGAACGATTCGACGACCTCATCGAAGCGTTCGAACTGTTCGCCATCGGAAAGGAGTATTTCAAAACCCTTTATTATACGAAAGAGGTGTCACAGCTGTCCCAGACGCTGCTGGTCGTCGCGCTCCCGGCCATCTTGTTCAACGCCGCAACGATTATAACAATCAACGGAAGAGTCTTTCCCGACGGCCAGATCCTTGGTATCCCGGTGCTACAGCCGTTCATCGCCGTCGCGTTTACGATCTCGTTCGCACCCTACCTCGTGTTGACCGCCTATGTGCTCCGGCTCTCGACCGTCGCGCGACTGACTGCGTCCCGCGGGATCTTCTCGCTGGATTAGCGTGCATCGAGATCGCCCTCGCCGTGGGTGGCTCCCCCAAACGACCGAAGGGAGTGGTTCGAATGCTGCAGGTGGTGTCCCTCCCTAATCCGGCCGTCTCCGGTGACACGCACAGTCACTTTCGAAGACAATACAGTTTGGCGAAGTTTTATTGAGTCTGTCGACGAAGAGTAGGTATGGTAACAGAGTTTATCGGATCGTTAGTCGCATTCATCGTTGCCCTCTTGATCGGGGGGCTCGCGATCTACATCAGCGCTCGCGTAATCGTGGGCGTTGACGACTACAGTCACGCTGTCATCACCGCGTTGGTCGGTGCCATCGCGTGGGCACTGACGGCCTGGATCCCGCTCATCGGACCCATCATCGCCCTGATCGTGTGGATCGCCGTCATCAACTGGCGGTATCCGGGTGACTGGATCAAAGCCGCGCTCATCGGGCTGGTGGCCTGGGTTTCAGCGCTCGTCATCCTCTTTGTCCTGAACGCAGTCCTCGGGCTCGGAATCGGCGCTTTCGGGGTCCCCGGGGTATGATGGTGAAACTATGATGAGATTCCTCCAACTCCTCGGAACCGCGTGGACGGTCTGGAAGGTCGCGTCGAAGCGGGTCGGCCCAGTCGGCGGCTTCCTCGTCACCGCCGTCGTCATCGGTGGCTTCGTCTACCTCAGGCCGTGGCTGGCTGAGAAGGTCCCCGCGTTGGCGGGGGTCATCGGGAACCCGTAGCGAGCGGGAGCCGTCCCTCCCGGGACGATCAGGGTCGTTCGAAATATCGTCTCCCACCGGGCCGTCATTAGTTTGTTAGAAGGTCCCATAATTTTCGTAAGCACGGCGTATTTCTCCTCCGTCAGCGGTCGATGCTGTTAGCTGAAGACCGCCAGTCGCTGCGCGCTCCGACTCCGGGCCCCTGATCGCGTCGAACGCGAGACCGATACCCTCTGGTTGTGGGTTTGACTATCCTTATTCGTGTAAGCATAGCGTATCTACCCCCGTCAGCGACCGACGCTGTCAGCCGGGATCGCCAGTCGCTGCGACTTCGACTTGCAGCCAGTTGTCACGTCATATATTGGGCGGACCGCGTACGCGATCGGACGCACACGACTGTGGGATCCGAGACAGTATACTCACTTTGAATTACACCGTTAGTTCTGTAATGGCAGGTCTCTTATCAGCGTCCGATAATATACTTCGCCACGTGTTGCAAAAGGCAATTACCCGTGTCAAGGGAACGCACGCCCCGACATACGTCCGCGATTCGAGCTCACTCTGTAAATCGACGAAGAGCGAGCTATCTGGATTAGGTGTTCGGTGAGCCGGACGGCGTACGAGTGGAGAGCCGTTCCTCGGCGATCCGGAGACCGCGGTGCTGTCCGTTTTCCTGCTTGAATCAAGGGAACTCCGACAGGTAGTGCTCAGCGATGGTAATCCACAGGACAGCGTCATAGGCTCGTCGATACGGACGAGATCAACACTGATAGCGACGAATTCCAACGAGAACGAGAGCGTATCGACGACGCGCTCGACGGAAATCACTCAAGGCGAGAACTAAACCAATCGAGATGAAGCGATTCAACTAGACGATAGAGAGGGTGATGCAGCCTTTCGATTGCGAGGATCAGGCCCCGATCTGATTCGGCGTGGTCGAACGGGACGTTCGCGAGAGTCACAAAAAGACGACGAAGCGATACTTCGAATTATATATCAATAGGAATATATCTTGATACCGCCTACGAAGACACGGTCGACGCTTCAGCAAGAACCATCGTGGGTCACTTGATACGTGTTCTCTCTCCCTACAATATCGACGATTTATGGCGATTTCGGACCGGTGAAAGCTATCGATCTTCTGTGGAGGGCGGAACTAATCGAATGTCTCTCGGAACAGGTCAATCACTTTCTGGTGATCCTCCTCCCCGAGTATGCCGACGCGACCGACGATAATCCTCAAAACTTTTAATATATAATTATACCTATACTACTAACTAACGGGGATGTCAGGATTGATCGACGGATGGACGAAAGTTGATATACGATAATTATAAAATAATGTGTATCGACGAGGAGATCCGACGCACTCATCGTGATACTTGATTTCAATACATACAGTCAGATATTTTTCAGTTATTAGCTATAGCGTGTCCGCGAATAGGTAGTACTTACCACTGGAATATCCGTTCGTTCTACGAGTATCCCACGCACAACAGGGCCACCCCACAGTCGAATCCCCGCGAAAGAACTATTCACATATTCATATATTCTAACGATGGAAATAGCGTTTATCCCTCCGGGTCGAAGGTCGCATATGTATTGGCGACCCAGGCCGTTACTGACCCGGGTCTGGCACCGAGGACACTCTCTGCCGAGGGTGGAGGGGCGTCTCATACCGGCGTGGTCGCAGTTACGTACCCACGCGGGCCGGCCGCGTGCGGGACCGGTGGATATCTGGCCGCGAACTGTGGAATCGTGACGGGACGAACACCCGGAGATTCACGCACCGGTCGGCGAGAGAGTCCCGTCTGACGACGTACAACTATGGCTATCACACACTCGCTCGCGCGAAACGCGACAACGAACGCGACACTTGGGTGGGCCTTCGTCGGGTTCGTGATCCTGATCGCCGCCGTTGGCCTCCTTATGGCGCCGCTACTCGGGGGCGTACTCGCACTGGTCGCTGCCGGAATCCTCGTCGTTCCGGCGGTGCTGCGACGGGACTGGCGGGTGATGCTCCCGTGGCCACTCGGGTTGGTCGTCGCTGTCGGCGTGACCGCGCGAACGTTCGGTTTCGCCCCGGAGGTCACCGGATACGTCGCCATTTCGTCCGTCGCGCTCGCGGCCGTCGTCGAGCTCGACTCATTCACCGACGTGGAGATGAGCCGCCGCTTCGCAGTGCTGTTCGCCGTGATGACGACTATCGCCTTCCAGTCGTGGTGGACGATCGCCGGCTACTATTCAGACCAGGTGTTTGGCACCTCCTTCATCCACTCACAGGCCGAACTTCAGTGGGACCTCGTCGCCGTTATGGTCGTCAGCCTCGTTATGGGTGGGATCTTCCTGTGGTACTTCGACCGTATCGAACACGTCGGTTCACGTCACCGACCGGTCGTCCCGGAGGAGACGTCATGACAGTCACCGATGCCATCGGCCTCTCGCAGCGGAGACAACGCCTGCTGACCCGACTGTTGCAGGTCGTACTGGCGGGTATCTGCCTCGTCGGCCTGATCACGCTACGCCTGGGCATGGCTGTCAACGGCGCGTTCGGTCTGACGCTCACGTTAATCCCGGCCGCGATCCGCCGGGAGTACGAGTACACGATGAGTCCCGCGCTGGTCCTGTGGATTACCATCGCCGTCTCCCTTCACAGCGTGGGGTCGCTCGGCCCGTACTCGTGGTTCTCCTGGTTCGACAGCGTGACGCACACGGTCTCAGCGACTCTCGTCGCTGGGCTGGGATACGCGACCTTCCGCGGGTTCGAACTCCACTCGGAGGAACTTCACGTTCCGGCCAGCTTCCGGCCCGTGTTCATCGTCGTGTTCGTCCTCGCTGTCTCCGTCGTCTGGGAACTACTCGAATTCGCGTCCGGACAGGTACCGCAGCTACTCGGCATCGAGGCACCGCTGGTCGTCTACGGCGTCGACGACATCGTCACGGACATGCTGTTCAACACGATCGGCGGACTGATCGTGGCCGTCGGCGGCTCCGGGTACTTCGTCCCGCTCGCGGGGTTCTTCCGACGTCGGTTCGGCTCCCGGAACTCCTGATACGGACTGTCGTCGTCTCTCACCGGCGATCGCGTCACCGGGAGCGCGATCTCCGGAAGACAGTCACAACAATGTCTGCGTCACGGGATAGACGTGGGATCCCGCTCGTGGATTACACTCCGACATCGTAGCGAGCACCCCCCGGAGTGAACTCACGACGGCGATCCTCGAGTATGGGGTTACCCCCGGGTCGTGCTCGTCCCGTCTGTATCCGACGTAGCCGCGTCGGCATCGTCTTCCTGCATCGCATCCGCGTCGGCATTGTCTTCCTGCATCGCATCCGCGTCAGCATTGCCTTCCTGCATCGCATCCGTATCGGCACCGGCCTCCTCAGCGAGTCCGGGTTCCGGTCCGATGGGCTCGCCGTGGAGGAGTTCGGGGAGGACGATCCGGACCGCCTCGAACATCAATACAAACACGATCGGTAGGAGGAAGAACCCGTACCACCCGAACAGGAGGGGACCGAGAATATAAGCGAAGAGGAGGATCATCGGGTTCAGTTGCCGGCCCGAGATATAGGGCTGGAGGACCGATTGCGGGAGGATATCGAGTACAAGAACGTAGCTGACGAGGACGACCCCGACGAAGACGAATCCCCCGTTTCCCCCCTGCGTCGTAGTGAGGGCGAGGTACGCGACGACAGGGAGATACACGACTTTGCTGACAACGATCGGGATGAGGCTGGTGAACCCCGTCAGCACCCCGAGGGTGAACACCATCGGGATCTGGGCACCGGGCGGCGCGAGGAGGTTGGTAGTCGTGTAGGCTGCCATCGCTACTACGGACATGATGAGGGCGAACAGGAGGTTACCGAAAAAGACCGATTCGAGGTCGGTATCGACGGCCGTTGCGTACGAGTAGACGGTCTCGTCCGGACCGCCGACGAACTCCGCGAATGCGTCAGAGAGCGCCTCGTCGTATACGAGTAGGGCATACGACAGCGTTACGGCGAGTCCGACGAGGAGGACCGCCCCGAACAAGAGATCGAGGACGGACAGTCCCTGCTGGACGGCGGACCCGAATAGTAGGTCGGTCAGTTGGTCGATGGACGGCGGGTCTCTGAGCAACGCTCCGGGACCGTTCTCCTCAACGTCGACCCCGACGACTCGCGAGGCGAGCATCGAGAGTACGCTCTCCTCGAACTGTCGCTGGATCTGCTGAAACATTCGAACTCCCGCGTAAAGCGTGAGTACCAATATTGGGAAGAGGACAGTGACTGCTGTCAGTCCGGCCGCTACGCGCTTGGATCCGAAGACCGTTGTGAAGCGGGTGCATATCGGACGGGTCGCATAGTACCCGAACAGACCGAGAACGAGTATCCCGACGAAGGAGTGCGCAATGAAAGCCGCTGCTGCCGCGAGAGCTGCCACGTACATCCACCAGAACACGCTGTTCCGTTCCAGTTGTGTCACGAAACAGTCACCCCTGATAGCTGGCTTTCCGCACGTGAGATGGCCGTCCCGTACCGGGTCGGCAACCGCTTGGAACGGATGGAGCCCAGCCAAGGACGGACGCTGTCGGGACAGTTTCGATGGTTATCTCACAGCGGGTATATCTAGCCATCTCCGTGAACATATGGAAAGTAAAACAATTCCGGTATTCGAACAAGGTCGCCGCTTCGGACGTCGACAACAACTTCTCGATAATTTGTCCGAGCATACGTAGGGTAGTCAGACCGTTGGTTTCGAAATACCCGCACAATGCTCTTCAATGGGGCGGAGGAGGCTGCGAACATCTTCGAGGTGTTGTCCGCGTCGAACCGTTTGCTGATCCGAGTCGTAAACGATGACGTCCGCCCCCTGTAACTTCGGCAGGTGAACGTGGTGAAGCCCGGTACCTCGATGTTCGGAGGATCCGTTCGAGTTCGTAGACTCTGCCTCCTCTAGTTGCTTCGTGAGCTGGTCCACAGTCGTCCCGTCGGGTGAGTCAGTCACCTGATGTGGCTCTGTCGTCGCTGCTGTTCGGTCAGTAGCCGTACTGCTGTCTCGGTCGATATCCGCTGTCGTGAGTCGTTCATAGGGGTCCATCATATTCAGTCGGAACGCAGGCTCGAACAAACGATGACTAGATGCTTCACGCACTTCGCGGAAACCCCTGTCGTTAACCCTAATCCTCACAGTGTGTAGGTACTCTGAGAGACACGACCTCGGAGGATGGTTCTGATGTGTGCCCTTATCGTAGCGCGTCCCCGACTGCGGTACCGCGACACATCCCGATGACTTTTGCTTCCCCCGCGTGAACCGAGCGCGTATGGCTGCCGACTCGCTGCCCGACAGTGAAGGGGACCCCGTCTCGGTGCTCTTTCTCGACGTGCGGAACTTCACGCTTCTTCTCGACAACTACGCTGACGACGAGATCAGCGAGATGCTCGACGGACTCTTCGGACACGTCCGGACTGTGGTGGAAAAACAGGGCGGGGTGATCGACAAAGTCGTCGGCGACGGGATTATGGCCGTCTTTCGAGGTGACGCCCCCGGGCAGAGCGCGCTGAACGCGGCGACGGAGATCCACCGGTACACGAACGACCAGGGCGGCATCGACCGTCGGTTCGGCTCAGTCAACGTCGGTATCGGCATCGCGACGGGCCCGGTCAACGAGACCACGATCGCCGACATCGATTCGACGGTCATCGGCCGCAGCGTGAACATCGCGGCCCGCCTCGAGGGACTGTGCAAGGAGTACGACGCCTCGATCCTGGTCGACGAAAACACGTATCACTCGAGTTCGGTCCACGAACTCCCCGACGGCTACGTCGGCCGGCGGATCCCCGACCAGAGCCTCCGGGGGATTCGCCGTGACCTCGACGTCTTTCACCTCTGCGATACGACGAAGTTCAGCGAGACGTACATCCACCTGTTCAACGAGGGGACGCGCGAGTTCGCCAATCAGAACTACGAGGAGGCGCTCAACGCGTTCACGCAGGCGTACACGCAGGACGAGCGCTATATGGACGGGGCGCTCCTCAACCACTTCACGAACGCCTGCTTAGAGCGGATCAACGACGACCGGGCGCTGTTCCGCAACCCGGACCGCTACGAGGAGCACTCGACGATCCAGGAACAGCAGTCGGTCCAACTCCTCGGATTCATCGAGTCGGCGACGGTGACCCGGGAGTTCGATCCCGACCACATCCTCGACGTCGGCTGCGGCACCGGTAAGGTGACGGAGCGACTGGCGGAGCGGTACCCCGACGCGTCGGTCGTCGGGATCGACTCTTCCCGATCGGCGATCGCGAAGGCCCGCACCGAGCACAGCCCCGAGCACCTCGACATCGAGTACAGCTACGAGAAGATCGAGAAGTACTGTCCCGACGAGGAGATCGGCCGCTACGACCTGATCTTCTCGAACGCCGCGATGCACTGGGTCGAGGGCCAACACGAGGCGTACGCCAACCTCAGAAAGCTGATCGCTCCCGACGGGCTCCTGGCGATCCATCAGGGCCACGAGGGCACCTACAAGGAGCTCCATCAGGTCGCGGTCGAGGTGCTCAACGACTTCGACTACGACGCCTACTTCGAGAACCTGAACCCGCCGCTGGATCTCATCTACTACAACACCGACGAAATGGGGGACTTACTGGAAGGACACGGATTCGATCCAATCAGGGTGAAAGACGACAACGACACCGCTCCCGACACCATCGTCGACGACTTCGCGGAGGCGAGTCTGAACGCCTACTGCGAACGCCTGCAGAGCGAGTCTCAGCGGGAGATCTTCCGCGAGCAGTTCAAGCAGCGCGCGCGGAAGCAACTCGATCCCACCGACGTCACGGTCCACCGGATATACGTGATCGCGGTTCCAACCGAGGCGTAACGATGACGACCGTCGAATACGTGGCCGATCCGCGACCGTACGCCGACGAGATCCGCAGACTACTCGCGGCCGCCGAAGCCGAGTTCGTGCCGCCGCTGTCCGCCCGCCAGGGAACGACCCAGACCGACGGGCTCGACGAACAGCGGAACGACGCGCTCGACGAGTATTTCGAGCAGTGCATCGACCAGTCGTTCGTCCTCGCTCGCGACGGCGAGGACGTCTACGGGTTCCTCTCGTTCCGTCCGGGCTACGCCATCGACGAACTCGGCGCGTACACGCCGTCCGATTACGTCTCGACGATCATCGTCGATCCGGCACACCGACGCGAGGGCCACGCCCGGAGACTGTACCACGAACTGTTGACCGACGTCCCCGAGGACGTTCGGGAACCCTACGTGACGACCCGCACGTGGGACTCGAACGACCGTCACCTCGACCTCCTCGAGGACCTCGGGTTCGAGTTGCTCACTCGGATCGAGGACGACAGGGGCCAGGGTATCGACACGGTGTACTACGGGGTCGACGTCGAGGGATTCGAGCGATGACTGCACGCCACGCGGACTCGGATCGATGACCGGTGATACCGTCGCTATCGTCTCGGACCTCCACCTGGGTCCCGACAGCGCGGATCCGCTGTTCGGCGCCTTCGAGTCGGTCACAGAGCGGTTCCTGGCGCGGGATCCCGACGAACTGCTCGTCCTCGGCGACGTCGTCGCGGGGGCCGGCCCTGAGGCCGACCGCCGCCTACTCGATCGGTTCGTGGACCGACTCGACGACCTCCCGATCCCGTACCGCGTCGTTCCGGGGAACCACGACGTCGACCACCTGGATCTCGATACGTTCGAGGGGCTCGTGGGGAACGACCGCTGGCGGATCGACCCCGACGCCGACCGGGTCTTCCTCGACTCCTCGGCCCCGCGGCTCTCCGGAAGTCGCGGTGAGGTCGACGCCGTCCAACTCGACGCCCTGAAGGACGCGGTTGCGGACCTCCGAGACGCCGTCGTCTTCGTTCACCACCCCGTTCACTACCGATCCGTGGGCGACAATTACTGGTTCGGAGAACACCCGGAGGAGGCCTTCTGCGGCAACAAGCGAGCGGTTCGAGAGGTCCTCGACCCCGCCGCGGACCGGATCGAGACCGTCGTGAACGGTCACCTCCACGCCTGGCACTACGACGACGTCGACGGCCGCGCGCACTTCACGGTCGACTCCTTCAACAAGCGTCGCAACCCCCGCGGCGAGACGGGCGCGTTCGCCGTACTCCGGACCGGCGAGCAGACCGTCTTCGAACACCGCGCGGGCGATGGGACTGAACACCGGGTTCGGTTGTCGGACTGAGCGTCGCAGTTCCCCCTCGCGCCATTCGTGCGCCTCGCCGGTCTGCTCCGTCCAGACGTGGCCGAGAAACTTCTCGAACTGGTCTCGGAGGATCTGGACGGCGTCGAAGCCGAAGACGTTTCGATCCCGTCGCTCCCATATGGCGAGGGGCGATAGCGCTCTCCGACCTCGGGAACGGACCGGACCCTTTTTATTTTAGGTAAGCCTAAACACCGCTAATGTCCGTAGGCGCTCAGTCGCGTCCCGACCCACAATCGGCGCGCGAACCCGATCACTCTCCGACGATAACCGTCTGTGAAAGCCGTCCGAGTCGATCCGTGTTCATCGAAGCCGACAACACGGACGGCTGGATCGCGAGCGATCTCACTGTCGACGTGCGTCGGTGATCGTATGACCGACACACCGAATTCCACGGAATCGGAATCCGAGACGAGACCGACGGCCGAGACGGAATCGGAACGGACGACGATCCGAACCGGTCGGAAGTTCGAGGAAGAGTATCGCCTCGACGCCAACGAAGCGGGCGCGTTTCTGATCGACCTTGGAAAACAGCTCCGCGACGGCGACGACATTCGACTCGTGACCGACGAGTGGGAACTCCCGTTCGCGTTCGGCGAACCGGTCGAGCTCGAAATCGACTTCGACGGGACCGGTGAACCGGAGCTCGAGATCGAACTGGAACTTCCCGGCCACACGGACGAAACCGCGCCCGACGTCCGCTAATAGGTCACCCGACGGCGTTACTTCGTCGCCGACTCGCGCACGAGCGTGTCGTCTTCGAGGTAGTGTTCGACGTGGTGGGTGTGTCCCTCGATCGTTTCCAGCTGTTCGCGGAGCATCTGGGCGGTCGCGTGGTCACCGAGCCCCTCGGCGAGTTCGACGTGCTGCCGGTAGCTCTCGATGATGTCGCCCATCATCTCGAGGTCGTTCGAGAGCGACGTCCGGATGTCGTAGACGTCCTCGTCTTCGGGCTCGACCGTCGCGTTCTCCGCGAGCGTCGTCATACTGGCGTGCGGGACGCCCCCGAGCGCCTGGAGCCGCTCGGCGAGTTCGTCGGCCGCGTCCTCTACGTCCTCGTAGACTTCCTGGAGGAACACGTGGACGTCGAGGAACTCCGCCCCCTCGACGTTCCAGTGGTGCTTGTGGAGCTGGTGATAGAGGACGTACGCGTCCGCGAGGTCGGTGTTCAACGCGTCGATGATCTGCTCTGCCTTCTCGGTCTCGAGCCGGAGTGCGTTTTCTTCGACGGTACCCGCGCGCTGTTGTGTCTCTTTCTGCGTGCTCATCTCGTCTCACGATACGGCCGCCACCCACTTATAACTTATCAATACCAAAACAATTTTTCGCACCGCCTAAAAAAGAATTTCAGAATTAGCTTAATACCCGTAGTGAATGCCACAGGCAGAAGTGCACGCGTTTTCCGGCGAACACTTTCTCCGCCGGTGAGTGATCAATTACTATCAATATCCATACTTTTATTTCTGCGACGCCTGCACCGGGGTGACCGGGCGGGGGCAGGCATTGCCGGATGGCCCGCTGTGGACAGCTTTATCGAATGTGCTCGTGGAGATCCACGGCGCACGGTGATACAGAACCTTCTCTCGATCGTCCGGTTCGTCGGTCTCACCGCCCGGACGAGTTCGTGCCGCGGGTGATCACTCCCGCGCGCGCTCTATGGCTCCTCGGAATGCCTCCGCGCGTTCGGTCAGGATATCGTAGTCGCCGGTGGCGACGGCCTCGCTGTCGACGAGTGAACTCCCCACGCCGACGCCGTCTGCTCCCGCCTCGACGAACGCCTCGACGTTGTCGAGCGAAACCCCCCCTGTCGGGAGCAGCGGGAGGTGTTCGAGCGGTCCCTTCAGACTCGCGATGTGCCCGGGTCCGAGCGTCGACGCCGGGAAGACCTTCAGAACGTCGGCCCCCGCCTCGTACGCGTCGACCGCCTCCGTCGGCGTCATCACCCCAGGCGCCACGACGGCGCCGTACCGGTTACACGTGCGTACCACGCCGGCGTCGAAACTGGGCGTGACCACGAACTCCGCGCCCGCCCGAAGCGCCGCGCTCGCGGTCTCGCTATCGAGGACGGTCCCCGCCCCGACGAGCAGGTCCGAGCGGTCGAAGGCCGAGGACAGCCGGGAAATGGTGTCGAGCGCGCCGTCGGTGTCGGCCGTTACCTCGATAACGTCGACGCCGCCGTCGGCGAGGGCCCCGGCGACGTCTGTCGTCTCCTCCGCCGGGACGCCGCGGAGGATTCCGACGATTCCGGTCTCTAGCAGTCGGTCGAGGTCCCGTTGTCGCTGTCGGCTCATACGCGGGGACTCTCGTGAAACGCTGATAAATGACCCGACGAACGGTTCGGCGTCCCGCACTTCCGTTCAGTAATGGAAAACGGAAAACCCAAATCAATTTCCGTTTAGCGATAGCGAACATATCTGTCGAAGTCACTCGGCGAGACCGAGTTCGATCCGTTTGGCCGCACTGAGAACCAGTCCCGGCAGGTCCTCCTCCAGGCGCTTTCCCGACAGACGCTCTGCAGGTCCCAACACTGCGAGCGCGCCCGCGAGCTCCTCCGTTCGGTCCTCGCGTCTGATCGGTGCGGC
Source organism: Halobellus rarus (assembly GCF_024494595.1). Classification (GTDB taxonomy): domain Archaea; phylum Halobacteriota; class Halobacteria; order Halobacteriales; family Haloferacaceae; genus Haloquadratum; species Haloquadratum rarum. Next base: position 16,587 of record NZ_JANHDI010000016.1, on the reverse strand, counting down.
CACCGACCGCATATCCTCGGCCAGTTCGCCCCGGTCGAACGCCAATCCGCGGTCGGTGATCGATCGCAGTTCGTCCCGAAGGTCGGCCGGTGACTGAATCGTCCGATCGGTATGCCGGTCCAGCCCGTGCGTCTCGACGTACTCCTCGACCGCCTCCCGCGACCGGTACGCGAGAATCAGCTTTCCCGCGGCCGTCGCGTGCAGCGGGAGTCGGCTCCCGAGCCGAACCCGCCGACCGTTTCGGTCGGGGTCTTCGACGGCCGCGTGAACGGCCTCCCCGTCCTCGGCTACCACCAGCGCCGTCGATTCGCCGGCCGACTCTGCGAGGCCCTTGATTTCGGACCGGGCCACCTGGTACAGCGGCATCCCGTCGCGGACGGACATCCCGATGTCGAGAAACCGCAGACCGAGACGGTACCGGCCGTCCGCGGCGACGACGACGCCCAACCGCTTGAGTGTCACGAGGTGGTTGTGCACGGACGCCTTCGACAGCCCCAACTCGTCGGCCAGTTCCGTGACGCCGGCCTCTCTTCCTCCCTCCAGTGCGCGAACGATACGACCGGACGTGCGGGTCGCACCGACTGGATACTCGGTCACGGTCGAACGTCAGTACCGAACTCACTTAAATACTGTTCAGTATCGGCAAACGAAATCCGTAGGCAGTGATAAATGATGATGGATTATTCGGACGATTCGATTTGGGGATGAAACGGCGTAGAAACGCTTCTGTGGCTGGATTTACGGACTTTCGCTCGCAGTTATCTGTTCACTATCACAAAACAGATTTGTTATGAATACGTACTCACTATTCACTGAAAACGCGTCTAGACGGCTTGTAACGGTGCTTTAGAGATAGATAACCCAAACATTTAAGTTCATAATTTCCTATGTTGGAAGTGAGTCTCGATATGACAAATAATGATGGACGCTCGGTCGGACGGCGAACCGTTCTCAAAGGTGCTGGAATCGCGGGTCTCGCGGGGCTGGCGGGCTGTGTCGGGACGGGTGACCCCGAGCCGACTGAGACGACGCAATCGAGCGGTGGCAGTACCGATTCGAGCGGTTCGACCGCGACGCCGCAGTCACGACTCGCGGGGTCCGCGGAGGTGTGGGGCTGGGACGTGGCCGCGCGGGCGATGGACCTCCTCGACGAACCCTACGAGGAGGCCAACGGGGGCGACGTCTCGATCAACCAGATCGGCCGGGCCGATCTGAAAGACAAGTTCAAGTCGACGCTGCTCTCGGGCTCCGGCGCGCCGGCGGCGTCGATGATGGAGAGCGTCGACGCCGCGTCGTGGGTGAACACGGGTGGCCTCCGCGACATCTCCGGGTGGCTCGAAGAGGCCGGGATCAAAGGCGACTTCGTCGAGGGCAAGTGGGGTCCCTTGGAGAAGGACGGCGGCACGTACGCGCTCCCGTGGGACATCGGTCCGGTCGGGACGTTCTACCGCCGCGACGTGCTGAACGAGTACGACATCGACGTCGACAGCGTCGAGACGTGGGACCAGTACATCGAGGAGGGCAAGAAACTCCCCGACGGTCAGTACCTGCTCAACCTTCCCTCGAACGACTACGACGGTCTCTGGCGGATGATGCTCCGACAGATCGGTGGACAGCCGTTCACGGCTAACGGAGACGTCAACGTCGCCTCTGACAAGAGCCTGCAGGTCGCACGTATCCTCAAGCGCATCCGGGATTCGGGGATCGCGAACGACCTCGCCTCGTGGTCGTCCGGGTGGTTCACCGCCTTCGGCGACGGCACCACCGCGAGCCTCACTGCGGGCGCGTGGATGGAGGGAACACTGAAGGCCGAACTCGGAGATACCTCCGGTCAGTGGGGCGTGTTCAAACCCCCGGCCGTCGAGTCCGGCGGGTCCCGCGCGACCAACTGGGGCGGCTCGAACCTCACGATCCCTGCACAGGTCTCCGACGAGAAGGCCCGACGCGCCTGGGATTATATGGCTTACGCGCTCGGACGCGAGGAGAGCCAGCTCACGATGTACCGCGAGTACGGGCTGTTCCCGGCGCTCGAGACGACCTACGACGCGGAGGCCTACGACGACCCCCACGAGTTCCTCGACGGGCAGCCCGCGGGTCGGATGTTCGCGGAGATCGCCCCGGAGATCGAGCCGTACCGCTACACCATCGATACCCCGGAGGTCACGCAGGCCATCAACACCCACTTCCGCGATATGATGGCCGGCGACAAGACGCCCAAGGAGGCCGTCGACGCGGCCGCACAGCAGGTGGCCGACCGGACCGATCGCGACCTCGCCTGAGGACGATCGATGGCTACTCGTGATTCTCTCTCGGGACCGGACCCGTCTGTTCGCGACCGCCTGCGGTTCGCCCGGCAGTCGGTCGGCGAGCGGATGCCGACGCCCGGCGAGGGCATCGTCGGCTACGTGTTCCTGCTGCCGGCGTTCCTCCTCTTCGGCGTCTTCCTGGCGTTCCCGATCGTCTACACGTTCTACCTCTCGTTCTTCAGATTCGAGGGGGTCGGCGACGAGACGCTGCTGTGGATCGACACCGGTTTCTTCAGTTACCGGTTGACGAGCATCGCGGACCTCAGCTTCGTGGGGCTCGACAACTACGTTCGGATGTTCACCGACACGCTGTTCCACCAGGCGATGTTCAACACGACGTTCATTCTCGTCGTGCAGGTGCCGCTGATGGTGGCGCTCGCGCTGCTTTTCGCCGTCGCGCTCGACGCGTCGTTCGTGAAACTGCGCGGCGTCTTCCGCACGGTGCTCGCGCTGCCGGTCTCGGCGAACCTCGTCGCGTACTCGACGGTGTTCCTCCTGATGATGCAGGACGCCGGGCTGATCAACTACGTGTTGACCTCCCTGGGCTTACCGGCGATCCCCTGGCTGACCAGTTCGTTCTGGTCGCGGATGACCATCGTCGGAGCGGTGACCTGGCGGTGGACCGGCTACAACATGATCATCCTGCTCGCGGGACTCCAGAACATCCCACAACAGCTCTACGAGGCCGCCGAGATCGACGGCGCGAACCGAATCGAGAAGTTCCGGTACGTCACGGTCCCGCAGCTTCGACCCGTGCTGCTGTTCGTGTTCGTCACCTCGACGATCGGGACGTTCAAACTGTTCAGCGAACCCGTCATCATCAACGGCGGCGGCGCGCCGCTGGACTCGACGATCACCATCGTCCAGTACATCTACCAGACGGCGTTCATCGACTTCCGACTCGGATACGCGAGCGCGCTCACGTACGTCCTCATCGCCATCGTGAGCGTCCTCTCGGCAGTCCAACTCAACGTCGGAGGTGAGAGCGATGCGTGAGGAGACCCGCCGCGAGGCCGTCTGGCAGTTCCTCACCTACGGGTTCATTTTGCTCGGAGCCGTGGTGACGCTCGTGCCGCTGTACTGGATCTTCGTCGCCTCGACGCTCGAGGAGTCGGAGTTCCTCTCGTCGACGGATCCGACCCTGATTCCAGGCGACAGCTTCTTCTCGAACTTCCAGGCGCTGCAGGCCCGCGACAACGTCCAGTTCGTCGGCCACGTCGGCGAGATGACTCACTACATCGATTTCGGTCCGTTCTACGTCGCCTACGACTTCTGGAACCTCTGGAACATGGGCGCGATCGAGAGCAGCATCTTCGTCGCCGGCGTCTACACGATCCTCTCGCTGCTGCTGTGCTCGATGGCCGGATTCGCCTTCGCGAAGTACGAGTTCCGATTCAAACAGCCGATCTTCTACGCCATCCTCGCGACGCTGATCCTCCCGATCCAGCTGCTCGTCATCCCGCTGTTCCTCCTGATGAGCCAGATCGGCCTGACGAACAGCTACTGGGCGATCATCCTCCCGTGGCTGGCGAACCCGCTCGGGATCTTCCTGATGCGACAGAACATGCGGTCGATCCCAGACGCGCTCCTGGAGTCCGCGCGGATGGACGGCGCGACGGAGTTCCAACTGTACTACAAGATCGCGCTGCCGACGATGAAATCGTCGCTGGCGGCGCTGTCTATCATCCTCTTTCTCTTCCAGTGGAACCTCTTTCTGTTCCCGCTGGTCATCCTCGATCAGGGCAAGTACACGATCCCAGTCGCGATCAACCAGCTCGTCGGCGCACAGCGCGTCTACTACGACCAGATTATGGTCGCCGCAACGCTCTCGATCATCCCGATCTTCGTGCTGTTCCTGTTCTTACAGAAGCAGTTCGTCAGCGGGATCCTCGCGGGCTCTGTCAAGGAGTAAACTATGTCAGGAATAACACTCGATACGGTACGAAAGGAGTTCGGAGACGGCGAGGAGACGGTCGTCGCGGTCGAAGACGTCGATCTGGAGATCGAAGACGGCGAGTTCCTCGTTCTGGTCGGTCCCTCGGGCTGCGGGAAGACGACCACGCTCCGCTGCATCGCCGGGTTGGAGGACGTCACGAGCGGCACGATCACGTTCGGCGACCGCGACGTGACGGACCTCCGCGCCCGCGACCGCGACGTGGCGATGGTCTTCCAGAACTACGCGCTCTACCCACACATGAACGTGCGGCAGAACATCGGCTTCGGCCTGAAGCTCTCGACGCGGCAGACGGCGGCCGAGATCGACCGACAGGTCGAAGACGTCGCCGAGATGCTCGGCATCGAGGACCTGCTCGAGCAGAAGCCGAAGGAACTCTCCGGCGGCCAGCAACAGCGGGTCGCGCTCGGGCGAGCGATCGTCCGCGACCCCGAGGTCTTCCTGATGGACGAACCGCTCTCGAACCTCGACGCGAAGCTCCGCTCGCAGATGCGGACGGAGCTGCAGACGCTACAACACGACCTCGATGTGACTACTGTGTACGTGACGCACGATCAGACGGAGGCGATGGCGATGGGCGACAGGATAGCCGTGATGAACGGCGGGACGCTCCAGCAGGTCGGCAGCGCCGAGGAGGTGTACCGCACGCCCGTCAACGAGTTCGTCGCCGACTTCATCGGCTCGCCGAGCATCAACGTCTTCGACGCGACGGTCGACGGCGCGCGGCTCGACGGACCCGGCGCGTTCACGTACCACCTCTCGGACGCCTCCCCCGTTGCGGGTCTCGACACCGTCCGCGTCGGGATCCGCCCGGAAGACATCACGCTCGTCGACGACGGCATCGAGATGACGGCGAACGTCCTCGAACCGATGGGCAACGAGAACTTCCTGTACGCCACGCTCGGCGGACAGGAGATCACTGCCCGAATCGACCCGACGAAGCGCCCCGGGACCGACGAGACGGTGTCGTTCTCCTTCCCGGAGTCGGCGCTGTACCTCTTCGACCCCGACACGGGCGAGTCGCTGAAGACGAAGCGCGACGGCGATGTCCCGGACCGCAACGACGCGATCCCGAACCGCGAGGGCGCGCAGTCCGGGACGGGTACCGGATCGGACGCCGACGAAGAGCAGATCGAGGAGGTGGTCGAGTAATGCGCATCGTCGACTACGATCTCTATCAGGTCCCGCCGCGGTGGCTCTTCCTCCGGATCGAGACGAGCGACGGCCGCGTCGGCTGGGGCGAGCCCGTCGTCGAGGGCCGCGCCCGGACGGTCGAGGCCGCCGTCGAGGAGCTGCTCGACACCTACCTCCTCGGCGAGGATCCGACGCCGATCGAGGACCACTGGCAGACGATGTACCGCGGCGGCTTCTACCGCGGCGGGCCGGTCCTGATGTCCGCCATCGCGGGCATCGACCAGGCGCTGTGGGACCTCAAGGGCAAACAGTTCGGCGCGCCGGTCTACGAACTGCTCGGCGGCCGCGCGCGCAACCGCGTTCGCGTCTATCAGTGGGTCGGCGGCGACCGCCCCGAGGGCGTCGCCCAGGCCGCCCAGGAGAAGGTCGACGAGGGCTTCAGCGCGTTGAAGATGAACGCGACGGCGGAGCTCCGCCGGATCGACAACCCCGGGGCGATCGACGACGCGCGCGAGCGGATCGCGACGGTCCGCGAGACCGTCGGCCCCGAGGTCGACATCGGCGTCGACTTCCACGGCCGGGTCTCGAAGTCGATGGCGAAACGCCTCGCGAAGGCGCTCGAACCGTACGATCCGATGTTCATCGAAGAGCCCGTGCTCCCGGAGCACAACGACTGCCTGCCGGAGATCGCCGAACACACCACGACGCCGATCGCGACGGGCGAGCGGATGTACTCCCGCTGGGACTTCAAGGAGGTCTTCGAGGACGGCGCGGTCGACGTCATCCAGCCCGACCTCTCTCACGCCGGCGGAATCACGGAGGTGAAGAAGATCGTCGGGATGGCGGAGGCCTACGACGTCGCGATGGCCCCGCACTGTCCGCTCGGACCGATCGCCTTGGCCTCGTGCGTGCAGGTCGACGCCTGCTCGCCGAACGTGCTCATCCAGGAGCAGAGCCTCGACATCCACTACAACGAGGGGAGCGACGTGCTCGACTACCTCGCGGACCCCTCGGTCTTCGAGTACCGCGACGGCTACGTCGAACTGCCGACCGACCCCGGACTGGGGATCGACATCGACGAGCGGCGCGTCCGCGAGGTCACCGACGAGGTCGACTGGCACAACCCCGTCTGGCGACACGAGGACGGCAGCGTCGCGGAGTGGTGACCGTGCCGCCGGAGCGATTCACCGACAGAGTGGCCGTGGTCACCGGCTCGACGCGCGGCATCGGTGCGGGCGTCGCGAAGCGACTCGCCGGCGAGGGCGCGAGCGTCGTCGTCACCGGTCGCACCCGCGAGGCCGGCGAATCGACAGTCGACGACATCCGAGACGAGGGCGGCGAGGCGGTCTTCGTCCGCGCGGATATGCGCGAACCGGACGACATCGCGGCGCTGTTCGAGGCGACCGTCGAGACCTACGGCGGCCTCGACGTCCTCGTGAACAACGCCGGCGTCGAGACGAACACCGGCGTCGCGGAGGCGACGATGGATGACTGGGAGTTCGTCGTCGAGACGGACTTCCGGTCCTTCTGGCTCTGCGCGAAGGAGGCCGCAGCGCGGATGGACGAGGGCGCGATCGTCAACACCTCCTCGAACCACGCGTTCCTGACGATGCCCGGGATGTTCCCCTACAACGCGGTCAAGTCGGGGATCAACGGAATGACGCGGGCGATGGCGCTGGATTTAGGTCCACGAATCCGCGTCAACACCGTCAACCCCGGCTGGGTCGCTATCGAGCGCACGCTCTCGGAGATGAGCGACGCCGAGCGCCGGGAGATCGAGTCGATCCACCCGGTCGGCCGGCTCGGGAAACCCGAGGACGTCGCGAGCGCGGTCGCGTTCCTCGCGAGCGAGGAGGCCGGCTTCGTCACGGGCGCGAACCTCCTCGTCGACGGCGGCCGCTCGGCCGTGATGCAGGACGGGACGCTCCCCGACTACCGAGCGCGGCGGCAGGGACGCTCGGAGAGCGGCCGGAGTTCGCGTGCGGGCGCCGCACCGGCGGACGAACCGGACGGGGAGGGCCGCGAGTGACGCGCGTCGACGCCGGCCGCACCGCGGTCGATTTCGACCCGGACACGGGCCGTTTGACGATCGAGTCCGTCGACGGGGGCGGCGCGTCGACGCGGCTCTTTTCGGGCCACGTCGGTGTCCGGATCGCTGATAGCGGTGACGAGTCGGGCGACACCCCCGACGTCGACCTCGACATCGACGTGTCGCTGTCGGCGGTCGACGTCGGTTCAGTCGGTCCTGACGCGGACGACGCCGACGCTCCCGCCGCCGTCGACGTCACCGTCGCGGTCGAGAACTGTTCGACTGGGCCGATCAGACTCGACGCGATCGACGTCCTCGACGGGACGACGCCGTTCGGACCGGCGGACCGCGCGTTCGTCCACGGGTATCAGTCGTGGACGCCGACCGCGACGCTGCGCCTCGACGAGTCGTTCCCCGAGGAGAAGCCGGCACATCGACCACAGATGGTCGACCTCGACGCGCCACGCGGCGGGAAGACGAGCCACGCCCTCACGGCGCTCTCGGGGGCCCCCGGCCAACTCACGCTCGGGTTCCTGGAGCACGACGCGTACCTGACGCGGTTCGACCTCGACCTGCGGACCGATCCCGCGCGTGGCGACACGTCACTCGCCGCGGTCTGTCCGCTCGACGGCGTCGAACTCGCGCCCGGCGACAGCCGCGAGAGCGCGCCGCTCCGGATCGACGCCGGGCGACCGATCTCCGACGCCCTGACCGACATCGCCGACGCCGTCGGCGACCGGATGGACGCGCGCGTCCCCGGATCGGTCCCGACCGGGTGGTGCTCGTGGTATCACTACTTCACGGACGTCACCGCCGACGACGTCCGGGAGAACGCGGCCGATCTCGACGACTGGGGAGTCGACGTCGACCTCGTGCAGATCGACGACGGCTACGAGACGGCGTTCGGCGACTGGCGCACGCTCGCGGAGGGGTTCGAGTCGATGGCGGTCCTGCGCGACGACGTCGCGTCCGCGGGCTACGAGCCAGGACTCTGGCTCGCGCCGTTCTACGTCCAGGCCGACTCCGCCCTGGCTACCGAACATCCCGAGTGGCTCGTCACCGAGGGCGACGAGCCGGTCGACGCCGGCGCGCGCCACGGCCCGATGTACGCCCTGGACACCACGCATCCCGAAGTGACCGCGTGGATCGAGGACACCTTCCGGACCATCGTCGACGAGTGGGGCTTCGAGTATCTCAAACTCGACTTCCTCTACGCCGCCGCGCTTCCGGGCGACCGCCACGCCGACGTGACGCGCGCGGAGGCGTACCGACGGGGGCTCGAAACGGTCCGGGACGCCGTCGGTGACGCGTTCGTCCTCGGCTGCGGCGCGCCCGGGTTCCCGAGCGTCGGCCTCGTCGACGCGATGCGGGTCGGCCCCGACACCGCGCCGTACTGGCGGCGGGAGGGCGACAGCGCCAGCCAGCCGGCCCACGAGAACGCCGTCCGAAACGTCCTCAACCGCCAGTTCTGCCACCGGCGGCTCTGGGCGAACGACCCCGACTGCCAGCTCGTCCGCGAGACGACCGAGCTCACCGCCGCCGAACGGGCGTCGTTCGCCGCGCTCGTCGCGCTCACGGGCGGCTCGAACCTCCTCAGCGATGCCGTGGGGGAGATCGACGAGGCGGGGCGACGACTGTTCGAACGCACGCTTCCGCCGGTCGAAGACGGCCGCGTCGACGACTTCGCCGATCGGGAGTTCCCCGAACGGGTCGTCTGCGAACGCGACGCCGACGACGCCGTCGCCGTCGCGGCGTTCAACTGGTCCGACGAGGCGCGTCGCGTTCGGGTGGATCCGACCGCGTACGTCGCGACCGACGACAGCGGGTCGTCGCTAGCGTGGGAGGCGCTCCCGTCGAGCGACGAGTCCGCCCGACTGCACAGCGGTCCGGTCGAGCGGGAAATCGATCCCCACGGCTGCCTCCTCGTCCACTGCGTCTCCGCGCCCGCGGAGTCCCGGCCGACGCTCGTCGGCACGGATCACCTCGCGAACGGGGCCTCGCAGGTGACCGGCGTGGACTGGGCCGACGGAACGCTCTCGGTGACGCTCGACGCCGACGAACCGATGACGCTGTACGTCGCGACGCCCGGCGCGTGGCGGACGTCGGAGTCGTCCGCGGCGGACGCTCTCGCTCGCCTGACGGTGACACCGGGCACAAACGAATTCGAATTTCGACGCTGATTATGACTGACGACACCGACACCGGACCGAACGGAGCGGAATCGATGGCGACCGCCGACGGCGAACCCGGACCTGAGAGGCGCTCCGACTCGAACGGAGCGCCGACGTCGGCCGCGGCGACCCCGCGGATCGGCGTCTGTTACTTCCCCGAACACTGGCCGCGAGAGCGCTGGGAGACCGATGTCCAGCAGATGGTCGAGGCCGGCATCGACGTGGTTCGGATGGCCGAGTTCTCCTGGGGCCGCATCGAACCCGAGCGCGGCGAGTTCGACTTCGAGTGGCTCGACACCGCGGTTTCCCTGCTCGGCGACGCGGGCATCGACGTCGTGCTCTGCACGCCGACGGCGACGCCGCCGAAGTGGCTCGTCGACGAGCACCCCGAGATCCTCCAGGTCGAACCCGACGGGACGACCCGCGAGTTCGGGAGCCGTCGCCACTACTGCTTCAACTCCGGCGTCTACCGCGAGGAGTCGGCGCGGATCGCCCGGGAAATGACCGAGCGCTACGCCGACGTCGACGCGGTCGTCGGCTGGCAGACCGACAACGAGTACGGCTGCCACGAGACCGTCCGCTGCTACTGCGAGGACTGCGCGGCGGCGTTCCGCGAGTGGTGCCGAGAGCGGTACGACGACGTCGACTCGCTCAACGAGACGTGGGGGACGGCGTTCTGGAGCCAGCAGCACGGGTCCTTCGCGGAGGTCGACCCGCCGCGACACACCGCGGCGGAACACCACCCCTCTCGACTGCTGGATTACGCCCGCTTCGCCACCGAGAGCGTCGTCGACTACAACGACCTTCAGGCGGAGATCATCCGCGAGGCGAACGACGAGTGGTTCGTGACGCACAACTTTATGGGCCACTTCGACACGCTCGATTCCTTCAGCGTCGGCGACTCGCTCGACTTCGCCACGTGGGACTCCTACCCGACGGGCTTCGCGCAGGACCGTAACACCGAAGCGGTCACCGACGACCGACTCCGCGCCGGCGATCCGGACCAAGTGAGCCTCAACCACGACCTCTATCGCGGCCCCGACGGCTTCTGGGTGATGGAGCAACAGCCCGGCGACGTCAACTGGCCGCCGCGTTGCCCGCAACCCGGCGAGGGCGCGATGCGCCTGTGGGCTCACCAGGCCGTCGCCCACGGCGCGAACGTCGTCTCGTACTTCCGGTGGCGTCGCTGCCGGCAGGGACAGGAGCAGTACCACGCGGGCCTGCGAAAGCACGACGGCTCGCCCGACCGCGGGTACGGGGACGCCTCGCGCGCGGCCGCAGAGTTCGCAGAACTCGGTGAACTCGACGGCGTCGACGCGCCCGTCGCGCTGTGTTTCTCTTACGAGGACTTGTGGGCGCTCTCAGAGCAGCCTCACGCCCCGGAGTTCGACTACTGGGGGCTCGTCGGCTCGTTCTACCGCGCGCTCCGAGCCCGTGGCATTCAGGTCGACGTGGTCGACGTCTCGCCCGGTGCCGACATCCACCTCGACGGGTACGAGGCGGTCGTCGCCCCGACGGTTCACCTCGCGGACGAGTCGCTCGCGGGGCAGTTCGAGGCCTACGTCGCCGACGGCGGCAGTTTGCTCGTCGGACCGCGAACTGGGTACAAACTCCCGGGGAATCGACTCCAACCGGACCTCGCTCCCGGCCCGTTCGCCGACCTCGTCGGCGGACGGGTCGACCAGCACGAGAGCCTCCCGTCGTCCGTCGAGACGCGGCTCTCGTATCGCGGCGAGGAGTACGGGTACCGTACGTGGGCCGAGTGGCTCGCTCCGGACGGGGGGACGGCAGTCGGCGAGTACACGACCGGCGTCGCCGCCGGACGCCCCGCGATCCTCGAACACGCCGTGGGCGACGGCTCTGTCACCTACTGCGGCGTCTGGCCCGAAGAGGACCTCGCCGATGCACTCCTGGTCGGCCTCCTCGATCGGGCGGACGTCTCCCACGCCGAACGGTTCCCCGAGACCGTCCGCGTCACCCCACGCGACGGGTACGTGTGGATCCTCAACTTCGGTGCCGATCCCGTCGACATCGACGTCGGTTCCGAGGCGGCGTGGCACGTCGGCGACTCGTCGATTCCCGGGTTCGGCGTCGGCGTCGTAGAGGCTGGATTGGCCGACGTATCGATCACCTAACCCTTCCCTTCGCGCTTGACATACGACCGCCTGGAATCGGATGGTTCTGTCACCCATTTCGACCGTTTTCACCCACTGGGAACCGACCGCGTCGCTTATAGCCGTGCAAGTCTGACACAATACACCTAGAATGCAACGACGGACCTTCCTCCAGGGTGCCGCGGGTGCGGGCCTCGTCGGCACTGCGGGCTGTCTCGGCCTCGGCGATTCGAACCCCGACGTGGCCCTCCCGGAACCGGATCGCGAGTACACGAGCGAAGAGCTTCCGTATCCCGCCTGGGGCCAGCGGGTCCCGGACGTGACGCTCCCGGACCCGATCGCCGGCGGGGAGGTCTCGACCCGCTCCGTCGAGACGCCGGCCGTCTACACGTTCTTTTACAGCCACTGCAACACGGTCTGTCCGGTCTTGATCCAGTCGATGCGGAACGTGCAGACGCACTCGATCGAGGAGGACTACGCCGACGAGGTGGCGTTCTTCCCGGTGACGTTCGACCCCGAGCGCGACGACGCCGAGCGCCTCGAGACCTACGCTGGTGAAATGAACGTCGCCCTCGACGCCGGCAACTGGCACTTCCTGCGTCCGGCGTCCGTCGAGCGCGCGAAGGCGACCGTCGAAGCGGAGTTCGGCGTCACCTTCGATCGGACCCATCCCGACGATATGGATATGTACATGTTCGCTCACTCGGCGATGACCTACCTCGTGAACGCCGACGGCTACGTCGAGCGGGCCTACCGGACCGACTCGCCCGACCCCGAACGGGTGATCGACGACCTCGAAACCGTCCGGAACAGCTAGCTCCCTCACCAGCACGATGAACCGACGACAACTCCTGACGGCGATCGGCGGCCTCGGACTCACGGGCGGGAGCGTCCTCGCCGTCCGCGGCGATCTCCCGAACCCAGTGGCCGAGGAATCCTCCGCGCTCCCTCTCTCGTTCGAGACGATCGACGCGCCAGGCTCGGAGGCTGGCGAAGTCATCGTCCCCAAGCGGGGGACGCCGACGTTCATCGACCTCTTCGCGACGTGGTGTGCGCCCTGCAAGGAACAGATGAACGAGCTCTCGGCCGTCTACGAGGAGTACGGCGACCGGGTGACGTTCGTCTCGATCACGAACGAGCGCCTGGGCGGAACGCTCACCGAGCGGGACATCCGCGGCTGGTGGCGGCGACACCACGGCGCGTGGACCGTCGGCATCGACCCCGACAGCGACCTGATGGCGGCGCTGGGTGCCGGCGGCATCCCGTATCACGCCATCGCTGACGCCTCCGGGACGATTCGCTGGCGGAAGGCCGGTTTAACGCTCGCTGACACGATCCGGACGGAACTGGACCGGGTGCTCGAAGAGCCGTGAGCTCCGCCGCCTTCCTCGGAGCCGTCGCCTTCGCCGCCAGCGCGGGCCTCACGACGTTCTTCGCCCCCTGTGCGTTTCCGCTGCTTCCCGGATACGTCGGGTTCTATCTCCAGCAGGACGGCCGTCCGCCGGCGATGATCTCCGGACTCACGGCGGCGACGGGAGCGGTGCTCGCACTCGGTGGAATCGCCGCGCTCGTGTTCGCGATCGGCCAGCGCCTCACGTCCGTTCTCCCACTCTTCGAACCCCTCATCGGCGGTCTACTCGTCGTCTTCGGACTGCTCGTGCTTTCGGGCCGCGCGTCGCCGACGATTCCGCTCCCGAAGCGCCCGGAGTCGCTCCTCGGCTTCGGCGTCTTCGGTGCCGTGTACGCGCTCGCCGCGGCGGGCTGCGTCGTTCCGCTGTTTCTCGGCGTCGTCGCGCAGGCGTCCTCGCTTTCCCCGACGCGGGGGTTTGTCGTCCTCGGAACCTACGCCGCCACGGTCGCCGTCCCGCTGCTCGGCGTGACGCTGCTCTCCGACGCCGGTGTTACTGTCTGGCGCTCGTTCGGCGGGTATTCCGGACGGCTGAAACAGGCCGCCGGCGCGTTGCTCGTCGTCGCCGGACTGGGACAGATCTATCTCTCCGTCGTCGTTCTCGACGTGCTCTGAGCGGTTGTTAGGAGCCGGTACGCACCCGGAACAGGACCGAAATCGCTTCCTGGCCGAGTCCCGATTACCGACGCAACCAATGACGGACACTGCAGAGACAGTCTCGCTCCCCCCGGAGACGCGACTCGGCCGCACCGCGCTCCGCGTTCACGACCTCGACGCGATGATCGAGTTCTACCGGACGGTCGTCGGCCTCGCGGTCCTCGAACGTACTGAGATGACCGCGACGCTCGGTGTCGACGGCACGCCGCTTCTCGTCCTGCGCCGCGATGCGAACGCCGCCCCCCGCGGCCGCGACCAGGCGGGGCTGTTCCACAACGCGTTTCTCCTCCCCTCGCGCGCGGCGCTGGGGGCGGCGCTCGAACGGATTCGAGACCGGTGGACGCTCGACGGTGCGTCGGACCACGACGTGAGCGAGGCGCTCTACCTCTCGGATCCGGAGGGAAACGGCGTCGAGATCTACCGGGATCGGCCGCGCGAGGAGTGGCCCGGGACGGCCGACGGCGGCGTCGAGATGGCGACCCGCCCGCTCGATATCGACGACATCGCCGCCGAATCGGACGGTAGATCGACCGCGCCCGAGGGGACCACGCTCGGACACGTCCATCTGGAAGTGACGTCGGTGCCGGCCGCCCGCGATTTCTACGTCGAAACGCTCGGTCTCGATGTGCGGATGGACGCCGGCGCGGCGCTGTTCGTCGCCGCCGGTGGGTACCATCACCACCTCGGACTCAACGCCTGGAACGGACGGTCCGCTCCCGCGGGCGGGCGCGGCCTGGCGTGGTTCGAGATGCTTCTCCCGAGCGACGCGGCAGTGAGCGCGGTTCGCGAGCGCCTCGTTGACGCCGACGTCGCTGTCGCCGAGCGTGAGACCGGCATCGAGTTCGGGGCCCCCGACGGGATCACGGTCCGACTTCGGGCCGAGTGACGAAAGTAACCCCTCCGACTCTCACTTCCTGGTCGTTCCCACACTGCCCGACGGCCCGGAACCAGGGTGTTGGGCGTCGTCGAGAATATGAGTGGATTCGCCTGTCCCAGTTGCGGGTCACGACAGTGTGCGACCGCGTGAGTGAAGACGTACACACGTTCTATGCTGGCCCTTCGAATGCATCTCCCGGCCGCTGATGGTGTCCACTGACGCCCCGGCGGCGTCACTCCCGTATGAGTTCGCAGGATGGATCCGAGTTCGTGGAGTGAGAAATCCCGCCGAATTGCGTGACGACTCCGTATCCGTTCAAAAATATAAAAATAAATACACTTAAAATATTACTATACAGTGAATTATACCTAACTACTCCCAATTCCATATTGCAGTTGATTTTCGAGACTCAGATCAACGCTAGTGGTCCCAGATACGTCGTTAACGACCTGAGTCGGTTTTTTGTGCTATAGTCAAATTATATGAATAATTATAGCTTAGCAATTAGTTCTATAAAACAAAACTATCCAGGCATTTCTACAAATAATAAATAATTAAAAGTATACTTCGATAGAAAAGTACTGTCATTTAATAGTCGTTTCTCTGAACGCTCTGGTGAAATCAAGCTGCTTGGAACGACATCCGAGATGCTACACATAAAAGGTATGTACATTCGGTAGCAACGGACAGTCGATGGCAACCTCAGAACGACTGACTGACTCCGCTCATTTCTCTGTCGAGAACGTCGGCGGTATCGACCACACCGAAGTAGACATCCCACCCGGCGTGACCGTCCTCACGGGCAAAAACGCCACGAACCGCACGTCCTTCCTTCGCTCGATTATGGCCGCGATGGGCAGCGATCGCGTCTCCCTGAAAGGCGACGCCGACGAGGGCCGCGTCGAACTCACCCTCGACGGCACCTCCTACGAACGCACTCTCACCCGCGCCGGCGACGGCGTCACTTTCGAGGGCGACGCCTACCTCGACGACCCCGAGGTCGCCGACCTCTTCGCGTTCCTCTTAGAGACTAACGACGCTCGCCAGGCCGCCGCCCGCGGCGAGCAACTCCGCGACGTCATTATGCGCCCCGTCGACGTCGACGCCATCCGCTCGGAGATCCGCCGTCTCGAAGAACAGAAGGGCGACATCAACGACGAACTCGCCCGCATCGAATCCGAAAAGCGCGAACTGCCAGAACTCGAACAGCGCCGCACCCAACTCCGCGAGAAGATCGAGGACAAACGCGAGGAACTCGCCGACCTCGAAGACGACATCGACGACAGCAGTCGCGACGTCGAAGAAGGACGCAAAGAGCAAGCGGAACTCGAAGAGAAACTCCAGGAACTCCGCTCGACCCGCTCGGAACTGGAATCGATCCGCCGGAAGATCGAACGACAACAGGAGAGCATCGCCTCGCTGAAACGCGAACGGGGCGATCTCGAAACCGACCTGGAAGAACTGCCCGAGACGCCGATGGGCGACCACCGCGACCTCGAGACCGACATCGAGCGGCTTCGATCCGAACGACAGGACCTCAACACCGAGATCAACGAACTCCGCAGCCTCATCCAGTACAACGAGGAACGGCTCGAAGCCGAAGACTACGAACTCCTCGAAGACGGCGGTGCGACCGCGGAAGGCGGCGACGGCTCGGTGACCGACCAACTCGTCGCCTCCGATTCCGAGACGGTGGTCTGCTGGACCTGTGGCTCCTCCGTCGAGCGCGAGCAGATCGACTCGACGATCGAGCGATTGAAATCGCTCCGCACGGAGAAAGTTGAGGAACTGAACGACATCAAAACGACGCTGGAAGAGAAGAAACAAGACCAGCGGGAGGCGACGAAGAAACAGCGCAAGCGCTCGGAAATCGAGCAGAAAATCGACGATATCGAATCGGAACTGGACCGCCGCGACGAACAGATCGACGCGCTGAA
>NZ_JANHDI010000015.1 GCF_024494595.1 Halobellus rarus | reverse complement strand
AGTCCGCGTAGTCCGCGAAGTACTCCACCAAGTCGGCGATCCGGTCCGAATCGATCGCTTCCAAAGAGTCCAACAGCATGAACGGCACCGTCTCGTGGAGGTCGTGGACCAGATACCCCGCCAGCGCGAAGATCAGTCCCGTCACCTCCCGTTCGCTCTCCGAGAGGTGGTCGATCGTGTCCTCGTAGGCCGCCCCGTTTTCGGTCGTCCGCACGATGTGCAACTCGAAGCGCGTCTGCCCCTCGCTCGTTCCAGCCCCCTCGATCCGCTCGATCCAGATCCGCTCGATGTTCTCGTAGCCCAGCAGTTCCAGGATCGACTCCATGTGCTCGTTGAACGAGTCGACGGCCTCCGCTTCGATCTGGTCGATCTTCGTCCGCTGGTCGGTGAGTTCCTCGACCAACTCCGAGCGCTCCTCGCGGAGCTCGTCCGCCCGCTCGACGTCCGCCTCGATCGCTTCGATCTCCTCGGTCACCGACTCGAGATCCGACTCCAGACTGTCGATCTCGAACTCCAGTTGGTTCGCTTCCTTGTGCAGCGACAGGATCTCCTCGAAGTCCGCCGATTCGAGGCTTTCGACCTCGGATTCGAGGTCTTCGACGTCTGCAGTCAGGGATTCGCGATTCTGCTTCAGCGCGTCGATCTGCTCGTCGCGGCGGTCCAGTTCCGATTCGATGTCGTCGATTTTCTGCTCGATTTCCGAGCGCTTGCGCTGTTTCTTCGTCGCCTCCCGCTGGTCTTGCTTCTTCTCTTCCAGCGTCGTTTTGATGTCGTTCAGTTCCTCGACTTTCTCCGTGCGGAGCGATTTCAATCGCTCGATCGTCGAGTCGATCTGCTCGCGCTCGACGGAGGAGCCACAGGTCCAGCAGACCACCGTCTCGGAATCGGAGGCGACGAGTTGGTCGGTCACCGAGCCGTCACCGCCTTCCGCGGCCGCGCCGCCGTCTTCCAAGAGATCGTAGTCTTCGGCTTCGAGCCGTTCCTCGTTGTACTGGATGAGGCTGCGGAGTTCGTTGATCTCGGTGTTGAGGTCCTGTCGCTCCGAGCGGAGCCGCTCGATGTCGGTCTCGAGGTCGCGATGGTCGCCCATCGGCGTCTCGGGCAGTTCCTCGAGTTCGGTTTCGAGGTCGCCGCGTTCGCGTTTCAGCGAGGCGATGCTCTCCTGTTGGCGTTCGATCTTCCGGCGGATCGATTCGAGTTCCGAGCGGGTCGAGCGGAGTTCCTGGAGTTTCTCCTCGAGTTCCGCTTGCTCTTTGCGTCCTTCTTCGACGTCGCGGCTGCTGTCGTCGATGTCGTCTTCGAGGTCGGCGAGTTCGTCGCGCTTGTCCTCGATCTTCTCGCGGAGTTGGGTGCGCCGCTGTTCGAGTTCTGGCAGTTCGCGCTTTTCGGATTCGATGCGGGCGAGTTCGTCGTTGATATCGCCCTTCTCTGCTTCGAGACTGCGGATCTCCGAGCGGATGGCGTCGACGTCGACGGGGCGCATAATGACGTCGCGGAGTTGCTCGCCGCGAGCGGCGGCCTGGCGAGCGTCGTTGGTTTCTAAGAGGAACGCGAAGAGGTCGGCGACCTCGGGGTCGTCGAGGTAGGCGTCGCCCTCGAAAGTGACGCCGTCGCCCGCGCGGGTGAGCGTGCGCTCGTATGTCGTACCGTCGAGCGTGAGTTCGATTCGGCCGGTGTCGGCGTCGCCCTTCAACGAGACGCGGTCGCTGCCCATCGCGCCCATAATCGAGCGGAGGAAGGAAGTGCGGTTCGTGGCGTTTTTGCCCGTGAGGACGGTCACGCCGGGTGGGATGTCTACTTCGGTGTGGTCGATACCGCCGACGTTCTCGACAGAGAAATGAGCGGAGTCAGTCAGTTGTTCGGAGGTCGCCATACCCGATGTAACCGTTCTTGTGTATATATACTTTGTGTGAGGAACTCGACATCGAGTACTATCTCTCACGTGACCCGTTCGACATCTCCGCACTACCGCGAGTCTGGTGCCGATACGAACGGAGCGGCTGTCAACGGAGTAAATATAAAATTTAGTATCTCTTCAATTTCTCCTATACACCGGAATTTGGCGCTATATGAGGCCGGAACGAACTTTTTCCCGATTTGAACATACTTATTCTGATATTTTATTGGCTGCTGGTGTTTCCGTATAGAAACCGGGACATCGAAGCCCGGGGAGAAAATGGATAACAGTCGTACTTTCGTTACGTGGTGTCAACCAGTCCGGGATGCCCGCGATCAGAGACGGAGGTCTCTGTTGACGGCAGTTCCGTCCGGTTAGGCGCGATCGTCTGTCCACGTCGACCGTACGGTTCGTCGCAGCATCTCCCGAACGACGACGGGCCTCGGCCGAATCGACGGTGGGGCCGTCGCGTTCGCAACTGATCGGGCGTTCGGTCTCATACCGGTGTGGTCGGGCGAGTGAAGACTAAATCGGAACTGCCGAGCGGTCGTACTGCTCAGTGAATCCGAATTAGCGTTCGATTTACCCGCAGTGATACCGATCCGCCCGGGACAGAAACGCGCTTTTGAAGAGACGGCGTAGTGCCGGCCGCCTCAACGCCCTCTGAAGCCTGACGGCGGTTCGATAGTGACCGAAGCGTTTGACGAACCGATCCTCGGGGCGGCCATACGATTTATCTGTGGGACATACGCGGCGGTCTACGCCGCCGCCGACTCGATTTCGGTCCGGCGCCAACTGTCGCGGTATTTGAAAGAGCTGTTCGAAATAACCGGAGTCTTTAGGTCACCTCGGAATCATCTACCGTGTAGAGATGACCGACGATGCGCCGCCCCTGAAGACGATCCAACGGGCCTTCGAGATAATGGACGTGCTCAAAGAGCAGAAGGAGGTCGGCGTCGCGGAGCTCTCACGACGCCTCGACCTCCCGAAGAGTACGGTCCACGACTATCTGCGAACCCTCCGTTCGATGGGGTACGTGATCAACGAGAACGGGAGTTACCGATTGGGGTTTCAACTGCTGGAACTGGGTGGACAGGTGAAGTACCGGAACCGCCTCTTCCACGTAGCGAAGCCGGAACTCGAACGACTGGTGGACAAGACGGGCGAGCTGGTCAGCATCAACGTCGAGGAGCGAGGACGGTTCGTCATACTCCACACCGAGTTCGGCTCCGAATCGCTCCGGCTCGGGATCTATCCCGGCCTCAAGACTCCGATCCACACGCACGCGGGCGGGAAAGTGATACTCGCACATCTCGGGGACGAAGCGTTTCAGGAAATCCTCGACGAGCACGGTCTCGAAGCGCGAACGGAACACACGATCACGGACGCGGATGCACTCGAATCGGAACTCGAGACGATCCGAGAGCGGGGGTACGGCATCGACTGCAACGAGCAGGTCGTCGGTATGGGCGCGGTCGCCGCCCCGATCCGGGTCGGCGAAGAGGTGCTCGGATCCGTCGGGATCGTCTGCCCCTCCGATCGCCTCCGCGACGAGGAGTACCGCGAGCAACTCGCCGACGAGGTCCAGAAGTCGGCCAACATCATCTCGGTCAACTATCAGTACGCGCCCTGACGCACGTTCGAACATCTCGCAGTCCGCCGTGCGCCGACCAGCGAGTGACCGGGACGCATTTTTAATATCGACCGTTACAATCACGGATACGATGACAGAGACCGCCGACCTCGAGAACTACTACTTCCACCAGAAGGGGTTCGAGACGCTCGAGGAGATCCGCGAGTGGTTCGAGTG
Source organism: Halobellus rarus (assembly GCF_024494595.1). Lineage (GTDB taxonomy): Archaea > Halobacteriota > Halobacteria > Halobacteriales > Haloferacaceae > Haloquadratum > Haloquadratum rarum. The sequence goes on along the minus strand of NZ_JANHDI010000015.1, from coordinate 116,042 downwards.
GCAGGTCCCGGAGACGTTCAATATCGCCGAGTACGCGTGTGAGCGATGGGCCGAGAGCGATCCCGATCGCATTGCACTGTCTCTCGACCGACCCGACGGCGATCGAACGTCGTACACGTTTCGGGAGGTCGATCGGATGGCGAGCAAGTTCGCGGCGTACCTCTCCGAGGAGGGAGTCGGCGTCGGTGACCGGATCGCGATAAACGGGACGCAGTGTGTCGAATCGCTCGCCGGCCACCTGGCGGCGTTCAAACTCGGCGCCGTCTCCGTTCCCCTGACCGTGCTACTCGGATCCGACGGTCTGGCGTATCGACTTTCCGACTGCGATGCCTCCGCGTTCCTCGTCGACGAGGCCGCCATCGACGCGCTCAGGTCGGTCCGCGACCGGGTCGACTCCCTGGAGTTGGTTGTCACCTACGGCGACTTCGACGGCGACGGAGAGGTCACCTTCGAGGAAGCCATCGACGGACAGCCGCGCCGATTCGAGAGCAGGGACACCGCCGCCGCCGACGAGGCGTTCATCATCTACACGAGCGGGACGACGGGACAGCCGAAAGGCGTCGTCCACGCCCACCGGCACCTCCTCGGGGAGTTACCGCAGTTCCTCAGCCTCCAGTGTCACCGCACCGACGACGATCAGGTGGTGCGGACGGTCTCGGAGTGGTCTTGGATCATGTCGCTCCCCGGGATGGTCCTCCCGGCGCTGTTCTACGGTCTGCCGGTCGTAGGCTACGCTGGCGACCAGTTCGACCCCGAAGTGGAGTTCGAGTTGATAGACCGACTCGGCGTCACTCACCTCAACCTCCCGCCGACGGCGGTCCGGATGATGATGCAGGTGGAAGACCCGGCGGCGAAGTACGACCTCGCGAGTCTCCAATCGCTGACGACCGGCGGCGAAGCCGCCGACGAGAACATCATCGAGTGGGTGGGAGACACCTTCGAGAACGCCGCGTTCATCGAGGGGTACGGAACGACCGAGATCGGGGGACTCGTCTGCGACGACCCCGCAGTCGGCCGCGATCACCGCCTCGGGTACTTCGGCGTCCCCTCGGTGGGACACGAGGTCGCCGTCCTCGATCCCGAGACGGGAGAACGGATCGAGGAACCACACGAGATCGGAGAGTTAGCGGTCAGATACGAGGGCGATCCGATGCTGTTCCTCGAATATCACAACCTCCCCGAGAAGACGGAGGAGACGATTCAGGACGGCTGGCTCCTCTCTGACGACCTCGTCTCGATCGACGAGGACGGCTACTTCAGGTTCCACTCCCGCTCGGACGACGTCATCATCAGCTCCGGCTACCGGATCGCGCCCAAGGAGATCGAGGAGGTGCTCCTGACGCACCCGGCGGTCCAGCACGTCGGCATTATCGGAATTCCCCACGAGACGCGCGGGGAGATCCCGAAGGCTTTCGTCGTCCTCACGGACGGGTCCGATCCGAGCGAGGGGCTCGTCGCGGAGCTGCAGTCCCACGTCAAGGATCGACTCGCCAAGTACGAGTACCCCCGAGAAGTCGAGTTCACCGACGAGATTCCGACGACGACGACGGGGAAGGTCCGGCGGCAGTCGCTCCGGAGTCGCGAGGGAGTCGACGAAGAGTGATCCCCGTCGCTGCCGGAACGAGTAATCTCGGTCGCTGCCGGAACGATTCGACCCCGACGGTCACGCGGGAGGGGGAGTTCCGTCGTCGCGATCGCCGCTCGTGCACCGTAGTAGAAAAGTATATATGTTGATGATAGACAGTTAGGAGTATGCCATCTGGTAACACCAGTGAGCGGAGTGCGACTGACAGGCGAAACTTCATCAAGCTGACGGGAGCGACGGTCGTCGCCGGATCGCTCGCCGGGTGTATGAACAACGGGAACGGTGGAGACGGCAGCGGAGACAGCGGTGGAGACAGCGGCGGTGACAGCAACGGCGCGACCGCCGGCGACAGCGGCGGTGAGGGCGACATCGTCATCGGCGGCCTGCAGCCCTACACGGGTCCGTACGCGCAGACGACGCAGCAGTTCGTCGACGGACTCAACTTCCGGATCGACGAGATCAACGCCGACGGCGGCGTGCTCGGCCGGAACCTCGCTTTCGAGGACCGAGACACGCAACTCGACCCGGCTGAGGCGACGAGCATCGCGACGGAGCTCATCGAGAGGGAGGACGCAGTGGTGCTGACGGGGTCGATCTCGAGCGACATCGGGCTCACCGTCGCGCCGATCGCCGAGGACAATCAGGTTCCGCACATCCCGCAGTTCGTCGGGAGCTCGGAGTTCCTGAGCCGAGAGTCGCGGTACAACTTCCGGATGGGGCTCGCGCCGGCCCCGACCAACGCCCGTGCAGTGAGCCAGTTCATCGAGGACCAGGGGTTGCAGAGCGTCGGTGCCGTCATCGCCGACTACTCGTACGGCCGCGCGTGGGAGCAGAGCATCAACGCGATCTTCCCGGACGACGTCGACGTGCACATGGAGGTCGCCCCGTTCGGGGAGGACTCCTTCACGACGTATCTGCGTTCGATGCCCGAAGATATGGAGCTGCTCATCACGGCCAGTCACCCGCCGGGCGTGTTCACGATCTACAACCAGCTACAGGGTCTCGACAACGTCAATCCCGACTACGTCATCGGGCGCAGCGACGCGAAGCTGTCGGCGGACGTGCTCGGTGACTCCGTCACCCAGGGATTCATCGCACAGACGCAGCCCGACCCGTTCTCCGACCGGTTCGCCGAGATCGGACAGCGGTTCTACGACGAGACGGGCGAGTGGTTCGGCGTACTGAACGCCGTCGGGTACGTCGTCGGCGACCTCATCAGTGCGGGGATCGAGGACGCCGGGGAAGCGAACCCCGTCTCCATCGCCGACTCGATCAGGAACATCGAACTCGACACGCTGTTCGCCTCGCCGATCGAGTACACCGAGTGGGGCGAACTGGACAACCTCGTGCAGCTAATGGTCGGCTTCGAGGAGGGCACGCCCGATTACTACCCGGACGGCAACCTTCGCCTGACCGAGGAGTTCCGCTCGGAGCCGCTCCCGGCGTACGACCCCTCGAGCGACATCCTCTCGTGAATTGCCTCGGGGTCAAGCCCCGGAGCATTCTCCGATACCGCTGAAAAGTGTCGCGCTATCCGCGCAGGTAGCCTTCTCTGACCGCTTCGCTTTCGAGCAGTTCCCGACCGGTGCCTTCCGTCTCGATTCGGCCGTTCTCGAGCAGGTAGCCACGGTCGGCGAGCCCGAGCGCCTTGTCGACGTGCTGTTCGACCAGCACGACCGTCACGTCGTCGGAGATCTCCTCGATGGTTCGGAACACCTGTTCTGCGAGTTGGGGGGCGAGCGCGTTCGAGGGCTCGTCCAGCGCGAGGACCTCGGGTTCGGCCATCAGCCCGCGACCGATCGCGAGCATCTGCTGTTCACCACCACTGAGCGTGGAGGCGTTCTTGTCGCGTCGGTCCTCGAGCACGGGAAACATCTCGAACACCATATCGCGGTTCTCCTCGAACGTCTCGCGCTTGGTGTACGATCCCATCCGGAGGTTCGCCTCGACGGAGAGGTCGCCGAAGAGGTTCCGCTCCTCGGAGACGTGCACGAACCCGCGGTCGACGATGTCGCTCGCGGCGATGCTCGTGACGTCAGCCCCGAGGACTTCGACGCGGCCGCTCGTCGGCGTGAGGATGCCCGAGAGCGTCTTGAGGAGGGTCGTCTTGCCGGCCCCGTTCGGCCCCACGATCGTGACGACCGAATCGTCGTCGCGGACCTCGAGAGAGAGGTCCCACAGAACCTGTAGATCGCCGTAGTGGACGTTCAACCCGTCGACGTCGATCAGGTTCACGATTCGACCTCCCCGAGATACGCCTCGGTGACTCTGTCGTCGGATCGGATCTCTGCCGGCGTTCCGTCCGCGATCTTCTCGCCTTGGTTGAGGACGATAATTCGGTCGGTGACGCTCATGATCGCCTCCATAATGTGTTCGATCCAGAACACCGACACGCCGCGCTCGTCGCGTGCGCGTTCGAGCGTTCGGGTGATCTCGTCGATCTCGGTCGGGGTCAGCCCCGCGCCGATCTCGTCGACGAGGATGAGCTCGGGCTCGGCCGCGAGCGCCTTCGCGAGCTCGAGCTGCTTTCGGTCGGCGATCGTCAGGCCGCCGGCCTCCTCGTCCCGTCGATCGTCGAGCCCGACGAACGCGAGCGCTTCTCGGGCGCGGTCGGTCGCCTCCGTTTTCGAGACCGACTCGTCGGTGCCGAAGATGGCACCGATCATCGCGTTGTCGAGGACCGTCGATTCGTTGAACGTCCGAACCGCCTGAAACGTTCGCGCGATCCCCAACTGGGCGACCTCGTTGGGCGTCTTCCCGATCAGTTCGGTGCCGTTGAACGTGATCGAACCGGTGTTTGGCGGGTGGACGCCGGTGACCGTGTTGAACAGGGTCGTCTTGCCGGCCCCGTTCGGCCCGATCAGCCCGACGATCTCCTCGTCGTCGATAGAGAAGTCGACGTCGTCGACAGCGACCAGACCGCCGAACTTCTTAGTGACGTTGGTGGCGGTTAACACGATCCGAGATTGCTGACGATTCTACATAAATAATTCGGTGACGTGGGGAGTAAGACTATCCACAATATTTATGGATACCCTCAAACGATGCAGATGTATGTTAGCAGAGGGCTTAGAACTGCTTATCGACGGCCTCGCGAGGGGTGTGATCCTGTCCCTGTTCGGACTCGGTATCACGCTCGTGTTCGGGTTGGGCGAGATTCTCAACCTGCTCCTCGGCGTATTCGCCGTCGTCGCCGTGATCGCGTGTTCGATTCTACTGGGAACGGTACCGGGGCTGGTGTTCGCCGGACTGATCGCCGTGGCACTGGTCGCGCTCTTCGCGCTGGTGTTAGACCGGACAGTCATTTCGCTGGTGTACAGAGAGGAGGGAGAAGACCGGATCCTGCTCGGGATCTTCGTCACGCTCGGACTGTCGCTGTTCTTCGAGGGACTGCTCTTCATCTACTACCCGGGGGGCGTGTTCCTCGACGTCGGCGTCCCGTCGATCACCCTCGCGGGCGCGAGCCTCACCGGGTCCTCGGTCGCGGTGATCGTGGCCGCGGCGGTGTTGTTCGGACTCATCTATTACTTCTTCAATCACACGTACCTGGGGATCGGAACGCGGACCGTGATTCAGGACGAGACCGGTGCCGTGCTCTGTGGGATCCCGCCCCGAAAGGTACAGGCGATCGTGTTCGTTCTGAGCGCCGCCATCGCGGGCGTCGCCGGCGTGTTCTACGCGCTCGATGCGGAGGTCACCCCGGCGAGTTCGTTCACGTTGACGTCGTTCGCGATCATGGTGTCGATCGTCGGCGGCGTCGACAGCATCTCGGGAACCGTCGCGGCCGGAATCGTCCTCGGATTCATCATGACGATCGCCGGGGCCCTGTTCGGATCGTACTTAGCGACCGTCACGCTCTTCGCGGCTGCGATCGCCGTGCTGATCTATAAACCGGAGCAGATATCATGAACGCCAACAACCCACTCTCGTCGATTCGCAGTCAACTGCCAGTCATCGCGGTGTTCGCCGCACTCCTACTGGTGCCGCCGCTGTTTTTCGATCCGTCGACCACCTACATCTCGCGGCGGTTCATCACCGTGATGACCTTCGCCATCTTCGCGATGGCGCTCAACATCATCTTCGGCGAGACCGATCAGTTGATCCTCTATATGGGAGGGATCGCCGCACTCGGGACGTACACGACCGTCCTGACGGCGCAGCACTTCGCCGTGTCGCCGTGGCTCACGCTCTTCGTTGGGGCGTTTGTCTCCGGCGTGTTCGGCGGGCTCATCTGCTATGTGGCCGCCCGTCGGCAGTTCACCGTGATCGTCCTCGCGATCGTGACCTTCGCGTTCCAGATGATCATTATGGAGGTGATCGTCGGCCTCCGAGACATCACCGGCGGAACCACCGGGATTCCGTTCCGCGATCTCGACCTCCCGGCCGTCGAGAGTGCGCTCGGAATCGGTCCGTTCGCGGTTCAATTCTACGTACTCGTCGGGGTCTTCGCCGTCGTGTTCGCCGTGTACACCTGGTTGACGAACTCGAAGTACGGCCTGGCGTTCGCCGCGATCCGGCAAGACGAGTTCGCGGCTCGCGCGACGGGCATCGACGTCATCAGGCTGAAGGTGTTCGCCGGCTTCCTCAGCACGTTCATCATCGGGTTCGTCGGACCCTTCTACGCGCAGACGACGGGAATCGTGATCCCGGGGCTGTTCAGTTTCAACGGCGTCGACGTGCTCGTGCTGATCATCCTCGTCCTCGGCGGTCTCCGGTCGCGGTTCGGTCCGCTCGTCGGCGCGGCCATCGTCATCTACCTCGACAACCTGCTCTCGCAGTTCGGTCAGTGGCGGACGGTCACGTTCGGACTGCTCCTCACGTTCCTGTTCATCTACTTCCAGGACGGGATTCTGCCGATGGCGCAGACGATGTACGAGGAAGGCGGCGTCCGCGACCGACTCGCGGGACTCCGAAGCGGCGAGTGAACGGATCCAGACGGGGGGAGTGAACCCGCTTTTTCGACGCGTCGCCCCTCGGTGGCGTCGATCGGCGCTGTTTGGCTGTTGGTAGCACACCGATACTTTCATTATCTGCGATTCGAACTCTTATACGATGACCGCTGATATCGAGAGCGTTGCGGTTCTCGGAGCCGGGAGTATGGGCCACGGCATCGCGGAAGTGGCCGCCATCGCCGGCTACGACGTCGTGATGCGAGACATCGAGGAGGAGTTCGTCGAGGACGGCTACGAACAGATCGAGTGGAGTCTCGGCAAGCTCGCGGAGAAAGGCCAGATCGACGAGGACCCCGACGACGTACTGGCGCGGGTTTCGACGACGGTCGATCTCGCCGACGCCGTCGACGACGCGGACCTCGTGATCGAGGCCGCACCGGAGGATCTAGAGCTCAAGCGAAACATCTTCGCCGAGGTCGACGCGGCGTCCGGAGACGAGACGATCATGGCGACGAACACCTCGAGTCTCCGCGTCGGCGACATCGCGGAAGCGACCGACCAGCCCGAGTACGTCTGCGGGATGCACTTTTTCAACCCGCCGGTGAAGATGGACCTCGTCGAGGTTGCCTCCGGCGAGGAGACCGATCCCGCTGTCGTCGACGCCGCGGTGGCGTTCGTCGAATCGCTCGATAAGACGCCGATCCGCGTTCGAAAAGACATCCCCCAGTTCGTCGTCAACAACGTCCTGACGCCGTATATGGGTGAGGCCGGCTTTATGTTGGACGAGGGCGACGTCGAGATCCAAGACGTCGACGCCGCGATGGTGTTCCAGCGCGGCTACCCGATGGGGCCGTTCGAGCTCAACGACTTCGGCGGCCTCGACATCTTCACGCACTCGCGAGACCAGTGGGATCTCCCCGTCCCCGGGTCGATTCGCTCCCGAGTCGAGGCGGAGAACCTGGGACGGAAGACGGGCAAGGGCTTCTACGACTACGAGGACGGCAACGGGGTCGACTACGAACCCACCGACGGAGAGGGGATCGACACGCTCCGAATCGAGGCGCGGATGATCAACGAGGCGGCGCGACTCGTCGGCGACGACGTCGCCGACCCCGAGGACATCGACATCGGAATGCGCCTCGGCGGCGGCCTCCCCGAGGGGACGTGCCGAACCGCGGACAAGCTCGGTCTCGACAGGGTGTTGGAGAAGCTGGAATCGCTCCACGAGCGGACCGGCGCGGAACGGTACGAACCCGACGACTACCTCGTCGAACTCGTCGAGGCGGGCCACACCGGCGAGAAAGCAGGCAGGGGGTTCTACGACTACAGCGACGGCGGGCCGTACCACTTCATCTCCCACGAACTGACCGACGAGGGCGTGCTCAACGTGGTCTTCGACCGCGAGGAGCGACTCAACGCCTTCTCGACGGATATGTTCGACGAGGTGAGGCGGGTCCTCGAATCGGCCGACGAGGACGAGGTCGCCTGCGTCGTCTTCGAGGGCGCGGGCGAGCGCGCGTTCAGCGCGGGCGCGGACATCACCGGCTTCACGACCGCGGAACCGACCGACCTGGCGGGCGTCGACGAGACCGTTCAGGCGATCTACGAGTACCCCCGTCCGACCATCGCCAAGATCGACGGCTTCTGCCTCGGTGCGGGGCTGGAGATCACCCTCGCGTGCGACCTCCGCTACGCCACCGAGGGCTCGACGCTGGGCAGCCCGGAGATCGACCTCGGGCTGATCCCCGGCGGCGGCGGCACCCAGCGACTCGTCCGACTCATCGGCGAACCGCGGACGAAGGAGATGGTCTACCGCGGGATGCAACTGTCCGCCGAGCGCGCCGAGGAGTGGGGCATCCTCAACCGGGCCGTCGAGGCCGAGGAGTTCGAAGGGCTGATCGACGACGTCGTCGACGACCTTTCGAACGGCCCCCAGACCGCGCTGGAAGTCGCGAAGAACGTCATCCAGGAGGGGCAGAACGCGAGCCTCGATACCGGCCTGACGCTGGAGAGCCAGGGCTTCGGCCTGCTCGCGACGACGGACGATATGCTCGAAGGCGTGGCGGCGTTCAACCAGGATCGCGAACCCGACTTCGGGGGCGAGTGAGATGACGCGAAACGTCGGTATCGTCGGCGGCGGGCACACGAAGTGGGGCGTCCGCGAGGCGAGCTACAAAGATCTGATCCAGGAGGCCGGCAAGGCGACCTTCGAGGACGTGCCAGACGTCACCCCAGAGGACATCGAGGGGCTCTTCGTGGGCTCCGTCCAGCCGGAGCGGTTCGCCTTCCAGACGCACGTCGCGCCGATGGTCGCGGAACTGCTCGGCGTCGACGTCGACAGTATGATCGCGCGGACGGAACTCGCCTGCGCGAGCGGGCAGGCCGCGCTGCGCTACGCGTGGCTCGCGATCGCCGCCGGGCAGATCGACACGGCGCTGGTGCTCGGGGTCGAGAAGATGAACCTCCCGCGGGAGTACACTCCCGAGGCGCAGACCAGTATGGCCAACGTGATGGATCGGGAGTTCGACGGCGTCAACGGCTTCAACGCGCCGCCGTACTTCGCGATGATCGCTCAGCGGCACATGCACGAGTACGACACCACGCGCGAGCAACTCGCGCAGGTCGCCGCGAAGAACAAGACCCACGCCGCCAACAACGCGTTCGCGCACTTCCAGAAGGAGGTGTCCGTCGACGACGTCTACGACTCCTTCGAGCTGTCGCCGCCGCTGTGTCTGTACGACTGCAGCGGCGTCACCGACGGCGCGGCGGGGCTGATCCTGATGAGCGAGGAGAAGGCCCGCGAGGTCACGGACGAGGCCGCCTGGATCACCGGCAGCGGCCAGACGTGTCTCGGCAGCAACTCCATCAACAACCTCCCGTCGATGTCGGCGTGGCCGCAGGCGACGAAGGCGGCCGAGCAGGCCTACGAGCAGGCCGGGATCGACGACCCCGTCGCCGAACTCGACGTCGCGGAGGTCCACGACTGCTTCTCGATCAGCGAGATCGTCGAGTACGAGGACCTCGGCTGGGTCGAGAAGGGCGAGGGCGGGAAATTCATGGAGGAGGGCCGCAGCGAACTCGACGGCGACATCGCCGTCAACCCCCGCGGCGGGCTGCTCGGCTGCGGACACCCGCTCGGGGCGACCGGCGTCTCGCAGGCCCTGGAAGTGTTCAACCAGTTCCGCGGGACCGTCGAACCCGAGCGGCAGGTGCCGGACCCGGAAACGGGGTTGATCCACAACCTCAGCGGCAGCGCCTCGGTGCACAGCGTGATGACCCTCGCGCGAGGTCGACTATGAACGAGAACCAGGGAGACAACGCAGACGACGAGCGGACGGAGCGAGCCGCTCCCGACCAGCGGGCGGGAGTGGAACCGATCACCGACGGCGGGACCGACAGGGACGTCGTCGAGATCCCGAAGACGATCGAGTTGCCTCGACTGCTCGACTTCTACGAGCTACAGAACGCGGAGACGACGGAGATCGTCGAGTTCTACGACAACCTCCGGGACGGACAGTTGACGACGACAGAGTGCCGCGAGTGCGGCGAGTTGCACTTCCCGCCGCGGATCGTCTGTCCGGAGTGTCGAAGCGAGGACCTGGAGTACGTCGACCTCCCGCACGAGGGAGAGCTGTTCGCCTTCTCGACGGTTCGAGCGGGCGCGCCGATGGGGATGGAAGACGAGGTCCCGTTCGTCACGGGCATCGTCGACCTCGGCGACGTCCAATTGTCCGGTCGGATCGACGACGCGGAGTACGACGACCTCGAGATCGGCGATCCCGTCGAGCTGAAGATCGTCGAGATCGACGGCCCGGTCGACCACGAACGGGTTTTTTACCGATTCGAGCCACAGGAGTAGGCAGATGAAAGACTACGAACTCACGATCACGAAGTTCCTGCAACGGGCGGTCGATCTCTTCGACCACAAGGAGATCGTCTCGAAGCTCTCGGACGGATCGATCCACCGCTACACCTACGCGGACGCCTACGACCGGATCTGTCAGCTCGCCCACGCGCTCGACGACTACGGCCTCGAAGGGGGCGACCGCGTGTCGGTGATGGCGGTCAACCACTACCGCCATTACGAGTTGTACTTCGGCCCCTCCTGCAGCGGTCGGAGCATCCACACGACGAACCACCGACTGCCCGAGCACCACCTCGTCGAGATCATCAACGAGGCCGAGGACCGGATGCTGTTCGTCGACCCCGAGTTCCTCGACACCGTCGAGGCAATCGCCCCAGACCTCGAGACCGTCGAGCGGTACGTCGTGCTCGACGACGAGGTCCCAGACACGGACCTCGACGAGGTCGTCGACTACGAGTCGTTCATCTCGGGGTACGACACCGAGTACGACTGGCCCGAACTCGACGAGGAGCGGGAGTTCGCGCTGTGTTACACCTCCGGCACGACCGGCCTCCCGAAGGGCGTCCAGTACCGCCACCGACGGATGTTCCTCCACACGCTGGTGCACGGCCACGTCGACGTCTTCGGCGTCGGCGAGAACGACACCGTGATGCCGGTCGTCCCGATGTTCCACGTCAACGGCTGGGGCTTCCCGTACTCCGGGACGTTCTACGGGTCGAAGCTCGTGCTCCCGGGTCAGCACACGTCTCCGCAGGCGGTCGCGGACCTGATCGACGCCGAGGACGTGACCGTCGCCGCGGCGGTGCCGACCGTCTGGATCGAGATGGACAGCTATCTCGAATCGACCGAGGGCGAACCGCTCGACACCCTCGATCGCGTTCTCACGGGCGGGAGCGCCCCGCCGGCGTCGCTGATGCAGAAGTTCGAGGAGGTGTACGAGGCCCCGATCTACCAGGGCTACGGGATGACCGAGGCGTCGCCGCACCTCGCGAACACCTTCGAGACGACGGAGATGCAGGGGCTCCCCGAGGAGAAGCGCTACGAACTCAAGCGGAAGGCCGGGATTCCCGCACCGGGCGCGCGGATTCGGCTGCGTGACACGGACGGCGAGCCGGTGCCGCACGACGGGGAGACGCCCGGAGAGATCCACGCGCGGTCGCCGTGGCTCACCGACGGCTACTTCAAACGACCCGAGGCGAACGAGTCGTCGTTCTCCGAGGACGGGTGGTTCAAGACCGGCGACGTCGGCACCATCGACGAGTACGGGTACCTCGACATCGTCGACCGCATCGACGACGCGATCAAGAGCGGCGGCGAGTGGATCTCCTCGGTCGAACTGGAGAACTCCCTCATCGACGCCGAGGGCGTCGCCGAGGCGGCCGTGATCAGCGTCCCCCACGAGAAGTGGCAGGAGCGCCCGGTCGCCTTCGTCGTGACCGACGATCCGAGCGTGGACGAGGAGACGCTGCGGGAGCATCTGCTGGAGACGTTCCCGAAGTGGTGGCTTCCAGACGTATTCCGTTTCGTCGATGAGATTCCGAAAACGACGACCCACAAGTTCAACAAGAAGAGCCTTCGAGACCAGTTCACCGACGAACACGGTTCGCTTCCGCTAGAGAACTGATTCCGAGGATCCCGGACAGATATTCCTGATAAACGACACTACCGAAAAAAGATATGCAATCAGATATACTCTCAGAAACGGTCGTCCCCGAAGCGGCCCGAGAACCGAAAGACCGTGCGCGGGCGTTCGCCGAAGCGCAGATGGCCCCCGTCGCGGCCGAGTACTTCGACTCCGGGGAGTACCCCGTCGACGTCGTCGAGGCCGCGCACGACGCGGGACTGGTGGCCCAAGAGATAGACGCCGAATACGGCGGTCCGGGCCGTTCGCTCGACGAGATCGTCGCGACCGTCGAGGAGTTCTTCCGCGCGGACGCGGGGCTCGGACTCGGAATCGTCAGCCAGAGTTTCGGCACCGAGATCCTCCAGGAGTTCGGCACCGAGGCACAGAAGGAGGAGTACCTCCGCGCGGTCGCCGAAGGCGAGAAACGGACCGGAATGGCCATCTCCGAACCCGACACGGGTAGCGACCTCGCGGGAATGGAGACGAGCGCCCGCCTCGACGGCGACGAGTGGGTGCTCAACGGAGAGAAGTACTGGATCGGCAACGGCGTCTCCGGCGATTACATCACCGTCTACGCACGGACAGAGGAGAGCGACGATCGCCACAGCAACCACTCGCTGCTCCTCGTCCCGACCGACGCACCGGGCTACGAGGCGGAGCCGATCCCCGAGAAGATGGCCTACCGGGCCTCCGAGCAGGCGCGCATCGTCTTCGACGACTGCCGCGTACCGGAGGAGAATCTCGTCGGCCAGCGCGGTAACGGGTTCAAGATGGTCGCGGAGTTCTTCAACACCGGTCGAGTCCGGGTGGCGGCCCACGGGATCGGCCTCGCGGCCGCCGCCATCGAGGAGGCCTGGGAGTTCGTCCACGGACGGGAGGAGTTCGGCCGACAGGTTGCGGACTTCCAGTCGGTCCAGCACGACCTCGCGGAGATGCGGATGGAGTTCGAGAGCGCCCGCGCGCTGCTGTGGCAGGCGGTCGACCACGTGATGGCGGGCGAGGACGCCGAGCGGTGGGCCGCGATGGCGAAAGCGAAGGCCACCGAGGTGGCCGCCGAGTGCGCGGAGACGGCGATGAAACTCCACGGCGGACGGGCGCTGCTGAACGACGAGCGGGTCACCCGGGTCTACCGCGACGTCCGGATGCCGATGGCTTACGAGGGCGTCGGCGCGGTCCAGCGCGACCTCATCTACCGGAACTACTGAGCGGCGTCGTCCGCTCGGCATTCTGTCGAACCGAAACGCTCGTCCGACCGATTGCGGCCTGTCGGAGACGACGATGGCCTGTGCGGCACTGCCGCTGTGGGAGTCGGCTGCGGCGTGAAAAAAGACGAAGTCCGTGGATGATGCCCTGCTCAGTAGTTGCCCGTCGCCGCGATCGGCGGGGCGTCGTGGGGGCCGTACGGCGCGTCGTCGAGGTACTCGCCGGCCGACTCGAAGTGGTCCGCCAGCGACGCGGCGACCTCCTTGCGGAGGACGGTGACCGGGGTGTCGCCCTGCAGGTAGTCCAGGGCCTGTCCTGCGGCGTCGATGTTGTACTCCGCGGCGCGTTCGCGGCGGGCGGCGTACAGTTCGACCTCGTTGCGCGCGACGGCGTCCCGTCGGGCCCGTGCGGCGACGGCGACGGCCGAGGCGGCCTCGTCGGCGTCGGCGACGCAGGAGTTCATCCCGCGGGCACCGAAGGGAGCCAGCAGGTGCGCGGCCTCGCCGGCCAGGAGCACGCGGCGGTGCTCGTCGACGAACGAGTCGGCGATGACCTGGAGGAACTTGTACGTAGAGGTCCACTGGATGTTGTCGACGTACTCCTCGCCCATGATCTCGCGGACGAACTCGCGCATCTGTTCGTCGCTCGCGATCTCCTCGGGATCGTCGTCACCGAGACACTGGATGTCGAGCCGCCAGCCGCCGGAGAAGGGCACGAGCATCACGTTACGGCCGCCCGCCTCGGGCGCGTCGTAGTGGAACAGCCGTTCGAACGGGATGGGTTCCTCCTCGATCGTGTTTCCGTCGAGCGTCTCCACGTCGACGATGATGAAGGAGTTCTCCGACTGGTCGCCCTCGAACTCGGAGCCGATCTCGTTGCGGACCGCCGAGCCGCCGCCGTCCGCGCCGATGAGGTACGGTGTCTCCCACTCTCGACCGTCGGCCGTCTCGACGTGGACGCCGTCGGGGGTCGACTCGACGGACTCGACGCCGGCATCCCAGTGGATGTCGATGCCGAGTTCCTCCAACGCCTCGTGCATGTACTTCTCGGTGGTGACCTGCGGGAGGCTGGTGAAGTGGGGGAACTCGCCGCTGCCGCCGGGGTTGTCGTAGGTCCGCTTGAAGACGTCCTTGCCGCGCCAGACAGTCCGGCGGGTCGGCCAGACGAGCCCCTCGTCGACGAGGTCCTTCCCGAGACCCGGGTAGTTCCGTTCGAGCGTCTTGAGCGTCGATCCGTGGACGTAGATCGCACGGCTCCCGGCGCGGTCGCGGTCCTCGGAGTCGGCCTCGAGGATCGCTGCGGGAATGCCACGTGCGTGCAGCGCGAGCGCCGCGGTCATCCCGGTCGGCCCCGCACCGGCGACTAACACTGGTTGGTCGATGTCAGTTGAGCTCATCGTGTCTGTTCGTACCTTGCCACACGTACCTCATAATCGTTGTGGTTGCATCGGCTGGAGACCGTCGAACGCGGCGGTTCCGACGGTAGAGCGGTCGCTCAGCGAATCCGATTCGAACGCCGGCGGACGCAGATTCGGTGTCAGTTCAGCCCGAGTTTCTTCGCGACCCAGTGGTCGCGGGCGGCGAAGACGAACTCCTCTTCGTCCTCGAAGTTCGTCGTCTCCGCGATGAACTCGTCCCACTCGTCGCGGGGGACCCGGCCGAGCTCGTCAGCGGAGGTCGCCTCGGAGGGACTCGCAGCCACCATCTCGTCGAAGGTGTCGAAGTCGGTGTTCTCGGTCATAAACGTCTCGTCGAAGACCTCCTCGAGCGGTACCTCTTCGTCTTTCTCGACGACGTCCCGGGGATCCGGCAGGTCATCCGCCGCTTCGGCAGCCTGTTCCAGATTTGACTGTCGCGCCATACTCGGGTCTTCGACGTGCGGTACATAAATCCTTGCGGTACGTTGGTGTGCCACCCGCAGATGCGTCGTGGAGCCTGAAACCGTAGCGAGGGAGGACCCCTGCTGCAGCGCCGGACCGTTCCTCCTCGCGTCCGCGGTCACCACCCCCCGGGCGTCGAAGGGTTTTCTACACCGCCGAGTGTGCATCGGGTATGCGATATTTCGAGGACGTCGAGGTCGGATCGACCGCGGCGTTCGGATCCTACGACGTGACGGCCGAAGAGATCAAAGAGTTCGGTACAAAGTACGACCCGCAGCCGTTTCACACCGACGAGGAGGCCGCCGCAGACTCCTTCTTCGGCGAACTCGTCGCCTCGGGCTGGCACACGATGGCGATGTGTATGCGGATGATCGCCGAACAGCCCGAGCCGCTCGCGGCGCTGGCCGGCGTCGAGGTCGAACACATCCGGTGGCGAAAGCCGGTTCGACCGGGCGATACGTTGCACCTCCGCACCGAGGTACTGGACAAGCAACCCTCGACGAAACACGGCGACCGCGGCTACGTCACCACAGCGGGAGAGGCGGTCAACGGTGACGACGAGGTCGTCACGACGTTCGAGGTCGTCGCCCTCGTCAAGGGCAGGGCGTACGACTGACAGTCGGCGGGTTCGACCGGTCGGCTCGGCCGGTGGGTTCGATATCATTCGTGAAAACCGGGCGAATCAGTTATGTAGGGACACGATGGACTCGTTCGCAATGGCAACCCAAAACCCGGTTCCCGAAAACGCCACCCTCGCTCCGGACCTCCCGGAAGGGATGAGCGACACTGAGCGGTACAAAGCCGAGCGCGACCACTGGCGTCACATGTTCGACCAGCTCGCCGCGGAGTTCCCGGAGCCGATCATCGTCGTCGACGACGACGGTCGGCTGACGCACTGGAACGAAGAGCAGGCGTCGTTCGTCGGTCTCTCGGCCGAGGACGCGCTGGGTCGCGAAGCCCACGAAGTGATCGGGACCGAGGACGTGACCGAGACCCTCGCCGAGAAGGTCGCACGCACCGGCGAGACGATTCGCGAGACGGAAGTACGAACGATCACCAATACCGACGGCGAGAAGGGACACGGCCGAGCGATGGGGGTCCCCCTCACTGGGCCCGACGGATCCGTCGCCGGGGCCTTCGAGGTCCTCTATCAAGTAACGGACCTCGTCGAACAGCGCCAGTCGATGCAGAGCGTCCAGCAGCAGGTGCGCGAGGACTTGGAATCGAATGTCGGGGAACTGGAGGCGGCGTCCTCACAGGTCACCGAGAACGTCGACGTGATCGCCGAGGTCGCAGAGCAGGAGGCCGAACACGTCCGCGAGGTCGACGACGAGATCCAGACGTTCAGCGCCACGACCGAGGAGGTGGCCGCGAGCGTCGAGACGATAAGCACCCAGAGCGCAGACACCGCTGACCTCGCTACCGACTCCGAGGAGTCGACGACCGAACTCCTGCGGACCGTCGAGGACGTCGCGAGCGCGAGCGACCGGATGGCTTCGGACGCGGAGAATCTCGCCGACCGGGTCGAGGAGATCGACGAGGTCGTCGCTCTGATCGACGACATCGCCGACCAGATCAACATCCTGGCACTGAACGCATCGATCGAGGCCGCTCGGGCGGGCGACGCGGGAGAGGGCTTCGCCGTCGTCGCCGACGAGGTGAAATCGCTCGCTTCCGAGTCGAAGACGGAGGCGGATCGCATCGAGGGACTCGTCGAGTCCATCTCGGAGATCGCGAACGACACCATCGAGGGCATCGAGCAGACGACCGAACAGGTCGAGGAGATCGAGACCCAGATCGAGGCCGTCAACGAGAACCAACGCGAGATCCAGTCGTCGATCGCGGACGTCTCGGACCAGCTCGAACAGATCGCGACGGCGACCGACGAGCAGGCGACGAGCGCGGAGGACATCTCGGCGATGCTCGGGACGACTGTCGAGGGCGTCGAACGGATCGCAGACGAGGTCGCAGAACTCGCCGCGGCGAACCAACAGCAGACCGAACAGGTCGCAGAGATCAGCCGGAGCGTTACAGCGCTCGAACGGAACCTCGACTCGGCGATCAACAACGAGTAGCGGTCGGTCGGCCTCGAAAAGCGTAGTCGGCTGTCCGTTCTCTCCGAACGAACAGTCGGAGATTCCTTACTCTTCGGTGCTCCCGCAGACGAGCACCGGACGGTGTGTACCGAGGATCACGTCCTGGGTGACGCTTCCGAAAAGCGCCTTGCCGGCGGGCGAGCGCTTCCGGCCGCCGACACAGATCTGATCGACGTCCTGCTCGTCGGCGTACCGCAGGATCTCGTCCGCCGGTGAACCGCTGGCTTCGAGGAGTTGAACGTCGACGCCGGCCTCCTCCAGTCGGTCGGACGCCTCCCGGACCGCTTCGACCTGCTGGACGGACGCCCCTTCGGGATTGTCCCCGAACACGTGGAGGATGAACACCTCCGCACCGGTGGCCGTCTCGACCATATCCTCGATGGCGTTCGTCTGTGCGTGCGACTGCGCGATGTCGTCGTCGAGTGCGAGCAGTACTCGGACCATACGCACACTCCTCCGGCCACCTACTTATATTTCCGCGCCGATTCCAGGAACTGTGGCGGTGACCGTTCGAGTGGTCGGCGATCGATCGCAGAGAGACGACCATTCCGTTCTATGAAGTCGAACAACCGGTCGGTCCACCGCCCTCCGACGGCCGGCCAACGACCGAGGGACAGTGAGATTAATCACCGATGCCGACAGTTACCTCGTATGTTACGTGCGTTCGAAGGTACGGAACCGGCCGTCGCGAACGAGGCGTTCGTCTCCGAGATGGCGTACCTCGTCGGGGAGGTCGCGGTCGGCGCCCGGGCGAGCGTCTGGCCGTTCGCCTGTCTCCGCGGACACGGAACGGCGGTGACGGTCGGCGAAGAGACGAACGTGCAGGAGTTCGCGATGCTTCACGGGGCGACGCTCGGCGACGCCGTCACGGTCGGCCACGGAGCAGTCGTCGACTACGCGGACGTCGGTGACCACACGCTCGTCGGAATGCAGAGCGCCGTACTGGGAGGGGCGACCGTCGAGGACCACTGTATAATCGCCGCGAACGCGGTAGTACGGAAAGATCAGACGGTTCCGTCGGAGCACCTGGCGTACGGCACGCCCGCCGAGACGCGACCGTTGACCGACGGACAACTCGCACAGATCGATCAGACCCACGAGACGTACGTCGAACTGGCCGCCCGGTTCCGTGATGCGGGACTGGATACTCGCGCGGTCGAATGATCGACACAAGTCTATTCGATGATGTCGAACGGAGGTTGTCGGGACGTTCGGCAACGTCCACCGGGAAGCCCAATGGCGTAGTCCGTTCGCCCCGGTCTCCCGAGCCACCGGTTATTTTCCATCTGAAAATCCGACGCGGTCGTGGTAACATCCGTACGGTTGTTATGTTTCCTACGGATCAGAGTGTATTCGATACTGTCGAACACTGTACTGCAGTCTCGTCGACTACCGGGTGGATATACCGGTCGAACGTACACGACAAATACTTGTTTCCGGTTCGAAGAGTACGCGTATGGGAAAGAAATCGGGGAAAAGTCAGGGGATCAAGTCCGACGAGACGCTGTTCGACGTCGTCGAACTCCTGCGACGCCTCGACGGGGCTGGGGTCACCGAGCTCGCAGACCGCCTCGGCATCGCCAAGAGCACCGTCCACGGGCACCTGACGACGCTCGTGGAGCGCGGTTTCGTCGTCAAGCGGGGCGGGGAGTACCACCTGGGGCTCCGGTTTTTCCAGTACGGCCAGTACGTCCGCAGTCAACTCGAAATATTCCAGTCCGGCCTCGCCGCCGTCGACCGGATCGAGCGAGAGACCGGGGAGATGTCGTGGCTCATCGCCCACCAGAACGGGAAGGCGATCTACGTCTACGGGCGCGGGGGCGACAACGACATCAACGTCAACACCATCCTCGGGACGCAGGATCACATGCACTACAACTCCGGCGGCAAGGCGATTCTCGCCCACTTGCCCGAGGCGGATGTCGACCGGATCGTCGAGCGACACGGACTGCCCGCCCGAACCGAGAACACGATCACCGACCGGGAGCGACTCGACGAGGAATTAGAACAGATCCGCGAGCAGGGCTACGCGCTCAATCTCAGTGAGGACTTGGAGGGGATACAGGCGATCGGCGTCCCGTTGACCGTCGATGGGGACGTTCAGGGCGCGTTGAGCGTGGCGGGGCCCGCACACCGGATGTCGAAGGAGCGCTGTGAGGGCGAGATCCTCGAGCACCTGCGGGCAGCCACCGACGAGATCGACCTCACGATCGCGTATCGGTGATTCGATCAGCCGCTGATCGAACCGGAGAGCGCGTCGAAGGCGCGTTCGGCGACCGCGACCCCCGCACACTGCGGATCGCATACAGACAGAAAGAGCAGTGCGGCGAAGGCGTACGTCAGCGCCATTTGAACCCGGACAGCGCGCTCGGGGGGCAACTGGACCGTCGCGAGGAGACACGCGACGGGAACGGAGGCCGCGCCGACGGCGAGCCCGGGAGAGACACTGAGGAGTCCCGCCGCTCCGGAGAGCCCGACGCCGACGGACGCGGCCGCCGTGAGCAGGAAGATGCCGGCCGCGATCCGCTCTGCCCGCGCCGCTCCGAACGCGACCGGAAGGGTCCGTTTGCCGATCGACCGATCGAACGATTCGTCGAGGCGGTCGATACCGACCTTGATTCCCGCGAGCAGACCGGCGACGAGCGCGGCGACGGCGGCGACGGTCCCGGAAACTGTCGCCTGCGCCGCGTGAGCACCGATCAGGGCGACGCCGATTCCGATCGGATAATCGACGGTGACCGTCAGCGGATGCCGGTCGAAATAGGGAGCGTGCAGGAGCGCGAGTCCGAGCAGCAAGAGCGTCGAGAACGCCGGGATCGGTCCCGAAAGAGTCGCCAGAATAGCGGAGAGCACGATCACGGCGGCGGACCCTAGCCGGATTCCCCCGCGGAACGTCGCCACGGAGAGCCGCGGGGCCTCTTCGCCGCGCAGATGGCCGTCGACGAAGCCGTCGCGGAGGTGCGCGACGAACAGGGCCAGCCCGACGGTGCCGGCGTGGAGGGCGGCAGTGCCCCACTCGAACTCCGCGGCGGGTGCCAGCGTTCCGCCGTAGGCCGATATCCCGACTGCGGGGAGCATAAACGTGGGCCGAACGTACGCGAGGATGCCAGCGATTCCGTCGCGCACTCGTGCCATATCGCCTCGGTACCGCCCGATCTGTAATAAATTCGCCGTCGTCGCTGTCCCCTCCACTGGCGGGCGTCCCGTCTCCTGACGACGTTTTCAATCTCACAAGGCTAGCATCCTGATATCGACACGTCCGTCGACAGGAACCGCATCACGAATCGTCACCGATCAAAACAATTAATGCTGCAGTTGGCCTGTTGATGCCTAACACGAGACTATGAAACTAGGAGATGCCCTCGCGCGCTCGGCCCGCTGCTATCCCGACAAACCGGCGCTCGTAACCGACGACGGCCGTTCGTTCACGTACGCCGAACTGGACGACCGGAGCACACGACTGGCGAACGCCGTCACCGAACGGGTCGGGACGGAGCGGTTCGCCGTGCTCGCGATAAATCACTTCTCAGCTATCGAATCGATGTGGGCCGGGAACAAGCGCGGCCTCGCGACGGTGCAACTCTCCTACCGGGCGACGGTGAGTGAGTTACAGCAGATGGCCGACACCGCGGAGGCGGAGGCGCTGGTCTTCGACGACCACAACGTCGACGACGCCCTCGACCTCCTCGATCGCGGCGCGTTCGACGCAGCCCTCCACGCCGGCGACCGCGACGTCGACCACGAGGCCGTCGAGTCCTACGAGGCCGTCCTCGACGACTCGGATCCGAGCCTCGACGGGTCGCTGCCGGCCGACGACGAGTGCGCGGTGCTGCACACCAGCGGGACCACGAGCGTCCCGAAGACCGTCGCGTTCGACCAGGATCAGCTCTGGTACGGCGCGGCGCAGGTCATCATGGAGCACGGCATCGACGAGACCGACACCGCGCTTTGCACCTCGCCGTGGTACCACATGGTGACGACCGACGCGTGGCTGTATCCGCACTTCGTCGCGGGCGCGACGGTCGTCCTGCACTCGACGTTCGATCCGGAGGAGGCACTGGACCTGATCGAGACCCACGAGGTCACGGGGCTGCTCGCCGTGCCGACCCAGCTGAAGGCGCTCAACGACATCCAGCGCGGGGCGGAGATGCCCTACGACACCGACACGCTGTCGTACATCCGGACCGGTGGGGCCATCGTCACGGAGAACCTCATCGAGGAGACCCACGAGCACCTCTCAGAGCACGTCTACAACACCTACGGGATGACCGAGGCGGGGCCCGACCTCTCCTTCGCACACCCGAGCGTCCAGGAGGAGCATCCCGGAACCATCGGGAAGGAGTCGTTCACCTGGGAGATCCGCGTCGTCGAGACCGCGCCCCTCTCGGAGGACCCCGACCCCGACGCCACCGTCGACGCCGGCGAGCGCGGGGAGATCATCGCCCGCGGTCCGGGGATGTCCCACGAGTACATCGACAACGAGGAGGCGACCGAGAAGTCCTACTTCGACGGCTGGCTCCGCACCCGCGACGTCGCACGGATCGACGAGGAGGGCTATCTCTACATCGTCGATCGCGTCGACAACATGATCAACAGCGGCGGCGAGAACGTCTACCCCGCGGAGGTCGAACGCGTCCTCGGTAACCATCCCGACGTGGCAGAGGCCTGCGTCTTCGGCCTCGACGACGAGGACTGGGGACAGGTCGTGACGGCCGTCGTCGTCACAGAAGACGGCGTGGAACTCACGGAAGACGAACTCGAGGAGTACTGCCTCCAGCACGACGGCCTGGCCGACTTCAAGCGTCCGCGGGCGTACGCGATAACGGACGAGGAACTCCCCCGCACCGACACGGGGACGATCCAGCGTGAGGACCTCGTCGAGAAGTACTTCTCGTAACGAGGGCTGCGGATTTTCTATTTCAAAACACGCTCGTCGGTCGACTGTGGCGGAGGTGTCCTCCGAACGACACCGACGGTGTTCAGAACAGGAAGGTGAACATCGCGATCTGAATCGGCAGCAGGAACACGAGCGTCGCGACCGTACAGAGTCCCGCCATCCGGCTCAGCTCCATCGTGTCGACCACGCCGAGCCCGAGCATCGCGACCAGGACGGCCGACTGGTACGGGAAGAAGTACGCGTTCAGCGCGACGCTCTCGATCATCGCGACGGGGACGAGCGGGATCCCCGCGCTCGTCGCGAAGGAGACGAAGACGGGCGTGATCACGCTCGCGACGGCCATCCCCTCCATCACGAACGCCAGCGACATCGAGACGACGACGACGAACACTAAGACGAGCGGCAGCGACGGATCGCTCGGCAGGTACGAGAGCATCGTGTCGGCCGCCAGGTCGGTGAACGCGGTCTGCTGGAGTCCCTCGGCGATGGCGAAGATCGCGCCGAGGAAGAAGAGGATCGAGAAGTCGGTCTCGCCGATCGCCCCGTGGTCGATGACCCCGATCCGGGGGGAAAACGACAGGAGCGCGACGACGACCGCGCCGAAGAGCGGGTGGAGCCCGTGGACGAAGTCCGTCGCCCAGACCGCGACGCCGACGAGGAGAAAGAGGAGCATCCGCCGCTCTTTGGGCGACGCGGAGACGGATTCGAGGCCCTCGGGGACGTCGATCGCGTCCGGGTCCCGGGGGCGATACAGGAGATACGTGACGGCGACGACGACGACGACGCGGCCGACGCCCATCACCGGGCCCATCCAGAGCGTCCACTCCGTCCAGGTGATCGCCGGTCCGCCGCTGGACTCGACGAGTCCAGTCACGATGATGTTCGCGAGCGAGCCGGTCAGAATGCCGGACGCTCCGTAGTAGGTCGCAAACAGCGGCCCGAGAAAGATCCCGATCTTCGCGCTCCGCTCGGTGAACAGGTCGCCGAGGGATTTGAGGATCGGCGCGAGGATCAGCACTCGCACGAGCGAGGAGGGGACCAACACCGCGAGCGCCAGGCTCCCGACCGAGAGGACCACGAGCAGGTAGCGGTAGACGGCGACGGCGTCGGTGGCGATCCGGTCCGGCATCCGGTGCAGCGAGGTCCGCTCGACGAGGCCGGCCAGTCCGCTCGCGGTCGCGGCCTCCCCGATGAGGAGCCCGACGACCACGAGCCACGTCGCGGGCGACTGGAAGCCGGTCAGCGCGAGCTCCGCCGAGAAGCCCACGCCGATCAGACCGATCCCGATCAGCGCGGTGAACCACGGGTCCACCGGCGACCCGATCCACATCGCGACGCAGAACAGCGTGATCGCGAGCATCCGAGCGGCCTCGGCCGACAGCGGCGCGAACTGGAGAACCGCACCGGCGACGAGGACCCCCGCGGGCAGGGCGAGCCAGGAGGGATCCACCGGGAGCGCCCCGCGAGCACGCGCCGGAATTCCATCAGTCATCGTTCGTGTCCGTCGTGTCACCGTGGACCACAATAGGGATGTCGATGCGTCCGCAGTGTGCGAATCATAAGCCGAACCGGTTCGGTTCTGACGGTATACTTTAACATCCGTGCCGGCGTATCGACGGCCGATGACCGACACCGATCCGACCGTGACGGAGATCGCACCGGACGTCTACGACATCACCGTGAAAGAGGCCCCCGACGCCCGCTGGCGCGTCTTCTGCGTCGACGGCGAGACGCCGACGCTCGTCGACGCCGGCTTCGAGGACACCGTCGACGTCGTCGCCGCCGCGCTCGACTCGCTGGGTATCACACCCGAACGGATCGTGATCACGCACGGCGACCCGGACCACGTGGGCGGACTGGCGGGTCTCGTCGAGCGCTTCGACTTGGAGGCGTGGGTCCCCGAGGGCGTCGACGTCGACGTCGCGGTGGATCACCGCTTCGCGGACGGCGATCAAGTGGGGCAGTTCACGGCCGTGCACGTCCCGGGTCACACCGACGCGCATCACGCACTCGTCGACGAGGCGACCGGCGTCGCCGTCCTCGGGGACGCGCTGTTCGGTTCGGACGCCAGGGGACTTCCGGCGGGGCACTTCGTCCTCCCGACGGCGCACTACTCTGCGGACGTCGCGGTCGCCGACGAGTCGCTCGCCCGGCTGCTCGACTACGAGTTCGAGATCGGCCTCGTGTACCACGGTTCGAGCGTGACCGAGGGCGCGAGCGAGAAGATCGCGGCGTTCGTCGATTTCGCCGGAAAGCGGTAGAGAGTCGAAAAAGCGCGTCGTTCGGAGCTGACGACCGACTTCAGCTCTCGGCGATCGCGTCCGAGAGGTCCTTTCCGGCGTGTTCGCCCAGGTAGGCCTCGATGACCTGGTCGTCGTTCTGGATCTCCTCCGGCGTTCCCTCCGCGATGAGTTTCCCGTTGTCGAGTACCATCACGCGCTCGCTCACGGTCATCAGTGCGCGCATCACGTGGTCGATGAGGAACACCGTTTTCCCCTCGTCGACGATGTCGCCGACGAGGTCGATGATGCCTTCGGTCTCCTCGGGATCGAGTCCGCCGGCGACCTCGTCGAAGAGGACCATCTCGGGATCGGTCGCGAGAACGCGGGCGATCTCGAGGCGCTTGAGTTGGCCGACGCTGAGTTCCCCCGTGTCGGCGTGCATCTGCTCTTCGAGTCCGACGAACTCCAGCATCTCCGCGGCCCGTTCGCGCGGATCGTCGAACTTTCGCCCGCCGAACGACGCGCCGACGGCGACGTTCTCGAGGAGCGAGAGGCTCCCGAACGGTCGGACGATCTGGTGGGTCTTCGCCAAGCCGCGGTGACAGATCTCGTGTTGCGTCTCGCCGGTGATGTTCTCGCCGTCGAAGAACACCTCTCCCTCCGTCGGCGGGTGAACGCCGGTTATCGTCCGAAACAGCGTGCTCTTTCCGGCCCCGTTCGGACCGATGAGCCCGACGGCCTCGCCGCGCTCGACAGTGAAGGAGACGTCTTCGATGGCGACGACCCCACCGAACTTCTTCGTCAGCCCTCGACCTTCCAGTAACGTCATTATCGATCGATATCCAACCCACGATGATAAACTTACGGAATAGTCGAGCAGACTCCGTGAGTCGGAGTAACCGGTCGCGGTCGGTATCACGGAACGTCCGCCTCCGGCCGAAACGCGTCGGTGGGAAGTCGACTGCGGGGGAAAACGCTTTGACGGTATTCGGTTTACGTGAGACCGTGACTCTCAAACAGCTCTTCGAACCCTCGGGGATCGCCGTCGTCGGCGCGTCGGCGACCGAGGGGAAGATCGGGTACGAAGCGATGGCGAACGCCGCGGAGTTCGACGGGCCGGTGTATCCGGTGAACCCGTCGGCCACGGGAGAACTGTTCGGGTCGGAGTTCGTCTCGTCGGTGACCGAAATCGACGGCGACGTCGACCTCGCGCTCTGCTGCGTTCCAGGGCCTGCCACGCCGGACGTACTGGAGGAGTGCGGGGAGGCGGGCATCGGTGCGGCCGTCATTTACGCCAGCGGGTTCGCCGAGGCCGGCGAGGACGGCGAGAAGCTACAGGAGGCCATCGTCGAGGTCGCCAGGGAGTACGACATCTCGTTGCTCGGGCCGAACACCAGCGGCTTTCTGGTCCCCGGGATCGACCTCCGGTGTACGTTCGCCAGCGGTGCCGAGGAAGTCCCACCGGGGAACACCGCGGTCATCGCCCAGAGCGGCGGGGTCGCACACGTCCTGGCGTTCCAGTCTCGTCGGCAGGGCCGCGGCATCTCCGCGATGGTCGGCCTCGGGAACCGGGCCAACGTCGGCTTCGCCGAGACCGTCGAGTACTTCGACGGCGACGACCGGACGGACGCCATCGTCCTCCACGTCGAGGGGACAGACGACGGCCGAGGCCTGCTCGAAGCCTGTCGAGAGAGCGACACACCGGTGATCGCGTACAAGGTCGGCCAGTCCGACGTCGGCGACTTCGCGGAGTCCCACACGGGGGCGCTCACGGGCGATCACGAACTGTACACCGCGGGCTTCGCCCAGTACGGCGTCCCGACGGTCGACGCCACTGACGACCTGCTGGACGCCGCTGCGGCGCTCGGGAACTCCCCGACTCCCGACGGCCCGAACGTCGGAGTCGTCACCGCCCAGGCCGGACCGGGGATCATCATCACGGACCGCATCCAGCGCGCCGGCGGGCGGCTCCCGGAGCTGACCGAAGCGACCCAGGAACGCGTCGACGAGATCCTCCCCGGGATCACCTACGCCGACAATCCCGTCGACACCGGCCGACCGATGCCCGAGTTCGGGGATATCGTGACCGCCGTCGCCGAGGACGACCGGATCGACATCGTCCTCGTCTACGAACTGTTCGAGGCGGCGCTCGGCCTGCCGGTCGACGCACTCGACGGTCTCGCAGAACGCGTCGACAAGCCCGTGCTGTTCGCGACCGAGGGCATCGAGGAGGCGCTGGCCGGCCAGCGCGAGGAGCTGAAAGACGTCGGCGTGCCGTTCTTCGAGACGCCCGAACGCGCGGCCGACGCCGCCGGCGCGCTCGCTCGCTACGCGCAGTTGCACGGCGGCGACCGCGTCGCTGACGGCGGGTCGATCCCCGCCGGAGCCGTCGCCGACGGTGACGTGTCTGCCGGAGCCGGTGCCGACGGTGACGTGTCTCCTGGCGTCGTCGACGAGGAGGTGGCAGCCGATGAGTGAGTCCCTCCCGGACCCGATCGCCGCCGCTCGCGCCGACGGCCGCGACACCCTGACCGAGGCCGAGGGGAAGCGGCTCCTCGCGTCGGTCGGCGTCGACACGACAGCCTTCGAGGTGTGTTCGGACGTCGACGAGGCGGTCGACGCGGCCGATCGAATCGGCTATCCGGTGGTCGTCAAGGTGTCCTCACCGGACGTCACGCACAAGAGCGACTGGGCCGGCGGCGTCGGCGTCGCTGTCGGACTCGACACCCCCGAGACGGTCAGAGAAGCCGCCGAGGCGATCTTCGACGCCGCCTCCGAGCGGGGAATCGAGGCCGACGTCCTCGTCGAAGAGGCGATGGATCTCGAGCGCGGCACCGAGGTTATCGTCGGCGGGGTCCGCGACCCGTCCTTCGGTCCGGTCGTGCTCACCGGACTCGGCGGCGTGTTCACCGAGATATTCGAGGACACCAGCCACCGGATCGCACCGATCGACGCCGAGGAGGCTCGCGCGATGATCGAGGAACTGCAGTCCGCGCCGCTGCTCTCGGGCTACCGCGGGAGCGACCCCGCCGACGTCGGGAGCCTCGCCGAGGCGATCGCGTCCGTCGGCGATCTGGTCGACGACTACCCGATCGCGGAACTCGACGTCAACCCAGTTCTTGCGACGACCGATGGAGTGATTGCGCTCGACGCGCTGGTCGTACTCGAGGAACGATAATGTACGAACGCACCTGGACGGTCCGGTTCTCGGACACCGACCCGCACGGCATCGCTCACTACCCCCGTATCGTGGACGCGCTCCACGAGACCTCGGATATGTTTATGCAGGAGATCGGCTACCCGTTCTGGGAGCTCACGGAGAACTACGACTTCGGGTTCCCGCTCGTCGATATGCAGTTCGAGTTCAAGGCCCCGCTCCACGCGGGCGACGACGTCCGGATGACGCTGACCCCGGATCCGAGCACGCGGGCCGTCAGGTTCGAGTACGAAGCGTACAACGGCGACACGCTGGCCTTCTCGGGGTACGAACAGCGTGTCTGTGCCGAAACCGGCGGCGGCGGCGCAGTCGAGATCCCCGACGAGATCCACTCGAAGTTCGTCGAGTACGCCGAGGAGTAATCACGGCGAGCGGACGCGACGGCTCTTTCGGACCGCGGGCGGAGTCGCGACGCCGACTCGTTCCGCGATGGAGGCGGCCGCGGTCGGTCGATAGGGTACCGATGGCGGACAGTCGGCACTCGCTCGCGAGGACTTCTCCAGCGGCGTTGCCGCCGGTTCCGCGCCGTCCTCTTGCTCCCCGCGCCGACGTGCCGAGCAACCGCGATCCGGCGCGGGGTCGTTCTCATCGCACAGCGCAGGTGGTCCCGTCTTCGTATATAAACCCTCGACCGGGAGCGTCGAGTCTGGCGATACGCTTTTAGGAATTACGCGAGTAGCGTGTGGTATGGCGGAGTTCGAGAACCCGTACGCAACCAATGATCCGTTCGTCGAGGCGCACTTCGACTGTCTGAACTGCGGCGGTAAGCTCTGGGAGTACGCGATTCAGCGACAGATGGTGTGTGAGGAGTGCCGGTCGCTCTTCAGCACCGAAGAGGTCTTCGAGGCGCAAGCCACAGAGACCGCCGAAGCGACCGCATAAGTAGCGCGTCCCGTCGTCGTCCCGTTCAGGGTTCACGGCCGTTCTGAGGGGTATCTACGTCGTTCTGTGGCGTGCGGGCGTCCAACACACTTATTATCGAGTTTCACGAATAATCGCGTATGGCACAGCAAGAGCCAGAGGAACTCCTAGAGATGAGTTCCAACACCCGGGACATCCTCGAGGAGCACGACCTCCGTCCGCTCTGGGAAGTCGAAGACGAGATGGGGACCGTCCTCGACGACCCCGAGGCGGACATCTGGAAGTGGGACGACATCAAGGAGTCCATCGACGCGATCGAGCGCGACGTGCCGATCGCGGACCTGCCGCCGGGGTTCCAGCGGCGAGTCGCCGTTCCGATCAACACGGCGAACGCGATCTCGAACACCATCTACGTCGGAATCCAGACGGTTTCGCCGGGCGAGACCGCGCCGTCACACCGCCACGGGGCGAACGCCCTGCGATTCACCATCGACGGCCACGAGGACATGAAGACGGTCGTCGCCGGTGAGGAGTTCCCGATGAAGGACAACGACCTCATCACGACGCCGCAGTGGGAGTGGCACGACCACGTCAACGAGAGCGACGAGACCGCCGCGTGGCTCGACGTGCTCGACCTCCCGCTCGTCCTCGACTCGCTGAACGCCAAGAACACCTTCGAGTACCACGAACTCGAACGGCAGCCGGTCACGAAGAGCCAGGGCTACTGGGCCTCCCAGTACGGCCGCGGCCGCGCGGAGGAGGACCTGAAGGAAGACGGGATCCCAGGTCCCTTCGAGGGGAACCAGGAGCCGACGCCGCCCTATCGCTTCCAGTGGGCGGAGATGGTCGAGTCGCTGCACCAGCGCGCCGACAACAACGACCCGAACCCGAACGACGGCTACAGCCTCTCGTACGTCAACCCCGCCAGCGGCGAACCGCCGCTGTTCCCGACGATGTCGTTCCGCGCGCAGTTGATGCAGGAGGACACCGACCCGCACTTCCACAACATGACCGAGGTGTTCTTCGTCATCGACGGCGAGGGTATCACCCACATCGGCGACGAGGCCTTCGAGTGGAGCCAGTGGGACATCTTCATCGTCCCGCCGGACGAGATCCACCACCACGAGCCCCACGGCGAGGCGACGCTGCTCGCGATGACCGATCGGCCGGTGTTCGAGGCGTTCAACCTCTACGCCGAGGCCGAACCGTCGTCGTAGTCACGGCCCGAATTCCGCCGCCAGGGTCGTCTGCGAATTTGTGCTCTGCGCTCTCTACTGTCCGAAACGAGAGTGGCTGGCATACCGCTTCTGGACCATACACTTTTATATTCCATTATAATTATTGTGTCACACGGTATGGCTCGTGATGACACCTCAATTCGACGACGGACGTATCTAAAGGGAGCCGGAGCGACCGGCACACTTGCGATCACCGGTCTCGCCGGTTGTACGCTCGGCGGGGGCGGCGACGACGGCGGTGACAGCGGAGACGGCGGCGGCGATAGCGGTGGGGACAGCGGCGGCGATAGCGGTGGGGACAGCGGCGGCGACACGACGCCGCTCACCATCGCCGGGACCGTTCCGGAGACGGGGAGCTTCTCCTCGCTCGGCGAAGACCTCCGACGCGGCTACGAACTCGGCGTCGCACGGATGAACGACGAACTCGACCGCGACGTCGAACTCATCCTCCGCGACGACGAGAGCGACGCACAGACGCTCCGCGAACAGCTCCAGGCCATCGTGAGCAACAACGACGTCAATATGATCTGGGGGAGCTTCTCCAGCCTGCTCGTCACGGCCGGGAGCGCCTTCGCGGAGAACCAGGGGCTTCCGTTCCTGGGGATCGCGTTCGCCTACGAGGCCCCGCACCGCAACGACAACTACGAGTGGACCTTCTCGCCCTTCCCGAAGTCCCGCGACGTCGCCCGCTCGACGCTCGGGACGCTCGAACTGATCGAGGAGGAGGAGCGCCCGACCAACGTCGGGATCTGGGAGCCGAACTCCGGGTGGGGCGAAGAGCAGGCCGACTACTGGGAGGACACGCTCAGCGAGGCGGGCTACGACGTCGTGATGCGCGAGGTCTTCGAGCTCGGTTCCTCGGACTTCTCGACGCTCATCTCGCAGGCGCAGAGCAACGAGGTCGAGGTGCTGCTCTCGAACCCGTCGCCGCCGGGCGGCATCACCGCGGTCAACCAGATGCGCGACAGCAACTGGGCCCCGAAGATGCTGAAGTTCGTCCGCGGCGCGGACCCCTCCGCCTGGTGGTCGGCGCTCGGCGAGGACGGCGCGTACGCGCTGATGTGTCCCGGCTGGGTGCCGGGGCTGACCGGCAACGGAAACGCGGCGCTCCGGGAGGCGTTCTTCGCCGAGTACGACATCGAGGCCGAGTACATGCCCGCGAACGTCGGCGGCTCGTACAACCTGACGCAGGTCGCCCAGCAGGCCGTCGAGGCGGCCGGATCCGTCGATCCCACGGCCGTTCGCGACGCGCTCCGGAGCACGGAGTTCGAGACCGTGATCGGCTCGTTCACCTTCGAGGAGAACGGGCTGCCCACCGAGGGCGAACTGACCGCGCCGACCGGTCAGTGGTGGGAGGGCGCACAGCGGCTCGCGTTCCCGGACACCGACTCCGAGCGCGCGATCGACTTCCAGTACCCGATCCCGCCGTGGAGCGAGCGATGACCGGCCGGACGGATAGCAGACACGCCTAACGATGGTCGCAACCGACCTCCTCACCCAGTCGGTAATCAACGGTCTGCTGCTCGGGGGCATTTACGCCCTCGCAGCCCTGGGTCTCTCGCTCGTCTTCGGTATTATGGACATCGTGAACCTCGCGCACGGCCACATGCTGATGGTCGGCGCGTACATCGCGATCCTCGTCTTCGCGGCGACGGGAATCACGCCGCTCGTGGGGATGTTGCTCGCGATGGTCCTGATGTTCGGACTCGGCGTGCTGCTGCAGAAGGTGCTGTTGAAGCACGTCGTCGACGAGGGGATCGAACAGCCGATCATCGTGCTGTTCGGTCTCGCGTTGATCCTGCAGAACCTCGGTCGCGTGCTCCTCGGCGGCGACTCCCGAACCGCCGATATCGGACTCCCCGGCAGCGGAATCGACATCGGGATCGCCTATATGTCGTTCCCGCGCACGGTGACGTTCGTCGTCAGTGTCCTGCTCATCGTCCTCACCTGGGCGTTCCTGCAGTACACGAAGACCGGACAGGCGATCCGCGCGACCGCGCAGAACCGAACGGCCGCGAAGTACATGGGGATCAACACCGATCAGATCTACGTCATCACGCTCGGTATCGGGACGGCGCTGGCCGGCGCGGCCGGCGCGCTGCTCTCGATGCTGTTCCCCATCGACCCGTACGTCGGGTGGTCCTACCTGCTGAAGACGTTCGCCGTGGTCGTCCTCGGCGGCGTCGGCAGCGTGCTCGGCACGCTCGTGGGCGGCCTCGTATTGGGCGTCTCCGAGAACCTCGGCGCACTGTACCTCGGCGGCGGCTACCGCAACATCGTGAGCCTGCTCATCTTCCTGGGCGTCCTGCTCGTCAAACCCGAGGGCCTGTTCGGTAGCTCGGGGGGTGGTGAGTAGTGGCGCTCCTCGAGAAGGCACCCGGCGAGACGCTCGCTACGGATCGCCGCGTCCTCGGTGCGGCAGCCCTCGTCGTGCTGTGGCTGCTGACCGTGCCGTTCACCACGACGGACTCGCTGACGGGGCTCGTCCTGACCGGCCTCGTCTTCGTGATGCTCGGCGTCTCCTGGAACCTGCTCGCCGGCTACGCCGGGCAGATCTCGCTCGGCCACGCCGCGTTCTTCGGGATGGGCGCGTTCGTCTCCGCGTGGTTGACGACGCCGTCGGCCGCCGGTTTCCCCGCGTCGATCCAGTTGCCCATCATCCCGGCGCTCGTGGTCGGCGCGCTGGCGTCGGCGCTCATCGCCCTTGTGATCGGGCCGATCATCTTCCGACTCACCGGCCACTACTTCGCCATCGGGACGCTCGCGCTCGCGGCCGTCATCGAACTCATTATGCTCGACCGCCGAGATCTAACCGGCGGCGCGACCGGGTATTACGTGCAGGGTGACCTCTCGCTGAGCGAAACCGTCTCGCACGGCGACGTGATGTTCTTGCTCACGCTCGTCGCGACGATCGTCACGGTGGTCGTCACCTACCTGATCGTCCGCGGGCCGACCGGCCTCGGGATGAAGGCGATCCACGACGACGAGGACGCCGCGAGCAGCCTCGGCGTCAACCCGCTGAAGTACAAGATGTACGCGTTCGTCGTCTCGTCGTTCTTCGCGGGACTGGCCGGGGCGCTGTACGGCCACTACACGCTGTACCTCAATCCCCAGTCGACGCTCGCGGTGACGTGGACGATCGACTCGCTCGTCATCGTCATCCTCGGTGGAATGGGAACGTTCGCCGGGCCGATTCTCGGCTCCGGACTGTTCCTGCTGCTCGACAACGGGCTTTCGGCGGTCGTCGGCGGGTTCTCCTCGGCGGTGGAGGGGATCTTGATCATCCTCTTCATCATCTTCCTCCCGAAGGGACTCTACGGAATCCTCAAGGAGTACCTCGTCGAGGAGACGGGCGAAACCGACACCGCCCACGACTGAACCGGGTCGGTCTCTCTTTTTCGTATCCGCTGTGAGAAAAGCTGGCGTAGTCGTGGCCTACGCGCCGAGGTAGGATTCTTCGACGCGCTTGTCCTGTGCGAGTTCTTCTGCCGTCCCCGACAGCGTGATCTCGCCGGTCTTTATGACGTAGCCGCGGTCTGCCACGCGGAGCGCGTTGTAGATGTCCTGCTCGACGAGGAGGACCGTCGTCCCCTCGTCGTTGATCCGCTGGATGGCCTCGAAGACGTCGTCGACGAGCACCGGTGCGAGTCCGAGGCTGGCCTCGTCGAGGAGCAGCAGGTCGGGGTCGCTCATCAGCCCGCGGCCGATCGCGAGCATCTGCTGTTCGCCGCCCGACAGCGTCCCGGCTTGCTGCTTTGCTCGCTCTTCGAGGCGCGGGAAGATATCGTAGACGCGTTCGAGGCGCTCGTCCATCCCGCTCCGGTCGAGGTAGGCACCCAGTTCGAGGTTCTCGCGGACGCTGCTCTCGGTGAACACCTCGCGTCCCTCCGGAACGTGGGCGACGCCCTTCGCGACGACGTCCTCGTGCGGCATATCGCCGATCGACTCCCCCTTGTATCTGATCTCCCCATCCGTCGGGGAGAGGTCCCCACAGATCGTCTTCAGCGTCGTCGTCTTCCCCGCGCCGTTGGCCCCAAGCAACGCCACTGTCTCGCCTTTCTCGACGGAGAGGCTCACGTCCCAGAGGACCTGCACGTTGCCGTACGCGACGTCTATCGAATCTACTTCGAGCAGTGACATCGATTGCCACGTGGTACGTCGGCGGCTTTCTTAAGCCTACCTTTCGGGCGGCGTCGGATCGAGGCGAGCGAGCGACTGACGGCCGTATCCAAAAGCGTACACTCGTTGCTATCGGCGGCGTTCCCGCGTCGCGAGCGAGCCTACTCCTGGCCGCCCTTCGTGACGTTGGCGTCGGCGTAGGAGACGTCGCGACCCGTGACGTCGACGGTCATCGAGCCGACGTCCTCGATCTCGGCGTCGATGGTGTCGCCGTCGTGGAGCTCGCTCACGCCTTCCGGCGTCCCCGTCGTGATGACGTCGCCGACTTCCAGCGTCGCGCCGAGTGACGCGTACTGCACGACGTCGGCGCACGTGTAGACCATATCGCCGGTGTTCTCGTACTGGCGGCGCTCGCCGTTCAGTTCCAGTTCCATCTGGAGGTCCTGCGGGTCGTCGATCTCGTCGGCGGTGACGACGCACGGCCCGATGACGGTGAACGTGTCGTAGGACTTGCGGTTCGAGCGGTCCTGATCGCCGCGCAGCGAGATGTCGAGCAGGATCGTGTACCCGAAGATGTGATCCCAGGCTTCCTCGGCGGAGACGTCCTTGGCCTCCTCGCCCATCACGAACGCGAGTTCGACCTCGTGGTCGGTCCGGCGGTCGTTGAACGGCAGTTCGATCCCGTGGTCGGGACCGACGACGCTGGAGGGGGCCTTCAGGAAGTAGCCCTTGTCCTTGATCGAGAACCACTCTTCCGTGGTGATGTCCTTGTCCGCGATGGCCTCCTCGATGTGGTTCTCGTAGTTCAGCGGCGCGGCGATGACTTTGCCCGGTCGCCCGACGGGCGAGCCGATATCGACGTCCTCGACGTCGTGGTCGGGCTCTTCGTCCTCGTATTCGGAGGCGTCGTAGTCGCCCTCGATGTACTCGACGAGCGGTTCGTCGCCGTCGAGTCCGAGGCGGTCCGAGAGGTCGATGACGCCGGTGCCGTCGTCGGTGAGCAGTCCGAGCTGATCGTCGTCGTAGCGGACGAATCGCATACGGGAATCATCGGCGGAATCCGTGATAAAAGATGCCTTTCGGCGCGACCGTCGGATCGAATCCGAGGAGTGCCGGCGGCAAGCGCCCGGCCTACAGGTAGCTCTCCGTCCGCGAAAGTTCGACGTCGCTCGCGACGTCCTCGCGGAAGTGCTCCGAAAGCGACTCCAGCGTCCAGCCGTCGGGACTGACGCCGACGGCCTCCATCGCCGGATCGGAGAAGACGCCGACGCGGTCGCCGCCGGCGTACAGCGTACAGCCCGTGATGTCCTCGGCCGCCTCGCTGGCCAGGTAGGCGACGAGCGGGGCGACCTTCTCGGGCGGCATCTCCGATTCGGTGTACGGCCGGTGTTTCTCGGGCACCGTCTCGGTCATCCTCGTGTACCCGTTCGGCACCAGGGCGTTCACCCGAACGTTCGAGCGGACCAGTTCGTTCGAGACCGAGCGGACCATTCCGAGGATGCCGGCCTTCGCGGCGGCGTAGTTCGCCTGTCCGAGGCTTCCGCGCGCCGCTCCGGCGCTGACGGCGAGATACGAGCGCTGGCGGTCGAAGCCGCCGTCGCCGTCTTCGCCGTTGCTGCCATCAGCGTCGCCGTCTTCGCTGTCACCTCCGTCGGCGTTCTGTGTCTCACTCGTCTCCCGCCAGTGCTTCGCCGCCGCTCGAAGCGGCGCGAACTGACCGGTGAGGTTCGTGTCGATGACCTCCCGCCAGTCCTCTTCGGTGAGTTTGTAACTGATTCCGTCACGGAGGATGCCCGCGAAGTTGCAGACGAAGTCCACGCGACCGTGCGCCTCGACGGTGTCCGCGATCAGGCGCTCCGCGTACTCGAAGTCGCTCACGTCGCCAGGGTGAGCGGTCGCGGCTCCGCCCCGGTCGCGAATCTCGGTCGCGACCTCCTCGGCGACGGACGCGTCGCTACCCGTTCCGTCGACCTCGCAACCGAGATCGTTGACGACCACGCGAGCGCCGTGTGAGGCCAGTTCGTGGGCCGCGGCCCGTCCGAGGCCGTTGCCCCCGCCGGCGACGATACAGACCGTCCCGTCTACCATCTCAGAACGGGAACTCACGCGGCTCGTGCTGCAGCGAGATCCACTTCTTCTCGGTCACCTCGTCGAGGAAGTCCGTGGAGTTGTAGCCGCCGAGGCCCGAGGCCTTCGTGCCGCTGAAGGGGACGTGCGCCTCGTCGTTGATGCCCTGATCGTTGACGTGGATGTTTCCGGAGTCGATCCGCTTGGCGATCTGGAGCCCCGTCCCGATGTCGCCGGCGTGGACCGAGCCGGCCAGGCCGTACTCGGTGTCGTTCGCCATCTCGACGGCCTCGTCGACGTCCGAGAACGGAATCACGGGCGCGATGGGACCGAAGTGCTCGTTGCAGGCGGCCGCCATGTCGTTCGTGGCGTCCGAGAGCACCGTTGGCCTGACGACCAGCGAGTCCTCGACGCCGTCGAGTTCGACCGTCTCACCGCCGGTTTCGAGCGTCGCACCAGCCTCGATCGTCTCCTCGACGAAGCCGAGCATCTGATCGCGCTGTGACTCGTTGATGATGGGTCCGAGGACGACCTCGTCGTGAGCACTGCCGGCGGGGAGTGCCTCCGCGCGCTCGGTCAGCCGCTCGACGTACTCGTCGTAGACGTCCTCGTGGACGAGGTGGCGGTTGATCGAGATGCAGACCTGACCCTGGTGGATGAACGAGCCGAACACCGCGGCGTCGATCGCCTGATCGAGATCGGCGTCCTCGGTGACGATGTGCGCGTTGTTGCCGCCGAGTTCCATCGCCGGGACCGCGAGGTTCTCCGCGGCGAGGCCGGCGACGTGCTGGCCGACCTCGGTCGATCCGGTGAACGCGACGACGTCGCTGTCGGAGTGACCGGCGATGTGGTCGCCGATCTCTGACCCCTTGCCGGTGACGACGTTGATCACGCCGTCGGGGAAGCCGGCCTCTTCGGCCAGCCGAGCCCAGACGAGTCCGCCGACGATCGGCGCGTCGGTCGCCGGCTTGACGACGACCGAGTTACCGGCTGCCACGGCGGGGGCGAGCGCCCGGGCCGTGAGGTTCAGCGGGAAGTTCCACGGCGAGATGACCGTGACGACGCCCTCGGGTTCGCGGTAGACGATGTTCTCCTTGCCGGGGATGTTCGAGGCGGCGGTCTCGCCCTTCATCCGTCGCGGGAGCGTCGCGGCCTCCGCGAGGTGGTCCTGCGTGATCTGGACCGAGGTCTCGCCGACGCCGTGGATGCCGCCGATCTCGGTCGTGATCAGATCGATGACCTCCTCTTGGTGCTCGTCGAGGGCGTGGATGAGACCCTGTACGAGTTCCTCGCGCGCTGCGGGCGGCTGTTCGCCCCACTCCTCCTGCGCCTCGACGGCCGCCTCGTAGGCGGCGTCGACGTCGCCTTCGGTCCCGCGGGGTACCTCTGTGACTACTTCCCGCGTGGACGGGTCTTCGACGGGCGTGGACTCGCCGCTTTCGGATTCGACCCACTCACCGTCGATATAGAGTTTGTTCCAGTCCGCGTCGATGCTGTATCGTGACTGGCCTTCGAGTGCCATACGTCACACTTACCGTGATTCACTAATGAAAGTTTGGTCAGATTGCGGAGTTTACCGGTAGTAGCCGGGTTACACCGATGATATTGGGGTTCACTGGGGGCGCTTTTTTGCTCCCGCGACGAGAGAAAACACTAAACGGTGCTGGTGACACGCTCTGATCGAACGACGGCGTCGCCGGCGGTCCGGATTCGGGCGACCGGCGCTCGTGACACACTGGTATGACTGACGTGCAAGACTCCGCGCTCGACTCGCTCACCAGTTGGCTCATCGTCGCGCTAGGCGTACTCCTGCTCGTGCTCGTCTGGGGTATCGTCTTCACGTTCACCGTGTACTCGCAGGCGCTGGAGAGCGCGTTCGGACTCACGAGCCTTCGGGTCTCGTCGGTCTTCTCGATCACGACGGCGGCGTTTTACGTCGCCGGCGGCGCGATCGGCGTCGTCATCGCCCGGGTGCCGCTGCGGCCGGTCGTCGCGGCCGCCGGTGTCGTCTTCGCCACGGCCGTCGCGCTGTTGCAGGTCTCTGCCTCCTACCCGGGACTCGTGCTCGCGTTCGGACTGCTCGGGACGGCCGGCGGCACGGTGTTCGTCGTCGTCATCTCGCTCGTCCCACAGTGGTTCGACGAGTACCAGGGCCGGGCGATGGGAGTCACGATGACCGGAAACGGGCTCGGCGTCTTCGCCCTGCCGCCGGTGTGGCTGTGGCTGCTCGAACGGACCTCGATCAGGGGAGCGTTCGTCGTCGTCGGCGGAGCGACGGTGGGTGTCATCCTGCTCGCGAGCCTCCTGTACCGTCGGCCGCCGGGGCGGCGAGGAACGGACGTCTCGCCGGTCGACTCGACGTGGCTCCGGTCGAACCTGACAGATCGCGCGTTCCTGGCGTCGCTCGCGGGGTTTGCACTGATCTGGAGTTGGTACTTCGTGCTCTCGGCGGACTTCGTCGGCATCCTCACGGAGAACGGCATCCGTCGGACGCTCGCCGCCACGGCGTTCGGGATCGTGGGCGGCGTGAGCGTCGCCGCCCGCGTGGCCAGCGGGGAGTTCGCCGACCGGATCGGGATGCGGGTGACGCTCGCCGCGGGCGTCGCCCTCGCGGCGCTCGGGATGGTCGCGCTCCCGCTGGTGACGACGCCGCTTCCGATGTACGCGCTGCTCGTGTGCTTCGGCGTCGGCCTCGGTGCGGTCGCGCCGCTGTTCTCGCCGATCATCATCGAGCGGTTCGGTCCGGCGAACGCGACCGCTATCGTCGGCATCTTCACGGTCGCGGAGGCGACGACGGCGTTTTCGATTCCGATCGTGCTGAACGTGCTGACGGGGATCACCGGTGGGTACGCCCCGCCGCTGGTCCTGATCGGCGGCCTGACGCTCCTCGGCGCGTGGCTGTTCTATCGGGGGACGGCCCCACAGGCGGGGTGACGCGTTCGCGGCGGTTCTGGGGATGTGGCTCCGTGGCCGCGGCTCACGGCGACTGTGACAGTCCTCGTCAACGGTGGCGAGCAGTCGGCACCCGCGCCAGTGCGCCCGCTGGATCCAGCGAACGCGACCGTACCCCGCACCGGTGTGCCGAGCAACCGCGGAGCGGTGCGGGGAAGCACTCAGGTCACGGGGGCGTTGGCCCCGGTATCGTACATAAACCCTCGGCGGGTGCAGAAAGGCAGTTCCGTCGGCGCCGACTCGGTTATCGCCCGTTCGCCAACCCGGCCGCGAGCGCCTCGATCGGCGTCGGCGGCTCTTCTCGATCCGCGTCGCCGTCGGGCAACAGCGAGCGGTCGACCGTCGCCCCGAGATCGTTGAGTTGAGTGCGGCAGGACGCGCCGGGCGCGACGACCGACTCCGCCTCGCTGTCGTCGACCTGGCCTTTCAGGGTGTCGCCGATGGCCTGACTCATCGCGCGGTGTTCGGCCTCGTAGCCGAAGGAGCCGGCCATCCCGCAGCACCCCGAATCGAGCGGGTCGACGCGGTAGCCGGCCCGGCGGAGGACGCCGACGGCGTGGTGGTCCTTCTTCGTCGCCTTCTGGTGGCAGTGGCCGTGGTAGGCGATCGAGCGGTCCGGCGTCTCGAAGTCGATCGCCTCGTCGAGCCGGAAGGTGTCGAGGTACTCGCAGACTCCGTAGCTGTTCGCCTGGACGGTCTCGACGTCGGATCCGGAAAGGAGGTCCCCGTAGTCGGACTGGAGCATCACCGCGTCCGAGGGCTCGGCGACGACGACGTCCCACCCGTTCTTGATCCGCGGGGCGAGCGCGTCCACGGTCTCTTTCGCCGTCTCGCGTGCGATGTCGAGGTACCCCTTCGAGAACGCGGGACGACCGCTGTCGGTCACGTCGGCGACGTCGACGTGGACGCCGGCGGCCTCCAGGACCTCGACCGCGGCCTTCCCAACGTCGGGGTGGCTGTAGTTCGTGTAGGTGTCCGGAAGCAGAACGACGTGTCGGTCCGCCTCGCCGACCGTGACGCGGGAGCCGCCGCGCGCGTCGAACCAGTCCTGCAGCGTCTCGCGCTCGAACGTGGGGAGCGTGCGGTCGCTGGCGATGCCGATCGTGCGCTCAAGCACCGTGCGTGCGCCGGGAACCTTCGCGGCCCAGTTCGAGACCGGCGCGAACGCGCTGCCGACTTTCGCCAACGTGTCGACGTTCGCGAACAGCTTCGAGCGGAACGAGGAGCCGTGTTCCTCGTGGTGGGCGTGCGTCACCTCGGCCTTCAGCTTCGCCATATCGACCTCGCTCGGGCAGTCGTTCGCACAGCCCTTACAGCCGATGCAGAGGTCCATCACCTCGGTGACGAACTCGTCGTCGGTGGGATCGTCCGGGAGGTCGCCGCTCATCGCCTGGCGGAGCATGTTCGCCCGACCGCGCGTCGCCTGGATCTCCTCGTCGGCCGCGCGGTAGGTGGGGCACATCACACCGCCTTCGGTCTGCTGGGTGCGGCAGCCGCCGCAGCCGTGACAGAGTTCGACCATCCCCTGCATCCCGTTCTCGTTGTCCCACACCAGCGCCGAATCGAACCCGGCCTCGAACTCGTACTCGGGGTCGAATCGGAGGTTCTCCGTGAGCGAGACGTCGCCGCAGACCTGCCCCGGATTCAGGAGCCAGTCGGGGTCGAACGCGGTCTTGAGGTCCCGGAACGCCTCCCAGAGCTGATCGCCGTACAGCTTCCGGTTCCACTGGGTCCGCGCGCGGCCGTCGCCGTGCTCCCCGGAGACCGAGCCGCCGAGTTCCACGACGAGGTCGGTGACGGCCTCGCCGATGGCCTGCATCGCGTCGAGGTCCGTCTGCGACTTGGTATTTATGAGCGGGCGGACGTGCAGGACGCCAGGGCCGGCGTGGGCGTAGAAGGACGCGAACGTGTCGTGTTCTTCGAGGACCGACTGGAACTCCGTGACGAACCGGGGGAGGCGCTCCGGCGGGACGGCGCAGTCTTCGAGGAAGCTGATGTGCTTGGCGTCGCTCGTCCGGCTCAGGAGGATCGGGAGGCCGGACTTCCGGAGCTTCCAGAGCTCCTTTCGATCCTCGTCGTCGTGGGCCTCCAGGGCGTCGAAGGCGTAGCGGTCGGGATCGGCGTCGGAGGCCGACCCGCTCTCGTCGGCGTCTCCGCCGTCGCCCCAATCGGGGACGCGGTCCGCCAGGAGCTTCTGCACTTTCTCGCGGCCGTCCGCGTCGCTCTCGGCGTAGAACTCGACGAGGAGCGCCGCCTCCGTGCGGTCGGGGAGCTTTCCGGCGACCTCCTCGAACTCGCTCGTGTTCGACGCCAACTCGATCAGCACGTCGTCGATGAGCTCGACCGCCGCCGGGTCGTGTTCGAGCACGTGAACGACGTCGCTGACGGTGTCGACGACGCTGTCGTACGTCAGGAGCGCGACCGATTTCGCCTCGGGAAGCGGCTCCAGGGAGACGGTCGCTTCCGTGACGACCGCGAGCGTGCCCTCCGAGCCCGCGAGCAGATGCGCGAGGTTGACGACGCCCTCCTCGCCGTACTCGCCCTCGGCCTCGGCGACGAGTCGATCGAGGTTGTATCCGGAGACGTTCCGCTTCATCTCGGGGTAGCGCTCGTGGACCTCCTCGGACTGCTCGTCGAGGACGGCGACGACGCCCGCGGCGACCCGGGCCTCGGCGTCACCGTCGGGGTCGGCGCGCTCGCGGAGTTCCTCGATCGCGACCTCGCCGAACGTCGCGACCGTCCCGTCTGCGAGGACGACCTCCGCCTCCTCGACGTAGTGATCGGTCTTCTCGTAGACGAGCGAGTGCGCGCCCGTGGAGTTGTTGCCGATCGCCCCGCCGATGGCGCTGCGGTTGCCCGCCGCCGGGTCCGGGCCGAACGTCAGGCCGTACTCGGCGGCGCGGTCGTTGAGCGTCGCGAGCACCGTCCCCGCCTGGACGTGCGCCTCCCGGGCGTCGGAGTCGACGTCGTAGACCGAATCCATGTAGCGCGTGAAGTCGAGGACGACGGCCTCGTTGACCGTCTGGCCGGCCAGGCTGGTGCCGCCGCCGCGCGGGAGCACCGGGATCCCCTCGTCGGCGCAGTAGGAGACCACGCTCGCGACGTCCTCGGTCGAGGTCGGGAAGACCACGCCGATGGGGGTCACCTCGTAGGCGCTGGCGTCGGTCGCGTACATCTGTCGGGTGTAGGTGTCGAAGCGGACCTCGCCGTCGACACGCGGTTCGAGCGCGTCGACCAAGTCGGGTCGCTCGACCGACTCGGAGACGTACTGGTAATCCGATCGGTCGTCTCTCGCCGGTGCGGCGCGGGCTACGCCGCCGTCGGGAACGGCATCGCTGTCGCGGTCAGGCATATACGTACTACTGTGTGTAACTATCACTTATACCCCCCGTTGTCGGTCACCGAAGCGGGGAACTGGGCCCCCGATGAGGAACCGTTATGCCGCTCGATTCAGTCAGATATGGTACCGTGACACAGACTGACCGAACCTCGGCGGAGCGACTCCGGTGGCTGACCGAGCAGTTGCTCGTCCGTGACGCCGACGTGCACGCGACGACGGTCGCCGCGCTCGCCGAGGAGGGCGACGAACGCGTCGTCCCCCACCTCGTCGAACTGCTGGTGATCGACAGCATCGCGAACGACTGGGAGCGGTTCGGCTTCCCCGCCGTGCTCAGAGACCGCGATCCGCCGCGCTACCTCGAACTCCCGGAGGTTCGCTGGCCGGGCGTCCGCGGCGCGCTCGCGGACCTCGCGGAACCGGACTTCGACTCGGATCACGCGTGGGTCGAGTGGGAGACGTGGTACTCCCAGCAGGACATCGACCCGCTGGCGGGGTTCGACGAGTGGAAACTGCGGTTGTACCGCTCGTACCTCCCGCCCGTCGGCGGCCTCCTCGACTGCGAGCCGAGGGCGTTCGATCTGCAGGGGATCCGGTGGGGCAACACCGATCGCTCGTTCCTCGCCGCGATGAACGCCCCGACGTTCGTCCCCGGCGACGCCGTCGACGCGAGCACCGACGCGAGCGACACCGACGCATCTGATGGCGACTCCCCCGAACGCTACCTCGAAGACGACCACCTCGTCTTCGGTTTCGAACTCGAGGGGACGGCCTACGCCGTCCCGCGGTGGGTGCTGTTCCCGCACGAACTTCTGAACGCCGAACTTCAGGGGGTCCCGGTGAGTCTCACCTACTGCACGCTGTGTAACGCGCCGATCCTCTACGACCGGCGGGTCCCGACCGGTGGCGGAGCGGCCGCCGACGGGGACGAAACCGAGGGGCTCGGCGGATCCGACGAGACCAGCGAGGCCGGCGACGTGGACGTCCGGACCTTCGGCAGCACCGGGATGCTCGCCTCGGGCAACAAGGTGATGTACGACGAGGAGACCGAGACGCTGTGGGACCAACACGCCGGCACGCCGATCGGCGGCGAGACGCTCGAATCGGACCCGGACCTCTTCCTCGATCAGTTCGCCGTCACGCAGACCGAGTGGGGCGACTGGAAGGCGGAGTACCCGGACACGCTCGCACTCGACGTCGACACGGGCTACGGGTACGACTACTCGTACTACGACGGCAACGTCGACTTCTTCGAGCACTACTGGAACCGCGAGGAGATCGTCCAGCCCGGCGTGCGGCGCGAGGAGGGGCCGCTCCCGGAGAAGGCGTCCGTGTACGGGATCGTCGACGACGACCCCGACGAGGTGTGGGTGATCTCGATCGACGACCTGCGCGAGCGCGAGAGCGGCCTGATCGAGGGCGAGATCGCCGGCCGCGACGTCGTCGCCCTGCTGGATGCGACGGGCGACGTCGCCGTCTACGAGTCCCCGCCGACGCCCGTCGAGCGCGTCGAAACCGACGACGGAATCGCGCTCGTCGACGAGACGGGAACGGAGTGGCAGGTGGCGCGGAACGAACTCCGCTCGGCGAGCGACGAGACGCGCGAGCGGCTCCCCGGTCGGCACGGCCTCTGGTTCGCGTTCCGCACGCACTACGAAACGGCGCACGTGCTGGAGTAAGCATACTCACAAACTTATTAATAGTTTATATACGTACACTGAAGCGTATCTGTGCACGATCTCGAAGAGACTGACGGCTTACGGGTTATCTATACTGTATCCTGATGGGTGAATAAACTATATATCTGTTTTTCACACCGGCGAGTAGGAGCAACGACAGCGGGTCCGAACGGCTCAGTTCCGATCCGCCAGCGCCGCTTCGAGGTCGTCGATCAGTTCCTCGTTGCCGACGTACACCGGCGTCCGCGCGTGGAGGTCGTCCTTCTCGACGTCGAGCAGCGATTGTCGGCCGTCCGAGGACGCCCCGCCGGCCTTCTCGAGGATGTAGCCGACCGGATAGCCCTCGAACTGCACTCGGAGTTTGCCCTCCGGCGCGTTCGTGAGCGTCGGATAGCCGAAGATGCCGCCGTAGGTGAGCACCTGGTTCACGTCGCCGATCATCGCGCCGCCGTACCGGAGTTTCATCGAGGGATCCGACTCGACTTCCGAGACGTACTCCTCGAACTCCTCGACCCAGTGGGGGACCCGACCGCCGAAGCCGTACACTGAGGGGTCATCGGGGAGCGTCAACTCCTCGTGGACGACCTGATAGTCGCCGCTGTCGTGGATGAGGTACTCGGTGACCGTCTCCTTGTTCGCCCGGGCGACGGCCATCGTCGTCGTCGCCCCGTAGAGGACGTAGGCGGCGGCGACGATGTCCCGACCCGACGCCGGCAGATCGTCGTCGTAGATGGCGACGATGGTCCCCATCGCGGCGTTGGGTTCGAGGTTCGAAGAGCCGTCGAGGGGGTCGACGCAGACCGAGAGACCCGAGCCGACGTCCACGCCCGAAGCCCGCTCCTCGCTGGCGTAGACGCCGACGTTCGAGATGGAACCGATCCGCTCACAGAGGAGTTCGTCGGCGTACACGTCTGCGGCCTTCTGCTCCTCGCCGGAGGGGTTCGTGCCCGCGACTGCGACGCGACGGCCCGGAAGACCGCGACGGACCTCCGGGGCGGTGCGCGCGACGGCGTCGAGGACGTCGTTGACGGTCTTTTGGATCGATTCGGCATCGGTCGGCGCGGAATTTTCTTTCGTAGCCATCGGAGTACTCGTGTCAGTAACGGGGGTATTCGTTAGTTGGATATGCGGTGACTATATACATAAACTCTTTGTTGGCGTATCTCCGGATTCGTCCGTCTAACCGCCGGAAAACGG
This sequence comes from Halobellus rarus, assembly GCF_024494595.1. Classification (GTDB taxonomy): domain Archaea; phylum Halobacteriota; class Halobacteria; order Halobacteriales; family Haloferacaceae; genus Haloquadratum; species Haloquadratum rarum. The sequence goes on along the minus strand of NZ_JANHDI010000015.1, from coordinate 71,112 downwards.
CGTACTAATCGGCTATACATTCCATTCGCTCCAATACATAAATATTTACTCGAAAAGTTAATAGTGATCTCGAAGCGCGGTATCGACGTCCTTCTCGACGTCGACCGTCACTCGTGTTCGCGCGCGAGTCGACACCAGGTCTCGACGCGGTCGCGGTCCAGTTCGAGCGCGTCTGCGACGCTCTCGGGGTCGGCCGTCGCGAGCCGCCGGACCGACCCGATGCCCGCTCGGCGCAGCGTCGCGGCGGCACGCTCGTCGACGTCGTCGAGCGCCGTCACCGGCGTCGGCACGCTCTGTTCTCGCCAGGCCGACTCGGCGTCGATGCCGGACCGCTCCACACGGTCTTCGGACTGCGCTGTACCGACCCCGTCACCGGTTCCGTCGCGCCACGCGGCTTCGCCGGCTGTCTCGGGAGTTTCGCTGTCGCTCGCCGGTGTCTCCTCGGAGCCGGTCCGCGCCCGCCAGGCCGCCTCTGCCTCCGTCGCGTCCCCGGACCCGTCGGTCTCGGTCGCGGCCGACTCTTCGGACCATCCGGACGACGCCGCGATCCACGCCCGTTCGTCGTCGTCGAGGCCGCGGACCTGCGTGGAGCGTCGGTCGAGGTCCGTCCCGCCCCCGTCCAGCGACCACGACAGCGAGTGTTCGCGCCTGATCTTGGCGGCGACGCCGGGGTTGACGCCGGCTTCCTTCAGGTCTCGGTAAGCGATCCGCTTCTCGACGAGATCGGCGAGCGACACCCGGGAGTCGCGGAGGGCGGCCGCGCTCTTCGGCCCGACGAACCGGAGGTCCTCGAAGCGCTCGGGTTCGTTCGACTCCTCCTCGGTCTCTGTCGGTCCCGCGTCGTCCGTTCCCTCCTCACCAGTGGTCTCCTCGTCGGCTTCGCCGGCGTTCCCAGTCTCGATATCGCCGGCGTCGGGATCGTCGCTGGAGACGGTGTTCCACGGGAGCGGGATATCGAGGTCGTCGTCGCCGCGGTCGGGGACCGCTGCCCAGTCGGATCCCTCCTCGGCGGCCGCGTCGCTTTCGCCCGCGTCGAGCGCGCCTTCGCCCCCCTCGTCCTCGGTCACGCTTGCCTCCGTTCGGTTGTAACTCCACGGTGGAGAACTTCATACTGTCGACTGTATAGTGTCACCAGATGACACGCCACCGGGAAAACCGAGGCACAACCCGTATCAGAATCGATACCCGGCGGTCAGGTTTTATTCCCACCGGATCCGTGGCGCTGGATAATGACGATGATACGCGCCGAGGGGCTCCGCAAGACCTACGGCGACTTCCCCGCCGTGGTCGGCAGCGACTTCGCCGTCGAGGGGGGCGAGATCTTCGGCATCGTCGGCCCGAACGGTGCCGGGAAGACGACGACGCTGAAGATGCTCTCGGGGCTGGTCGAACCGACCGACGGCGTCGCCGAGGTGGCCGGATACGACGCCGGCGACCCGGAGATGCGTCGGAACCTCGGGTTCCTCCCCGAGGAATCCCCCCTGTACGAGGATATGACGCCGCGGTCGTACCTGCGTTTCTTCGCCGATCTCTACGACGTCCCGCGCGCGGAGGCGACAGAGCGGACCGAACGGACGCTGGACCGCCTCGAATTAGCGCACAGAGAGCGCCGCCTCGGCGATATGTCGAAGGGGATGAAGCGGAAGGTAGCCATCGCCCGCTCGCTGGTCAACGATCCCGACCTCCTGATCTACGACGAACCCGCGTCGGGGCTGGACCCGCTGACGACGAACTACGTCCTCGAGTTCACCCGCGAACTCGCCGATCGGGGCAAGACCGTCGTCTTCAGCGCGCACAACCTCTATCACGTCGAGAGCGTCTGCGACCGGATCGTGATCATGAACCGCGGGGAGATCATCGCCCGCGGGACCGTCCCCGAGATCCGCGAAGAATACGGCGAGACGACATACCACGTCTTCACGACCGTCCCGGTGGAGGGCTCGGAGCCAGACACGTCAGCGGGGAGTGCCACCGTCGAAGCTGGGCGTCACCGAAGCGTCGTGTCGGATATGGCCGCCGTCGATCGGGTTCGCGAGCGGGCCGCCGCCGACGGCGGCGAGGTGGTCGACATCCGGACGCGAGAACAGAGCCTCGAAGACATCTTCCTCGACCTCGCCAGCGGGACGACGCCAGAAGCCGGTTCCGAGCGTGGGCGACAGCAGACAGAACCGTCGGCGGACGGCGTCCGAGCGCCGTCGGGGGGAGAGCGGCCCGAGACGGAGACCGTCCAAGCGACACCGGAGGGTAGTCGGACCGAGCGGGACGGGGGCAGCGAGCGGTGAAGCGTTCGCTTCGAGACCACCTCTCGTCGATCCGCCGAATCGCCCGCTGGGAAGTGTCGCGCTCGGCAGGGATCGTCGACAGACGGACGGCCGTTCTGGGTGTTCTCGCGCTCCTTCTGGCCGGTACGATCCTCGGAGCCGGGCTGCTCGGGGGCGGCGTCGCGCTCGATCGGGACGTCTACCGCGTGGGCGTCGCCGCCGACAGTCCGTACCGTGCACCGGTCGAGCGGAGCGTCGCCCTCGACGCTCGCTCCCCCGACGCCGACGCGCTCCGCGACGGCGACGTCGAGGTGCTGATCCGGGACGGGGAGTTCCGCGCCGTCGACACGCCGAAGGGTCGCGCGGCGCTCTCGGAGCTCCGATCGGCCGTTCGGAGTCACAACTTCGAGCAGATGCGCGGCGAGGAGAACGGCTCCGCGGCCTTCCCCGTCGTGACCGTCCTCCAGTACGTCTCGCGCGACGACACGCTACCCGACGAGGCGTTCGCCGACGACGGCGGCGACGGCGAGGTCGTCGTCGGTTCCGGCGGGGACGGCTCCGGCGGGGACGGCTCCGGCGGGGACGCAGACGGGAGCGGCGACGGCGACGACGCGGCGGCGACGGGCGGCGGGGGCGGGCCGCTGGGCGTGCCCGCGCTCTCGGGAATCAACCCCCTCGGCGGCGGGGGCTCGGGGTCGCCGGCGGAGATCCAGCCCCCGTTCCCGTTCGGATCGCTCGTGCTCGCGTTCGTATTCCTCGTCCCGATGAACTTCGTCGTGCAGGCGTACGGCAGCACGATGCTCAACGAGCGGATCAACCGCCGCGGCGAACTGCTGCTCGTCGCGCCCGTCTCCCCGGGCGACATCGTCGCCGGAAAGACGCTGCCGTATCTCGTCGCGATGATCGCGCTCACGGCGCTCATCGCCCTCGGGGTCGGCGGGAGTCTCGTCTCCGTCGCGGCCGTGCTGCCGATCGCGCTCCTCTTCCTCGCGGCGACGTTCGCCGGGGCGATGTTCGCCCGGTCGTTCAAGGAACTCACCTTCGTCACGGTCACGGTCTCGGTCTTCCTGACGGCCTACACGTTCGTCCCGGCCATCTTCGCGAACGTCACGCCGATCGCGCTCATCTCGCCGCTGACGGTCGTGGTTCGCGATCTCCAGCCGCTGGAATCCGTCTCGTCCGGCGCGTTCGCGTTCGCGACAGCGCCCTTCGTCCTCTGTGCGGGCGTGCTGTTCCTGCTCGGCATCGGTATCTACCGCGAGGAGGACCTCTTCACACAGCGCGCGGTCCCGCTGAAGCTTCTGGACGCGCTCGACGCCCGCGTGTCGCGTCCGCGGGACGTCGCGGTCCTCTCGGGGCTGTCGATCCCGTTCGTGTTCGTCGCGGAACTGCTCGCCGTCGCCGTGCTGTTCGCGCTACCCGTCTCGCTCACCGTTCCCCTGCTCCTCTTCGTCGTCGCGCTCGTCGAGGAGGTCGCGAAAAGCCTCCATATCTACGCCGCCTTCGAGAGCGGGACGTTCCCGCGCGTCCGACGCGTCGCCCTGGTGCTCGGCGCGCTCTCGGGGCTGGGCTTCTTCGTCGGCGAGAAGTTCACCGCCGTCTCGCAGGTCGTGGGGCTCCCCGAGCTGGCGCTCGGACAGGCCGCCTTCGCGCCGTCCGGCATCGGCGTGTTTTCGGCGGCCGGCCTGCTGTTCGCCCCGCTCGTACTCCACGTCGTCACCGCGGGCCTGACCTCGCTCGGTGCGATGCGCGACCTCCGGTGGTACGGCGTCGCGTTCGTCGGCAGCGTGGCCGTTCACACGGCTTACAACCTCACGGTGGTGAGCTACTTTGGTTGACCGCCCTGACCCGCACGGAGGAGAGCGCCGAGACGGTCGTCCGAACCGAGATGATCGTCCGAGCCGTGACGATCGGCCGAGTCGAGACGATCGACCAGATCCACAGCCGGGAGCCAGCGGGCGAACGCGGACCGATCCCCGGATCACGATCGCCGGCCGCGAGTTCAACAGCCTGCGGAAGGAGAAGACCATCCTCCTTGCGCTCGCGCTGCAGCTGTTCATCGCGGCGTTCTCGTCGTTCCTCGTCGTCGGCCTCGTCTCGCTGTACGACCCGGGACAGGTCGAGGGCTACGAGGTCGACGTCGCGGTGACGGGCGACGCCTCCGAGGAACTGATCCGGGCCTCGCGGGAGGTCCGCGGCGTCGACGCGGAGTTCTACCGCTCCGAGGAGACGGCGATGCGGGCGTTCCACGAGTACCGGGCGACCGGCGTCGACGCGGTGCTCGTCGCGGAGACGCGCGACGACCGGGTGTTCGTCAGGGCCGTCGCGCCCGACTCGAACGTCCAGACGACGATCGTCGTCGTCCAGTTGCGGGACGTGGTCCGGTCGTTCGAGCGGGCCGAGCGGACCGATAGAGCGGCGTATCTCGACTCGCTGCCGCTCGAACTGCCGCCGGAGGCGTCGTCCAGTCCGTACTTCGGGTTCACGTACACGGTGTTGCTCCCGCTGTTGCTCTTCCTCCCGGTCTTCATCTCGGGCTCCGTCGCCGTCGACTCGCTGACCGAAGAGATCGAACGCGGGACGCTCGAACTGCTGCGGGTCGCGCCCCTCTCGCTGACGGACGTCGTCGACGGGAAACTCCTCACGGCAGCCGGGCTCGCACCGGTTCAGGCCGCCCTGTGGATCGGTCTCCTCGAACTCAACGGCACGAGCGTCGCGAACGTCCCCGCGCTCCTCGCGCTGGTCGCGGCGCTCGCGCTCCTGATCTGCGGGCTGGGGGCCGCGCTCGCGCTCCTGACGCCCGAACGGCGCGCGGCGCAGTTCCTCTACTCGATCGCCGTGCTCTTCGTCTTCGGCGGCACGGCGCTACTCCCGAACGGGCCGATCAACGCCGCCGCGCGACTCGCCATCGGCAGCGGCGGAGTTGCCGAGTACCTCTCCGTGGCCGCCGTGGTCGTCGGTTCGGTCGTCGTCTATGGTGCGCTCCGCCACCTCGTCGCACGGCTCGACGCCGACGACTTGGCGTGAGGCGGTCGGGCGCTCCGGAAACGGTCGGCCCCACCGGAAGCAGTCGGACGCTTCTTCGAGGCGCGGGCGCTATCCCGTCCGGTCGAAGCCGGAACGCACACAAGGCCTGGTCCAGAACTGAGTCCTATGGGACTCGGAGGCACGGCGAGGAAGCTCCAGAAAGTGACAGATATGGCCGAGGACGTCTACACGCGGCTCAACGACCTCCGCGATCAGATCGTCGAGATGCGTGAGACGACACAGGAGACGAGCGACCGCGTCGACCGACTCGAACGGGAGAGCGCGGAGATGCGCGCCCTCCTGGAAGCGCTCGCAGAGAAGGAGGGAATCGACGTCGAGAGCGTCACCGCCGACGCCCACATCGTCGAGGCAGAGGAATCCGGCGACGACGTCGAGAGCGAGGAGGAAGCGGCAGGGAGCACAGGCGAAGACGAGTCGAAATCTGTGGCGGCTGGCGACACCGAGTAGTCGGCGCGAAATGGAGGATTACGTTCGGTTATCGAACGAATCGTTCTCTGTGGCGTGATAGGGACTTGTCCCCGATGATCTCTGTCGTAGGAGTCACAATCACCAGTGAGAGATCACAACAGTCCGTATGAAGCGGCCGAAGTCGCGGGTCTACAAGCTGTGGGCCCTCAGCTCTGCTCGTACAACCCGTGCAAGAGACGAGTCGGGTCTGTCCCCCGGTCGCTGTGTTCACTCGGTTACTCAAAATCCTTATTGAAGTGACAATATCACCTATTCAAATAATTTCATCGCGTATCTTATAAGCGTGATCCGAAAGTGTCGCTAGAAACAACTATATTAACTGACGAATCTATCGGCGAATTCGCCGGAACGCTGCGTGGGTCGATCGTCCGGCCGGACGACGAGGGATACGACGAGGCACGGTCAGTCTGGAACGCGACGGTAGACAAGCGCCCCGCGCTTATCGTCCAGTGCGCCGGCACCGCAGACGTCATCAGTGCGGTGGCGTTCGCAAAGGAGCATGGGGTCCCTATTTCAGTGAGAGGCGGCGGCCACAACATCGCTGGCAGGGCCGTCGAAGACGACGCCCTGATGATCGACCTGTCGCCGATGAACGCAGTTCGCGTCGATCCGGACGCGCAGACGGCCCGCGTCGAACCCGGTGTCGTGCTCAACGAACTGGACCACGAGACCCAGGCGTTCGGTCTCGCCACGCCGGTCGGATACAATTCGACGACTGGTGTCGCCGGGCTCACACTCGGCGGCGGTTGGGGATGGCTCTCGCGGAGGCACGGATTGACTGTCGATAACCTGATTTCGGTCGACGTCGTCACCGCGGCAGGCGAACTCGTCCACGCGAGCGAGACCGAAAACGAAGACCTGTTCTGGGGTCTCAGGGGCGGCGGCGGCAACTTTGGGATCGTCACGTCCTTCCAGTTCCAACTGCACGAGGTCGGTCCGACGGTGTTGTCCGGGCCGATCGTCCATCCTTTCGAGGATACAGCAGCCGTCCTCTCAGAGTATCGGGAGTTCACTGCGACGGCCCCCGATGACGCGACAGTGTGGTTCGTCATCCGGCACGCGCCACCGCTGCCGTTCATCCCCGAGGAGTGGCACGGCCGGAAGGTACTCATCTTGGCGGCGTTCTACGCCGGCGAGATGAGCGAGGGCGAGACGGTACTCCAACCGCTACGCGATATCGGGGATCCGATCGTCGACGCGGTCGGACCGCACCCGTACGCGGGCTGGCAACAGGCGTTCGACGGCCTCGCCCCGGCCGGAAACCGGAACTACTGGAAGTCCCACAACTTCGTCGAGATGACTGACGGCATGATCGAAAACTTCGTCGAATACGGGGAGACGATCCCCACCGAGGCCACCGAAATCGCCTGCGCCCAATTAGGCGGTGCGATAAACGACGTGGGCGTTCAAGAGACCGCTTACCCCCACCGCGACGCCGAATTCACGATGGTCCTGCACACCCAGTGGACTGATCCGGAGAGGGACGAGGAGTGTATCGCGTGGGCCCGGGACGTGCACCAAGCGATGGCTCCCCACGCGACCGGCGGCGTCTACGCCAACTTCGTTCCCGAGGAGGTCGGCGACCAACAGGCCGCCTACCGCGAAAACTACGACCGGTTGGTCGAGGTGAAAAACCAGTGGGACCCGGAGAACCTGTTCCGACTCAACCATAACGTCGAACCGACGAATTGACGTTCTCCCACGGCTGATGCTGTGAGTTTTCTCCTTGAGACTCTATAACTGATGTAGTTTTCTCCTTGCGACCCTATAACTGATGTCGGGACCGAAACCTACTCCGCGAGACGTGCGTGCTCGACTTTCATACACTTGTCCTGGACGAACTTGAGATCCGCGTCCGCCGCCCGTTCGCCGGCCTCGTCGTCGGTGATGCCGAGTTGGAGCCACACCGAATCGACGTCGCCGACGGATCCGTGTCGCTCGATCGCCTCGTCGACGATCCCACCGGCTTCGTCGCTCGGCCTGAACACGTCGACGATATCGATCTCGACGTCCTCGGGCACGCCCGCGAGCGAGTCGTAGGCGGTCTCGCCGAGGATCTCGTCGGCGAAGGGGTTCACCGGGACGATCCGATACCCGTTGCGCTGGAGGTATGCGGGGATGTCGTGGGCGGCCTTCCCGGCCGTGGTCGAGCAGCCGACAACCGCGACAGTCTCGGCGTCCAGTACCGCTCGGAGGTCGTCGTCGTCAGTAATCGCCATACTTGAGCGGATGTCCGGCAAACGTAAAATACTGCTGCGGCAGTGGGGACAGGGCGCACGCCTCGGGGGGCGCAGACGCGTCGTCAGCCGATCGTTCCGACGAACGGATCGCCGTTTTTCGTGGTCGCCCGGCGACGTTATCTGGCGTTCCGACCGAGCAGCACGTACAGGAGGAGTCCCAAAATCGGGGCCAGAAAGACGACGACTGCCCAGAGGAACGCGGGGTGCGTGCTGTTCTTCTTCGCGTCGGTGTACGTCCACACGATCATCGCGATCCCGACGAGCAGAAAGAGGAGTCCGATCGCCACGCCGACCGCCCCGACGGCACCTTGAAGTAGCACGGTGGAGGACATACCGGTCTCGACGGAATTACGCCGAAAATAGCTTCTGGTTCTCGGTGGTCGGAACCGGGCCACTGCGGCGTCGGAACCGTCAGTCGCCCGCCAGCCGAACCGACGGTTCGCCGTCCTCGTAGGTCGTGACGATGCCGTCGAACAGCTGTTTCAGCGTGTTCATCGTCTGGTCGTCGTGGGCGCTCGCGTCGATGGCGAACACGCCGAGGCCGTCGACGCTCTGGATCCGGCCGGTGAACACGTGGAGGAAGCGGAACACCGTCTGCAGGTCCGCGTACATCAGAAGCGTCGACAGCGAGTGCAACATCACGCGGTTCCGCTCGATGCCGCGATCCTGGTAGAAGGCCTGCAGGAACTCAGAGAGTTTGATCCCGATCCCCGTCATATCCACCGGTGAAGAGGTGTATTTGATCCGGTCGTCGTCGCGGACGTCGCCGACGCCTTGCTGGCGTGTGACGCAGTCGACGACGGCTACCGGCCGGTCTTCGTACGCGGTCCGCTTCGCGAAGTCGTTCAGCACGCGATCGGCTCCGTCCTTCGTGGTGACGATGATCGCACCCTCGTCTTGGTCGGTTCCCGAGGCCAGGATGTCCAGACAGAGGGACCGTTTCCCCGACAGCGGCGGCCCGCTCACCAGGATGTTCGTCCCCGGAGGGACCTCTCTGTCGAGGTCCGGGCCGAGGTCATACATCCGGGTTCCTCGGCGTCGAGCCGGCTGCAGGAGCGACAGTGGTCGTTCGATGGATCGACTCGCCGGGAGTCATTTGACGAGTATACCATACTGGGTGCACATAATATTCTTTTTGATTGTGGTGGGTTTCCTCGCGAGAAACTCCGCTACCGGATCCACGTTCCCGCCGGACGGTTTCTGCCCCAAACCAGGCCGTGAGGTGTCTGTTCGGCGACGCACTCAGCGTCGATACTCACAGGATTCCGACGATCTCGACGGCGCGTCCGGCGACGAACGCGGCCGCGGCCAGGAACATCCCGCGTTTCAGTCGCCGCTGAGCGACCGACGGCGTCGAAAACGACGCCCGAACCGCCGCGAGCATCACGCCGTCCGCCGGGAGCACGAGCAGCAGATAGACGATCCCGAGAGTTCCCATCAGAAACGGGACGGCGCTCGCGACCACGGCGACGCCCATCACGACGGCACCGGCTCGCAGCGCCGCCCGCTCGCCGGCGACGATCGGAAGGGTTCTGAGGCCCTCCTCGCGGTCGCCCGAGACGTCCTCGACGTCCTTGACGATCTCGCGCGTCAGCGTCGCCAGCGCGGCGAGCGCGAACAACACCAGAACGGCGGGGTCCGCGAGTCGGGCGACCGCCGCGGCACCGAAGAGGAACGTCGATCCGGTCAGATACGCGACGACCGCGTTTCCGACGCCCGGTAGTCCCTTGAAAACCTCCGTGTACGCGACGAGCGCGAGGAGGTTCACCACGGCGATGGCGATCGCCAGGAGCGGCAGGGCCAGCGCGGCGACGACGGCACCGAGGAACAGCGCGACGCTGAACGCGAGCGCCCCGCGGGCGGAGACCGCCCCGCGAGGGATCGGCCTGTCGGGGCGGTTGATCCGATCGATGTCGCGGTCGAAGTAGTCGTTGACCGCGTTGCCCGCGGCGGTCGCGAAGACCGTCGCCGCCACGGCAGCGACGACCGCGATCGGGTCCGAACCGACGCCGGCGGCGACGAACGCGCCGGTGAACGTGAGCACGCCCGCGGCGACCGCGTTCCCGGGACGCGTGAGTTCGAGCAGCCCGCGAACGGTCGCTCGGTCCGGACCGGATGTGGCCATACCTGTCCGGTGACCGCGGCTTCGAGATAAAGGACGCGGACTGGACCGCACTCTCCCCTCCGCCGTTCGCTGCGCCCCAATCCTTAGGCCGATGTCGGTGGTAGCAGACGCAACGAGATCCCGGGCGTCGGCAGACCCACCGCTCGCGACGGCCGAGGCGGATTCCACCGCTCGCGACGCTTCCCCGGCGGTTTCCAGACCGATGACTCACGACTTCCACCCGCGGACGCCCGTCGATTCCCACCACCCCGGCCCGCCGCGGTTCGTCCACGTCGGGGAACCGCTCCGCGATCCGATCTTCGTCCTCGGGGCCGACACCACCGGGACGGGCGTCGAGGTCGCGGCCGGACCGACCGATCGGGACGGCCTCGCACCGCGCGTCCCGGAACCGCGACGAACCCCCGAACCGTACGCCCGGGACGACTTCGAGTGGGACGTCGTCTCCACTCCCGCCGGAAGCGACGGCGACGTGCTGTCTTTCGCCACGTCGACGACGCTACCCAGGTACGATCACGGCCTCGACCACGTCGCCGAGTTCGAAGCCGACGTTCCCGGAGAGTACGTCCTCGCGCTCGACGCGCCGGACGGCGTCCACGAACTGACCGTCTTCGCGTTTCCCGAACGCGAAACCACCGGATCGCGGCCGCGGCTGGAGCTCGATGGGCGGTTCGATTCGTCGACCGAGCAGTTTCACGTCGAATCGAACGCCGCGCTCGCCCCGGAGAGCGGCGTGGCGATCGAGGCTCCGGTCGTGGTCTTCCTGGCGGACGACCGCGACCCGCTCGCGGACGACTCGATCGAAACCGCGGCGGACGGCCGGTCCGCGACGGTCTCGCTCGACGCCCTCGACGGCGAACGGGGTCGAATCCACGCGGCGGCGTACGACGGCCGTTGCGCGAGCGTCCAGGACGTGCTCGAACTGTCGCCCGACGGGGCGGTCGAACGTCCGAACCGGCCTCCGGAGTGGCTTCGGGACGCGGTCCTGTACCAGATCTTCCCGCGTTCGTGGGCCGGAACGCGCGGTGAGACGACGTTCGAGACGCTGATCGAGGGCGACGAATCGACCGGGGCGCGGGGGGTAGAGTACCTCTCGCGACTCGGCGTCGACGTCGTCTGGCTCACGCCGGTCGTCCCCGCGGTGAGTCCGACGCGGGAGTACCCGCCCGGCGGCCCGCACGGGTACGGAACGACCGACTACTTCGACATCGCGCCCGACCTCGTGCCCCCGGGGACAGATCCGCTCGACGCCTACGGCGAGTTCGTCGAGGCCTGCCACGAGCGAGGAATCAGAGTCGTCTTCGATCTGGTGGTCAGTCACGCGGGGCTCGGAATCGACGAGTTCGCGTCGTCGATCGCGTGGTCGACCGGAACGATCCCGGACGACGGCGATCTCGACGGGTTCCGGATCCTGCAGTGGAACGAGGACGCCCGCACGTTCGACTGGTGGGACCGCGCGGACGTTCCCCGATTGGCCCCCGACGGCACGACCCTCGAAGCGGCCCCCCGTTCGACCGGTTTCGCGGGCAGTCGATGGATGCCGAACTGGAACTACGACAACGTCGCGCTGCGGGAGTACGTGCTCACAGTCGCGGACTTCTGGTCCCGCGAGGTCGGCGTCGACGGCTTCCGGTGCGACATCGCCTTCGGCGTCCAGCACGGATTCTGGAAGGAACTCCGGGAGCTGGTCAGGGCGAACGACGGCGAGTTCGTCCTGCTCGACGAGGCGATCCCGAACGATCCGGCCTTCTCGGCGTCGGAGTTCGACGTGCATTGCGACACGACCGGGTTCACCGACGCCGCTCGGGACGTCGCTCGCTCGCGCTCGGTGGGGACGGACGATAACGGGGGCGAGACCGCGTTCGAGGCCGCCCGCAGATCACACCTCGACTCCACCGACAGCCCGCACCCACAGGACCTCGTCGAGGCCGTCCTCGACCGCCGGGAGCAGGGCCACCCGGACTACTCTCTGCTTCTCAACAGCATCGAGAACCACGACGAACACCGCCTGCTCAACGCCGCCGCGGTCGATCCGCTGGATCCCGACCACGACGACCTCACGGAGTCTGCGTGGGAGCGCGCTGCCGCGCTCCAACGGGCGTGCTTCGCTGCCGCCGTGACGCTCCCGGGAATCCCGACCGTCTACTACGGCGCGGAGCGGGCGATCAGCCGCTACGGGACGGGACGCGTGGACGAAGGCGACGACGCCGACGACCGCGGCCTGAAACCGAGTGGCGACGTCGATCCCGCGGCCGACGTCCGCCCCGGCGGCCGACAGCGGGCGTTTATGAACTGGAACGACTACGACGAGGACCACTTGGCGTTCTACGAGCGCCTGATCGGTCGCTACCACGACCTCGACGCGCTTCACACCGATGCCGGGATCGAACCGCTCGACCGGCCGACTGACGCGGCCGCGACGCTCTTCGTCCGGGACGCGAGCGACCCCGACGACGCCGACCCCGAACGAGTGCTCGTCGTGCTCAACTTCGAGGCCGAACCGATCCTGGTCGACCTCCCCGACAGCGTCGACGCGACGAATCTGTTAGCCGGCGTCGACGCGACGAACCCGCTCGGAGGCGACGGCGAACGGGACGGGCACGGGTCGACCGCGGCCGTCGGAACGGTCGGCGTCTTCGAGGTCGAAGGGTCGCTCGACGAGACGCCCGCCGTTCGGCGGGCCTCGAAGGAGCGGTAACGGACGGCTACGGGACGCGGGAATACCTCGTTTGAGAGCGGTCGCCCCCCGGCCGAACGACTTTGTCCGCTGCGCACGCTGTTTCTGGTATGAGTTCGCCCTTCGAACGCTCGGAGGTCCGCAACGGTATGGGGATCGGGAGCGCTCTGATCATCGCGTTCGTCGCGTTCACGTTCTTCGAGGGCACGACCCGGTGGCTCCTCCTCGGCGTCGCCGTCGTCGAATTGGTAGTCGTGCCGCGGGTGTTGAGGGGGGCGTAGCGACTGGCGCGGCCCCGTGTTTTCACGACGTTCAGTAAAAAGAGCCGTAGGAGAGATTGTGAACCACGGTCGGAGCAAAGCTCCTCCCTGGTTCAAATCCTCCGTGGCTTCCGCTGCTCACCGTGGTTCGCAGTAGAAAGCCGGTGGAGGGATTTGAACCCTCGGCCTATTCCTTACGAAGGAATCGCTCTGCCAGCTGAGCTACACCGGCGCGGTCGTCGAGACGCACTCGTCCGTACTGCGATGAGTAAGAAAAGGCTTCCGAATCAGCGTGCGGTGAGGCGAACGTCGAGACAGACGTTGTACTCGTGCGGGGCGTACGAGCGCACGACGCGCTCGGTTTCGACCGCGACGTCGTAGTCGGCGTCGGCGTCCGCGACGGCCTCGCGGATGGCGCGCTCGCCCGGGCCGAACGGGTCGTCCTCGTGCTGGATGTCGTAGTAGTGGAGGACGCACTCCTCGCCCGCGAGTTCGACGGCCGTCTCGAGGAAGTCGCCGGCGCTGTGCGGGAGGTTCATCACCAGTCGATCCGCCCAGCCGGCGTACTCCTCCGCGAGGTCGCGGACGTCGCCGTGGATCGCCGTCACGCGGTCTTCGACGCCGTTGCGACGGGCGTTCTCGCGGAGGTACTCCACTGCGACCTGATTGAGATCGCAGCCGACGACCGCCGCGCCGCGGCCGGCCATCGGGACCGCGAACGGGCCGACGCCGGCGAACATGTCGATCACCCGCTCGTCGCTCGCGACCTGCGAGATCACGCGGTGGCGCTCGGTCGCGAGCCGCGGCGAGAAGTACACCGCCGCGATGTCGAGGGCGAACTCGTAGCCGTACTCGCGGTGGACCGTCTCCGTCGACTCGCCGACCAGGACGTCCCACTCGCGCACCCGAAGTTCGCCCTTGACTTTCGAGGCTCGATTCACCACCGTCCGCGCGCGGAGGTCGGACTCGACGATGGCGTCGGCGATCCGGCGCGCCCGCTGGGTGTCGTCCTCGTCGAGGATCACGACGTCGCCGAGTCGCTCGTAGGAGGGTTCGAACCCCAGCAGGTCCGCGGGCGTCGTCTGCGTCTCGCGAGCGGGGACGTCGCGGTCGACGACCTCGTATTCCTCGGGGACCGCATCCGGGTCGGCCACGGGGATGTAGAGGTCGCCGGACTCGACCGTGATCTCGTGCTCGCGGTCGACGAGGTCGCGATCCGCCAGCGCCGTGCGGGTCGCCTCGCCCTCGCTGGTCGGGACGCGGACGCAGGGAACTCCCATACTCGGGGCTGGCGAGCGACGGGAGTAAGCGTGACGTTTCCCGGCTCACCGGGAGGGGACGACGAGCACCGGCGTCTCCGAGAGGCGGACGACCTTCTCCGCGACGCTGCCGAGGACGAACCGCTCGACGCCGGTCCGGCCGTGCGTGCCGAGCACCACGAGGTCGGCGTCCGCGTTCTCGCAGTAGTCCACGATGGTTCGGTGCGGGATGCCGTGGTCGACCGTCTCGGAAGTCCGGACGCCGGTCGATTTCCCGCGTGCGACGACGCGGTCGACCGCCTTCCGTGCCGCCTCCTCGTGAGCCGCGACCGTCTCGCTCGACCGGATGCGGCCCTTCGGGACGACCGACAGCGCGTGAACGACGGCGTCGAACTGACCGGCCAGATCGACGCCCAAACGCTCGGCGGGTTCGGCTGCCTCGCTTCCGTCCGTCGGCACGACGATGTCCTCGTAGGGGCGTGTTCCGGTTGCATCCGTTCGCACGGTGAGCACGGGTACCGGCGAGAGGCGGACGACCTTCTCCGCGACGCTGCCGAGGACGAACCGCTGGAGTCCGCTCCGTCCGTGCGTCCCCATCACGACGAGGTCGATTCCGTCGTCCGCGACCGCGTCGAGGATCTCCTCGTGGGGGAAGCCCACCTCGACTGTCGTACTGGCTTCGACGTCGGCGTCCCGAACGCGGGCCGCCGCGTCCTGGACGATTCCCTCGAGTTCCACTTCGACTTCCTTGCGCTCGACCACCGTGGAGAGCACGTACGGATCCACCACCGAGAGGAGGTGGATCTCGGCACCCACCGCTTTGGCGAGGGACACCGCGTGATCGAGCGCCGAGTCCGCACTCTCGCTTCCGTCGACCGGGACCAGGATTCGTCGGAGTTCGACGGCCGCGTACTCACTCATATCGGGGGCTTCGCGTGGCATCGAAAAAAATCCGACCCATCCGAGGGTCCGGAAATCCTTCCCCGTCCGAACGCTCGGAAGCCGCCGCTCGGCCTGGTCGGTCTCTCCGCGCGGTAGACTCATCACCGGAGCGATCACTCAGCATCGAAGCCGTCACTCGACACCGACCGTCCGCTCGACGCGGAACCGTCACCGACCGTCGCAACCCGTCTCGCTGTCGACGCGGTCGAGATACGACTCGACGGCCGCGGCGGCCTCCTCGGGATCGGTGTGACTGTCCCCGAGGCCGACCTCCAATCGACGCCACTCGGCTCCGTCGCGGACGAAGACGTCGACCCACCAGTACAGCGACAACCCCCTCGAGAACTCGACGAGGCGGACGCGGTGGTCGCCACCGTCGCTCTCGTACACCGTCGTCTGGTCGCGCGAGCGCGCCGACCACCCGGCTGGAAGGTCCACCTCGTAGGGATCCGTCGGCTGTGTGTCGCTCCCCTCGATTTCGATAGGGCCGTCGATGTCGACCGAGGGGGCCTCTTCGACCGAAGAGGCCTCGTCGCCGACGAACCGGTCCGAAGAATCGATCGCGCTCTCCTCGTGGCTCATCGGAGTCACTCGTCGGTGGCGGTCCCGGGATTTGTAGCTCTCGGTTCGTCGCTCGAGGCGGCGGGAGATCGGAGGATCGATCGGGAGGAGTTGGTGACGACGAGCAGGCTGCTCGCGCCCATCGCGACGGCGGCCAAGAGCGGGTTGAGCAGGCCGGCGATCGCCAGCGGGACCGCGACGAGGTTGTACACAAACGCCCACCCGAGGTTCTCCCGGATGCGGCGGTGGGTCCCGCCGGCGACGTCGAACACGTCCGAGACGGCGTCGAGCCCGCGGTCGACGATCACCGCGTCGGCCGCGCTGCCGGCGAGGTCGGTGCCGGAGCCGAGCGCGATCCCGACGTCCGCCGTCGCGAGCGCCGGCGCGTCGTTCGAGCCGTCGCCGACCATCGCGACGGTGCCGCGAGCGCGGAGCCGACCCACCGTCTCGGCCTTCGCCTCCGGCGGCACGCCGGCGAACACCTCGTCGACGGCCTCGTGACGTTCGAACTGTGCCGCCGCCCGCTCGTCGTCGCCGGTCAGGACGACGATCTCTCGCCCCGCTCCGAGGTCGGTGACGACGGCGTCCCACTCGGTCCGCGGCGCATCGCCGACCGAGAGGAGGGCGCGCGCACGTCCGTCCCACCCGACGAAGGTCGGCACGCTCCCGTCCGCGCGGATCGCTTTTGCTGACATCGCGAGGTCGTCGGAGACCTCCATGCCGCGCGATTCCAGAAGCTCGGGGTGGCCGACGGCGACCTCTGTCTCCCCGTCGGCGTCCGCCGCCCGGCCGCCGCAGTCCGTCAGGTCGACGCGTCCCGTCACCCCCTTCGGGTGCGAGGCGGCGTCGCGTACCTCGGGGAGCGCGTCCGGGCCGGCGTCGACGACCGCCGCGGCGATCGGGTGCGAGTCGTACCGCTCGACCGCGGCCGCGAGTTCGAGCGCCACACCGACGTCGGCGTCGCGATCACCGAGACTTCCCTCGGCTTCGCCGCCGTCGGGGTCATTGAAGCCGTTCTCGACCTCGCCGCCGTCGGGCGCGGCCCCGACCCGGGACGGCGTTTCGGTGTCGCCCGGACGGCTCCCGCCGACGACGTCCACGACGCGCATCCGGCCGTCGGTCAACGTCCCGGTCTTGTCGAAGACCACGACGTCGGCGTCAGGGACCTCCTCGAAGACGGCGTCTGACCCGACGACGATACCCGCGTCGGCGGCGTCGCGGACGCCCGCGGCGACGGCCAGGGGAGTCGCGAGCCCCAGCGCACAGGGGCAGGAGACGACGAGCACGGTGAGCCCGGTCAGGATCGACCCCGCGAGCGGCGTGCCGGTCGCGAGGAGGCCGACCGTGGTCAGCGCCGCGAGCGTCAGGACGAGCGGGACGAACACCGTCGCGAGCTTGTCCGCGAGGCGCTGGGCCCCCGAGCGCGAGGACTGGATCTGCCAGAGCCGTTCGACCAGCCGATCCAGCGTGCTGTCGGCGCTCTCGCCCACTTCTACGGTGATTGGATCGTCGGTGACGACGGTCCCCCCGAGGACGTCGTCGCCGGCGGTCCGACGGTCCGGCAGCGACTCGCCCGTGACGAGCGACTCGTCGATCGCGGCGCTCCCCTCGACCACGACGCCGTCGACGGGGATCCGTTCGCCCGGTCTGACGAGCACCCGGTCGCCGGACGCTAGGTCCTCGACCGGGACGGTCTCCGTCGCGCCGTCCGCCGCGAGCCGGGTCGCGTCGTCGACGCGGGCGCTCGTCAGGTCCGTCAGCCGACTCGCCGCGCCGCGTTTGATCCGGTCCTCGTAGTAGTTGCCCAGGGTGACGACGAGCACGATGGCGACGCTCACGTCGAAGTAGACGTGCGTCCGTCCGACGACCATCGCGCCGACGCTGAAGACGTACGCCGAGACGGCAGCGAGGGCGACGAGGAGGTCCATGTTCGGCTGCCCCGCGCGGACGCTGACGTACGCCCCGCGGAGGATCGGGTAGCCGGTGTAGAACAGCACGATGGAGGACATCACCCAGACGTTCCCGAGGACGTAGAGGCCGTCGAAGCCGCCGAGGTCGACGAGCGGTTCGAAGCCGAGGTAGGTGGGGTACAGGAAGACGGCGTACCAGACCATCACCATCATCCCGAAGACGCCGCCGCCGATGAGGAACGACGCCAGTCCCGACCGGTCGTCTTCGCCCGTCGCCTCCGGGTCGCCGACGTCGTACCCGTAGCGGTGGAGGTGCTGGCCGAGTTCGTCGACGTCGGTGCGCTCGGGATCGTAGGTGACAGAGAGCATATCCGTCGCGTAGGACGCCTCGGCGGCGTAGACGCCGTCGTCGCTCGCGGCGGTGGACTCGATGAACGTCTCGCAGGTCGCACAGTGCATCCCGTCGACCGAGAGGTACGTCTGTTCGGCGTCCTCCGGCGGGCCCGGGTCGTCGACGTCGTCGTGCTCCGCCCCGGGAGAGTTTCCCGTCTCGTCCGCACCGAGCGCCGCCGCCACGTCGGCCTCCTCGGCATCGTCGATCGCATCCGGGCCGCCGAGCGCCCGCGAGACCTCCAGACAGCCGCGACAGCAGTACGTCCCCGAAACCGCGCCGTCGCTCACCGGCGGGTCCGGCGTCGGCAGATCGCAGAGCGAACACGTCGCTGCGTCGTCGTCATCGCTCATCGATCGGCTCCGGCACGCGTCGTGTGTGTCTGCCATTCGCTCTCTCGTGTGGTCCCGGCTGTCGGGTGCGCAGTGCTCGTTTCCGTTCGCCTCGATACGCTGTTTGCGCGCTTTGCCATACGTATCTCTCCGCCCAAGAGCATAGTGTTACCCCAGCGGTTGGTAGATCGGAACCATCGGGTGCGGGATGTGGATGCCGACGAGCATCAGCCCGTGTGCCAGGGGCAGATACCCCAGGAGGAGGAACGCCGCGCCGAGGACCCGGTGCAGCGACCGGCGGCGGCCCGCCGACAGCGACCCCAGCGCCGTCCCGTAGACGAACAGCGTCGGGAACGTCCCGAGTCCAAGGAGCGACAGCAGGAAGGCCGCCCGCAGTGGATCGCCGATCACGAACGCGTACAGGTACGCGGGGAACGTGATCGGGCAGGGCAGAAAGGCGTGCCCGAACCCGAGGCCGGCGATCCGGGCGTCGCCCACGAGCGTGTCGACCCGACTCGTGAGCGCGGTGCTGACCCGGGTGAACACGGCCGAGACCCGCCCGGGCAGGCGCACCGCTCCACCGGTCCCGCCGCGGAGGTAGGAGACGCCAGTCACCATTATGAGCGCGCCGACGACGATGCCGGTCGCCGCCCTGATACCGTTTCCGAACGCGACGACCGAGTCCGCCGCGCCGACGGCGACCGCACCGACGAGTGCGAGCACGGCACCGACCACCGCGTAGCCGCCGGCCCGCCCGAGGTTGAACAGGGCGTGCTGTCGGACCTGCCGGAGCGACAGTCCGACGCCGGTGTCCTCGGTCGCTTCGAGCCGGTCGGCGTAGACGCTCACGAGCGGTCCGCACATCCCCAGACAGTGTGCGCCGCCGAGCGCGCCGATGACGAGGAAGACGCCCGCTTCGACGTTCGTGGCAGCGAGTTCTCCGATTTCGACCGACGAGAGCGGGATCACGACCGTTCAGAGGGCCTCGTCGCCGGCACTCTCCACGTCGTCGCCGTGTGCCGCGTGCGCCTCGCTCTCCGTCGGCGACATCAGGAGGTAGAGGCTCACGGCGATGATGACGACGTTGACCAACGTGATCGCGCCCGCCCACCACGTCCGGAAGACTCCGAAGGCGACGACGGGTAAGAACGCGAGTAGCGCGACCATCCCAGCGAGCCGTGGCGTCAGTTCCATACGCCTACGTTCGACCCAGTTTGATTCGGCATTTCGCCGATTCCCACAACGTAGGAATCTATCGACTCGTTCAAGAATGTCGAGTCGATACCCAGCAGTATGTCAGCGGAGCCGGACACAGAGGCAGGCGACGTTGCGACCCCGTCGGGGGACGCAGCCAGCGAGAACGGACCACCGATTCCCGACCCTGAGTCGGTCGACGACGAGGGGTACGTCATCGGATCGGGGCGGTCCGGGATCGTCAGGCGGATCGGCCACGACGACTTCGATCCCGTCGGGACGCTCGTCCTCATCGCGATCTATATGGTGATCGTGGGCGCGATGTGGATCTTTATGTACTTCGTCGAGTTCTTGGGCGGCGATCTCACGGTGATCGGGTGATACGATGGAGATACACAGGTACGAAAAGATCTGGCTCGCGGGCGCATTGCTTCTCATCGTCGGCTTCATCGCCACCGTCTCCTACGGCGCGGTCGGCGCGGGAATCGCGATGGTCGACGACGAGGGGGGACAGGTGGATCCGGCCTCCCTGGACGACCACCCGAAGTTCGGGGAACCCGGGACCTACCAGGCAGGTGAGAACGAGTACGACGTCTACGTCGTCGCCAGGCAGTTCCTCTTCGAGCCGGGCACGTCAGAGCCGATTCGCGTGCCCGCACACTCGACCGTGACGTTCCACGTGACCTCTCCCGACGTGATCCACGGCTTCGAGGTCGTCGGGACGAACGCCAACACGATGGCGATTCCCGGGCAGGTCGCGACGATAACCGTCGAGTTCGGCGAACCGACGGAGTACGGACTCCTCTGTCACGAGTACTGCGGGAGCGCCCACCACGCGATGGAGGGCAAAATCGAGGTCGTCCCGCAGAGTGAGTGGAACGAGAGCATGGTGGTGAACTGAGATGGCTACGTTCGTCGACAAATTCCCGGACGAGGCGAAGGTCGTACAGGCGTCGTTCGCGGTCGCGTTCATCGCACTCGGCATCGGCGCGCTCTTCGGACTGATTCAGGCGCTCCACCGCACGAACGTGCTCCGCGTCATCGACTCGGTCGATTACTATACCCTGCTGACGGCCCACGGGGTTCTGCTCGCGCTGGTGTTCACGATCTTCTTCCTCGTCGGGCTGTTCACCTGGGCGGTCACGCGGAGCTTCGGCCGAGCGCTCCCGGACATTCGGCTCACCTGGGCGTGGTTCGGGCTGATGACCACTGGCACGGTGCTCGCCACGGTCGCCATCGTCGCCGGACTGTTCCCGCAGATACCGATGAGCGCGGACGTGCTCTACACGTTCTACGCGCCGCTGCAGGCGCACCCGATCTTCTACATCGGACTGGCGATGTTCATCATCGGCACGTGGATGGCGGGGGCGGACTGGTTCCTCGCCTACCGCGAGTGGCGGGGCGAGAACCCGGACAGCCGGATCCCGCTGCAGGCGTTCATGGTCCTGACGACGATGATTATGTGGTACGTCTCGACGCTCGGGGTCGCCGTCTCGGTCGTGTTCTTTCTCATCCCGTGGTCGCTCGGCCTCATCGAGACGGTCAATCCGCTGCTCACGCGGACGCTGTTCTGGTACTTCGGCCACCCGGTCGTCTACTTCTGGCTGATGCCCGCGTACCTGCTGTGGTACACGGTGCTGCCGAAACTCGCGGGCGGACGGCTCTTCAGCGACCCGCTCGCGCGCGTCGTCTTCGTCCTGTTCGTGCTGCTGTCGACGCCTGTCGGGATCCACCACCAGTACGTCGACCCCGGCATCGCGGAGGGCTTCAAGTTCATCGCGATGACGAACACGATGTTCCTGCTCCTGCCGTCGCTCCTGACGGCGTTCACCGTCGTCGCGAGCGTCGAACACGGGGCGCGCCAGCGCGGCGGTGAAGGCTACCTCAGCTGGCTCGGCGCGCTGCCGTGGCGCGACCCCGCCTTCGCCGGGATGGCGCTCGCCGGACTGATGTTCGCCGCCGGCGGCTTCTCGGGGATGATCAACGCCGGGATGAACATCAACTACCTCGTCCACAACACGCTGTGGGTCCCCGGGCACTTCCACATGACCGTCGGGACCGCCGTGGCGCTGACGATGATGGCGGGGACCTATTGGCTGCTGCCGCAGCTCACCGGAAAGGCGGTGTACAGCCGTCCGATCGGCCTCTTGCAGGTGATTATGTGGTTCATCGGGATGGTGTTTATGTCCAACGCGATGCACCGCGCGGGCCTCTTCGGCGTCCCGCGGCGGACCGCCGAACCGCAGTACCAGAACTTCGACTTCGTGGCGGCCGTCGGCAGCGTCGGCGAGATCAGGATGCAGATCGCGTTCGGTAGCCTGCTCCTGTTCCTCAGCGTCGTGTTGTTCCTGTTCAACGTCGCCGCGACGTGGGCGGACGACCGCGTCGACACGCCCGTCGACGACACGATCCCCGAACCGCTCTCGCCGTCGAGCGGCGCACCGCTCGTCCTCGACAACCTCGCGCTGTGGACCGGCATCGCGGTCCTCCTGGTCGTGCTCGCCTACACGTTGCCGCTCGCGAGCATCGTCAACGACGCCGGCCTCCTCGGTGGCAGTCCCACCTTCCCGGTCACGGTCTCCCTGGAGTGGGTGGTCGACGTCACGGTCGGAGCGCTCGGAAACCTCTCGCTCGACTCGCTGGCCGGCGTCGCGCCGGCGGACGCCGTCGCGGATCTCGTCAGGGAGGTGCGGCGCTGATGCGACGGATTTCGCCCGCGCTCTTCCTGGTGCTCGTCGCCTTCACTGTCCCGCTCGCGGTCGAGTTCCGGACGTTCGCGGGGTTCTTCGGCATCGAACTGCCGTTCATCGCCGTGATCGTCTTCGAGGCGGTGTTGCTGGCGGTGCTGACCGCGATCTACGTCCTCGGGAGAATCACGCCTGACGAGGAGGAAGAGGAGGGCGCAGCAACGCCGTAGTCGATCGTCGAAGAGCCTCCTGGGCTAGCGACTCAGATGTTCTCGCACTCGAACTATCCGGCTTCACCGACACAGACCACCCCGAACTGTTCGATCCGATCGAGACAGACCCGAGCGACACAAACCCGATCGATGATCCAACGCCCGACGCTTCGCGAATCGTTTCCGCGACCGGCACAGCCGACCGTGCTGTTCCTGGGTTCCCTGTTGGCCGTCGAATCCGTTCTCGTGGGTGCGCATCTCCTCGCGACCGACGCCGCAGTGCTGTCGGTTCGGTACCTGCTCTACCCGTTCGTCTGGATCAACCTCGGCGTCCTCGCGGTCCGCGCCGTCGACGTCCCGGTACCGGCGGATCGCCGCTCGGTCGGCGCGGCGGCCGTCGCCGCCGGCTACCTGCTCGTCCTCGCGTGGACGAGCGGTCTGGTCGGGGCGGGATCGGGCGGCGCACTCACGCTGCGAGTCGCGCCGGCGATGCCGGGATGGGGACCGGTACTGCTCGTCGGCGGCCCGGTGTCCATCGCGCTGGTCCCGTTCGAGACGATCGGCTACGTCGCGCTCGCGGTCCTCGTCTACGTGGGCGTCGGCCGCGCCGCGGCCGGCGTTCTCTCGGGACTCGTCGGGCTCGTGACCTGCGTGAGTTGCGTGGGTCCCGTCATCGCCGCGGTGATTTCCGGACTCCTCGGCGGCGCTTCGACGGCGGCCGCCGGTGGCGCGTCGTCGACGATCCTCGGCGTGACGACCGGGGCGTACGCCTACGACCTCTCGACGGGACTGTTCGTCCTCACGATCGCCGCGCTGTGGGCGACGCTCCGGTGACCTGCGAGGCCCCGGCCGTCTGCATCAGGATCGCTGAACGCCGTCGAGGGACTCGGCCAGCGTTCGCATCGCCTCGGTCTTCTCGTCGACGTAGACGGGACAGCTACGGGTGTCGTCGACGGTCTGCAGGACCGACTGCCGAAAGTCGTGGGTACACGAGGCCGTGAAGGAGTTGCGGTGGGGGCAGGCCGAACAGCACTGCGGGAACGGGAGGTCGGCACTCGCCATAGGTTGTCAATCGATACCACGACACAGTAAGTAAGCCTTACGCCGCGACGGGCGGACTCACGACTCCGACCTCAGTGACGCTTCGGGACGGCGCGACGGGCTGCGACCCCCGTCAGGAGGAGTGCCGCGCCGAAGACGACGGTCATCGCCAACTCGGGAGGCAGCGCGCTCAGCGCACCGAACGAATTCAAGAGCGCGTACCCGGCGACCGCCGTCAACACGAGGCCGAGGACGACGAAGACGCCGAGCGCGATCTTGAGGGGATCGATTCCGACCGAGCGGGTGGGACGTGAGTGGCTCATCTCAGTTACGGATACGGCACGAAATGGTATATAAATAGAAACTGCTTCCCAATCACCGAGAATCGGGGAGACGCGGCTCAATCGGCCGCCGATCCGGGAGCGTCGACGGCGCTTCCGAGCCGCTCCTCGCGGGTCAGATAACACTGCGGGTCGGGGCCGAACACGTCGCCGCTGCCCGCGAGCGCCCGCAGGCGGGACCCGCCGCGGCAGATGTCCCGATACCGGCACTCCGCGCACTTGCCCGTGAGGTGCTCTTCGCGGTTCCGAAGCGCCGAGAGCAGCGGGTTCGACTCGTCCTCCCAGATCGCGCCGAACGGTCGGTCGCGAACGTTTCCGAGGCTGTAGCCCTGCCAGAACTGGGTGAGGTGGACGTTGCCCTGGTAGTCGACGTCGGCGACGCGCTCGCCGGTCGGGTCGCCGCCGTTGACTTCGAGGTACCGACGAACCGCGTCGGCCTTCGCGTCGCCGAACCGCTCTCTGGCGAATTCGACGAGGAACGCGGCGTCGGAGTAGTTGCCGACGAGCAGGGTCTCGATCTCCTCGCCCTCGTCGTGGTACTCCAGCGTCGTCTCGCAGAGCCGTTCGACGGCCTCGCGGCGGTCCGACGGGGTGAGGTCGGCGTCGGCGATCTCGCCGCCGCGGCCGCCGTAGTCCAGATGGTAGAAGCAGAACCGATCGACGCCGACCTCCGAGAGCAGGTCGACCACGGACTCCATGTCCGCGGCGTTCTTCTCGGTGATCGTGTATCGGAGGCCGGTCTTCAGGCCGGCGTCGAGGAAGTTCTCGATCCCGCGGACGGCGGCGTCGAACGCGCCCTCTTCGCCGCGGAACTCGTCGTTGCGCTCGGGCATCCCGTCGACGGAGACGCCGGCGTACTTCAGCCCCGCTTCCCGGAGCGCGGCGGCCCGTTCGGGGGTCGCGAGCGTCCCGTTCGTCGAGAGCACCGGACGGATCCCGGCGTCCGCGGCGTGGGCGACAAGCTCCTCGAGGTCCTCGCGCACGAGCGGTTCGCCGCCGGAGAAGAGCACGACCGGAACGCCGTACTCGGCGAGTTCGTCGAGCAGCTGTTTGCCCTCGGCGGTCGTCAGTTCTCCCGGCGCAGCGTCGAGGTCCGCGCCGGCGTAGCAGTGCTGACAGTAGAGGTTACACCGTCGGGTGAGGTTCCAGACGACCACCGGCTTCGTCGTCCGGTCCTCGGTGATCTGCTCGCGCGCGGAGCCGCGGCCGTCGTCGTACCGGAGGCCGTCGCCCTCGGCGTCGAGGTCGCAGAGGAGTTTGCTGATCGAGATCATCGCGACGCCCCCTCGGTGTCGGCGACGGTCGACGTTCGGCCGTCGGTTGCCTTGTCCGCCGACTCCGGCTCCGCGGCCGCTCCCGTCCGTCCGTCGCCCAGTTCCCGCTCGGTGAACCGCGCGACGTCCTCGGCGGGACAGACCCACAGGGTGTGTGCGATCCACCCGAAGAGGCTGCTCGCTTGCTCCCGTGCGACGTCCGCGCTCGGCGCCGACACACTCCCGACGTGTCGCATCGATTCGCTCCGGTCAGCGCGGAGGAACACTTCCCACTCCGGCGTCGTATCTCCCCGCGGCTCGGTCACGCGCATTCTCTTCGAGTCGCTCATCGTTCGATACAGGTAGTTCGACCCCCGAACGGGTTCCGCCCGTTTTCGCTGAGTGAGAACGGATCGGATCCCCTTAATGTGGTGACCCCCTAGCGAGGCTGATGTCACGATCTACCCCCACTCGCCGGAGGTTTCTGGGCGTAACCGCAGCGATCACCGCCGGTCTCGCCGGCTGTTCGGGCGGGTCCGGCGGCGGGTCGGGAGACGGAAGCAGCGGTTCCGACGAATCTAGCGGCGATAGCGGCGGTGACGGCTCCGGCGACGGCGGTTCGACGCCCTCGTTCGACGGCTACCTCGCGGAGACGTCCAACTACGACGGCGTCGCCGACCGGACGGGCAACGACGAGGTGACCGTCACCGTCGGGGCCGAGGCCAACGGGGGCAACTTCGGGTACGGACCGGCGGCGGTTCGCGTCTCGCCCGGGACCACGGTCGTCTGGGAGTGGAACGGACGCGGGAGCCTCCACAACGTCGCCGCCGAGGACGGGTCCTTCGAGTCCGAACAGGTGCAGGAGTCCGGACACACCTTCTCACAGACCTTCGAGGAGACGGGGACGGTCAAGTACTACTGCACGCCCCACGAGACGATCGGAATGAAGGGCGTCGTGGTCGTCGAAGAGTAGCCACCGACAGAGAGGGACGACAGCCGTTCGTATCGAACGTCGGGACTACTCCCGGATCGAGATCAGTTCGTCCCGTTCGCCGCTTCTCGTCTCGACGTAGTCCAGCACCTCTTCGTACGCCGCGACCTTGCACGTCGCCTCGAGGGCCGCCTCGTGACGGTCCTCCTTCACGGCAGCGGCCCGGTCCGTCTCCGCTTCCTCCTTCCGCTCTCGAACGAATTCGCGGAGACGGTCGGCTCTGACTCGGGTGACGTCGCGGTCGAGCATACGAACGCGATCGGCTGCCAGCGCCTTCAAAATGGTCTTGCCGGTCCGCTGGTCTTTCTTACGCTTCCGCGGCGCTCTGTCGGCCGCCGCGCGGCGAGTCGAGGTCCCACGCTTCCAGCAGCTCCTGATACCGGTTGCGGATCGTGACCTCCGAGATGTCCGTCACGTCGCTCACTTCCGCCTGCGTCAGCTCCACGTTCGTCAGCTGTGCCGCGGCGTACAGCGCCGCGGCGGCGAGGCCGACCGGCGACTTGCCCGAGTGGACGTTCTTCCGCTTCGCGTTCTCCAGCAGCTCTCGGGCCGTCCGCTCGGTCTCCTTGGGGATCTCGAGGTCCGAGGCGAACCGGGGGACGTACTCCGAGGGGTCCGCCGGCTGGATCTCTAAGGAGAGCTCCCGGACCACGTAGCGGTAGGCACGCTCGAACTCGTCCTCGTCGACTCGGGAGACGCGGGCGACCTCGTCGATGCTCCGGGGGACCTGCGCCATTCGGGCGGCGGCGTGCAGCGACGCAGTCGCGATTCCCTCGATGGAGCGGCCGGGCAACAGGTCCTCGTCGAGCGCGCGACGGTAGATGACGGAGGCCGTTTCCCGAACGTTGTCGGGAAGGCCGAGCGCGGAGGCCATCCGGTCGATCTCGCCGAGGGCCTGCTTGAGGTTGCGCTCCTTCGAGTCGCGCGTGCGGAACCGCTCGTTCCAGGTGCGCAGCCGCTGCATCTTCTGTCGTTGCGTCGACGACAGGGAGTTGCCGTAGGCGTCCTTGTTCTGCCAGCCGATGTTGGTCGACAGCCCCTTGTCGTGCATCAGGTTCGTCGTCGGCGCGCCGACGCGCGACTTCTCGTCTCGCTCGGCGCTGTCGAAGGCGCGCCACTCGGGGCCGCGGTCGATCGAGTCCTCGTCGACGACCAGACCGCAGGCTCCGCAGACGGTCTCTCCCCGTTCGTCGTCCGTCTGGAGGTCCGTCGATCCGCACTCGGGGCACTTCAGCGTCTCTTCTTCCGTCGAGTCTTCCGTCCGTTCCTCGTTTTCAGTGGCGGCGTTCTCGGTCGCGTCAGCGTCGTGATCACGCCACTCTCGTTCTCGCTCAGTTCCGTCTCGCGCGCGCGTGTGAAGGGCGTCACTCATTTTGGTTCACGGGAGGCCGGTGAGAACCGAACCACCGCCTCGCTCTCGTTAACGCATTTGTAGGCGCGCCTAAAAAATGTGTCGGCCGTGTGCGAACACAATACCGAGCCGATACGTCCGGTAACCGAAACCCGCTCGCGAAAACGCTCTCGACGGGGCGATACGTCGCAGCGAAACCCCGGACAATGCCGACCGCTGACGCGCATTCGGAGCCGCAGACGGGGAAACACGCCGACCTAGCGGGCGCTGTCGTCACCGGCAACGCCACCGTTCGTCGGTGACTGGTGTGCTGACTGGAACGTGGAGCCGTCGGACGCCGACGCTTCGATAGCCGCGGCGACGGCAGCGGGTACGGCGGAAGGGTCGACGACGTGCCCCCGGGTGCGAAGTTCGTCGTAGACGTCCCGTGCCTCCGGACCGGCGTAGTTCCGCTCCGCGAACGGCCGCTCCTCGACGAGGACGACGCTGTCGGCGTCCGCCGCCGCCCGGAGGTTCGGGAGGTTTCCGGTGCCGACCTCCACATCGGCGACGAGGACGCAGTCGGCGGCGTCGATGCGCGTCTCGACCGCCTCGCGGGCCTCGCTGTCGACGCCGGCGAACGGGTCGACAGTCACGAGGTCGAGCGCGAGGCTTCTGGCGGCTTCCGCGTCGGTGTCGCCCTCGTTCAGCACCCCCGCGGTAACCTCGAACCCCGCGGCGTCGAGGACGTAGAGGTACCGCGCGGCGGTGCCCCCGCCGCCGACGACGTGAACCCGACCGCTCTGCGCTCGGGAGTCCGAGCGCCGTCCCTCCGGCAGCGCAGTGACGTACACCGACCCCGTGACCGGATGCCTGGAGACGACGGCGTTGGCGTCGAAAGCCGCGCCGAGTGTGTCCTCGGTGAGGACCGTCTCCGGGGGTCCGAAGCCAGCCACGTCGCCGTCGGAGAGCAAGAGCAGTTCGTCGCAGTACTGTGCGGCGAGGTTCAGGTCGTGGATCGCCGCGATCGCCGTCTTGCCGCGGGCGACGAGCTCCCGGACCAGTTCGAGCGTCCGGACCTGGTGGTTGATGTCGAGGCTCGCCGTCGGTTCGTCCAGGAGCAGGAGCGGGCTCTCCTGTGCGAGCGCTCGCGCGAGCAGGACGCGCTGTCGCTCCCCGCCGGAGAGGGTCGCGATCCCGCGGTCGGCGAACTGGCGGGTGTCGGTCCACTCGAAGGCGCGTTCGACGGCCTCGGTGTCCGCCTCGCTCCAGCCGCCGAACCGCGATCGGTGGGGGTTTCGCCCCATCTCGACGACGGTCCGGACGTCGAACTCGAAGGCGACGGTCGTGTCCTGCGGGACTGTCGCGACGAGGCGGCTCGCGGCCTTCGAGGAGAGGTCGTGGACGCGCTCGCCGTCGACCGTGACCGTCCCCGAGTCCGGTTTCAGCGTGCCGTTGAGCGTCCGGAGGAGGGTCGTCTTTCCCGCCCCGTTGGGGCCGACGAGTCCGACGAACGCGCCGCGGTCGATCGCGGCGTCGACGCCGTCGAGGACGGTCGTCCCACCGAAGCCGACGTGCAGGTCCTCGGCGGCGACGAGCGGGGCGGCGGCGAACGAACCGGACGGGTCGGGACCGTCGTTCACAGTCCCGTCACCTCCCGCGAGCGGAGGAGATACAGGAAGAAGGGCGCGCCGAGCGCCGCCGTCACGATGCCGACGGGGATCTCCGTGGGACCCGAGCGCGCCAGCGTGTCGGTCGCGACGAGGAACGAGGCCCCCGCGAGCGCGCTCGTCGGGAGCAGGATCCGGTGGTCGGGACCGACGAGCAGTCGCATCGCGTGCGGGACGATGAGGCCGACGAAGCCGATCACGCCGGTCACCGCCACGGCCGCCGCGGTGACGACGCTCGACGCCGCCAACAGCAGCCGTTTCGTCCGCTCGACCTCGATCCCGAGCGCGTGGGCGTCCTCCTCACCGAGCAGTAGGACGTTCAGATCGCGGGCGTACAGGAGCAAGAGGAGGAACAGCGGGGGAAGGACGAGGGCGATCACACGCACCTCCGCCCACGTCGTCCCGCCGAGGTGTCCCATCAGCCAGTAGACGACGCGCCGGATGCTCTGGCCGCTGTGGAGGAGCAGCAGCGAGATGACCGCACCCAGGAACGTCTGGACGGCGACGCCCGCGAGAAGCAGCGTCGCTGTCGGCGTCCGACCGTCGCGGGTCGCGATGAGGTAGACGCCGAACGCCGTGATGACCGCCGAGACGAACGCCGCGCCCTGGAGTTCCAGGCCGAACGGCAGCGCGTAGGGCACGACGATGGTCGCGACGGCCCCGACGGCCGCGCCCGAGGAGACGCCGACGATCGAGGGATCCGCCATCGGATTCCGGAAGAACCCCTGCATCACGGTCCCGGCGGTCGCGAGCGCGAAGCCGACGAACGCGGCCAGCGCGATCCGCGGGAGGCGGACGTCGCGGACGATGATCCGGTTCGTCCGACCGACGTCGAAGGCGAACGGGAGCGGGTCCGCCGAGAGCAGCACCTTCGCGACCGTCGCCGGCGGGATCGACACCGGACCGATGCCGGCGCTGGCGACGCCGACGGCGACGAGCGCGCCGGAGAGCGCGACCGACCACGCGACGGTCCGCGTTCGGATGCTCACGAGTATCTCAACTTGAGTTGGATTAGGCAAATACTTGTTGCGATAACGTCCAGTCCCGGGTATGCAACGCAGCGCAGTCGTTCTCTCGATGCTCCTCGTCGTCGCCGCAGTCGGCGTGGCCGTCGTGCCCGCTGCGGGCGCGACAGCCGCTCAGTCTCCCGGTTCCGCGGGACACGCGGCCGACGATGCGGCGGTTCCGGCGAGCGATGTCGAGGACCTCGACGACGCACCGCCCTACGACCACCAGTCGGACTCCGGAGCCGATTCCGACTCCGAGACCTGCACGTTCCCGTACAACACCACCGACGCGACCGGAGCCGAGGTGAATCTCACGTCCGATCCCGATCGGATCGTGACCCTCAACCCGAGCGCCGCCCAGACGATGTGGGAGATCGGCGCGCGCGAGGAAGTCGTCGGCGTCTCCCAGTACGCGTCGTATCTGGAGGGAGCCGACGAGAGGACGAACGTCTCCGGGGCGGGCGGGCCCAGCGTGGAGGCGGTTCTGAACGCGACGCCTGATCTCGTTCTCGTCCCCAACAGTTCCTACGGCGCGGCCTCCGAGCGCGTCGAACAGATCCGCGCACAGGGAGTCCCGGTGTACGTGTTCGGCCAGCCGGAATCCCTCGAATTCGTCGCGGACAAGACCGAGCGGATCGGTCGACTCACCGGCAACTGCGAGGCCGGAACCGAGCGCGCCGACGAGATCCGCCAGTCAGTGAGCGATATGGAGCAGGCGCTCGAAGGCACCGAGAAGCCGGTCGGACTCAACGTCTTTTATGGTTATACCTCGGGCGCGAACACGTTCATCGGCGATCTGATGACGACTGGCGGACTGCAGAACGGCGCCGCGGAGAACTTCACCGGCTTTCAGATGATCAACGACGAGGCCGTCGTCCAGATCAACCCCGAGTGGATCGTCGTGCCTGTGGGGAGTTCGGTCCCCGAGACCGCCGCCTACGAAAGCACGGACGCCGTGCGTGAGGACAACGTGATCCGGGTCGAGACGAACCTCCTCCAGCAGCCGGCCCCGCGTTCGGTCCAGGCCGCCGAGACGATTCTGGAGAGCGTCCACCCCGAGGCCTACGAGGAGTACCGGCGTCTCCAGTCAGAGGAGTCGACGGTGACGACGACTGGCGGCGGAGAGCGGACGGCGGAGACGCGGACGACGGCCGAGACCGTCACCGAGCCGTCGCCGTCGACGACGACTGACTCGCCCGGCTTCGGACCCGCGGCGGCGCTCGTCGCGTTCGTCGTCGGGACGCTGTTCGCGACGCGCCGGGACTGACGGTCGGCCTCGTCAGTGGGCGTCGCAGTCGGGATATCCGCGCCGACCGACGGCGGACACTCGACAGTAAGTATCATACCCTCGCCACCGAGAACGACCCGTATGGACGTCACCATCTCGCAGTCGCGCGTCGAGGGGCGGGTCCGCGCGCCGCCCTCGAAGAGCTACACCCATCGAGCGATCCTCGCGGCGGGCTACGGCGACGAGGCCGTCGTCACCGACCCGCTCGTCAGCGCGGACACCCGCGCGACGATGCGCGCGGTCGAGGCGTTCGGCGGCTCCGTCGACCGGGCCGGCGACGACTCGCGGCTGGACGTCTCGGGTTTCGGGGGTCGACCCGACGTCCCCGACGACGTGGTCGACTGTGCGAACTCCGGGACGACCACGCGGCTCGTCACCGCCTGCGGCGCGCTGGCGGACGGCCTCTGCGTCTTCACCGGCGACGACTCGCTGCGTTCGCGACCCCAGGGGCCGCTGCTCGACGCCATCGGCCAACTCGGGGGGCGGGCGGAGTCGACGCGCGGGAACGGCCAGGCACCGCTCGTCGTCGGCGGCGACACCGGCGGCGGGAGGGTGTCGATCCCGGGCGACGTCTCCTCGCAGTACATCACCGCGCTGCTGATGGCCGGCGCGGTGACCGACGAGGGGATCGAGATCGACCTGGAAACCGAACTGAAGTCAGCACCGTACGTCGATATCACCGTAGAGGTCCTCCGCGACTTCGGCGTCGACGCCGAGCGGACGGCGGAGGGGTTCGCCGTTCCGGGCGGGCAGTCCTACGACCCCGTCGGCGGCGAGTACGCCGTCCCCGGCGACTTCTCGTCGATGTCGTACCTGCTCGCCGCGGGCGCGGTCGCCGCCGCGGACGGGACATCCGTGGTCGTCGAGGGCGCGCGTCCGAGCGCGCAGGGCGACAGCGCCATCGTCGAGATCCTGGAGTCGATGGGCGCGTCGATCGACTGGGACCGCGAGGCGGGCGAGATCACCGTCCCGCGGGCGTCGCTCTCGGGGACGACAGTCGACGTCGGCGACACCCCGGATCTGCTCCCGACGATCGCTGCGCTCGGGGCGATCGCCGACGGTGACACGACCATCGAGAACTGCGAGCACGTCCGCTACAAGGAGACCGACCGCGTGAGCGCGATGGCCGAGGAGTTGGCGAAGCTGGGCGCGTCGGTCACCGAGGATCGGGATCGGCTGACGGTCCACGGCGGCGAGAGCGACCTCGTCGGCGCGCGCGTCGACGGTCGGGCCGACCACCGGATCGTGATGTCGCTGGCGGTCGCCGGCCTCGTCGCCGACGGCGAGACCGTCATCGAGGGCGGCGAGCACGTCGACGTCTCGTTCCCGGACTTCTTCGACGCGATGGCGTCGCTCGGCGTCGACGTCGAGCGGAGCGAGTGATTCGGACGGCGGCGCCGACAACTGGATCGGAAACCCGCCGCCATCCAGGCAGCGCGTGCGCCCTCGACGGACGGGCGCAAGCACGTCACGACGATGCGCCCAGCCACGTCACGACGACTCCGAGGTCTCTCGGCCCGTCATCGACTCGATTTCGAATTCGAAGATGCGGATCTCGATCTCGTCGATCTCCTCGCCGAAGACGCGGATGGGAGAGAACTGACGGTTGATCTCCGCGGTGTCGAACCGGTCGTATTCCGCGTTCGGTATCTCGCTGAGCGCACCGCTGATGACGATGCTCCACGAATCGATCTCTCGTGGATCCGTGGTGGGCTCGGTGCCGTAGAGGACGTACGTGGCCGTCTCCGTCGCGTCCAGAAACTCTCGACTTCTGCTCTCCTCCGTCACGCCGAGTCGGAAGTAGAGCCCCTCGCCGTCGTAGTAGTGCGCCAGTGGGACGGCGTAGCTGTCGTTCTCTTTCGAGAGCGCCAACACGCCCGTCTCGGTCGTTTCGAGCCGCTCTCGAACCGCTTCGTCGTCCATTCCGCACGTATACGCGTACTCGATGTGTTCCATAATGTCCCGGAGCGTCGGTTTCGAGCGAACCGGGCGTAGAACTACGTCGCACGTGGGCAAAGTTGTTCCTGCGATCGAGGATAGCTGGCTCCCCTCCGGTAGAAGGCGGATCGGAACTTCTGCGGTCCACGGCGGAGCCGAACAGTCGTTCCCGCGCCGAACCCTTCGATTGCGCATTTCTGCAACGTATATATGCCCGGAACCACGACGGCGAGGTAATGAACGGGAACAGATTCGGCCGGCTCTTCCAGGTCACCACCTACGGCGAGAGCCACGGCGATGCGATGGGTGTGACGGTGTCCGGTTGTCCGGCCGGGCTCGAACTCGACGAGGACGACGTTCAGGCGGAACTGGATCGGCGCAAGCCGGGCCAGTCGATGATCACGACTTCGAGAGGCGAACCCGACGCGGTCTCGATCAACTCCGGGGTCCAGGACGGCTACACGACGGGGACGCCGATCGGGATGGTCATCGAGAACAAGGACGCTCGCTCGGGGAAGTACGAACCGTACGTGACGGCTCCGCGGCCCAGCCACGGCGACTTCACCTACTCGGCGAAGTTCGGCACGCGCAACTGGGGCGGCGGCGGCCGCTCCTCGGCGCGCGAGACGGTGAACTGGGTCGCCGCGGGCGCGGTCGCGAAGAAGATCCTGGAGACGCGGGACGTCCGGGTGAAGGCGCACGTGAACCAGATCGGCGACGTCGAAGCGCCCGAGGTCGGCTTCGAGCAGATGCTCGAACATACGGAGGAGAACCCGGTGCGGTGCGCCGATCCCGAGACCGCCGAGGAGATGCGAGAACTGATCGACGAGTACCAGGAGGCCGGCGACTCCATCGGCGGGTCGATCTACTTCGAGATACGGGGCGTTCCGCGAGGGCTCGGCGCGCCTCGGTTCGATTCGGTTCCCTCGCGTCTCGGACAGGCGATGATGTCGATTCCGGCGACGACCGCCTTCGAGTTCGGACTGGGTCGTGAGGCCCGCGAGTGGACCGGGAAGAACCGAAACGAGGACTGGGAGTTCAGCTCCGACGGCGACCCGATTCCCGAGGGCAACAAACACGGCGGCCTCCAGGGCGGTATCACGACCGGGCAACCGATCTACGGCGAGATCACCTGGCACGCGCCGACGTCGATCCCGAAGAAGCAGCAGACCGTCGACTGGGAGACCGGCGAGGAGAAGGAGATCCAGGTAGTCGGTCGGCACGATCCCGTTCTGCCGCCGCGTGCGGTGCCGGTCGTCGAGGCGATGTTGAACCTCACGATCCTCGACTTCATGCTCCTCGGCGGACGGATCAACCCCGATCGCCTCGACGACGACCCCGGCGAGTACGACACCGACTACCACCCGTCGAGCCCGGACAACGAGTAGCCGCTGCGATCGGAGACCGCCGATTGTTTTCTCGAATATGAGTACCGTTTTTTACGGTCATATCGGATCTGAGTCCGAATATTCCAGAAACGGCCGGGAAAACCACGTTCGACACGGACACCGTTGTGCCGTTCCGCATAGGGTTTCGTGCTGTGATTCGAACCCGTTGAATTCTACTTCTAGATATTGGACATATTATAACTGAATCCCGGTATATCGTGTGTTGTAGACACATATTAGGAACTTCATCATCTTTCCTTGGTAACTTATAGCAAAGGCTTTAATCGATTCCTGCCGAAAGATTTCGGTAGTGGCCCACACGGGCCGTGAGCTCAGATATGACTGACGACGAACTCATCTGGCGAATCGCGGGTGGTTCCGGAGACGGGATCGCCTCGACGAGCCAGAACTTCGCAAAGGCCCTGATGCGAGCGGGCCTACACGTATTCACGCATCGTCACTACCCGTCGCGCATCCGCGGAGGCCACACCTACACGGAGGTTCGGGTCTCGTCGGAACCCGTGAAATCGCGCGGCGACGGGTACAACTTCCTCCTCGCGCTGGGAGACTCCTTCGCCCGGAATCCCCAGGAGAGCGCCTACTACGGCAACGAGGAGGTCAAGCCGCTGTCGGAGAACCTCGACGAACTGGACGAGGGCGGCGTCATCGTCTACGACTCGGGGCTGCTCGACACCGACGACATCCCGGACTTCGACGAGCGAGTCGAGGAGAACAACTGGTACGTCTACGACATCGACCTCCGGACGATGGCCCGCGAGCACGGCCGCGAAGTGATGCGGAACACCGCGGGCGTCGCCGTCACCTGCGCCATCGCCGGCATCGAACCCGACGTCATCAAGAGCCTGATGGAGGACACGATGCCGGAGAAGGTGTTCGATCCGAATATGTCGGTGTTCGACGACGCCTACGAGACCATCCAGGAGGAGTTCGACGCCGACGCGCCCGACGTGTCGGTGCCGGAGGGCGAGCACGACGAGGAACAGGTGCTCATCTCCGGTTCCGATTCCATCGCCTACGGCGCGCTCGACGAGGGCTGTCGCTTCATCGCCGGCTATCCGATGACGCCGTGGACCGAGGTCTTCACGATTATGTCGCAGAACCTCCCGGAGGTCGGCGGGATCTCCGAGCAGGTCGAAGACGAGATCGCGGCCGCGGCGCTCGCCGTCGGGGCCTCCCACGCCGGCGTCAAGGCGATGTCCGGCTCCTCGGGCGGCGGCTTCGCGCTGATGTCGGAACCGCTCGGCCTCGCGGAGATGACCGAGACGCCGGTCGTCCTCGTCGAGGCGATGCGCGCCGGTCCGTCGACCGGGATGCCGACGAAGCCCGAACAGGCCGACCTCGAACACGTCCTCTACACGTCGCAGGGCGACTCCCATCGGGTCGTCTTCGCGCCTGCAGACGCCGAGGAGGCGTACAAGCAGACCCGACGGGCGTTCCAGATCGCCTACGAGTACCAGATTCCGTCGATCGTCCTCTACGATCAGAAGAACGGCGGCGAGATGCGGAACGTGCCCGCCAGCGTCTTCGACGAGGAGCCGAACCCCGATCTCGGTTCTGTTATTTCAGAAGCCGAACTCGCGGACGCGCCGCACGATCCATCGGGCAAGTACAACCGCTTCCAGCACGACGTCGAAGACGGCGTGAGCCCGCGGTCGATCCCGGGACAGAAGGGCGGCCGCTACCTCGCGACCGGCAACGAGCACATGCCCGCCGGTCACATCGCCGAGAGTCCCGACAACCGCGTCAACCAGGTCAACCGACGGATGCAGAAGATGGAAGCCATCCGCGCCGACCTCGACGGCGACGAGGGGACGAACACCCACTACGGTCCCGAGGAGGCCGAGTACGGGATTATGACGTTCGGCTCCCAGCAGGGAACCGCCGAGGAGGCGGTCGACCGACTCAACGAGTCGGGTCACTCGGTGAAGATGCTCGGCGTCTCCGAACTCGCGCCGTACCCGGTCGAGGAAGTCACCGAGTTCATCCAGAGCGTCGACGAGGTGCTCGTCATCGAGATGAACGCCTCGGCGCAGTTCCGCGGCCTGACGCAGAAGGAGCTCGGTCGCTTCGGCGAGAAGCTTTCGAGCCTCCTGAAGTACAACGGCAACCCCTTCGAACCCGCCGAGATCGTCGACGGGTTCGTCACCAGCATCGTCGAGGACGGGACGCTGCCCGGCCACGAGACCAAGTTCGTCCCCGCAGCGAGTGATTAACAATGAGCGCAT
Source organism: Halobellus rarus (assembly GCF_024494595.1). Taxonomy (GTDB): domain Archaea; phylum Halobacteriota; class Halobacteria; order Halobacteriales; family Haloferacaceae; genus Haloquadratum; species Haloquadratum rarum. Next base: position 34,055 of record NZ_JANHDI010000015.1, on the reverse strand, counting down.
TCAGTGCAATCGGCGAAGACGCCGAACGCGACCGTAACGAGTACACGCCCGGCCTCGAACCCCAGCCGACCTGGTGTCCCGGCTGTGGCGACTTCGGGGTCCTGAAGGCCCTGAAAGGGGCGGCAGCCGAACTGGGCCTCTCCCCCGAGGAGATGCTCGTCTGCACGGGCATCGGCTGCTCGGGCAAGTTGAACAGCTACTTCGAGAGCTACGGTTTCCACACGATCCACGGCCGATCGCTGCCGATCGCCCGGGCGGCCAAACTGGCCAACCCCGGGCTGACCGTCGTCGCCGCCGGCGGCGACGGCGACGGCTACGGGATCGGCGGCAACCACTTCACCCACACGGCCCGCGAGAACCACGACTTTACGTACATCGTGTTCAACAACGAGATCTTCGGGCTGACGAAGGGCCAGACCTCGCCGACGTCGCCGAAGGGTCACAAGTCGAAGACCCAGCCCCACGGGTCCGCGAAGGATCCGATCCGGCCGCTGTCGCTGTCGCTGACGGCCGGCGCGTCCTACATCGCCCGGACGGCCGCCGTCAATCCGAACCAGGCGAAGGACATCATCGTGGAGGCGATCGAGCACGACGGGTTCTCCCACGTCGACTTCCTCACGCAGTGTCCGACCTGGAACAAGGACGCCAAGCAGTACGTCCCCTACATCGACATCAACGAATCAGAGGACTACGAGTTCGACAACACCGACCGCTCGGAGGCCTCCGAGATGATGTACGAGACGGAGAACGTCCTCCACGAGGGGACCGTCCTCACCGGCCGGTACTACGTCGACGAGGACCGTCCCTCCTACCAGCAGGAGAAGCGCCAGATCGGCGAGATGCCCGAGGAACCGCTCGCAGAGCGGTACTTCGACGACGACTACGAGTGGGAGCGCGTCTACGACACGTTCCTCGACAAGCACAAATAGACACTCTGCAGCCATCTGTGGGCGTGTCACCCCTCAGTATCCGATGGTCGACCGGCTCGGTTTGACGGCCGATGTCCGTCGACGTTGGTGACGCGTGTGCATTGATCCACTGACGGTTTCGTCGTCGGAAGTTCGCTTTTCAGGTTCGGAAGGTATTTTTTCTGCCACCCGAAAGATAGGGGTATGGAAGCCACTTCGACGGAAGGGCGCATCCTCGACGTTCTCGAGGAGGACGCTCAGGCGTCGTACGCCGAGATCGCAGAGCGGGCGGACGTCTCGAAGCCGACCGTCCGGAAGTACATTCGACAGATGGAGGAGGAAGGAATCATCGTGGGCTACTCCGCGGACGTGGATCCGAAGAAGCTCTCGGAGACCTCGATCGCGCTCGTTGGCCTCGACGTGGCCTCGGAGCGCTACGTCGAGGCGACGCGAGAACTGAAGGAACTCGAAGCCGTCGAGTCGCTGTACACCTCCTCGGGCGACCATATGCTGATGGCGGAGGTCCGCGCCCCCGACGGTGACGCCCTCGGCGAGGTCATCGCCGAGACGCTGCTGTCGATCGACGGTATCACCGCCGCGCACCCGTCGTTCCTGCAGGAACGGCTGAAATAGGACGACTGCCCGCTCCCGTCCCGATCGGTATTCCAGCCTGTCCGTCGATCTCCGCCGCTCCGCTCTACTTCCGCCCCGCTTTGAGAACGCTATTGTGAGTGCTCCTCGATGGTAGAACCGTCACCGACGACAGACGAGCACAGATGCCACTCCCGAACCCGACCGCGGTCCCGACGGCGAGCCGACGATGAGCGGGGAGACGCTTCCCGGCGTCGAGGAGTCGACGCCCTCCCGCATCGTCCTCCACGTCGATATGGACTGCTTTTACGCCTCCTGTGAGCGACTGCGCGAACCGGCGCTCCGGGGTGAGCCGGTCGTCGTCGGGATGGGATACGAGTCCGGCGAGACGTTCGGCGCGGTCGCGACTGCGAGCTACGAGGCGCGTGAGTACGGCGTCGAGAGCGCCCAACCGATCTCCGAGGCGTTGGAACGGCTTCCGCGCGCTGGGGCAGACACCGCAGCGTCCGCCGCCGACGTGGGGCACTACCGACCGGTCGACCTGGACTTTTACAAGTCTGTCGCGGCGTCGGTGAAGGAGATCCTCCACGACTGCGCGGACGTCGTCCGCGAGGTCAGCATCGACGAGGCGTACCTCGACGTCACCGAGGAGACCGCCTGGAAACGGACGCCCGACGGCGACCGGACGCTCGCGGAGGGCTACGCGCGACACGTGAAGCAGCGGATCGCTCGGGAAGTCGGAGTTCCGGCGAGCGTCGGCGTCGCGCCGAATATGTCCGCCGCGAAGATCGCCTCCGACCACGACAAGCCGGACGGACTCGTCGTCGTCGAGCCCGGCGACGTCAGCGAGTTCCTGGCACCGCTTCCCGTCGACGCGGTCCACGGCGTCGGGCCGGTGACCGCCGACCGGCTCGCGGAGATGGACGTCGAGACCGCCGGCGACCTCGCGGCCGCGGACCCGACGGCACTCCGATCGGCGTTCGGTTCCCGGGGCGTCGAACTGCACGACCGGGCCCGCGGGATCGACGACCGCAAGGTGACGCCGACCGGCCGGCCGAAGAGCCTCTCCCGGGAGTCGGCGTTCGCCGAGGCGACCGAGGAGTCGGGCGAGAAACGCGAGGCGCTCGCGGCGCTCGCAGCCGACGTCGCGGCCCGCGCCCGGAGTCGGGACGCGACCTACCGGACGATCGGCATCAAGGCCGTCGTGCCGCCGTACGACGTCAACACCCGAGAGCGGTCGCTCCCGGGACCGGTCGACGATCCGGACCTCGTCGAGGAGGTCGCGCTCGAACTCCTCTCGGAGTTCGACGACGTGGCCGTCCGCAAACTCGGCGTCCGCGTCTCGAATCTCTCGTTCGCGTCTGGGGAGCAGTCCCGACTCGACGGGTGGGACGGAGCCGCAGCGGACGACGGTGCGGGAGTGGCGAGGTGGTCCGAACCCATCGACGAGGACGACGCGGTGAACGCGGGGCCGGAGGGACAACTCTCGTTCGACGATCTCGGCGGCGAGGGGTGAGGTCCGGAACTCGACGGACGGACGAGTCGCGGTCGCGCGGCTCGAAGACGCCAGATAGCGAACAGTCGGCACCAGCAGTGGGGCGTCTCGTCCCCCCGCTCCCGCGTCGGCGTGCCGAACGACCGCTCTCCGACGCGGGGCAGCTGTTACGTCATAGGAGTCCTGGTCCCGCTCTGGTACATAAACGTACACACCGAACCCGATCCCGGCGGAGTCCCCGTCGTTCGACGGGGAAGGAACTATGCCCCGCGGGGGCGAGCAACCGATAGATGACCGAGGATACCGAGACCATCGGCGTCGCGACCGTCAGCGAGGGCCCGGGGGGTGACCGGAGCCAGAGCCCGGGGACGGAAGTCGAACTTCCGGTCGTAGACATCCTCACCGGGCGCGGCTTCGTCACCGGCAAGTCCGGATCCGGGAAGTCGAATACCGCGTCGGTGCTCATCGAGAACCTCCTCTCGAATAACTTCCCGGTGCTAGTTGTTGACACAGACGGGGAGTACTACGGCCTGAAGGAGCAGTTCGAACTCCTCCACGCGGGTGCTGACGACGAGTGCGACATCGTCGTCAGCCCCGAACACGCCGAGAAACTCGCACACCTCGCACTCGAACAGAACGTGCCCATCATCCTCGACGTCTCGGGATACCTCGAAGAGGATGAAGCCCAAGAGCTGCTGACTGAGGTCGCGAAGAAGCTATTCGCGAAGGAAAAGAAGCTCAAGAAGCCCTTCCTGATGTTCGTCGAGGAGTGTCACGAGTACATCCCGGAGGGCGGCGGGATGACCGAAGCGGGCAAGATGCTGATCAAGATCGGCAAGCGCGGCCGGAAACACGGCCTGGGGATCGTCGGCATCAGCCAGCGACCCGCGAACGTGAAGAAGGACTTCATCACGCAGTGTGACTGGCTCGTCTGGCACCGGTTGACCTGGAACAACGACACGAAGGTCGTCGGGCGGATCCTCGGCTCGGAGTACGCCGACGCCATCGAGGATATGGGCGACGGTGAGGCGTTCGTTATGACCGACTGGGACGAGTCGATCCGTCGCGTCCAGTTCCACCGCAAACAGACGTTCGACGCGGGCGCGACGCCCGGCCTGGACGACTTCCAGCGCCCCGAGTTGAAATCGATCGATGGCGACCTCGTCTCGGAACTGCAGGACATCTCCGACGAGAAGGCGCGCCGGGAGAGCGAGATCGCGGATTTAAAACAGGAATTGGAGAAGAAAGAGGCGAAGATCCGACAGCTCGAATCCGAACTCGAAGAGGCGCGCGACCTCTCGCAGATGGCCGAGCAGTTCACGCAGGCGATGTTTCAGAGCGCGGAGTCGCCCTACCGCGGCGGCGACGGGCGAAACCTCAGCCGACCCGAGGAGCAGCAGGCCGCACTCGATCAGTACGACCGGGGCGCCTCCGTCTCCGAAAGCGGCGGAAACGAGGACGGCGAACCGGCGGCTGCCGACGTCGACAACGAGGAAGTCGCCGTCAGCGAGGCCGCCGCCGGCGCGTATCCCGGACTCGATATGGACATCGGCAGCGACGGCGAGGTTCACCTCGGCGGGGTATCCGAGAGCGACGAGAACAGCGACGGCTCCGATCCCGACGTCGCTCCCGAGCGCACCCACGAAGCGACGGCGGCCCTGACCGGCCGCTCGGACGTGATCGAGCGACTTCGCGACGTCGTGCGGTCGCTGCCGTCAGCGTCGAGACGGATGCTCGCATTCTACCGCGAGATCGACGCCTGCGACCCGGTCGACGCGCACGTCGCCGCCGGCGAAGTCGGCGACAAACAGCTCGCCTACAGTCGGAACAGACTCCTCCGACGAGCGGGGTTCGTCGAACACGTCGGTCGCGGACGGTACGCCTACGCGCTGCCGAAGCTCGTCCGCGACGAGTTCGCCGACCGACTCGACGCCGAGGAGTTGCGCGAGGTCGTCGCCGCCGTCGAATCCGCGTTCAGGCCCGACGAGAGCGCCGGGGACGGCGCGGACGCAACGGTCGGAGCCGAGACGGAGCGCGGGGAGCGAGAAAGGGGCGGGAGGGAGAAACGTGAAACGGGCGAGAGTAGAGAGCGGGAGACGGACGCCGAGGCCGCAGACGACTGAGCGGAGTCACAGTCGCCGCATAATGTACTCGTTGATGTCCTGTACCAGCGACCGCCGGTAGGTCCAAAAGCCCGACCACTCGTTCGCGCTCTCTTCGAGCGCGAGCAGTGCGATATGCTCGTCGCCCTCCGGGGGCGTGTACACCACGAACCACGAGTCGAGGAAGTCTTCCTCGTACCCGGCGTGGATCGTGATCGTCGAATCCCGCGGGGGTTCCCAACCGGGCGTGCCGTACACGTGGACGTCCACCGGTGACTCGTCCAGCGTGCGGTACACCCTGTTGGTTCCGACCTCGTCTTCGATCCGAGAGAGGTCTTGAAACGACGCCCGAAGCGTCCCGGCCTGTTGCTCCCAGGCCCGTCGTTCGATGTACCGAGACAGCAGGATCAACAGCAGTTTTTCGGAGTGCGACTGGGGATACCCCCGCAGGAAGAACGGCACGTCGTCGAGTTCCCTTATCGCGGACGGCAGTTCGATCTCCTCTAATCCGCGCGCGCCGGTGACGAACAGATCGGAGTTGATCAACAGGATCGAATCCTGCAGTTCCTCCATCGGCGACTGCGCGACGACCGAGCCGTCTTCGACGACGAGAACGACATCCTCGTCGCCGCCCGGGACGTCGATCTCCTCGATCGAAATCGGCTGGTTTCCGAAGAGGTTCCCCAGCATCCGCTGGATGGGGTCCGGAGCCTGCCTGTTGAGCACGACGAGTGAGCGCTCCGGATCTTCGATTCGATCGAGGAATCGCCGGAGCGTCATACTGGGTCTCTCATCGGCGGTCCGTTCAGAGAGGAGCGACGAGGTCTTCGAGCGCCGCGCGGGGATCGTCGGCTTTCGCGACGCCGGAGGCGAGGAGGATGCCCGTCGCACCCAGCTCGCCCGCGGTCGCGACGTCCTCGCCGGAGGAGATGCCCGCGCCGCAGTAGACGTCCACGGATTCGTCGACGTTCGCCGCGGCGGCGACGGCGTCCTCGACGATTCCGGGGTCGGCGGTCGCGACGGAGACGTCGCCGCCGATCAGTTCCGGTGGCTCGACGGCGACGCTGTCGGGGCCGAGCGCCGCGACTGCGCCGATCTGCGCCGGGTTGTTCGCGCAGACGCAGGTCTCGAGGCCGGCGCGTTCGGCGGCCCGGACCGAGCCGTCGATGTCCGCGAGTTTCAGCCGTTTCTCGGAGTGGTTGATGAGCGTTCCGACCGCGCCGGACTCGGCGACCGACTCTGCGAGCGTACTGCCGGTATGGCTCCCGTGACCGTTCGGGTCGACGTGCTGGGCCCACGTCTCGACGCCGGTCCCGGAGACGCGGGCGACGTCGGCCGCCTGCGGGGAGACGGCGATGCGGACGTCTGACTCCTCGGCCACGTCGCGCGCGGCCGTCGCTACCTCGATCGGATCACAGGGGTAGGCTTTCAGATTGACTAAGATGAACACGTGTTTGGTTGGAACTCCCGCCACGAAATAAATTACTGGTCGGAATCAATACCGATATTTTCGTCGGGCCGGACCCGGAAGATCAGTCTTTCCGCTTGACGACGTCGCCGAGCGTCGTCGTCGTCGACGAGCCCCCGGACCAGTCGTTGTCGTCGGTGTCGCCGCCTTCGACGAGAGAGATCTCGAGTTTCCGTTCGACCTTCTTCCGGACGTCGTCGGAGGGGAGAATGTCGCCGCGTTCGAGTTTGCGGATCAGACTCGCCTTCTCGTTGAGCGACTGCGCGAGTTCCTCCTGACTCAGCCCGAGACCTTCGCGTGCCTCGCGGATCTGCTGGTCGTAATCCGCGGCGATCTCGTCCATATCGTCGAACATATCGCGGCGGCGGGTCGAACCACCGGAGGAACCGCCCCCCGCCGAAGACGACGTGCTCGAAGAGCCGCTCGAACCCGAGGACTGCGAGGAACTGGACGTCGAGTACTTCGTCGACTGAGAGGAACTCGACTCAGTGCGGACCTCGGTGCCGAACTCCTTGCAGTCGTCGCACAGTTCGAGTTCGGCCCCCTCGACCTTGACCGTCGTCAGGGACGGCCGCTCACTGCCGCACATCTCGCACTGGGGCATACTCCGTCGTAGTCGAGGGGGCGATATAAAGCACACGCCGCGGGAAACGGCGGCACTTCGTTCCGACGGCGTGGCTACTTCGGTCGAGTTCCCAGTTCGACGTCGACCGACGTCACGAATCCGTCTCTGCGGACGGTCAACGTCACCGTGTCACCCGGCCGCGTCTCCAGGGCGAGGTGGCTACTGAGGTCCTCCGTCGTCCGGAGCGTCTCGCCGTCGATCGACAGGAGCACGTCGCCGCCGACACTGACGCGGGAGCCGTCGTCGAAACGCGTCTCGTCGCCGCCGCGGAGGCGTCCGGCCGACGGTCCGTCGTCGAGGACGGAGGTGACGAGTATCCCCTGCGGTCGGGACAGTCCGAGCGCTCGAGCCAGATCGGGAGTCACGCCAGCTAACGTGACGCCCAGGAACGGGTGATCGTAGGCACCGTTCTCGACGAGTCGCGGCACCACGCGCCGGGCGAGCGCGGCCGAGATACCGAACCCGATGTTCTCCCCCGTTTCGGAGTTGATGACCGCGACGACGTGACCGCCCAGCGACATCAGCGGTCCGCCGCTGTTCCCCGGGTTGACCGCGGCGTCAGTCTGGATCGCGTCCGGGATCTGCGCCCCGGTGGGCGCGGGCGCGGATCTGTCGACGCCGCTCACGATGCCGGTCGTGACCGTCCCGTCGAGGTCGAACGGGTTGCCGATAGCGACGACCTCCTGCCCGACGGTCGGATCGCCGGCAGCGAAGGCCAGCGGTTCCGGCTTCGGTGCCGATTCCGGCAGTTCGACCACTGCGAGGTCGGTGCGCGGATCGGCGCCGACGACGTCGCCTTCGCTCCACCGGCCCTCGCTGAACCGGACGTCGACGGTCGACGCGTCCTCGACGACGTGAGCGTTGGTGACGACGTGCGACGATTCGACGACGAAGCCCGTCCCGCGACCCCCGTCGGTCCGGACCAGTACCACCGAATCCACGGCCTGTCGGTACACCCGAGCGTACGGACTGTTCACCGTCTCGGACTCGGACGGTCCTGCAGTGTCGGCAGTGTCCCCACTGGTCGCAGTCGTCGGCGACCTCGCCTCCGACGAAGAGCGCGTTCCGGCGCTCGGAGGGTCCGTGTTACAGCCCGCGAACGCGCCGAGAATCGCCGCTCCACCGAGTTCGAGGAACCGCCGTCGCGTCGGGGTCGGATCGTCCATCCCTGACCGCGTTTGGGGGGTGGGGCTTATCGGTCCACCGGACTCGATCAGGGGCGTCGGGTCTCGGAATCCTCTCGGGTGTCTCGTCGCGCCGCCCGCTCGGCGTCGCGCCGGTCCATCGTCGACCGCTGATCGTGCTCCGCACGGACCAGCACGTACAGAAGGAGCGGGGCTCCGACGGCGACCAGGAGAACGACGAGGAGGAACGCGCCCTCCGCCATCAGCCGAGGAAGACGTCGACGATGTCGCTGGCACCGGAAGTCGTGTCTCGATACAGCTCCGAATACCCGCAGTTCGTACACGAGACGACCTGGAAGCTGTTCGTCTGGATGTCGAACATCTTCGAGAGCCCGCCGCCGGTCGTCGAGATCGTTCCCACGTCGGTTTCGGTGTGACCGCACTTCGGGCAGCCGCGTTCGCTGTCGGGTTGGGGGACCATACGTGAAATCAGACGGGAATCCCGTATCAATTTTGTCCCGCTCCGTCGCCCGTCGGCGAGAGTTTATATCCGATAGCGGGACCACCCCCGGCGTGATCTGACAGCCACCCCGCGTCGGGTCGCGGTTGCTCGGCACGTCGACGCGGGGACGAGGCGGCGGCGTTGCGAGGGCGTCGCCGCGAGCGGGTGCCGACTGTCCGCCATCGTCCGAAGACCCATCTCCAACCCCGCTACGCCGACAGGTCCGACCACGCGCCCCAGAATCGCTGCAGCGCCGTGAGGTGACCGACGACGGCGAAGAAGACGAGGAGCCACCCCACGAGCGACAGCCCGAGCAGTTGAACGGGAACGGAAGCCACCGCCAGCGACAGCGCCGCGGCGAACGCGGCCACGCCGATGATCGCGAGGCGGTCCGCGCGGCCGACGAGGCCGCCGTAGGCGCGGCCGAGGCCGACGGCCTGGATCTGCGTCCCGAGGTAGGAGGTCATCAACACGCCGGTGACCGCAGCCAGTCCGAGCGCGTAGGCGTCGATGCCGGCCGCGAGACCGACGAGCATCGCGATGTCGGCGTAGCGGTCGAGGACGTGATCGAGGAGGTCGCCGCCGTCGCTCTCGACGCCCTGTGCCCTGGCCAGTGCACCGTCCACGAGGTCGAGCCACCCGTTGCAGAGGACGAACAGCGCGCCGGCGGCGTACCACGCCGGGGTCGCGAGCGCGAACGCGCCCCCGGCGGCGATCGCGAAGCCGAACGCGACGACGCTGACACCGTCGGGGGTCAACCCCACCCGATCGGCGGCGGCGACGAACGGGCCGAGCAGCCGGTCCGCGAGGTCGCGGTACTGATCGAGCGTCATAGGTACTCGACGAAGTCGACGACGCCGACGCGGGGTTCGGTGTCGCCCTCGATAGCGGCCGCCACGTCGTCGGCGACTGTCTCGGGAGCGCGACCGGTCGTGTCGATCTCCCAGACCGACTCCGCGCCGTGCCGTTCGACCGCCTCCGCGAGAATCACGTCGAGCGCCTCGCTCTCGGCGTTCTCGGCGATCGAGGCCTCGGACTCGCCGCGCTCACGGAGCCGCGGGTTCAGCTCGTCCGGGTGACAGCGGAGCACGATCACGCGGTCGACGTCGAGGAGGTGAGCGAGGTGCGACTCGACGAGGACGTCGCGTTCGGTTCCCTCGTCGGCGTGACCTCCGGAGCTGGCCTCCCGCTCGTCGAGCCACGCCTCGACGGCGTCGAGGTCGGCCACCAGCGAGTCGCGCTCGACGTCGCGCTCTTCGAAGAGTTCGGCCTCTCGGATCGCGTCGTTCAGGTGGACGACCTCGACGTCCACCGCCTCGGCGACGAGTTCCGAGACGGTCGTCTTCCCCGTTCCGGGCGTTCCGGTGAGGGCGATTCGGCTCACGGCTCGGAGGCCTCCGGGCGGAGATCGGCGACGACCTCGTTGAGCACCGCGACCGCCGTTTTCGTCTCCTCGCGCGTCCCGCAGGAGACCCGCACGCACTCGGGGAGACCGAAACTGGAGGTGTCGCGGACGATGACGCCCCGTTCCTGCGTCGCCTCGGCGACGGCGGTCCCGTCGCCCACCTCACAGAGGACGAAGTTGCCGCCGGAGCCCCACGTCGGCACGTCGAGTTCCTCGCGATAGTACTCGCGGGCCCATCGAGCCGTCGCGACGGAACGTTCGAGGTGTTCCTCGTCGTCGATCGCAGCCAGCGCGGCGCGGCACGCGAGTTCGTTGGCCGCGAACGGGGTGTTCACCCGGGCGTAGGCGTCGGCCCACGCTGACGGGACGGCCGCGTAGCCGATTCGCAGCCCCGCGAGACCGTAGGCTTTCGAGAACGTGCGGAGCACCGCGAGGTTGTCGTACTCGTCGAGCAGATCGATAGACGAGGGCACTTCCGCGTACTCGGCGTACGCCTCGTCGACGACGACGAGCGTCTGCTCGTCGACCTCCTCCGCGAGCGTCCGGATCTCCTCCCGCGGAAGCACCGATCCCGTGGGATTGTGCGGCGTCGTCGCGTAGACGATCCGTTCGCCGTCGTACGCCGACAGGATCGTTTCGGCGCTCTGTTCGAAGTCGTCGCCCTTCGAGATGGAATACGTCGACGCGTCGCCGTGGTGGTACCGCGCCGACATCGAGTAGTAGGAGAATCCCGGTTTCGGGACGAGGATGTCGTCGTTGGGTTCCAGAAAGGCGCGAGAGAGATAGTCGATCGAACCGTCCGCGCCGGCGCTCACCCACACCTGAGAGTCGCCCAGTCCCCACTTCTCGGCGATCCGCGCGGTGAGATCAGTGTGGGAGGCCTTCGGATAGACGTTCACGTCGGGCGCGGCGGCCTCGACGGCCGCGACCGCAGCGGGGCTCGGCCCGTGCGGGTTCTCGTTCGACGACAGTTTCGTCAGCTCCTCGGAGTCCATCCCGAGGTCGCGGGCCACCTCCTCGGCCCCGCGGCCGGGTACGTACGCCTCGTGTGCGGAGAGGTCCCTCGGTTCCATACGCGTACGCTGTCGCCCGCGGGTCTTTAAGGGTGCGTCTCCGGAGCGGAGTCGGCGCACCGACGTCGACCGCGTTTGGGCAGTTACCGGAGACGACCGCCTTCGGGAGGCCGTCGGGAGCTACAGCGACGCCGACAGCGATTCCGCCGCGCGAAGCGAGAGGGCGGCGATGGTGAGCGTCGGGTTCATCGCGCCGCCGGTCGGAAACACCGAAGAGCCGACGACCCAGAGGTTCGAGAGGTCGTGCGTCCGGCAGTCGGCGTCGACGACGCTCTCGTCGGGGTCCCCTCCCATCCGCGTCGTACCCATCTGATGGTACGCCGGACCCGTCGCCTCCGGGCCGACCGTCCACTCGATCGACGCGCCGAGCTCTTCCAAAATCGCGTGCTGGACGTCGTTCGCCCGCCGAATCGCTCGTTTCGTCCGATCGGAAAGGGACCACTCGACGTGCGGGACGGGGTTGCCGTGGTCGTCCCGTCGGTTCGGATCCAGCGTGATCCGGTTCTCGGCGTCGGGTAACTGCTCGACGAGCCCACCCATCGCGATGTGCGTCCCGTAGGAGTCTCGAAGTTGGGTCAGCAGTTCGTCGCCCCACGTCTCCGCGTGCAGCGCCTCGATCACCGGCGACGGCCCCGCGTAGTTGAGAAACTCCAGTTTCGTCCCCTCGATCGGGTTCTCGTCGTCGTAGAACTGATGGCACTCGCTGGTGATGAACCCGACGTGGTTCTGTCGAGTGGGTTCGTCGAGGCGAGCGCCAGCGCCGGCGAACAGGTGATCCATAAAGAAGCGTCCGACGGCGTCCGAGGAGTTCGCCAGGCCGCCGGGGTACTGCTCGGATTCGGAGAGCAGCAGCAGGCGAGCGTTCTCGACCCCGCCGCAGGCGAGGACGAACCGCCGCGCGCGCTGGTGATGTTCGGTGCCGTCGGGAGTCGCATAGACCGCGCGTTCGACGACCTCGCCCGTGTCGTCGTGTTCGAGTCGCTGGACGGGCGCGTGGTCGATCACGCGCGCGCCGGCGGACTCGGCCTTCGTCACGTGGGATTCGGCCGTGTACTTCGCGCCCGAGGGGCAGACCGGCCGGCACGTCCCGTACCCCTGACAGGGGGCGCGGCCGTCGTACGGCTCGGAGTTGCGGGCGTTCGGAACGGAGTGCATATCGATTCCCAGCCGTTCGCAGGCCTCCGCGAACAGCGAGTCCGAGTATGAGGGCGGAAAGGCCGACAGTGGGAACGGTTCCTCTCGCGGCGGCGCGTAGGGATTGTCCATCGCGCCCGCGACGCCGAGGGCGCGCTCGGCCTCGGCGTAGTACGGCCGCAGGTCGTCGTAGTCGATCGGCCAGTCGGCACCGACGCCGTGGCGCGTCTCCATCTCGAAGTCGCGTTCGTGTAGGCGCATCACCATCCCCTGCCAGTGCAGGGTCGATCCCCCGACGCCCTTCACGCGCGCGGCGTTCAGCGGGTAGTGGCGACCGGCGGTCGTGTAGTCGTCGCGCGGACCGCCCATCTCCCAGGGGTCGCCCATCCCCGGCCGGATGTGCTCTTCCTGCTGCTCCCGTCGGCCCGCGAAGTCGAATCGGGGGCCCGCTTCGAGGACGACGACGTCGGCACCCTGCGCCGCGAGCCGGTGCGCGACGAGCGCGCCCGCGGGACCGGAGCCGACGACGCAGACGTCCGCGCTGGAGGCAGGCGTACGGTCGATACTGTCGCCGACGCCGCCGTCCTCAGCCATCGCTCTCACCGCCGTTCGTGTTGCCGGGTGCGTCGGGCATCGTCCCGCGCTGGTAGCTCTCGATGCCGCCCGGGTGACCGATCGGGTTCTCGATGCCCACGAGACGGCCGCCCGCGGGCGACGAGTAGAAGGCGAAGAGCAGGTCGTCGACCAGGTAGAACCGGATCCGGTCCGAGATCGGTCCCTCGGGATCGGGATCGGCGGTCTCGACGCCGAGGTTCCGGAGTATTCGGTCGCGAGCGTCGGCATCGAGTTCGGCGTACGGGGAGCCCTCCCAGTCGCGGGCGACGGCGTCGAGCTGGGCGGCCGCCTCCCGGAGTCCGTCGCGGTAGTCCGACCGGTCCGAGACCCGGCCCAGGACGTACGTCTCGACGAAGTCGCGGCGTCCCTCGACGCCGTCCGGGTAGAGAACCTCGGCCGTGGCGTCCAGCAGGTCGAGGAGGTCACTCGACAGCGACGGCGCTGCGGACGGATCCCGTCCGTCGGATGCGGCCCCACCGCCGTCCGAGCGCGGCGGGACCATCCGCCCGAAGAGCACGCCCCCACCGACCGTTGCGCCCGCGGCAGCGAGCGCTGCCATCGCGTCGCGTCGCGTCAGTTCCACGGCGACAGATTAGGTAAGCCTAAACTTAGGGGTTGCCCTTTCGGAGTAGTCGAGGAGACGAGGCTGCCTGTTCGGTCGCAACGGGTGAACTGCCGAGCCTCGTCAGCTGTACTGGGAGTCGATCCGGGGTTCGCTCTCGCTACCCGTGAGTCGCATCTACTCCGGGATCCGGACGTCGTGTTCGAGGGTGCCCACGCCCGCCAGTTCCACTTCGACGGTGTCGCCGTCTTCCAGCGGACCGACGCCGCCGGGGGTCCCGGTCGCGATGACGTCGCCCGGTTCCAGCGTCATGTAGGTCGTGATCTCCTCGATGAGTGTCGGAACGTCGAACGCGAGGTGGTCCCGCGAGGAGGACTGTCTCGTCTCCCCGTTCACGCGCAGTTCGATGTCGGCGTCGTCGGGTACCTCGTCGGGAGTCGCGAGCACCGGCCCCATCGGTGCGGCGTTGTCGAACGCCTTCCCGCGGACCCAGTTCGTCTCCCGCCGCTGATCGTCGCGGTTCGAGAGGTCGTTCAGGCAGGTGAACCCCGCGACGTGGTCCATCGCGTCGGCGGCGTCGACGTTCCGAGCGGCCTCGCCGATCACGACGGCGATCTCGGCCTCGTGGTCGAGTCGGTCCTTGCCGGCGGGCAGCGTCACCGTGTCGCCGTGAGCCGACAGCGTGTTCGGCGGCTTCAGAAAGAGCAGCGGTCGATCTGGGATCTCGTTGTCCATCTCCGCGGCGTGGTCGGCGTAGTTGCGGCCGACACAGACGATCTTCGTCGGTTCCGACGGCGGCAGCACGTCGACGTCGTCGATGTCGTACGTCGCCCCACCGAAGGAGACACTGTCACCGTGCCACTCGCCCTCTCGAACCGATCCCGCCGGGTCTCTGAACCTGACCGTGTGCATAACCGGGGCGTCGTCCGCGCGGCGCTTCGTTCTTTCCATCGAGTCGTGGGGTCCGTTTCGGATCCCCTCCGCGGTGGCGGTCAGTCGCTCGACTGCGTCGGCAATTGTGGGGCGAGCCACGAGATGAGGGCGTCCGCGCTCCGCGACTGGAGCCAGACCCTCCCGGTGCCCTCGAACTCGCAGACCAACCCCTCGCCGCTCGCGAGCGTCGATCGCAGGCCGCCGACGCGGCGCACCGAGAACGAAAGCGAGTCCTCGAACGCGACGATGTGTCCCGTGTCGACGACGAACGGTCGCTCCTCGGAGACGTCGACGGCGTGAATCGCGCCGTAACTCGACAGAAACAGCGGGCCGCTGCCGCTCACCTTCAGGAGGAACAACCCCTCACCTCCGAAGAACGTTCGGCCGCCGCCGAACTCGGTGTCGACGTCGAGTTCGGCGTCTCCCGCGAGGTACGACCCCGACTGGACGTACACCGCCTCGTCTCGGAGACCGAGGTGGGTGATGTCGCCCGGCAGCGGCGGGGCCAACTGCACGTCGCCGGCGTCGTTCGCGGTGAAGGTGTTCTGAAAGAAGCTCTCCCCGCCGAGCGACCGCTTGATCGACGAGAGGAACCCCCCCGTGGCGGCCGTTTCCATCCCGATGGTCGTGTCGTGTGACACCATCGCTCCCGCCTCGGCGCGTATCGATTCGTCGGCGTCGAGCGAGACGGTCAGGAGGGCGAACGACGGCTGATAGTCGATGTCGAAATCCATAGGGAGAAAATGTCGTCTGAGAATAAATACGTGCGCGCAGCACTCGACACTTCCCGGGAGGATTCAACGACACGCAGCGGGATGCAACGACTTCCGGACAGGGATGACAGGCCCCCCGCGCAGTGGTCGGTTGCGGGTCCGCGCGCCCGACGACAGTACGCTTTATTGTCGTTCCTGTAGAATGTACAGATGGATATGACGATAGAACTCACGTGGCACGGCCACTCGACGTGGCACGTCGACGTCGACGGCACAACCTTCCTGATCGACCCGTTCTTCGACAACCCGAAGACAGACCTCTCGGCGGCGGACGTCGAGACGCCGGACTACCTCCTCCTGACACACGGTCACGCAGATCACATCAGCGACGCCGGGGAATTCACCGACGCGACGGTCGTCGGCGTCCCCGAGATGACCGGCTACATGGAGGCCGAAGTCGGCTTCGACGAGAGCGTCGGGATGAACATCGGCGGCACCGTCGAGTGCGGCGACGCCTTCGTGACGATGCACCGCGCGGACCACACGAACGGGCTCAACACGGGCTATGAGACCAGCCTCGGCGTCCCCGTCGGTTTCCTGATCAGCGACAAGAAGCCCACCCAGGAGTCCGACGCCGACGCGACGACGTTCTATCACGCCGGCGACACCGGACTGATGTCGGAGATGAAAGACGTCATCGGCCCGTATCTGGAGCCCGACGCCGCGGCGCTGCCGGTCGGGGACCACTTCACGATGGGGCCGGTGCAGGCCGCCATCGCCACGGACTGGCTGGACGTCGATCACGTCTTCCCGATGCACTACGACTCGTTCCCGCCGATCGAGATCGACACCGACGACTTCGTCCGCGAGGTGAAAGCGACGGGCTCCCCGACGGAAGTCCACGTTCTCGGCGGCGACGAGTCGTTCACGCTGGAGTAGCGCCGGGACCGACCGCTCCCCGACGTTTCGCTCCACCTCTCCTCGGTCACAGATCGGGGCGAAAACGACCCGGTAGCCAACCTTTAGGACGCTCCCGATCCTCCCTTTCGATAGAATGAGCGACATTCAGACTTCGACCGTCAGCGAGGAAGGTTTCGCGAGCACGAGCCAGGTGGGCGACTTCGAACTCACCATCGACGCGACCGACGAGAAGGGTCCGAACCCCAACGCGGTCCTCGTCGCCGACTACGCCGCCTGTTTCCTGCCGGCGTTCCGCGTCGGCGGCCAGCAGCGCGGCCACGACGACCTGGGTAAGGTCCAGATCGACGCCGACGCGGACCTCGACGAAGACGACGATCTGGAGGCGATCCGGTTCGACATCTACGTCGAGGCCGACCTCGACGAGGAGACGTTCGAAGAGGTTCTCGATCGAGCGGAAGGCATCTGCCACGTCCACTCGGCGCTCCGCGAGGAACTCCACGCGGACGCGACGGTCCACGGCGACGCGTTCTAGGGCGGGCCGCTGTCACCGCCGATCGTGAACAGTTCGGGAGAACAGACTCAGCGCCGGTGATACGCCCGGTAGCTCATCGCCTGGCCGTCCGCGATGATCACGTCCCGGCCCTCGGGGTCGGGCAGGGCTGCTTCTTCGACTTCGTCGTGTGAGACGTACGGTTCGGCCGGCTCCGAGGCGTCCTCGGAGTAGACGTACGGACTGTTCGGCTGACTTTCCATACTCCAAGGAACGCGTCGATAGTATATAAATGTTTGTCAGACGTTACCACACCACTCGATACGACTGTGGAGCGTGTTCACTAGCTCTCACGTACCGGCCGTGCGATCCTCGCCTCGGCTGCCGTGTCCGCCATCGACGACGCATCACTCATCTCGATCGGCGGCGACGGCGACCACCCGCTCTCCTCAGTCATCGGCGACGGCGGCCTCACCCGTCTCGATCTCCGTCCCGAGGAGATCGAGGAACGCCGCCAGCCACTCGGGGTGGTCGGGCCAGGCCTGCCCCGTCACGAGATTCCCGTCGACGGTGGTCTCGTCGACCCACGAGCAGCCGGCGGCCTCGACCTCCGCCCGGACTGCGGGATACGCCGTCATCTCGTAACCGTCGAGGACGCCCGCGGCGGCGAGGATCTGGGGGCCGTGGCAGACCGCCGCGACCGGTTTGTCCTCCTCGAAGAAGTGTCTGACCGCGTCCAGGACCTCGTCGTACGTGCGAAGGTACTCCGGAGCCCGGCCGCCGGGGACGACGAGCGCGTCGTAGTCGGCCGGGTCGATCTCGTCCATCGTCGCGTTCACCTCGAAGTCGTGCCCGCGCGTCTCGAGGTACGTCTGATCCCCGCGGAAGTCGTGGATCGCCGTCTTGATCGTGTCGCCGGCCTCCTTCTCAGGACAGACGGTGTCGACGTCGTGGCCGACCATCTCCAGGGCCTGGTACGGTACCATCGTCTCGTAGTCCTCGCCGAAGTCGCCGACGATCATCAGGATCTGTTTGCTCATCGTTTTACCTCACTGAACGTTTCGTCGCACGGTCAATAACTATTGTTGCTCACAGTCAGCCGGATTCTCCGGTCAGGACGTCGAGAGATCGTCGAGAACGGAACCGAGTCCCGCGAGGGAGTCGAGCACGTGATCGGGTTCGATCGGAGAAGCGTCCAGATGGCTCGCGCGGGCGATCCCGGTTCGGACCAGCGCCGTCGTCATCCCGGCGCGTTCCCCGAACGCGATGTCGGTATCGAGTCGGTCGCCGACGACGAGGACGTCCTCCGCCGGGAGCCCGAGCCGTTCGAGCGCCATCTCCCGGGCGGTCTCGCTCGGCTTTCCGAGGACGGCCGCCGGATCTCGGCCCGCGACGTTCGCGATGGCGTCGATGATGGCACCCGATCCCGGCGCGTCGCCGTCCGCGGCGGGGATGACGACGTCCGGATCGGTCCCGACGAACGTGACGGACCCGTCTTCGAGGACCCGTAAACAACGCCGGAGCGTCTCGTACGAGAACTTCCGGTCGACGGAGGCGACGAGGACGTCCGGGCCGCGCGCCGAATCGCCGCCGTCGGCGCCGAGGGAGTCGACTGAGAGGCCGGCCGCCCGGAGCAACTCGACGAGACCGGACTCGCCGACGACGGCTATCTCGTCGTCGGAGTGATTGGCGGAGAGGTACCGCGCGGTCACCGTCCCGGCGGTGACGACTTCGCTCGGATCGACGGCGAAGCCCGCGCGGCGGAGTCGGCGCTCGTACGCCTCGGGCGGCTTCGTCGGGTTGTTCGAGACCAGGAGGCGACGGAGACCCGCAGCGTCGACGGCGTCGAGTCCGGCCCCAGCGCCCGCTATCGGTTCGTTCCCTCGCACCAGCGTCCCGTCCACGTCGAAGATGACTCCGCGAACGCCCATCGGGCCCCGTAAGGGGGTAGGAATATTGAACGTGGCGGGCGTGCCCGCGTTCGTTGCGCTCCGTTCGGTGGGGGTGGGTGGCAGGTTCGGCCCCAGACCATCTCAAAACTGAGAAGGTAATCTGATCTGATACGGAAAGAGGCATATATGCGAGGTCCCAGGAAACGACTGTGACGAACTCCCAGCTCACTCTCGTTCAGATCGACAACTACGGGCCGTGGACCGTGACGCCGGAGCCCCGCCGGGAGATGGATCTCCAGACGCTCCAGTCTCGGCTCTTCGCCGACCTGGCACAGTTCGTGGGGAGCCGCGACGGGTACGTCTTCTTCACGCGCTTCGATAATATGGTCGCGATCACCAACGGGCTCGACGCCGACGACCACCGCCTGCTCCAGGAGACGATCGGGAACCGGTACCCGGTCACGATCAGCCTCGGGACCGGGATCGACGCCTCCCCGGTCGAGGCGCTCGAAGCGGCGACGGCCGGGCTCCAACACGCGGGATCGGCACAGGACGGCGACCGCCGCGAAGTGCTATCGGGGGAGTTCCTCGCCGAAGCAGAGCGGACGGGTTCCGACGTCCAGATCGCCCATTTCGACGTCAACGACGCGACCGGCAAGTACACCGACCAACTCAACGAGTTCGACTCGTTCATCCAGATCGAGCAGGGCTACGCGGCGCTGATGCGGTACCTCCGCGAGGAGTACGGCGCGCTCTCCTTCTTCGTCGGCGGCGACAACATCATCTCGATCTGCCCGGCGATGGACGGCGACGACTACCGGGACGCGATCGACCACGTCGAAGCCGAGGCGGGGGTCGAACTCAAGGTCGGCGTCGGCGTCGCTGCGAATCCGCACGTCGCCGGAATGGACGCGAAACACGCGCTCGAGACGTGTCGACACGAGGGAACGATCGTCGAACTCGCCCGTCCCGTTGACGAGGTCGGAATCACGACCGACTGAGTTCGCTCGGGCGAGCAATCGATCGCAGATACTACTGTAGACGTGAGTCGTGACCGCCAAATCACGGACATCAGGCGGGCTTCGATTCTATCGTTCGATCGGGGACGTCAGTTCCGCGCTGACCGAGATCCAGCCGTCGCTATTTCCGTCCTCGGTGAAGACGACGCGATCCGGCGACGACCGGAGGGCCGACACAGCCGGGGGCTCCGTCCGCTGTTCCTCATCGGTATTCAGATTCGTCCTCGCTCCGTCGACGCCGTCTCTCAGGTCCATACCGAAGCGTGACCGTGGGCCGAATATAACGCTTTTGGTGGGCCTAAACAATGGCGGTCCGTCCGAGATTCCGCGGACGTCAAACGTATGAGCCCTCGAGACGTGGGGCGGACGATGACCGACTCGCTCTTCACCCCGTTGGAGCTCCGTGGGACGGAACTCCCGAACCGCGTGATGGTTTCGCCGATGTGTCAGTACTCGGCCGAGGACGGGGTCGCGACGGAGTGGCACCGGGTCCACCTGGGGAGCCGCGCCGTCGGCGGCGCGGGCGTCGTGATGACGGAGGCGACGGCGGTCTCTCCGGCCGGTCGGATCTCCCCCGGCGACCTGGGGATCTGGTCCGACGATCACGCCGAGGCCCTCTCGGACACGGTCGAATTTATCCGCGAACAGGGAGCGCTTCCGGGAATTCAGCTGGCTCACGCCGGACGTAAGGCCAGCGTCGAGCGCCCCTGGGACGGCGGCGGGCCGATCCCCGAGTCCGAGGGCGGCTGGCAGACGCTCGCGCCGAGCGCCGTTCCGTACCCGCACCCCGACGGCGACCCGGTTCCGACCCGCGAGATGACGCGAGACGACATAGACCGGGTGACCGAGCAGTTCCGGCTGGCGGCCGAGCGCGCCCGCCACGTCGGATTCCGGATCGCCGAGGTCCACCTGGCGCACGGCTATCTCCTCCACGAGTTCCTCTCGCCGATCGCCAACGACCGGGACGACGAGTACGGCGGGTCCTTCGAGAACCGCGCCCGATTCCCGCTCGAAGTCGTCGAGGCGGTCCGGGAGGTTTGGCCCGACGATCGGCCGGTGTTCGCGCGGATCTCCGCGACCGATTGGCTCCCCGACCGCCCGTCGTGGGACCTCGACGACTCGGCGCGGCTCGCGCCGCTGCTCGCCGAGGCGGGCGCGGACCTGATCGACGTCAGTTCGGGCGGGATCCACCCCGATCAACAGGTCCCCGAGAGCGGCCCCGGTTATCAGGTCCCGTACGCCGAGCGCGTGAACGGGGCCACCGACGCCGCCGTCGGTGCCGTCGGCGGCATCACGACGCCGGAACAGGCCGACCAGTTGATCCGCAACGACCGCGCGGACCTGGCGGTCATCGGGCGCGAACACCTCCGGAACCCCTACTTTACGCTGGAGGCCGCCCACGAACTCGGCGTCGACGTCGAGTGGCCGAGACAGTACGAGCGCGGTCGGTTCCGGTGACGTACGGGCGCGTCGGTTCCGGAGAAACACGTCCGAAGCTGGCGCGGGGTGTACGGGCGCCGGCGGCGCACACGTTTTTGCCCGCACGAACCCAATGTCGGGTATGCCCACCGCCGACCGCGACGACGACCTCCGTGATCTGGTGGATGAACTCGAAGCGACGCTCACGGACCTCCGCGGGGAACTGCGCCGGAACGAGGGTGGAGACGACGGCCGGCCCGAACCGACGCGGGACCGTGGCGGCCGGCAGTACGGTTCTGCTCGTCGATCGGTTCCGGAGCGTCCGCGACCGCCGTCGCTCTCGGAACTGTTTCGGTTCACCGAACAGTACACGTTGCCGACACTCATCGCGACGCTGGAGGCGGCGATCCAATCGCTGGAGTTGCTCCGCGGCGTGCTCCGACTGGCCGACCCGGAGCGCTCGGCGTTCGATCAGGAGGCCCGTACGAGCCGGTCCGCCGCCACGCGGATGACCGACGGTGTCGCGGGCGTCGGCCGAGACGCGGTCACCGGCGTCGGACGCGGCGCGGTCACGGGAGTCGAGCGCGCGCTCTCGGAGCTCCAGACGGCGTTGTCGGAGTCGGATCTCCCCGAAGACGAACCCGCCAGCGACCTCCTCGAAGACGCCAGACGACTCTCCGAAGAGGTGTCCGAGCGCCTCTCCGAAGCCTCTGAGGGGCGTGAGCGCGGTCGTTCCGGACCTCGGTACCCCTCGGAAGCCCGAGGAACGGCCGAGTCCCACTCGGCGGGCGACGCTGTCGCGAGCAGTGGCTCCGGCGGGATCGAAATCGAAGTCACGGACGCGGGCACGGGGTTCGGCCCGGAGGACGGGAGTTCCGAGGAGACGAGTGAGGACACCTCCGGGTCCAGCACGGGAGCGGAGCGCGTCTCAGATGACGAACCGGAGGTCGACGTGGAGGCGGAGTTGGCGTCGATCAAGGACGAGGTCGAACTGCGGGAAGCCCGTGGCGACTCCAGAGGCGGCGAGGCGGCCGACGCGGTCGATGCGACAGCGAACGGCGACACTGACGACGCTCGCGAGGAAGGAGACGTCGACGTCGACGAAACAGGTGAGACGGGGGACGTCGACGCCGACGACACCGGCAACGGAGAACAGATCGACAGCGACGAAGCGGACGGTGTGGCCGGTGAGAAAGCGGACCTCGACGGCGGCGACTCCGGAACTGACGCGGAGCGCTGACGAGGCTGGGAGACGAGCACGCGCTGACGACGCCGGGTGACGACGCGGGGCGGAACGGACCCATCGCGGGCGTTACTCGTCCAATCGTCCGAAATCAGGGAGCGGTCAGTCGCGCCACCGCGCCGGTGCTGCCGTCGCCCCCGCTCTCGTCGGTCGTGAGGACGTACACTGCTCCCTCCTGATCGCGGCCGAACCCGAGGACGAACCGCCCGAGGGCGTCGTCGCCGACGACCGGGACCGTCTCGATCTCCCAGGGCGTCTCAGCGCCCGGATCGACGGCGAACAACCGGCCCTGTGCGACGTAGTCCGCGAAGAGGTACGCGCCCCCGAGGTCCGGTATGGAATCGTCCTCGACGACGACGCCGCCGATGACCGAGATGCCGGTGACGTCGCCGCCGTCGTGCGGGTACTCCGCGACGGGATCGACGAACGGATCTCCCTCGGGGGTCGCGGTCGGGCACTCGTCCGCTCGGAAGCAGTGTGCACCCTCGCGGACGTTCCAGCCGTAGTTGCCGCCGGCTTCGAGCAGGTTCACCTCCTCCCAGGCGTTCTGTCCGACGTCGGCGACGTAGCAGTCCCGGCCGTCGAAGGAGAACCGCCAGGGGTTCCGGAACCCCCAGGCGTACTGCTCGTCGAGGCCCTCCCGGCCGACGAGCGGGTTGTCCTCGGGAATCGCGTACGGCCGATCTCCCGCTCCGTCGACCCCGCCGCGGCCGTCCACGTCGATCCGGAGGATACTCCCGAGCAGGTTCTCGGTCACGTCCTGTCCGTTGCCGCCGTCGACGGCGTCGTACCAGTCGTCGGCGTGTCCCGATCCGACGTCGTTCGCCCCGCCGCCGTCGCCGAACCCGACGTAGAGGTACCCGTCGGGCCCGAACGCGAGCGCGCCGGCGTTGTGGTTCGACTGCGGCTGCGGGACTTCGAGGAGCGTCCGTTCCCCGGGGTCTGCCGCGACGTCCCCAGCGGGATCGACGGTGAACTCCGCGAGCACCGACGTGTGGCTGTAGTCGCTCGGCGTCCCCGACCGGGCGGGAGCGCTGTAGCGGACGTACAGCCGTCCGTTGTCGGCGAAACCGGGGTGGGCGGCCGCGCCCAGGAGGCCGCGCTCGCCGCCGAGCACGATCCGATTCGAGAGATCGAGGAAGGGAGCGGAGCGTCGGCCGCCGTCGGTGACTTCCCAGACTCGACCGTCGCGGTCGACGACGAACCGCCGGTCGGTTCCGGCGGGGGCGAGGAAGTCGAGCGGTGCGGCGAGTCCGGACGCCACGGGTTCGAGCGCGACCGACGCGTCGTCGAGTTCGGGACGGGGACCGCCGGTCTCCCTCGGCGTGGGAACCCGGGTGGCAGTTCCCGAGTCGTCCGGACCATCGCCGACTGTCGTCCCCGGCGTCGCATCGACCGTTTCTGGACTCGACGACTGTCCCGTTTCTTCGCCCGTCTCGAAGGTCGTGCACCCGGCGAGCGACGCGATTCCGGCGGCGAGTCCGGTTCGGATGAGTCGGCGTCGACGGAGACGGTCCATACCCCCGGAACGGTCCCCGGACACAAGGACGGTTCGGCCACCGACCCGTAGTGGAGAGCCGCGAAGCGGTGGTACCCCGATAGGTATCGAGAGACCGGATCCGAACGGCTTACCACCGGACGGTCCCGACTGGCGGGTATGACAGCGGCACTCGTCGCCGAGGACGTCGCGAAGTCCTACGGCGGCGTGACGGCGCTCGACGGCGTCTCGCTCTCGGTCGATACCGGAGAGGTGTTCGGACTCGTCGGCCCGAACGGCGCGGGCAAGACGACGCTGGTCCGGGCGCTCACGGGAACGACGACGACAGACGGCCGAGTCTCGGTCTTGGGAGCGCGGCCCGAGGCGATCGAGAAGTCCCGAATCGGCCTCCTGCCGCAGTCGTTCTCCCCCGCGGCCCGCCTCACCGCACGCGAACTCCTCGCACAGTACGCCGGCCTCTACGACGACGCCCGCGACCCCGACGCGGTGCTCGCGGACGTCGGCATCGAGGGCGATGCCGCCGAGCAGTGGTACGAGACGCTTTCTGGGGGACAACAGCGCCGGGTCTGCGTCGCGATCGCGCTCGTGAACGACCCGGAGGTGCTCTTTCTGGACGAACCGACGACCGGGATCGACCCCGCCGGCCGCCGCGACCTGTGGACGCTCTTGGAAGGGCTCGCCGCGGACGGGACGACGGTGTTTCTCACCAGCCACTCGATGGCCGAGGTCGAACGGCTCGCCGACCGGGTCGGGTTCCTGAGAGACGGTCGACTCGTCACGGTCGGCTCCCCGCGGGACCTGATCGAGGCCCACGGGGGTCGGAGTCGCCTGCTCGTCGAGACCGGCGATCCGGCGGATGAGTCCGGCGACGAGTTCGGGGCCGCGGGTGACGGACGGGAGAGTGGATTCGAGTTCGACGTCCGCGACGTCGACGTCTCGACGGTCGGCGGTCGACTCGTCGTCGAGGGCGTCGGACCCAGGGAAATCGGCGACGTCGTCGACGCACTCGAGGCCAGCGGCGTCCGGTTCGAGTCGCTGACGTGGAAACAGCCCGACCTCGAAGACGTCTACCTCGAACTCACTGGCGAGTCCTTCGAGGGGGGCGGTGCCGGCGTCGACGCGGGTTCGGCGGGGGTGGACCGATGACCCGTTTCGGACGCGTCCGCGCGGAGTTCACGGCGTCGTGGCACGCGTTCCTCCGGCGGCGGACGGCTGTCTTCTTCACGTTCTTCTTCCCGGCGATCATCGTGGTGATATTCGGCGCGCTGGTGCAGACCCAGCCGACCGGTGGGGGCCTCTTCGCCGAGCCGAAAGACTACTACATCGCGGGTTACCTCGCCGTCGTCGTCCTGTTCACGCCGCTCTCGCGGATCGGGAGCACCGTGGCTCGCTACCGCGAGGGGAGCCGGTTCGAGAAGCTGGCGACGACGCCGCTGACGCGGACTGAGTGGCTACTCGCTCAGTCGCTCGTCAACGTCGTCGTCATCGGGGTCGCCGCGCTGCTGCTGCTTGCGCTCTCGGTTGCGGTCACCGGAACGTCGCTCTCGACGACGCCTGAGACGTTGCTCGTCGTGCCGTTCGTCGCGCTCGGCGTCGTGTTGTTTTGCGGCCTCGGCGCGGTGATCGGTCGCCTGGCGGACTCACAGGACGGCGTCATCGCGGCCTCGAACGCTATCGCACTGCCGCTGCTCTTTCTCTCGGAGACGTTCGTCACGCCCGACCTGTTGCCCGGGTGGTTCCGTCCCGCGCTCGAACTCTCGCCGCTGACCTACGTCGCCCGCGGGATCCGCGCAGTGACGTACGCCGACGCGACGACGGTCGCGCTCCCGAACCTCCTCGTGGTGTCTGTCCTCGCGGTCGCGTTCTTCGTCGCTGGCGCGCTCGCGGTCCCACGGACGGACTGATCCGGTCGGCGTCGTTCGCGGGAGGCGTTGCTGGTGGGCGTCCGCTCGCCGGCGAAACTCGGGATTTATTCTTCCGGCGGGCGATATCCGGACGAGATGGTCACACACGACGCGAGCGGTGATCTGCAGCGGCTGGTGGACAGCGGCGTCGTCGCGGTGATGCGCGGCGCGGACGCGGACACGATCATCGAGGTGGCAGACGCGCTGGCGGCGGGCGGCGTCACGGCCTTCGAGATCACCGCCGACAACCCCGACGCGATGGCCCTGATCGAGGAGGTGTCGGCGTCGTTCTCGGCGGACGAGGCCATCGTCGGCGCGGGCACCGTCCTCGACGCCGAGACCGCCCGGTCGGCCATCGCGAGCGGCGCGGAGTTCGTCGTCGGCCCGACCGTCGACGAGGGCGTCGTCGAGACGTGCAACCGCTACGGGACGCTCGTCGCACCCGGCGCGCTCACCCCGACGGAGGCGATCAGCGCCTACGAGGCGGGCGCCGATCTCGTGAAAATATTCCCCGCGTCGTCGATGGGGCCCTCCCACCTGTCGAGCGTCGCCGGACCCCTCCCGCAGATCCCGTTGATGCCGACCGGCGGGATCGACCTCGACAACGTCGCCGACTACGTCGAGGCCGGCGCGGTGGTCGTCGGCGCGGGCAGCGCGATTATGGACGACGAGGCGATCGCCGCGGGCGACTTCGAGGCGATCACCGAGACGGCCAGGGAGTTCACGCGGGTGATCGAAAACGCCCGCGGAGAATAGCGGTTCACTCCCGTTCGTTCGGCGTCACTCCAGCAGCGAACCGACGTGGTCGTGGTACGCCGGATCGAGTCGGTCGCGAAGCCGGTCCGAATCGGTCTCGCCGTCGAGCGAGACGAGGTGTGCCGCGCCGTCATCGTCGCCGTAGGCGCGCTGGAAGTCGTAGACGAGGCCCGCGACGGCGACGTCGTCGGGGACGGCTCCGTCGTCGACGAGGAACGTCGTCTGCTCGCGGACCGCGTACTCGACCAGCCGATTGACCGCCGCCTTCGTCGGCGTCGCGTCGCCCACGACGTCCTCCTCGCGGGCGGCCTCGACGACCGGAACGAGACGCCCGACGGCCGCCTCGACCGCCGGCGGGAGGTCCCCGCTATCCTCTTCTTCGAACACCGCCCCGTAGGCGGCTGTGACCGCCCCGCAGCCGGTGTGTCCGAGCACCGCGACGAGGTCGACGTCGAGCGCGGAGACGGCGTATCCGACGGCGTCGTTGACGACGCGCTCGCCGTCGACGTCGGTCCAGGCCTGGTTGCCGACGTTGACCGAGGTGAACAGGTCGCCGTCTGATCGGGCGTTCCAGACGCCCTGGGCGGGAACCCGGGAGTCGGAGCAGGACACGGAGACCACCGGTGGGTCCTGCCCGTCGCGGACATCCGCGAAGTGGTCGTCGTCGATCTGTGCGACGTGCTCGTCGTTGCCGGCCAGGATCCGTTCGAGCGACTCCATACGTCCCGGGTCTCCCGTGGGCAGTATCAATCGTCCGGATCGTCTCGACCCCTTGACGTGTCCGGATCCTCACCTTCCTGCCCGTCTCGCGTCCGATCGACGGGCGACCCTGATCGGGAGCTCTCGTCTTCGGCGGTTGAGTCTCTCCTTACGCCGGGCTCGTCATCGGCGATCGATCTCCCTCCGCTCTCTCCGTCGTCGAGCGAGGCGGATTCTGACCCGCGCGATCCGGACTCCGAGTCGTCACCGTTCTGTTCGTACTCGTCCTCGATACCGATCCCGGCGCGGCCGACGCGGTAGGCGTCGACGGCCAGTCCGAGCCGCGCTTCGAGTTCCGTCCGGACGTGGTCGGCGGTCGCCCCCGACACGTCGACCGCCGCGGCGTCACCCCCGCCCAGCGAGAGCGATCCGGCGGTGTCGACGGTGACGGTCGCGAGGTCGAGTCGGCGCTGGAAGACGCTCCGGGAGTCGATGATCGTCTGGATCCGGTAGTAGGGGACGATCTTCGTCTTCCGTCTGAGCACGCCGTTGCGCGTGACGACGTGGTGCTCGCCCAACCAGCGACCGCGGTGACGCCAGGTCGCGTGCGCGTACAGGACCGCGACCGGGACCAGGAGCAGCGGCGGCCACCACGGGATCGAGAGCGACAGCAGCGAGTCCGCGGCGTAGAGGATCCCCGTCAGGACGCCGACGGCGAGGAGCGAGCGGACGAGGTACCGACGCCGCGCGCGACGCGGCGGGCGCTCGAAGTCGACGTCGCCGACCGGTTCGAGTTCCTCGACCAGGTCGAGGACGTGCTCGCGCTTGGCCAGCGGGATCGCCGCCTCGGACCCGCGCGATCCGGACGAGCCGCCGGGCGTGTAGCCCGCGGTCTCGATGTACAGCGTCGCGTACCCGAAGTGTCGTTTGAGCGGGTTGTCGGCGACAGTCAACGTCTGGATCTTGTCGAACGGGATCGACCCGTCGTACCGCTGGAGCAGGCCGCGCTCGTACTGCAGTTCGTCGCCGGAGCGGACGAGCCTGAAGTCGTAGTACTCGACGATCGCCGCGGCGGCCCCGACGATCCAGGAGACGACCGCGACGGCCGCGAAGAGGACGCCGGCGAGGACGACCAGCGCGACGCCGGGGACCGCCGAGAGGTACGACGAGACGACGGTGGAACCGAGCGTCGAGACGAGCAGAAAGAGGATCCCGGGCACCCGGAAGTCGATCGACAGCGCGCCGAGGATCGCGAGTTCGCTCCGGTCGAGGGCGAACAGTTCGGTCGACTCCGGCTCGGTCGGGGCGGCTGCGGGTTCTTCGCCCACCGAACCCTCCGCATCTGCCGTACCGCCCCGTTTCAACCGCGC
The DNA here is from genome assembly GCF_024494595.1 of Halobellus rarus. GTDB lineage: Archaea > Halobacteriota > Halobacteria > Halobacteriales > Haloferacaceae > Haloquadratum > Haloquadratum rarum. The sequence continues at coordinate 5,594 of NZ_JANHDI010000015.1, read as the reverse complement.
GAGTTCTTTTTGAAGACGCTTGGCCTCCTCGAAGGTGACGTACCGGAACTGTGCCTCGGTCTCGCCGCCGCCGGCGGTCTCGAAGGAGACGACGGCGATACCGAGTAGTCGCTGGATCACGTTCCGCGATATATCGACGTTTTGGATCCGACGGAGCGGGATCTCGCGGCTCCGGCGCGAGAGGACGCCGGAATCGATATCGAGCGTGTCGGCGGTGAGTTCGTAACTGAACCGCCGGACGTACGCCGTCTCGTAGCCGACGAGCGCGACCGCCGCGACGCCGGCGACGGCCAGGACGATCAGCGGTCCGGCGGGGCCGAGGAACGGGAGGTTGACGCCGCCACCGAGCACGAACGCGAGACCGATAGCGAGACCGCCGCCGCGCTGGAGCACGCGGTACGGGACCGACAGCGGCGAGAGCGATCGGGGCATCTCAGACGGCGTCCTCGCCCTCCGAGCGGATCGCCAGTCGCTTCAGCCGCTCTCTGAGGTCGTCGGCGTCGCCCGGCGTGAGCCCCGGGACCGAGACGTCGGCGCCGCGGGATCCGGCCGTGTAGACCACGGTGCTCGCGAGGCCGGCGAGTCGCTCCGTGGGCGAACGCGAGGTGTCGACGTGCTGGATGCGGACGAACGGGACCACCGTCCGGACCCGCGTGAGGACGCCGCGTTCGAGGTACAGCGAGTCCTCGCGGACCTCGAAGCGCCAGGATCGATATCTGAGCACGGCGAAGGTTGCTCCGAGCCCGCCGAACGCGACGAAGACCGCCAGCGGGGCCCACGCGGGGAGCCAGGCGGGATCGACGACGCGGCCGACCCCGAAGGCGATGCCGGCGAAGATCGCCGCCGTCAGGAGGGAGCGACCGATCCAGAGCAGTCGGATACGGGGATGGAGTCGGTTCATACGATCGATCAGTAGAGCGTGGTTCCGGAAGCGAGCAGTCCCGCGTCGACGAGAAGCAGGACCCCGACGACGGCCGCGACGCGGAAGATCGTCGTCGCCTCGGCCGCGGGCGTGCGGACGCGCTTCTCCTGTAACCCGTCGACGAGTCGGCTCCGCCCGACCTCGACGAGCGCCGAGAGGACGAGCCACAGCGCGAGCATCGCGAGGACGAGGTGACCGCGGCCGGTGCCGGTGAGCGTCCCGACCGTGTATCTCGTGCCGGCGAGGTGGCCGCCGGTGAGGAACATCACGACGGAGGAGCCGCGAGAGAGGTAGACGAGCCGGTCTGCGATCTTCTCCAGCGGGGCCGCGTCCAGGGCTCCCTCGACCGCGGCGGGGAGAATCGCTCCGGCGACGAAGACGACGCTGCCGACCCACAGCGCCCCGACGAGGACGTGCAGGGTCGTCATCACGGTGTCGAGTACCATAGCGTGCGAGAAGGACCGACGGCGCTTGAAACCCGGCGGTTCGGTCGCGGGTCGCCACCGCTCGTCGCGACGATCCGATCGCCGAGCGTCGCCGGGGAGTCACGCTGAACCGCCGGTACCACACGTGATGCGGCTCCGATCTCACCGGACGTCGTGGAGCCGCCCAGCCGTCACCTCGGTTCCGGGCGCGTAGTGAACGGGTTCTTTGTGCGGGCGGGACGTCCCTGCGAACCACGCCCGGATGCGTCCGCCGCTGTCGGAGGGTTACCGCGTCGTCCTCACGTGTCGCCGCGTCGTCGTCGTCGGCCGTCGCCGCATCGTCGCCGCGGTCCACGGGAATCTCCGTACGATCCGTCGAGCGGCCGACCCCGACCGAGGAGACCCTCCGATTCGAGTTCATCGAGAAGGTAGTCCCTGATGGGGGATGTGTTACATCTACCCGAGATCGCGGGCCCCGCGCTCATTCGCTGAGGGACGCGGAACGATTCGCCGGAGTAGCACGTACATCCGGACGAGGATCGAGATCGAAGCCGGACAGAGCAGCGTGAACTGTCCAGACTAACTCAGGATGGATCTTGTCGACGTGCTCGCTCCGGTCGAGGACGGGGACCGAGTGACAGGATTCACACTCGCGATACCTGGTACGCGAGTATGTCCGAGGATCGATACACCCCGTCGCACAGATCCGGCAATAGTACTGGGTGTACCCAGAAACCGGTGTGTTATCCATCGAAATCCCCCCGATTTGCTGAGGAAATCGCCCGACATCGACGGGGTGCGTTTAGATTCCACTTGGTCGCAGTTTGAGGCGGATTTTTTGAAACGCTAAAAACGGAGAATACGACCGAATAGACGCCTCTACGAAGTGATTTGATTTTACTCCGGTTCAGGCAAAGTTCGCATGGGCGCTGCAGGTTTCTGGATTCGGACCGCGCGCTACCCCTTCGATACCGAGTTGTATACTAATCATTCTTGGAAAAACCTCCATCGTCGATCTGCCTTCTCGCGCTTCGAAGCGCGATCATAGTGCTTGTCGAGAACCTGTTCAGACGCGTCCAACCGATCCGAAACCGCCGCTCGAGGAACGCCGTCGTTCCGATACTTCGTCACCCGAGCCTTCCGCGCATCGTGCGGCGATCGCGACGACGGGCACTTACTCATATGGTAGAACTCCGTCGCCTCGCACGTCTCCGGATCCCGATCGTGCGGACACTCCTTCCCGATGAAACACGGACGAGTCCACCGATAGAACGAATCCCGAATCGAGCCGCCCGAAGCCCGTCCGTGACTCGTCGTCACCAACGGAGCCCTACCGTGATCGTCGAGGACGTCCTTCCGCGGACCGTCGATGTACGCCCGAAGAACCTCCGCCACGCGGTCAGTGATCCGATTAAATCGCTCGCCGCCCTCGTCATTCTTCAGCGGCGTTCCCGTCTCCGGACGGTGAACGTAATCGAGGCCGGGCTTCCGTCCCTCTAGGTCGACGTCCTCCAGATCGAGCGCCCGAACCGCACCCACGCGAGCGCCCGTATGCCAGATCAGCGACCAGACCACGTGATCCCGGCTCGCGTACTCGTAGCGATCGAGATACTCGAGGATATCCAGGACGCGCTCCGGAGCGATCGTCGAGTCCGAGACCTCCTCGGAATCCGACAGCGACGGGAGCGGCACCTTCTCGTAGAGATCACTCGGCACCGCCTCGATCTGTGCACAGAACCGGAGGAACGACCGGATCGTCGCGAGCGCCGAGTGGAGCGTCTTCGGGGCGATCTCCTCGTCCATCCCCTTCGAGTAGCCGCCCTCACGACGCCAGACGCGGAACTCGTAGAGATCCCGTCCGGTCAGATCGTTCATATTGTCGATCCCACCCTCCTCGCGGCACCACTCGACGAACGCCCGGAGATGGCTCCGGTGTGACGTCCGAGTCCAAGCGGCCGAATCGTCCTCCATCGACTCAAGGTGTAGATCTCGCGCCCTCGCCGGAGAGATCGGAACGAGATCGTCACTCTCCACTCAGATCACCCGGGCTGATCTCCGCGTACTCGACAGCGTGATCCGTCCGCTTCCGGTGGACGATCTCGCTCGTCGCTGCGAGCACACGATCGTTCTCGAAGACGTCCTCGTACTCGCACCCGTGACAGACGACGTGATAGACGGAGTCTCCAGATCGCTCAGACAAGATTACTCACCCGGATTCCTTCGACGTTGAACTCGTGTGGCTGACCGCACTCGGGGCACTCCCAGTTGAAGCCGGGGAGCGTGATCCGCGCGGTATCCGGGTCGAATTCCGCGGGCTCGTCAAGTTCGATCGTGGCGCTCCACCCGTCGCAGTACCCCGGCTCATCGGGCGTCTCGATCGCGACGGCGCACTCGACTTCGATCTCCTCGAGGCCGTCGATGTCTTCCAGCGGGTGCCGATACTCTCCGCCGTCAGCGACGAGCCGAGTCTGTTCCGCACTCTCCGCGGCGATGCGCTCGGAGAGCCATCCCATCTGCTCACCGATTCCGCCGAGATCGTTCGTCTGAAGCGGGAACGTGACGGTCGGATCGATACCCGCAGAGAACGCCTCTCGCTCTCGAAGCGGATCGAGGTAGCTCCGCCCCGCGAGAACGATGATCTCCTCGATCTCGACGCCCTTCCCGACCTCGTTCGCGATCCAGTCGATCAGCGACATCCCGACCGTATGCGCGAGCGCGTCGAGGCGGTCCTCGTCGAGATCGTCGATGCTCGTCTCGTAGGGATCGAGTTCCCGATCGGGAGTGACGAGCGCGTGCTCCGCCGAGAGGATCAGCCACTCGTCGCCGATCGTCTCGGCGTACTCGCGCTTCTTCGCAAAGTACGTCGACGTGTACAGGTCCTTTGCCGGTGCCGACTCGTCGCGCTTCGCCGCGCCGCAGCCGACGAGAACGAGCGTCTTCGAGTGGGTCACTGTGATCCCTCCGAAGCGCGATCGACAGCGTTCAGATCGACCCGTTCGTCCAGGTCCAGCGCCGCGTCTTCGACCCACCCGGCGAGACTGCGACCGGATCGAGGCGACGTCGGTTCCGCCGGCGGATGATCGTGCAGCTCGGGAAGCCGGTGATCGAGCGTCCGGATCAACTCCAGCAGCGCCGCGTTCTGGATCCGCTGCTGCTCCGCGATCTCTTCGAGCGCGTCGGCCTGGCGCTCCAGGGCGTTCAGTTCCTCGAAGGACCCGCCGTCCGTCGCGACGCCGTCACCTCTATCGATCTCTTCGTCGTCTTCGACGTGCTTCGGACAGACGGGCTTCATCTGCGGGTAGTAGTCGTCCTCGGCGGAGACGTCGATCCCCTCGACGCGCGAGAAGTCCTCGATGACCTGCCCGCAGATCCAGCACTCGACCCAGTTGACCTGGGGGCCGATGAACGCCGGGCGCTCGTGCTCACTCATCGAGCATCGCCTCCTCGGCCTCAACGATTCGTTTGAACTCCTGCTCGTCCCCGCCCGAATCCGGATGGGTCTCGGCCTTCTTCTGCCGAGCGGCCGCCTTCACGACAGCCTCACCGGCGTCGGGAGCGACTTCGAGGATCTCGTGCGGTGGAGCCGTCGCCACGACCGCCTCCTCGTCAGCCGACGGGAGCCTCGCAGCAGCGAACTCCGTATCGCCCGTTCGGACCGGTCGCTGACCGCGCATCCGCGTCTCGTGAACCCACAGATAGACCGCCCGGACGTTGTCTCGAAGGCGCGAGTACGCGTCGCACGCTACGGCGAACTGCTCACCGTCCTCGGTCCACCGGAGCACGAACCCCGGATCGTCGGGATTCGCGTTGTACTTCGGGAGACCGTTCGACTTCGTGTACGATCCGCCGGAGGCCGTCGACGCGCGCCACTCATCGGGATCGAGGCGGTCCATCTCCGTCGAGAGATCCTCCGTTGTCGTCCCGAGACTCGCCTGAAAACTCCGATTCGGCGAGCGATCCGAGGAGGGCGTCCGCTCCCACTCCGGCGGCCACTGGAGGCTCATCGTCGATCACCGTCCTTCCCGCCGCAGTGCGGACACTGCTCTTTCAGACACCACACGGTCGACCCGACCGCCTCGCAGAAGTGCGACGCCGCCCGATCACGGCGACGCGTCGGATTCTCGCACGTCAGCGTAATTCAAGGTGGAGCCTCCGGCCTCAAGGAGCGACCGAAGAGAGCGAGTAGGCCGGAGAGGAAACCGACATGGTACGACACAACCGACACACTCCAACCGATCGACTCCCAA
>NZ_JANHDI010000014.1 GCF_024494595.1 Halobellus rarus | reverse complement strand
AACACCTTCGCTAAGATAGTAACTCGATCCTCGAAATTCGACTTCTTCGACAGTCTCCACATCTCCGGTGTCCATCGTATAACTCCGGGTCTCGCCTTTCGATGCGCTCGACTGAAATGCGGGACCGTCGCCGTATGGGATATCATACTGAACGGTATTGCGAAACCCTGAAGCAGAGACCTCAGAACCGATAGGATCCGCATTTCCGTGGACCGTGATGCTTCGGGAGTCTCCGTCGCTGGCGCTCCCACTCACAGTCTGCTGTGTGCCCTCGTTTGTTTGCCCTGTCAGCGTGACTGTCGCACCATCGGCGACGGGATCCGTCGAGAGGCTCCCCTCAACCGAGATTGAGTCGGAGTGACCATCGCCGACATTGCTAAAGGTTTGAGAGTCCGTTCGAGTCCCAAACCCGTTACCTTCAATCGTGAGCGTCGTTTCCGGCGGGTCCTCGGTCCCTGATATATCGGCGTTAATCGTTCCCGACGTGAGCGTCGAGGAGATCGTATTCGTCTCGGTGTTCGTGACTCCCGTCAGATCTACCGTCGGATCCGACGCCGAATCGAGATCAGACAACTCATACTCGAACGTCGATCCGTCCGTCGCCGGCGTCGCGTTGATCGAGACGCCGCCAGAGAACTCGACGGTGTTGCTACTGAACTTTGGCACCTCGAAGATCGCAAAGCCGTCCTCGTAGCGGATCTCCGAGGTCCACTCGTCGCCCGACTCGTGGAGCCCGTACGCAGTCTTGGGCCTCGTCCCGATCGTCTCATCCAGCGTCGTCGCGTCGATCGCGACCTCGCGGCCCGCGTGGTTCCGCTCGTCCGAGAGCGTCAACCGCACCTCTCCGTCTTCGGTCGCACCGACCTCGACCGCGAGATCGCCCGCGTGCTTGTCTGCGTGGATCGACCACGCGGCCGCATCCGTCGGGATGTTCTCCAGCGCCTTCTCGGGCGGTCCTTGCTGACTCTGGACTGCTGGTCCGTTCCCTTGCGCGTGATCCGGCGGCCCGACGTTCTCGCTCGGAACGCCGGCCATCCCGGGCGGGCCTGCCTGCTCGGGTTGTGCGCTCGCCAGCATACTCGCGGGGATGGCGAGCGCGACCACGCTCGTGAGCATAATGCACGCCAGCACGATCGCGCAGAGACGCGTTCCGCGCATCACGCGCTCACCTCGCGCTCGACCGCGCTGTCGATCGCCCGCTCAGTGCGCGCCCGCGGGGGGACCCCACCGCGCTTATCCGAAACACGCGCGCGTGAGGACTGCCGATTCCGACCGGATCGCCGCGACCCGGTCCGAGTCGAATTTCGCTTCCTGCTGTCGTTTTTTCTCGAATCCGAGGGAGTAGTCCCGATCATCGGCCTTCCTCCAGTCTGATTTTTAATTTGTAATCGCTCGCGCTCGGCATGTCCTTCCAGCCGAATTTCTCGAAGCGCGTCTCCGTGTACATCAGCGCCTGCCCGACCGGCATTCGAGAGGTCATATCGCTGTGCATCGGGATACTCTCGAAACCGACGATGTCGCCCGCTTTCGTCGGATTCGCCGTTCCCGGCATCTGGATCCGCCAGCGGAGTTTGTGCCGAATCATCTGGTGGACGTCCTTCTCCGAGTGCGCGAACGCGAACACCGAGACACCGAACTTCCGGAGGTCCACCCACGTGTCTTTGAGCAGCTCGACCTTCTGGTAGGAGCCGAACGCGTCCTTCTTCGCCGACTGCGGACAGAGATCGCCGATCTCGTCACAGATCCAGGTCGTCCAGTGGTGCGGCCCGTGCTCGACGCGGGACAGCGCCCACGCGAACCACCAGTGTCCCGCCGGGTCGCCCGCGGCGAACAGTTCGTCGCGGCTCGCCGGGGTTTCGACCGTCCGCTCGGGCGAGTCCTCGTAGACCGCCTGACAACCGCGCATCCGCGGATCGGGGTAGACCACGTGGAACATTCCCGGCTTCAGGAGCTCCTGATTCAGGTGAACGGGGTCGCGGTAGCGAACGACCTCGCGGACGATCTCCTCGAGCTCGTCGACGTCGAGTTCCACCGGCGGCTGCGTCGGATCCTTTCCTTCGAGCCGTGCAGTCACGTCGACGCCCTCGGGGAGGCACAGCCGCGTCCACGGAGAGAGCGGGAGCCACTCCGATCGGCTCGCCGACCCGCGCCAGACGACCTTCTCGTCGTTCAACTCCAGCTGTCGAACGGCGAGGTAGTTCGCCAGCGTCGACTTCCCTTTCCCGGGCTTCCCGCGGGCGAGGAAGTCCGTCCCACCGTTGGACTCGTTCGGCGGCGCGTCCCAGGAGTGTTCGAAGCAGTCCGGCATCACGCTCGCGTACTCGAAGCGATCACGGTCCCACCGCGGGATGCCGAACGCCTCGCGCATCGACCGCGCGTCCGTGTGCCGGCGGCTGTCGCGGGTTGCCTGCTGGGTGTTCCTAATCGGTTCTCGGAACTCGTCGAGTACCGAGTCCTTCGCGTCGCTGCTGCTGTCGTCTCTGTATTGGCTTTCTATCGTACTCACGCTAACTGCACCTCCGTTTCCTCGCGGTCGGCGTCGGGGTGCTCCCCGGCGCGGCCGGCGAGATCGCGGATGCCTCGGTTGTAGAACGGTACCACGTACTTCGCCGCGAACAACTCGCGGGCTCGGGCGTCGGCCCGATCGCGACCGACGAGCGTCCGCCACGTCGGGTTTTCCTGATAACAGCGCGTGACGAATCCCTCGGGGATCTCCCCGTGCGTGGCGAGTTCGAGATCGTGCCCCCAGTCGAGAATCGTCTCCCGATCCGCGAAGCCCTCTAGGAGGCGCGTCATCGTCCGCTCCTGGTTCTCCGCGAGTTCGTCGATCGCCGGTCGCATCGCGACGTACCGCTGTCTCGACGCCGCGTGCTGACCGTCCGAGGAGTCGTCGATGTACTCCGTCGCGTCGGCTCGAAGTTCTCGAAACGCCCGGTGCGCTGCGGGGCGGATCCTCTTCGCGGAGAGCTGTCTTCGGAACTCCGCCGCGGCGTCGTCGTCGACGTCGCGCTTCCGGACCGACGGCTTCAGCAGTGCCGCCATCAGGAGGCGTTCCTTCCCGCTGCTCGGCGTTCCCTGGAACTGCGTCGCCATCGAGTGGAACCAGTCCTGAGGAAGCTCTCCGAGCGTGTGCACGGCGAGAGATTGTGTCCACTCCAGGACGTCGCGCCGGGAGTCGAACCCGCGGAACAGCTCGCGCTCGTGCCGACGGAGGTCGTCGGTCAGTTTCACGAGCGCCGGCCGGAACGACTCCAGCGGCGAGTCGGCCGTCGAGTCGTCAGTCGCCGCCATCGAGCACCTCCTCGTCGACGCCGAACATCCCGTCGATCAGCGTCTTATCCCTCGAATCGACGGCTTCCATAATGTCGCGCTGCGTCGTGATCTCCGACTGAATCCGCTTCTCGCGCTCCCGCTCGATCGTCTGCGCGTCGTCTGTCTCCTCGGCCAGCGAGATCGCCGTCGCTCGCGCCGAACGGTAGTGAGCCGGAGCGGCCCACACGCGGGCATAGCCTTCGACCGGCCGCACGGCGATCCAGGCGACGCCGGCGACGAGCGTCAGGAAGCCCGCCACCGTCCCCGCGATCGACATCGCGAACGCGACGGCCGCCAGCATCGCGAACGCCCGGACTCCGAACGAGAGCCACTCGTCCGCGGACTCCGGAGCCGGGACGTTGATCTCGAAGTGCTCCGGCTCGAAGTCGACGACGTCCGGCGAGAGCGGGTGCACGTACACCTTCTCGTCGACGTGGCCCTCTTTGACCGGCACCCGACACGTCAGCGGGTCCTGGACGGTGTCGGTCTCCCCGCGCTCGTCAGCGTTCTCGTGCTCCGGATCAACCGTCCGGAGCACCGCAGCACCGCCGCCGATGAGTCGGGCGAGGAACGGGATCAGTCCCGGCGTCGCCACCGAGAGCGGTTGGTCCTCGCGAGAGATCACCGTCAGCGTCTGTTCGCGTTCGGACAGCTCGTCGACGGCGCGATCGCCGGCGGGACTCGACGTCGGAGTGAGGTCCGACTTCTCGAAGCGGATCCGCCGAACGCCGTGATCGAACGTCTCCAGCATCAGCACGAACAGGTACGCGATCACGAAGATCGCGAGCGCGTACGGGTGCTCGACGAGGAGGTTCGCGAGGTCGCCCCAGAACGAGACGACGATGATGAACGCGAGGATGGCGAACGCGGCGCTCCAGAGGCCGAAGCCCCACTGCGGACCGACGCCCGTCCGGCGGACGATCGCCTTCGATCCGGCCAGTGAGAGCACGCCGCCGATCCCGATCGGGAGGATCAGCACGAGCGACGCCCACCGGAGCGCGCCGCCCCAGGTGCTGAACGGTAGTCCCTCGGTCGTCGCGATCGACTCGTGAGTGAACGTCCAGCGGAGTTCCTCGGAGCCTTCGACCCACATCGTCACCTCTCGCGGGTCGTCCGACTGCCGGAGCGGGATCTCCTGCATCACCCACCCGCGCTGGAGCGTGACGTTGTGCTCCTCCGTCGAGACGTTCTTCGCGTACTGTTCGGTCCGGGTCGTGTTCTCGCCGACGCGCACTTCGCGCTCTCCGATCTCGTAGTAGGCGACGTGGACGGTGGTCTCCTCGACGTCGTTGAGGTTGATCGTCCGGAGCCACACGGAGTTTCGGTCGACGGTCTCACCCGGCGACAGGTACCGCCACGAGTCGTCTTGCGGATCGCCGGGGTTGCTCGACATCGCGTCGGCCGGCCAGTGGATCACCCACATCATCCGCTCGCCGTCGAGACGTACGGAGTCCGGCGAGTTGCCGTGACGCGTCCCGTCCGACCGGAGGTCCTCCAGCGTCAGTTCGTCGGCCGACACTGCGTCCGAATCGGAGTCGTCGCCCGCGTGATCGTCCGCGACCGCGAGACCGGCCGCTCCCACGCTGACGGCGACGAGCGCGAACACGGCCGCGAGAGCGAGTACCTGTCGCGTACGCATTCAGGAATCAGCCTCCCAGCGCGCCGTTTCCTTCCGGCAGTGCCGACACTCCTGATCCTCACGGAGTCGACAGTCGAGTTGCTGGAGCGCCGCGAACGCGACGTACGCCATCATCACCGTGGAGAGGATGACGAGTCCCGTCCCCGCGAGATCGCCCGCGACGAAGGTTTCCATCGCGACCACGAGCCCGAACGCCGCCCCCGCGAACGCGACGAGCGACGTGAACGCCACGCCGCGGTGCTTCTGCGTCAGTGCGTCACGCAGTCGGAGATCGCCCTCTTTGTCGCTCCAGGCGTCTTCGATCCACTCGGGTTCGGAGTCGAGATCGATCGTGCTCACGACCGCTCACCTCCGATCAGTGCTTCCCGGAAGTTCGCCGACGCCGCCGACAGCGCGATCACGAGAGTCGCGCCCGCGACGCCGACGAACTGGACGGGCGACATCGACGTGAGCCACTCGGGGAGAAGCGGACCGATCAGCGGGATCGAGCCGCCGAGGCCGACGAACCCGAAGATCGTCGTGAAGATCCCGAAGCCGAAGCCCGGTTCCGAGGCGAACAGCCCGAGGCCGAACCCGAGGAATTCTGCGCCGATCGACGCGATCGCGATCAGCACCATCACGATCGAGATGAACGCGCCCATCACCGTCCCGACAGTCCGCTCGACGGGGACGAACGCCGCTTCCCGAACGGAACTGACGAACGCTCTCGGGTTGTCGGTCTGGCCGGCCGTCCGATCGGCGATGTACCCACCGAACGCGACGATCGCGAGGACGATCCAGACGGCACCCTGGCCCGTCACGTAGGAGATGAACGAGGTGACGTCCGCCGCCGTGTAGTGGTTGTAGATCAGGTACAGCACGCCGGCGATGAGGAGACCCCAGCTCGCCGAGCCGATCTGTGCGGCCCGATCGCTGTCTGCGTTGCGGAAGGTGACAACCCCCGCGACCGACGCGAGGATCAGCAGCCACCCAAGCCACCCAACGCCCATATACAACTGCATCGGCGTCGATAGCGGCGTCACTGGCCCGCACCTCCCGATCTCCGCTGTTTCCGGCGCGCTCCGTACGCGCCCGCATTATGCGTCCGTCTGTGTCTGTTAGTTGTCGTCATCGTTTCTGAACCGCTGAGTTCGTTCGATGAGCAGGTTCGTGACGTACAGCGCCGCGATGAACACGATCAACGGCTGAAGGGCGTCCTGGTCGAGCCATCCCACGTGGGGAACGATCGATCCGAACGCCACCGAGAGCGGGACGAACACCACGTCCGCGAGGAGTAGCAGCCCATCGCCGGCGTTCAGTAGCACGTCGAACAGGATCGTCGCGCCGCCGCCACCGAACACTGTCTCTTTACTGATCATTCGATTCACCTCCGGAGCTATCGCTCGTCGAGCCGTCTCCGCGTCGGAGCCACTGGAATGAGAACAACGACACGAGCGCCCGGATCGGCGCGGTGAGCGCCCCTGCTGGGAGATACGTGTCGATGAGTGACCACAGCAGTCCGAACAGGACGACGAAGACGACCATCGCGACCGCGAAGCCGATCACCAACGCGAACGGCGCGGCGACTCCCAGCCCGACGAGCGACTCCGCGACCGATGCCTGAATCCCCTCGAAGGAATCCAGAACGGCCGCTCCTGGGATCATCAGCGCCTCGACGATCGGACCGAGGAAGCCCTGCTGGAACGTGCGAACGCCGATGTCGCCGATCTGGTCGATCCAGGCGGCGTAGAGCGCCCCCGCGCTCAGGACGAGCCCGACGATCCACTCGCGGATGATGCCCAGGATGTACCCGCGCGGATCCGAGAGGAACTTCGTCGGAATCCGACTCAAACGGTCTGATTCAGCCACTGCCGATCGCCTCCCGTGCTGCGAGAATGATCGCCGCGACCAGCGCGAACCAGCCCGCGACGATAGCCAGTGCGACCGCGAACGAGAGCACGCCCCACTCGCCTGAGAGCGACGTGGCTACCTCGCTCCACGCCGTTCCGACGCCCCACGCTTCCGCGTCGAAAGCGGCTCCCGAGAACGTCTCGATGCCGCCGCCGAGAAGGCCGTAGATCGTACTCGCGAACTCGAAGGGGAGCTGGACGAACCGGGAGATCACCGACGCGATCGCGAAGATCGCACCGAGGAAGACCGTCCCTCCGAGCTTCCCTATCTGAATCCCGTCGTCGTCATCGACGAACTCTCCGGCGTCGGGATCTCCATCGGCCACAGCAGTCACCTCCACGGGATGATGGTATCGAGGATCGGGATCGAGTCTCCCCAGATCCGATCGACGATCACCAGTCCGATTGCAATCGATGCGAAGACGACCGGAATCGCCGCGATTCCGAACTGTTGCGATGATAAGCCGGTCGCCTCCGCGGCGAGTCGGATCGCGATCGTCGGCTCCGTGAAGAACGCGCCGATGAGTTCCCGGACGTCTCCGACGACCGAGAAGATGTCCGTGAAGTTCTCGAACGCGGAACTCACGAGCATCGCGAGGCCGCTTCCCAGCGCGAGGATCGGCGCGAGGATCGCCTTCGAGATCCCGTCGTCGATGTCCTGACCGTCGGCGCGGTCGAGGTAGCTGTCGCCGGAGCTCGACATCTACGACCCCCCGCGGATCATCCGGAAGAGGCCGATGCCGCCGATCGCGCTCAGTAGCGCCCCGAACGGCGACATAATCGTATCCCAGATGCCGCCGCCCTCACGACCGGTCGGCCCGATCGGACCGGAGGATTCGATCGTGCCGCGCTCGCCGTCCTCCAGGAGGACGTCGAAGTGGACTCCGATCACGTTGCTCGCGGAGACGGCTGAGGAGACCTCGACCTCGTCGCCCTTCGCCGCGTCCGCGTACGTCGAGCGCCGCGACGTCCAGTCGAGATCCTCGACGTCCTCCAGGGTCGGCACCTCGTCGAGGCCGGTCGCGAACTCCGCCGACAGATAGCGGTCACCGCTGTGGAATCGCACCTCGTCCAGCAGCGCGTCGAGCGACCACGAGAGTTCGTATGCGCTCGCGAGATCGAAGCCGTAGACGGTTTCGAGCCGGTCGGTGTACCCGCCGTAGTCGCTCGCCTCCGAGAACTCGCTGGCCGTGTTCTCGTCGGGAAGCTCGGCGGCTTCCACGCGGACGTCAGAGGTGACGCTCCGGAGCGTCGCGCCGTCGATCGGGACGTCGACCTCGTCGACGCCGACGATCGAGAACTCGCCGGTCGGCTCTCGAAGCGTCTGCGTGTCGAGTTCGTCGTCGGTGTTCGTGTACTCGTTCGTGCCGAAGGACCACTGCGTCTCCCGATCGAGGTTCAGCCCGTGGAGTTCGACGTCGAGGTCGGCCTCGGCGATGGAGATCTCGATCTCCTCGATGTTCGAGAACGTGCCGTCGCCGTCTGCGGTCGTGCTGATCTCGCCGAGTTGCGCCTGGAAGACTTGTCCGGGTCCAGTCGCCGTCGCGATCGTCGCGTCGGCCTCCGCGTCGGCGTCGGAGTCGATCGTGAACTCCTTTTTGTCGCCGTCCTCGTCGATCACGGAGACGGTCGCGACGGTCCCGGCCGGGAGGCTGTTCACGTTCGCGACGAGCTGGAGGTACTTCCGCTGCTCGCCGTCGCCGATCGAGAAGTCCGAGAACGTCGCGGTCGCGACGTCTCCCGCCCCCTGGCCGCTGACGACCACCGAGAGCGCGTCGTCTGCGTCGGTGACGTCGATCGATCCCGCGGAACCGCTTGCGTCGGTGCTCCAGTGCGTCGCGTCGAGCGCCGAAACCGCGGTTTCCTCGTCGCCGTCGCCGCTCTCGTCGTACATCTCGCCGCGCGGGAACGAGCGGTAGTCCTCGGCGTCGATCCGGTCGGCGCGGAGCATCACCGGGTTGTGTGGGGTACTCTCGTCCTCGCGCTCGGCGAACGACGCGCCCGCGTCTTCGAGCGATCGGAGGGAGCCGTCGTCGGCGATGTAGTCGAGGACGCCCATCGAGTCGATGTCGTTGTCGTCCTCGCGGGTCTTGCCGCCGAGGTAGACCGTCTCGACGGTGACCGTGCCGCTGAGGTAGGGGTTCTGAACGAGATCGCTCCCGATGTTGAGGTTCGCCGCGGCGGCGGAGCCGGTGCCGGCGACGGCGACTGCGGCCGTCGCGCCGACGCCCTTCATAAACGTCCGGCGGGACATCGGCCCGGATTCGAGCGGGTTGTTCGTGGTCTGTGCGTCGCTGTCGGTTCGTGCTTCCGTCATAGGTGTCTGAGAACGTCCGTTTCCGGCGGACACGCCGTGTTTCCGTGCCAGTTCGGGGTCTGCGGGCCACGTCTCGCGGAGTCGGTCGGCGTAGTCGGCGAACGCGTCGCCGACGACGAGCCCGGAGGGACTCCAGCTCACGCGTCGTGTCCCTCCTCGTGGGCTCGGACTTCGCGCTGCTGTCGGTCGCGCTCGGTGCGTTCGACGCGTCGGCGGATCAGCTGCGTCTCGTCGAGGAGATCAGTCATCGCTCTCCTCCCGATAGAACAGGAAGTACACCGCAAGGGTCGCCGCCGCGAACGTGACGAGTCCCGCGAAGGTCTCCGAGGTGGCGACGATGTAGCCCGAGGCCGCGTACGCGAGGGCGATGATGCCGAGAGCCGTACTCCGCTGCTCGCCCTGGAGACCGAGGCCGTACTGCCGCATCGAGACCCGATCGCGGACCATCCCACCGTCGGCCGCGACATCGTCGGCTCGTTCGTCGACGAGATCGACGTCGGTCTCGTAGACGACTGCCGTCTCTTCGGGAACGCCGACGAGCGGCGGGTCGTGATCGAGGTCGACCGAGATGTTCTGATCGAGCGAGTCGAGTTCGACGGCGGTGACGCTGCCGTTCTCGCGAACGGCGATCTCGCTATCGGTCACCTCGATCGCCCTCCGGGACCCGCGCTACGTCGTTCGTGTGCTGTGCGTCTGGTTCGGCCCTCCTCGTTGTTAGAAAAGGAGGGTTCGGGGTCTGATCCCCGCGTTCTCCAGTCATACTTTGGAGTCGACCGTCCCCCGGAGCGACCGGGCGCGCGGCCGATACGCTACAATCCAGTTTTCGAAGCCTATACCCCGGGAATTTTGGGAGCAGAGGGAGTCAATCCCAGATGTTCCACGGGTTAGGGGGTTTTTGTGGAAGGTTTCCCAACGAGGAAGTATGTCGCAAACCTCGAAAGGCGGAGAACTCCAGGACGACGTCGCGAAGATCGTCTCGGTTCAGGACAAGAACGGCTCGGCACAGATCACGATCCCCGTCGAGGCGGTCGACGGACTCGGAATCGAGAAGGGCGACGGCGTCCTCGTCAAAGGCGAAGCCGGCGACACGTCCCTGGAGGTCAAACCCACCGCCGGACTGTTCGACTGATCACGCGAGTTCTGCTTCTTCGAAGGCTTCGTTGACGACGTCCGGCGTCGGCGCGTTCAGATACGGCTCGATCGCCTGGAACGAGTCCCACCCGCCGACCTGCATCACGACGCGCGGGTTCACCTGCTCGTCGACGAGGAGCCGCTGGGCGAAGCGCCGGCGAAGATCGTGGCTACTCACGTGCCGGAAGTCGTCGTCGCCGGTCTGTTCGGCGGCGCGTTCGGCCGTGCGCTTGACGATCGCCCGGATCCCGCGCTCGGAGAGATCGACGAACGGCTCGTCGCGGCCGACGTCCTCGGCGGTCTGGAAGCGGTGGATGTCGCCCTCGACGTCCTTCGGGAGGTAGGCGTCGCGAGGCTTCCCACCGTTCCCGGTCGTGTCCTTCCCCTCCGGCACCCGGAGTCGATAGTGATCGCCGTCGTCGGTGCGTTTCACGTGCTTCGGGCAGATCTGCGGGATCTCGAAGGCCCGGAGGCCGACGTAGCCACCGAGTTGAATCACGAGGTCGTCCCGGTGCGTTGCTGCGGCGCGGCGGAGATCTTCGAGTTCGTCGTCGGTCATCCACACGTGGTACTGATCCGGCTTCGAAGTGGCCTCTAATCGCATACCGACTTGTTAGAAGAAGTCTACACTTAATCCCGGCAACGTGGTTGGTGATCGGCGCGGATACCCCGGTGATTCCGGGGATTCACTTCCGACTTATCTATGAAATCGGAAAAGTGATACTCCGGAGTTACTGACTCAGTGGTCACTCCACCACCGTTGAGATGAAAGAATCTCACCGCGTATTCAGTTTATTCGGCGAATAGATCCAGCCCAGACTGTACTGTGATGCTTCCCCATTCGAGTTTGTGGTGACAGCTTGTACAGAGTGTGATCAGGTTCTGTAACCGGTTCGCTTCCTCGTAGTCGTCGAATGATTCGTAGGGGGTGATGTGATGCACCTGTAGCTGCTCCTCACCTCCACAGTTCCGACATTCGTGATCGTCTCGATCGCGTGCCTTCTCCCGTTGTTGCTGCCAGTTCGGTCCCCGGTAGTAGTCGTCGTTATCCTTCCAGCGTGGATGACCCTCGCCCGAGTACTCCTCGGTCCGCCACGCTATCATACAGTCTTGAGAGCAAAAGCGCGTATTACTCTCTTTGTACTGTGGGGCAGAGTATGTCTCGCCACACCACTCGCAGTTCGACTCAATATTCTCTTTGTAATTATGATTCTTTTCTCCGCTATAGGCTTCCTTTCGCCACTCAATATCACACTCTTGGCTGCAACATCGACGGGTCTGTTTCCGGGAATGTTTGACCTCGAATTCGTCGCCGCAAACCTCGCATTCAAGATTCACACGGCCTTTTCGAAGCCGTTCTAATCCAGCCGCATCCTGCAGCTCCCCCATACTGTCGAAATGGCCGCGAATCGCACTCCAAGTGTAGCTGTTTTCGTGTTGATTATACTCCGATTGAGTCGGCGTCTTGCCCAGCTCGTCAGCGACGCGCTGGTAGTCCTCAAGCAATTCCTTCCTTGTGATTGACCGGGGGTGGTCTTCGCCAGTCTTGGTCGGCGGGTCCGGATCTCGCTTCTCAATGTCGTGGCAGTCCAGCCAATCCAAGATAGTCACATTGGTACAGCCTAGTTTCTCGCCAATAGCAGCCGCTGAAAGTTCTTTTTCGATGTATAGTTTATATAGTGTCTCACGATCCCGCCACGGCGAGTCTGAGACTGGCATTCAATATATCAACTTTTTCGAGACGTATTGAAATTACCCCCCGTTTCAGAGTTCCCCGGAGGCGTATCTTCCACCTCGTAGAGTCATCATACCGAAACCAGAGGTAACCCAGACATATTTCGCGAATTGTTTCAGAAGCTGGATATATCTTGAGCTGCCTCAGAATAAATCTACAAGAGGAACCAATTCAGTTTCTTATAGAACTTTGTCCCGATTTTCCGCCTTGTCTTCTGCTCTTTAGGCTCAATTACCAGCCATTCCTTCTGACCCAACGAAACGTCAAAGTGAGCCGTGAGCGGCCTAGCTGATTCTGTTTCAACCTCTAGAGTCAGGATACAATTTTCCCAATTTGCTGTCCTGACTTCGGACCAGTCAAGCGTAGCAGATGTGTCGGCAATATCGTTGGGGCTTGATTTTGCTGACTCGATAAACGCGGTATTTAACCGCTCATTGATCCCCGAATGCCAATTGCTCTCAACAGTTGTACGAACGAATCGGCGTCCCGATGAACGGGCATCTAGTTTCACATTGCCATTACGATACTGTCGAACTAACTCGAATTTTTTAGACCTGTTAGCTGGAAGAGTCGCATTATAATACTGATCGTTATCATTGACCGTAAGCTCCGATCTCGTTGGTATCCAAGGGGCTCTTGTGATGCTTCGAATTACGCCATCCTCGTCAGAAACGCGGAGAGTAATTGTCCCTTGGCAGTTTTCTGCCGCTTTCGTTCCTATATTATTAACTGAAACCCGTGTTGAACGCTGCTCATTCCCATTTTCTGGGTCAATGAGTGGCGTTTGGGATACTTTTTCTATAGTGAGATGAGGTGAATGGAGCCAACTCCACAGAACATATGCAGAAAATGCACCGAGACCAGAAACAATGATTCCGACGAAAGTCGGGGCCGTATTTTCTATTAACCACGAGCCGAGTAAGAACAGGGCTTCCAAGATATATTCTATCATCGAATATCGGCTTACTACCGAGGAACCGACATAAGCCTTCTTTCGCTTTGTGTTTCAGTTGCCGGTCACACGTCGACGAGAACCGATCCGGCGAATTGCACAAGCGGATCGACTCCGCTTGTGCGAAAGTCAGCGGGAAGTGTGTGCCTCTGACACGCGGCGTCAGCCAATTGTCACGTAGGTTTATAAAAAGGTTGCTCTGTTGAAATCCTTGGAGACTGATAGGTATCGGTTGCTGAATACAGAGCGGTAGTCAGCACCATAGCGAGAACGGCTACTGATCTTTGCGGCTGATGCGGACCCGGTACGTGCCTCGCTGGCGGAGCAGACGCTGGACGTACCGCTCAACCCGGCCAGGTACCGCCTGAAGACGGGGCATACCGGGAAGGTAGAATTTTGATTCAGTGCCTCTTGCTTGATCGCCCGCGTGGTTTCTCTGTGCCATATACATCAATGAAGGGCGGGTAACTGCATGGATGTGTGGCTTAATCCTATAATCCGTTTATACTCACGCAGATATGCGCTCTGTATTCAGCATATCCTCTCCAACCTATCAGCAGTTGAGGATTTTCAACAGAGCCAAAAAGGTCTATCGAGATCGGGGTTCGGTCAGTCGAGATCGACACTGATTCGAGGGGGTTGTGCAAGAAATGCGGATCGAGAGCACTGACGAACGACAGCGCCTCTGGGAGAACCTCCTCGAAGAGACCGACGAGAACGCGAAGTCGAAGGCGCTCGACGACGCCGCCCGGTACTACTGTCGAATGCGCGGCGACGTCGCCGGCTACGGAAACGGGAAGATCGAGGAGTTGCTCCGCGCCGCCGACGACCGTGGGTCGCTCACGGCCTCGGAGATCGCGGAGATCCTCGACGCCCGGGAACTTCGAGTGCAGTATAACACAGCGATCGACCTCGGCGAGGACTGAACCTCAGTAGGTCTCGACGTCGATGCCTAACGTCTCGAAATCCTCGACGTTTCGCGTTAATACAGGCTCTCCCTCACGCTCGGCCGCAGCCGCGATCGATGCGTCTCCTTTCCCTACCGTGTTCCCGGACTCCCCGAGTAAACGTCCAGCACGTCGCGAGAGATCGACATCCATCGGAATGAACGGCAGTCCTTCGATAATCCTCCGGATTTGACGCTCCTCCTCTTCGTCAGCGACTCCCGTTCCGATCCCGATGTAGAGCTCTGTCACCGTCATCGCGGGGAGTTTCATCGCGACGCCGTTGTCCTCCAGTTCTTCGGCTTTCAGTGTCGCACCTTCGTCGCCGGCAAGGAGATCGAGAACGAACGCCGTATCAAGAATCACGGAACCGCTCCTTCAGTTCCCGAACTTCCTCAGCGTCCCGCTCGTCCGCTTCGTCGACCGCGTCTCGCATCGTATCAACGTCTTCAGAGTCGAGGAGCCCGGCGAGGTCGGTGATCGACGGCCGCTGCGTGAGGCGGTCGACCGCCTCCGAGAACGTTTCGTCCTCGCGCTTGTTCGCCTCGATGTAGGCGTAGGTGTCTTCGTCGAGGCGTACCGATCTCGTTCCCATACGTGTAGGAACAACCGTGTGCGGCTTGAATCTGATGCCGTTGGAAATAGATTGAATTAGCGATTTCCCCGATTAGTCTACTTTCACTCCGGACGGCTCGCCTACAAGTCGGTCAATCCAGTAGCAGGAGGTGATGATCCGTGATGCCCGTGCCCTCCGCGACGAGTTCGTGCCTCAAGAGCTTCAGCATCGAAACAACGAGATCGATCTCATCTCTTCTTGTCTTCGGCCGATTGAGGAGGATCTGAACGGCGAACACACGCTGATCACTGGGCCATCGGGGGCCGGGAAGACGACGCTCGCAAAGTACGTCTGTCAGCAACTGGAACGTCAGACCCTCGACGTCCGGATCGGCTACGTAAACTGCCTCTCGGCGAACACCTCCACGGGCGTCTTGCATACGCTGCTGCGCGACGCTCGGATCGGCCGGGATTTCAGCCGCGAATCGACGCCGCGAAGCCGGTATTTCGACCGGATTCGCGACTCCGAGTACCAGCTCGTGTTCATTCTCGACGAGGTCGACGTCCTCGACGACTACGGGTCGCTGCTGTCGCTGTACGATCAGCCGAACGTGACGCTCGTGATGGTCTGTATCGACGAGGACGCATTCCTCTCGGACGTTGATATGCGCGTTCAATCGCGCGTTCGCGCGGCGACGTCGGTCCGCCTAGAGAAGTACCACGACGAGGAGGTCGTCGACATCGTCACGGGACGAGCGGAGGCCGGCCTCGCCGCGGGCGTCCTCGACGAGGGGACCTGCGGAACGATCGCCGATCTCGCCGCCGGCGACGCCCGAATGGGGATCGCGCTGCTCCGCCGCGCCGCAGAGCGAGCGGAGGAAGAGGGACTCGATCACCTGAGCCCGGGACTTATCGAGGCGGTCAGCGACTCGGCGACGACGGAGGTCCACGACCGGAACGTGGAGTTGCTTTCGACGCACCAGCGACTCCTCTACGAGATCATCTCCGAGGCCGGCGAGATCGGGTCGAGTGAACTGCATCGCGAGTACGAGGAACAGTCGTCGTCGCCGAAATCGCGTTCGACACGACGACGGTATTTGGACTCGCTGGAGCGCTACGGGTTGATCGAGCAGCGTGGTTCGACGCGGGATTCCAGGTACGAGGTGACGAAACCGTAACTCATCGCTTATGATCTCACAGCCGAATCAGCCGTGAGAACCTGCGTGCCCACCGATCAATTAATCGGTTCGATAGCCACGTTTGTCGGCGTCGGGTTTCCGATATTGTCGCCGACCGGACAGCGCTCCTCAACCGCTACGCCCAACGCATCGAGGGCTTCCTCGTCGGCATCGGACTCGACTTCGATTTTCGCCTCTAACTCTTGATAACCCGCTCGGATGTCTTCGGCGGCGCCAAGGAATTTGCGCGGGTCGAGGTCACCTTGGATCTCGATCTCGACGCTATCAACATCGATCCCACGCTCTTCAGCGACAGTGTGTACCACGACGTTCAGACAGCCAGCCCACGCGCCGATGAGGTATTCAACGGGATTCGGGCCATCGTTCGACCCACCCAGTGCCGCGGGCTCATCAACGATGAACTCGAAGTCCCGTGCCTGGACTGCTGTCTTTGTCTCGCTCTCACTTTCAGCTGAAACCGCGAATCGTTCAATCTGGTCTGCCACGTTAATCAATTCTTTCGACGGACCACTGTACTATCAAGCGACCGTTAGTGGACGAATTCGCCGGTCTCGGTGACGCTCGTGCGTCCCGTTTCTTCCAGCAATACAGACTCTCGACCGCTCTCACTGTGGATTTGGTCGGTGGGCGCATAGTTCATTTCGGCAAGTATCGCCATTGTTCGTGACTCCGGTAGCTAAGTCACCTATACTGAGCGACTCGATTTGGTTGATTTCGACTAACCGTTACTGAATAAACCGTAGAATTGCTGTTTCAGACCGATCAGTTCATTAGATTGGAATTAAGCAGCTCTTTTAGCCTTCTGAAGGTTCTTTTTGGTGAAGACGAGATCCCGAAGTGGGATGACAATTGGTCCCTCTCCACCGTCAGCACGCTCTGACGGCACGGATTCCCGCATCGGTTCGCAGGTGTTATCGCTTCGCTCGTTCGTCACACTCGGCCTAGCGGCCCTCCTCCTGCTATCCGCAGTGGGGATTCCCGCAGCCGCCCAGTCCGGTGACGATGCATTCGGACTGACAACAGAGAGCGTCACATCGACAGAGAGCCAGACTATCCGCGGGACATCGACTCTAGACGCGGGTACGGAGCTCCAAATCCGTGTTCAGTCGTCTGGTGAGACGGCACCGGAGTTCCTACAGAGCGACTCGGCCACAGTCGGTCCCAACGGCGAATGGAACGCCACATTCGACTTCACCGCGATTGAGACGCACGACACAGTGAAGGTCAGCGTAGTCGCTAGTGAGGACCAGTCAGCTGCGTTCGAGACCCCGGTCCGGAACGATCAGGCGACACCGACTAATTCCAGCGCATCGACCCCCGGATTCGGCGTTGTTGTTGCCGTGACTGCACTCGTCGGGGGAGCCTTCCTGCTCCAAACCCGTCGCTGATCAGCGGTTTCCGTTTTTTGCAGGACTGAGCATTCTCAGAAGATACCAAAGACCGAGTGACGATGCTACGTACCGATTTGATACGTGAATCACCTGTGTTGAGCGATTCGGTTCACCTTATTTTCGCTCTCCCGAAAAGTGAATCACCTTCGCAGTAGACGTGCGTCTCGACCAGAATATTTGTGAGCTTCTGTTGAAATCCGATTCTTCAGATACGGACTGAACTGAAAGAGGGGCGCTGAATCTCCTGCTATCCTACCAATATTTACGTTCGCAGTAGATGTCCGAAAGTATGTCTAGACATCGGGGGTTGTCACTAAAGGCGCGAGTACCTTTAGCCATCTGGGCCCTTGGAGTCATCGTCGTTATCTTGGGTACATACGAGGTTCTACAAATATCAGAAGTAGAAGTGACTGTATTTTCAATTGCTTTCATTATAGGGTCGTTCTATGGTGTATTTTTGCCGCTCTGGCGACGACTACCGGAGGACTGGAGGCGAAGTTGAAGGTTCACTAATTTAGGTATACTCAATCTGATATGTCCTATACCGTTGGGCCATTTGTTTTAGGGGCACAAGAAGAGTCATCGTGGTAAAGTCATACTCTGTACTGACCGATTCTTGAGTCGAGTGTAGGACTCCTTCTATGACTCCTCTCTACGAATTCGCAGTATTCGTTCACGGCCCCACTGCGCCTATTTTTTGACGCGGTGTTTCTCCAGGTATGGTGCAAGGGAAAATACGAACACCATCAGAGAACGTGTCGCACCGAATTCGACTCGGCGAGCGAGATGTTCTCCTCGAGTTGAGTCCCGATCGGGACTACGCAGGGCGAGTCGACATCGTCGACGAAGACCGGCGCTGGACGTACGGAGTAACGGCCGACGGATCAGTTCGACTCCTGGATGCCTTCGACGACGGGACGGCGATCGAGGAGCCTGATGATCCCGAATACGTAGACGACGTGTTTCTAACGCTCGATCTCCCCGGAGGGAGGCGCTGATGCCTGACGCCGTGTTTCCGTTTCCCGGGGGAAAGAGTCGGCTTTCCTCGTGGATTCTCGACCACGTTCCCGAGCACACGTGTTTCGTCGAAGTCTTCGGCGGAGCCGCGGGCGTGCTCGTGAACAAGGATCCGTCGACGAGCGACGTCGAGGGATGCTGGCTCTGTTCGTATGCGGAACTCCCCGACGGGATGAACGAGTTCTACGTCTCCGGTCGCGACGAGCAATTCCTCATCAACAACGGAAAATCCGGATCCACGACGCAGACTCGGGAACACCTGGTGACGAACTTCCAGCACGAGTCGGCCTAAACCGGAGGGGTCACTTCTCCGCTATGGAGGGTTTTCAGCTTCGTTCAGGTGCTCTACCGAATCCGTCTCGTAGGCTCGACGCCAGAGGCTATGCACCGCTCGTGCGACGACTGTCGGTTCGGTGGCGACGATGCAGGACGGCTCGGGATCGCTCGAACGAGCCTCCGGCGGTGCGTGGAAGTGCTTGTCCGGCGCGTTCGGCTTCGGGTGGTAGTCGAACCGGAAGTTCACTCCCTGTTCGTCCGTGTAGTGGAAGCTGTAGTAGCCCCGCTGGAACCACCGGACGTCGAGGCGACACCAATCGGCCTCTCCGATCCCGTCGACGAAGTGTATCTCCAGAGTCGTGGGATCCAATCGGCTGTCGAAGCCGGCCTCCTCGACGAGGCCGTCGACGCTGCGGAACACCTCCCGGATCTGTTCCAGTGCGACGTCGTCTAACGGTCCGACGTTTCCCTCGATGTCGGTTCCGGGAGCCATCTACGCGGTCGACTGGGTCGAATCGCCGCCCAGCGCGCCCCGCTCTTCGACGATCGAGCCCGTATCGGACGTCCGGGCGGCCGCCGAGCGGCTGTCGTCCGGGTCGAAGTCGTAGAGGGACAGCGCCGCCTGCGCGATATCGAGGCTCTGCTCGACCTGTTGCCAGCGGGCGACGTCCTCCCAGCCGTCGTCGCCCGGTTCGAGATCGAGCGTGAGCTCGTCGACGTCGACGACGTCGTAGCGCTCGCGGAACTCCTGCAGTTCCGCTTTGAGGTCCCGAATCGCGTCCCGGATCTCGGCCTTCGTGTGTTCCCGGTGGATGTCGGAGATCCGGCGCATCGCCAGCATCTGCGGGGCCCGCATATACCTCGTTCCGGCATCCGAGGTGAACGTCTTCACCCGGCCAGTCTCGGCGAGGGCGGAGAGGTGTTTGCGCGCGGTCGGTTCGCTCACCCGGGCCCGCTCGGCGATCTGGCTCGCGGTCTGGGGCTCCGTGGTGACGTCGATTATCTGGCGCACGCGCTCGAACGTCGTCGTGTCGGCCTTCCAGTCCTCGGCGGCGGCCTCGTTGACGTCTCCCTGCCACCGATCTTCGGGGGCTCCGGTGTCGGTCATATAAACCGAGAGTCGTCCCAGGGACAAAATGTTTTCCTCGAACAAAGCAATTTTGCGCCATACGAGCCAACGGCGAACGCCGCTCCACTTTCGTTCACGGCCCCCACAGCAGTTTATCGACATCCCCTGTAGTCGGATCTATGTCTCGTAGCAACCACCTCCGCTCGTTCGAACCGAGAGCGCAATTCGTCCTCGACCTCACGGCGTACGGCTTCGATCCCGGCGAGGCGACGCCCCGACGGGTCGCTGTCGATCTCGTCCGGGACAGTCGCGGCTTCGCTCTGGACGTCGGGACCGAAGCCGACGGCTTCCGCGTCGCGCTGCGTCTCGATTCGGAAAGCGGGCGACTGGAACCGACGCGCATCTATCGGGGAACCGTACTGATCGCGAGCAGCGAGGCGGAGGCACTACCCGGGATCGATCAGTTGGACGAGTGGCTTCGGTTCGTGATCGAGCACGCCACGGAGGGTGTGGACGTTCGGACAGTGGTGTCAGGATAAGCCTATTAATCAGCCGTTGCTGGCCGGTAGACCATCTCCATCGGTAGACCTTCCTCATCCTCTTCGGGCTCTCCCGGGAGCGTTTCGAGACCCTCCTCGTCGCCGCGGGCGGTCAGTGCAACTGCGAACGCGTCGACGATATCGTCGTTCGATGGCGAGCCACCGAGGTCTCCGGTGCCGACTTCCCAGAGGTGATCGTACACGTATCTCTCGACTTTCCGGAGAACGGCGACTCGCTCCCAGAACGCTTGCGCCCGATCGTTAGTCTTCGAGTATTCCATCTCTTCACCGGCGAACGCCCAGAAGCAGACCTCGGGATGTGCTTCTCGTATCGTGTCGCGGGCAGCTTTAGTATCCAGAAGGAACTGATCGACTTTGCGGATCTTCGGGGTGATCCCCCACGTCTGTCGGTTCAGACTCCCCTCCGTTAGCTCCTCTTGCTTCTCCTTGGCCTCCTCGTAGGATTCCTGGCGGGCTGCCTTCCGCACCGGGGTCGGAAAGACGCTCCTGTATCGATCGGGTTTGAGCACCTCACGTGCGGCTGCATCGCACTCCCGTGGGTCACTGGAGTTCTAGCGAAGCCCGATCGGGATGTCGACGAGGATTCGTTCGGCGTCGGAGTGATCGTCCCAAAGGTCCGAGATGTTCTCGTAGAACGATGCTCCTACGAAATCTGCATCCGAGTACACAACGGCGATCCAACCATCCGGACAGCCGTCGACGCCGACGTAGGTGTTCATAGGCTGTCGTTATTCGGCGCGGAGACTTAGTTCTCGTTTACTCAAATCCGTGAAGTCGCCTGTGAGCCTGAAGATAGATGGAGTGAGGTTCTAGGTCATCTGTAGACGGAGTCAGTAACGTCTCTTCTGAAAGAATTGCAATTTCTTCCGGGACTACCTGTTCCGCGTCTTCTCTCACGATGATGCCGAGATCGTCGTCGACGCTGAACCATCCGCGGTCGAACGCCCAGTGGTGGAGCTTACACAACGCGATTCCGTTTCGTAGGTCGTCCGGACCGTCCTCAGATTTCGGGTAGATGTGCGCCGCCTCGACTTCCGGGTTTCCTTCAGGAGAGAAACGCCGCGCTCCGCACGCTGCACATCGGTAGTCGTATCGCTGCTTCACCTTCCGCGCGAAGACTGACGACCGCACCTTCGACTCCGCCGTCGTGTACTCCGTCGAGTTTTCAGTGAGCGACGGCGGCTCCCGTGTGGTCTCTTCGACCTCGCTCGCAGTTCGCTGGTAGCCTTCCCAGCTGCTGATTCCGAGTCGCTTGATTTGGAATCGGTAGACCATCCGCGCTCCGTCGCTCACGTACTCGTAGTCCTGGACTTCGACGAGTCCTCGATACTCGTAGTCGTCGATGCCTTCCGTGCTCGTAAAGAGGTAGATCGGGAGCGGATCCTCGATCGCGTCGATGAGGGCCTTGTTTGCGGCGGTCTCCTTCTGATCGCCTTTCTCGCGAACCCCCTCTCCGAGATACGTGAACTCGTCGCCCTGGCCGAATTCGTCGTCGTAAATCTCGCCCTCGTTCGCGAGGAGGATGAGATACCGACCAGCGTCCGGGGACCGGAGGGTGATTCCCTTGAACTGATATCCGAAGTTCGTCTCGAATACGTCCTCTACCCCGGATTGGGTGAGCGACTCTCCGATCTCGAGGGGTCGTGCTAGTGCGAAATCAGTCATCTTCGTACTCACTCTCGATGCTTTCGACGACGACCTCGATCTCGGCGACTTCCGACTCTAGGCGTTCGATCGTCTCCTCGTTGACATCGCCGTCTTCGATCTCGTCGCCGAGGATGTGCGCCGCGTGGGCCAGTTCGACGACCTGCCGGTCCAGCGTCGTGTGGAGGTCCTCGAGCTCCCGGAGCTCCGAGAGATCCGGCGGGGCTCCCGTCAGCCACCGGCTCTCCAGCGTGTCGATGAGGATCTCGAGGAACCGGTGGTAGTGGACGATGTCGTCCTCCTGGGGTGCGGGCGGATCAGTGACGAGCGTCGTCTCCTCGCCGTCGTCGAGGTTCGTGTGGTCGACGACGACGCAGCCGACGCCGTCGACGTTCGGACTCACATCGCCCTCGGCGCGGTCGATGTCGCGGAACATCTCAACGGTCTCCTCGACGAGGCTCTCGATGCGGTCGTGTTCGGTGATGTCGCCCTCGTCACGCAGGGGGGATTTGAATCGCTCCGCCGTGTTGATCAACAGCAGTCCGCCGGTCACCGCGCCTGGGTAGTGGCGATGCATAATGTCGGCGAAGCTGTTGATGTCCCGCTGGCGGTTCCTCCGGGCCTTCCCGTGCTCGGTCATCACGGACTTCGCGTCGATCGCGAGCCAGATCTCCTCGGGCGTTCCCTCGGCGATCGTCCGGTCGTCGCCGATCGTGACCTGGACGTCGTCTGTGGGCGGCCCCACGACGAGATCGGTGTTCCACTTCGACGGGCCCTCGCCGACGGTGAAATCTTCCTGGTAGACGATTTCGCCGGACTCGGCGGCTTCTCTGAACTTATCGCTCTCTTCGAGGAGGTCGTCGAGAAGATAGAGGCACGAGGCGCTTCCGTGGGCGGGGGATCGCGGGTGGTACTGATTGTCGTTCAGCCACTCGACGATCCGCTCATCACCATATTGGTGAGACACACAGTCAGGATTATCTATAGGTCTCTAAAAGCCACCGATGAGTTAGCTGTGGACTGTTCTTCTGGAATAGATAGAGAAAACGAATTTAATGCGGTCTATGACTCCACTCCACCCTCATTACGCTGAAGTGCACTACGTAATGATTTCCCATTAATTGAACATTCACCGAACTGATTCCTTGTTATGAGTACTTCCTCTGGATGATTCGTATCCTCTTTCGATTTGTTTGTCGCATTCCTAGTCGACTCAGGATAAGTGAACGAATCGATATCGTAGGTCAGATTATTTTGCTTGTTCCTCACAGTAACCCGGTAATCCGTTGGACTAGCCTTTTTTTGCACGTACTCTGTTTCCTGTATTTCAACCGCTGAAGTGTTATTGAAGAATATCTTCCCTTCCTTATATTCTAGATTATCTCGTGTAGCTTGTTGAAATGGGTTCGCTGCTGGAATGGATGCCCGATAAAGCCTAAGTTGAGACGTTTTATCTAGGGACTTGCATAGTTGGATGGCATTTTGGCGATCTACGGCTGAAATCTCTGTTTGGTTACTGGTGGTATTTTGAAGAATCGGCTGTGGTTGAAATGGAATTGTATATGATTGCCCTGATGCAATATAGTCAATCCGTTGATGTTCTTGATAGTCTATATTCATAGCTTGAATAGTGATTGTGACACCCTTAGCGGGTTGATTTCCAGTATTTATTAGAACTGTTTGGTACTGTTCATCAATAGTTTGGTGATCAGTTACCTGAATGTTTGACGAAGTAAATGGGCTAGAAGGAGCCCCAAGCAGAACCGCACTTACAATCAGAGATGCTAGTATTCCCACTAAGAGACCTTCTGTAGATCTCCAAGCAACTTTTGATAAAGATACATCCATCTCTTTCCATCGGTCTCGCAGCATCGTTATGAGTAAGTGACAGCTAGATTTTAATAGATGTTGTTAGGACGCTTTTTGCACGCGAATACAGATATTCACGGGCCGCTTTCTAAATCAGTTTGCTACCGCGTGACTTCGACCGTCAGATTCTGGTAGTTCGTCAGCGTGCCGCGCTCGCTCTTGATCCGTTCCTCGGCCAGCTCGAGGTACTCCTCTTCGAGCTCCACGTTGATCGAGTTCCGGCCGAGTCGTGAAGCCCCGACCGCGGTCGAGCCGGTGCCGGCGAAGGGATCGAGCACGGTATCGCCCGCGAAGGAGAACATCCGGATCAGTCGCTCGGCGAGATCGGCGGGGTAGGGTGCGGGGTGATCGGTCTGCGGCGCGCCCTGGATGTCGTCCCAGAGCTGTCGGAAGCACTTCTGGTGTTGATCGGCCTCGATCGTGCTGAGAATCCGCTTCTCGATCGAGGGCGAGCGGTAGCCGCCGGGCTTTCTGAACAGCAGGATGTATTCGATGTCGTTCTTGATGACCGCGCCGGGCTCGTAGGGCTTCCCGAGGAAGCGCGCGTTCCCGCCCGCTTCGAGGCTCGCGTTCCCGATCTTGTACCAGATGATCGGCGCGAGGTTGTCGAAGCCGATGTCGACCGCGTGCTCCTGGATCGTCGCGTGCAGCGGGATCACGCGATGCCGCCCGTGCTCGCTGCGGGATCGGAGGACGTCTCCGACGACGACGCACATCCGGCCGCCGGGGACGAGCTTGTCGAAGCAGTTCTTCCAGACCTGGTCGACCTGCTCGTTGAAGTGCGTGTAGTCGTCGATGTCGCCGAGTTGGTCCTCGCCGCCGGTGCCGTTCTCGTAGTCCTTGAGGTTGAAGTACGGCGGCGAGGTCACGACGAGTTCGACGCTTTCGTCGTCGACCATCGAGAGATCGCGGGCGTCGCCGAGGTAGAGATCGTGATGCGAGGGTAGGGACTTGACCGCCTGATCGACCTCTCCCATCCGCTGCTTGTCGCGAGCGAGCGCCGGAACTTCTGAGCGAAGTTCGTTGGCCTCCATATCGAGCAGGTCCCGACAGCTATCGGGGACGTACTCGCGGAGGTCCACGGTATCGGTCATTACTGCGTCTGTAGCCGTGTTGGGGTAAATAGGCTTGGAAGTGGGGAATGAACGATGAACTGCAAATCTCATTAGAGAGCTTTCACGGCTAAATCTGGATTACTGATGTCTTTACGAAAGTTGGAAACATTTTGGGTGCTGGAGAGCGACTGTCGCCTTCGGATGGGACTGAAACACAAGGTATTCTAATTCCACTCGCTACGTCCCTCAAGGTGTCCGCTTCAGGGAATGACGTAAAAAAGGGGATATATGTTCTAAATTCCTTCGAATATACTGTTAAGCTAATATCTAAACGACGGACTGTTTCTGAATGCACGTTTTTGTTAACCTCAATTGAATTCTCTGCATTTTTGTTTTTCCACTGTTGTGCTAACGCTCTAACATCACTCTGAGTGGGACTTTCTGAATTAACATAATTTTGAGGGATTTCTTGAATTTGATACGTTAGATCAGCAATTACATCTCTACTTTTTGGACTATCGTTATAAGACGGTGCTTCAACTCCAGTTGACTCCGTCGTGTCATCAGAGAAGGATTCGAAGCGTTGAATTCCATTTTCGCTACGGTTAAAAAGAACCGGAAGAAGTGTATTCAGATCACCACCGCCATCGACACCAATCCAGACAATTGCGTCGGGTGAGATTGTTCTCTCTGTGAAGTTTTTGCTGTCGAAGTGGAATCTCGGAGATCTGCGATCTATATCCGCAATTACTTTCTCATTTGTCATAGATAGTCAACTTGATAGGAATAGAGTTCTGGACACCTTCTACAGCCTCAATATCATAGTCGCCTAACCAGACTTCTCCCTGCTCAATAAGTTCTCTTAATAATTCAATTGTAGCAGTTTCAAGCTCCGTTTCAAGTTCTGAATTGCGCCCTGAAATCCACTCTCTAGTTCTGATTAGGATATTCACCGCCTCCTTCGGGTTTTTACTGAGAGCGGTACTAAATTCATCTATTTGATTAAACTCGGCAGGAGGATCGAATTCAAACTGGTTACAATATGTCTTGACGATTGAAGCGGTTGTTTCCCATTCTTCTATTATGTGTTTTTGCCATCTTTCGTATGTCGATGATAATTCAGACAATTCTAATTTGAGATCTTGGACTTCGTTATATTCTTTCCCTTTAGTGCGAGAATAGGTCTCTATCAAATTATTCGTTGTACTGTCATCCAGATTGTCTGTCTTGGAGATCTGTTCAATTGACTCAAGCAGTGGTTGTCTCTGTAATAATTCGTCGGTGTCCTCAGCAACAGTGCTAAGACGAGTGGAAATATTTGAGACGTCTTGTGTTAGAATTTCTCCTATCTGCTCACGGTAGACTTCTTCAAGATTGATATCATACGATGAAAATTCTGCTGCTACTTCATCCAGTTTATCTAACTGTTTTCTGATGACATCGGTATTGTCGGACAGATATGGATAGTTATCGACGGAATGTTGAAGTGGTAATTCGTCCTCTGGTATCCACGTGTATTCTGACAGAAGCCCAGAAAGACTCTTCAACTGCTCGTAAGACTCCGTCGTTTCGTTTAATATGTCATTCAATTCATCTCCTGGGGAGGATAGTAAAGAGGGGTCCCTCTGTATCTCACTTCTCACATATTTTCGAGGGATCTCGTCTAAGGCATCCACCGAAATAAGATGATCATCAAATTGTCCACGAGCACTATCTAGAGTGCTTTTATTATTATCGACAATCCTTGAGACTATTCTATCTAACTGAACCTCAGATAATTCTAAATCGATAATTGAAAGAAATTTGTCGATGCGTGTTCTCAGAGCCTCAATGAGTGGTTCCTTATATGCTTCCTCCAGTTCCTGTCTTATTTCTTTGATCTGGTCGGGGGGAATCTCGTTCTCTTGGTACTGTTCATAGTCTTCGATTCTTTCTAAGAAGGAAGTTTGTTCTGCCTCCGTTCGATTAGACCAATCTTTGCCTGCTTTATCAAGCCATTCAACAAACTGGTTATATTGGCGTATGTTCTCTTCGAGTCTGTTGATCGTTGTTTCTAACTCTTCTTTTAGGACCATTTAGGCTCCCCCCCGAATAGTGGAAATGAATTCAATAAATGATTCGCGCAGTTCACTTTGAGCTTCTTCTTGTTTGGTCTCTAGTTCATCTACTGTAGAAAAGAGGTCTAATAGTTCGCTGACCTTGTCAATATCTTTTTCAGCTTTTTTGGAGATACGCGAGAGTGTTTCGGTGTCTGAAGGCTGGATAGTGTCTGCACCAACCTGTCCTTGAAAATTAAATACTTCATCTCCCAGATCTCCAATTTCCTCTTCTATTTCATTCCTAGAGCAATTGAAATGAGTATTTACAATATCTGATCCGTTGACCCGGGATTCCAACTGGGAAAATTTGCCTTTAAGATTTTCGACTGAATACAATTCAGTACCTAAGATAGCCCCTTCAACGGTATTAACAGATGATTCAATCTGATTGATATACGCATTCAGGATCGTGTTAAAGACAATTCCAATGGTTGCCAACTGCGAGTTAGACTCACACCTTGTTCTTAAGTCTCTAACATCTCTTCCGACTGTTCGAATGTGTTCTGTCTTGTTCTTTATTTTGTCATATTTTATTTCTACCGGGCTCCCATAACCGGAAGGTGGTGTGAGAATTTCATTTTTTGTTTGTATCTTTTTAGATACATTCTCTAATCGAGATGCTAGATCTTCCAATTGAGAGATTTGGGTTTCTAATTTCTCAATAACTTTTTCTGAATTTTGCGTAGATGAACCATCTAGATATGTCCCCCAAAGGAACTCAGGACCTAGATGTGCTCGTAATCTGGTGCCGTTTATGATATCTATCGCATCACTTTCCGCACCCATATCTGTGAGTATGTCTAATTCTTCACTCATTTCGCTTAGACTAAGTAAATACTCCTGTAGATGATCTATACTCGGATCTCTCCCTTCCTGAGATGAGACATATAATTTTCTTGTCGATCTAACAGGGTCTGAGTAACCCGTTTCTGAGAAGACGTAAGTGAGAAACTGTTGAAAGCCAAATTCTTGACCTGAGGCTTCGATATAACCTTCATCTATTCCGTTCAAAAGTTCCTTACGCAAATCGATGTAGCTGTGATTTGTGTCAATGTCCGCAACGGAACATACTAATGCGAAAGAAAGTCCTCTCCGTGGCAGACTACCTCCTCCGTACATTCCGGGTGGAGCTTCCTCGTCTAAATGAGACTCCGCCCATACTGGGGTGTTCGTATCACGTCGGGAGTAGTGTTGCCTGAAATCATCTAAGCAGTCATTTACGGCGGATTCAGAAATATTATACACTTGATCAAAGAGAGTTTGAATCGTATTTCTGTTCTCTCGATCCGGCTCAGAATCTAACGCATTATTGATCTTATTTTGGGTTACTGGCTGTTCGATTCCAAAGTTATCTTCCAAGTAAACCCGCAATTGAATTAAAAAGTCCCATAGCCGTGATGCAGTTTCGGTAATGACTTGAATTCTTTGAACCTCAATAAGTTGCGTTAACTTCTCAGAATTATCAACATCCGCCAAATCAAGATCTGGGATTATAATACAATATGTTTTTTGAATATCTCGTGGTTTGGCAGCCTTTTCAATTACGCTATTCACACTATCGATGTTTGGACAAAAATACACTTCATATCCAATATGGCCCGAGTCAATATTTGGGTCGATCTCGATCCCTGTGTGAATATTATCCCTTAGTTCGTTGGTAGCCGTTTTTGTGAGCTGGTTCGGATTTACAGCTACTGATGGGTATGCTTCGGAAACAATAGAAGGTCGAATAGACCAAGCCCCGTGTTCACTGTCTATGTTATTGTAGAACCGATCCGACCAAGAAACCCGGAATTCGTTTGTAGACACTTCTTCGACTATCTCGTTAGCTTTTGCCCTTATCGAACCACGTGGTTCAAAAGAGGTAATGAGATCTTGTAGAAGCTTTAGAAACCCTCCAACAGATTTATTTTCTGTTAACATATTTGCAGGCAAGTAATGTGTACTCTCTTTCCAACTAGACTTAGTCGAAAGACTGTCACATAGCCGATTCAAATTTCGCTCTACCATCTCTTTACTAGCGGGAGGAGCATCGACGGAAGAAATATTTAGAATAATATCCAGACTGAGGCCCTTCATATTATCAACCGAAATCGAGTCTCCTGAAGGAGACTGTATTTCCCAATCAGGGTATTCATTTTTTAGGAATAGAATTGCTTTCCGAGCATTATCCCACTGACCACGATCAACATCACTATTCGTCCAAACGTCTTTATTCAAAGGACTCGTGCCTTCAAAATCCAAGCTACTAACCCACTGGACCCACGCTGAGATATCTTCGTCAGTGGATGGGGCCTCTTCTATCAGCTTATTACTCCAACCAACTCTTCCCCTAGCAAGCCACCAAATTCCATTGGCAAGGTCAGCGTTTTTACCATTGTTCAGAAGGTTTCTTTGAACATCTTCAACATCTAGAAGAGGGATACGAACTTCCCTAAACCGCGCATAATCTGCTTCGCCCAAAAACTCATAGGCTGATACCAACCCGAAGGCCCATAGCTGATAGACCCCCTCCGTGTCGTCCAAAATTATGCGTAATGGGTTTTCATCATCAACCAGGTCTTTCGATCGTAAGTCTGTATATGCTTGCTCAACCTCATCAACCAGTAACACTGCATAATTCTCATCAAACGAACCCTCATTTACTACATCCTTCAACCAAGCAAGTCGATCTTCTTCTCGCTCCCAGTTTGGCAACCAATCCGCGTCTTTCCCCTCAATAAGTGCCTGAACTTGAGTCGTGGTACGTTGAGACAGCCATTTAGCGATATCTTCTGATTCAGATTTTTCGAACTCTTTAAAAATTGATTTTGCGTCTGTATACAACGCTGGAAGTCCATTTTCCCAACAAAAGTCAAATGAGTGGTATAACAACTGTGTCTTCCCACACCGATAAGGACCGACCACAGCGAGGGGATCTGCTTCGCCCCCCTCAGCCACAGTTGATATCTTCTGTTCTACTACTTCTCGTGTTTTTTTGTGGTCATCAGTGATATCCTTCCAGTTCTTAGTTGGAGTTGCCTGACGCTGCTTCATTGATTAAGAACTCTCGGCGATATTAAATAAAAGCTGGCCTCCGGATTCACGAGCTTAAGGTATAGTGAACGATTTCCTATCCCGTGAAAGAGAGAACCCGAGATAAGGCTTCACTCGAATAACTACAACATAATCCACAGAAGATCCTTCTGTGACTGGCCAGCCATCAATGCTATATGAGTTAGTCATACCGGGTTCAATTGTAGAATTATCCGTTGATAGGTTTTTCCAAGGTGTATTTGAGTCATCATATATGTCATACAATTTATACTGAACTGTCGGATTTTGTAATTTTCTTCCTCCAATATTCCGCACTTGGAACTCAAATTTGAAACCCTGTGTATCTTTTTCGTTAGTATGTTCGCTATCGTAGTATCTATCGGGTTTTTCAATCCTTGGCATTGGTGTGTTTTTATCGAATATATTATCGAAGAATAGTACACTTGCATAAAATAGCGTGACTAATACTATGGCTGTCGATTGCAGGATCTGGCCCACTATTAGTACTGCCAATAAGGAAAAAACCCCTACACTGACCGTTGAATAAAGTTTCGGAATTCGACCTGATTTAACTAATATATTTAATGCTTGTTCTTTTAATGGAGTTGGGCCTTCAGACAATTTATTATAGGCAACGAAAAGAATCAATGTAGCAAATACAAAACTTATCGGTAAGAGAGGAGAGTGGTCTATTCTAGTCACACCCTATTATGTTGTGATACAATACAAAAATCCATCTACGTAAATCATTGGCAGCAATCCATTGTAATCCCACAGTTTATGTCGGATGAATAAAAGGCGAATTTTCACTGTTTCCAATTATTCGATCACGGCCCCACGCCGCCTATTACCCACACACGCATCTGACCGTCTGTGGTCAACACAGAAACAAGCGCAATTCAGCCCGAAAGCAACGGATCAGTCGTCGACGGGCTCAAGCTCGGAAGCATCAAGGTCCTCGTCGAGGTAGGCGATTCCCTTCTCGGAGATTCGATAGAGACCACGCGAAATCCGCTCTGTCAGTCCGAACTTCGTGAGCGTTGGGAGTCGATCTTGAGCGTGTCCGGCCGATGGTCCACCGAGATCGTCGACAGCCTGCGGTGTCAGATTGCCGTGCTCCCTGAGGAGTTCGAGAATCCGGTCATCCGAAGGGACCATCCAATCCGCAGACTTTCGCATTACATCCATTGCCTTATCGAGAACCGTCATATTACCACCGATCACGTGTATTTACCGGTGTTAGCTCTATAATTGCAGGGGTTAGCTCATAGTTCACTGAGCAATGCTCAGTAAAGTATAAGTCAGCTGGATTTAAACGACGAAGTGACCCAGCCCTTCCGGGCCAGAAGGCCCGACGTGTTGGAGCACGCCGGGGTTGGGTCGAATCCCGTCCAAGGGATTTTCAATCGACCCATGAGCGAATCAGCGAACCAGGGCCAAAACGATTGCCCACAGACCCAGTCGAATCGATACCACAACCACGGCGACATCTTCGCCGATCTCCCCGCGTTCGCCCGCGATATGCTTTGGGCGATCGCCCGCCGCGGACCCAGCAAGGGCGTCGCGTTGAAGAACGAGATCGAGGCGTACTACCGCGAACCGCAGAACCACGGGCGCGTCTACCCGAACCTCAACCGCCTCGTCGACGACGGGCTGGTCGAGAAGGAAGCACGCGACAAGCGCACGAACGAGTACGCGCTGACCGAGCACGGCGAGGCCGTCCTGGAGGCCCGCCGCGCGTGGCTCGCCGGCGACGACGAGGAGGGCGCGTGATGGCGATCGCGCATCCCGCCGGCCGGAGCAATCGCGTCCGGCTGGTCCGGTGTCCCGCCTGCGGGCGAAAGCTCTCCACGCTCCGCGTCCGCACGAGCACGCACATCGCCTCGCACCTGCCCGAGGACTTCGGACTGACTCCACTCGGGGAGATCGACGCGCGGTACGTTCCGAGAGGTGAGGCCTGATGGCGGCGCGTTCTCCGGAGCTGTGGACCGTCACCGGTCCGCGGTGTCCGATCTGCGGTGCGGTCGTCACGGGTATCTCGGCGCGCGCTCCCGGCCGGCGTACGCTGGAACCCTGCGGCCACGAGACGGGCTTCCTGCCCGCGGGCGAATTCCGCGCCCGTGAACGAATGGACGAAAGTGGGCGAATACTGACCGACGGCGGCGCGCCGGAGCGTACCGAAACTCGGTGTCGAATCGATACCAACGAGATCGAGCGGCTCCGATACGACTCGAACGGCGTTCTCCACTTCGAGACTGACGCTTCGACGGCCGCGTTCACGGACTCCGGAGAACGGAGCAGCGTGCTCTGTGGCGCGCTGCTTCCAGGATCGGGGCTTCCGGTCCGTTCGTCTCGAATCCGCGATGAGCGCCGCCGTGGAAACGTCTGCGATACGTGTTTCTCGCATCTCTGCGGTCGCATCGAAACAGACGGCGGACGACCCACCTGCGCCGAGTGCGGGTCGGAGCTTCCGGAGGAGATCGATCCGGGAACGGGCGTCTACTGTCCGAACTGCGGCCACGGGCAGCTCGTCAGCGACGGCGGCGTTCCCGAGCACGTCGACGAGGATCTGTTCGAGGCCGTCGCGTCGATCCCCGACGCCGACGTCGAGAGCATCGCGCAGTACGACGACCGCGCGGGTCACTTCGTGATCGAGAGCGAACCCGACGACCAGGACGTCGAGGAGATCGACGAGGCGCTGACGGAGGCCGGCTACGAGCGGAACGGCCATCTGCCGGTGCCGGGGATGACCCAGCAGAACTTCGCGCCCATCGAGGACGGTGATGCGCGATGAGTAGTTCCGAGACGTTCACGCGGCTCGACGTCGAGGAGCGTCGTGATCTCCTCGGGCGGCTCGAAGCGGTCGAATCCGGCGCGCAGGTTCGGTTATCCTACGATTCGACGCGAAGCTCGAACGACCAGAGCATCGAGGCGCGCGTCGTCGACCACGACGCCGTCGCCCTGTACGGTTTCACGAGCGATCTGAAAGGCGACGTCTTCGTTCAGGTCTGGAATATCGAAGCGAAGCACCACGAGGGAATCGTCATCAAGACGACCGGCGGACGGTCGACGAATCGACAGCCCCGTCTCGGAGAACTCCTCGACGTCGAGGTGATCAGCGATGAGTGAATGGGAAGAGAACGGCGAAGAACACACTCTCCTGCTCGTCGAGGAGGATGTCGTCGACGAGCCCCATCTCTATCAGGCTTCGATGCTGGGGCACGGTCCCGACTCCCACCAAGTCGAGATCGTCGAAGACGCGATGCGAAAACTCGTGAGTGTCGCCGAAGAGATCACTGGAGAGCCACATCGATTCGTCAAAGAATCGGACGGCCCGGAGACCATCAAGAAAAACTTCGAGATGCATACGGAAGACGCTGAAGTGGTATACGGAGGGAACGACGATGCCGACCGCGGCGACGGTGTCGAGACCGACGGTGGTACCGATCCGAGCGAGTTAC
Organism: Halobellus rarus; assembly: GCF_024494595.1. GTDB lineage: Archaea > Halobacteriota > Halobacteria > Halobacteriales > Haloferacaceae > Haloquadratum > Haloquadratum rarum. The sequence continues at coordinate 120,162 of NZ_JANHDI010000014.1, read as the reverse complement.
CGGATGAGGTCCAAAACGATCTGCGCGAGCGGGTTGAGTCGGCGGTCGAAGCGACGAGCGAGGCGCTCCGCGAACAGTTCGTGTCGGAGGTGCCTGTGGATGACGCGTGACTACTCGGAGCCGACTATCGAGCGAATGTCGTCCTCGCTCCAAGGAACCAGCGTCACGGGTCCGTCCTCGACGCTTCCGATCATCACCTGCTCACCGACCTCGATACCGGATCTCTCGACAGCTTCGGGCGGAACCGTGACCACCACTGAAGAGCCGTCCTCTCGTACTTTCCGAGTACTGTGTAGTTCTGCGTCTTCTTCAGTAGACATCGGATCAAACACCGACCCCGGTCCACAAGAAGCCACAGGTCAAGAGAAACGGCTCATTACCGACGGCGGCTCCTTCGAGGAACTGAACGCCCTGGAGCGCCAGGCCGACGCCCTCGAGGAGATCGCAGAGCAGCAGCGGATCCAGAACGCGGCGCTGCTGGAGTTGATCCGGACGTTCGACCATCGACTCCCGGAGCTGCACGATCACCCGCCGGCGGAACCGACGCCGCCTCGATCCGGGCGGAGTCTCGCCGGGTGGGTCGAAGACGCGGCGCTGGATCTGGACGAACGGGTCGACCTCGACGCGGTCGATCGTGTCTCGGAGGGGTCGCAGTGACCCACTCGAAGACGCTCGTGATCGTCGGGTGCGGTGCAGCCAAGCGCGACGAACCGACGCGAGCCGCGGACCTGTACACGTCGACGTACTTCGCGAAGAAGCGCGAGTACGCCGAGACGATCGGCGACGAGTGGTTGATCCTCTCGGCGGAGCACGCGCTCGTCACTCCCGATCGGGAACTCGATCCCTACGAGACGAGCATCGACGACCTCGACGAGGACCGCCTTGACGCGCTCGCGCATACGGTCGGGATGTCGCTGATCGACTGGATCGCGAACGAGGTCGGGAAGGGCGTCGAGATCGAGGAGATCATCGTCCTCGCGGGGCGGAGCTACCTCGACCCGCTTCGAGAGCGAGAGTCGTTCTCTTCGGGTATCGATCCGACCGTCACGTTCCCGCTTCAGACGAACGATCTCGGTGGAATCGGCGAGCAGATGGGATGGCTCTCCGAGCGCGTTAAGACCGAGAGCGCGGAACAGAGTCGGCTCGTCACCGACGGCGGATCGAACGTATCAGAAGACGAAAGTTCGAGACCTGGAGGAGCTACCGCTCAGTGTGTAGGTAACACGGAGTGTTCGTTTTATCAAAGGAATGTGTGGGAGGCATATCCCGCCGCAGTCGTTTTGCCAGAGGCACACTCCCGACTGAATAGTCGCGCTGACAGCTCATCAATACCCGCATTCACCCAGAAACGGACTGTGATAAATCAAGTGAATCACTGGTCGGGTCCAACTTCAGGTGGAGGAGAGTCTGAACAGCAACGGCTGGTGACTGACGGCGGACAAGATAGTCCCGGAGACGTCGTCTATCACGTCGTCTGTCACGGGTGCGACCACGAGGACGTCGTCGAGGACGATCGCGTGCTCGCGGCCGTGAACGAGGTTCTCCACCGGAAGCGCACGGGTCACGCTGTCGAGTACGCGGAGATCGGAGGTGATCCGCGTGAGTGTTGAGGACCTGGAGCCGATCACGCCGGAGGCCGCTCTCGACATCTACCTGGACGAGCGTCGCGGCGAGCTGGCCGCGGCGACGCTTCGCGATCACGAGTACCGCCTCCGGACGTTCACCGACTGGCTCGAAGAGCAGGGAATCTCGAATATGAACGATGTCGACGTTCGGACAGTCCACCAGTGGCGCGTCTGGAAGCGCGAGGACAACGGCGATCGTGATCCGTGTAACATTATGACGATGCAGGGGCAGGTCTCGACGCTGAAACAGTTCCTGCTCCGCGTCGCCGACCTTCGAGGCGTTCCGGAGACGCTTCCGGATCGGATCCGTGTCCCGTCGCCGTCGAAGGACGAGCAGAGCGACGACACGAAGATCTCCTCCGAACGGATGAAAGCGATTCTTGATTACCTCCGTCGGTACGAGTACGCCAGTCGGAAGCACGTCTCGCTTCTGTTAGCGTGGCGCGTTCCAGCGCGGCGCGGGGGAATCCGAGCGCTCGATCTGGAGGATTGGGATCCGGAAGACGGAGCGTTATCGTTTAGACACCGACCGCCGGAGACGCCGCTGAAAAACGGGGTTAGCGGTGAACGTGACGTGATTCTGAAGGACTGGGTCGCCGAGGTGGTCCAAGACTACATCGACGGCCCGCGCATCGGGATCGTCGACGACGAAGGTCGATCACCGTTAATCACGACGACCCACGGCCGTCCGGTCGTCTCGACGATCCAATCCTGGATGTACGATGTCACGCGCCCGTGCGAGATCAACGACGGGTGTCCGCACGATCGCGACATCGACGAGTGCGAGGCGAGTGGTGGGGGTGAGGCGAGTAAGTGCCCGTCGTCCCGTTCGCCGCACCAGATTCGGACCGGGAGCGTGACAGCGCACCGGACTGCTGGGACGCCGCGCCCCGTGATCAGTGATCGCGGGGACGCGTCCGAGGACGTGCTGGAACAGCACTACGACAAGGCGGGGAATCGGGAGCGCGCGCGCCGCCGCCAGAAACACATTCCGGACGATATCTGATGTCCCGAAACGGTTCAAATATGGCGGCACGAGTTGGTGAAACGGCCAAAACCGTGTTGGCCCACCTTCCACACGGACGGTCTCTGGCCGTCCGTGGTTGGGGCCCCACAACTCCCCAGCCACCTAACCTTCGACGACTCATATACTGAGAGCAGCTGCTCTATCCGACGTACCCAGTCGTGGGTGCGTTATCTCACCGCCGCCGCCGCGCGATAACCGCGTTCCGACAGGGTGAGGATGCTGCAGGTCAAAGACTCGAGCAATGAGCGACGACACGCGGAGCGAACACGACGGGGAGGAGCGCCTCTTCGAGTTGAGCCGTGACAAACTCCTGCTGGCAGCGATCCTCGTGGTCGGTATCGCGGGCTCGGGTATCGTGCGCCGACTGCTCGGCGAGCTCGGCTACAACGACCTCGGCGCGCTCGTATTCATGCTCGGATACGGTGGGATGATCTTCGCGATCTGGTACGGTTGGATCCGCCCGATGGACATCACCGGGCCGAACTGACTGCCACCCCCTCGGACAGGGGTGGGATCACCCACGAAGAACGGAACTTTAATACTCGATTCGCGCCGAAACTCCGGACAAGGATGCTCCCCCTACAGCTCGTCGACAGTTTCCTGCTCAACTACAACGTCGGGCAGGCGCTCCTGCTCGTCTTCGTGTTCGCGACAGTGGGCGTGCTCCCCCTGAAATCGCAGAAGCTCCTCGCGCTCAACACGATGGCGTTCGGGCTGATCTTCGCGTTGACGCCGCAGTCGCTCGTGCCGGTTCACTACCTCTTTCTCGGTCTGGCGCTCCTCGTCGTCGGCCCCCTGCTGTACGCGACCGCGAGCGAGTGACGCGGCGGGAACGCGACGCTGACCCGAGAGCGCGACGTTTAACCACTGCCGCCGACAACTGAATCTATGGCACAACCGCAGGTTCCGGGCGACGGCGGTGAGACGCTCGATCTGCCGTGTGGCGAGACCAGATCCGTCCGCTCGCTCGATCTGGGAATGCGGGAGTTCGAGTGTTCCTGCGGAGACGCACACGCGGTCGTGATGGACGTCCATCCTCCGGAGCGGTTCGTTCCCGAATTCCTCGTCTCGGTGCTTCGCGACGCCGTCTCGACGACCAGCGAGGAGATGCCGGAGTTCGGGACGGCGCATCTGATGGGCATCGTCCTCGAAGAGTTTCCCCAGCGGGTGGTCTCCGCCGACGTGAGCGACGACGGCGACGTCGGCGCGGGGATCCTCTGGGTGACCGACTTCGATTCGCGACGGCTACACGAGATCGTCGTCGAACTCGTCGTCGAACTGATGGAACACGCCGTCAGTCACGCCGACGACGACGATGCCGTCTCGGAGTTCGAACGGCAGATGCTCGATTTCGACGTGAGCGAGTTCGTCGCCGAATACCGCGCGGAGCGGGATCTGTCCGAAGACGACGTGTACGCTTGAGCGGGACGGCGTCACGCTCGTTCTCTCCGCATCGACCGGTTTTCCGCCCGCCGCTCCCGCCCGTCCGACGCCTGTCGCACTGAAACCTAAGCGTCGCCGGCGCGTCACCGCGAGTATGATCGCGACCCGGCCACCCGGGTTCGAGCAGCTTCTCGACGTCCTCGAGGACGCGGAGGAGCCCATAACCGCCCGCGAAATTCTGGATCGACTCCGCGAACGCGACGTCGACGCTTTCGAGACGACCTACAGGGTCGCGACCGTTCTCGGACAGATCGAAGAACGAGGCGGTCCGATCGACGTCGTCGAGGGAAGCCCCTACCGGTACCGGTTCGTCGAGTGAGGCTCCGTGGCGAGACGTTACGAATTTCGAAATGGCTTTTCGCATCTCGTAGTATTTCGCCGGGCTTATTACGATGTACGGACTTCAACAGCGTGATGACTGACGAGGACACCTCGACAGACGGTGCGGCAGCGTCCGAAGACCGGACGATACTGCTCATCGGCAGCGGACCCATTCAGATCGGACAGGCGGCCGAGTTCGACTACTCCGGCGCGCAGGCCTGCCGAGCGCTCCAGGAGGAGGGGGCGCGAGTCGTCCTCGTCAACTCGAACCCGGCGACGATCATGACCGACCCGGAGATGGCAGACCGGGTCTACATCGAGCCGATCACCCCGGAAGCGATCGCCGAGATCATCCGCGAGGAACAGCCGGACGGCGTGATCGCCGGACTGGGCGGACAGACCGGCCTGAACGTCACGGCCGAACTCGCAGAGCAGGGCATCCTCGAGGAGCACGACGTCGAGATTATGGGCACGCCGCTGGACACCATCTACGCCACGGAGGACCGCGACCTCTTCCGCCAGCGGATGGAGAACATCGGCCAGCCCGTCCCCGAATCGACGACCATCGTGCTCGACGACGACGAGGAGGTCCAGAGTCTGACCGAAGACGACCTCCGCGACCGCGTCGACGACGCCGTCGAGGCGGTCGGCGGCCTCCCGGTGATCGCGCGGACGACCTACACCCTCGGCGGGTCGGGGTCGGGCGTCGTCCACGAGAAGGAGGAACTGTACGAGCGCGTGCGCAAGGGCCTCCGCCTCTCGCGCAACAGCGAGGTGCTCATCACCGAGTCCATCTCGGGCTGGGTCGAACTCGAGTACGAGGTGATGCGCGACGCCGACGACTCCTGCATCATCATCTGCAACATGGAGAACATCGACCCGATGGGCATCCACACCGGCGAGTCCATCGTGGTCACGCCCTCGCAGGTCATCCCCGACGAGGGCCACCAGGAGATGCGCGACGCCGCGCTCGAAGTGATCCGCGAACTCGGGATCCAGGGCGGCTGTAACATCCAATTCGCCTGGCACGACGACGGCACGCCCGGCGGCGAGTACCGCGTGGTCGAAGTGAACCCCCGCGTCTCCCGTTCCTCTGCGCTGGCCTCGAAGGCGACCGGTTACCCGATCGCCCGCGTGACCGCGAAGGTCGCACTCGGCAAGCGCCTCCACGAGATCGAGAACGAGATCACCGGCGAGACGACCGCGGCGTTCGAGCCCGCGATCGACTACGTGGTCACGAAGATCCCGCGGTGGCCCAAGGACAAGTTCGACGACGTCGACTTCACGCTCTCGACGGCGATGAAGTCGACCGGCGAGGCGATGGCCATCGGGCGGACGTTCGAGGAGTCGATGCTGAAGGCGATCCGCTCGACGGAGTACGAGCCCGCGACCGACGTCGAGGCGGTCTCCGACGAGGTCCTCGAAACGGAGCTGCTCGAACGGCCGACGCCCGATAGAACGTACGCCATCTTCGAGGCGTTCGACCGCGGCTACTCCGTCGAGGACGTCCAGGAACTGACCGGCATCAAGGAGTGGTACCTCGAACGCTACCAGCGCGTCTCAGAGGCGATGGACGCCGCTCAGGAGGGCGACTTCACGACCGCCGCGACCGCCGGCGTCACGAACGCCGAGATCGCAGCTTCGACGGGTGCCACGGTCAGCGAGATCGAGACTGACGTCCCCGGCCGCACGTACAAGCAGGTCGACACCTGCGCCGGCGAGTTCGCCGCCCAGACGCCCTATTACTACTCCTCGCGCAAGCCCGAGTTCTACTCGGGTCCCTACGAGGGCGACGCCGCCGCGGGCGAGCTCCGCGTCGACCGCGACGTCGAGAGCGTCGTCGTCGTCGGCGGCGGCCCGATCCGCATCGGGCAGGGCGTCGAGTTCGACTACTGCTCGGTTCACGCCGTCCAGGCGCTGCGTGAGATGGGCATCGACGCCCACGTCGTGAACAACAACCCCGAGACTGTCTCCACCGACTACGACACCTCCGACGGGCTCTTCTTCGAGCCCATCACCGCAGAAGAGGTCGCAGACGTCGTCGAGGCCGCCGACGCCGACGGCGTGATGGTGCAGTTCGGCGGACAGACCTCGGTCAACATCGGCCACCCGCTGAAGTCCGAGATCGACCGCCGCGGCCTCGACTGCGAGATCCTCGGCACGAGCGTCGACGCGATGGACCTCGCGGAGGACCGCGACCGCTTCAACCGCCTGATGGACGACCTCGGCATCCTCCAGCCGGAGGGCGGCTCCGCGACGAGCGAACGAGAGGCGCTGGACCTGGCCAACGAGATCGGCTACCCCGTGCTCGTTCGCCCCTCCTACGTGCTGGGTGGCCGCGCGATGCAGGTCGTCCACTCCGACGAGGAGCTGAAGGAGTACATCGAGGAGGCCGTCCGCGTCTCTCCCGACAAACCGATCCTCATCGACCAGTTCCTCGCCGACGCGATCGAACTCGACGTCGACGCCGTCTCCGACGGCGAGCGCGCGATCATCGGCGGCGTGATGGAACACGTCGAGAGCGCGGGCGTCCACTCCGGCGACTCCGCGTGTATGATCCCGCCGCGTTCGCTGGACAACGAAACGCTGGCCCGCGTCCGCGAGGTCACAGAAGACATCGCGACCGCGCTCGACACGGTCGGCCTCTTGAACGTCCAGTTGGCCGTGAAGGACGGAGAGGTGTACGTGCTGGAAGCCAACCCGCGCTCCTCGCGGACGGTCCCGTTCGTCTCGAAGGCGACGGACGTCCCGATCGCGAAGCTCGCGGCGAAAGTGATGGCCGGCGAGACGCTCGACGACCTCGACGTCGACGAGAAGATCCCCGGCGACGTCAGCGTCAAGGAGGTCGTTCTGCCGTTCGACCGCCTGCCCGGTTCGGACCCGCGTCTCGGCCCGGAGATGAAGTCCACCGGCGAAGTGATGGGCACGGCTTCCACCTTCGGAAAGGCCTACGACAAGGCCCAGGACGCGACGGGCAAGCCGATCCCCGAGTCCGGTACCGCGTGGGTCGACCTCTCGGCCGACGAGTTCCCCGAACCCGAGAGCGAGGACGGGAAGGCGCTCCGCGCCGGCTACGACACGCACTTCGATCTCGCGACGTTCGACGACGAGGACGCACTCGTCACGGCGATCCGCGCCGGTGAGGTCGATCTGGTCGTCTCCCGCGACCGCGACGCGCTGGAGGTGTGCGTCGAGGAGGAGATCACGTACTTCTCGACGACCGCCTCCGCGTTCGCCGCACTCGAAGCGCTCGACACCAAGGACGATCCCATCGACGTCGAGGCCGTCTCCGACCGCCCGCGCCGCGTCGAGCAGTGGGGCGCGCGCTCGGACGACTGAGACGATAGGGACGACGGCTGACTGACTGTTTTTTCGATCTCTCGACGTTTCTCGACCGGACGTAGGTTTATATACGAACCCGCGGCCAGAGCCCCCGTGATCTGACGACGGCCCGCGTCGGGTCGCGGTTGCTCGGCACGTCGACGCGGGACACGGACGACGGCGCTGCGAGGACGTCGTCGCGGGCGGTGTGCCGACTGTTCGCCCACGAGACAGCGTCGGCTTTACGATGCAGAACGCCTTCGGAAGGCGATGGCCCCGGAGAACTGCCGGGCGGGAATGGAACGGGCCGCGGTCTCGGCGTCTCCACGAGCGAAGCGAGTGGATGGCTCGTCACGAGCGGAGCGAAGTGACGGCGAAGGCGCGCGACGCAAGCACCGCAGGAGTGAGCGGAGCGAACGACGAGGAGCACAGCGAGCGCACCGAGTCGAGACCGCGGGGGCTTCCGAAGTGTTCCCAGCCGTGGCGGACTTCGCCGCTCAGCATCGGTAGTGAACGCGTGTCATTCAAGTTCGCCCGGTCCCAACGCCGACTCGATGAAACTCCGCCAGAACATCCGCCACTTCGCGGCGAAGAAGGCGCTGACGATGCCGGTCGTCGGCGACATCGCGACGGACAAACTCGTCGACCTCCACGTCCGCGTGTTCGGCGAAAAGGCCGATCCAGACCACCGCGAGGAGCGCGAGCCGCATATGGCGACGTTCTTCGAGTTGACGTTCGACACGTACGTCCGCGCGCTCGAAGAGGGGTTCACCGAGGCGGAGGCCAGAGAGATCACGCACGTACAGGCGAATTTCGACTTCTACAACCACGGCTGGACGGAGATGATGGAGTTCCCGGTCGAGGAACTGGAGACGCACTACGAGCGCTACGAAGAATTCTTCGAGCGCTACGACATCGACATCGCGAACCCGCTGGGGAACTTCCGGACGAAGGAGATCCCGGACGCGCCGGCGACGCCGGAGCGCCTCGACGATCCGGAGCACCCCCACGCCGAGGGCGGCTTCGCCGACGACGTCTACGTCGAGGGCGACGACGGCGAGGTCCGCGTCGGCGGCCGCGAGGAACCCGAGGACGTCGACGTCGAGATCGCGCCCGGCCTCCAGGACGTCGACGCCGAGAGCGACGCCGACGAGACCGAGGCCTGAGTTCGAACGCGCTCTCGGAACATCGTCGGACTTCCTTCAGTCCTCGAACTCGAATCCGGTCGCCGATTCGGGCTCAGTTTCGTCGTCGGCTTCCCCCGACGCCTCGATCCGGTCGGCCACCTCGTAACCGGCGACGATTCCCCCGTTGAGCGATCGCTCGGGGTACTGTGCCTCCGAGGCCATCCCGGCGTAGTAGACGCCCTCGCCGACCGCCTCGTCGAGGTGGTACGGAACCACGAGATCGAGGTAGCCGCGCTCGTAGATCGGCGCGGCCCGGGGGTTGCGCGCGACCCGACACTCGGTGACCGCGGACCGATCGAAGTCGGGGAACATCGATTCGATCTCGTCGAGCCACGTCTCTCTCACCTCGTCGTCGTCCATCCGCCACAGGTCTTCCTCGCTATCCTGGACGTACGCGGCGACGTAGAGGAGGTGATCGCCGCCGTAGCGCTCCCGCTCGACGAAGTTCGTGTGTTCGACGAGCGCGCCGAAAGGGGCGTCGTGCGCGACGTTCAGCCAGTAGGTGTCGAGCAGCGACTCCTCCATCGTGAGGAGCCCGCAGATCGCCCCCTGGAAGTCGATCTCGCAGGGGAAGCCCGTCAGCGACTCCAGGACGTTCGGCATCGTCGCGACGACGGCGGCGTCGACGTCGTGTGACTCTTGTTTGCCGTCGCGTCCGACTGTCAGCGACTGCACCCGCCCGTCCGCCACGGTGAGGTCCGTCACGGGCGCGTCGGTCGCGATGTTCTCCCGCCCGACGGCGTCGACGAGGGCGTCGAGCAGGACGCCGAACCCGCCGTCGAAGTAGCCGAGGATCTCCCCGCGGAGGAGGTCCCGCTCCCCGCGGAACCGAACGCGGCCGAGGAACCAGGCCGCCGAGATGTCGTCCTTTCTGTCCCCGTACTTGCCGTCGAGGAGCGGATCGACGAAGTTCTCGTAGACGCTCTTCGTCGTGTGTTCCTCGACGAACTCCCGGACCGTGACGTGCTCGTACTCGGAGAGGTCGTCGTAGGCGTCGAAGTCGGGGACGAGCCCGCGCACGTCGATCCCCTGGGTGAGCATCCCCAGCCTGAACTTGTCGTAGAGGCTCATGTGCGGGTACGCGAGGATCTCCCACGGGGTATCGAGCGGGTGGACGACGCCGTCGACGTAGTAGCCGTTGGTCCCGACGCGCCACTCGATCCGATCACCGAGCCCCAGCTCTTCGGCGAGTTCGACGATCGTCTCCTCCGATTTCGAGAGGTGGTGATAGAACTTCTCGATGTCGTCACCGCGGGTCTCGTACGTGGCCGCGAGGCCGCCCAACTGGTCTGCGGCCTCGAAGACTCGCACGTCGTGGCCGTGCCGTTGCAACCGATAGGCGGCCGCGAGTCCCGCGATCCCGCCGCCGACGACGCCGATCATACGCCCCCTACTCGACTGGCCGGAAAGTGCTTTCCGTTCCGACGCTCCCGACTCGCTCGAACGAGTTCCACGGTACCGTCGTTCGCTACCTTTTTACCCTCGTTGGGCAACCTGACGCGTATGCAGACGGTCAGGGCCCCGGCGACGAGCGCGAATCTCGGAAGCGGATTCGACGTCTTCGGCGTCGCCCTCGACCGCCCCACCGACGTCGTCCGCGTCGAGAAGGCCGATCGGACGACCATCGAGATGACCGGCGTCGGGAGCCAGTACATCCCCGAAGACCCCGAGAAGAACGTCGTCGGTGCCGTCGCGGAGGCGCTCGACGCCCCCGCACACATCAAGATCGACAAGGGGGTTCGCCCCTCGTCTGGACTCGGCTCCTCCGCGGCCAGCTCGGCCGGGGCGGCCGTCGCGTTGAACGCCCTCTACGACCGGGGCCTCTCCAGGGAGGAACTCGTCCCGGTCGCCGCCGAGGGCGAGGCGGTCGTCTCCGGCGAGGCCCACGCCGACAACGTGGCCCCGGCGCTGCTCGGCGGATTCACCGTCGCCCGCGGCGACGCGGTCACCGCCGTCGACGCCTCGATCCCGCTGGTGGCCTGTCTCCCGGAGATCGCCGTCTCGACCCGCGACGCCCGCGGCGTCGTCCCCACCTCGGCGTCGATGGAGGACGTCGTCCACACCGTCGGCTCGGCGGCGACGCTCGCGGTCGGGATGTGCCGCGACGATCCCGAACTGGTGGGGCTCGGGATGGACGAGCGCGTCGTCACGCCCGCCCGCGCGGAACTCATCACCGGCTACGACGCCGTCCGCGAGGCGGCGCTCGAGGCGGGCGCGGCGGGCGTCACCGTCTCCGGGGCCGGCCCGGCCGTCATCGCGCCGTGTCGAGACTCGAACCGCCGACACGTGGCCGCGGCGATGGTCGACGCCTTCGCGGACGCCGGCGTCGAGTCCCGGGCGTACCAGACACGCGTGAGTCAGGGCGCGACGCTGTACTGATCGGTTCCCGTCCGGTTGGTCGATCTCCGCGTTTTCTTTCGTTCCGCCTCCCGCTTCGGTCTCTCAGCCGACGCGCTACGTCTGGCTATCGCGTGATACGGACCCGCGGAATTCAGTAAAAACGGTGGATTCGCCGGCCTAGACGCCGCGGCCCTGCAGTTTCTCCTCTTCGGGGAGGTCCGTGTTGGATTCGCCTTTCATCCCCTTGCCGAGGTTCGAGGCGATCTCGGCGAGTTCGTCGGGGTCGTCCCAGTTGTTGACGGCCTCGACGATGGCCTCGCCCATCTCCGGCGGGTTCTCCGCGCCGAAGATACCGGAGCCGACGAAGATACCGTCGCACTCGTGGTGCATCATCAGCGCCGCGTCGGCGGGCGTCGCGATGCCGCCGGCGGCGAAGTTCACGACGGGGAGACGGCCCATCTCGGCGGTCTCGTGGACGAGTTCGGCGGGGGCCTCGTTCTCTCGAGCCCACTTCTCGCGCTCCTCGTGGGTCTTCCCTTCGAGTTCGCGGATCGCGCCCTTGATGTTGCGCTGGTGGTGGACGGCCTGGTTCACGTCGCCGGTTCCGGCCTCGCCTTTCGTCCGGATCATCGCCGCGCCCTCGTCGATCCGACGGAGCGCCTCGCCAAGGTTGCGCGCGCCGCAGACGAACGGCGCGGTGAAGTCGCGCTTGTCGATGTGGTAGCGCTCGTCGGCGGGCGTGAGCACCTCGCTCTCGTCGATCATATCGACGCCGACCGACTGGAGGATCTGCGCCTCCTTCGTGTGACCGATGCGGGACTTCCCCATCACCGGGATCGAGACCGATTCGACGATCTCCTTGACGTCCGCGGGATCGGCCATCCGCGCGACGCCGCCGCGCTTTCGGATGTCCGCGGGGACGGCTTCGAGCGCCATCACCGCGACCGCGCCGGCTTCCTCGGCGATTCTCGCTTGTTCGGCGTCGACGACGTCCATGATGACGCCGCCCTTCTGCATCTGCGCGAACCCGCGCTTGACGAGGTCGGTCCCGCGTCGGAGTTCGGTCAGATCGGTCTCCTCGGGCATATCTCTCGATTACGGTCGAACGTACTTAAACCGTTGAGTCACGCCGTCGGCGTGGCGTTCGGCGGTCGCGAGCCGCCGATGGATTCGCCAGAGACGGGTCTCGGTCGCGGCGGTCGACGGGAGTCCGTCCCGGTCAGGGGTCTCCCCCTTCGCTACCGGAACCGCCACCGCTTTTTCGCCTGGATTCGAGCGTCGGGTATGGAACCGTCCCGCGCGTCGTCTTCGGTACTCCACGACCTCGTCTCGGGCGACGGGCTCCCGACCGCCGACGACCTCCCGCGGTGGCTCGCACCGCTGCCGACGTGGCTCGAAAACGTCGGCCTCCGCTTCGCCTGGCTCGTCGTCGCGATCAACCTCCTCGGGACCGCGTTCGGCTTCTGGTACTACGGCTTTCACCCCCTGCCGCTGTCGGATCCGCTCATCACCTGGCAGTTCGCCGCGGAACCGGTCGCGATGTGGCCGTTCGTCCCCGACAGCCCGATGGCGACGCTCTTCATCGCCCTGGCCTTCGCCAGTTGGAAGCTCGGTCGGACGAACGAGTACCTCGCGGCGTTGGCCTTCTTCGGCTGCTGGAAGCTCGGGCTGTGGACGCCGTACGTCCTCACGGTGTTTTCGGAGGCCTTCCTGCAGACGACGTGGCTACCGCTCTACGTCTTCCTGTTCGTGAGCCACCTCGCGATGGTCGTTCAGGCGTTCGTCCTCCACAGGATCTCCGAGTTCCCGGTCCGCGCCGTCGCCGTCGCGCTCGCGTGGTACGGCCTCAACGACGTCGTCGACTACTTCGTCCCGATCGTCGGCGATCCGCACCACACCTCGCTGCCGCTCGCGGACGCGACGGTCGTCGGGATCGGCGGCGGGACGACGGTGCTTCAGCTCGCGGCCGCCGGCGCGGTCGTGCTCACGTTCGTCGCGACGTTCTTCGCGCTCGCGACGCGCGTGAAGAAGTTGGAGCTGCGGGTCGACGGCAGTCGAGACTGACGGCCCGTCGCCCTCGGCGTCGACGACTGATGCCCGAGATTCCGAACCCGACGACTGCCGTCCTGGACGTCGACGCACACGTTTTTCCCCGTGACGCGCGAACCGGTTTTCCGATGAGCGACCTCTTCGACGCCGTCGCCGACCTCCCCCTCTCGATCGAATCGGCCGAGCGGACCCGACGCGAGCGCGACACCTCCAGCGGGTTCGTCCGGACGACGACCACGTTTCATCTCTCCGGGCCGGCGTCGGCGGACGCCGGAACGAGTGGATCAGTTCACACCGGCCGCGGCGAGGACGTCACCTACGACACCGAAGATCACGACGCCCTCGCGGACGCGCCGGCGTTCGATTTCGCCGGCGAGTACACGTTCGCCGAGTTTTCGTCCCGCCTCGACGAGATCGACCTGTTCCCGACGAAGGCTCCCGAGCGCGAGACGGCGCGGCACTATCGCCGCTGGGCGGTCGAGTCGGCGGCGCTGGATCTCGCGCTCCGGCAGAACGGCCTGTCGCTCTCGGCGGTTGTCGACCGCGACGCCGAGCCGGTCCGCTTCGTCGCCTCGATGCGACTCGGCGACCCGCCGACGACCGATCGGCTCGACGCGGTCCTGGACGCCTACCCCGGCACCGAGTTCAAACTGGACCCGACGCCCGACTGGGACGCGGACGTCGTCGACGCCGTCGCGGCGACCGAGGCGGTCCGCATTCTGGACCTGAAGGGGCTCTACGAGGGCACCGAGGTCGACGCCGATCCGGATCCGGACCTCTACGAGCGGCTGCTCTCGGCGTTCCCCGACGCCGTCATCGAAGATCCGGGACTGACCGACGAGACGCGCCCGCTCTTCGACGGTGAGGAGGACCGAGTCTCGTGGGACTATCCGATCACGGGCGTCGAATCCGTCGAAGAGCTGCCCTTCGAGCCCGAGTGGCTGAATATCAAACCCTCGCGGTTCGGCACGGCCGAGTCGCTGTTCGAGACGATCGAGTGGGCCGAGGCCCGTGGCGTGTCGCTCTACGGCGGCGGGCAGTTCGAACTCGGCGTCGGCCGCGACCACGTCCAACTGCTCGCGTCGCTGTGCTATCCCGACGGGCCGAACGACGTCGCCCCCGGCGGCTACAACGACCCCGAGGTGGCTCCGGGGCTGCCGACGAGCCCGCTCGCCGCGCCGGAGAATACGACCGGACTGTCGTGGGAGTAGGAGGCGAAACGGAAGGCCGAAGCCGGCTCAGGCCTCGTCGAAGCCGTCCTCGAAGACGAACGTCCCGTCGCGCTGGACGACCTCGCCGTCGACCTCGATCACCGAGTCCTCGCTCATATCGACGATCATATCGACGTGTTCGGCGCTCTCGTTGCGCTCGTTCTCCTCGCCGACGGTGTCCGGGTACGCCGAGCCGACGGCCATGTGGACGGTGTCGCCCATCTTCTCGTCGAAGAGCATGTTGTACGTGAACCGATCGATCGCGCGGTTCATCCCGATGCCGAGTTCGCCGAGGTAGCGCGCGCCCTCGTCGGTCTCGAAGATGCCGTCGAGCACGTCCTCGTTGCGGCCGGCGCTGTAGGACTCGACGCGGCCGTCCTCGAAGCGGACGCGCACGTCTTCGATCTCTCGACCCTGGCGATACAGCGGCATATCGAAGTGGACCTCGCCGTCGACCTCGTCTCTGACGGGCGCGGTGAACACCTCGCCGCCCGGGAGGTTCGCCTCGCCGAAGTCGTTGAGCGTCTCGTTGCCCGCGAGGCTCATCGTGACGTCGGTCTCCTCGCCCGACCGGATTCGAACCTCGTCGGCGTCGTCGAGGATCTCGACCATCTGTTCTTGGTGCTCGCGCTGTTTCTCCCAATCGAGGCTGACGGCGTCCCACACGAAGTCCTCGTAGCCTTCCGTGCTCATTCCCGCGAGTTGCGCGTTACCCGACGTGGGGTACTGCGTGAGGCTCCACGTCTTCGAGAGTCGCTCCTGAAGGACGGGCTTCATCGCGCGGCGGTAGGCGGCGTTGCGCTCGGGGTCGACGTCCGACGTCTCGGTGGCGTTGACGTCCCCGCGGACGGCGACGTAGACGTCCATCTCCTCGTACATCGCGAGCAGGTGCTCCGGCGTCTCGAAGTCGCCGTCGTGGTTCCGGAGGAACGCCCGGGTCGCCCGGGAGTCGCTGTTGATCGAGACGGGGTGTGCCCCGCGCTCGGCGCACTCCTCGTGGAGTGCGACCACCAGGTCTTCGGCCGCCGCCGGCGCGCTGATCACCACGCGGTCGCCGGATTCGATACCCGTGGAGTGGTCGGCGACGGTCCGTGCGTGCTCGCGGATTCGCGGGTCCATACCCGAAGGTCGTCCGTCCGGACCAAACGCCTTTCGCCCGGCATCTGTCCCCCAGATAGGCCGACCATCGCTCCCGGTCCCTCGATGTGTAGGGACGTTTCCTATATCCTTCCCGTCCTAAGGACGAGGTGTCTAGATCATTATGACTAATCACTCTGACCCACGGCCGCTCGACGATGCGGGCACCGGCTCCGGCGTCGACGGCGCGGGGGACAGCCCCAAAGTCGTCTATACGCATTCAGACGGCGAATCTCCCTCTCACACCGTCGTCGAGGCGGTCGCCGAAGCGACCCACACGGACCCGACGCGACTCCGACCGCTGTACGAGGTAGTCGACACCGACGCCCTCGACGCCCTGATCACGGGCGACTCCGAGCGTCCTCGTGCACCCGACGGGCTCTCGGTCACTTTCCGGTACGAGGGGTGCGACGTGGCCGTTTACGGGGACGGTCGGACGGTCGTGTCGCGGTCCGCCCCGCGGTGACGGTTCCTCACTCGGCGTCCGCGAACAGCGCCGAGAGGAGCTTGCGCTCGGCGGCGTGGATCTGTTCGGAGAACGTCGCTGAGGCGATTTCGAGCTCCGCCGCGACGTCCTCGCCGGTCGCCTCCCGTGGCCAGTCGTAGTACCCCGCCTCGAAGGCGGTCTGAATGACCTCCCGCTGCTTTTCGGTCAGCTGCGTCGACAGCAGCTGCTGATACGTCCCCCCGCTGAACATCGGCTCGATGGTCTCCTTTTCGCGTATTCCGGTCAGTTCGGCGTCGGGATACGCGTCGAGAAACCCCTCGATGACCGCCCTGGTGTCGTACTGCGCCGGGACCTCCGCGACGAGACGGCCCTCGCCGTCCGCCGCTCTGGCCGTCCGCGGGAGTCCGCCGAGGGCACCGAGACGCTGCGCCGGGCAGCCGTCGGCGACGAGGAACTCGAAGAGCGACACGTCGTCGTAGGAGCTGAGAAGCGATGACTCGACGGTCTCGTACTCCTCGGTGAGCGCGAGGACGCGCTGGGGATCCGCGCCGTTCACGTTGAAGAACTCCGCGTACCGGTCCCCCTCGCGGGGAAGCATCCCGACGAGTTCCACCGTGCAGTTTTCGGCGTCCGAGAGGGCGACGAACGGATACTTCGAGCCACGCAGGGTGAACTCGACTTCGGAGACCGGGTCGTCCCGGTCGGAGGAGGACTCGTTGGCCATCGAGGATCTACCGAAAGTAGTCGAAGCGTTGTTATGAACTTTCGGTAACACGGGTCACTGCCGGCGGTCCTCTCACGCCGGTTCCGAGCTCAGGGCCGCCAGCTTTTCTCGCCGGCGCGGACGGCCGCCTCTAACCAGTTCTCTTCCGGCGGCAGCGGGCACTCGAACGTCTCGCTGAACGCGCAGAACGGCGTGTACGCGAGGTTGAAGTCGAGAGTGACCGTCTCGCCGTCGTCGAGCTCTCCAGCCGGGTGGAGTTCGAGGTAGCGGCCGCCGCGGTAGGTCTCCTGCCCGGTGGTCTTATCGCGGAACGGGACGAAGATGGGCTCCTCCTCGTCTTCCGGGCGCTGTTTGTAGCCGTGAAGCCGGTGGGTCCCGCCGGCGAGACCGAACTCGAAGGTGACGACGCGGACGTACCGAACCTCGTTGTCCGCGGTCGTCTCCATCGGGACCGGCTCCGGGTCCGCGTGCGTCTCCACGGTCGCGTCGACGCGGTGCTCCGGTGCGGGCGCGAAGTAATCCAGGCCGTCGAAACCGTCGCGGTGTTCCGGCGGAATCGGCGACTGTGGATGGGAGCCGAAGAAGTCGTCCTTCTCCGCGCGGTTCCGCCGGAGTTCCGAAACGTAGTCCTCGTCGGTCGCGGCGTTTTCTTCGATCGTCTCGTCTTCGTCGTCGGTCATACCGGACGCACGCGCGCCGCGCCGTAACGTCTGACGGTTCCGAGCCGCCGGCGACGGCGGTTATCGATGCTCGCAGGCGTCGTTCCGATTCGATCATACGCCAGCGACGCGGTCGTCCGTGACGTGCTCTCATCCATCGAAGCGGCGCGAGGTCCCGCGGCTTTTTGTGGTTCGGTGGTAAGTCCTCAACGTCTATGACAGACGACGACGTCCCGACGGCGCGGTCGGTCGACAGCAACCTCTTCATCACCGTCTCGGGGCCGCCCGGGTGCGGTGCGACGACGCTCTGTGAGGGGCTCTCGGCCGCGCTCGACTGCGGGTACGTCTCCGGCGGGGACATCTTCCGCGACCTCGCCGAGGAGCGGGATATGTCGCTCTCGCAACTCATCGCGAAGACCGACGAGACCGACGAGATCGACCGCGCGCTGGACCGTCGTCTCCGGACGATCGCCGAGAAGTGGGGCGCGTCGAGCAAGCCGTTCATCCTCGAATCGCGGCTCGCCGGGTGGATCGCCGGCAACCGCGCGGACCTCCGCATCTGGCTCGACGCCCCGGACGAGGTCCGCGTCGACAGGACGCGCGATCGCGAAGAGATGGAGGCGGAGATGCGCGTCCGCGAGGTCAGCGAGGCCGGTCGGTACAAGTCCTACTACGACATCGACATCTCCGATCAGTCCTTCTACGACCTCTCGGTCAACACCGCGCGCTGGAGTCCGAAAGCCACCCTGGAGATGGTCCTCACGGCGGTGGAGGAGTACGACCCCGAGGTCGACGAGGGCGCGTTCGCGACCGAAGACGTCGACCTGTAACCGTCGTTCAGCATTCGACCGCAGTTATTCGACCCAGCCCGGCCGCTCGACCGACTTTCCCCGAGACTACGACCGCGACACCATCTTCCGGAGCCGCGGCACCTCCGCGCGGATCGCCCGTCGCTTCAGGAGCAGGAATCCGACGAAGATGACGAAGAAGCCGACGACGGTGTAGACGGTCGGGACCTCATCGAGGACCGCCCATCCCGCGAGCGCGGCGGAGACCGGCGCGACGTAGGAGACGAGGTTGATCTCGATCGCCCCGAGCCGCTCCAGCAGGTCGAAGTAGATGAGGAAGCCGAGCGCGCTCGCGACGACCGAGAGGTACGCGAGCGCCGCCAGCGACTCGGCGGTCCAGGCGACGTCCCCCAGGGACTCGCCCATCCCGAGGCTCACCACGTGCATGATGAGCGCGCCGCCCACCATCGACCACGCCTCCATCGTCTCGATCGGGAGTTCGGCCTCGACCCGACGGGTCAGCACCGACCCGAGCGCGAACGCCGCGGCGGCCCCGAAGATCAGGAGTTTCGCGACGGCGCCGCCGGCCAGGAGGTTCTGGGGATCGGGGTTCGACAGGATCACGACGCCGACGAGGCCGAGAAGCAGGCCCGCGATTCCGACGGCCGTGAGTCGCTCCTTGGGGAGGAACAGTCGGGCGAAGCCGGTCGTCAGGACGGGGCTGAGACTCACGATGACGGCCGCCGCGGCCGACGTGACGGCCGGATCGGTCTCGCCGATGAAGAGCAGCGTGTGGTAGCCGGCGATGAGGAGCGTCGCCCCGATGCCGACGAGCGTCCACTGTCCCCGCGTCCGCGGGAGCGGGTCGTCGGTGGCGTAAAGGGCGTACGCGAGCATCAGCACCCCGGCGATGTCGTACCGGAGCGCCGCGAAGAGGACCGGCGGGATGTACGCGAGGCCGGCCTTGATCGCCATGAACGCCGACCCCCACGCGGCGGCCAGGAGGACGAATAAGAGCAGGTTGCGGTACCGGGTCACAGGGACAGTGGGGTCCCGGGTGTTCTCAACGTTTCGTTCGCCGGCGACGTTTTATGTATTGGTGCGTCGATGACCGCGGTATGGACGGTTCGAGTTATCGGCCACCGACCGACGAGGAACTCGACCAGGTGGAGAACGCGTTCAACGACTACTACAGCTTCGGCGATCGGTTTTCCCTCGACGACTTTCCCGTGATCGTCGTCGACGGATACGAGGCCGGCGATGACTCCTACCGCGGCCGACTGGCCGTCGTCGTCGACGGCGGCGCGAACGCCACCACCTACGGCTTCGGCGACCAGGGCGCGTTCCTCGTGAGCGACGCGCTCAACGAGAAGCGCGGCGAAGAAGTGCTCTGAGTCGATCGTTCGGGAGGCGGTTCAGGCGTTCTCGCTTTCCGCCCGCCGCTCGTCCCGGATCGCCCGGATAACGTCCTGTCGAGCGACGATCCCGACGAGCGCGCCGTCTTCGACGACCGGCAGTCGGTTGATGTCGCGCTCCTCGTCCGCGATGAGGTCCAGGATCTCGTCGAGCGACGCCTCGGGGGCGACGGTCACCACGTCTTCGGTCATCACCTCCCGGATGGGCTTGTTCGTGTTCCGCAGGAGGTCGATCCCCAGGTCTAAGTCGTCCCAGGAGACGTCGACCGCGTAGGTGAGCGTCTCCAGGAACGGGGGGAAGCCGACGGGGATCCACAGCGTCCGGTCCTTCGTCTGAAACAGGTCGACGAGGTCGTGCTGGGTGACGATGCCGACGACCGCGCCCTCGTCGACCACGGGGAAGCCGTTGAAGTCAGCGCGAGCGAGTCGCCCGAGCACCTCGCTCACGTCGTCGTCGGGCGAGACGGTCTCGACGTCCGTCGTCATCAACTCGCGCGCCGTCAGGGACTGGATTCGGGCCATACACGACGGTTCGTCTCCCCGCCGTCTAACTATTGCGGCGAGTCTGTCGACCCCGTTCGCTGAGATATCTTTAAGAACGCGCACGAACTAGCGGAGGTATGGCCGCTCACGGCCGTCCGACGCTCCGTGACCTGTTCGACGACTCGCCGACGCCACACATCGCGCACCCGCCGCGCACCCACCACCGACACTTCTACGTCGCGACCGACGGGTCGTATCGCCGCGACGGCGGCGGCCTGGGCGCGGTGATCGAGGCGCGGGACGGCACCCGCGTCGCGCGGGTCTCCCTGCCCGACACCGCCCCGAACAACAACGTCGCGGAGTATCGCGCGCTGCACCTCGGCCTGGACGTCCTCGCCGCCCGAACGCCCTCGGACGCACGCGTCGGCGTCCTCGTCGATCACGACCACCTCGCGGCCGCGGTGAACGGCGAGGTGCTGGCCGGGTCCGCCGGCGACGCCGAGTGGCGACCGACCGGCCGCGAGCGGATCCCGTCCGGCAGCGAATCTCACTGGCGGGGGATCTGCGCGCGGATCGCCGGGTTCGAGGAGCTCCGGGCGGCCCGGATCGACGGCCGGGAGAACCCCGCCCACCCCCTCGCGAACGCCCCCGGCGACTACGCGCACGTCAACCGCCGACCGGACCGCTGCGTGGTCCCGGACCCGATCGACGCCGGCGAGGCCGGAGCCGCCGCGGTTCCGGAGGAGGGAACCGACAACGCCGATCCGCAGTACCCGCCGCCGTCGCGGTTCGAGGGCCGGGCGAGCGACTGAGTCGGTGCGCCGGCCCCGGATCGACGGCCGGGACTCCGGCCGTTACTCCTGGGCGTCGACGACGGCGACGCCGGCGAGGTTGACGATGTCCTTCACCTCGTCGCCGCGCTGGAGGACGTGGACGGGCTTGTCCATCCCGACGAGCATCGGGCCGATGGCCTCCGCGCCGCCGAGGCGCTGCAGGAGCTTGTAGCCGATGTTGCCCGATTCGAGGTTCGGGAAGACGAGGACGTTCGCGGGCTGATCGAGGTCGGAGAACTCGTAGGTCCCCGCGAGGATGTCCTCGACGACGGCGGTGTCGGCCTGCATCTCCCCGTCGATCGGGAAGTCGACCTCCTCGTCGGCGTGGAGGTCGGAGACGGCGTCGCGGATCTTCCGCGTGCCCGCGTTGTCGACGCTCCCGAAGTTCGAGTACGACAGCATCGCCGCGCGGGGTTCGACGTTGAACCGCCGGGCCAGTTCCGCGGTGTGTTTCGTGATCTCCGCGAGCACGTCCGAGTCGGGATCGAGGTTGACCGTCGTGTCGGCGGCGAAGATGACCCGGTTCTTGAACGTCAGCAGATAGACTCCGGCCGCGTACTCGGCGTCCGGCGCGGTGCCGATGATCGACAGCGGCGGCCGCAGCGCCGAGGGGTAGTGGTGGGTCAGCCCCGTCAGCATCGCGTCGGCGTCGCCCTCCTCGACCATCACGCTGGCGAAGTAGTTGCTGTCGCCGCGGATGAGTTCGTGCGCCTCGCGCTTGGTGACGCCCTCGCGCTGCCGCAGTTCGTACAGGCGGTCGGCGTAGCGGTCCCAGTCGCCGCTCCGGGGGTCGACGATCTCGGGCTCGAACTCCAGGCCGAGCTCTGCAGCCGTGCCGGCGATCTCGTCGGCGTCGCCGACGAGGACCGGGTGGGCGATCCCCTGCTCCCGCATCTGGTAGGCCGCGCGGATCATCTTCTCGTCGCCGCCCTCCGCGAGCGCGACCCGCTTGGGGTCGGACTTCGCCTTGTTGAGGACGACGCGCATCATCTCGCGGGACTTGCCGAGACGCGCCTCCAGCCGTTCCTCGTAGGCGTCGAGGTCGACCTCGGTCCGGGCACAGCCGGAGTCCATCGCCGCTCTCGCGATGGCGGGGGCCACCTCGAAGAGCACGCGAGGATCGAGCGGTTTCGGGATCACGTAATCGGGGCCGAACTGCAGCGGTTGGTCGCCGTAGGCCTTGACGACGGCGTCGGGGACGTCCTGTCGCGCCAGGTCCGCGAGCGCCTCCGCGGCCGCGCGCTTCATCTCCTCGTTGATCTCCGTCGCGCGCACGTCGAGCGCGCCGCGGAAGATGAACGGGAACCCGAGGACGTTGTTCACCTGATTCGGGTAGTCCGAGCGCCCCGTCGCCATGATGACCGTGTCGTCGCGGGCGTCCTTCGCCTCCTCGTAGTCGATTTCGGGAGTCGGGTTCGCCATCGCGAAGACGGCGGGGTTCTCGGCCATCGACGCGACCATCTCCTGGGAGACGATCCCGCCGACCGAGAGACCGACGAAGACGTCGGCACCCTCCATCGCCTCCGCGAGCGTGTCGGCCTCGACGTCGGACGCGAACTCCGATTTGAACTGGTTGAGGTCCTCGCGGTCGGTCCCGATCACGCCCGAGGAATCGCACATCACGATGTTCTCCTTGCGCACGCCGAGTGTGGTGTAGAACCGCGCCGTCGCGATCGCGGCCGCGCCAGCGCCCGAGAAGACCACTTTCAGATCCTCGAACTCCTTATCGACGATGTCGACGGCGTTCACGAGCGCCGCGCCGGAGATGATCGCCGTGCCGTGTTGGTCGTCGTGGAAGACGGGGATGTCGACCTCCTCGCGGAGGCGGGACTCGATCTCGAAGCACTCGGGGGCCTTGATGTCCTCGAGGTTGATGCCGCCGAACGTCGGCTCCATCGCCCGCACGGTGTCGACGATCTCGTCGGGGTCTTCGAGGTCGAGTTCGATGTCGAAGACGTCGATGTCGGCGAAGCGCTTGAACAGGACGCCCTTCCCCTCCATCACGGGCTTCGACGCCTGCGCGCCGATGTCGCCGAGGCCGAGGACGGCGCTGCCGTTGGAGACCACGCCGACGAGGTTCCCCTTCGCGGTGTACTCGTAGGCGCGCGTCGGATCCGCGTCGATGTCGCGACACGGCGCGGCGACGCCGGGCGAGTACGCCAGCGAGAGGTCCCGCTGGGTGTTCGTCGGCTTCGTCGTCGATATCTCGATCTTGCCGGGCGGTTCCTCGCGGTGATACTCCCTCGCGTCGTCGTCGAGTCCCATAGCGGCGGCGACGATAGCGGTACAAAAAAAGCTATCTGTCGAACGCTGCTTCGACAGACGACGAAGGACTACTCGGGGACGAGTAGTCCTGCGGCGCGAGCGTCGCTCGGTCCGGGTCGGGAGCGTCGCCGATCCAGGTCGGGAGCGTCGTCCCGGTTATCACTCGGCCGCCACGCGGCCGTTCACTCGCCGCCGAGCGAGCGGACCGTATGACGCTCGATCTCGAACCCGCCGTCGCCGCAGGAAGCGACCGTCCGCGTGGGCCACTCGCCCGTCCTCGTCAGCACTTCCGCGCCGTCGTCGGTGAGGAGGACGGTGTCCTCGGATTTCGCTCCCCGGACCGTCGGGTTGTACGCGTACGCCAGCGGGGTCTCGACCGACTCGTCGCCCTCGGGCGTCGCGATCCACTCGCGGCCCGCGAACCCGGCGGCTCCGCCCTGGTGGTGCTTTCGCCACTCGCCCGGCTCCCCGACCGCGTCGTACGCCGCGACGATCTCGTCGAAGACGTCTCCGGCCGTTTCCCCGCTGTCTGCGGCGCGCAGGGTCGCGCCGAGCGCCGTCGCCTCCACACGCATCGCCTTCCCGTGCCGCTCCGTGAGCCACTCGGGAGCGCCCTCGAAGGCGACCGTCCGCGTCGCGCTCGCGTAGAGGCCGCCGCGCTCGGCGGTCACGGACAGCAGCGCGTAGTCGCCGAGTTCGCTCCGCGTCGGCGTGTAGTGGCGGTACCGCTGCGCGCGTTCGCTGCCCCCGACGAGCACCACGGGCGCTTCGATCCCGCGCGTCGCGAGCGAGACGCGCAGGCCGGCGGCGACCTCGTGTTCGGTGTCGTCGGCGTGCAGTTCGCGGGCGACCCGTTCGAGCGCGTCGGCGACGTCGCGTCCCAGCGTGCGGTAGCGCTCGATGTCGCTCTGTGCGAGTGGTCGGCGGAGCCGACTCGCGTCGAGCGTCTCGAACCCGGGCACGTCGAAGTCGGCGGCACCCGTGCCCCCAGTCGCGTCGGCGACGGCCGCCGCGAGCGAGGATTCGTACCACGGCACCGACGTGACGTCGAAGTCTTCGGGGACCTCCTCGGCCGCGAGCCGCTCGGCTTCGATGTTGTTCGTGACGACGACGAAGCCGTCGGCGCGGGTGTAGCCGGCGGCGGCGACCCCGACGTCGGCGTCGCGATCGACGACGTTGCTCCCGCCCGTCAGCCACGCGAAGGAGTTGGGCCGGCCGAACCAGACCGCGTCGAACCCCCCTTCGTCGAGGACGGCGGCGAGTCGCTCGCGACGGTGTTCGAGGTGTTCGTCCGTCCGGTCGACGACGCCGTCGACTTCGTTGACGCCCTCGTTCTCGCGTTCTCTCGCTCTCTCTCCGGTCGGCGTGCCGTCGGTCATACCTCCGCATTCCACCGGTGACTTTTGAAACGTGTCGAATCCGTCCCGGCGGGGGCAAGCGAGCGGCCGATTCGACCGCTCGACGAAAGAGCGATTCAAGTATCTCCGACCCCGAGGTCGACGTATGGACGCGCGCCTCCGCCGTTTCGTCGGCGTCTCCGCCGCGTTGACGGGTATCCTGATGGTGCTCGGGGTGTACACCGCGGCGACGGGAGCGGGATTGACCTGTGCCGGCCGATGGCCCTTTTGCGACGGCTTTCTGGGCCTCTTCCCGGCGAACTGGAGCAGTTTCGTCGAGTGGTTCCACCGACTCGTCGCGATGGTCACCGGGTTCGTCGTCCTCGGGACGACGATCCTCGCGTGGCGGGAGGGCGCAGACCGCCGGATTCGACTCGCGCTCGCCGGCGCGACGATCCTCCTGCCCTCGCAGATCATCCTCGGCGCGCTCACGGTGACGACCTACGAGTGGGCGATCCTGCTGGCGCACTTCGGGACGGCGTCGATCATCTTCACGGGCGTCGCGCTCGCGGCGGCGTGGGCGTACGGTCCGTCTCAGAGCCAGAGCTCCTCCGAAGACGTCAAACGAGTGCTCGCCGTCGCGGCCGGGCTCATCCCGGTCCTGCTCGCGTTGACGCCGCACGCGTTCGTCACGTTCGGGCCGCCGATCCAGGCGGCGTATTACCTTCTCGGTCTGGGGGCCTACGCGGCGCTGCTCTCGGCCGCGGTGTGGGCGTCGCCGTCGGCCGTCTCTGGAGGACCCTCTCGCCGTGTCCGTCTATTGAGCGCGGTGGCCGCCGCCGTCGTGATCTCGCTCCTCGTCACCGGGCGGCTGGTGTACGGCGGGACGCTCCAGTACGTCTCTCTCGCCGGCGGCCTCACCGCACTCGCGCTGGTCGTCGCCGCGTGGTACGCGCTCCGTCGCGACGTCGGCTCCGCGGGGTCCCGCGGGGTTCCCGGCGGCGACTGACCGCGTTCGGTCGGTTCCGTCGCTCCCGTTCAGCTCCGTCGACCGCCTTCGATTCTGTCCAAGCCGTCCGGTCGCCAGGCAGTCCAGTTCCCGTCCGGTGTCGTCCGCTGTCCGCTCCAGCATCCGAACGCGCGGTCGAAAACCCGTGAGATGCGTGAACGGACGTATACAGAAGCGACACGTTGTTATATTGCTCTCTACAACGAACCGATGTTATGGACAGACGGACGTACGTGAAGACCGGAGCCGGCGTGCTGGCCGGCGGTCTGTTCGCCGGGTGTACCGGCGGCGGATCCGGCGATCAGAGCACTGAAGCGGACGGCGACAGCGACTCCGGATCGGACTCGACGGAGACGGCGACCGAGGCGGCGACGACCGAATCGATCGTCCCCTCGAACGTCGTCATCGGTTCGGACATCCCGTACCGCCCGTTCGAGTACGAGACGACTTCCGGAGAACTGACGGGGTTCGACGTCGACATCGCCGAAGCGGTCTTCGAGGAGCAACTCGGCGTCAGTTACGAGTTCAAATCGACCAGCTTCGACTCGATCATCCCCTCGCTCAACAACAACAACTTCCGGATCATCATGTCCGCGATGACGATCAACGACGAGCGGGCCGAGCAGGTGGACTTCTCGGACCCGTACTTCACGGCCTACCAGACGGTCATCGTCCGCGACGACGGCGAGATCACCTCGAAGGAGGACCTCCGCGGTCGCGCCGTCGGCGTCCAGAAGGGCACGACGGGCGCGGGTGCAGCCGAGGAACTCCAAGAGGAGTTCGACGGCGAACTCGACATCAAGAGCTACGATCAGATCCCCGGCGCGTTCCAGGCGCTGAACAACGGGCAGGTCGACGCGGTCATCAACGACAACACGGTCAACGCGGAGTTCGCGAACGACAACGACGACGTGGTGTTCCTCGAGGGCGAGGGTGCCGCCGCCGAGGGCGACGGTGACGCGCCGCCGTATCTCACGCTCACCGTCGAGAACTACGGCATCGCCTTCCGCCAGGACGACGACGAGTTCCGCGAGCGCGTCAACGAGGCGCTCGCGGCGATCAGAGAGGACGGCACGTACGACGAGATCTACTCGGAGTACTTCTCCGGATAACCCCTCACGGAGCCGCATCACTTCGCCTCAACTATGGCAGATTCATACGCGGACGCCTCCGCCGACGCCAACGCCGTCGCCGACGGGTTCTTCGACGATCAGACGTTGAAGTATCTCGGCGTCGGGCTGTCGAGTCTCTTCGCGCTCGGCGTCGGCCTGCTTCTCCTGTACATTCTGGCGACACAGGTGGATTACGGGCTGATACCGACGATCCTTCCACAGTTCCTCAGAGCGTACGGACTGGTCCTCGGTATCGTGGTCACCGGCAGCGTCCTCTCGGTCTCGGCCGGGATCTTCGTCGGTCTCGCCCGCGTCTCGAAGACGAGGATCACGAGCGGTCTCGCGGCGATCTACGTGCAGTTCTTCCGCGGGACGCCGCTCCTGTTCCAGATCTTCGTCGTCTACTTCGGCATCCCGACGCTGTGGCCGGGGACCTTCCCGGTTCAGGACTGGGGGATTCCGACGGCGATCATCGCGCTGACGCTGAACCACGCGGCGTACGTCGGCGAGGCGGTCCGCGGCGGCATCGGCGCGGTCCACGACGGACAGATGGAGGCGGCCCGCTCGCTGGGGATGGGCTACGTGCAGGCGATGCGCGAGGTCGTGATCCCGCAGGCGTGGCGAAACGCGCTCGCGGCGGTCGGCAACGACCAGATCATCCTCGTGAAGGACACCTCGCTTCTGACCGTCATCGCCGTCCCCGAACTCATCCAGCAGTTCCGCAGCGTCAACAGCGCGACGTTCGACCCGTGGACGCCGCTGGTGCTCGTCGCCATCGCCTATCTGTCGATCACGATCCCGATGGGTCGGCTCGTGGAGTACCTCGAAGAGCGCTCGGACTGGGGAGGTGAGTCCCAGTGAGTGACAGCGACCGCGACAGCGCCGGCGGCCCCGGAGACCACGCGCTCCTCGAGTTCGAACACGTCGACAAGTACTTCGGCGACACCCACGTCCTCAAGGACATCTCACTGGACGTCGAGGACGGCGAGGTGTGCGTCGTCATCGGCCCCTCGGGGTCCGGCAAGTCGACGCTGCTCCGGTGTGCCAACCGCTTAGAAGAGATCCAGAACGGCGAGATCCGACTCGACGGCCGCTCGATCTCCGACCCCGACGCGGACATCAACCGCCTCCGACAGCGCATCGGGATGGTGTTCCAGTCGTTCAACCTGTTCCCGCACAAGACGGCGATCGAGAACCTCACGCTCGCGCCCCGGAAAGTCCGCGGGACCGGCGAGGCGGCCGCCAGACAGCGCGCGGAGGAACTCCTCGCGGAGGTCGGCTTGAGCGACCAGGCGGACTCGTATCCGAACCAGCTCTCCGGCGGACAACAGCAGCGCGTCGCGATCGCCCGCGCGCTCGCGATGGACCCGCGCGTGATGCTGTTCGACGAGGTGACGAGCGCGCTCGACCCCGAACTCGTGGGGGAAGTGCTCGAAGTGATGCGCGGCCTCGCCGACGAGGGGATGACGATGATGGTCGTCACCCACGAGATGGGCTTCGCCCGCGAGGTGGCCGACCGCGTCGTGCTGATGGACGAGGGCCGCATCGTCGAGACCGGCGCTCCGGAATCGTTCTTCGAGAACCCCGAGACCGAACGCGGCGAGCAGTTCCTCTCGAAACTGCTCTGAGAGCTCTTTCGAACACTCACCGGTGCGAATTCGCGCTGTACTCGATCCCCTCCGCCGACAAAGCACTTACCGCCCGTTCGCGTAGCGGCGCTCGTGACCAACGTCCCCGGTGCCGGGTTCCTCGTCCTCCTCGCGGCCATCGCGACGCTCGTCGTCCTCCCGCTGCTCGCGGGGGTGAGCCTGCTCGCCGCCCGCCTGACTGGCACGCGCATCGAAGTGACGCTGCCCGCCGTCCACGCGGCCGCCATCCTCGTCGCCGTCGCGGTCGCCGCGTTCAGCCCCGCGAGCGGACTGGATGCGATCACGCCCGGCGCGTTCGTCGGACTGCTCCGGTTCGCCGCCGTGGCGGTCGCCGGGGGGCTCCTCCTCGCGGCCGTCGCCGAGGGGATTCCCATCGCGGTGGGCGCGACGCTGATCTTCGTGACCCGTAGCGTCCCGCGGGAGTCGGCGCTCAATTATGCGACCGCCGGCTACGCTCTCGGCGGGGTCGGCGGCGCTGTCGCGGGCATCTCGCTCACCGGGTCCGTCGAGGGCGCGGCGCTCGGTGCACTCCTGGCGGGACCGGCCGCGATCGGAAGCGTTCTCCTCGAAGTGGCTGTCTCCCGGTTCAACCGGTCCGTCTCGGCCACGTAATCGGCGAGCGCCTCTCGGCCACGTAGCTGATGGGCCGTTTCGTATCTGGCGGCTCCGAGACCAGCCGACGACTGCCGGCGATCGGTCCGATCACATAAAGTCCGAGAGGCCGGCCTGGCCGTCGTCTTCGGCGGCCTCGGCGTCCGCCGTCGCGTCGTCTGCGTCTGCGCCGGCTTCGTCGCGGTCCAGCACGTCCGAACCGAGCGTCTGCTGGTCGTCGCCGTCGTCGGCCTCCCCGTCCGAGTCGTCCTCGCGCTCCTCTGAGGCGCGCTCGACGAACGCGTCGCCGGCGTGGTCTTCGACCGCTTCCGACCGCAGTTCGCCCGCGTCCGCGACGATCGACTGGACCTTGTTCGTCGTCTCGCCGCTGCCCGTGACGTAGGAGACGGCCGCCTCGTCGAGGTCGTACCACGCGGCCATCGCGACCGTCAGCTCCCGGGGCTTGCAGTGGTGCGTCATCGCCGCGAGGAACGGCAGCACGTCCAAGCGGGCGGTCGTCATCGAGAAGCCCCCGGACTCGGCGATCGACCGGACGACCTCGTCGCGGGTCGAATCCCGCGTCGATCGGTAGGGGGCGCCGCCGTACTGCGTCCACCCGCCGCGAGTTCGGTCGCGCGCGGCCGCGACGCCCCCGGCGAGGTTGTCGGTCGCGTAGCGCCACCAGCTGTAGTCGAAGTCGGTCGTGTACACCCGGCTGGTCCAGACGTCGGCGTTCGAGAGGAACTCGTAGGCGCGGGCGAGCTCCTCTCCCTCGTAGACCAGCGACACCTTGTCCTCGACCCACTGGAGGAGGTCGTCGGGCGTCTCGTCGACGTCGTAAGCCGTCCGGAGCGCCTCCTCGGCGGGCTTCTCTTTCAACACCGCGTCGAGGAACTCGAAGAGCCCGACAGCGCGGTTTCTCGATCCCGTCGTCACGTCTTCGAGGGCCACTTTCGGCTTCCCGTCTGCGGTCGCCTGGAGGTCCTTCACCGCGGCGCGGAGGTCGCCGCTGTTCTCCTCGGCGATCCGTTCGAGCGCCTCCTCGTCGAACTCGATCCCCTCCTTCCGCAGGATGTCGCGGAGAACGGGCACGATCGAACGCGCGGAGACGTCGCGGAACTCGATCTCGCGGGCGGCGTTGCGCAGCCCGTTCGACATATCGTAGTACTCGTTGGCGATGAGGACGATCGGCTGGTTCGCCCCCTTCAGGAGACTCGTGACCGCTTGCTTGCCGCCGCGGTCGTACTGGTAGTGGATGTTGTCGGCCTCGTCCATCACGACGAGCTGCCGGCCGCCGCTGCCGTCGCCGACCGATCCGGCGAGCGTCGAATTGCGCGAGGCCCGCCCCGCGAACCGCTCGATGGCGTCGGCAGTTCGCTCGTCGGAGGCGTTGAGCTCGACGACCTCCCAGCCCATATCGTTCGCCAGCGCGTGGGCCGCGGAGGTCTTTCCCACGCCGGGCGCGCCGTGGAGGACCACCGGCTCGCGGTGCTCGGACCACGTCTCGGCCCACTCTTTCAGGGCGTCGCGGGCCTTGTTGTTGCCGCGGACCTCCGAGAGGGTCGACGGACGGTACCGTTCGGTCCAGTCGGTCATTGTCGGGCGAAGGGGCGAGACCCGTTTAGCTTCTGCGGGTCGGGAGCCGATCGCGGCGGTTGGCAGGCGATTCCTACAGCGGGCGATAGTTTATGAGTCAACAGGCCGAACAGTTAGATATGACCGACGAGGAGAGTGCGGTCGTGCTGGACCGCGAGGCGATCGACGAACTACTGGGGACGGGCGGCGTCGGCGTGCTGGCGCTCGCCGAGGAGAGCGATCCCTACGCGATCCCCGTCTCGTACGGCTACGACGCCGACGCCGGTGAACTGTATCTCCGCCTCGGATTCGGCGAGGAGTCCGAAAAGCGACGCTACCTGAAGCGTTCCGACCGGGCCGCGCTCGTCGTCACCGCGGAGGGCGACCACGGCTGGGAGTCGGTCGTCGTCCGCGGCCCGCTCTCGGAGATTCCGGAGGCGAACATCGACGGCACCGTGGTGGAAGCGATCCGATCGATCGACATTCCGTTCTTCACGATATACGAGGAGGCCCCGCGGGAACTGGAGTATCAACTCTACCGGCTCCGTCCCGAGGAGATCACCGGCCGGCGGGAGAAGCCGCCGGTCGGGATCGAGTGACGGCTAACGAGGCGATTCGCCGCTGCCGACGCGTGGCGTCCGGTGACGATCGGTAGCGACCAGTGACGATCGGTAGCGACCAGAAGATACCTACGTCTCCCCGGCCTCGTAGACACGATGCCTCGCCCCGAATCGTCCTCGACGTCGCGCGCTGGAATCGCTCCGGACGGACGGACGCTCGGCGCCGCAGCCGTCGGCGGCGTCCTCTCGTATCTCGTCGCGTACGCGATCACCTACGCGGTGACCGGCCAGCGGATCGCGAACTCCCTGGCGTCCAGGGTGCTGGAGATCGCGACCGGTGACCCAGGCACGTGGAAGCTCGTCGGCTGGATCTTCTACAGTGCCCACTACGTCACGAGCGAGATCCCCGGACTGTTCGGGTCGACGGCGGTGAACCTCGTCGGAGAAGGCGACGCCTTCCCGACGGCGCTGTTTCTCCTTCCACCGCTGGTGCTCGTCGTCGCCGGCGGCCTCGTCGCGGCTGTCGGCCGCACGGAGACGCCGCTCGCCGGCGCGGTCGGCGGCGCGTCGGTCACGCTCGGCTACCTCCCGCTGGCGATCGCCGGCGCGTTTCTCTTTTCAATCTCCGTCGGCGACTCGACGGCCGGCCCGACACTCGTGACGGCGATCCTCCTCGCGGGGATCGTCTACCCGCTGGTCTTCGGTGCGATCGGCGGTGCCGTCGGCGCGCTGGCGTCCGGAACTGGAACGTAACTGGCGTTCGCCGGCGACTCCCGACTACAGCTCTCTGGCGACCATCTCGCCCCAGTGTTCGAACCCGTAGCGCTCGTAGAACGCCCGTGCCCTATCGTTCTCGCGGTCCACGTCGAGCACCATCCGATCCAGTGGGAGGTCCTGCGACCGGGCGCACCCGACGGCGGCGTCCATCAGCGCGTCGGCGACGCCCGTTCCCCGCTCGTCGGGGGCGACGAAGATCTCGTTGAGGACGGCGGCGTCCCAGACGAACGACAGCGACTCCGGGAGGACGAACGCGTAGCCGACGACGCCGGTGTCACCGCCTGCGGCGGTCGAGGTATCTGACGCGCCGGCGCCCCCCGTCGACGGGTCCGTTCCGGTCTCGGCGACGACGACGCATTTCGACTCCTCTCCGACGCAGCGGTCCACCCACGCGAGCCACCGCTCGCGATACGCCGCTGTCAACTTCTCCTCGTAGACCGCGCCCTTCTCGTCGCCGCCGGTCCCCTCGCCGATTCCCAGCTCGAAGCCGCGCTTCAACTCCCAGAGCGCCTCGCGGTCGGATTCGGGGTCGTAGGGACGGACGTGGACGTCGACCTCTGCCTGTTCGCTCATTGGTGTTCCTTCTCGGGGGAAGAAACAAGAGCACTGCCATCCGCCGCTGTGGTTCGATACGCGCCGGTTCACACGTCATCTCCGTCGTCGAGGTCGGACGTCCGGCGCGCTCGCCACAGCCGTGTCGCCGTGACGAACGCCGACAAGGGGAGCAGCCAGGCCCGGAAGCCCGTCATCGCGACCGGGAAGAGGCGCTCGACGCGCTGCGGGGGGGAACCGCCACCGCCCGCTCCCGACTCGTCCGAATCGGGCTGTTCGACTCCAAGCGTGGGCTCGGCGTCGAGCACCGTCCGGAAGTCGAAGTTGCCCGTCGTCCGTCGTTCCGTCGGTTCGTCGGGCGCGAGGTCGACGAAGGTCTGCACCCACCCGCGGTCCGTCGAGTAGAACAGCCGCCCGTCGACCGTGTAGAACGCGTCGTGCAGCGGGTAGAGCGCGTTCACGCCGCCGACGACGAGGTCCGGAACGATCGCCGCCCCGAAGATGCAGAAGACGGAGACGAACGTCACGCGGACGCCTCGGTCCCCGTACCGGCGACGGATCGCAGAGGCGGCCCCGCGACGGGAATCCCACAGCAGCACCGCGAACAGGATCGCCGGGAGCAGGAACGTGTGACCGACCGATCGATGCGCCCCCGACAGCAGGGGTTCGAGCGCGACGTCGAGATCCGGGATCACGGTCGCCGCCGCGACGACGAGCGCGCTCCGGGCGTCGAACTCCTCGCCGAGCAGTCCGGCGGCGAGCAGCAACGCGAGCGAGACGTGAACCAGTGTCGACGGCACGGCGGTATCTGCGCCGCGATCGGACTTGAACGTTCGTGCGGGGATCGGCGCTCTCGCGCCCGCGTCTGGCCGAACAATATCGGCGTTCGTCGAACCCCACCTTCGATACGCTTTTGCGGCCGCCTCCCCCACGTCCCACCAGTATGTGCCGAGAGAACCCGCTCTCTGGGGGTTGCCGGTCGTGACGACGGTACCCAGAGAGGACCTCGCGCGTCGCATCGCCGGCGAGATTACGTTGAGTGACGATCCGGGGGCGACCCTCCGGAAGTGGCGGACGGACTTCGACGTCTCCCAGACCGCCCTGGCCGAGCAGTTGGACGTCTCCTCGTCTGTTATCTCCGACTACGAGAGCGGCCGCCGCGAGAGCCCCGGCATCGGCGTCGTCCGCCGGATCGTCGAGGCGCTGCTCGACATCGACGAGTCCCGCGGCGGCGGCCGGATCCGCCAGTACGCCCGCGTCATCTCGGCGGGCTTCGAGAGCGACATCGTTCAGGACCTCCGAGAGTACCCGACGTCGATCCCGCTCGAAACCCTCTACGACGCGATGGACGCGACCGAACTCGTCCGCGGCGACCAGGATCGGATCAGCGGGCACACGGTCATCAACAGCATCGAGGCGATCACCCGGCTCTCCTCGGAGGAGTTCTATCGGCTCTACGGCCAGTCGACGTCGCGCGCGCTGGTGTTCACGGGCGTCACCCGCGGGGAGTCGCCGCTCGTGGCGATGCGCGTCGTCAACCCGACGCCGAACGCCGTCATCCTCCACGGCCTCACCGAAGATGACCTCTGGGAGCACGCGCCGGCGCTCGCGACAATCGACGGCTTCTCGCTTGCCATCTCTAATCGCGACTTAGAGGAAATGCTCGACGACCTGCGCCGGTTGCCGTAGGCGGTGCAGCGTATGGGGCTCCCTCACTCGACGTACTCGTAGCGCCGCTCGTTCATCCGACCCCAACCGGTGAAGACGAACTCGCCGGAGGGTTGGGTGAACTCGTCGACCTCGACCTCCTTCTCGTGGTTGTGGACGTCGTGGACGAGTTCGTACTCCTCGTAGGAGAGGTCGTAACGGTCGTCGAGGCGCGATTCGACCTCGACGGCCTCGACGCCTTCGCGCCAGCCGTCCTGCACCGTTTCGGCGTGGATCTCCGCCTGTGCGCCGGAGCCGTAGGAACCGACGAGCAACTTCTCGCCCGCGAGGTCGGCGTCCTCTTCGGCGGCCGCCCGGAGCGCCGACAGGCGCGCGATGTGGACCGAGCCGGTGTACCAGTTGCCGACCTGCCCGGATATCTGAATCGTCGGCTCGATCGCCCGCTCGTACCACTCGCGGTACCGACGGGTCTCCTTCAGTTCGTCCATGTACGCCCGGATCGCCTCCTCGTAGTCGTCCCACGCCGCGAAGTCGGCCTCGCGCGGCTGCATCCCGATGTCGTCGGCGAGGGCGTCTTCGATGTCGGTGTCGCGGGTGATGTGGCGATACCCGAGCAGCGCGGCCTTCCGGACCATTCCCGGGTAGGGTGTGTGGAACGGGAAGTAGACGAAGTCGTCGGGGTGGGTGTCGCCGGCGACTGACTCGTAGTCTTCGAGGGCCTCGCGCATCCGCGCGAGGTACACCTGGATCGAGCGCTTGCCGTCGACGCTCGGGAACTGCTGGTTGGGTTTCAGGAAGTCGGTCTCGTCGGCGCTGCCGTAGCCCTGCTCGGTCGAGAGCGCGACGACGTCGGGGTCTTCGTCGATGAGCATCGCCACCGCGCCGGCTCCCTGGGTGGCCTCGCCCGGATCGCCGCGCTCGTACAGCGCCGTGTCCGTCGCGATCACGAGCGCCGCGCGCCCGCGGTTGCGGCCCGCGCGGATCCAGTTGTACGCGTCGTCGATGACCTGCGTTCCCGACAGGCAGGCGAACTTCCGCTCGCCCTTGTTCGCGTGGTGGAAGTCGCCGTCGTAGACCTGCTCTAAGCAGCCGGCGACGTACGTCGAGACCGGCTTGGAGTTGTCGAAGGCGGACTCGGTCGCGACGTCGATCCGACCGATGTCGTCGGGAGAGAGCCCTCGTCGGTCCATCAGGCGCTTCGCCGCGTTCGCGCCCATCGTCACGATGTCCTCGTAGACGTCGGGCAGCGAGGAGTACTCGATTCCGATCCCCTTCGTGTACTTGCCGGGGTCTTCGCCCTTCACCGGCGCGAAGGTGTTCGGCAGATCGAGTCGCAGTTTGCCCGTCCAGAGTTCGATGGCGTCGATGCCGACGGCAGTCATACCTCGCCTATCTCGCGTACCGCTTATTGTTTTGTCGATAGCACTGTCGACGATCGTCTAAGTGTGCAGCGAAGGGGTGCTGCTTGCGCTCGTTTTTCACCGTCCACGATCGTTCCACCAGCTACCCCATCCGTCCCACCAGTCGTCCCACCAGCCGTCGTCATCATCGTCCCACCAGCCGTCGTCATCGTCGTCCTCGACGCTCGGGACTACAGTCACATTCACGCGATCTGCGTCGGTTACTCCCGAGGTGTCGGTCACCGTTAGCTCAACTGTGATGTTCCGGCGCTCGTCGTCGGGAACCGTCAGGAGGGAAAGTTTGGGCGTCGCACTTTCGCTGTCGACGAGGTTGAGGTCACTGTCTTCGAAGTCGCCCTGGTCGACGACCCGCCACTCGTACTGCAGTTCGTCGCCATCAGGGTCGTAGCTCCCCGTCCCGTCGAGTTCGACGAACGAATCGTCGAGTTCCGTGTCGTCATCCGTATCGCTCACGAGCCCCGAATCGAGGTTCGGCGGGTAGATAACCGCCGCCCCCGTTACGGTGACGGGCTTTGCGAGTGCATCGGCATCGTCTTCGTCGTCATCACCGTCATCACCGTCATCGTCGTCATCGTCGTCGTCGCTGTCATCGCCGCCACTCCACTCCCGATCCTCACCCGCGTCGGCGACCGGCGGACGATTGAACCGCTCGATCAGGACTGCCGTTTGATCCGCCCCCGACGCGGTGTCGTTGCTGGCTGTAAACTCGACCTCGACCGTGTGGTCCCTGTCGGTGACGTTCTCGCGGATCTCGAACGTCGGCTCGGTCGTCGTGTCCTCGGTAAGTTCGATCGCTCCTTCAGCTACGTCGTCGTCGTCGGTGATCTCCCACTCGTAGTCCAAGTCACTCGCCGCACTGTTCACGGTCCCGTCAAGGACGACAGAGGACCCCGCCTCGCCCGAGACGGTCCGCTGTGGCCCGGCGTCGACGTCGACGACGGCCTCGTTCGTGTCGGTCCCCTCGGCGTTCCCCCTCGTTTCGCCCGCGGCGTCCGACCCGACTGTCGTCGTCTCTCGAAGCACCAGCGTCTCGGAGTCGGTGTTCACGAGCGCGATAGTGACCGACGTACCGGGCGACTGTGTCCATCCGAGCCGCCACGTCTCTCCGGGGTCGAACTGCCCGTTCTCCCCGCCGTCGTTTCGGATCCGGCCGTCAGAGAAGGCGTAGGAGTACTCTCCGGAGCCGTTTTCGACGGTCACCCGAAGGTCCTCGATCGGGACCGACGGTCCGCCGTTGTGCGAGAGTCGGAGCGTCTCCTCGGTCGCAGCGAGCGTCACGTCCGCCGTCGACCCTGCCGCTCCGCCGGCGCTGCCCGCCGACCCGCCCGCGCCCCCGCCGCTCGTCGAGGCGACGTAGTACGCGCCGAAGGTCGTCGCGCTGATGACGACTACCGCGACGAGGAGCAGGCTCCCGAGGGATTCTGCTTGGGCGCGGTTGGCGGGAAACGCACTCATTGGGCGTACTTAATTGTGGACCTAAGTGAACTTTCGTATGGAAAAATCAAAAATGATTATTTCAATGAAAGCCAAGTTTTGAAACGTTCCCGACGGATTATGGCTGGACTTGGAAGGTCACGGTCGTCGGATCCGCGCTTGTATCCGAGTAATAAAATGTGACTGAGACCTCGTCATTTTCCATATTCGCGATCGAGTTCCCGTTTCGGAACTGTGACAACGTCACGGAGAGATCTGAACCGGCGTTTACTGTGATTGAACTATCTAGTTGCTGGGTATCGCCCAAGCTGTAAAACGACCCACTGTCTCCCGATTCGTAGATCGCATCTGATCCGCCTGAAGAAAGGAAGAACTCCGTATTACCTTCGCTACTTCCGCCCTGTGATTCGTATATTCTGTTCGCCCCGTTCGAGGTGACTTCAATGGATTCGATCGTGAGAGACGAAGACTCTTGATTTGTCACTGTAAACTTCACGTACCCCCGGTCCGGGCCGCCTCTGAAAGACTGTTGCACAACACTTCCGAAGGCATCGTCTCCCCCGGGCGTAGTTGTCCCACCGCCGTTGTTACCTCCGCCGCTGCCACCTCCGGCTTGTACGTTCACGTCGTACTCCACGTTCTCGACGCGCTCACCCTCGAAATTGGGACTACTGACGTCGTACGGACCGTCGTCGGACTCAGCTCGATACGACACCCCGATCGAATCCGAACTCGCTGTCGAACTATCGGGCGCGGTGTACTGATAGCGGTAGCGGCCCGGTTCGAGAACCACGCCGTCCGGAACCGTCGTCTCTTCGCTGCCGGCCCCGACGGTCGTCGGAACCGGATTGTTGTACTTGTCGCGCGACTCGACCACGAAGGGATAGGTGCGGCCCTCGAAGGGGTTCTCCTCGAGGTCTTCGATGCTCGTCAGGTACGCGGGATCGGTGTCGTCGACGCCGCTCCCGACGCCGATTTTCGAGAGTTTCAACTGGTAGGTCGTCCCGGGCTCGAAGTACAGTTCGACGCCGTCTCGTCCGTCGCTCTCTACGTTTTCGACCCGGTAGACGCGCGCGTCGTTATCGGGGTCGGCGGCGGGGTCGTACTCCCCAGTCTCGTTCAGTAGGTCCGTCCACGTCTGGGCGTTCAGCCGGGAGGGAACGAAGATCGAGACGTTCTCCCCCGCGGAGACGTTCGAGACGCTGATCGTGCGCGTCGAGACGCTCACCGCCTGTGGGTCCAGTGAGAGTGTGCTCGCACCGCCGCGAGAGAGGTTACCGTCGAGCGCGACGAGCGAGATGCGCGTGCCGGCGACGATCGGCTGGCCGGTACGCGTGAGGTTCCCCGAGTCGAATCGGTTGTACACGACGCCGTTCTCGTAGACCGTCGTCGGGGCGGCGTCGTAGTTCGCGTAGTCCGGCCGGTAGACGAGCGACTTCGTCGGGTAGGTGTGGTCCTCGCCGTCCCAGAAGTCCGCCGTCTCTGGGTAGTCGGGATCGGCTGTCGCCTGATCGTCGGCCCTGGCGTTCGAAATCCGGACCGTCCCGAGCTCCGCCGTCGAGAGCGTACCGCTCGGTGGACCGGGGTTCACCGCGACGGCGCGGGAGGGGTACTGCGTTCCCAATTCGACGCCGACGGGAGCGGCGGATCCGGACGACGCCGTCCCGAGGATCGCGTTCCTGACCTCCTGCATATCCGCCTGCACGCGCTGGTTGTGCTGGAACTCGACCTGGCGGTTCTCGTTCGGGACGACCGTCGCCTGATACAGCGACAGCGAGACGACGAGAAAGCCCAAAAGCAGGACCGCGCCGATCTGGACGGTCACGGCCCTGTCGTCGTCTCGAAGAGACATAGTTCCGATTCAGCGGCTACCGGATAAAAACGTGCCGCCGCTACGAGACGGACCGAGGCCAGAAGGCGTGACGTCGGTTCCGCTTCGGGGTCAGTCCTCTTCTTCTTCGACGACTTCCGGGTCGCTCATCGCGCTCTGGAGGCTGTCGAGGCCGTTGACCCACTCGGAGACGAGGCCGTACTCCAGGTCGTCGACCACGGCCATATCCAGTTCGTCGCCGACGATGATGCGCGTGCCGGCCTGCACGAGGTAGCCCAGCGCGGCGTCCATATCGTCGTCCCGCTCGGCGGCCGCGGCGGCCTCGACGTACTCGCCCATCGGCGCTTCCTCGGCCGCACCGGCGACGATGTACTCCTCTGCGGCGTAGAAGACGCAGACGAGGCTCGTCTGGACGCCGTCGACGAGCATCTCCTTGTCCTCGCGCGCGGCGTCGTCGTCGATGTCCAGTTCGGGCTCCGAGAGCACGATCGTCCGGACGCGTTCGAGTTCCTCGATCGCTTCCTCGTCGTCCAGGCGGTCCTCCTCGTACGCGGAGACGATCTTCGCCACCGCGATGGCGGCGTCGTCCTGGAGGTTCAAGAGCAGTCGCGCGGAGTCTTCGTTCTCGGGATCGAGCTCTTCCTCTTCGACGCGGGAGAGCCAGTTCTGCCAGCGTTCTTCGGTGTAGTAAGTCTCCTCGGCCTCGGTCATACTCCACCATTTCCGCCGGGATTCAAATGCCTTTCTTGTCGAGGCCCGATTTTCGGGGGGTCCGTGGTACTAACGACAGCGGCATTTGCGACTATCGTCGCGTTTGGAACCCAGTGGGCATCCGGCCGCACGCTCTCGTCGGTTCTCACATCGAGCGGATCGACGATCACTCGAGTGATTTGCCCCGGTTCTGGAACTCGCCGCCGCACTCGCAGCCACCGGGGTGCGATTTTGCCGAGACGATCTCGCCGCACTGGAGACACTCGTACGTCGATTCGGAGTCGGGGCTGTTCGCGCCTTCCCGGTCTTGGCCGTGGGGCATATTCGAAAGTAGTCCGGTTACGAATATAAGTATTGATCAGGTTATTTCTCGAAGTTCCGACGCGGACCGGCACACGGTCCAGCGCGGTGGGGGTCTGACCCGCCCTCTGGTCCGGAATCACTCACCGTTTCAGCGACGCGCGCGTGTCGATCCCGTAAACTCGCTGCGGCGTCTCCGCGTGGGCGCGTTCGACGGCCGCACTGTGCCCCTCGTCGAGCAACCACCGCACGCGACGCGGGACGGTCTTCGGGCCGAGAACCATCCCCGGACGGTCGGGATCGTCGACGAAGTCCGTCTCCATCAGGAACGATTCGCCCGACTCGGCGGCGATCTTCAATCGATCTTTCTCGCTCATCACGCTCGGCGTCGGCCCCGCCAGCGTCCCGCCCGCGTAGTGCTTCACGACCCGATGCGCCGGGAGCCCCCGTTCCTCGGCCCACTCGGCTACCTCGGTCAGATCCTCCGAGGCCTCCGTGTGCAACTGGACTGCGCAGTCGAGGTCCGCGCCCAGCGCGAACGCGTGGCGCATCACCTCGTTCGAGGCCGCCAACACCGCCTCGGAGACGTCGTAGTGGGGCCGGCCGGACTTCAGCGCGAGCGCGTCGCCGTCGCGGACGAACTCGGCCGCCTGATCGAGGCCGGCGCGCATCAGGCCGCCGGCTTCTTCGGGCGAGAAGCCGCGGTCGTCGACGAGTTTCGAGACGAGTCCGGGGTGGACGCCGAGGACGGGCCACGCTTTCCCCGGCAGGATCTCGCTGGCCCGTTCGACGACGTCGAGCGTCGTCTCGAAGACCGGTCGGAAGTCCTCGCCCGCGTCGGGGTCGACGCCGAGGAGCCACGACGGCTTGTTCACAACGAGCAGGTGCGTGCCGCCGAGGCGGGCGAAGTCGCGGACGGCGTCGAGACCGCGGCCGTGTTCCGGATCGAGGTGGAGGTGGTTGTCGAGTACCGGCGTCCCGAGTTCTTCCATACCTCCTCTCCGCACTCGGACTCAAAAGTTCGTCCGCTTTCCAGTGTGCGTCAGAGGACCGACGGGAGAAGTGTTCGTGCCGGCGAGCGGCCAGACGTTCTCTGGCGGCTATCCGTCGTAACCGACGAGCGTGGGGCCGTCGTCCTCGCTCTCTTCCTCGATCGTGACGCGCTCG
The DNA here is from genome assembly GCF_024494595.1 of Halobellus rarus. Classification (GTDB taxonomy): domain Archaea; phylum Halobacteriota; class Halobacteria; order Halobacteriales; family Haloferacaceae; genus Haloquadratum; species Haloquadratum rarum. The sequence continues at coordinate 79,192 of NZ_JANHDI010000014.1, read as the reverse complement.
GTCGCGGCGTTCCGGAGGGCGTCCGACCGGCCGAACTCCCCCGGCGCGATGGCGAAGGTCCGACAGCCGTAAGCGTTCGCCGTCTCGATGGCGGGCTTGAAATCCGTGTCCCGGGAGGCGATGGCGATCACGTCGGCGCGGTCTTCGACGGCGAAGCGGGTCACGTCGACCGCGAGACGGACGTCGACGTCGCCGCTCGTGACGACGACCTCGAACCCGCGCGCCTCGGCGGCCTGGATCAGCCCCGGCGTCGCGTGCTCGTCGAGGTAGAGGCGCATCGCCGTCAACTGTCCGGCCGCCGCGGCCGCTTCGCGGACGTCGTCGAGGTCGACGTCGAACTCGTCGCGGAGGACGTTCGGCCCGTCGACGAAGAGCGCGACCCGCGGTTCCTCGGGGCCGTCGCCGTCGGAATTCTCCGCGTACAACCGTCCCAGGAGGTCCATACCGCAGCATTCGCGGGCAGGAACATAACGACGACGATGTCGCAGATCTCGACGACGGCGGCTCGGGGACGGACCTCTCGGACCGTCCAGACCGCCGCCCTTACGCCGGACCGTCTCTCTCGCGCCCGTCAGCGGCTCGGTCCTCCCTGGCGCGGATCGCCGCCGTCCCCGCGTCGGCGTCAGCCGCGATGTCGGAGACCGCCTCGGTGACCGTCACGTCGCGCTTCGGGTACGGGATCTCGATCCCGGCCGCGTTCAGCGCCTTGTACAGCGAGCGGTTGAGTTCGTGCTGCGCTCGCCGCCGTCGCGTGGGGCCGTTGACCCAGCAGAGGAGTTCGTACTGCAGCGCCGAATCGCCGAACGACCGGAACCGCGCCCGGGGCTTCGGCGAGTCGCGGACCAGCGACTCCGCCGCCGCGACCTCGACGAGGAGTTCCTCGAACGCGTCGATGTCGGTCCCGTAGGCGACCCCGATGGGCACCCGGATGCGACGGCGACGCTGCGGAGCCGACTCGTTGGTCACCTTCGCGGCGTTGAGCGCGGCGTTGGGCACGGTGACCATCACCTCGTCGCGGGTGAGAAGCGTCGTCGAGCGGACCCCGACCTTGATGACCGTCCCGGCGGTGTCGTCGTCGAGGACGATGTAGTCGCCGAGCTTGTAGGTGTCGTCGAAGTACAGGGCGATCCCACCGAAGAAGTTCGCGACGGTGTCCTTCGCGGCGAAGCCGACGGCGATCCCCGCGACGCCCGCGGCCCCGAGAAGCGGCGTGATCTCGATGCCCCAGAGCCACAGCAGCGTCCCCGCGCCGCCGACGAGGACCGAAAGCGTCCAGATGTTCGAGAAGACGGGCGCGAAATCGAACCGGCCGCCCTCCTCGTTGACGGCGGCGACGAGTCGGTTCACCACCTCGTTGGCGGCGTACGCCCACACGAGGACGAGGATCGAGAGCGCGGGCCGCCCGAACAGGTCGTCGATGGTCCCCGGATCGAGCAGCACCGACGATCGCACCGAGGGGACCTGCGTGAGCACGTACACGCCGACCAGGGCCGCGGTGACGACCATCGGCGCGCGGAGGGTGGAGAAGACGATGTTGTCGTACTCCGTGTCGGTGTAGGAGACGTACCGTTTGGCCAATCGGAGGACGACGAACTCCATCGCGACGGCGGCCGCGACGGAGACGAGAAGCACCGCCAGCGTCGCCTCGGTCGCGGAGAGCCCCTCGAAGAGGCGGAGCAGCGGTTCGATCATACCGACCCGTGGCGTCTCTGTGAGATAACCGTTTCTCGGCCGTCGGGGGCGATCGCCGCTCCCCGAATCCGCCATCCGGGTGTCGGTGGCTGCTTCTCGCGGTCCCGATTCGCGCGATGACTGCCACTCGTTATCCGACTGTGGCGTACATACACCTTATACACTTTATAGAACAACTTTATCAACTAATTCTCCCACTAACTGAATAGAATGAGTTCAAATCCCGGGAACGGGTCTGATTCGTTCATAATCGTATCCGAGATGAACAGCCACGACGCGGTGACGGTGCGCTCGACCGCGACACACGCGACCTACCACCTGGTCGACTTCGCCGACGAGACCACTCGCGAGGCGCTATCGTCGCTGTCGGCCGGGGAGTCCGTTCGCCTCGACCTCTCGCGTGTCGGCCGCCGCGGGAACGTCTGGCGGGCCGACGACGCCGCGTCCCGTCCCCCCGTCGACGTCGCGGAGACCGGGTCCGCCGGGAGCTGAAACTGTCGGACGTACGTCGCCGCCTCGATTGCTCGCCCCCTGATCGCTCGCCGTCTCGATCGGCTCACGGCGCTACGCGTCCGGCCCCCAACAAATATCATCACGGTCTATCATTCACTACCTATGAGAGAACTGGACGACGTGTTCGTCGCGGACGCGGTCGTACACGCGTACAACCAGGCCGAATCGAACTTCAGGGTGCCACGGTACGCACAGCAGGTCGCCGAGATCGGCGTCGGGTTAGAGAGCAAGATGCCCGAGGGGTACCGGCGGACCCGCGAGTCGTTCCTCAGCGACTGGCCGATCGAGGAGACCGAGAACTCGCTCTTTCGGGAGAGCCGAACCGACTTCGCCGTCATCCATCCGCAATCTATCACGGTGTTCTACGACGGGCTCACCGCCGAGGCGAAGGCCGAGCAGTTCGTCGAGCGCAACCCGACGCGGACCGCGGCGCTGGCCAGCATCGACGCCGTCGGGATGGACGACCCGCAGGCGGAACTCACCCGGCAGGTCGAGGCGTTCGACCCCCACGGCGTGAAGGTGTACCCATCCTACTGGGAGGCCGACGGGACGCACCACGGGTTCAAGATGGACGATCCGGAGGTCGCGTTCCCGCTGTGGGAACGCGCCGCCGACCTCGGCCTCGACGTCGTCGCCGTCCACAAGGCGCTCCCGTTCGGCGCGGTCCCGATGGACTCGTACAAGGTCGGCGACGTCGAGGAGGCGGCGGCGTCGTTCCCGGATCTCACCTTCGAGATCGTCCACGGCGGGCTGTCCTTCGCCGAGGAGACGGGGTGGCAGATCGCCCGCCACCCGAACGTCTACGTCAACCTCGAACTCACGTTGGCCGAACTCATCACCGCGCCCGAGTCGTTCGCGGAGACGCTCGAAGACCTCCTCTACGGCGGCGGCGAGCAGGCGCTCGAGAAGATCCTCTGGGGCACCGGCGCGCCGCACTTCCACCCCGGCCTCCTGCTCGAACGCTTCTGGGAGTACGACTTCCCGGAGATGCAGAGCTTCTCCGGAACGTTCGAGATCACCCAGGAGGACAAAGAGAAGATCCTCGGCGAGAACTGGGCGGAGGCGCACGGCTTCGACATCGACGAGATCCGATCGGACATCGCGGACGACGAGTACAGCGACGTCGACCTGACCGACGAGTGGCAGTCCACGGGCTTCGAGGTGGCTCGATGAGCGCCGAATCCGAGAACCCCGGCGACGCCGGATCCGCGGTCGCCCCCGACACCATCGATCGGATCGACGCCGACGGGAGCGTCCCCGCCGCCCGCGTCTACGAGCGCCTGCGCGAGATCGTCGATCCCTGCAGCGCCGCCACCGGCTCGAACCTGAACATCGTCGAGATGGGGCTCGTGAAGTCGGTCGAGGTCGAGGACGGTCACGTCGACGTCGAGATGCGGCTCACCTCGCCGATGTGCCATATGGTCCCGTACTTCATCGAGGAGGTCGAAGGCGAGGTCGGCGACCTCGACGGCGTCGAGTCGGTCGAACTCGAAACCGACCACGGGTTCGAGTGGAGCGAGGAGCTGATGTCCGAAGCGGCCCAGCGCAAGCGGCAGGCCCTCCTCGACGAGCACGCGTCGCGGTATCGGGAGGAACAGTCGGACGAGAGCGCCGTCTCCGACGCCTGATTCGACCCGCTCGGACGCGGCTGTCGTGGAGGCTCCCACCCACGACCGGGGTTACTTTACGATTCGACGCGACCGTCCCGGTGGTAGATGGTCGACGACACCCCAGAACCCGAGACCGACGCGTCGGGACCGCTTGAGACCTTCCGTCGGTTCTTCGCGCTCGAACGCGACGTCTTGGTGCTGTCGCTGGCGATGTTCGCGTTCAGCCTCGGCTTCCAGATGACGAACCGGTTCCTCCCGGAGTACCTCGTCGCCCTCGGCGCGAGCGGGTTCGTCGTCGGCCTGTTCGGGACGGTCGGTAACGTCGTCTCGGCCGTCTATCCGTACCCCGGCGGCGCGATCTCGGACCGGATCGGCTCGCGGTACGCGCTCACGCTGTTCGGCCTGGTGTCGACGGTCGGGTTCGGCTTCTGGCTCGTCGCCCCCGGGATCGGCCCGCTCTCGCTCGCGGGACTGACCGTCGAGCCGTGGGTCTGGATCTTCGTCGGTCTGCTGCTCGCACAGGCGTGGAAGTCCTTCGGACTCGGAGCGACCTTCGCGGTCGTCAAGCAGGCGACCGATCCCTCCCGACTCGCCGCGGGCTTCGCCAGCACCGAGACGTTCCGGCGGACCGCGTTCCTCGTCGGCCCCGTGCTCGCGGCCGTGCTCATCGGCCTCCATCCGGCGTTCACGGTGAGTTTCCGGTACGTTCTCGCCGTGGCGGTCGCCTTCGGCGTCGTCGGCACCGTCGTCCAGCACCTGCTGTACGACGCGAGCGAGGACACGATCGGCGGTTCCTTCGCCGGCGTCGCAGCGGTCAGACGCGATCTTCGGGAGATGCCGAGCGAGCTGCGACCCCTGCTCGTCGGCGACACGCTCGTCCGCTTCGCCAACGGGATGGTCTACGTCTTCTTCGTGCTCGTGGTCACGCGGATCTACGAGGTCGGCCTGGAGACGACTGTCTCGCTCCCGGGCGTCTCCTACGCGATCGACCTCTCGCCGGCCGCGTTCTTCGGCTACCTGCTCGGCGTGGAGATGCTGATCGCGCTGCTCGTGATGGCTCCCGCCGCGAAGGCGGCCGAGCGCGTCGGGCTGAAGCCCGTCGTCGCGCTCGGGTTCGCCGTCTACGCCGCCTTCCCGGTCGTCCTGATCTACGCGCCGGCGACCTCGGTGGCGATGGTTCTCGTCTTCGCGTTCTCGGGGCTCCGCTTCGCCGGGCTCCCCTCGCACAAGGCGCTGATCGTCGGCCCCGCACAGCGGGGTGCCGGCGGGCGCGTCACCGGGACCTATTACCTGCTGCGGAACACGGTCGTGATCCCGAGTGCGGCCCTCGGCGGCTACCTCTGGGAGTTCGTGAGCCCCGAGGTGGCGTTCACGGTCGCGGCCGCCGTCGGCGTCGTCGGAACGGGCTACTTCCTCCTCTTCGGTGAGGAGTTCGCGGCGTACGCGTAGTCGGAAAAGCCGAGTCGAGCCCTCGTCGCTGTCGGACAGTATCAGTCGTCGTCGGTCGTCGAGTCGGCCGCGTCGGCCGCGACTTCGCCGGTCGGTCCGTCGAGGCTTCCGGTCGTGTAGCCGCCCCAGTCGAACTTCCGCTGGAAGGACAGCGCGACGTTGACGAGCGCCAGCAACACGGGAACCTCGATGAGCGGGCCGACGACGGTCGCGAACGCGACCCCGGAGCCGACGCCGAAGACCGCGACGGCGACCGCGATGGCCAGTTCGAAGTTGTTCGAGGCCGCGGTGAAGCCGATCGCCGTCGTCGTCGAGTAGTCCGCGCCGATCCCGCGTCCCATCCCGAAGCTGACGAGGAACATCACGACGAAGTAAATCGTCAGCGGAACGGCGATGAGCAGGACGTCGCCCGGCGAGGCGACGATCGCGCCGCCCTGCGTCGCGAACATCACGATCACGGTGAACAGCAGCGCGACGAGCGTCAGCGGGTCGATCTTCGGAACGAACACGTCGTCGTACCACGCTCGGCTCTTGAGGCGGGTCCCGACGTACCGCGTGAGAAAGCCGCCGGCGAACGGGATCCCGAGGAACACGACGATCGCCTCGAACACCTGCATCGGCGTGATATCGAACGTCGAGATGCCCGCGACCAGCGACTCCATCCCGAGCAATGGAGGCAGAAACAGCGCGAAGAACCAGACGTACACGCCGTAGGTGACGATCTGAAAGAGGCTGTTGAACGCCACGAGGCCGGTCACGTACTCCGTCGATCCCTCGGCGAGTTCGTTCCAGACGAGCACCATCGCGATGCACCGGGCCATCCCGATGAACACGAGCCCGAGGAAGTACTCCGGGCGCGCGGGAAGCCCGGGGACGAGTCCGCTGAAGAAGACGACCGCGAGTCCGAACATCAGCGTCGGGCCGATCAGCCAGTTCTGCACGAGACTCAGCCCGAGAACCCGCCAGTTGCTGAAGACCGTCGGGAGCCGCGAGTAGTCGGCCTTCGCCAGCGGCGGGTACATCATCAGGATCAGCCCGATCTCGACGAGGTGGAGGTTCTGGATCGGCCGGGTGACGGCGGGGGCGACGTACCCGAGGCCGACGCCGACCGCCATCGCGCCGAAGATCCAGACGGTGAGGTACTTATCGAGGAAGTCCATCGACCGCGGATCCCCACAGCTCTCGCACTCGCAGTTCGGGCCGTGCTCGTGGGCCTCACTCATCGGCGGTCACTCGCCTCCCGACGTGTTGCCGATCCCGCCGCCGTTCGCGCCACCGGCCGCGCCGCCGCTGACGCTCCCCTCGACGACGGTGACGAGCGCCACCGCGCGGTTGGTCGCCCGGTACATCTTCCAGCGCCCGTCCTTTCGGCCCTCCGCGAGCCCCGCGTCGACGAGTTTCGAGAGCGCGTGACTGAGCCCGCTCTCGCTCACGTCGACGACCGCGTTCAACTCACAGACGCACAGTTCCTCCCCGGCGGCGACGAGGACCCGGACGAGGGTGTAGCGCGTCTCGTTCGCGAGCGCGGAGACCACGTCCAGTTCGGCCTCGACCTGGTCTCGGCCGAGCGCCGCCTCGAGCGTCCCGAGCTCGTCGAGTCGGCGCTCGACGTCCTCGCTGCGACACTCTCCGAGTTCGTCCTCCAGGTAGCGCTGGAGCCGTTCCGTTGCTTGTGCCATCACCAATTAGTTGATGAATATCTAAATTAACTGTTCCGGTAGCGAGCGCTACAGTGGGGCCAAAAACCGGCATCTCCCGCGAGAACAGTCGTCAAAGCCGCAGCTGTGCCCCTAGCTTGAATTAGATCTGAATTGAAATCTTGTTCAGGTGGTAGACGACCGACCCTCGCCCATCCGTCTCGATCTGCCGGGCGGTCGGGAGCAGCGTGATCTCCGTCGCTCAAACCGCCGACAGCGGCACCCGACGTCCTTCGTCGCGATCGAACAGGTGGAGACGATCCCCCGGAAACGCCACGGCGACGTCGTCGTCGACCGCCGGCGGCGACGACACCTGCTCTGCGACGAGGTCCTCGCCCGATCCGATCCGGACTGTCACGTCGTAGCGGCGACCGACGTCGGCGACGTGAGCGACCGTCCCTCGGATGGACGGGTTCGTGGCCCGGCTCTCGGCCGGACGAACCGAGAGGTCCTCGGGGTGAACGTGACACGTGACCGTCGAGTCGTCTGAGACATCCGCCTTCACGCCTCTGATCTCGACGGTTTCGTCGCCTCGACGGACCGTGAGCGGATTCGATTTCAGCACCGTCGCCGAGAACGTGTTCGCCCGACCGAGGAACGACGCGACGAAGGGCGTCGGCGGGGATTCATAGAGGTCTCGCGGCCGCCCCCTGCCGACGATTCGGCCCTCGTTCATCACGACTAGGCGGTCGGCCAGCGCCATCGCGTCCTCCTGGTCGTGCGTGACGAACAGCGTCGTCACGCCGGTCTCCCGCTGGATTCGCGCGATCTCCTCGCGCAACCGGATACGCAGCGTCCGATCGAGCGCCGATAGCGGCTCGTCGAGCAACAGCACGTCCGGCGACGGTGCCAGCGCCCGCGCCAGTTCCGCCCGTCGGCGCTGCCCGCCGCTCAGCTCGGTCGGGCGCGCCTCGCGCTGGTCGTCGAGCGCGACCAACTCGAGGTGTTTCGACACTAACGCCTCCCGGCGAGCGGGGGCGACGCCCCGGGCGTCGAGCCCGTAGGCGACGTTCTCGCCGACGGTCATGTGCGGATACAGCGTCGACCGCTGGAAGACGATGCTCACCCCTCGATCCTCCGGCGGTACCCCGGTCACGTCCTCGCCGTGGAGCGCGATCCGGCCGGCCGTCGGGCGGACGTGGCCCGCGATCGACTGGACGACGGTCGTCTTCCCACACCCGCTCGGGCCGACCAGCGCGACCAGTTCGCCCGCCTCGATCCCGAACGACACGTCGTCGACGGCGAGTTCGTCGCCGTAGCGGTGCGAGAGGGCGTCGATTGCCAGTCTCACTCGACTCTCACCCGTCTCATTCGTCACTCACCTGCATCATTCGCCGGTCACTAGTGTCCTTCGTCGGTATCCAGATTCGTCCGTCGATCCTACTCTCATCCGTCGACCACCGTCGGAATCCGGCCGAATCGCTGTACCGCGGTGATAACGGCGAGCGTGATAGCGAGCAGTGCGAGCGCGAGTGGGACGACCGTGTCGATGCCACCAGAAATAAAGTCGATCCAGATCCGCGTCGGAATCGTCCGAGGGTTGTACGCGACCATCATCGTCGCCCCGAACTCACCGATCGCCCGGGCGAACGTCAGGGTGATTCCGGCGAGGATCGCCCCGCGGGCCAGCGGGAGCGAGACGTTCCAGAACGTCGCGAGCGGTCCGTATCCGAGGGACCGAGAGGCCTGTTCCAGTCGCTCGTCGACGCTGCCGAAGCCCGCGCGTGCCGTGATGACGACGAACGGCGCGGCGACGAACGTCTGGGCGAGGACGACGCCGAGGAGGCTCCCCGTGAGCGGAACGCCCGCGGCGGCCGCGACGCGCCCGACCGGAGTGAACCGTCCGACGGCCGTCAGGAGCATCGCCCCCCCGACCACCGGCGGGAGGACCAGCGGCAGCACCACGATCCCTTCGACCAGCCGCTTGCCGACGAACGACGCCCGCGCGAGGAGATACGCCAGAGGCACGCCGAACACCGTCGCGACCGCCGTCGAGACGGGCGCGGTGAGAAGCGAGTTACGGATCGCCGCCTGTGCCTCCGGCGTCGACAGCCTGGCGGCGACGTTCGCCGTCCCGGTGCGCGAGAGAAACGACAGAAACGGAAACGCGAAGTAAACGAGCAGGAACCCGCCGAGAACCGCCGGAACGAGCCGTCCCGGAACCCGAAACGATCGCCCGGAACCGACGGTGTCAGTGCGGTTCATCCCTCGACGTCCTCCGGGAGGTCGCCGTGACCGCGCGGCAGATCGGCTGTGACGGTCAGTCCCGCCTCGTCGAGGAGGCCAGGGTTATCGGCGAGAAACTGCACCAGCCGCCGGCCCGCGTCCGGGTTGTCGGCACCCTGCTTCGTCGTGGCGTTGTAGATGATCGGACGGCCCTCCGCCGTGTATCCCTCTTCTGTGGTATACGCGGCCGTCGAGTAGTGATCTGACAGTGACGGGTCGGAGAAGTTGTACGCGTCGGGGAACTCGACGAACGGCATTCCGTGATCGACGGCCATATTCCGATAGACGACCGCTGCGGCGCGAGAGCCGCTCTCGACACCGGCCATCAGCTGCGGTTCTTCCGGTTCTAGATACACGCGTCGGGACATCTCTTCCCGGAAGCCGTCGAGGCCGTGTTCGCGCTCTGCGAGTTCGAACGCCTGGAGCGCGCGATAGCCGAGCGGGTCCAGGTCCGGGTCGCTGATGGCGACCTCACCGTCGTCGACCTCGCGCGCCACCTCGTACCAGGGACGTCCGGCGTCGAGGGCCCGCCCGACCGACGTGGACTTATGGTAGCCGAGACCCAGGCTGTTCGTCGCGAACTCGACGTCCCAGTCCGTGAACTCGCCGTAGAGTCGGTCTCGGAGGAGCGTCGCGTCTGCGCTCACGATCACGTCGGGGTGTTTCGTTCGATCCTCGACCATCCGCATCACGGCGTTGGTTCCGTAGTACTCGCCGTGAACCGCGGTCCCCGTCTCCGCTTCGAATGCGGGTGCGACGTAGTCGTCGAAGGTGGTTGCGAGGCTTCCGGCCGACAGAACGGAGACCGATTCGGCGGCCGCTCCGGTACAGCCGGCATATCCACCGGCGGCAGCGGTTCCGACCGCCGCCAGGTACGCCCGTCTCGAAATTCCCCTCCCCGTCGACATAGTAGAAACCATATTAAGTATCTAATTAAGAATAACGAAACCGAATACAGTTTCGCGTCGAAACCGCCCGTCGCGACGTCACTCCTGACGGGTGGTGGATTCGCTGTCGTCGTCCGTCGTTTCGTCGGCGACGTAGGCGACGTGATCGACCGCGCGGCGACGAACGGTCTCATCCACCTCGACGTACCGGTACAGGGTGTCGCCGTCTTCGGCCCTGGTCTTCCGGTGGGTACCGTCGCAGAACGGGAACTCCCCGGAGAGACCGCAGCGACAGACGGCGACGTCTCCCTTTTCGGAGTCCAAGTCGGACTCGTCGAGTTTCAGCGGCGCGGTCGCGTCGAGTTCTACTAACCGTCCCATAGTCGGTGTTCGCCCCGAAACCAGATAACCACGGCGCTCGCGCGTGTTTAACGAGTCTGCTCCTCACGAAATTACCGCAAAAAAACCACCGGCGATCGGCCGACCGGTACCTGTCTCTCGATTAATCACATATACTTGTATGATGAAAATACAGCGTGTTTTCTTTCGAGTGTCCCGAACTTTCTACCTGCGATGAGCAACCAAGAGAAAGACCGGTTCAAGCGAGTTGATAGAGCGATCGCTCAGGTGCGCAAGGAGTTCGACGAGGTCATCGACGAGTCGAGAGAAGCAGGTAGTGAGGCCCGCGAGGACGTGCGAGAGGCGATCGACGACGTCGAAGCCCGGATCGACAGACTCCGAAACCGCCCCGACGAGTAATACCACATCAGATTGTTTATGAATTCCACCCAGCCCGCTAACGACCTCGCCGCGACCCTGGACGACGGAGAGATCGCGCTCGGGATACTCGACAACACGTACAGTCCGACGCTCGTAGAGTTCTACGGTGAGCTCGACTTGGATTTCGTCTGGCTGGATCTCGAACACGGCGGACCGGACCCGTGGGACGCGAGTCGGTTAGAAGACCTGCTCCGCGCCGCCGAACGGACGGATATCGAATTACTCGTTCGGCTTCCCGATACGGATCCAACGCTCGTCCGGAAAGCGCTGGATCTCGGTGTGAGAAACGTGTTCCTCTCCCGCGTGGAAACCGCCGAGGAAGTCCGAGAGGCGGTTCGCTCCGCCCGGTTCCGCTACGACGATGGCCCCGGTGACCGCGGACTGGCGTCGCCGCGGGCTCGCCGCTGGGGTCTCGCTGACGATTACATCGCCACCGAAGACAGAGAGACCCTCGTCGGTGTGACCATCGAGACCGAGGCGTCCATCGAGAACCTCGACGACATCCTCGCCGTCCCGGAGTTGGGATTCGTCTTCATCGGCCCGCTCGATCTCTCGGTGTCGCTCGGCTGCCCCGGCGAAATCGACCATCCGGACGTGCAGGAAGCCGTCGAGACGGTCCGATCGACGGCCCTCGATGCGGGTGTCCCCGTCGCAGGTCTCGGGTTCGGGATGGACGACGTCAACGAAAAAGCGACGAACGGCTACCAGATGCTGAACCTCGGGAGCACGACCGGGGCGCTCGAGCAGACCGTTACTGGCTGGTTCGACGCCTACGGACAGAGCGACGCTTGAACTGGCCCCCTCTGTGTTTCAATCGGGGGTGGTGTCCGTTATTGCCCTCGTCTCGGGCGTCTCTCAGCCGACCAGCCCCAGCAGTCCCAGGATCCACCGTCCGACCTCCGAGGCAGCGAACAGCGCTCCCTCCGGCCGCGAGAGCTGTCGGCCCGTCCACAGCGCCGCGACTATGACCACGGTGACGACGACGAGCCACGCGACGGACTCGAGCGCGACGGATCCGAACGACAGCGGTCGGATGACCGCGGCAACCCCTAACACGCCGAGCACGTTGAAGACGTTGCTTCCGACGATGTTCCCCACGGACACGCCGAGCCGTCGTTGCCGCATCGCCACCAGTGAGACGGCGAACTCCGGGGTCGCGGTGCCCGCAGCGACGATGGTGCCGCCGATGACCGAGTCGGGGATGCCCGCTCCTCGCGCCAGCGCGGTGGCCGCCCCCACCATCAGGTCGCCGCTCACCAGGACCACGGCGAGCCCCAGCACCAACAGGACCGCATCCCGCCCACGGAACGTCACACGTTCGGTCAGTGCCGTCGGTATCCCCGCTTTTTCGGGACCGAGATCCGCGGTCGAGGGGTCCGCTCCGGTTCGGAGCAGGTACGCCGTGTAGGCGACGAACGAGACGACGAGCACGGCCCCTTCGACACGGAACACCGTGCGGTCGAGCATAACTGCGGCACCGACGAGCGTGCTCACGACCAGAACCACACCGTCGCGGTGGATCAGCGACCGCTCGATCGGAACGACCCGAACCAGCGAGACGACGCCGAGTATGAACGCGAGATTGTAGATGTTCGACCCGACGACGTTGCCGACCGCGATCGCCCCCAGGCCGGCCAGTGCCGCGTCGGCGGTGACCACCAGCTCCGGAGTGGAGGTGCCGGCGGCGACGATAGTGAGGCCGATAGTCAGCTCCGACACCCCGAGCCGGCGGGCCAGTCGGACCACGGAATCGACGAGGAAACGGGCCCCGACCCAGAGCCCCGCGACTGTCGCAACGAGAAGACCGACCTGGACGGCGGGTCCGCCGCTCACCATCGCGTGTCGTGAGAGATGTCCACAGGTGGCTGCATAAAACCAGTCATCGACTGGGTGAAGCCGGCGCAAACGACAGCACGTCCCCCCGCAACGGGTCACTGTCCGGTGAGAATTGGTCAGGGAGAATTCCGTTACCGGACGGAACGACGGAACCGAGAATCGACGGAGTGAATAGCAACTCCGAATTTCCCAATGGGATAACGGCCTGATTGTCCGGATGGATCACTGCTACTCGAACGGAGTTATCCGGTTACTCAAAAATACGATGCGGAGTGAATACGTCGCGGGTTGAAATACTCGGGAAACGTAGGTCCGCTATGGTACTCCCACACGGAGTTCTGGATAGTGCTGTCTCAGTCCAGGCCGTGCCGTTGCAGTTCGGCGGAGGCTTCATCGAGCTTGCAGTCCTCTTTTTGATACTCGCGATCGTCGCAGCGGTGCTCGGTGCTCGGGGGGTCGCGGGAATCAGTATGGAAATCGCAAAATGGCTCGTCATCATCTTCGTCGTCCTCGCTATTGTCACGTTCATTCTGTAGACTCACCCGAACCGCTCTCGGTGGGCCCCATCTCCTTCGGGGCCTTCTTCGCACTCGCTCGGACTCCTTCCGTCGTGTCGCCCCGTTGTTCTCGAGGTGTCGGCTCCGACAGCGACGACCGCCGGTCCGTATTTGGGACGGGGAGACGGGTCATCGAATTACTCAAAACCGCGTCTCGTGAAGGCGTCGCCATTTGATAACGAAGCCGCTCCGCTCTTTTCGTACCTCGCTCCACGCGAATGAGCTCCCTCGGAAACCCACGTTTGTTATTGCAGTATACGATTTACCACCCGCAGAGGGCGGCCGACATACCAAAACATTTCTTGCCGCGAACCCTCCGTCCACTATGGCCCTTCGGAAGCCGCCGCTGTACGACGTCTACGCCACAGACGCGACGTTCACCGGGTTCGGCGGGTGGGATATGCCCGTCGAGTTCGAATCGATCCGAGCCGAGCACGAGGCCGTGCGCGACTCGGTCGGGATCTTCGACGTCTCACATATGGGCGAAATAGTCGTGAGCGGCCCGGACGCGACGCTCCTGATGCAGCGGCTCACGTCGAACGACGTCGAGGCGCTCTCGCCCGGGGAGTCGCAGTACTCGGCGATCACCGACGAATCGGGGGTCATCGTCGACGACACGATCGTCTACCGGTTGCCCGAGGCGGAAGACCGGTACCTCTTCGTGCCGAACGCCGGCCACGACGAGGCGGCGTACCGCCGGTGGGTCGACCACAGGGACGAGTGGGACCTCGACAGCGAGGTCCGAAACGAGACCGACGCGTGGGCGATGGTGGCGGTGCAAGGGCCGGACGCAGCCGAGGCGGTCGACCACGCGACGGACGCCGACGTCGCCCCGCTATCGTGGGGTGACGTGATTAGGGCCGACGTCGCCGGCGTTGGATCGCTCGTCTCGCGGACGGGCTACACCGGCGAGGACGGGTTCGAGATCATCTGTCCGACCGACGAGGTCGAGCCCGTCTGGTCCGACTTCGCGGCGGACTGCACCCCCTGCGGGCTCGGCTCCCGCGATACGCTCCGGACGGAGATGGGCTTTCTCCTCTCGGGGCAGGACTTCGATCCCGACTCGGAGCCGCGCACCCCCTACGAGGCGGGGATCGGCTGGACCGTCGCGCTCGATACCGACTTCGTCGGTCGCGACGCGCTTGCCACCGTCGCCGAGGAGGGAGTCGAGGAGACGTTCGTCGGCCTGCTCCTGCGGGAACGCGGGATCGCCCGGCACGGCCACGAGATCGTCGACGACGGCGACGTCGTCGGCCACGTGACGAGCGGGACGATGAGCCCCACGCTGGGGGAGCCGATCGCGCTCGGCTACGTCCCGACGTCGCTCTCTGAGCCCGGGACGGAACTCTCGGTCGTCGTTCGCGGACAGGAGAAGCGCGCCGAAATCGTTACCACACCATTCATCGAGGACAACTAATGTTCGAAGTACCCACAGACCGCAAGTACCAGGAATCGCACGAGTACGCAACGACCGACGGAGAGACCGCGACGGTCGGCATCACCGACTTCGCTCAAGACGAACTGGGCGACGTCGTCTTCGTCGAACTGCCGGCTGTCGGCGACGAGATCTCGCAGGGCGAAGAGTTCGGCGTCGTCGAGTCGATCAAGGCCGTTTCGGACCTCTACGCGCCTGTCTCGGGGACCGTGACCGCCGTCAACGAGGACCTGTTCGACCGCCCCGAACTGGTGAACGAGGAACCCTACGGCGACGGCTGGATGCTCGAAGTCGAGGTCGGCGACGACGCCGAGTTCGACGAGTTGCTCTCCGCGGACGACTACCGCGAGCAGACCGAGTGATCACGATGCACCCGAACGTGCGTTCGACGCGGACGCGAACTGCCCTCTCGGTCAGCGGGAGGTGCGACGGATGAGCGAGGGTGGACGTCACGAGCGGGTCGCCGGCAGCCCGTACACGCCGCACACGCCCGAGCAGACCGCCGAGATGCTCGCGGCGGTCGGCGTCGACAGCGAGGCGGATCTCTTCGACGTTCCATCCGAAGTTCGGTTCGACGGCGACCTCGGAATCGAGCCCCGGAGCGAGCGCGAACTCCGCGCGGAGCTGACGTCGGCGCTCGCGAAGAACGACGACCTGACCGAGTTCCTCGGACGCGATCACCACTCACACTACGTCCCGTCGGTCGTCGACGACCTCTCTCAGCGAGCCGAGTTCCTGACCTCGTACACGCAGTACCAGCCGGAGATCGCCCAGGGGTTCCTGCAGGCGCTCTTCGAGTACCAGTCGCTCGTCGTCGAGCTGACCGGGCTCCCGGTCGCGAACTGCTCGATGTACGACGCCGCGACGGCGCTGGGTGAGGCGGCCAGGCTCGCCGATCGGGTCCGGAAGGTGTCCGGATCCGTCGTGTGGATTCCCGAAATCCTCCACGAGAACAAGCGCGCGGTGCTCGAAAACTACGTCGACGGCACCGATCTGGCGGTCGAGACGTATCCGATGGCCGACGGGACCGTCGACGTCGACGCGCTTTCGGAACTCGCAGACGGGGACGCGGCGATGATCTACGCCGAGAACCCGACGGTTCACGGGACGATCGAAGCCAACCTCTCCGACATCGGCGACGTCGCCGACGAGGCGGGCGCGCTGTTCTGTCTCGGAACCGACACCGTCGCGCTCGGCCTGCTCGAAGAGCCGGCGAGCGTCGGTGCCGACGTCGTCGTCGGCGAGGCCGACGCGCTGGGGCTGCCGACGGCCTACGGGATGGGGCTAGGGCTCTTTGCGACGCGGGAGGACTTCCTCAGACAGGTCCCCGGACGGCTCGTCGGGGCCGGCGAGGACGCCGGCGGCAAGCGCGCGTACACGCTCACGCTGCAGACCAGAGAGCAGCACATCCGCAAGGAGCGCGCCACCTCGAACATCTGCACGAACCAGGCGTGGGTGGCGCTGCGGACCGCGATGCACCTCGCCTGGCTCGGTCCGGACGGCCTCGTCGACCTCGCGAGCCAGTGCGTTCGCGAGGCGGCGTCGCTCGCGACGCGGTTGAACGAACTCCCGGGACTCAAGGCGCCGGTCCACGACCGACACCACTTCCGGGAGTTCCTCGTCCGGACCGACCAGCCGGCCCCGGCGATCGCGCGGGACCTCGAAGCGGACGGCTTCGCGGTCCACGTCGTCGGCGACCACCGGCTGCAGGTCTGTGTCACCGACGTGAACGCCGAGGCGGCGGACGCGCTCGTCGCGGCGTTCGAGGAGGCACTATGATGAACCACGATCAGGCACGCTACGGCGACGACGACCGGTACGAATCGCTGCTCTCCGAGAAGGACACGACGACCGTCGAGGTCGACGGGAAGTCGCCGCTGCCCGACGATCTGACCCGAGACAGTCTCGAACTGCCCGGGCTCTCCGAGCCGGAGCTGTCGAGGCACTACACCCGGCTCTCGCAGATGAACTGGAGCGTCGAGACCGGGCCGTACCCGCTCGGGTCGTGCACGATGAAGTACAACCCCTCGTTCACCGAGGACGTCGCGGCCGACCCGAACGGGAGCGTCCACCCCGACCGCTCCGAGGAGAGCGTCCAGGGGACGCTCGAACTCCTCTACGGCCTCCAGGACTACCTCGCGCGGATCGGCGGGATGGACGCGGTGACGCTGCAGCCGCCCGCGGGCGCGGCCGGTGAGTTCACCGGGATTATGATCGCGAAGGCGTGTCACGAGGCCCGCGGCGATCCCCGATCGGAGGTGATCGTGCCCGCGTCGGCGCACGGAACGAACTTCGCGAGCGCGGCGATGGCCGGCTACGACGTCGTCGAGCTGCCCTCCGGCGAGGACGGCCGCGTCGACCTCGACGCCCTCGAAGCGGCCGTCTCCGAGGAGACGGCGGCGCTGATGCTGACGAACCCCAACACCGTCGGGCTCTTCGAGCGCGACATCGCCGAGATCGCCGACATCGTCCACGACGCGGGCGGCCTGCTGTACTACGACGGCGCGAATCTCAACGCGTTGCTCGGGCGGGCCCGCCCCGGCGACATGGGCTTCGACGTGATGCACTACAACGTGCACAAGACGTTCGCGACGCCGCACGGCGGCGGCGGTCCCGGCGCGGGTCCGGTCGGCGTCACCGAGGAACTCGCCGAGTTCCTTCCCCGACCCCACGTCCGCGAGCGCGACGGCCGCTACGAACTGTACGATCCCGAGCGGAGCATCGGAAAGGTCCACGGCTACCAGGGGAACTGGCTCGTCCTCGTGAAAGCGTACGCCTACATCGCTCGACTCGGGGATTCGGGACTGAAAGACACCTCGGCGAAGGCCGTGTTGAACGCGAACTACCTCGCCGAGCGGATCGACTACGACATCCCGTACAGCCCGTTCCACCACGAGTTCGCCGCGACGGCGGGCGAGCGCGACGCCGCCGACGTCGCGAAGGGGATGCTTGATTACGGGGTTCACCCGCCGACGACGAAGTGGCCCGAGTTCGTCCCGGAGGCGATGCTCACAGAGCCGACTGAAGCCGAGAGCAAAGCCTCGCTGGACGACCTCGCGAACGCCTTCGACGCCGCGATGGCCGACTCCGAGGAAGAACTCGAAGCCGCGCCGTCGAAGACGACGGCGCGGCGGATCGATCAGGCAGACGCGGCGCGGAACCCGCAACTCTCCTGGCGCGCACTCGGCGAAGAGGAGTAGTTATTCGTCGGCCGCCTACGCTTTCGCGGTGCTGATGCCGTTGATTTCGATGAAGCCGTAGCCGCACTCGTTGCAGCTCCACTTCGTCTTCGTCCCGAGGTGGAGTGTCATCGACGCCGTCTTCCAGAATCCGTTATGTCCGCACTCGGGGCACTCGTACTCGCGTTCGAGGCTCATACCCACCGGTTCGGCACCGCTGGTGTTGAAGATACTGATTCGGTCGCCCATCCCCGGTTATACACCGCATTTCACGATATATAAATCGGGTCTGTTGGGGGGCGCGGTCACACCCTCGTCGCACCGGTGCGAACGACGACCTCGCCGTCTCCGTAAATCGTGACCCGGTGTCCGTCGAGAGCCAGAGAGATACAGATGTCCCGCCCGACGGCCGACGGCGGAATCGACGCCACGAGCGCGTTCAACGCGTCGGGGTCCAGCGAGTCGTACAGCGGTCCGAGCGACGTCGGCTCGCTGCCGGTCGCTTTGGCAACGGTCTCGACGACCGCCGTCGACGGCGGCGTCGACTCCCACTCGTAGTGGGCGCGGACCGGTTCGTCGGTACGATCCGGATCCGAGTCAGTCGGTGCCCCGCTTCGGTTTTCGCTCATTTCGTCCTCTTCGGTGATGTTTCGCTTCGATCCATTGCTGTTGGTTGGTGTTACGGTGCAGTTGCAGTCCTTCAAGTGCTATTGCGACGGGATAGTACGTACCGCCCGCAACGGATTGTGCATCCGACCGATGCCGTCGTGCGATCGAGTGGGCGACGGTGTGCAGATATCAGTACCGACTGTTCCCCGTATCAGGTCGGTGGTCGGGACCCGCCTCTCGAACGATTACCCGGGCATCCGCTCAGGACGGTCCGACCTTCCGCGAGGAAAGCCTCCCCGGTGTGATCCGCCACTACAGACCGAGGTATGTCGCGCGAATCAGTGTCCATCGTATGTGCCTCTGACGCTTCGAAACTCAGCCATAGAGATGACTGAGTCGGCGCGCGGGTTGTGGTTGGGACACAAATCCTGGGCGCGCCAACTGTAGGGTACCTCCCCTCCCGTATAACCATTTTGTGATTAACCGAGTGACTCACCAGCGACGATCAGTATCCGGTCTCTCTCCACTGGAAAGATTTTGCACCGCTCGTGAATCTCTCAGTAACAACGGAAGAATCGCGACACTCGCAGCCTCCCGGGGCGGCGGAGAAGACCTGAAGCCGCCCGACGACGTCCCTCTCTGGGGGGCAACTGACTAACGAAACACGGCCGCTCGCACAGTAACAACGCCTATCAGTCCAGCGACGAGATGTGCTGACGACCTGGGGATACCCCGGGCTGTGAGTTGGGACATATGAGCACGGACAACGCGTTGGAGGAGGCAACGGAGGTGCTCCAGCAACTGGGGCTGAAGGAGTACGAGGCACAGTGTTTCGTCGGCCTCTCGCGGCTGTCGACGGGTACGGCGAAACAGCTCAGCGAGATCACCGACGTTCCACGGACGCGCGTGTACGACGCCGTTCGGGTGCTGGAAGCACAGGGACTCGTCGAGATCCAGCACTCGAGCCCACAGCGGTTCCGGGCGGTCCCGCTGGAAGAGGCGACCGAGACGCTTCGGGACCAGTACGAGACGCGCGTGGACCGTCTGAGCAACGCGCTTCGGGCCGCCGGCGAGATGGAACCCAAAGACGAGGGCCCGGTACAGGAGATGTGGGCCCTCTCCGGGGGCGAGGCGATCGCGAACCGGGCGAATCAACTTCTCACGAACGCCGCCGAGGAGGTCGTCCTGGTGCTCGGCGACGATTCGCTACTGACCGACGAGCTGACCGCCACAATCGGTGGTCTCGACGATGAGGTGGACGTGCTCGTCGGCGCGGTTAGCGAGTCACTGGAAGCACAGATTCAGGCGTCGCTCCCGAGAGCCACGACGTTCGTCTCCGGCCTCGAATGGTTCCGCCCCCAGGAGGGGTCCGGTGACGAGTTGTCGATCGGCCGACTCCTGCTCGTGGACCGGTCGAACATCCTCGTGAGCACGATCGTCGCCGGGACGCTCGAAGAGCAGGCGATCTTCGGCGGCGGCTTCCGGAACGGGCTCATCGTGATCGCGCGGCGACTGCTGTCGCAGGGGCTGTTTCCCGGTCGCGATCCGCGCGAGGAGTAACGGACCCTCGTCACCGCAGGTCGTCCGGCAGCAGCGCCTCGTTGTCTTCGAGCAGTTCCAAGAGCGGCCTGATGCCGTCGAACTGGGGGCCGTCAGCCACGAGACGTCGGCCGCGGTTCGAGTCGTCCTCCACATACGAATCGACGTAGCCGAGCGCCTCCAACTTCGGGAGGTGGACGTGGGCCATCCGGATATCGAGTGCCCGCTCGTCGCCGTCGGATTCGATCGCACCGGCGTCGATCGGGATCTCACCGGTTCTCGTCGTCTCCAGCAGCGCAAGGAGCAGTCGCCGACGTTCGGGATCTGATATCGCCTCCAGTTGCGAATCGAAAGACGCCACAGAAATCTGCTCGCTCATACGTCGTCGTGGTGCCACAGCATCCTAACGTGTGGACAAATTCACGCCGAATGAAATTGTGATTATTCGAGTTAACTATGTGATTTCGAGACAGAGAACGCCACGCTGAACGATCTCGTCCCCCTCGTTCCGACGCTGCGCTTTTGATAGCTCGTTGTGAAGTCCGTGTATGGGTTCGTTCACAGACGCGGTCGCGGTGGTCACCGGCGGCGGATCGGGTATCGGACAGACGACCGCCTTGGAGTTCGCGGATCGAGGGGCGAACGTCGTCGTCGCCGACGTCGACGTGGCGGGCGGCGAGGAGACCGTCGCGGAGATCGAAGACGCCGGCGGACGGGCGCGGTTCGTCGAGACCGACGTCACCGATCCGGCGGCGACGCGGGCGATGGTCGACGTCGCCGTCGACGCGTACGGTCGACTGGACTACGCGTTCAACAACGCCGGAATCGGCGGCGAGCAGACCCCGGTCACCGACTACGATCCCGAGGACTGGCGCGCCGTCATCGACGTGAACCTGATCGGGGTGTTCAATTGCCTGCAACCCGAGATCGAACAGATGCAGGCCCAAGACGGCGGGGGCGCGGTCGTCAACAACTCCTCGATCCTCGGGAAGGTCGGGTTCGAGACGTCCTCGGGATACGTCGCCGCGAAGCACGGGCTGTTGGGGTTGACGAAGACGGCCGCACTGGAGAACGGCGAGACGGGCGTGCGCGTCAACGCCGTCTGCCCGGGGTTCATCGAGACGCCGCTCTTGGAAGCGGGCGGCATCACGTCCGACCCCGAGATGCGTTCGCAGATCGAGAGCCTGCACGCGATGAATCGACTCGGTACGCCCCAGGAGGTCGCCGACGCGGTCTGCTGGCTCTGCTCGGACGAGGCGTCGTTCGTCACGGGCGAAGCGCTCGGCGTCGAGGGCGGCTATCTGAGTCGGTGACCGTCGGGGTCCGTTACGGGGCGTTCCGCCCAACGGATTGCTCGGTTCACTGCTCGTCGACGCGCTCGTCTGTGACGTCGCCGTTGGCGGCGTCTCTGAGTTCGATCGCCCGCTCGGAGGAGACGTCGAGGTCGGGGACGGGCGTCGGCGCGTTGTCCTCGTCGATGGCGACGTAGACGAAGTGCGATTCGGTCGTGAGTTCGGTCTCGCCCGAGAGCGGGTCCTCGCTGAACACGCGGAGGTAGACGCTCACGCTCGTCGTCCCGGCGTCGTAGACGTAGGACTCGATGAGCGCGGTGTTGCCGCGGGGGATCGGCCGGTGGAAGTCGACGCCCTCCATCTGGGCGGTGACGACGGTCTCGCCGGCGAACCGCATCGCCGACATCGCGCCGACCTCGTCCATCCACTTGACGACGTTGCCGCCGTGGGCCGTGTCGTTGTTGTTGGTGTCGTTCGGCTGGACCAGTACCCGGTTCTCGATGTACGTGTCTTCGAGCGCGATCACAGCTGGCTATCTCTCCACGCGGATAATCGTTCTGTCGTCTCGGTTCCACCGGCGGTCGGGTCGGTCTGTCCGCCGAACGCCCGGGTGACCAGTCGGCCAACGTGCCGGGAGGCTTACGGTTATCGACGCCCTCCACCCGGACGTGGACGAAGACGGACTCGTCATCGGCATCGCCGCGGTGTTCGCCGGGACGACGGTGCTGTTCGCCGTCCTCGGTTTCGTCTATCAGCCGCTGCTGTTCCTCTTCGCGACGATCTTCGCGATCGCGACGTACCTCCTGTGGTACCACGCGAGCGGCCGCCTCGGCGAGCGAGTCAGGAGAACTGCCGGGAGCGCACGCGAGCGGCGACGACGCCGGGCGAACGCGGCCTCACGGGGACCGGGAGACTTCGACGGGTTCGGCCCCGGACGCCGAGCGGCCGGCTCCGGGCGCGAGCGGCGGTCGGACACCGGGTGGGAGCGTCGTGCGGACGGCCGCGGAGCGGCCGGTAGCCAGCAGTGGGGAGATCGTCGGCGACGGCAGCAACGCGACTCGGACCGGCCCACGCGGGCGGAGGCGTATCGAACGCTGGGCCTGGACGCCGACGCGGACCAGACGGCGGTGAAGGCCGCCTATCGCGAGCGGGTGAAGGCCGTCCACCCCGACACCGACGACGGCGACGAGGAGCAGTTCAAGCGCGTCAACCGCGCCTACGAACGGCTCAAAGAGTAGGGTCGATACGACGTCGTGACGCTGCAACCCGAGTATCGGGTCTCCGTAGCGCTACTGTGACACGGGAACTCACACCACGAAAAGGGTTTTATCAAGTGATTCCCTATCCGCGGCCATGAGCGCTGACCGGGCCGTACTGGAATCGGCCCTCGAGCGCGGCGAGGAGGAGGGCGGCAGCGTCGAGTTCAAAGAGCGGCTCTCGCGAGAGCTCCACCTCGCCGACGGTCGGCTGGAAAGCCTCGCGGCGCAACTGCGCCACCGCGTGCTCTCCGGCGACGGCACGGCGACCTACGTCGTCGGTGTCACCGACGACGGCGGTATCGCCGGCATCACGCCGGAGGAGTTCTCCGAGTCGATGGACGTCCTCTCGATCCTGGCCGAGGAGGCGGGCGCGCACATCGACGACGTCGAGACCTGGGGCGTCGGCGACGACGGCGACCGGGGGCTCGTCGGCGTCGCGACGGTCACGGAGGGAGCCGTCCTCGACGTCGACGACGACCACATCGTCGTCGGGACCGCCGGCCACGTCGACCACGGCAAGTCGACGCTCGTCGGCTCGCTGGTCACCGGGACCGCCGACGACGGCCAGGGCCAGACCCGCGGCTTCCTCGACGTCCAGCCCCACGAGGTCGAACGCGGGCTCTCGGCGGATCTCTCCTACGCCGTCTACGGGTTCACCGACGACGGCCCGGTCCACCTGGACAACCCGCATCGCAAGTCTGATCGCGCCCGCGTCGTCGAGGAGTCGGATCGGCTGGTCTCCTTCGTCGACACCGTAGGACACGAGCCCTGGCTGCGGACGACGATCCGGGGACTCGTCGGGCAGCGACTCGACTACGGCCTCCTCGTGGTCGCCGCCGACGACGGGCCGACGAAGACCACCCGCGAGCACCTCGGGATCCTGCTCGCGATGGAACTCCCGACGGTCGTCGCGATCACGAAGGCGGACGTCGTCGACGCCGACCGACTCGAGGACGTCGAACGCGAGGTCGAACGGCTGCTTCGAGACGTCGGGCGGACGCCGCTCCGTGTCGACAGACACGGCGTCGACGCGGCCGTCGAGGAGCTGGGCGACTCGGTCGTCCCGATACTGGGGACCAGCGCGGTCACGATGGACGGCCTCGACGACCTCGATTCGATGTTCGAACGGCTCCCGAAGACGACGCGGGAGTCCGGCGGCGACTTCCGGATGTACGTCGACCGGACGTACTCGGTGACGGGCGTCGGCGCGGTCGCCTCCGGAACCGTGAATTCCGGGAGCGTCGAGGCCGGCGACGAACTGCAGATCGGGCCGATGCCGGACGGCTCCTTCCGCGAGGTCGAGGTCCGCTCGATCGAGATGCACCACCACCGCGTCGACCGGGCGAAGGCCGGCCGCATCGTCGGCATCGCGCTCAAGGGCGTCAGCGAGGCGGAGATCGAACGCGGGATGGCGCTGCTCCCGGTCGACGACGACCCGCGGGCGGTCCGCTCCTTCGAGGCCGAGGTGATGGTGTTGAATCATCCTACCCGGATCCGCGAGGGGTACGAGCCCGTCGTGCACCTGGAGACGGTGAGCGAGGCGGTCGTCTTTCGACCCGAGGGCGGGCAGTTGCTCCCGGGCGATACCGGGACGGCGACGGTCGAGTTCAAGTTCCGGCCGTATCTCGTCAGGGAGGGCCAGCGGTTCGTCTTCCGCGAGGGCCAATCGAAGGGTGTCGGGACGGTGCTGGACGTCGACGACGACGGCGACCGGTAGTCGGTAGCGACCGCTCACCTCCGCGAGCAGTCGCCTGCGAACCGCGCCGCGACGTTGAAGTCCCGCGGGGCCCGACTGGGACGTAATGGTCGCAACTGCCGCGCTCGCGCTCGCCGGACTCCTCGTCGGGGTACAGTTGCTGGAGACGGGACTCGACTATCTGAACCTCCAGTACGGCGCCGACGCCGTCCGCGACGCCGACGAGTGGGTGCGGAACGCGCTCGACGTCGACGATCCCGAGGAGATGCTGGCGTATCAGCGCTCGAAGACGATCCTCTCCGGAGTCCAGTCCTGGCTCGGCGTCCTCGCCGTCGTCGCTATCGTCGTCTCGGGGCTGTACGGCGACATCGCGACGGTCCTGTCTCAGACCGGCCTCCCGAGCGTCGCCCAGGGCGTCGTCCTCCTCGCCGGCGCGGTCGTCGCCGGACGGCTGCTCTCCGCGCCGTTCGACGCCTACGAGACGTTCGTCGTCGAGGAGCGCTTCGGCTTCAACAACCAGACCGTCGCATTATGGCTCCGGGACCTCCTGATCGGGACGGTCGTCGCGCTCGCGCTCGGCGGCCTCGTCGGCGGCGCGATCCTCCTGGCGGTCGAGGCGCTGCCCGCGCTCTGGCCGGTCGTCGGCTGGGCGCTCGTGGTCGGCTTCTCGCTCCTGATGATGATCGTGTACCCGCGCGTGATCGCGCCGCTCTTCAACGACTTCGAGCCGGTCGCGGCCGGGAAGCTTCGGGACGCCGTCGAGGACGTCTTCGAGCGCGCGGGCTTCGAGTGCGAGCAGGTCTACGAGATGGACGCGAGCCGTCGCTCCTCGCACTCGAACGCCTACTTCGTCGGCTTCGGGCGGGCCAAGCGCGTGGTCCTGTTCGACACGCTCGTCGAGCAGATGGACCGCGAAGCGATCCAGGCGGTGTTAGCCCACGAACTCGCCCACTGGAAGAAGTCCCACATCTGGAAGCAGCTGGCGGCCTCCGCGGTGCAGATGGCCGTCGTCTTCGCCTTCCTGTGGTGGGTGACGACCTCCCAGTGGGTGTACGCGGCGTTCGGCCTGCCGAGCGAGGTCTACGCCGCGCTCGGGATCGGACTGCTGTACGCCGGCCCCGTCCTCACGCTCACCGCGCCGCTGACGAACCGCCTCTCGCTGGCCCACGAACGGGAGGCCGACGACTTCGCCGCGGAGACGATGGGCGAGGCGGGGTCGATGACGCGAGCGCTGGAGACGCTCGCGGGCGAGAACCTGAGCAATCCCTTCCCGCACCCGGCCTACGCCGCGTTCCACCTGACGCACCCGCCCATCCCCGAGCGGATCCGTCGGCTCCGGGAGCAGTACGGCGACGATGGTGGAGATGAGGGCGTTGCAGGCGACGAACGCGGGCCGGACGTCCCGCCGGCGGCGTAGCGGGTCGGCCGTGGCTTCACTCGACGCGGACGTATCCCTCGTCGCGCTCGGCGGCCAGATCGAGGACGACGGCCCACGCCAGGATCCGCTCGACGCGCTCGCGCCACACGTCGCGCCAGTCGCCGGCCGCGCGGTGGGTCTCCCAGACGGGGACGCGATCCTCGAACTCCGCGAACACCGCTTCGACCGTGCGCGGTTCGTCGGCGTCGAGCGCGTCCAGCACCTCGCGAGCGCCGTAGATCCGCCGCTCGAACGCCGATCGGAGGTGCTGGGTCGTCGGCTCCGTCGATTCGCGGACGAACCCCGACGGCGTCTCCGACGCCAGTTCGAGCGCGCGCAGGAACGTGAGCCACGTCCGCGCGACGTCGCGACTGGGGAAGTCGAGGCGTCGCAGCAGGCGGGCGCAGCAGTCGTCTTCCGAGGCCGGCACGAGCGGGACCGCGCGCTGCGCGTCGACGACGACGTCGAGCGACTTCGGGGCCTCGGGGAGGAGTTTGAATCGCACGGGTCCCTACGAGCGGTAGCCGAACGACTCCGCGAGGAGCTCCTCGTCGGTCTCGCCGAGGACGCGCGTCGGCCCGTCGACGACGTCGATCGTCACCGCCGCGGGTGCGAAAATCGTCTCTGGAACCTCGTAGAAGTCCCAGCCGGCGTCGTCGAAGATCTCCTCGAACGGCGTCCCGTACTCCTCGCGCGCGCTCGATGGGACGCGGTCGAACGCCTCGAAGTCCTCGGCGACGGTGAGGTGGACCTCGCCGCCGTAGGCGACGGCGTCGTTCGTCCGGGCCATCGCGACGCTCTCGTCGTAGCTGACCGGCGCGATCGGGGCTGAGCCGAACGCCGACTGGACGTTGCGGACGTCGTAGCCGAGCTCGAAGAGGCGGAAGAGCGCGAGTTCGGCCGCGCGAGCGGCCGCGGTGACGCTCCCAACGGTCGAGCCCGTGGCGTAGGCGGGGAGGAAGACGCCCGAGGGTTCGACGCCCGCGCGCTCTGCGACGTGCTCGGCGATGCGGTCGCCCGGGAGGTCGATGCCCTCGACCGAGAGGACCGTGAGGTCGAACTCGTCGAAGTAGTCCAACTCGTGGAACTCGTCCTCCTCGGCGACGAGCGCGCGGGCCGGGCCGGAGCCGAGGCCGTCGTACGGCGGGTCTTCGAAGGTGAGCTCCCAGCCGGCCTTCTGCGAGCAGAGAAGCGAGAGCGCGGGGTTGTCGGTCTGCAGTTCGACGTGGGGGGTCGGCGCGCCCGCGACGTCGTCCATCCGGGTCTGAACCGTGGAGAGTCCTGCCGTCTGGACCTCGGCCAGCAGCATCCCGGCCTCGACGCCGCCCTGGGCGTCGACGCCGAAGTCGAGGACGGTCGCCCCCGACTCCAGTTCGTGCGGCGCGACGCGGAGTTCCTCCGCGAAGTCGATGGCCTCGTCGATCAGCTCGATGGCCATCCGGTTGATCGAATCCATACTCCCGAGTTACTCGTCGTCCGGTAAAGACGTTGGTAGTCGGTACTGGTTCCGTCAGCGATCCGGTCGTGATGCGCCGACCCGGACGGTACGCACTTCATATTTATACCAAATAGTCACCTCTATCACAGTGGTGAAATACGGATGTCACTTCTCGACGGAACAACGGCGGTCGTCACCGGCGGTAGTTCCGGGATCGGCCGAGGGATCGCACGCGGCTTCGCAGAACACGGTGCTGCGGCGGTCATCGTAGCCGACGTCCGCGAGGAACCGAAAGAGGGCGGCGTCGCGACCCACGAACTGCTCGAAGCCGAAACCGACACCGTCTCGGTATTCGTGGAGTGTGACGTCACGAGTCGGTCGGACCTGACCGAGGCGGTCGAGGCCGCCGAGGCCGCCGGCGGTATCGACGTTATGGTGAACAACGCGGGCATCTGGCGCTCGGAGGAGTTCTTCGAGGTGACCGAAGACGAGTATCGGCGGATGATGGACATCAACCTCGCGGGCGCGTACTTCGGCTCGCAAATCGCCGCCGAGCGGATGATCGAGAACGAGGAGGGCGGCGCCATCGTCAACGTCTCCAGTATCGCGGGACTGTTCGGCAACGGAGGGTGGCCGACGTATTCCGCATCGAAGGGCGGGCTGACGACGCTGACGTACTCCCTCGCGCACAAACTCGGGGGACACGGGATCCGGGTGAACGCGATCCACCCCGGCGGGATTCAGACGATGATCGCCGGCGAGGCTTCGGAGCCGGAGGCGGCGGCCGAACAGGCTCGACAGTTCACGCAGATGGTTCCGCTCGGGAGATACGGACAACCGGAGGACGTCTCCGGCGCCGCGACGTTCTTGGCGAGTGACCTGGCGAGCTACGTTACCGGTGAATCGCTCGTGGTCGACGGCGGCTGGACGAGCTGGCGATGAGGATCGGCGTCCCGGGTGAAACAGCCGCGGACGAATCGCGCGTCGCGCTGGTCCCACCGGTTGCGGAGAAACTCGTCGACCGCGGTCACGAGGTGACACTGGCGGCCGGCGCGGGGACCGGCACCGATTGGAGCGACACGCAGTACTCCGCAGTCGGTTGCGACGTCGTCGAGAGCCGTGCGGAGGTCTTCGAACGATCGGAAGTCGTCCTGCAGGTCCGTGCCCTGGGGAGTCTCCCCGAGACGTCGATCGATCCGTATCGAGACGGACAAACCGTCATCGGTCTCCTCGGCCCCTACAACATCGGCGACGAGACGTTCGAGGTTCTCGCGGAGCGTCGAATCAGTGCGTTCGCGCTGGAACTCGTCCCGCGAACCGGCCGAGCGCAGAGTATGGACGTCCTGACGTCGATGGCGAGTGTGGCCGGGTACAAATCGGTCGTGATGGGTGCAGATGCGTTGCCGAGCCTGTTCCCGATGCAGATGACCGCTGCGGGGACGGTGCGCCCCGCCGACGTCTTCGTCGTCGGCGCGGGAGTCGCGGGGTTACAGGCCATCGCCACCGCCAAACGCCTCGGTGCACGGGTGCGCGCGTACGACATCCGACCGGCCGTCAAAGAGGAGGTCGAGAGTCTCGGGGCGGACTTTCTCGAACTCGATCTCGAGACGGCCGAGACCGCGGCCGAGAGCGGGTACGCGAGGGCACAGGACGAAACGTTCTATCGCCGACAGCGGGAGGCGATGACCGCGGCGGTCGGGAACGCGGATGTCGTGGTCACTTCGGCCGCAGTTCCGGGTCGGACGGCTCCGACGCTCGTCACGGCGGAGATGATCCAGGGGATGGACGCCGGCTCCGTCGTCGTCGACCTCGCGGCCGACGGCGGCGGGAACTGTGAGCCGACCCGGCCGGGTGAGACGGTCGAGTACGATGGCGTCACGATCCTCGGTCCTACGAACCTTCCCGCAACGGTCTCTCACACGGCCAGTCGGCTCTTCGCGAACAACGCCACCAACTTTCTCGATAATCTGCTCGAAGATGAACAACTCTCTGTCGACGTCACAGACGAGATCGTCGACGCGACGCTCCTCACGCACGAGGGAACGATCCGAACGCCACACAGGACAGGTGAGATCGATGCCGCATAACCCGCGGAGGTGGCCGTGATGGCGTTCGTGGAGAATCTGACGCTGTTCGTCCTCGCCGGCTTCCTCGGGTACGAACTTATCACCAAGATCCCGGCGACGCTGCACACGCCGCTCATCTCGGGGACGAACGCGATCTCGGGGATCACGCTGATCGGCTCCGTCGTCGTCGCCGGATCGGGACACTCGACGCTCGCATCCGTTCTCGGCTTCTTCGCGGTCGTCTTGGCAACCGTCAACGTCGTCGGCGGCTACCTCGTCAGCCACCAGATGCTCCGGAATTTCGGCCGCCGGAGGGGTGAGTGACCGATGGCGGGACTCCTCGATGGCCTTCCGCAGGACACGCTCCCCCTCGTGTACCTCGTATCCGGCGTGCTGTTCATCGTCGGCCTTCGGAAACTGACGCACCCGCGAACGGCCGAACAAGGCAACCTCATCTCGGCGACTGGGATGGCGCTCGCCGTCGGGGTCACCGTTCTCTGGTTCGAGATCCTCGAACCGCTCGTGCTGGGGGCCGCGCTGCTGGTGGGCGCCGGTATCGGTACCTGGCTGGCAGTTTCCGTCGAGACGACTGAGATGCCCCAGTTGATCGGGGTTTTCAACGGGTTCGGTGGCGGAGCGTCCGCACTCGTTGCGGGCGCGGAACTCGTCGGTCAGGTCGGCGCACTCGGAGCGAGTGGACTCTCGGCCACGGCGACGGGAGCCGCCGCCGTTACCGGATTGATCGGCGCAGTCACGTTCTGCGGCAGTCTCGTCGCCGCCGGGAAACTGCACGGGATCTACGAAAATCCGATTCACTACCCCGCCGAGAACGCGATCAAAGTCGGGGTTCTGAGCGTCGCGGTGAGCGCCGGACTGGTGCTCGTTACCCGGATCGACCTGGTGCCGATGGGGGAGCTGGTCGCACCCTACTGGGCGTTACTTGCCGTGGCTTCGGTTCTCGGCGTGCTGTTGGTCGTCCCGATCGGCGGTGCGGATATGCCCGTCGTGATCGCACTGCTGAACGCCTTCTCCGGACTGGCGGCCGCCTCGACGGGCTTCGTGTTGAACAACAGCGTTCTCATCATCGCCGGGACGCTCGTCGGGGCGTCTGGACTCATCCTGACGAGGATTATGTGCCGGTCGATGAACCGCTCGCTGGTGAACGTGCTCTTCGGTGGCCACGGTGGACCGACTGCGACGAGCGGGGCTGAGGCGGATATCTACGAGGGGAACGTCGTATCGACGTCTCCGGAGGAGGTGGTAATGCTCCTCGAGACCGCTCGGCGCGTGGTGATCGTGCCGGGCTACGGGATGGCCGTGGGACAGGCCCAACACGCCGTCGCCGAGTTAGCACAGCTACTCGAGGACGACGGCGTGGACGTCGTGTTCGGCATTCATCCCGTCGCGGGCCGGTTGCCCGGTCACATGAACGTCCTGCTGGCCGAGGCGAACGTCCCCTACGAGCGGATGCGGGAGCTCTCGGAGATCAATCCGACGTTTTCGCAGACGGATCTGGTCCTCGTCACGGGCGCGAACGACGTCGTGAATCCGACCGCCTACTCCGACAGCGCGAGCCCGATCGCGGGGATGCCCGTCCTGGACGTCTGGGAGGCCCAGACCGTCGTCGTCAACAAACGAAGCCTGAGCCCCGGGTACGCGGGCATTCCGAACCCGCTGTTCGCGATGGACAACGCGCTGATGCTCTTCGGTGACGCGAGAGATTCGATGCAAGCGCTTGTCAACGAATACAAACGGGGGCGCTGACGGTCCGACTTCGTTGGAAGCCGTTCCCCGCGGAACGCCCTCGCGGAAGGCACTGCTCGACTAGAACTCGAAAAGCGATGAGTGCCCGGGGTGGGCTCCGAACCCACGATCTCCGCATGTCCCAGGTCCGAGGCTCGGCGGGCCCCGTGGGGAGCGGCGGAGGCTTCCAAGGCGTACCGCACCGAATCTCAGGAAACCCTATGAGTGCGGCGCTATGTCCAGCTAAGCCACCCGGGCTCGTCTCACCGTTGGCCGATGACGTTCTTAAACCTTCGCAAGTCCGACGACGGCGAGGCCGTCGCCCGCTCCGTACGTATGCGCGTCGGGATCACGGGTCCCCGTCAGCGGCGTCGCCCGTGTCCACGTCGACGCTGCTACCGCCGGTCCGATCGCGATACCACTCGTAGGCGGTCGGGCCGAGCAACAACGCGGCTGCGATCCCCGCGGCCGCGACGAGGCGGAGGTCGGCCGCCCCCGCGACGTCGCCGGCGGCGAGCGTCTCGGCGGAGGATCCGGCGAGCACGCCGGCGACCACCCACGGGACTTCGCCGATCGCCGTCCCGACGAGGAACGTCGAGAGCCGAACGCCGGCGATGCCCGCGGCGACGCTCACGACGTCGGAAGGCGCGGGAACCAGTCGGCTGGCGACGACGCTCCGGATTCCGCCCGTCCGGTCGACGAACGCCTCGCCCGCGTCCGCGAGCCCGCCGCCGCGGCCGAAGCGTCGGGCCAGGAGAAACGGCGGGACGCTCGTGAGCGCGACGAGCGCGAGCGCCAGCGGGAACCCCGCTGGGCCGAGTCCGTAGCCCAAGAGCACCGCCAGGAGCGTCGTCGGCCACGCGAGCAGCGGCCTGACCGCGGCGAGCGCGACGGACGTCGCGACGAGTCGCATCGGATCGGACACGAGCCACGACGCGCGGGAGAGCACCGCGTCCGGGGAGACGAGGAGCGCGCCCACGATGACGACAGCGAGCGCGGCCCCGGCGACGACGCGCACGCGTAAACGAGACCGATCCATCGTGTCCGCGTCGCTCCCGGGCGGGCATAACAGTTATTTTGTCGCTGTGGCCCCGACGGACGGTCGAACCGTGGCCGACGACGAACAGCCGGACCTCTCGGCGTTCGAGACTGGCGACGCCGAGAGCGGTTCGGCCGATGCCGAGGGCGACGTGGGCGACGCCGACACCGTCGAGGAGGGAGCCGAGCGTCACGCCGGAGACGTCAAGGACACCGAGGACGCCAGCGACACCGGAGACGCCGGTGACGACACCGAGGGCGCCGCCGAAACCGACGTCTCCGGTGCCGCGAGCGTCCGCCCCGTCTCGGAACTCGACCGCGGCGAGCGCGTCGAACTCGGCGTCGACCTGCTCGCGCACGTCGAGCGGGAGTCGCTGTCGCTGTCGGAGGCGGTCGATCGAATCGAGTCGGTGACGACGAATCCCGCGTTGACCCGAGAGATCCTCGACACCGCGGAGCTTCGCGGCGTCATCGAACGCGAGGAGGGTCGGCTCCGGACGCGACGGGGCGGCACCTTCGTCCGGTTCGAACGGCAGGTCGTAGAGCGCGAGGGAGACTACGAGTGCCGCCGCTGTGGGGCCGGCCTCTCGACGGGGCACTTCGTCAGATTCGAATCGGGCGAACTCGGCCCGTTCGGTCCGTCTTGCGTGCGGAAGATCCTCGGACGGGGGTGAACTTCGGGCGGGGTGAACGGCCGTGTGCGGCGGTGAGCGGTTACCGGCCGCGTCGGAGCTCTTCGATGAGCTGTTCGACCAGTTCGCGCTGCGCCTGCAACTCCGCGTTCTGGCGCTCGACCGTCTCGCGCAGGTCCGCCAGTTCGTCGAGGATCCGCTCGTCGGCCGCGGGCGCAGCCGATTCGAAGCCCGATCCCGCGAAGCCGGCGTCCGCTCGGCGCTGCGCCGGAGTCGCCTCCTGATCCGGCCGCTCCTGGCCCGGGGCTGTTCCGGTACCCCCTGCACTCGCGTCCGAGCGTTCGCCGTGGCTCGCGTCCTCGGAGGGCTCCCGGGCCGGGTCGGCTGCGGCGGGTCCAGTCGCTTCGGAGGCCGGTGTCGTCCGACCCTCTTCGGCCTCCCGTGGTGGTTCCGACCACGAGGCCACGGCGTCGCCGGGATCGGTCTCTTCGGCCTCAGCGCTCGCTCCGGTGGTCGAATCCCTCTCCTGCCCCGTCTGACTCTCCGATGTCGCTCTCGGCTGGCGTTCCGATGGCGATTCCGGCTCGTTTCTCGACGGCGCGTCCTTGGCGCTGCCCGTCGCCTGCTCCGCCGAGAGCGGGTCGGTCTCGGCTTCCGACTCTGTCGGTCGTTCGACCTGCTGAGCGACGGCGTCGGGGGTTCCGGCCGGCGGTTCCGATCCGCTCTCGCCCGCGTCCTCCGAGCGCGTCGCGTTCTCCGGCAGTTCCTCGGGCTCGGCGGGATCGGCGATCAGCGGATCGGGACCGTCGCCGAAGGAGACGTCCCGTCCCTGAGCGTCGTCGGCCGCCTCCTCCGGCTCGTCCTCGTCGGGTTCGGCGGCGGCGCGGAGTTCCTCGACCGAGTCGACCCCCCAGTAGGACAGAAGCGACGTCTCCAGGGCGGCCCGGACCGCGCGGGCCTCGTCGTTCGGGGCCTTGAACCGCTCCTGTCGGCCGTTCACCGTCAGGACGACGGAGGTGGCGACGCTGCCGTCCTCGAAGTCGAGGTCGCTCACGTCGCCGTAGTGGTAGGTCTCGCAGTCCTCGTCCCACAGGCTCGCGCCGATGTGGCGGACGACGCGCTCGCCCGCGATCGCGATGGTGAGTTCGCTGAACCGGAAGAGCCGCTCCATCGGTTCGTCGGCTTCGAGGACGCCGTTGGCCTTGAGCACGCCCTCGACGATCGGCTGGAGCGCCCGTTCGAGTCGCTTCGCCGGCAGCGAGATCGTCTTCTCGCCGTCGAGACCGTAGTCGAGCTTCACCTTCGCCTTGCGGCGGCCCTCCGAGACGGTGACCCGCTCGGCCTCGTGGGGGTACTCCTCGACGGATTCGTCGGAGAGCAGTCCCTCCGCACGATAGAGCAGGGTCCGCGTCGGCGTCACGTACAGTTCGTCCTCGCCGCCGAGGTCGACTCGCGCGACCACGTCCTCGTCGGCGAGGTCGGCCTGGACGATCTCCGGTTGGCTCATAGATCCGTTCTCCGCCCGTTCGATCATAAATCCGTGGGTATTGTTCGCGGGGGGTAGCGCGTGAAACAGTCCACAGTCGAGACTGACTGCCTCAGTTCGGATTCAACATCGATCAGTGACCGTCACGCAGCCGTTTTCGAGTGCTTCGCCTCGACACTCTTGGGAGGGAGTTGAACAGTCGATGGTTGCGTTTTCCGCTTCTTGATCGTGCAACTCGAAGAGCGGTTCCAACTCTCGAAGCCGAGTGGCGATTTCAGTTCCCTGTTCGGTCAGTGAGTACGTCGTTTCGGGCGGGGTCGTGTCCGCGACCGTCCGCTCGACGAGCCCGTGGCACCGAAGCTCTTTGAGCCGTCGAGACAACATCGGTGCGGTCAGGCCATCGAGTTCGCGCTGGATGGCGTTGAACCCGTAGGGATCGTCCGAGAGGAGTCGGAGGATGTGCAGGGTCCATTTGGGCCCGAGGACATCCTGCAACCCGTGCCATTTCGCTTGCCACTGCTCACTTTCGCCCATTACATCGACGTTAGCGGCCGTAGCGTCATATACGTTCGTCGTATCCCTTCTTGCACCCCGGGGGGTTTCGATACGATAACCTCGTATATGTTTTATCACTGACTAATATATGCCTCGTCAGGACGCACTTCGAGATGCGATGAACGATCCCACAGACAGCGAGGCTGTCTCGATTGTCCGGCCAACGCCCGAAGAGTACGCCCGGCGGACGGTCACCGTCGATTTCCTCTATCTGAACAACGAATCCTGCGACCGATGCATGGGGACCGAAGCAGCGCTCGAGACGGCACTCCGACGTGTCGGACCAATCCTCGATGCGCTGGACGTCGGTATCACTGTCAGAGACGTCCACGTCTCGACGCTGGCGGCCGCGGAAGCGGCGCAACTCGCCGTGTCGCCGACGATTCGTATCGGTGGCCGGGACATTCAACCCGAGTATCTCGAAAACACCTGCGAATCGTGCGGTGACCTCTGTGCGTGTGAGGGTGCTGTCGATTGCCGCCGCTGGCGATACCGCGGTGAGGAACACTCGACAGCGCCTGTCGGACTACTCGTCGAGAAATTAGTTCGCGCCCTTGCGCCGAACGGAATGCAGTTTGATGACCCGGGCGAGAGCCAGGCGTATCAGCTTTCGTCGAACGTTCGGGGCTTTTTCGAAAGCTCCGGCGACGATGAATCGGATTGCGGCTGCGGTTGCTGAGTTACGACGCCAGGTACAGCGGCGCAATCAGTCGTCGGCGACGACGTGCTGTCCGCTCGCGGTCATCGCGAGGACGTCGTCGAAGAAGTCGAGCGAGTCGTGCGGGCCGGGGTGTGCCTCGGGGTGGTACTGCCGGGTGATGACGTCGAGTTCGTCGTTCGCGAGGCCCTCGGCGGTGCCGTCGTTGACGTTGACCTGCTTGACGTCGAGTTCGTCGCCGGGTTCGCCGACGGTGTAGCCGTGGTTCTGCGTCGTCATCACGACCCTCCCCGAGTCGAGGTCGCGGACGGGCTGGTTGACGCCGCGGTGGCCGAAGTCCATCTTCTCGGTGGTGCCGCCGAGCGCGCGCGCGACGACCTGCTGGCCGAGACAGATGCCCGCGATGGGCACCTCGCCGACGTGCTCTTCGACGAGTTCCTGTGCGGCCTCGAAGTTCGCCGGGTCGCCCGGCCCGTTCGAGATGAACAGGAGGTCGGGATCGACCGCGGCGAGTTCCTCGGGGGTCGTGTCGTACGGGAGCACGTGGACGGTGGCGTTCCGTTCGACGAGCGACTCGACGATCGACATCTTCGCGCCGCAGTCGACGAGCGCGACGTCCGTATCGCCGTCACCGTAGGTCGTGTGTTCGACGGTCGAGACGCGCTCGCCGATGTCGACGTGCTCGCTCATCCCCTTGCACTCTTCCAGTTCGGCCTTCGCGTCCTCCGGAGTGACGTCCTCGCCGACCGCGATGCCGCACTTCATCGCCCCCTCCTCGCGAATGGAGGTGACGAGGTCCCGGGTGTCGATGTGATCGATCGCGGGGACGTTCTCCGCCTCGAGCCACTCGACGACGTCCTCGGTGAACTCGTGAGAGATGGCTGCGCGCGGGTGGACGCGATCGGACTCGAATCGCTCTTCTCGGACGCCGTAGTTGCCGATGAGCGGGTACGAGAACGTGAGGACCTGCTCCTCGTAGGAGGGGTCCGTCAGGCTCTCCTCGTAGCCGGTGTAGGCGGTCGTGAACACTAACTCGCCGCGGGTCCGTCCCGGAGCGCGACCACGAGCCTCGATCACGCGGCCGTCCTCCAGGGCCAGATAGGCGTCCGACATTACGAGAAACGCACGCGATCCGGGGGCATAAGTGTTACTTTCGTAGCTCAGTTACGATTTTCGTAATCGGTAAGCCCCCGGGGGCCGTTGGGCCGCTATGGACGACCTCGACCGGCAGATCCTCGACATCCTGCGGCGAGACGCTCGGACCCCCTACACGGAGATCGCCTCGCGAGTGGGAACCTCCGAGGGGACGGTCAGGAATCGCGTCGAGCGGTTGACCGAGGAGGGTATTATCGAGCGATTCACCGTTTCCACGCGGACCGGGAACATCAAGGCGATGATCGAGGTGTCAGTGAAAGTCGACGTCGACACCACCGAGATAACGGAGCAGATGACCGAGTGGGAGCAGGTCGACTTCGTCTGGCAGGTCTCCGGCGAGGAGGACGTCGTCCTCGTCGTCGACGCCGCCGACACGCGCGCGGTGAATCAACTCATCACCCGCGCGCGGGAACTCGACGAGGTGAAGAACACGAAGACGCGGCTGATTCTCGACGAGCGCCTCGGCCGGTCGCCGTAGACCGACGCTGAGAGCCCGACCGAGTGGTGACCGATCGTCGGAGGATTCGGTCAGGAGGCGCTGTCGTTGGACGCAAACTGCTCGTGGTACTCGTTTTCGATTTCGAGTCGCGTCTCGCGGCTCAGTTCGTCGAGCGGCTCTCCGTATTGGTCGTCCGCGATCTCGATGCGCGTTCGAACGTCGCCGGGAGTGATTCCGTCGGCGAACGGCTGTCGGTTGTAGAGTTCTTCCATCTCGCCGGCCGTTTCCGTGCTCAGATCACTGAAGCGGTAGCCGTACTTTGCCAGGGATATGTCGTCGCGAGTGTACTCGCTCTCCGTCTCTGCCGCGCCGAACTGCTCGTCGAAAGCCCGTTGCACGTCGACGGTCCGGTTCCGGTTCAGCCCGTCGAAATCGTTACCGTACCGTTCGTTCGCGAGTTCGTCGCGCGTCCGGACGTCACCCGGTGGCGTCTCGTTGGCGAACGGTTGTCGGAGGTACAGTTCTTCGACCTGGCGCGCCCGGTCGGTCCCCAGATCGCTGAAGTTCGCGTCGTACTTCGCTCGGGCAATCGCTCCGCGCGTGTGGGCTTCGTCGTGGTCCGGGAACGCGTCCTCTCGGGTGACGGGCTCGACGGTGACGACGACGCCGTCAGTGTCGGTCCCCCCCTCGTGATCGGTGACCGCAACCTCGAACGAGAGATCGGTCACTACGTCGACGGACGGAGCCGTGAACGTGGGTGAAGCGGACGCCGTATCCGAGAGGGTAACGTTCGGACCGGACGTCTGCGTCCACGCGTACGACTCGATGCTGCCGTCCGGGTCCGAGGACGCCGTCGCGTCGAGCGTCACGTTCGCGTCTTCGGAAACGGTCTGATCGCTCCCGGTCTCGGCCGACGGCGGGCGGTGGTCGCCGTCGTCCGAGTCTTCGGCCCGCCGACTCACCGTGACGCTGACGGTATCCGTAGCGGTCGCACCATCGTCGTCACGGACGGTAAGCACGAACGTGAGGTTCGTTCGTTCCGCGTCGATCGATGGTGCGGTGAACGAGGGAGTCCGCGTCTCCCGATCGTCAATCGTCACGTTCGGTCCGTCGGCCTGTCGCCACGCGTACGAGTGTATTTCGCCGTCGGGATCGGTTGATCCGCTCGCGTCGAGCTCCGTGACTCTTCCCTCGGGGACCGTGCGGTCTCCGCCGGCGTCGGCCGACGGTGCCGCGTTCGTGGGTCCGGCAGTGACCGTTCCGGACTCGGTCTCGTCGCTGTCGTCGACCGTTTCCGTCGGGTCGTCGCCCTCGCTACCCGACGAGTAATCGGCACCATCGGTAGATCCCGACCCCTCCGCGGTGGCCGCCGGTTCTCCACCGGCTACGTCCTCTTGGGATTGCGCCGGCGAGGCGATCTGCAACCCGTTCGTTCCGCCGATATCGGTCGCTGCCACGTAGCCTCCACCGGCGAGTAACACGACGGTGGCGATTCCGATTGCGACGGCCTTCGATGAATCGATCATACTCGTCAATCAATCTCATATTCACCGGAGTAGCCGATTGTTATTCCATTGCAAACGCCATTCGGCGTCACCGTTACCGAGGAACTATTCAAATAGATCACAATCCGAACCTGTCCGCGTGTGCGAACGGGGATGCACGACGATTCAGCTGTCGTGGAGGACGATCGAAACCCGCCTTCGGGACGGTCCATACTGCGTCTGCTCCCCCTCGGTCGGACGAAGACGAAACTTTACTAAACTCGCCGAGTAGTAGAGGCCATATGGCGATCAAACCCAAGTACGTCAAACAGCTGGGGAAGCTGCTCTTAGAGAAGTATCCGGACGCGTTCAACACGGACTTCGAGACGAACAAAGAGAGCGTCTCGACGCTCACGAACGTCGAATCGAAGGGCGTCCGAAACCGGATCGCGGGTTACATCACGCGCAAGAAGAGCGGCGGCAACAAGCCCTCCTCCTCGGCGTAAGTTCCCCTTCGGAGTCGTCGACGCTGCGAGACCTCGCTCCCGAGTGTGGGAGCGACGGCTGTGGCGACACCGCTCGTCAGAACCGGTCCGCGCGCGCCGCGGCCGTCCACTTCTCGCGCGGTGCGCCGTCGGGGACGCGCCGGAGCCGTCGGCCGCTCGTTGCGGTCACGCGCCCGGCGAACGTCCACTTCTCGCCCTCCCACGTCGGTTCCGATCGGGCCGCCGCGGCCGCCACGGCGGCCGCCGCTCGCTCGCCGTCGGCGACGTGGGCTGCGATCGCCGCGACGATAGCCGCCGCCTCCTCGTCGGTGGCGTCGTCGGGCAGCGACAGATAGTCCGCGACGTCGGGGAGGTTCGCGCC
Source organism: Halobellus rarus (assembly GCF_024494595.1). Taxonomy (GTDB): domain Archaea; phylum Halobacteriota; class Halobacteria; order Halobacteriales; family Haloferacaceae; genus Haloquadratum; species Haloquadratum rarum. The sequence continues at coordinate 39,958 of NZ_JANHDI010000014.1, read as the reverse complement.
GGCGTCGTCGTCAGAGAGATCAGTCTCGGTTCCCATCGTCGGTCAGATCGGGAGGTTTCCGTGTTTCTTGTCGGGCAGGGACCCCCGCTTCGAGCGGAGCATCTCGAGGTCCGAAACGAGCCGAGAGCGCGTCTCCGGCGGTTCGATCACGGCGTCGACGAAGCCGCGATCCGCCGCCGTGTAGGGGTTCGCGAACTCCTCGCGGTACTCCTCGATCAACTCGTCGCGGCGCTCCTCGGGGTCTTCGGCGGCGGCGAGTTCGTCGCTGTAGAGGATGTTGACCGCGCCCTGTGGTCCCATCACCGCGATCTCGGCGGTCGGCCACGCGTAGTTGACGTCGGCTCCGAGGTGTTTCGAGGCCATCACGTCGTAGGCGCCGCCGTAGGCCTTCCGGGTGATTACGGTAAGCAGCGGGACGGTCGCCTCCGAGTAGGCGTACAGCAGTTTCGCGCCGTGGCGGATGATCCCGTCGTGTTCTTGGTCCGTGCCGGGGAGGAAGCCGGGGACGTCGACGAAGGTGACGATCGGGACGTTGAACGAGTCGCAGATGCGGACGAAACGTGAGGCCTTCTCGGAGGCCTCGATGTCGAGCGTGCCGGCGTTGACTCGGGGCTGGTTCGCGACGACGCCGACGGAGTGGCCGTCCAGTCGGGCGAAGCCGACGAGGACGTTCTTCGCGAAGCCCTCGTGGACCTCGAAGAACGACCCCTCGTCGAGGACGCCCTCGAAGACGTCGCGCATGTCGTAGGGTTTTCTGGGCTCGTCGGGGACGACGGAGTTCAGCGTTTCGTCGGCGCGCTCGGGGTCGTCCCACGGTTCGACGCGCGGCGGGTCCTCGACGTTGTTCGGCGGGAGATACGACAGGAGCCGTCGGATGTCGTCGAGCGCCGCCTCCTCGCTCTCGCAGGCGAACTGCGCGACGCCCGAGGTGGAGGCGTGCGTGACCGCGCCGCCGAGCTCCTCGAAGCTCACCTCCTCGCCAGTCACGGTCTTGATCACGTCGGGGCCGGTGATGAACATGTGGCTCGTGTCCTTCACCATGAACGTGAAGTCAGTGAGCGCCGGCGAGTAGACCGCGCCGCCGGCACAGGGTCCCATAATCGCCGAGATCTGGGGGACGACGCCGGAGGCCTCCGTGTTCCGGCGGAAGATCTCCGCGAATCCCGCGAGCGACTGGACGCCCTCCTGGATCCGCGCGCCGGCGGAGTCGTTGAGGCCGACGACCGGCGCCCCGACCTCGACGGCCTTGTCCATCACCTTCGTGATCTTCTCGGCGAGGACCTCGCCGAGCGAGCCCCCGAAGACGGTGAAGTCGTGGGCGAAGACGAACGTCTTTCGCCCGTCCACTTCGCCGTAGCCGGTCACGACGCCGTCGCCCGGGAGCTGTTTTTCCTCCATCCCGAAGTTGTGGTTCCGGTGGGTCCGGAGCTGGTCGATCTCGTTGAAACTCCCGTCGTCGAGGAAGTAGTCGATGCGCTCGCGGGCGGTCATCTTCCCCTTCTCGTGCTGGGCGTCGATGCGTTCTTGGCCGCCACCTTTCAGCGCGCGCTCGCGCTTTTCGCGCAGCTCCTCGATACGGTCCTCCATCGTCACGTCGGACCACCTCCGATCATCGTCCCGTACGTACCGACGGGAGGCAAAAGGGTTTCCGCAATCCGACAAAGAACGGTTCGTCGAACGTCGAAACTCTTGGCAGAGATATAAATGAACGATAATTATATTTATTGCCTAGGACAGCGTGGTAACAATTAACACAATGGCGAGTACGAACAGATCTCCGTTCGAGCGGCTTCGGAACCAGTACAGCGAGGTCGATCTGGTCTGTCCGAAGTGCGGCTACGACGACGCCGACGGCGAGTGGCAGGCGGTGACGACCGGCGGGGTGGTTCAGTACCGACACATCTGTCCGAGCTGTGGGTCGATCCGTCGCCGGACGATTTCTCTCGGACCGTGAACTGAGCGAGGCGCGCGGAAGCTCACCGTTACTCTCTCATCCGAGCGAACCCGGGCACGGTCGGGCAATCAGACCAGCGATCGCTCGGTCCGGAGCCCGACGAACGCGACAGCGCCGGCGAGGACGGCGACGAGCACCGTCGGCCAGAAGCCGAGGCTGGCGTCGACGCCGAACGTCGTGAGCAGCGTGAAGAGGAGGAAGATCGGGAGTGCGACGCCGGTGGCCAGCAGCCACGGCGTCGCGAGCGCGGCCGAGAAGCTCCCCGCACCGGAGCGGAACTCCGCGACGGCGTCGCGACCCATCACCCAGCCGACGAAGACGAGCACCGCGGTCAGCCCGGCGGTCAAGAGGGTGTCGACGAGCGGGCCCGCGACGAAGCCGAACACGCCGGTCCCGGCGATGGTCGGGTTGATGGCGCAGACGCCGCCGGTCACCACGACGGCGGTCGTGACGAGCGCCACCGCGCGCTGCCGCGAGAGGCCGTACTCGTCGACGAGGAACGAGACGGGGATTTCGAGCATACTGATCGAAGAGGACAGCGCCGCGAGGACGACGACGCCGAAGAACGCCGTCGCGACGAGTGAGCCAGCGGGTAGTTGGGAGAACGCGCCGGCGAGACCGACGAACAGCGCGCCCGGACCGGGCGCGGTCTGAGAGGGATCGACGCCGAGGGAGAACAGCAGCGGAAAGACGACCAGTCCCGCGAGCACGCCGACGAGCGTGTTCAGCACCGCGATGACCGTCCCGTCGAACGGCAGCGAGCGGTCCTCGTCGATGTACGAGGCGTAGGTGATCATCGTCCCCGCACCGAGCGAGAGGGTGAAGAGCGCCTGTCCCGCCGCGGGTGCGAGCACGTCGAAGAAGTTCGCACGGACGGTCGCGAGGTCGAACCGGAGGTAGAACGCGTACGCCTCGGCCGCGCCCGGTCGCGTGCCGGCCCAGACCGCGAGGCCGATGAGGAGCGCCAGCACCGCGGGCATCATCACTTTCGTCCCCAGTTCGATCCCGCGACGGACGCCGGCGTAGACGACGAGCGCCGTCAGGCCGAGAAACAGCAGGTGAAAGCCGAGCGCGTCGAGGCCGGCGGCGGCCCCGCCGAAGTACTCCCCCGGCGCGGCGAAGTACGCGGGTCGCGCGCCCGCGAGTCCGAGCGCGCTCTCGCCGAAGTACCGGAGGATCCACCCGCCGACGACGCTGTAAAAGGAGATCAGCGCGATCGCGGTGACGACGTAGAAGACGCCCCAGAGACCCCACGCGCGGGATCCGGAGAGGTCTCGCAGCGCGCCCACCGGGCTCTTCTTTCCTCGTCGGCCGACGACGAACTCTCCGAGCAGGCCGGGGACCCCGACGAGCAGTACGATTCCGAGATAGACCAGTAGAAAGGCGCTCCCGCCGTTGTCCGCCGTCACCCACGGGAAGCGCCAGATGTTCCCGAGTCCCACCGCCGATCCCGCGGCGGCGAGAATGAACCCCGCCCGCGTCGCCCACGTCTCTCGTGCCATTGGCTCTCACTCCCTCGCTCGGGAGTAAGTGGCTTTCGGACCGTATCTCTCTCAAATCGCCGATACAACGGACGTTCGTGACGAATTCGGGTATCGTCGGGACACCCACGCGGGACGGCGCTGGAACCCGGTGGAAGTGATCGCCCCCCGCGAGGTGTGGGCAGCAGTCGCCGCGTCGATTTCTCCTCCACAGGAGTCGCCCACTTGAAAGCCACCAGTGACCCGGGCCGAGGCTTATTTGGTACTACTATAATGAACGTATATGACTGATACGGAGCACGTCGTGATCGCCGGGAGCGGACGGGTCGGGCACCGAGTCGCACAGCACTTCGCCGACCGCGGTCGATCGGTCACCGTCATCGATCCCGATCCGGTCGGGGAGTTCGAGGGCGACGACGTCGAAACCGTTCAGGGCGACGCGACGAAGCCGTCGGTGCTCGAAGCGGCCATCACCGACCAGACGGGTGTCGTCGGCGCGCTGACGGACAAAGAGGACACGAACCTCGTCGTCTGTATGGCGGCGAAGCGGTACGCCACGGGGCTTCGGACCGTCGCTCGCATCGAGGACCGCGCCGGCGACGAGTACGAGGCGTACGTCGACGAGGTGTACTTTCCCGAGCGCGCCAGCGTCCGCGCGGCGGTCAACGCGCTCACCGGGAGCGACGTCCGCACGCTGGAGGAGGTCACCGGCGAGTTGGAAGTGCTCGACGTCCGGATCGACTACGACGCGCCGGCCGCCGGAGCGGTGGTGTCGGACGCCCTCCCGGAAGGGTCCGTGGTCATCGCCGAGTCGGGCGGTCACGTCGCCGTCCAGCACTCGACGAAACTGATCGAGGGGCGTCGCTACCTCATCGCGGCCGACCGCGACGTCGTCGGCGAGGTCATCGAGCAGTGCCGATCAGCATAACTCACACCGTTTAGCCGGTTCGAAAAACGTCAGACCCCGCCGGTGAACCGCTCGCTTCGTCGCTGGCGTGAAGCGCTGGCTTCCGGTGAGACCGTCGGTGTCGATCGGACCGCGGACGGTCAGCACAGATTGTGCGCGTATTGCGCGGTTGTCGTAGTTCGTCCGGTCAAACGCCCTTGTCGGAAACAGCATTTCACATTTCGAATGGCAAAGGCCAAACGTCGCTCCCCCGTACCATCGGTCAATGAGCGAGTCAAAAGACGCGGACGCGAGGCCGAAAATATCAGTCGCAGTTGTAGATGAGACGCACGCGAACGAGATCCCCGACAACATTGACTCTGAACTCTACACGACGACGAGACCAGAGTCATCGTTGGTTGAATTTACGGCCGACCCTGACGGTGAGCTGGCGGAGGCACTCAGGCGGAACGGATTCGACGCGTGAACGAATCCACTGTCGGTCGCGTGTTCCGTTGAGTTACGTCTCGAACACCGCTGGAAAGTATCTTTGAACTGGCGGAATTCCCACCGGGCAGCACGCAGGTTCTCACGGCTGGTTCGGCCGGAAAACTATGAAAACAACACCCTCCGAAGTGTTCTCTGATACTTCTCACCGAAGGTACTCTCGGATGAAAACTCGCTCGGAGTCTCGCTTATAGCGGCGGGACGATCGCCGGGTTCTCGGCGAAGAACAGCGTCTGCACGCCGAGTGCGAGGGTGAGAACCACGCCGAGGACGACGACCGTCCGGACGAGCCACAGCCACGTCATCCCGACGCCGCCGCCCAGCGAGGAGCCGCTGAGCAGTTCGGCGACGGCGGGGCGACCGTACACCCACCCGATGAAGAGGAGCACGCCGAGCACCGACAGGGGGAGCAGGAGTTGGTACGCGAGCGTGTCGAACCAGGTGAGCCACGGCGTGTCCCACGCCGAGGGAATCCCGAGCAGGAAGATGAGTCCGCCGAGGGCGGTGGCGACCTGCGGTCGGCGCGCGCCGTGGTTGTCGACGGCGTAGGAGACGACCACTTCGAGCAGGCTGATCGCCGACGACAGCGCCGCGATGAGGACGACGGCGAAGAAGACCGCGCCGACGAGGCGGCCGGCCGGGAGTTCGGCGAACGCCGTCGCGAGGCTGACGAACAGCGCGCCCGCGCCGCCGCTGCCGGGTTCGATCCCCTGGACGAACAGGAGCGGAATGACCACGAGTCCGGCGAGGATGCCGACCGCGCTGTTGAGCACGACGACGGTGATGCTGTCGCCGAAGAGGCTCTGGTCGTCCCCGACGTAGGACGCGTAGGTGATCATCGCACCCATCCCGAGCGACAGCGAGAAGAACGCCTGACTCACCGCGAAGGGAATGATCTCCGTGAGCGGACCGCTAAAGGAGGGCAACGGATCGAAGCTGATACTCAAACTGAGCTGTGAGAGATCGGGCGAGAGGAAGTAGCCGTACCCCGGAGTCGCGCCGGGGAGCGTGAACACCCAGACGGCGAGGACGCCGAGGATGACGACGATACTCGGAACCATCAGTTTGGTCGCCTTTTCAATTCCATCTTCGACGCCGCTCGCGACGATGGCGACGACGAGGATCATGAACAGCGCGTGGAGTGCAAGCGCGTCGAGGCCGGCCGAGACCTGTCCGAAGTAGGCGGCCGGATCGGCGAAGTACGCCCCGGTGACGCTGCCGCCGATGTAGCGGAGGACCCACCCGCCGACGACGCTGTAGTACGAGAGGATCCAGAAGCCGGTGCCGACGCCGAGGACGCCGACCCACTTCCAGTTACTGAACCCGAGTTTCTCGAACGCGCCGATGGCGTTCAGGTTGCTCTTCCGGCCGATGACGAACTCCGCGAGCATCGCCGGCAGTCCGATTCCGATCGCGGCGACCAGATAGACGACGAGGAACGTCGCCCCGCCGTACTCGGAGGTCTTGAACGGGAACTGCCAGATGTTTCCGAGGCCCACCGCCGAGCCGACGGCGGCGAGGATGAACCCCGCGCGCGTCGCCCACGTCTCTCGTTGACTCATACTGTCTCGGCGTAGTCGACGGGCAAGTGATAAGATGCGCGATTATCGGCCGAATATCGCGAGAGAAATGTACACGACTGGCTCTGGAGTGACATTTTTGTACAGACGTAGGCGAAACTCGCTCGACCGGCCGTTCGTGCCACCCCCGTTGGCCGTCGATGAGATCGCCGTCGCCTTCGGACCGTTCCTCCCGGTGCCCGTCGTGGCGTTGCCGTGGGCGGCGCGCTCTCGGACCTGACGCTCCTACGGTGTCACCACGAGCTTCCCGACGAAGCTGTCCTCCAGGACCGCGCGCTGGGCCTCGCCCGTCTCGTCGAGTTCGTAGGTCTCGTAGATCACGGGCGCGATTTCCTCGCGGACGCAGAGGTCCGCCAGCCGAGCGAGTACCGCGCCGATGTCGTCGGCGTTGTACATCGACATGAACTGGTACCGGATCTCCTTGCTCTTCGTGACGCCGATGTCCGTGAAGCCTCCCTCGGCGGTGTCGTTGCCGATGCCGATCACTCGCGCGCCCGCGTTCGCGACGTCCGCGTTGAACTGGAGGTACTGATCCATGTGCAGGTCGACGATCACGTCCGCGCCGCCGGCGTCGACGACGGCGGCGTCGAGGTCCTCGCGGGCGTAGTCGAAGACCGCGTCCGCGCCGAGGGATTCGAGTTCGTCGGCGTGATCGGGCGAGGCGGTCGCGAGGACGCGTGCCCCCATCGTCTCCGCGAGCTGGATCGCGACGTGGCCGACGCCGCCGCTGCCGCCGTGGACGAGCACCGTCTCGCCCGGTTCGACCGCGGCGTGGTGGACGAGCCCCTGCCACGCGGTCGTCCCGACGAGCGCGAGCGCCGCGGCCGTGTCGAAGCCGACTTCCTCGGGGAGGTGCGCGAGGAAGTCCGCGGGCGCGGCGACGCGTTCGGCGTACGATCCGGGCATTCCGTTGCCGAGGCCCGTTCCGAACACGCGGTCGCCGACCGCGAAGTGCTCGACGCCCTCGCCGACCGCGGCGACGGTGCCCGCGACGTCGGACCCGCCGACGAACGGCAGGTGCGGCACGGGATACTCGCCCTCGCGGAAGTACGTGTCCACCGGGTTCACCGCGGCGGCCTCGACGTCGACGAGTACCTGGTCGTGGCCGGGTTCGGGGTCGTCGACCTCGTCGACCGTCAGTACCTCGGGGCCGCCGTGCTCGTGGAATCTGACTGCGCGCATTGGGATGCGCTTCCGGGCGGAGAGTGATAAAGGATATCGAAGCGAGCGAGCCCCCGCACCGGGTGTTCTGGGGTCGCGGGACTCCGCTGCGTATCGACGTGATCCGCCCCATCGCGGAGACGGATATCGACGGGCTTTATGCGGGCGCGCGCCCCTCTCTCGGACGATGCGCTTACACGAATATCAGGCGAAGGATGTCTTCGCCGATGCCGGGGTACCCGTCCCCGAGTCGCACCTCGCGACGACCGTCGAGGAGGTCGTCGAGGCCGTCTCGGAGATCGGCTTCCCGGCGGCGATCAAAGCACAGGTACACGTCGGCGGGCGCGGGAAGGCCGGCGGGATCAAGATCGCGACCAGCGAGGAAGAGGCCCGCCAGTACGCCGAGGACATCCTCGGGATGGACCTGAAGGGCTACACGGTCGAGAAGGTCCTCGTCGAGGAGGGCGTCGACTTCGAGAACGAACTGTACGTCGGGATCACGATGGACCGCGGCGAGGGCGAACCCGTCGCGATGGTCTCCACGGAGGGCGGCGTCGACATCGAGTCCGTCGCCGAGGAGACGCCGGAGGCGATCGCCCGCGAGCACATCGACCCCGCGTTCGGCCTGCACCCCTATCAGGCCCGGAAAGTCGTCTACGACGCCGGCATTCCGAAGGACGTCGCCGGCGACGTCGCGTCGATCCTCTCGACGCTCTACGACCTCTACGAGTCGAAGGACGCCTCCGAGATCGAGATCAACCCCGTGATGGTCACCGCGGATCGAGAGGTCATCGCGGCCGACGCCGTGATGAACATCGACGAGGACGCGCTGTTCCGCCAGCCCGAACTCGCGGAGATGGAGGACGAGGCGGCCGCCGACGACCTCGAGGCGAAGGCCAACGAGTACGGCTTCGACTACGTCCGCCTCTCGGGTAACGTCGGCATCATCGGCAACGGCGCGGGCCTCGTGATGACGACGCTCGACCTCGTCGATCACTTCGGCGGGCAGCCCGCGAACTTCCTCGACATCGGCGGCGGCGCGAAGGCCGAGCGCGTCGCGAACGCCCTGGACATGGTCTTCTCCGACGAGAACGTCGACGCGGTCGTCTTCAACATCTTCGGCGGCATCACCCGCGGCGACGAGGTCGCGAAGGGGATCAACGAGGCGCTCGAATCCTTCGAGGAGATCCCGAAGAAGGTCGTCGTCCGACTGGCCGGCACGAACGCCGAGGAGGGAATGGAGATCCTCAACACCGACCTCGTCGACGTCGAGGCGACGCTGGAGGACGCGGTACAGCGAGCGGTCGAGAACGCACAGGAGGCATCCCAATGAGCATCTTCGTCGACGACGACACGCGAGTCGTGGTACAGGGAATCACCGGTGGGGAGGGCAAGTTCCACACCGAACAGATGATCGAGTACGGCACGAACGTCGTCGCGGGCGCGGTCCCCGGCAAGGGCGGCCAGGAGGTCGCCGGCGTTCCCGTCTACGACACCGTCGACGGGGCCGTCGAGGCCGAGGACGCCGACGCCTCCGTGATCTTCGTCCCGCCGGCGTTCGCCGGCGACGCGGTCTTCGAGGCCTTAGATACGAATCTCGACCTCGTGGTCGCGATCACGGAGGGCATCCCGACGCAGGACATGGCGAAGGTGAACAAGCGCCTCTCCGAGACGGACACCCGCCTCATCGGCCCGAACTGCCCCGGGATCATCACCCCCGGCGAGGCGAAGTTGGGCATCCTCCCGGGCAACATCTTCGAGTCGGGCGACGTCGGCCTCGTCTCTCGCTCGGGGACGCTGACCTACCAGGTCGTCTCGAACCTGACCGAGAGAGGGCTCGGCCAGACCACCGCGATCGGCATCGGCGGCGACCCGATCATCGGGACGTCGTTCGTCGACGCCCTCGACGCCTTCGAGTCCGACCCGGACACGAAGGCGGTCGTGATGTGCGGCGAGATCGGCGGCGAGGACGAGGAGCAGGCCGCGAAGTTCATCGCACAGAACATGGACACGCCCGTCGCGGGCTTCATCGCCGGCCGGACCGCGCCGCCGGGCAAGCGGATGGGTCACGCCGGTGCGATCGTCTCCGGCTCCGGAACGGGGACCGCTCAGTCGAAGATCGACGCGCTCAACAACGCGGGCGTCCCCGTCGGCGACACCCCCAACGAGGTCGCCGAGTACGTCGAAGACTTCCTGTAGGCGCGAGGCGGACGTCGGCGCCGGCCGAGACGGCTCTCGCCCCGCCGCCGACCCAGTGCGGTCTTTTTGTATTCCGGGCGTCTTCGGCCACTATGCGCGTCAGCGATATCTGCTCCTCGTCGGTCGTGACCGTCGACGTCGACGCCTCGCTCGCCGAGGCCGTCGGCCGGATGCTCGACGCCGACGTCGGGAGCGCGGTCGTCACCGACGACGGGGCCCCCGGCGGGATCGTCACCGAGAGCGACGTGCTCGAAGCGACGCACCGGAGTGACCAGCCGCTGTCGTCGATCGACGTCAGGCGCGCGGCCAGCGCGCCGCTCGTCACGATCGGCCCGTCCGCCTCACTCCGGCGAGCGGCCAAGCAGATGCGCGAGCGCGACGTCCACCGCCTCGTCGTCGTCGACGGTATCGACGTCGTCGGCGTCGTCTCGACGACGGACTTGATCGCCAACTACGGGGGAATCCGCGAGGAGGAGCGAAAGCACGCCGACGCGGAGTACGAGTGGCTCACGCGCGAGGACGTGCGGTAAGACCGTCCCGTCGCTCGATTCGCTCCATCCGGTCGACGTTCGGAACCGTCATCACCGTCGAGTCGCAAGTTCGAGAGAGACGATGGCACCTTCACCTCCGACGCGGACTCACTCGGGGCGGACCCGGCGCGCGTTCCTCGGGAGCGTCGCGGCCGGCGGACTGCTCGGGACGGCCGGCTGTCTCCAGACGCTCGGGTTCCGGCGGCAGTCCCTCTGGCGGGACCCGCCGCTGGCCGAGGATCGCCCCGACGCGGTCTACGTCCCCGCGGTCACCGAGGGGATGGGGATGTACGGTCGCGCGACCGCCGGTCGGTACGGCGTCGCGCTCACGTACTCCTATCCGCACCGATTCTGGACGCTGACTGGAGACGAAAAGTCGAAGACGGTCGTCGAGGCCGACGACGACGTACACCTGATGGCGTCGCTGTGGGACACCGAGACCGGGATGGCCCTCCCGATCGACTCCGGACTGTCGATCGAGATCCGAAACGAGGCGGGACTCGTCTCCCAGGAAATCGCCTATCCGATGCTCTCCCAGCAGATGGGGATGCACTACGGCGACAACTACGCGCTCGACGGCGTCGGGACCTACGAGGCGCGGGTACAGATCGGCGGCGTCTCGCCCCGTCGGACGGGCGGCTTCGCGCAGGCCTTCGAGTCGGCGGCAACGGCCACGATAGAGTTCGAGTTCGATCCCGACCAGCTGTCGGCGATCGAAATCACCGAGACCGAGAACGGCGGCGAGCGCGGCGCGGTCCCCCCGATGGAGATGGGCGACGTGCCCGTCGGCCGCGCGCCCGACGCCGACTCCCTGCCCGGGCGACACCTCGGAGGCGGGAGCGTCGGCGACGTCGTCTTCGAGGCGTTTGCCGTCGACAGTGAGGAACTGGACGGTCGGTTCGACGCCGACCCGTATCTGTACGTCTCCGCGCGGACGCGGCACAACGGGATCGTCCTCCCGATGATGGGCCTCGAAGCGACGGTGAGCCGGGACGGCGAGACGGTCTCGGACGCGCGACTGACGTCGACGCTCGATCCGGACCTCGGGTATCACTACGGCGCGGCCGGCGTCGACGTCGCCGTCCGGACGGGCGACGAACTGACGCTCTCCGTGACGACGCCCCCGCAGATCGCTCGCCACGACGGCTACGAGACGGCGTTTCTGGAGACAGGCGACGTCGCGATTGGGGTTTCGTAAGCGACGTCGTACGCAACTCGCTATTCTTCGCTCCGCGAGGGCGGTCTCGACCGCGATGAATTGCCGCCGAAAAGAGCGACCGGGCCCGCGTTAGCTCGCCCGCGCGACGTCGGTCTGGATCGCCGACGCGCTCAGACTCGACTGCGTGTCGGACGTCGAACCGTCGGTCGAGCCGTCGGTGCTGCCGTCCGATCCGTCGGTACTCCCCGATTCGTCGGTGGACTCGCCGTCACCGGAGCCGCCACCAATCTGGAGTTCCTGACTGTCCCGTTCGAGTTCGACGCTCACGGTGCCGTCCTCGTCACCGTTGACGTCGCCCTCGGAGACTGAGAGGTTCGACTGATAGGTGACGATCGAGCCGCTGTCGTTGAGCGACGCGGGCGTCGAGACCGTGTACGGCCCCGTCGCGCGCACGCTGACGTTCGTGTAACCGTTCTCCGGCCCGTACTCGTCGTAGCCGGTCGTCGCGTACGGCAGCGTCATCTCGAACTCCCCGTTCTCGTCGGTCTGCGCGCGCTGGGTGTAGGTGAACGTCGAGTTCGCGTTCGGCATCCGAAGCTCGGTCTGGGCGGTCACGGTCGCGTTCGCGGGCGCGCCGCTGCCCTCGACCGTCGCACCGGGGACGCGCTCGAAGGTCTTCACCCACGCGGAGTTGCTCGGAACAGCCGCCTGCGGGCTGACCCCCAGAATCTGCGAGTTGCGTCCCGTCGTACGAAGGATGGAGTTCGCCGCTGAACTCTCGGTCGCGTGTGCGAGTCGGTAGTGTTCTAACGCCTCGACGCGCTCGGTCGGGAACTCGCCGACGCCGCCGATCTGTGCACTCCCGTCTTCTTCGACGTACGACTCGGCGGCGCTCATATTGTCGAAGGTCCGCACGAACGTCCGCTCGCCCTGCGGGTTCGAGGGGACGGTCACCTCGTCGCCACCGGCGGCCTGGACCCGGCGGTCCTCCCAGTCGACGACGACGGGCGAGGGCTCCTGGGCGCTCCCGTGGTAGTAGTACAGCCGCGTCATCGTGCTGTCGTAGAAGCGGTCAGTTCGGACCGAGGCGGTCCCGACGAACTGCCCCTCGTTCTCGTCGTCGAAGCGGTAGAGCGTCCGAAGGAAGTCGTCGCGCGAGACGTTATCCTCGGCGTCGTAGAACACCGTCGGCGCGCCGAACTCGGACCCGGGCGTCGCCATCTCCCAGTTGACCATTACGTAGCGGGTCTGATCGCCCTCGTCGCTCTGTGAGGTAAGGACCTCTTCGGACTGGGTCTCGTTCGGTGCGAGCAGGAAGTTCGCGGCTACGTCCGCGTTTTGCTGGAACGGGTTCGCGTTCGGGATCCGCTCGCCGTTGACGGTGATCCAGTGGCCGTAGTCCCACCACGACATCACGCCGTAGGCCCCGTCCGGGTAGTCGAAGTCGTCGGTGTACTCGTAGGTGCCGTAGTACTCCATTTCACCTTCGTTCCCCGCACCGCCGAGGTTCCCCTCTTCGGGGGTGTTCCCTTGCATCCACTCGAACGACTCGTCCCAGACAGTGACCGCTCCAGGGTCATTGTTCTGTGCGGACTGCCACGCCGTCGCAGTCTGGGTCTGAGTTTGGGCGTTTCCAACGGTGATCGGAACCGCCAACACTGGTCCGAGAATCAGGAGTATCGTGGCAACGACCGCGAGCACCTGGTAACCATCGATGTCGTTGAAGCCGTCGATCTCGGGGAGTCCGAGGTACTTCGAGTTAACGACTTGGCCGACGAGATAGGCGTTCATCACCGCGACGCCGGGCGCGAGGTAGTAGTTGAACCGCACCTGCGTGAACGCGGCGGAGGTGATGAAGGCGATCCAGACGAGGACAAAAAGCTTCTCCGCGTCGTAGTCGGCTTGTAGAATCGCCCCGACGATGAGCGCGGTGACGATCACTAGGCTGACGAGTGAGGACTCGATCCCGAGCGCGCCGCTGATTCCGTCGGGGATGGCGGGCACAAGGAAGATGACGGCGATGACGCCGAGCGCGCCCGCGACGTAGCCGAGTTCCCGCGTGTCGCCGCTCTTGACGAGCGGCTTCGCGGCGAGCCAGATCGCCGCGGCGAGCCCGGAGAAGAACGTGAACCCGTACTCGCTGATGATTCGACCGCTCGCGGTCAGCCCCCGTCGCTGGAGGGTACCCGGATCGAGGAACGGTTGCGCCTCGCCGATAGTTCGCGTTCCAGCCGTGGCGCTGAACCCAACCGTATTGAGGAGGTTCGAGAGGATGCTTCCGAACACGTTCGGGAGCACGAGCGAGAAGATACCGAGCGAAACGGCGACGATCCCGAAGACCGCGACTGGGTAGCCGCGGTCGTCGATCTCGTTGGACTCCCACAGTCGCGCGAGGCCAGCGAGGAAGATGGCACCGACGCCGACAGCCACCGGGAGAATCACCTGTAGGAGCGTGAACCCTGTGACGCCGAACCCAGGCTCGTTGATTCTGACGACCATCAGGATCCCAGCGACGATCATTGAGATGCCCGCTACGAAGGCGACGTGCTCGGGGGAGTCGCCCTGGATGAACGAGGCGACCATCTGGATCAGGAAGTAGACGCCGGCGATCCCGACGAGCAGGATGCCCGGCGGCCACACCCACATATACATCGCAATCGCGACGCCAGCGAGCGCGGACCACTTCAGGGAATCGCGGAGCCCGTCGAGGTCTCTGTCGACGACGAGTTCCCAGACGGGGCGGTCACGTTCAGCGACGGTGAGCGCGATCATCGTCGTGAAGACAGCCGTCATCATAAACAGCGGCTCGGCGACGTTGTGGTCGGCGAAGCCGACGAGTCCCCGCCGGAGGAACACCCCAGGCAGCAGCATTAGGATGATCGCCGCGAAGACACCACCCAGCTTTCCGCCGAGGCGCTTGCCGACCGCATAGGTCGGGAGCGCAACCAACGCGCCGAACACCGGGGGTGCGACCAGTAGCGTCTTGGCGATCAGCTCTTGGGAGGGATCGCCGAGGCCAACAGTCAGCGCGACTGTCGCGATCAGTTGATCGTAGAGCGTCCCAAACTGACCCGCTAGGTTCCCGTATGGGAACCCAGTCCACGGGTCGAATGGCATCGTCGAGGGCCAGTTCCGAACTGTATAATTCACCTGTCGGAGATGGTACCACGCGTCGTTGCCCGCAAAGTACACCTCTCCGTCCCGAAGGAAGCTGTCGTACGTCTGGAGTCGAATCCAGAGCATCACAGCGATGACCGCTGAGAGGACGGCTTTCGGGTAGTGATCACGGAGAAGGTCTACGACGGAGGGCGAGTTTTCTCCCTGCGACTCACTCATTGTTCCGAACGACTGCTAATACGTTCATAAGCCTTGTGATGCGTGTTTTCGGCGTATCTGCTTTCTATCTAGGCGAGTGAAACCTATTTAACGGCCGATACGCAACTCCGCGGTATGCAAGCAGTCGTTCTCGCAGCAGGAGAAGGAACGCGCCTTCGACCCCTCACGGAAGACAAACCCAAGGGAATGGTCGAAGTTGCGGACAAGCCGATCCTCACACACTGCTTTGAGCAACTGGTGGAGCTGGGAGCCGACAAACTCGTGGTGATCGTCGGCTACAGGAAGCAGAATATCATCAGCCACTACGGCGACGAGTTCGAGGGTGTTCCTATTACTTATGCCCACCAGCGCGAGCAGCAGGGTCTGGCGCACGCACTCCTGAAGGCCGAAGAGCACGTCGAGGACGACTTTATGCTGATGCTCGGCGACAACATCTTCCAGGCAAATCTGGCAGACGTAGTCAATCGGCAACAGGAAGATCGGGCGGATGCGGCGTTTTTGGTTGAGGAGGTGGAGTGGGAGGAAGCCAGTCGGTACGGCGTGTGTGATACGAATGATTACGGGGAGATTCAGGAGGTCGTTGAGAAACCCAACGATCCGCCGTCGAATCTGGTGATGACCGGATTCTACACGTTCTCTCCGGCTATTTTCCACGCGTGTAAACTTGTCCAGCCATCTGGTAGAGGAGAGTACGAGCTTTCTGACGCTATTGACCTCTTGATTCAAAGCGGGCGGACGATCGATGCGATTCCGATGGACGGCTGGCGGATTGACGTCGGGTATCCCGAAGATCGGGACGAGGCAGAAGAGCGGTTGGAAGCGGAACGTGACCAAGTCGCATCCTGATCATTAAAAAGGCAGTTCTATGTGTCTTGCCGGATTCACGTTTGTCTGATAAGGGGCTATCGGTCAGCAAGAAGGCGACTCGAAGGCAGATTGTCGGTGACTGTTGTTCGGAACCGAGGTGAAATTCCAAACAGAACGAGGAAATACACTGCTGCACCCACAGTAACGAGCGTTAATACCAGTGCGGTATTATTACTTACATTCAGATAGGCCGATTCAAGCCATAAACTGAGATACACAGCGGCACCCATAACCCCGGCTGCAGTCCACTGCCTCGCAATATCGCCAGTAGGAATAGAAAAGTCGATGAGAGACGAGAGATATGTGTACGCGACTCCAAGGCTTATCGCAACTGATGAGGCAGTCGCGACTGCTGCGCCGATGATTCCATAGGAAGGAATCAGTCCGACGTTCAAGATCACGTTTGCGACAATGAAGATAGCGTTGATTCGAAATGCGATATCTGGTCTGTCGATAGCGTTGAGGGTAGTCGTGAACTGTCGCTGGTAACCCTGGATGAGGGTGGCAACGATGAGAACCGAGAGGACAGCCGCTCCCTGTGTGAATTCATCGCCGTATACTCGAAGGAGGTGTTCACCAAGAAGGATTCCACCAACTAACCCTGGAATCAAAATCAGGCCCGCATACGCGAGTGCCGTCTCGAATAACCCTGCCACCGATTGCGGATCGTCTTCGGCTGAGATCGAACTCATCTCGGGGAACAGTGTCTGACTTAGCGATCCGCCAAACAGCATCAAAAAAACCGCAATATTCCACGCGGCAGTATACACCCCGATAATCGACGACGATACGAAAAATCCGAGTACTGCGATGTCAACCCAATTGAACGCGCGCGAACGGAGCGAACCGAGCCAAGAGTATTTTGCGTAAGAGAAGAGATCACGGTAGTGCTTGCGACGTGGAAACGAGATCTCCGTCAGATTGCGGATGATAATCCAGAGTCCAACTACCGCAACGAGTAGATATCCGACAGCATATCCAATAAACAGACCTGTGATGCCGACCCCGGCGAGGAGGGCAGTGATTTGCACGATACTGCGGGTCCCGATTCTGACCGGAGTTAGAGCACCAGAGATGTGAACGAGGTGTTGACCATTCAGTACCGCATTTACTATCGATTGCGCGAGGTTGACGAACAGAAATAGTATCACGACTTCTGCGGCAGAGTACCCGATGTAATCGTTTACCTGCTGCTGAAAAATGAGGACGACTGCAGACATAACCAAGAACAGTCCCGTGCTGACTGTCCCCCCGGCGATCGCATAGGCGGCCTCGTCTTCGCTATCACTGATGCGTTTCGTTACAGCACCCCGAACACCCATCGTGACGGCAATCCCAAGCCAGGACACCATTGAGATAATGAGATAATAAATTCCGAGCGAATCAGAGCCGAGAATTCGGGCAATAGCGATCGTTGCGACGAACCCCAGAGCAGACGCCAGAAGTCGAGATACGAAATGAATGATTGACGTCTGACCTAACCGCATACGTTCACTGCCGAGGGTAAGGACAATAAGGCCTCCTCTTCGATTCTGGAGTGTCACCTCGGCACACAATCACCGGTCGAGGTTTATCAGGTTGATCCGAAACGATACTTCGATTACTCGTCCAAGTATCCCAGTGCAGCCAAGTCCTTGCGGAATTCGCGTCTGTCCACGTCGGAAGCGACTCTGACGGGGTTGAAGTCTCGGTTGAGTTCTTTTTTTAACCGTTCACGTTCCGCCTTTGATATTTCTTCGACCGGGATGATCTCTTCATCACCGTTTGTAATACGCGTCGCGAGACGCTCCCCGCCTCTGTCGATCAGTTTGTATTCGGTTCCTCGAACCCCGCTAAGTTCATCACGGTAGTTTGGAACTTCGGCGTAGGCGTACTCTGAGCCACTGTCTGTGAGCTCGAAGAGGCCCGTTCCATCTACGATTGATTCCTTCAATAGTCGGAGCGGTGCCTGCCCATCGACAGATTTCGACGGTTTATTCGGATGATAGACGATGAGTGGAACAGCGATGAGCGTGTCCCACAGTTCGTCTGCGTGGCCGAACTTACCGAATTCACCGAATCCCTCCCCATGGTCGCCGGTCACGATGATGAGAGAGCTTTCGAGTTCTCCCTCAGCACGGAGGTAGTCGACGATACGGCCAATCTGCTCGTCGACGTACCGAACTGAGCAGTCATAGACATACTCCATCTCGGGGATGTCTTCGTCGGTGATTTCGTCCTGGGCACTCCTAGTCTTCTGAGAGAGTCGTTTGATCCGCTCCTTCGAGTAGACTCGGCCGTATTGCTGTTGGATGCGCTCTGGCGACAGATACGGGTGATGAGTATCCATATAATGCATCCATAGGAATCGCTTTCCGTCGATATCGGACAGCCAGTCCACTGCTCTATCTGTGATAACTTCTGCCCCCTCATTTCTCAAAAAGAGACTACGGCCGAGAAGTTCCATAGCGAGGGTGTTCGTGCGGTGTGCCACCTGCATCAGCGACGTATCTTCAATCAGATCACGGACCTTGAGTCGCCACACACCACGATTATTCTCTTCCCGGGCCTCTCGACTGACGTCATCGAATATGTCGAATCCGCGGTCGATATTGTACCGCCGTGCCGTGAAGTTGTTGTGACTGAACCCGGCAGTAGCGAAGCCCCGATCAGCGAGTTCCTCGGCGATCGTCAGCGGCTGTGTCCCTGATTTGGGTAAGCCGTACTCGTCAAATTCGGACGGATACTTGCCGGTGAGCATCGATGGGATCGAATCTCGCGTCGAGGGACCGGGTGCGACGCCAGGTTGGAACTCGATCGCGTCTTCGGCGAGCTCATCTAGCGTCGGCGTTAGTGGTTCACCGTTTCGGGTCGCGTGGATACGGTCGAACCGCAGGGAGTCCGCGGACAAGAGAATGATATTATCGAGTTCGTCCGCCGGGGAAGATTCGTTCTGGACACTCATAGCGTAGGAGATTCGAGTGAGCCAATTAGCCTTTTTGAATGGGAATTTTGTGATACTACAGCCCTCTCAGATGAGTAAAGCCAGTCGATTTGGAACCGATTGAGTCTCGGGCTCGAATCAGCACCGTTTTAGTCACGTACCAATAGCTCTCTACGAACGATGGATGGCTCATTCCGGGACTGGTTGGGGGAACACGGCGAACAAATCTCGTCCGATCCGGTTCGCGGTCTGATGCACGCGGCTTTCACGACGTACCTCGGACTCTGGTATACGATTACGTCACGTTGGTCCCCCGAGACACACATTTACGACGAGGACTGGGATCTGCTTGTGATTCTCGACGCGTGCCGGGTAGACGTTCTCGAAGACGTCGCCGACGAATACAGTTTCATCGAGTCCGTGGAGTCGCGGTGGTCTATCGGCAGCCACTCTCACGAATGGCTCACGAAGACGTTTTGTAAGGAATACTCGGACGAGATCGCGAACACTGCTTACGTCAGCGGTAACGGGCACACACACGAAACGTTCATCGAGCAGGACTACCCGCCGGACGAGACTGTCCCGTTCTGTTGGCCGAAGTGGCAGACAGTCGGGACAGAGGTGTTCGGTCAATTGGATATGCTCTGGGAGACCGCACACCAAGACAAGCTCGGCGTTCCTCCGCGTGCAATCACGGATCGAACCGTCGAAATTGCACGCGAATCGGATTACGATCGGATGATCGCCCACTATATGCAGCCGCATATTCCCTACATCGCCGAGGTGCTGGCAGAGGATCGGACGCCGACTGACGTAGAAGCGAAGGGGTGGAAGCTGCTCGAATCGGGGGAAGCAGATTATGATAAGGTTTGGCAACTCTACGAGGAGAACCTGCGGCTTGTGCTTGACGAAGTCGATCTATTACTGGAGAATGTTGATGCCGAAAATGTCCTTATGATTGCCGATCACGGGAATGCGTTCGGCAAGTACTCGATTTATGGTCATCCCGAAGGGATGCTTTTGCCCTGTATTAAGAAAATCCCCTGGGTGGAGTCTGCGGCATCAGACAAGGAAACGTATGAGCCTACGATTGATCACTCACATAACGCAAGCAATAACACAGTTATTGAGGATCACCTTGAGGATCTAGGATATCTATAGGTGTACTCAGCTTTGCACGTTAGCGTCGGCAGTTGAGTGAACGAAGAGGTGGTCGATCTCTTCCATAAGGTCATCGACGCCACGATCATTGTTGTCTCGAACCCACGAGAGAAGGTTGTACACTGCTTCCTTCAGGGAATGTTCGAGGTTCGCTCGAAGCGATGACGCCTTCGAGTGAACCGTTCCCAAGGCGCTCGATTCAGGATCAAGACGAACGAGACTGTAGGCAGCCATAAGAAGGTGCCAGTGCCGACTGGCACCTTCGTCGATCTGCATCTCGCACTCTCCTAGGCCGAGATTCTGCTTCGAGTCCTCGAAGAACGTCTCGATGTGCCATCGCATTCCGTAGGAGCGAATCACGTGCTCGGTCGGGGCGTCGATTTTGTTCGTGGCAAGGTACTTGACCGGGTTCTCTTCGTCTTCGTCGGTCTCTTTCCCTGCGATGACCAACTTCACGTCTCCCAGCTGGGAGACGGGAAACTTCTTCGTCCAGATGTGGTAGGTGTCGTCATTGACATCGCGCTCAACCGTGTCGATGCGCTCGGCCAGCGCATCGACGCGGAGTTCTTCGCCAGCGTAGGTCACCTTCCGATTGCTCCGAAGCGGACCGATCCAGTCCTTGTTGTAGGATTCGATGTGGTCAGGAAGGCCAGAATCGTGAGCGAACCACGAGTCGAAGAGGTAGGTGTCCGCGGGCACACCTACCTCTTCTTCGAGTTCGGTGACTATCTCTCGGGCTAAATCGTATTTGGTATCGTGGTCGTCGTCTTCGTCGTCGTGCTGTTCGTAGAGGCGGAAGGTGAGGGGATAGGCGGTTTTGTCGTCAGCGTAGAAGACGTAGATGAGGTCTTGGCCCCAGACAGTGTCGCCTTCGGCGTGATCGTAGAACCGACCGACGCCGGGGACTTCGTCCCCGGCTTTCTCGGTGATCGTGTCGTCAAGGATGATGTAGCTGTCTTTCGACCAGCGCGTTTCGCCGTGTTTCTGAAGCTCTTCGAGGCGTTCGTGGTTGAACTCCTGTTCGTCCCAGTCGTACTCGGTGAGGAACTTGTTGAGAGCGCGTTTGCCGCTGGCTGGAAGAACTTCGCGTGCGATGCCCGCCACGGTCTTGTTGCTGGCCGCAACAAGACCTGTGGCGTAGGTTTTGGCGTGACGCCGTTGTGCTGGTGATAGCGAGTCGAACTCGTCGAACACGCGTGTACACGACAGGAAGTCCGTGATCGGCATCATTCGTCTTTGCGTCCGCCTACGTCACGCTCCTACTTCAACGTGCAAAGCTGAGTAGGTGTATTTAATTCAATTAATCACGGGTCGTGTTTAGTTTGGAGCATTGAGCCAGGCAGCAAATGCTTGGAGCCAATTTTCGGCAGTTTGCGGCTCACCGTGGCTGAAACAGTTTGAGAAGGAGGACGTTCTGCGCTTGAACTCTCGAAAAATGCGTTCGATGGCGTTCCGGTTTCCATTGCGTTCAGTTTGAAATCTGAAGCCAGCTCTGGCCACAGGCCGGGTTCGCCCGATGGGTCCACGTCGTTCTGCACTGCTTTCGGCTCGAAGAAGGCCACAGCTACCGTGAAACGTCGAATCGGTGAAGTATCTAACCGAGGTTCGTAACGCACCCGGTCTTGATCGGGACGATCTTTCCGACTACAGCACGATCTACAAGTCGTTCGACCAGCTGAAAATGTGGGTCTGGCGGGCGTTGCTGCGCGTTTCAGCGCAGCAACACTCACAGTCTGGACACGCCGCTCTCGACAGCACGTTCTCCGACCACCGCTGCGCTTCCTCGTACTTCTGCCAGCGGTCAGAAAGTATTCATAGACGCTGAAAGTAGCTAAATCAACTGATATGGAGTCACTCGCTATTCTCGACGTCCATATCATAGCACGCTGGAAACACGATACGAAGACCGGACCGCAGGTCGTCCGCCGGAACGCGGACGACCTGCAGTCCGTGGCTGCCGACAACGGATTCCAAGACTGGCACACTGAGTACGAGGTTGCCGCGCTTGACGTCAAGTATCTCGTTCACTACCGCGGGTCGTCACCGAACGCAGTTGCAAAGAACTCGCTCATCCGGGCAAAAGGCTACTCTCAGCGCTGGATAGCAGAAATGTCGTACTCGATAACGAAGCGCTCGCACGGCATCGCCGTGCGAGCGCTTGGCTGGTACGACAGTTCCGTGAAATTGTCCTGATGTTCGCCCTTATTAACATAAAATAGCTGTGAGCTGCTCTAACCGTGACTCAGCATTTATTCAACAGAGTACATCTATTACTATTGAACTATTACTTGTTGTTACTGTAATTTTCCCCCTCGAATTGGATTAATAATCTCTCATTGTTAATTAATTTCTACTATCTAAACGACATATTCAATTCTGATGGAATACTGATAATGATTCGAGAGGTTTTTATTTTAGATGCGAATACGAAAGTAGAGATGGCGGAATCTGATCGTAAAAATATCACTATACACCAGTTGCTTGAAAAGAGTGCTCAATCTGCACTCAATATTCAGCGAGAAGATGGATCCTTTCCGGCAGGACGAAACTATACTTATGATGAGCCAGAGACTCCTGTCCGAACGACGTCACACTGGGCGGTAACTCTATCAGAAGTATACAAAATAACAGGTGAAGATATATTTCAGAAAGCTGCTAATGCAGCTATAGACTATCTTCTTAGTGACGAAGTTCGTCCATACGGGTATACCTTTCACTGCCGAGACGCTACAGATAAGGACCAATGCAATGGAGTAGTCGGACAGGGAGGTCCGATTAGGGCACTTAGCTATGCGGGACCGATACTCGGACGAAAAGATGCCATCGAAACAGCAATAGAAGTCTTCGCACTCCATCCGTTTAACCCAGATCTCGGTTTGTGGGAACGTGTAGAGATCAATGGCAAGAAACTCTCGTTTGATAGGACATTGAACCATCAGGTCCTATTTGCAGCTGCAGGTAGCAAACTAGCTTCAGAATCAGACCTAGTCAATGATCGGGTTGAGGCTTTTCTTAATAATTTAGAGACAAATATGCGACTTCATTCGGATGGTCTAATTAAACACTACGTTCGACCGCCACCGATTGATGTCATCCAGAAAGTACTCTATACTCCGCGCCATTACGAAATGATCATAAACGAACTTGTTTACCACTACTACTCGCGATCAGACGAACGGAGGAAAAAAGAACGCGGATATCACACAGTAAATTTATCCGCATTATCTCGTATCAAACGTTCATTCGGGGAGCATAGCATTTGGGAGAGCAATACGATCAAACGAAGCCTAAAATTTTTATTGATCAATAAAGAGGAACTTATAACAAAGATAGACACAAAACACGGGTCAGGATTACCAGGTGTTGCAACGGCAAAAACATTATACTGGCTCGGAAACAGGTCTTCCGAAGAATTGTGTGAATTAGTAAGTATAGACGTTTCTAAGAATCTGGATAGAGAGTCATATTTATTGTACTCTGATGGCTCCAATCAGCACAACCAAGCCGCACGGATATCACTACTTGTCGACTTTCCTAATATACAACTATCACTTTAATAGTTGAATCAATTTAGCTGAATTCGCGGACAACTCAGGACACATAAAAACCTTTTTGTTTATTGGTACTAAACCAGGTATTGATTTAATGAGTTCCAAAAAAAAAGTCGCTATTGTAGACGCATATCACGATTCTGATCGGGGGGGTGCAGGTATTTTAGCAGGTGTGATTGACATCCTATATGATATTGAGAAACAAGAGGAGTCAGATATCGAAATAGACGTCGTATATCGCTTCTCTGATGGTGATTCTCGAATTTCAGATGCCGACAGACATACTAATGTGCGGTATCGGAACATACAGACGCACGGGCAAACGATTTCAACCAGTTGGCCTAACAAATCGCTAGTGAATTACTTGTATGCTCTGAAAATAATCCTCACTTCGTTAGTAATACTGGTTCTACCACAATTATCACAGCGCTCTGGTGTACATGCAATCAGAAATGCGGATTATGTAATTAGTAAAGGCGGTCACTTTTATCAGTTCCAAGATAAAAACTCGCTTCGAGCCTACTTTTCCGCATATCACAAGCTGTATACTCTCTTACTGACCATACGACTTCAAAAACCGCTCGCTATTGTCTCGCATTCATTCGGCCCATTCAACAACTATGCCGCAAAATTACTCACACGTTATGTGCTGCACCACGCGTCGTATACGAGTGCAAGGGAGATCCGCTCGCTTGATATCATTGAACAGTTGGGAGGGAATCAGTACAATCTAAACGCAGATACAGCCTTTGCAATGAATCTTGAGACCGATGAGGGTGCGAAAAAGGTGGTTAATGAGAATTCACTTACGGAGGACGAGTTTGCCATTTTTACTGCACGCCAGTGGGACTTTCCGAAGTACGATCGGACGGAAGTTCCGCAACTTTATGACAATTACTTGTCTGAAATGGCAGAAATAGCTGACTGGCTCGTGGCTGAAGAGTACGTAACAAACGTTGCTCTAGTCGTTCACAATAATGGCACTCATCAGCCACATGAGGATGACAGTAAGCCGATTAATAGTATATATGAACGTATGAGCCATTCAGATAAAGCCGTTATCATTGATAAGGATCTCTCACCACAAACACAGTCTGAACTGTACGGCAAAGCGAAGGTGATGATTGGAACGCGGATGCATTCGGCAATTTTTTCGTTTGTCGGTGGTGCACCAGCTCTTGCAATCTCGTATACTCACAAAACTGAAGGGATTATGGCTATGCTTGGATTAAGTCGGTACGTCATACAAATTGGAACGATGGATACAAAAAAGGCAAAGAGACGACTCAAAGAAATCATTAAGGATCGAGAAAGTATAATTGAACAGTCCTCTGAGCGGATAACTACGCTCCAGAAGGAACTTATTTCAGATATCAAATTACATCTATCACAGTAGGAACTTTACAGAACGATGGTTGGTTTTAGTGCTATATTTAGTTCACAACAGGACATTGAATCACCCGATAATTTAATTGATGATCACCTTTGCTGGACAGGAAATGAAATAATATACGACTACTCTGGAGAAAAAGCGGAAGTGAAAATTTCATTTCACGATTACTTCTCGGAAAGACAACCAGTAACGGCCAGCGAAGATGTTCTCATCTGGATCTGGGGAGACCTCAAGGGTCACGAAGCTGGAAACAAGTACCGATCTCGTGATAAGAATACCGGGAAGGCGGAACTCTGTGTACAACTGTACAACAAGTTCGGACTGGATTTTGTAAGTAAATTAAACGGAGAGTTTGCAGGAATAATCTACAACCATCAATCGGAGACCGTACATATATTTACTGACCAACTAGGGTCCAGGCCCATCTATGTTGCCCGTGGAGACAATAACGAACTTGTTTTGTCCACACAAATTCAGCTGATTCCAGAATACTCTGAAATCACAACGTCGCTCAACGAGAAATACCTGTGTGAGTACATTTGCTATAATCGGGTTTTTGGAATTCATACTCCACTTGAAGGTATACAAAAAGTTCCCCCAGCATCGATACAAACATTCGATCTTCAAGAACAACGTCAACGACACACTCAATATTGGTATCCATCATTCAAACGTTCCAAGAAAAATTATCAAGAAGTGGTTAGAGAGTTTATTGACGTATTCCGGAAGTCGCTGACGGAGTGTATCGAACCCGAAAGGAAATATGGCCTAATGCTGAGTGGCGGTAGCGATTCCCGGTTAATTTTATCTCTATACAATAATCTAATCTCATTTCATATATGTGATTGGATGAATAGAGAAGCTCGTCTAGCCCAACGTGTAGCTGATACGGCTGATAGTGAACTTCATCTATTACAGCGTGGTGATTCGTACTACAATGATATAATTAAAACTTCGTGCAGCATAAATAATTTCAACGGCTACTTTCAAGAAGGACACGCGTTAGGATTTCGAGGTGAGATCGCAAATAAGGTGGATGTGACGTTGTTGGGAATGTTTAGCGATGCTCTGTTCAAGGATCATCTCTTCCCGCTCAAAGAATTGAATATATTGAACAATACTATATTTTTGCCTATGAAGGAAAAGGTAGAAACACTTGATAAATATCTAAATGTAATGAGCCAACCCGTTCCAGATTATTACGAAGGCTTTGATACAACAAGAGAGATTCTTGAAGAAAATATTCTGTCTAATAATGGAATAAATCATCACGGGATCCATTACAAGAACCTGTCCGATCTTGTCCAACAAGCCAGCTATTATCCACTTACCAATGATCCAGATTATTTCCACTATCAGAGTTCCGTTCAACTAGCGCCACATCGAACACCCTTCTTGGACAAACGTATGATTGAGTTTCATTTATCGGTTCCAAACCAATATCGACTTAGAAAGGATATCATCAATGATGCTATCTCTATATTAGATGATGATTTGGCTAAAATACCGCATTCATCAACATTGACTCCGGTGAAGCACCCATATGTAGTCCATTGGATGATGAATAACGTACGTAAATTCAAGGAGAAGTTCTTTCCAAACGAAGTACCACGGCCTCATTTCACGGATTCCCCTTGGCCTGATTACGGGAAGCTTCTTCAATACGACGTATTCGGCGATAAAGAAGTAGAAGCAATTCAAGAGAATATGCAATCCCTGTCAAATATAAAAATGTCAGAGTTCAATCAATTATATAAAGAGATCTCAGCTAACGGTGGAGACTGGCGCAACATTTACTCAATACTCACACTCGGGTATATGCCTGTCATAAATAATTTATCATAACATCCCCGTGATATATATATATATGACTAATCATAGATAATAATTTCAATGAACAGTACCACACCTATCTCAGTTATAGTACCAGTCTACAATGACGCGGAAGGGATCCAAACGACTCTTAACGCGCTTGTCTCTCAGACCACCAATAATTACGAGGTTCTCCCAGTTGACAATAATTCAACAGATAAAACCGGAGATGTGATTGCTGAATTCGTCACAGACTATCCGGATGTTATCCGCCCATTCGAGGAAACAGACATCCAATCCTCCTACGCAGCCCGAAATACTGGCGTCAAATATGCTGAAGGTGATGTCATATTATTTCTGGACGCTGATATGTGGGTCCCAGACACTTGGATTGAGGAGATGATGGCTGCCCTCGAAACCCGCGATTGTGACTACCTAGGCTGTAACGTCAAACTCGTCGCAAACGACGAACCAACCTTCAGCGAACGCTACGAACAGGCCCTATCTT
Organism: Halobellus rarus; assembly: GCF_024494595.1. Taxonomy (GTDB): domain Archaea; phylum Halobacteriota; class Halobacteria; order Halobacteriales; family Haloferacaceae; genus Haloquadratum; species Haloquadratum rarum. The sequence goes on along the minus strand of NZ_JANHDI010000014.1, from coordinate 12,950 downwards.
TCCCAGTCAAGACCTATCTCGAAGACAAACACTTCGCTCCCACCTGCGCTCTCGCTGTTCGCTGCGATATTTTCGATAAGGTAGGCCTTTTCGACGAACAGCTTGAATCGGGGGGTGACAAAGAATTTGGTCAGCGCGTGTATCAAGCGAGATTCGAACAGTGCTATACCAGCGACGTAACCGCGTATCATCCAGCACGCGACTCGTGGGACAAACTCAAATCAAAAGCGCTCCGAATCGGCCGTGGGCGAGCACAGATACGTAGATATCATCCTGAAATCGGTACGTATCTCCATCCCTTACATCCAATAAATTATCTTCCGCCGAGTCCATTTCGTCTCAAGCGGCGATTCTCCGGCTATGACACGTCGCTCTCGGAACTCATTTGCTTTTACTTCTTGGAATACCTCCTGAAGCTTACGCAGACATACGGAACAATCCACGAGTCACTCGCAATACATCGTTCTGAACGAGAAAAAAACTGATGGTTTCAATTATTGTCCCCGTCTATAACGATCCAGCCGGAATCCAGTTTACCATCGAATCACTTTCCGCCCAATCGATAGACCGCCAGTTCCGGGTTTTCGTCGTCGATAACGACTCCACCGATCGTACCCCCGAAGTTGTTCGCTCGTACAACGACGACCGGATCACTCTTCTCCACGAAGACGAAATCCAGGGCTCCTACGCCGCCCGCAACAAGGGGATCGAAAACACCGACAGCGACGTAGTAGCCTTCCTTGACGCCGACGAGACCGTAGACAAAGACTGGCTCGAAAAAGCTGTAGCAGCGATGAACGACCAAAATGTCGACTACCTCGGTTGCAACGTCGAACTCACACTCCCGGAAGACACCTTCGTCGGTCGCTACGACGGCCGGACCGGCTTCCCAGTCAAGCAATACCTCGAAGAACAACACTACGCCCCCACGTGCGCCCTCCTCGTCCGAAGAGACGTCTTCGAGGACGTCGGCCCCTTCGACAGCCGCCTCGTCTCCGGCGGCGACATCGAGTTCGGACAGCGCGTCCACGAGGCGGGCTACGAGCAGGGCTACGCCGAGGACGCGGTCGTCACGCACCCCGCGCGCACCTCCTTCGAGGCGCTCGCGAAGAAAAACTTCCGCGTCGGCCGCGGCTTCTGTCAGAAGCAGCGCTACTACCCCGAACGCTACGGGACTCCCGGTATCCCGCCGACCCCGAGCGGCTCTGGGACCAACGAGAACGCGGACGAACCCGATGCCCTCGCCACGAAAATCGCCTTCGCACTCCTCTCGGTCGCGATGCTCGCCTGCCGCGGCCTGGGCTACTACTACGAGTTCCTCTTCGAGGAGGAACGCGATCTCTCCGATCCTAGGCGTTAGCCTTCTCCACGACGTCGGGCGTCAAGATAGCGTACAGATATCCCAATCCGACAGCCGCCGTGAACACGAAAATCGAAACGAGTTGCTTCACCGCCGAAATCGACGGCGACCGAATGAGGTGCTTGAAGCGCTTCGGCACGAAGTGCGTCAGTAACTGCTTCAGATACGCGCTCTTGTCGTCGGGAGCGTCGGGATACAATAAATCCATCACGCGCTTGGAGTAGCCCTGCCAGAACGATCGGAACAGCAACCACCGAAACTCCCCGCGATACTCAAACAGCGTGTGGTGCACTACCGCGTCCGTAGTGAACACCATCCCCTTTCCGTACTCCTCCAGCAGACGAATCCCCACGGGAGCCTCGTGTGCCTGCAGGTGCTTGTCGCCCTTCCGACCCGTGTTAGGATCGTAGCCGCCCACCTCCAAAAACTCCTCGCGCCGATACGAAATATTAGAGCCGTAGGTGTTCCGGACCACCTCGCCGTCCTCAGCAAAGCCCGGTTCCACACACCCTACTAGCCAGTAGAACTCTTCGGGGAAGAATTCGGGTTTCTCTGTCTGCCAGTCCGGCCGAACATCACCTCCAACAGCGATCGCATCGGTCGATTCGTAGACGTCGACCAGCCGCTGCACCCAATCGGGCTCCGCAGTTGCGTCGTCGTCGATGAATGCGACGATCTCCCCTGAGGCCAACTCGGCACCCTTCGTCCGGCTGAAGGAGATGCCACGATTCTCGGCGTTGTTGTGGACCACGACATCCTCTTCGCGACCAAAATCCGCCTGGACACGCTCGTAGACCTCCGGGTTGCCGTCGACGACGAGGATGACTTCCAGAGGTTCGTACTCCTGGGCGAGCACGCTCTCGACGCACTCGGAGAAAGGGTCATAGCGATCCATCGAGTACGTACAGACGACGACAGAGACCTTCATTATCGAACCCGTCTTCGAAGTCGCGAATAAGGATTGTGTTTCGAATACCGGCCCGTTCACCGCGCGACTGCCGGCTCGGAAAGTCATCGCTGATTGCGGAGGATACCCGGATACGAAACCCGAGAGAGACTCCACTGTTTCAAGTGAACGTCGACAGCTATTGGTCGGCTACAGACGCGAGTTTCACAATATATTCTAATCGGACTGTTGTAACTTCTTGCCGTCGATCGCGCAACCAGCGGTCGCGATCCGAACCGTATTGAGCTGTTTTCTCGTGTCAATGCGGGCGACCGAAAGTGAAGCGTCTCAATTTCAGACATTCACAAAAACACGTTAGAAACATATAATTATAATTACTTGATTTACAATAGAATAGTCCTCCGAAATACCGCTGTTATACCTGTAATTTCCCCCGCTAACCAGAATACACCCAATTGAGAAATAATCGCCATACTGCGATCCGTTATTGGGCTTCATTGCGACTGATAATAACAATAACAATGGTCATCCAAAGGTCGTAATACTGACTATCGGCTAGCGGCCGATCACCGCCAGAAAACCACTAAAGTAAATACAATTTGATAGAAGAAGAAACCGCGAAGGGAAACAGGAGAACCCAAAGGAAACCACTCGATTCATCACTTTTGTTGGGCGTCGCCACCCTCGTATGCAGGACCGAATTAGCTGAATCTCCCCAACGATAGTCCGGACTCTTCCCTATGGACGGTCGTGCGCGCCGAGCGTGTTGCCCAAAAGGATCGGGCAAAAGAAGCCCGAACTGACCACCAACAGGGACCGATACATAGAGAGTTCTCTTTGGGGTCGCCCTGAGAGAGTCACTGGAACAGCCAACAGAGATGCGCACCCCGAGGAATACAGCCTACCGCAGATTGGTATCACTCGTTGATCAGCGAGACTGCACGCTCTCCCCCACGAGTCTCCACCGATGCGCACCCAATCTGCCACCCAGTGGGGTGGAGCAGCACCCACAACTCGACAGTCCTAAGAGACCATTCAAGGACCCAATACGAACGCTCGAAGTACAGAACCAATCCTCCGAAAACAACCCCAGAATTCCAGCAGTCGAGCGGAATCTCATAGCAACTGAGACGGCTAAGATTGATCTGTCGACAGACGGAGACCCCCATCAATACGAAGAGTGCCCACTCGATACGCTACAGGGAACGGGAACAAACACGACCCGCTTGGGAACCCCCTGAGACAGTTTGCGTCGTCTTTCTGGAGAATACACTATTCAATGTGATTGTCAACGGAGTGCAGTTGTTCTCCAGACGATCGGGATGCTTTCAGGCCAACTCATTCGTTGTGTCACTCTTTGAGGCTGGAGGCGGTACCTCAAATTACGCCGAAGTTCTATTAGCTACGTAATGCTGCTCAACAGGTACAGAACACAGATACACCCACTGCCACCGGGGAGTCTATACCAGATCGAGTCAAGTAGGTTCCGTGGACTGTTCCGTGTGTGGCCCGCGGCCTGCACCCGTTCTCGGTCGGTTGGAGTTCCCCTTTGGATGGACTCCGAGCATTGATCTTCCAGGTCGCCCACTTGGTGTTCTCTGTCTGTTGTTGTTATTATCAGTCGGGAAAGACGGGTGTAACCATCACCCGTCACAGGGTATTTCCAGTATTCGGTGCCACTAGATTACACCCGTTTCTGAAGGGTCTAACGAACGAGTATAACGACTCAAAGTCGGAGTTGACTGGTTGATGTGTGTCTTGGAGACCACCATTGTACACAGCGGTAGGCACATACCAGATACACCTGAGAAAGAGCACGATCAGGTCGGAACAGAACGAATTTCGAACGACTGTTGGAGTGGATCGATCCGCCACCCAATGAGACAGTATCCGAACCTCCGAGGTGGTAAATATGAATCCTTGGATCCGTCGGTGTCCGTCGGTTGAGCAAGCCTCGAAGATCACTCCGAATCCGCTGACACAGCATTGACCCGTGCTGGCAAAAATAACAGGCGGAATCAACGGTGCCGAAGAGAGGAGTACCGGCGGTTTGGCCCCGGCCTCAGAACACATTGCGCTCTGATGGGCCGCACGAGGGAAATGCTCTCGTGAACGCCAGTCCGACACCGACCACGAGGACTAAATGACTATCGAGACGGTCCTGAGCCGCGCTAGATTGATTTGTATCACCCCAGGAGAGTGGAGGTCACTTCGTAGGTGGCCCCACAGAAAATGACGGACGCATTCTCCCACTCCGAGCAGCCCTCGGAGGCGACGAGCTGTATCGAACCGCAGAGCACCGCGAAAACCGCCCAGCCGATGACCCCGAAAACACCCCGTGAACATATCATCGAATTCGGTGGCGCCCGCTCGCGTCGGCGCCTCCGGTTCGTCCCACGGGAAACGGCCGGCTGGTGGCGAATCGAGGAGGTCTGGGGCGACACCGGCTGGAAGAGGTGCGATCGAACCCTCATCGCCGACTTCGAACAGTGGTCCCGACCCGTTCAGCCCGACGTGCTCTAGAAATTTTTCCAGTCTCACGAACAATATTCTCGTACTCTTGGGCCTCTCAAACCCCAGGTCTCGGCGCGACCACTCATCGGAAACTCGGTGCTGCACCCTGTCTCCGCGATGAGTTCGCGAAGGCAATGCTCGATCGGTTTCTCCAGTTTGGATATGTACTCAAATTCCCCGTGTCAGTCTTGGACACCCCTACCGACCGCCTGGTTCGACGAATTCGGCCGTGCGTATCGGGTCGCCGACGTTTTCTCGGAACTCATCAAGGGCGACCACACAGGCGTCGTCAACGCGGTTCGTGAGATACTGGAACGCATCGACGAAGCCGTCGACGGCCGGGGTGACGTCGTCGAACCGATCGGCACAGTGGGCCGCAAACTGTTCCGCATTCTGTGTGGATCCACGCTGGTCACAGAGGTAATACACTGATTGTGTGTCGATCGCATCCAGTGCTGTCGTCACCAGTGTCGTCTTTCCGACACGCCGGCGACCATACAGGACGAGCAACTGACGGTCGTCCTGAGCAAGATGTGAGCCCAACCAGTCCAGTTCCGCATCCCGGTCAATCATTATGCAGACGATAATATTATCGCGTGCATAATTGCTGTTTCAAGTACCAGATCGTCGACGCGTGGGAGCTGCCAGTCGAGTGCAGGACCCCCACGAAGACTGGACGCGAGTAAATACTTCTATGGGATAAATCCCATAATATTATATTGATGGGATGGATACCATAATATAGCGATGGTGCACGCGGTCATCGAAGATGTGGAGGACCGCGTCGACAATCGGGTGATCCGCCGGAAGATCATCCGGACCAATGATGAGAAATTTCCGAGTGGGTACCGCTACGCGCTCCACTACGGGTATACTGACGGGCGCGGCACCATCCTCCGCTACGACAACGAGAACCAGACACCGGGACGCCACGAGTGCCACACTACCGACGATATCAGAGAAATCAAGTTTCCAGGGATGATGGCGCTACGAGAGCAGTTCCTGGAGGAGATCGAAGAATTACCATGAGCACGACCACGAACACACTTAAGATTACGTTCGGACAGGCCGACGACCACCGCACGGCGGCTCGGAAGCGCTTGGAGCGCGCAGAGGCCGGTGAGACCAACGAGACGATCGAGCAGGATGCACAGTTCATCCTCAACTTCGAAGATTTCACCGACGTCGAGCGGCTGATGCGAACGTCGAACCTGGAACTCTTGGAGGCGATCGTGGACGAACGCCCCGAAAGCATCCGGGAAACTTCGGAAATCGTCGAGCGAGACTACCGAGAGGTCCACCGAAACCTAGAGGATCTCGAGGAGTTGGGCGTAATCGAATTCGAGGAGGGCGGCGGCCGAAAGCGTCCGATCCTCCGTGGAGGAAGCGAGACTCTCGACTTCTCGTTCAGAATTTCGCAGGGCGATTTCGGGGATACACAACCAGCATCAGTCTGATCGAGTGAGTCCCGATAGCGGCCGCTAATAGCGTCTCGATTTCCTCCGCGCTTGCCGATCTCCGATCGTGGTCGGTCGCCCATCGTTGCTATGAGAGGTGGTGCCAGATCGTAGTTGGATCGGCAGCGTTCAATTCGGCGTTCGTCTCCATCTTCCGGAGTTCTGCCACACACCGTTTGGCGACGAGCGGATAGACATCTGCAGGCGTGAGTTCAATATTGAGCTGCATTATCTCTTGATAGTTTTCGGTCCAGATGTCCTCGACGACGCGCGGATAGAGATCGTCCGCGAGGTGGATCCCGAACTCCCGTCCCTCTTCTATGACCATCGATCGAACTTCAGTGCGAATTCGAGCAGGCGTGCAGTACGCCGCGACGAGATACTCTGCACCGGTGTCGGTCTCGTCGGGATGCTGACCGAACTGCTCGCGGTTCAGTTCCCGAAACGCTTCGCGGACGAGTTTCACACGTCGGTCGTGGGCGTCGCTTCGGACGACGACACCTTCCACGCGAACGTCCTCGGAAAGCGAGGAAGTCGGGAACTCGTAGCTCTCGGGATCGAACCCGTCCGCCTCGGCGAGGATCGTAGCTGGGACGAACGCGTGTTCGGTCGGCGCCCTCTCATCACGAATCTGCTCGAGGACGTTCCAGGTCGCAGTCGTCGAAAGGAATCCATCGAACGTCTCGGCATAGGGATTTGCCGGTGACATCATCGTCTTGACATCCGAATACGGGAGGACGTCGAAACCGATCAGTGCTGGGAGAGAGCCGTCCGTGTAACCGTAATCAAGCGTCGAATAGACGAGATTCTCCGCATACACGATCAGTGGACTGCTGTATTCGTCGTGGAGTCTCCGGAGGACGTCCGATTCGATGCCCTCGCGAAGACAGCGGACGGCACGATGAAGGGCCCCATCGATCTCTTCGAGATTGTCATTCGCACAGCCTCTGATGGATTTCCGCGTTCCGAAAACGATGCTCCCATCGCCATCGGCGGCATCCACGACGATTTTAGGATACACATCGGCGTAGCGCTCGTCGTAGAGCGTGAATCGGAACGCACTCCCGTCGAATTTCTCGACGACCACCAGGTCCTCGGAGTCGAAGAACGCCTCCGGAACGACAGGATGATCGTGACGGGGGATCTTTGGGTATACCTTCATTGTTTAAGAGCCCGTGATCGTTCTCGCTGTCAAGCTACCTGTAGGAGGCGATACTGAGCGTTTCGATATTGCTCTGAGCGTTCAAATGGAGACTGAAAATCGCCCATCCGCATCGAACTCGATCACGACATCGAACAGCGGATCAAGAGTATCGATTGTCCGTTCAGCAACTAAAGTAGCATCACACTGCACCTGTAAGAATGTGTCAGTAGCAGCGACCTGTCCGATGAGCAGGTGGAAAAACTGAAACAGCTGTGAGAGCGCTGACGCATCGAGAAATGGCGCAAGCGAGTGGATCCGAACGACCGAATTCGCTCCGACTCTTTCCCAGACGGCCAGCTGGTCGCTCACCCGCTGACCGAGTGTCGAGAGGTCCCCACAGTCGGAGATTCTCACGACTTGCTTCTCCGGCTGTGGGTGATCGTAATCGACTCCGAGTCTGTGGTGAGATGCGATCTGCGCGGACTCTTCACCGGCCCCACAGACGAAGGGCGTTTGTCGTGTGGTGGGCGCTGTGAATTCCAGTTCCGCTTCGTCTTCGTTGGTAGATGGGATATCCCCATCCTTGGCAAACACTTCAAGCCACGCCTGATGATCGGTCGGACCAGCGATCGTATACGTCGGCCACTCGATGTACTCTGTGCTGTCGCCTGCGGGTCCGATACACAAGACGCTCGTCCCGGGCGCAATCGTTCCATCAGTCGATGCCGGCGTCCCGTCGACGGTGATCGTACCGTCACTGTTGAAGTCGATACGATACCCCTCGTAATCGAACCCCGCTGTAACGGATGGGCGTTCCGCATCGGTGGGCAACTCCTGCAGCGCATCCACATCGATGACGTCCTGCAGCGGTGTGAGCGCAGTCTGCTCGACTCCTTCGAGCCACGCAACCGTCGTCGCGACTCGAGTACTCAACGGGGCGTCTCCTTCGGAGGGCCTGAGAACAGGCTCAGTTTGTGAATCCATCGTCTGTGTCTGGGTGGGTAGTCGGTGATGATCGATTTCGGGAGCGACGGTCCGACAGCAGCACACTGGAACCTCGAACGGTGCTGGGATACATCACTCTACTTGAACCGTTGACTTGTTTGTTTCTACTGATCGGTCAGCAGTTTCTATTATATATGTTTCCCCTGATGGGTCTGAATCCACCGTATGATGGGCGGACTGATCAGCGACACCAAGTTGGAAATCTTACGACAACTGCGAACGGAACCGCTGCACGGTTACGCACTCGCAGCCGAGTTGGATCTCAGCCACGGCTATATCTACACGCACTTGCGCGAACTCCGGGACGCGGGGATGATCGAAATCGCCGCCGAACGCGACGGGAAGAAGATCTACCAGCTTTCGGAAAACGGCCAGTATCTCGTGAAAGCGTTCGAAGACGAGGAGTCACCGGATTCATAGGTGCTCCCTCCCTGAAACACGGACTGGATATCGTCGATCGCATACGAGTTGCTAGAAGCGATACCGTATTATTTGCACTTCCTGCAAGCTAAGAGTGTACACCAAGATGTCATAGAAGAGTTGCTATACCTGAATGGGAATCTCTCAGTACAGGGGAACAATTGATTCGAGCTTCACAACACTATGTCGTAACAAATATTATTGGTTAGCTGTCAACAAGTATGCGATAGAGCCCTCCCCTAATGTCGAATAAATCATCTGATCCTACTGAATTCACGGACAAAAGCGAACTGGTTAGTTACGAACGACAGGAGGAGACCTCGTTTGAAGATGATTTATTCACGGCATTTGAGGTAGCCGGAGCAGATTTAGAGAATCGAGACGTACCGATGATGGAATTCATTGACCCATTTGCACTTAAACGATTAAATTGGGATAACCCACAGTTGGAAGTGCGAACAAAAGTATGGGGATACCCACTGCGTATCACTCCCGACGATATCACGATATATTCACGTGAATAAATTCGTTCGGTAAGCACGCTTGTTCCCTCGGCTTATTCACCGAACGAGAAGTGAAATAAAGTGTGGAGGGTTGAAACGTCAGAGGGTGCCTCTGTGATACCGCATTCGGAGAACAATACCACTGTTTGTAGTTTTTTTAGATCCCCTGATCGGATAAAACCAATTCGCAAATATACATTATGAGTCCACAAGGCCGGAACAAGAACTCGATCCAGCGGAATTCTTTTGTGACGATACGGCGTGCTCTTATCTATGAACAGGAGTGCGGATCATTCACAGGTACTCTCAACTCTTGAGAAGACAGTGTGCTCTGATCCGGACATCGTGTTTGCTATCGTGTTTGGCTCACAGATTTCGGGGGAGTCGGCCCAGTCGTCCGATTTCGACCTTGCAATCAAGTTTGCAGATGAACTCTCCGCGGGTGACCGATTCGAGAAGCACTGTTTCCTCTCTGGTGATCTGCAGCACGAGGCGCTCCCGTTCATTGATGTCTCTGATATCGAATCCCTTCCACTGGCTGTCGCACACGATGCCATGAACGGTGAACTCCTGTGTGGCGATCAACAAGCATTCGAGCAGTTCAGGACAGCTATCGAAGAGAAATTTGACGAGCAACACGAGTCGCTTCGTCGCCAGCAGCGGGCGGTGATCGATCACATCGCGGAGGACGGTTTGCGTGGTTGACGAGCGGGTTGTTTCGGTCAAACTTGGGCAGATTGAGTAGATGTCTTCGCCTTTACCGTTAGGGAGACAATTTCACTTCCAGTAGTTTTCCATCACTAAACCTCGCTTCGAGACTCACGTACTCGTCGTCAATAACACGATGGAACTCGAACGTTCCGTGGTACTCTGTATCCACCCAATCGTGGTGTACTTTCCTCCGACTACCGATCATTTTCTCGATTGAACTCTCGAACCCATCGAGCTCGTCGTTGTATCGTGGGCGTTCTTCCTCGGGGATGTGGTCGTATTCGGCGTTCTCTTTGAGGAGACGACCATCGGCGGTGGCCTTGTAGTTCTCCATCGCCGGACGGTACTGGATGGATTTCGTCTGCCAGGTGATCTCAAAGGGATCCGCAGCAATCTCTGGAAATGCAACATCGAGTCCATCCTCAAACGTCACTCGATCGAATAGTCCCATTCTTGGCTCTCCTGATCAGTACATTCCATACTTTTTGCGACTGTTCTCGGCGTGATAGGGATTTTCAGACTCACAGTCGGGACAGACGAACAGATAGCTTTCGGGCTCGCGGCCATGTTTTTCTTCGAACCGGCCACGCGCGGCCGCTTGGTCCCTGAATAACCCGATCATATCCACCGTTATCCACTCTTCGCTGGTCTCGCCACAGATATAGCAGGTCAACGGTGTTTCCGTGGCCATTCTCGTCTTTGCTCCCGATTTGTATGCCTTGAGGGAACGTCGATCTGATAGTTCTCGTGTGTGTCCTCACGGACCACGTTCATCATCAGCGTCAAAGTAGCGCGTTCCTCGAGGCGTGCCACCCGCATCACCAAAGCGACGTTCGGCTTCCTCCCGCGAAAGTTGCGGACCCGTATATGGCCGCTCCGTGAATTGATTCCAGTAGTTTCGAGCCTCCAGTGGGAGCTGTCGATGCCACTTTCGATATGGTGGCGTATCCGATCGATGAATATGGATATGACAGCTCTGACAGACGGGAATCACGTTTTCGAGGCGATTATCCGACGCGTCACCGTTCACGTGATGCGTTGAGAGTCCCTGGCGGCGGTCGTATCCATCCGAGGGCGAGCGACCACAAAGCAGACACTCGTTGCCGTACTCGTCGATGACTTTCTGTCGGAAGCTTCGATCTGTCATCATCCAAGGATGGCCTGGAGTGGAGTTATTTGCACTTCCTGCAAGGCGCTGCCGTCCGGTGTTTGCCGAGATTGAAGCGAACAGAACTGGACTGACCATAATGTAGTTAACTAACGCAATCGAACCGCATACTATGACCCCAGACGAAGATATTTCTGCGCGCCTCGCACAGCTCAAGCCGCAACTTGAGCAAAAATATCCGATCAGTGAGTTGGCTATTTTCGGCTCGTACGCCCGCGGTGAACAGCAGTCCGATAGCGACCTCGATGTCCTCGTTGCATTCGAGAAGCCGGTAACGTTGTTCGATCTCGTTCGCTTGGAAAATGAACTAACGGACGAACTTGGCATCAAGGTCGATCTTGTGACAAAAGACTCGCTGAAGCCACGGATCAAATCCCGGGTCACTGAAGATCTCGTATACGTATGAGGGAAGTCCTTGATTATCTAGATGACATTCTTGAAGCCGTCGAAAAGATTGAACGATACACTAGCGAGATGGGCTACGAGGAGTTCGTCGAGGATCCAAAGACAATCGACGCCGTCCTCCGGAATTTCGAGGTGATCGGTGAGGCAGCGAAAAACGTACCGGAAGATGTTCGCCAAGAGTACAGTGATGTACCGTGGTCGGAAATGGCCGGGATGCGTGATAAACTCATTCACGGATACGCCACCGTCGAACTACGGATTGTCTGGACAACAATCCAAGAAGAGATTCCATTGCTGGGACCGCAGGTCGGGTCTGTTCGAGACGAACTCGACTAGGGTTATGTTCTGGGGGCTCCCCTCGCCAAGAGACTTGTATTATTTCACTCTTGACTGATTTTTACCCCCCGATGGAGGTGCGGGCTGGGTGAATTTCCGGCCTGCCACCGATGAACTCCCCACGAGACACATCCACGCTCGTCGTGGATCTCGAAAAGTTGTATCGTTTTCTCAATCACCGAAATAGTCACCGCGACACCCACGACCACGAGAGCACCCACGTAGCGAAACCGTTCAGCTTAGAGCTTCGGTTCACCGTCCAGCGAGGCCCACGCCGTCGCTACCGATTCGAGCCACGGCATACCGGCCCCGGATGGTGGCGCTTCGAGGATGAGTGGACGGGCTGTCAGTGGCGACCTGTGGGCCGTGAGGTGCTCAACGACATCGAACTTCGGATGGTGGGCTCTGAGGTCGATCCCGATGAGTGATGAGCCATATGACGGTCCGGGCAATCCAGATGATCTTCCGCTGTATCGTGAAAATGACATTTTCCACCTGCTCAGTCAACATCGCAAACGTGCTGTCATCCTCGCACTCGCGATGGCACCCTGGAGTCGGGTTCACCTGCGTCAACTCGCCGAGGTACTTAGCCTGCTGGAAGCGGACGGTGAACGCAGTACGGTCTCGACGCGGCAGGTGACGAATATCCGGACAAATCTCAAGCGCTCACATTTGTCTGCTCTCATCGACGCTGGCATCGTCGAGTGGGACGTCGACGAGCACGAGGTACTCGCCCCAGGACCGGGGTTCAACAGTGCTGTGCAGACACTCTACGCAGGTGGGTATTCCCTGAGCCACGATCCCACCGAACGCTGAGAAAATACAACACGAGTAGGACAGAACGGGTGTGTGTTGGTTACAGCGGTAGCGAGGCGAAAGCCCACCCGTTTACGGCTGTCTCTTACCCACAACTCCTATCGCCATAGTTCGTGGAACCTGTGGCCAAGATGCAGAGCGGTTCACGAAGCCGGCGGACTGAAGTAGACGAGGTGGAGCTGCGCCAGACCGATGTCTCTGGCA
>NZ_JANHDI010000013.1 GCF_024494595.1 Halobellus rarus | reverse complement strand
GCGGCTACCTTGACCGAAATTCCGATCCACCGCCCGGTTGGGAGACGATGTGGAAAGGCCTCAAGAAACTTCAGACCTGGGCGGAGGGATACGAACTGCACTCCTGAGACTTATGGGTAAGAGACAGCCGTTTACGGGTGGGATGAAGCCGACTTTGCGATGGCTTATCTGCCCGACAGCCATAGAACCGCTGTGAACCGTCGACGGCAGTCACTCTCCCCACGATGAGGATTGGTCAGACCTCCTTCGCCGTCTTCGCCTCAAAGCTCGTCGGATCGGCGCTCGGCTTCGTCGCCACGCTGTACTTCGCGCGGACGCTCGGTGCCGAGGTCCTGGGACAGTACGCGCTCGTCCTCGCGGTTGTCGCGTGGCTCTCGCTAGCGGGCGACCTCGGCGTCTCCCAGGCGACGACAAAGCGGATGAGCGAGGACGAGGAGCCGTCGGCCTACGCGACGGCCGGTGCGATCACCATCGCGGGGTTCGGTCTCGCACTCGGGGGGCTCACTCTGCTCTTCGGCGACGGGGTGAACGCCTACGTCGGCGAATCGATCGCCTCCTTGGTCGTCGTGCTCCTCCTCTCTGGGCTCTTCACTTCCGTCACCTCCGCAGCGCTCAACGGCGAGCGGAAGGTCCACCTCGCGGGGCTGCTCACGCCCGTCGGGATCGCCGCCCGGAGCGTCGTCCAGATCGCCCTCGTCGCCCTCGGCCTCGAACTGGTCGGGATGCTCGTCGGCTACGCCGTCGGCGGCCTGCTCGTCGGCGTTAGCGGACTCCTCCTCGTGTCCGTGACCGTCGTACGGCCGAGACGCGAACACTTCGTCGAACTCTACGAGTACGCGAAGTTCTCGTGGCTGGGCGGCCTCCAGTCGCGGTCGTTCAACGACGTCGACGTCCTCCTCTTAGGCGTCTTCCTGCAGTCGTCGCTCGTCGGCGTCTACTCGGCTGCCTGGAGCATCGCGAAGTTCCTCACGCTGTTCGACTCCGCCGTGAGCTCGACGCTGTTCCCGGAACTGAGCCGCGCCGACGCGGAGGGCCGAGGACAGTCCGTCGCCGGTCTTGTCGAGGACTCACTCACCTACGGCGGGCTCATCCTGATACCGGGGTTGTTCGGCGGGATTCTGCTCGGCGAACGACTCCTCCGGATCTACGGCCCGGAGTTCGTCACCGGCGCATCGGTCCTCTGGATCCTGATCGCCGCGACGCTGCTGTACGGGTACCAGAAACAGCTGTTGAACGCGCTGAACGGGATCGATCGCCCGAAGGCGGCGTTCCGAATCAACGCCGCGTTCATCGCGATAAACGTGGTCCTGAACGTCGTTCTCATCGCGACGGTCGGCCTCGTCGGTGCCGCCGTCGCGACGGCGCTTTCCGCCGGCGTCGGCGTGATGCTGGCGCTGTACACGCTGCGCTCGGAGATCGCGTTCGCCATCCCGACCGGGGAGATCGCACGGCAGTTCGCGGCCGCCGCCGCGATGGCCGGCGTCGTCGTCGGGGGCGAAACCGTCGTTCGGACGGTGATCGGTCTGAACCACAACTTCGCGACCGTGGTCCTGCTCGTCGCCGTCGGCGCCGCGACGTACTTTGCGGTCCTGTTCGGAATCTCCGAAACCTTCCGCTCGACCGTTTTTGATAACAGCCCTCTCTGACGCCCCCGGTGTGCCACGACGGCGTCGTCGCTCGGGTCACTGCTGGGCCGTCGTGGGTGTCTTATTGTTCTTCCTGACCAGGGACGTCCCGAAGCACCGTCTCACCCGGCCGTATCCCCGCGCCGCTTGCGACTTTCACGCCCGCGTTTAGACTCACGTTGATGCCGGTTTTCACGCCGTCTCCGAGCACGACGCCCAGTTTCCGCCGTCCGGTATCGACGCGCTCGCCCTTCACGGTCATCTCCACCGACGCGTCGTCGTGTCGCAGGTTCGCGACCTTCGTTCCGGCACCCAGGTTCACGTCCCGTCCAAGTATCGAGTCGCCGACGTAGGAGAGGTGCGGCACCGCCGCGTCCGACATCAGAATCGAATTTTTCACTTCGACACCGTGACCGACGTGTGCGCTCGGTCCCACGACGGTCGCCCCCCGGACGTACGCGTTCGGGCCGACCTCCGCGCCGGACATAATCACTGCCGGCCCCTCGACGTGGACGCCGTCGCGGACGGTCGCACCCTCCTCGACGACGACATCACCGCCCAGTTGCGCTCCTTCGGCGACTGTCCCTCGCACGTCGCCGTCGACCTCCGCCAGCAGCAACTCGTTCGCCCGCAACAACTCCCAGGGGCGGCCGACGTCGAGCCACCGACCCTCGTACTCGACGACCGAGATGTCACGCCCGGCAGAGAGCAACAGATCGAGCGTGTCGGTGATCTCGTACTCGCCGCGCTCGCTCTTTTCGGTCCCGTCGATGTACTCGAAGACCTCCGGTTCGAAGGCGTAACAGCCGACGTTCGCGAGGTTCGTCGGCGGATCCGACGGCTTCTCGACGATCGCCGAGAGCGAGCCCACAGAATCCACGGAGACGACGCCGTAGGAGCGCGGGTCCTCCACGGGTGTCGTCGCGATCGCGTGGCCCTCCGCGGTTGCGAGCGACGCCGGTAGTTCCGGGTCGACGAGGACGTCGCCGTTGAGGACGATGAAGCGGTCGTCGACGACTTCCCGGGCCTGCTCGATGGCGTGGGCGGTCCCCGCGGGGTCGGCCTGCTCGACGTAGCTGATCGGCGTCCCCCGATAGGCGTCGCCGAGGCGGTCGATCACGTCTGCCCCGCGATAGCCGATCACGACGACGAACTCGTCGACGACGTCGACGCAGGCGTCGAAGACGTGTTCGACGAGCGGGCGGCCGGCGGCGGGAAGCAGCGGTTTGGGTCGGTGATCCGTCAGCGGTCGCATCCGCGTTCCCTGTCCGGCCGCGAGCACGACTCCGTACATACCGAGGGGAAACGGGACACCGGCGTATAGAATCCTCGGTCGTGGCAGAGACTCACGGTATTGCGAATTCGATCGTCAGCGTTGGCCGTCTTTTGTACTGCTTCGATCACCAGTCCCGCCGCGTTCCGGTACCACTTTTATGCGCCCCCGACGCACTGCCTGCAATGGCATCGCTCGACGACGTCACCGTCCTCGTGCCCACCTACGACGAGGCCGAGACGATCGGCCGGGTGGTCGACGACTTCCACGAGGCCGGGTTCGACGACGTCCTCGTCGTCGACGGCGGCTCCGAGGACGGTACCGACGACATCGCCGCCGACCGCGGCGCGCGCGTCGTCTATCAGACCGGGTCGGGCAAGGGACAGGCCGTCCGCGAGGGCGTGCGCGAACACGTCCCTCGCGAGTACGTGCTGATGCTCGACGGCGACGCGACCTACCGAGCCGACGACGCCGAAGCGATGCTCGACCCGCTTCTCGAGGGCGAGGCCGAGCACGTCATCGGCGACCGCTTCGCGGACATGCGCGAGGGCGCGATGACGCGCTTCAATCGGATCGGCAACCGGCTCATCAACCGCGGCTTCGCGTACGTCCACGGCGAGAGTTTCGGCGACATCCTCTCGGGCTATCGGGCGTTCACGCGCGAGTCGTTCCTCCAGATGACACTCTCGGCGGACGGGTTCGGCATCGAAACCGAGATGGCCGTCGAGTGCGCCAAGCGCGACATTCCGACGGCTGTTGTCCCGATCACGTACCTGCCGCGGCCCTCCGGATCGGACACCAACCTCCGCCCGATCCGCGACGGCGGGATCATCTTCCTCGAACTGTACCGCCGCGCGAAGACCAACAACCCGCTCTTTTACTTCGGCAGCCTGGGCGTGCTATCGACCGTCACCGGCCTCCTCATCGCGGTCTACGTCGGGGTCGAGTGGATCACGGTGAACGTCTCCCACGAGGTGCTCGCGGTCGTCTCCGCGTTCGGGATCATCGTCGGCGTCCAACTGCTGATGTTCGGTGTCCTCGCGGACCTGATCCTGACGCTCCACCGCGACACGCTGCAGAAGATCGACGAGGAAACCTGATCGGGTCCCCTCGGTACCTCGACTCCAGCGCGGTGCAGTGGCGGGAAAGCGACTGGTATCACCGCCGACGAGCGGCCGGAGGCCGTGACGTCGGCAGCCTTTTTCCCTCTAGGTTTTTGCGCGGTGGGTTCCCGCAGCGAACGCAGTGAGCGAGGAAACCCACCGTGGAAAAAGGTAGATGGGACTTAGAACGGCAACAGCGCCCGCAGTTGCGAGAAGATCCCGCCGCCGGAGGCGCGATACTCCTCGAAGACGGGGTGCAGCGCGTCGAGCAGCTCCCGCTCGCTGTCGAACTGGCTCGGGCCGACCGCCGCGAGCGCCTCCGAGAGCGCGACCGAGTTCCCGTTTGCGTCGTAGGGAATCGCGGGATCGTTGAGCTCGCGGACGATCTCGTCGGTCGTCGCGGGGAAGGAGAGATCCGCCTCCGAGAGGTAGGGAGTGAGCGCCGCGATGCCGAACTCCAGGGAGTCGGGGTCGTCGCCGCCCTGCTGCGGTGGTCTGACAGCCATCGGAGACCGCTACGGCTCGGGGGATGGAAAAACCCCCGGCTCCCGTTCGAACGCGGAAGCGGCGGAGCCGCATCGCGGTGTCGACGCCGACTCCACAGGGTTTTGTTCGCGTGACGCCTCACACCGTCCAGACGATGACCGAGTACACGACCGTCTCGATCCCGAAGGACCTCGCCGAGCGGGTCGACGAGACCATCGAGGGGACCAGCTTTTCGAGCACCAGCGACCTCGTGCGCTTCCTCCTGCGGAGCATCGTCATTCAGTACCAGCGCGAGGGCGAGCTGACCGAGGCGGAGTTCGAGGACATCGCCGAACAGCTCGCGGACCTGGGGTATCTGGATCGGTAGCACTCCTACCCGGCGACGGTCTCCTCCGGCGGCTCGACGTCGAGCACGTCGAGGTCCAGTTCGCGGTCGTTGCGGTCGAACGCCGCACACGACGCCTCGTCCCACGGCGGCACCGCGACCACGAGCGCGGCGGCGAAGGTGTCCTCGCGCGTCGCTTCCAGCGGTCCCTGCGGATGCGAGACGAACCGCGCGCGCCCCCGACCGGCGGGCGTCCCGAGGTCGACCCCGAAGACGGCCGTCACGGAACCGCTCGCCTCCGGGAAGTAGAAATGGGTCAGGACCGGTGTCTCGGGGTCGAGCCCGAGGTCCGCCTCAAACTCGCCGGCCGGCGTCGACGCGAGCACGACGCTGACCCCCGACGGTTCCTCCGCGTCGGCCATCTCCAAGAGCGCGTCTAGGAGCCCGCGCGTGATGTAGACCACGACGGGGCTAACGGCCGCACGGGTCAAAACGCCGTCGGACGTCTGCGGTAGGTCCCTCGCGTCGTTGGCGGCCGACGAACCGTCGCCGGGGGAGCGTTCGCCTGCCTGAGCGCGACACTACGACAGCAACTCCCGCAACGCCCGACCGTACGCGCCCGGCAGATTCGACCGCGCGTTATCGAGCGCGTCCCGGAGCGCCGCTCCCGCTTCGGTGGACACGCCCGCCCCGTGGCCGACGAGGATCCGCTCGGGGTCGTATCCCGAGAGGGCGCGTCGGGGCGGGACCGGACGCAGCATCGGATGGACGCCGAGGCGTTCCCCGGGCGCGCAGAAGTACGAGACGGTCCCGACGGCCTCCGGAACCACGAGCGTTCCCTCGTCGGGGTGATAGAGACCGACCTCCTGCCACGGCGGGAGGTCGGAGTCGCGAATCCGGAACGCCTCGTAGCCCGAGTCGGCGAGTTCGCTTCCGAAGCGCTCGACTGGGGCGTCGAGTTCCGCCGCCACGCCGGTCATCCACTGCGGAACGTAGACGGAGACGTCGTGACGCTTCGCGAGCGCCGCCGCGTCGCGTTTGTGTCGGTCCAGACCGACGACGACGCCGGCGACGTCGCCGAACTCCGAGAGCAGCGCGTCGAGGTCGGGCGCGTCGACCGGATCCACTACCCAGAGGCCGCCGTCGTCGCCGAGGAGCGCGTGGCTGGCCCGTTGCATCGTCTCGCCGGGATGGGCGATCCAGCCGACGCCTCGCTCCCACCGGTCGATCTCGCGGTATCCGTCGGTGTCGCCGCCCTTCATCGGCATACCCGACACTCCGGGCGCGAACCGGATAAAACTCCTCGCCGAGGTGGATGTGCCTGGCAGCGGGGAACCTGATCGGGAGCGAGTCCGGCGGGGACGAATCGGTCGGGACGGGACCGACTGGAGCAATCCATTCCCCGAGGGTCGTGTAGCCGGGACATCTTTCAGGGGATCAGTCATACCTTGGGCCTGCACTATGTCTGACGCACGCTCTGATTCCCCCTCGATGCGTCGGGTTCACCGCTCGATGTACGACGTCGTCCGCGAGGCGTTCGTCTCCGGGCTCGCCGTCGTCGTCCCGCTCGTGATCACGATCGCGGTCTTTCTCTTCCTGTTCAACGCGGTCTATGGATATCTGAACCTGTTCTCGGAGGCCATCGTCGCGCTCCCAGTCGTTTCCCTCATTCCGGAGGTGCTGAACGTGAGTCCCGCGACGGTCATCGAAGCGGCGGCGCCTGTCGTCGTCTTCGGTGCTACCCTCGGAATCGGTCTCGTGGTGAACAGCTCGCGGTACGGCGAGCGCGCCGTCGAGTACTTCGACTACGTGATGGTGCAGATCCCGGGGATCGGCTCCGTCTACGAGAGCTTTCGCCGGATGAGCGACGTGGTGCTCGAGTCCGACGCCGAGAACTTCCAGGAGGTCAAACTGGTCGAGTTCCCGCACGAAGGTGCGTATACCATCGGCTTCGTGACGACGGAGACACCGGAGGTGCTGCGGTCGGCGGCGGGACACGAGGAGATGTACACGCTGTTTCTCCCGCTCGCGCCCAACCCCGTGATGGGCGGACACCTCGTCCACCTCCCCGAGAGCCGGGTGATGGACGTCGAGATGAGCGTCGAGGAGGGCGTCCAGGCGATCGTCACAAGCGGCGTCGCGATGACCGGGAGCGGCGACGACGGGCTCTCTCCGGAGGAGCTGAACTCGCTGTCTCCGGCCGATGTCGGAACCGCCGAGCGCGGCGCGGAACCGGCGGGTCGATACGACGACCGGGTCGATCCCGAACACGCCGAGACTCCGAGGGACCTGGTTCGCCGAGAGCGCTCCGACGAGGCCGACAGCGAGTGACCGGAAGACCCAGGCCCTCCGGACTCCCCTCGATACGTATGCCCTTCGAACTTCGCGAACACACCGCCGACATCGCCGTCGAGGCGACCGCTTCGACGCTCTCGACGCTGTTCGGCTCGGTCGCGGACGGACTCGCCGCGGCGTCTTGTGACGCCGTCGCCGAGCGCACCGCGGGATCGCCGGCGGACGAATCCGACGGTGCCGAGCCGACGCTCCCGGAGATCGACGCCGAGACGTTCGAGATCTCGGTCGCGTCCGAGGGACTGGAGGCGCTCCTGTTCGACTACCTCGACGAACTGATCTACGAACGGGACGTGCGCGGCGTCCTCCCGGTCGAAAACCGGGTCCGAATCGAGACGCCGGAGGGCGCGAGTGGAGACGACGAACCGATCGCAGACGTCGAGACCGACGGAGCGGACGTCGAGTGGCGGTTAGAAGCTGCCTACCGCGGTATCCCGCTGTCGGAAATCGACGCGAGAGAGGTGAAGGCCGTCACCTACTCGGAGATGAGAGTGGAGCGGACCGAAACCGGCGGCTGGGTCGCGTACGTCGTCTTCGACGTGTGAGTCGCCCGAACGTCGCACTTCGATCGACGAGTTTTCCCCGGCACGTCGCACTTTGTGTGAGTCGGTCTCGCCGTCGCCCGTTGATGCGTGACAGCTCTCGGCGAGTCGGACGTCCCGTCTCGGAAGTTGTTTGTGCCCCCCGCGTCGAGATGGCTACGAGATGACCGCCCGCGCAGCGCGCCTCGTCTGTGTCGCCCTCGTCGTCGTCGCCGTCGTCGGGGGCGTCGGTGCGACCGCACCGGGCGCGTCGGCGCAGACCACGGAGACGATCGCCGGGTCGCAGATCGCCCCGGACGACGTCTCGATGCGCATCGAACTCCGCTCGGACGGCTCCGCGGCGTGGACGGTCGAGTATCGAGTCCGCCTCGACGACGAGAACACGACCGAGGCGTTCGAGTCGCTCCGCGGTGACATCCGGGCGAACGAGTCCCAGTACACCGCCCAGTTCCGCGACCGAATGGCGTCGACGGCCGCCACCGCGGAGAACGCGACCGGGCGGGAGATGTCGGTCCGGAACGTCTCGGTCACCGCGACGCGACAGCAGCTCCCCCAGGACTACGGCGTCGTCACGTACACGTTCGAGTGGACGAACTTCGCCGTCGTCGAGGACGGCGAAATCCGCGCCGGCGACGCGCTCGCGGGGCTCTTCCTCGACGAGGAGACGTCGCTGCAGTTCGCGTGGCCGGAGGGATACGCACTCGACGCGGTTCAGCCCGACCCCGACGACACGCGGCTGTCCTCCCGCATCGTCGTCTGGAACGGCCCGCTGGACTTCGGGCCGAACGAGCCCACGCTCGTCGCTGCGGAACAGCCCTCGGGCGGTGACGGAGCGACCACGTCTCCCCCCACAGATGGCGCAGGGGGAGACGGCGGGGCGAACGACGCGCTCTTGATCGCCGCGCTCGTGCTCCTCGGGGGTGTCCTCGGCGCCGGCGGCTGGTTCCTCTATCGACGACGCGACGCGGGCGGGCGAGAGACCGCTTCCGATCCTGATACCACCGACGGAACCGCGGCAGGGGCGAGCGCCGGGACGCCCGCGGCGGACACAGACGCCCAGACGGCCCCGTCGGGAGCTGGCTCGGATGCAGGCGGTGTGACCACGGAATCCGCCGAATCCGACAGCCGGTCGGCTGCGGCTTCCACGTCGGCTGTCGGTGCCGGTGCGGACGCCGGAGCCGACGAGAGCGCCGCATCCGATAGCGCCGATGGCGACGGAGACGGAACCGCAGGTAGTGACAGGGCTGACGAGGGAGCGGCCGGACCGGGAACGGCCGTCTCCGAGGAACGGCCGTGGGAGGACGAACTCCTCAGCAACGAGGAGCGCGTGCTCGCCCTGGTCGAACACGAGGGCGGTCGGATGAAGCAACAGGAAGTCGCCGGCACGCTGGAGTGGACCGACGCGAAGACGAGTCAGGTGGTCCGGAAGATGCGCGACGAGGACAAGCTCGACGCGTTCCGACTCGGTCGCGAAAACGTGCTCGTCCTCCCGGGCGAGGGGCTCGGGCCCGACGACTCCGACGACGAGTAGGGGTTCGGACGGTCACCTCGCGATCTGCGCGAGTCCCGACGGCGTGGTGCGATACAATCCGGCTTAAACCGGCGAAAACCGGCGAAAGGATGTCGGAGGTATATGTGGATCGGGGATGTACCGACAGGTGAAATGCGACCAGCATCCACGCTCCTCGTCGCGCTCGTCGTCGTCGTCGCGGCCGTTCCGGTCGGCGTCGCTGCGACGACCGCCACCGACGGGTCGCTGTCGGCTACCGAGGGTTCGGTCGCGGCCCAGGTAGCGGACGACAGCACGGCGACGACGAACGCCACTGAGACGACGAACGGAACCGAGTCGTCGCCGACGGTGACGCCAGGTGAGAACACCTCTGCAGAGGCGGATTCGACGACGAACGACTCGACCGAGATCGCGCCGGGAGCGAAGCTCGCCGGCGTGGTGGCGGTCCAGCGGACGGAGATCGACAGCGAGGTCGACTCGCGTGCGTTCGGACAGCGAGTCGCCGCCGCGGCGACGAACCAGTCGAAGGCGGCGGTCATCGCAGAGAACGTCAACGACAGCCGAGAGCGGATCGAGACGCTTCGGGACCGACTCGCCGAACTGGAGCGCGCCCGGGAGTCCGGCCAGATCTCCGAGGGTCGATACCGCGCGCAGACCGCGCAGCTGACCGCGGAGATCAACTCGGTGGAACGCCGCCTCCAACAGGCGAACGAGTCGGCGTCGTCGGTACCGGAGCCGGTGCGGGAGTCGAACGGTATCAACGCGTCGAACATCGAGCGGCTCCGGACGGACGCGCGGAACCTCTCGGGGCCCGAAACCGCCGAGATCGCCCGGGAGGTCGCGGGCGACAACCCGGGACAGGGGATGGGCGGTCCGGGCGGCGCACCGGGACGGAGCGGTGAAGCACCGGGACGGAGCGATGAAGCCCCCGGACGAGACGGCGATTCACCGGGACAGAGCGGGGATGCGCCGGGGGAGGGAGACGGGCCAGCGGCGGGAGACGAGCCAGTGGCGGGAAACGGATCTGAGGACCGACCGCCCGAGGAAGCCGGGAACGGCGATGCCGCCCGACCGGACGGCTCGAACTCCGGCGCCGACGGTGACGGTGCTCCGGGTCGTTCCGGCGATCCCGCCGGGGACAACGATCGTCGTGAGAAGAACGAGGCCCGGAACGGGACCGATGATTCCTCTGCGGACGGATCCGACGGGTCTGGCGACAGCACCGCACACGACGGTGGGGGTGGCACGGGCGAGGGGCCCCCTGACGGCGCCTCCGGACAAGGCGAAGACGCGCCAGGACAGAGCGGGGACGCCCCCGGACGGGAGCGTGACGCGTAACATGAATTCCCGATGTTGAATGCGGCGGTCGACTTCACGGATTCAAATCTGATACTGAAGGGGTAGGGTTATCCCGATCCGGCTGGATTAGCCGACTGATGGAGTACGCGTACCCGATCGTCGGGTTCTTCGCTGGGATGGCGCTCGTCGCCACCAGCGTCTTCACGGCGTTCGTCTACACGCCGACGACGACCTCCACTGTCGACACCGTCATCACGGCCTTCACCGGCGTGACGCTCCAGGTGGGTGACTTCCTCGCCGTTGCCTCGGTGACCGCGCTCGTCTTCGACCTGCTCGCGACGCAGTTCGGTGTCCAATTCTCGCTTCCGATTCCGTTCGGTGTCGGCTATCTGTTCACGCACGTGATCATCTACTACTCGTCGCTGCGGATCACCGATGTCCAGGGCCAGCCGCTCGATCCGAATTTCGACATCCGGGAGAACCCGCTCCGGCTGGCCACCCTCTCGATTCCGGGCGCGTTGATCCTGCTACCCGCATCACGGCGTCGCTGAGCCGATAAGTGAAACAGCTCTTTGAGACAAGGTCGCCTTTACGTTGATCTCCCCCGTAGTGTCGAGTGCCCAGGTTGGGCCGCCCGCGATTCGGTCCCCGCCGACGCGATCACAGTCCGATTCCGGCTGCCTCCCCACCCCACCCCCTCCCCCCACCGTCGGATCGGTGGCCCACCGACTGGGCACCCCCGCTGACGCGTTCCCTCCCTCGCTTACGATACCCTGATCCGTGAGCCGTACGCTCGCGTCTCGGTGAAAGGGCGGACAATTCGAGATCTGCCGGGAGAGACATCGCACACGGTCACAATCGTGGCGGAGCGTCAGGGACTCGAACCAGAAATCACCAAGCCATTGCTCCGGCTCGGGTGTATGGCCCACAGTGATCCACGCGAGTCGGTCGACTGTGTCCGCGAATGACTCCGGACTGACGATCGCGACGCGTGCGCCGGACGATCGGCATCAGCGTGGTATCCGCGTAGACTCGCTCGGCGACGGCGTCGTAGCGGTCGTGCAAACCCACGCTGGGGATCCCCCGCCGCGTGGATCAGCGCGTACAGGACGGGGTGGATCGACAACGATTGGCGGTTGAGCCGGCGAATCCGTGACTGCACCCGCTCGAAACAGGCCTCCATATCGGGCTCAACCATCTCGCCGTCGAGCGCTGGCTTCCACGGCCGGAGCAACGACTCGACTTCGTGCGCCCGATCAGCAGTGTCTCGACAGGCCCGTCGGCGAAGAGGCTCGGGTCGACGATCACCCACGAACGGTGACGCAAACGGGAGATAAAAAAGGCCTGCCTCAGTTCCGGCTTGCTCAGAAAAGAGAGATGTCGTCGCTCAGACGCCGTCGGAGACCGCCCACCCGTCAGTATAACGCGACTGACCCGTTCCGAACTCTCCCCACGTCTGTGTGTGTCTGTTTCCTACGGTATGATGCGCCCGTGCCGGCGAGTGCCGAGACAAATGCGGGAACCCCGGCGTGGTCAGCGCCGGTGACTGGAGACAACAGTTTCCCGCAGGAGAAAATGGTTGTTGAGCGAAAAGAGCCTTGTGCTAGTTGACATCACGCCAAAAACACGAGTTTCTTGGTAGTACTCAGCTGTCGTAGCCGGGGTCACAGTTGAGAGCCGGGCGTCTGTGAGTCGCCCCGGTACGGGAACGGTATCGATCCCCGTTCCATCAATCACTCAGTTTTAGTTACTGCACGGTGAGTAGTTGTTGATGTTCTCGGTGATAGTTCCCTCTACTTTCCCACCATTATTTACAGTCACACTCCCACCAGCAGAGACATCACCGGTTACCGTTGTTCCTTGGTTAACGATCACCGAGCCACCTGCCTGAATATTTCCGTCTACCCCACCTCCTGAGTTCAAGGTTACACTACCCCCTGCAGTA
Organism: Halobellus rarus; assembly: GCF_024494595.1. Classification (GTDB taxonomy): domain Archaea; phylum Halobacteriota; class Halobacteria; order Halobacteriales; family Haloferacaceae; genus Haloquadratum; species Haloquadratum rarum. The sequence continues at coordinate 158,755 of NZ_JANHDI010000013.1, read as the reverse complement.
ATATCTCCAGTCACCTTTTTGTCGACATTGACGCTACCAGTGACAGCAATATCCCCGTTCACTTTTTCATTGACGTTTCGACTTCCAGTCTCACAGACCGGGTCTGGGGTCGGCTCTGGGGTCGGATCTTCATTATTTCCACCGGAATCCCCGGGAAGACCCGCACCTACTCCCTGCTTTGCAGCTGTTTGGCTCTCCGGGGCAGAGTCTATCCCAACAGTATTGAAATTGAGGGCATCGGCTTTGACAGTCAGTTCCACCCAGTAAATGCCTGACTCGCCAGGATATGGCTCAGTTCCACCGTACCACAGCGTGTCCGAATCCGTTGTATCGATTGCTTCATCCCAATACGTAGAGCCGTTTAACCGGCTGGGTATTTTGATCGTCACATTCCCCTCAAGGTCACTAGTATTGATGCGAGCACTCTTAGTTGGATATAGATCTAACGTCACTCTGCCAGTAGAGGAGACTCTGAAGTCGTTCTGTAATGCGGTCACACGGGCCGTATCGTTTCCAGTGACGATGTTTTGATCTTCATAAATTGCTATTCCTCCGCCGCTGTCCCGTTCATCAATATAAACAACTGAGTGTTCATACCATACCGGCCCGATATCTATTTCATTATACCCGTTTTGATATTCGAGAAATCGAGTTGAGACTGTCTCTAGACCATCACCGGATTGGTTTTCGATGGTAATATTATATGCTTGGCTCGTCTGTAATGTCCCAGAAGGCGGAGGAGGATTGACTGTGAATATCCGAGCCGGATACGTTGTTCCAAGTTTCACTGTTGGGTATTGGGACACGTCTGCTTGCCCCGCTGTAGAAATAGCACTCCGGACTTCCAGCATATCATTCCGCAGTTCTTGGAAATGCTGAAATTCAATTTCACTATTTTGTTGGGGAACCACCTGAGCTTGATAGCCTGCGAGTGCAACAATAAGAAAACCAAACAGTATGATGAATCCAATGAGCGGGGCGACCCCTCGATCGTCGTCGCTAAATGATGAATTAGACGGTGAGATCTGCATTTCAAATCGCCCCGCTATCTGCTGGTCTTTCCGCAGCGGTTAGGGCTACCCGGAAGTCTGCAGGACTCGGAAAGATATATAATAACCAATTGATCCCGATGAGGAAGTACAGATAGTATGGGTCAGCGTGCCGGAGTTGCTGCCAGAGGCCACTTCGGACAGCAACGACTGCGGCGATACCCCCGACAAATACTGGGGCAAGCGCAACGATTCGAAGTGCAGCCAAGGAAGGAGTCTCTTGAAAATCAAGACGGAGTCGAAATGGGACGTACGAAGTGCACTCAACTGACACTGGAGAGATAATTCGCGCAGCGACTAAATGCGTCATTTCGTGGAGTCCAAGCACAAGAACGGGCAAGCCAACAGTCAGAAAGAGGGCCTGGACGGTACCCATCATTATCGCTGTTTTAGTTTTCGCTTATTTAAATCCGATGTTGAAATATCACACACGATACAGATACTAGTGATCGGTATCAGCTGCCCGTGCCACTTGCTTCGTCACGCTGCTACGTCACCGTACAACTGGGGCAGTATCGATAGTGATTCTCTCTCAGCACCTTTTTACGCTACGGGGGAGACCGATCACGCATCGCGGGACCGCTGGGTGATACCATTGAGACGGGTGACTGACGGCCGGCTGCACACAATCGTGGTTGTGTTCGTCGGCGCGATAGTTCTGCTGTCAGTCAGTGCGCCCGCAGTTGCGGCCACAACAACACCGACGGAGCCGAACGTCACGTTCGTCGAATCCGGAATTGCGACGGACACAACGTGGACGCCGGCCGATGGACCGTATCGGATCATCCAGGACATCGAGGTCGAACCCGGTGCGACGCTAACTGTCGAGCCGGGAACGAGGATCGAAATCGCCGAGAACATCACCGTCTCCGTGAGCGGGTCGTTCCGAACGAACGGGACAGCCGCCCGCCCGGTGGAGATCACGCGGTCCGACGGTGCAGCAGCGGATCGTCGGTGGGAAAGCCTCCAGTACAACGGGACGGACCGGAGTTTCCTCAAACTCCATCACACAACGCTTGAGGGCGGTACTGCGGGAGTCACTGTGGCGAGCAGTGAGGGGACGGTCGAGGTTGTCGACTCCACGATGCGTGATTTCACCACGGCCGGCCTCGAAGTCACGGAGACGACCGCCTCACCGCGGATCACGGTCAGGCGCTCGACGTTTCGTACCATCGGAGACCACGCAATACAGGCAAGTCCGGGCGCCGGGACGACTGATCGGGTCTCGCTGACAGCCACGCCGGACACGATCGGCGCGAACGCAGATCACACGCTCACATTACAGCCCGGTGCTGGCGTTTCGCTGGATTCGATCCACGTGGAGTATCGTTCTGATGGATCCGTCGCGTCGGTCGGCAGCGAAGACATCGAACGGATCGGCCTCGACCGGGATCGAGACGGTAGCATCGAGCGGTCGTTCGCCGGGTCGGTGGCGTCCGTGTCGGCGACGGAGGCTCAGTTGGAGATCTCCCTCTCGGGATCCGTCGAGATTCCAAGTGAGGGACAGCTGATCGTCGAATACGGGAACGCGGTAAACCCGACGACACGCGGGATCTATCCCGTCGAGGTCCAACTCCGAGAAGAGTCGGTCTCGCAGCTCTCCGCGGGTGTCGAAGCCCCGTTCGTCGTCGGAGACGTGACGTCGCCGACCGACGTGGATATGGGGCCCGACCAGCCCGCGACACGGGTGCGCGGACTCGCGGTTCTGGACTCGACGTTCCGTGAGATCGATGGCGCAGGAGTGTTCGTCGACGCCGACCGCGTCAGGCGGATTCAAGCGTCTCGAAACCGAATCGACGGGACCGCCGGGAGCGGTATCACGGTTCGAGCCGAGAGAAGCGAGAGCTACTTCTGGAGCAACGAGATAACGGACGCGGAGGACGGCATCCGAGTTAGGACCAGCGGAGCCACGTCGGTAACAGCCAACGAGAATCGTATTCGGGACACGCAGACCGGAATCCGGGTACGGCAATCGGACAGAGACCGGTATCCCGACGGAGACATCACACTCCGGAGAAATACGCTCGCGAACAACGCCGTCAACGGTGTCGACATACGGGGCTGGAGCCTGGACGTGACGGTCGAGATGACCAACAACTCCGTTCGTGAGAACGGTCGCGAAGGGATCTTTGTCTCAGGGTGGATGCTTCAGGGCGGGGAGATCAGTGGTAACGAGATCGTCGGGAACGCCGACACTGGCGTGTCGATCCGGACCGACATTGCCGCACGCACCCTCACCATCGACAACAACACGATCACCGACAGCGGTGGTCACGGGCTCGACGTGCAGTCGGGCCTCCTCGTGTACGGGAGCGACCTAACCGAAAACCAACTCACGAACAACGCCGGTGCGGGACTCGTCGTGTCCAGCCCCGTCACCCATCGGGCGAACCTCTCCGTTGCGAACAACGTCGTCGCCGCAAATACGTATGGGATGGTCCTCCAGGGGGTGATGGGCACGACGGTTCGCGACAATGCGATCGTATTCAACACCAATCGCTTTGCCGATCCGGTTCGGCTTCCGGACGTCGAGCCGGGGACGGGAAGCTACGTCGCAGCGGGCGAAGCCGGTGTGATCCTCAATCAAGCAAACTCCGAGGTTCCACCCTCAGAACTCGTCTCGAATCCGGCGATCGACGACCAACTCAGTGCGGTGACCGTCAGAGACGGAATCGTGGCTGTCCTCCGGACTGACGGCGCGAGTTACACACGAACCGACGAAGCGAGTGCGCTCACGATCCGCCAGGTGAGCGACGATATCCCGACCGGAATCGGGATCACAAAAACGGGGACGGAGAACAGCAGCTACCGGTTCACAGAGAACGGCCTCTACGGTCAACACCGGGGCCTGACGGTTGATGTTGCGCCGTTCATCACGTCGAATACGACGGCGGCCATCCTGACCGAGTCGACCCGTACCGTCCACGCCGAATCCAATTACTGGGGAAGTCGACACGGGCCCTATCACTCCTCGATCCTCCCGGAAGGCGAGGGCAACTCGGCCGTCACAGAGCGGGGATGGGTCGACTTCGTTCCGTTCCGGGACACGCCTCCCGACCCCGAATACACCCGCCCGACTGCGGCAATCGACACCCCGACAAACTCACAGCCAGGCGAAGATGTGCAACTCTCCGGGCGCAACTCGACGAGCACGCACGGATCGATCGTACGGTATCGATACCAAATCGATGGCACCGCGCAACCGGTTATCGACCGCCCGAGATACACGTTCGAGATGCCGGATCAGCGCGTCGAGGTGGGGCTCATCGTCGAAGATAACCTCGGAATCGAGAGCAACAGCACCAAAACGACGATCGAACCGCAACCCGCAACCCCATCCACGGCGACCCCAGTGACAACAGCTACAACCCCGGCATCGACACCGCCGCCGGACGACTCGAGCCCGACACTCCTCGGCAGCCTGGGTTCGATCTGGGGCCTCCTCGGCGGTGTCTGCTATCTCCTCGCACTGGTTTCCGGACTTCACGGTATGGCACTGACCGTCACGAACCGCTCTCCGCCCATCGATGGACTGCGAATCCAAGCGCTCGCGGCTCTCGGGGTCCTAGTCTGGATCGTTGCCGGACTGTTCGGTTCGGGCCCGTTATTGACCATCGGAATCACGGCTGCAGTCGCCTGGGGCGTCTTGACAGGCCTCGCATACGTCATCGCCACACGCCGTTTGCTCGGGGACGTCCTCAGGTGAGTATGGCGGTCTCTTGATGTGACATCACTCACACACCGGACGAACGGCCGCGCTCTTCCCCGGACGGCCGAACGGGTCGTGGCCGAGACAGGCGGGATCCCGGCGACGCCGAGCGACAGCGTGCCCGCCGCCGCCGGCGACGCTCGGCGGCTCCTCGGCTCCTGGACGCTGAGTGTCTGCGCGCCGGCTTTCCTCGCCGTCACCGGCGGCCTTACGCAGGAGCGTGTCGCAGTGGGGCGCTCGACGAGCCACTCGAGGACGTCGTGGCCGTCGATGTGCGCGCTACAGACTGTCCGGCGACCGTGCTCCGGGTGTTCGATAACACCGACGGCGTCGTCCGTAGAGACGAAGAAGCCGCAGCCCTTCGTGCGCTCGTCTCGATCCCCTCTCGCCTCGGAGCGGGTGATCGGGATTCATCAGATCGCCACCCCTCTGCGTCCCTGGGGAGATATCGGGTGACTGCGTCGGCTCGATCGTGTCACGCCGGGAAATATGTGAAAAACCGGTCACGAGCCAGGGGTGGGATTCGAACCCACGAAGTCTCGATTACAAGTCGAGTGCATGAACCGCCCATGCTCCCCTGGCGCGGGTCGACCTACTCAGTCCTCCTTTGAGTGTGTGTCGTTTTCGGCGGGAGCATCGACGGCGGCCACCTCCCCGCTGTCGGCGGGCTTCTCAAACTGGATCCGGTGGGGTTCGTAGCCCCGCTCGAGATAGAACTTTTGGGCCTCTCGGTTCGCGGCCATCGCCTCCAGCGACAGAACGGTCGCGCCGGTCCCGCGCAGGGCGGACTCGGCGGCGTCCATCAGCGCCGTTCCGATACCAGCACCCCGGTAGGCCGGTTCGACGTAGACGTTCCGGACGACGCCGCGTGTCTCGTCCTGCTCGTACGCACCACTCTGGATACCGAACGTGACGAAGCCGACGATATCGCCGTCGCCGCGCGCCACGCGGATCCCGCCGGTGACCGCGTGCCGCGCGAGCGTGTCGCGGACGACGGCCCGGTTCTCGTCCGGCAGGATGTGTGAGTCGTGCGCTCGCTGGTCCGATGCGAGCGCGACCCACAGGTCCACCAGCGCGTCGACGGCGTCGAGGTCCGGACTGTCGATCGAGACGCTCGCGTGCTCGGATCGAGTGCCAGTTTCGACCGGGTGCGTCCCCGTCTCGCCCGGTCGAGCTCCCCTCTCGGATCCCTCCGAGTCGTCCGGGTCAGCCATACGCTCCGTTCGGTCGAGCGGCGGATATATCGTCGGGTTCGCCGACCCGCTACCGTTCGGTCCCACTACTCCGAACGACGCGTCTTTGTCGGTCGGACCCCGACCACGTGGCGATGGAACCGCTGCGAAACGATCCGGAACTGGGACCGCTCGTCGAAAGGCACGGGGAACTCCCGATCGGCACGGCCGACGACGAGTTCACCCGCCTCGTCGTCGCGATCGTGAACCAACAGCTCTCGGTCGAGTCGGCGGCGGCGATCCGCGAGCGGCTGTTCGACCGCGTCGAAGTCACGCCCGCCGGGGTACGCGACGTCGAGGAGTCGACCCTCCGCGACGTCGGCCTCTCCGGACAGAAGATCGGGTACGTCCGCAACGTCGCCGCGGCGTTCGAGGAACGGGACCTCACCCGCGACGGACTCGCGACCGAGAGCGACGAGGCGGTGATCGACGCGCTGACTGAGATCCGCGGGGTCGGCGTCTGGACGGCGAAGATGTACCTCATATCTACTGAAGTTTATAGTAAAATCCTTGAACACATTTCGCTAGCTAAAGTGCGAAAGTAGGAGGGTATCCATCCCCCCAATAAGAAATCCAAAGTGCCAATCCACGAATGTCCGAACCCAACACACCGGAGAAGGTGTGTTATGACTTGTAGACGGGAGGGTTGACCCTCCCCGAACAGAGGCATCGAAGCTTACTGTTCCATCCTCCGAAGAGGACGTTTGGACCGAGCCGATATACATCGGATCGGAAGAAGGGCGAGGATATCGCCCTCACTAATACTTGTCGCTCTAGTTACTTAAGAATTGTGAATTTGCATAGAAAATAACCTAAATTACTTAAAGATTTGGGAGAATATCCTTTGAGAAATTTATTTCTGTGAATTTTAACCAAGATTTTTTGAAGGGGAAACTCCGTTAAACCTGACAAGGGATTATGAAGTGTTTAGTAAGAAGTCGAAAACAAACCATCAAATGCCTCAGTGTGGAGAACCGGAGTCACTAACGGAAGAGGTCATTTTACAAGTAGCTGAATCTGAAGATACCTCTCCGATGGAGCTATCGCCGCTTGCCGAAGTAATTGATCCGGATGCTCTTGAGACGGTGGTATCCTCTGATTCAGTTATTGAAGTGAGCTTCAGATATGAGGGATATACAGTCATTATAGATCGAAATGGGAATGTCACCCTACAGGGGTAGGAGAGGGACCAAATGTGCCTCTGACTTACGGCATTGAGGTGTAAAACTCCTGAAGGTATAAACAGTCTCCCTTGATGTATAGGGACAATCCCTGAAGAAAGAAGAGGGGGAGACTATAGAGGGGGAGTAGATAGTAGTATAATATAGTATATTGGGAATTTCCCTTTGTATATTTTGTATGTATAAATTTTAGTGGTGATTTAGACCAACATACTACGGTTTTCTTTGCTCGAAAACAACATATTCTAACCTAACCCTAAAGATTTCTCTAGTGTAATTAGACTCTCCAAACTCTTTATTTCTAAACGATCTTAATGATCTAAACAATATTAAGTTACAATTCTACAAAGATAACTCAATTCTTTATCTTACTTTCAATTAAGCCATAGAACGAAAGCTATGGCTGTCTAGAGCGATTCTTTGATCCTTGAGTAGTTATCTTCATATATCCCTGTAAAATCCCGTGAGAAGGATACTATGCTATCTGTGTGTATCTACAGGAGACTCAGACACTCTCCTTTGATCGATCTAGACTTACTTATCGTAAAACCGATACAAAACAGTCAAGATATTGAACTATCCTTTAAATACCCCTGACTTCTATTCACAGATATATATCTTGTAATTTGTCGATAGTAGTAAGGAGAAGCCCCAAGTGACTAATATCCATATTGTACTAGTAGATATACGCATAAGTAAGGTTATCTGTGTATCTACAACATAGATCCGGATTCTCTCTCAAAGGGGTTAAGTTGCTTTGGCTCTTAGTACAACTGTGTTCGATGGCCTTGAAGCAGATTCAAGGTGAAAGGTAGTGTCGGTCTTTACGACACTATCAAATTTTTGAGGTAGGGAAATAACCCCCCCAAGAGAAATCGCTATACACGATGGGATTGGTCCCATAACCTCGCATCATTTTTGACACCGGGATTGGATTTTCAGTCAGATTCCTTAGTTATTTTTAGGCCTACCTAAAACTAAATAGAAGTATCAATACCTAGAGGGGATAGGGGCAAAACCTCGGTAATGATACCAAGATATCCGGGGAGGCATTCAAATCCTTTCATCCCCTGTTATCCCTACTCTCAACACCTGTATTAACAAAATAGAAATCTCGAATTGACCTATCCCTACTGATCAGGGTAAAACACGATATTGTAAGTACAAGCTCTCTTCTCCCTGAAAACCTTAGAATTCACGGTATGTCTATCTGTGTCCATACGAAAACCCATTGAATCTTTCCTATACCGGGACTTTTCACCTTCAGAAAGAGCTAGATCTAGATCAAGGTTCCAAAACTTACGAAGATATCTTTTGCACTTGACCCAAACTTACCCTTCTCAATTCTTGGTATAGTGTTAAAAATTTCAACCTTAGAATCGATTTGAATGGGTAGATGATCCAAACCCCTTACGATGATTAAAAATCTCTCAGCTTTTACTCTATGGGCATACAAGATATCTGAGAGTGATCTGATACCCCTCCGGGGGGTTGAAACGAGAATCAATCAGAGAAGGGAGGGGGTATTGAAGGATCGAACGAAAGAAGAGTCAAAAAAGGAGATGGTTAGAGATGTCTTGCATTGATAACAGTATTAGACTTCAAAACCAATCCTATCCCCATAGTAGGATTCTACTATGCCCTTTGTATCTCCTTGATAGCCGAATCTGAAAGCGGGATATAATTACGATGATCCTCGAAAGGATTGGAACCGATCTTGTGCGTTTTTGAATCACACCTATCTAATTGACAAGGTACACGTCCGGTTCTCTTCGATGCTCGAATCACCTCAGGTTCGTCTGAGCAATCCGGGCAAAATCCTTCGTGTCGGTATATATAATCATATTCGGATTTTAGATACTCAATTGTATCCGAACTAAGCTTCTCTGATAGATCTTCGTCAATGTCGTGGTATGACCATTCTGAATAACTCATGCAAGCATTAATTACATTAATCCATTCGTCCGTCTCAATATGGGTATTCTCATCAGCGTGACTATACTTATATTCGTCTCTCACGACCGCCGTACCACAATCCTCACAGACGATTACTACCTCTCCTATGGTTTCTTTCTTGGCCCATATTTCGTGATTGTCGAATAGCAAATTCATATCGGGTTTGGCTGACTGCCATTTGCCACGGAGTCGATAGCGAATATCTGCTGCTGTTTGTGGATCAAACGATTCGGGATCTTTCAGAAATTCTCTTTCTCTGTCTGAAAGCAGATCGAATTTTTTGCTGGGCATACTATAACTAAGTGATTGTCAAACTTAACCCCTTCGAGGCTATAGTAGAATTTTACTATACGCTAAAACTCGAAGACTGAAGGGGAGTGATCGACTGGGCAAAACCATTCTTCTGATTAATTCAATTGAAGAGCGGATCTAGGTTCCAAATCAAAAGGGCAATCCGGATAACAATTAGCGCGGTCACAATGGCACTAACCCAGAATACTATATCTAATCTTTCAGGGGGCCATTCAGTAACAATTGTTCCGATAATGATAATCAGTGTCGCATATAGGACCGCGAGATTAGTCCCACTATCTGTATCCATATGAGGGACATATCAAGTATCTATGAGTAATATTTTTCGCCCTCGTATCGAATCCATTCAGCCTCGGAAGGATCGGTCAATATACCCTTTATATAGGTGGGGAGGGTTGTCATACCCGAAAACAGTCGAAAGAAGTCTTCTATTCCCAATCCCCGCAGTATAACTAATTCATTCTCTCTCTTTCTTCTTTTTCTTTTCCTTCTATATACTATACCTAGTAACATTACTAGGAGTGTATTCAGGTAGATTGGGGTATTTCTGACAGAGTGACCGGAGGAACTTGTTGGTCAACTCCTCATCGTATTCATCACCGTACTGCTGCTTGAACCAGTTTCGTGTTTCATTGACTCCGTTGATCCGTAGCAGTCGGTTTGCTACTCTGAGTCGTTCATCGTGTGAGAGTTTCTCAATGTTACCGTTCTCTGCTTGTCGTTGGAGCTTGCCTGCTTCAGTTTCGTTTGGTTTTCCGGAGCTGTTCTCTGTTTGGATTTTAGGAGTAGAGTGATTCCCGGATGCTCCGGTTTCATAATCTAAGGATTTTAATACCTCTATAGCCTCGGTAAAGTTCTTAGATTCCGCTATAAGTTTAGCATCGAATGGACGGGGTTTGTGAATGATGCTCTCTCGTGATTGCCCTCCGATCAACACGAAAAGATCACCCTTCTCAATCCCCCTGTCGTTGTACTTCGGATAGTCAGACTTCGAGAGTCGAAGCGGTCGGTATTCCCGTCGCTCTACCTGATATTCTCGGTCGCAAGAGAAAAATTGGAGAATCTGACAGGGTAAAATAATCTGCTGTTCCTCATCCTTCTCATCATATAACGATTCTCGAATCTCGCCGTAAGCTCCATCTACAACTTTGGCAACGACAAGACTCCGTTGCCCATTCCCGGCATTACGATAGGGGCTTACAGGATGGGAGTAGTGGGCATTCCATTTTGCGTGAATGGCTTGTCCCTGTCCGGGAGAATGATACTCCCATTCGTTCAATCCGGCATCGAATGGCTCTGGTTCCTCTTCAGGTTTGGATTCGGTGAGAGGTTGCCACAGATAGTTTTCAGGTTGGGAGAGTACGTCTCTGTCGAAGGTATCAAGCAGTACCTCTCGGAAGGTATCTGGTTTCGTTACGTCCTTCGTAGCTTCTCGGATAATCCTCTCACGACTCCAATCTGGTTCGATTTTGACCTTCGAGAGTCCTTTGTCGTGGGTTATTCCGGGGAGTCGGAATTGACGCTTTTGGGAGTAGATTAGTGGATCTAGATCGTAATCAAAATCCTTAGCCAAACCCCTGAGAGTCGTTATCTGTCGTTCGTTCGCTAAATAGGGAGTATGAACATGGATCGATCTACCCCCCGAGAAGTACCAAGTACATTCGCTTGGAGCAATCCCAAGCTCTTCTACTAGGAATTGACGTATCCAATCAATTTGCTTTTCTAAGTTGACTTCAGCATCCGATTCAACGTAGATCGGATAGTAAACACGTCCCTCTGCCTCTGCTAAGTCTTGAATCTCTTTTGCGACACAGGTATCAGAGGTTTCGTATCCCGTAGGGAGTCGGTCTTGTCGCTTTTTCTCCTTGTCTGATAGAAAGTAGATCGGAGAGGCAAAACGTGCATCCTCCGGGATTGGGTCATTGATTGACCGGAGCTTTGGTTTCTGTTTTGTAGCATCCTTTGCGAACCGTATAAAAGGCTCAGAGACGCTATTAGATTCTATAGACGGTTCTACACTTCCGAAAGGCTTATAGTCGCCAGCGACTTTAGTATTATATGTTGACATTGTGGTTTCTCCTCCCGATGTGTTGGTACCACACCGGGATTTTTACAGATCGATTAGAAACATCGATTCAGATTTTATTTCGTTTGATTTTGCGCTTAATTACTTTACGTTCTACACGTATTTAAATCCTGAAGTATCAGGTAGTAATCAGGTAACAAAATGAAACCTAGTTACATTATGTTACTAGGTTACTCTTAGTAACTACCCCCTCCGAGACTGATTGATCCGTCTTGGCTCTGACTCCAATAGCTATGTCTACAGGTTCGACCGACTCCTTCGATTTCCAAATCGGTTGCTCTGTTCCGTCTGGTTCGATCACAAGGTATGAAAGAATCTCTGAATCGTCGGACCCTACAATGTGTGTAACAGTCTCGAATCTGGTTGATTCGACCGTAACAGTATCAGTATCAAAATCTCTTTCGAGGATCTTCGTCCTTCGATCCGGTTTATCCAAAAATCGAAATGATGGGGAGATATTCATAATCTTATCCTAAGTTCTTTGTCATATATGTGTGATACTCTGATTCCTCACCACATTCGGAGCATACTTCTGTTAGGGTCATACGGACCTTTGCCCTCCCGTGACGGTCGAAAGATACGTTACTCTCGATTGGTCCGACTCCGCATTTCAGACACCGGAAATTAGTGTCAATATCCATCTACATAGCCTCCTCAAGTTCCTCGATTGCTTCGTCCGGATCATCAATCTCGACTGTAAGCTCTCCCTCTACGTCGCTAATCTGACGCGCTACGTCGCTCTCACTCATGAGAGATTGCAATTCTTCTCGGACGCCTTGATGCTCCGTCTTTACCGTCGCTGATCCGTCTGTGTGGTGTGTGACGGTTGATCCTTCTAGATCGGGGAAAACTTGAGTCTCGACATTGGTAGATTTCTGTTCAAGTTCCTCTGCTACTTCCTCCCAAGCGTCCGATCCGTCCGGGGAATTTGCCCGGTCCCTGAAGGCTTCAGCAGCAGCTTGTGCCATTTCAACATTGACCGATTCATCTTTGATCTTATCAGAGGGATGAGAATCGTCGGCTTCGTCAAGGAGTCGGGAAGCCTTTTCCTCAAGATGCTCCGCAAGGGCAGTTGAGTTGTGACCTTTGCCCTTACGCATTCGAGAAGCCTTCTTCAAGTCCTTCAATTCGCGCTTAGTGCGAGAATCCATTTCACCGACAGAGACATTATTTTCTCGCATTCTTACCTTAAAATCGGACCAGCTTTCGTCTTGCCTCAAGCCGACATTCGAGGATTCAGATTCCTCTTCGATGTCTGACAAATCGTTGTTCTCTTCGATTTCGTCGGCAAGTTCCTCAAAAACGACCGATGATGGGGAATTACTCCGTTTCGCGTGATCTCGAAACGCTCTCGAAGCCTCTGCTAGTTCCTCTTCCTTCCGATCCTCTTTGATCGAATCAGTATCAATTGGTCCGGAGTCGTCGGATTCATCGGGGAGGGGTTGTACATTAGGGCCTTTTCTCTTAACTTCGGTTTTCCCGACGTATCGCCAAAGTTCCGCTTCTTGGAGTCGTTGAAGCTCTTCTACTTCCGACTCTTCTACTTCTTTCGTGATTGGTCCCACTTTACTCTCGAATTTATGTTTCTTTTGTGCCATAGTAAATCACTTCAATTAGCTAAAAACGATTGCTCAATCAGAAATTGCCGCAGTAATTCATCATACGTCGATACTTCTCGAAGATCTTTTTCTACTGCTAAGGCCTTCCTCGTCTCTTTATCAAGAGGAATCGTTGTACGTTCCATATGCATATACTCTAAGAGCTACAAACTTAAAAACCCTATGATTTTACATACAATTAGTATATGATTGTCCAATTCTGAAGTCAAAAGTAGTAGAATATGAGAATCCAATCTAAGATCACTCAGTAGGATATATGCCCGTTCTATCAGATTCTTTTTCGAGAAGGGTTAGGGGACGTAGATCAATGGGGACTCTAATCATCTGCATTATATGACGGTGTGTACACTCAGATTGCGAAATTATTCGGGGGGAGGGAGACGGAGCGAAAACTAGATCTAGAATTGAATACCTTCGATCTTGTCTGAAGTATCCTCCGGAGAAATTGGGAGGTATTCCATCGTCGTTTCTAGCTTGGCATGACCCAATCGCTTCTGAATTGTCCGAAGGTCAACATCGTTCTTCAGTAAGTGCATTGCATGCCCTCTTCTGATAGCGTGGGAGGTGATCTTGTGTCGCGTTTTCCCCGCCTTATCGATTTTCAGGACACCCTGAATGCCAGCGTTATCAGCGGCCTTCTTGATGATCTTGTTAGGTCTATCGTCGGGCATTTTCTCCGAACGATTGGTCAGAAAGAGGTATTCGGACTCCTTAGCAGTAGGATATGAGTCTCTGTATCCTCCCTGAAGCCATTCAGATAACCACCAATTCAGGGACTCCTTGAAGGTGACTGTCCTTTCCGTCTGAATCTTTGGCGACCAAAATTTGTCTAGTTTGTTTTCTTCAAGGTTTACGTCCTCAACTCTCAGATTAGCCACTTCTCCCTCCCTGAGTCCGGTTTGCCACATAAGCCGGATCATCAACTCATTTCTGAAAGCCGGGGGAGTCACATTTTCGCAAAGTAGATTCTTGTCTTCGAGAGTGACGTATGGCTTTTCGCTCTTGGTTTCATCTCTGGTTTTGTCGGGTAGGTAGTTCGATTTTTTATATAACTCTTCAAAAGGAGTCTCTTCAATCTCGTCTTGAAACCCGGCTAAGTCGTCGTATAGCATCCTGAGTGTATCCCATCGTCCAAGGATCGTATTGCGAGCATATCCGTCGCTCTTCAAACTCAGAAAGTACCTATGGAGAAGCTGCTTATGTCGTTCTCTGTCGATTGGATCAAACGACTTGTCGTTATCCTGTAGCCACCCTACAAATTGCCTCACGTCACTCTCACGCTTCTTGTACGACTTCTCAGAGTCATACATCATCTCCCTATCCGATAGCCAATCGTCTACAACCTGAGGGTAGCTCATAGGCTGTCACCCTTCTTCGAGTACCTGATTGTTCTCTCCCCATCCTCTTCGGAGAAGAATGATTCAACTTGTCCGGTTTCAGCGGCTAACTCATCAAGTACGTCAGATACGGACTCAGCATCAACCGGACCACCGATCTTTGCTGCTACCTCTTCGGGAGTGTCCGCCTTGTGTGATCCTATCTCTGTTTCGGGGAGGGCAGCGAAAACCTCACTTCGTAGGTTTTGATTGGTGGGAGTCTGTGCCTGAATGATTCCCTTCAATTCCTGAAAGTCACTACCCATACCCTGAATTGTGTTCTCTAAGGATTCGATCCGGTCCTTTAATTCGGCTACGTCTTTGCCTGAGTCGTTCGTATTGTCGTGACTCCCGCTAATCTCTCGGGATACCGCAGTACGGATCAATTGACTCATCGAAGAAAATCGTCCGTCCTCTTCAACGACTCTCTCCCATGTCTCTTTGCGCTCCGGGTTGACTGCTACGTTGATTTGGGGCTTTCTCTCTCCCATACTTCTGTGTTCGTAGCTATTCGTGATAAGCCTTTACAGAAATTACTTGAAAGAAGAATATTGATGTACCTCATCTACGTGCTCGGCCGCCCCGACGTCTTCCCGGTCGAGGACCTCGGCGTCCGGAAGGCGATGGCGGAACTGTACGGCTACGACGACGGGGACAGAGACGGGATGACGGCCCACGCCGAGCGGTGGCGACCCTACCGCAGCTACGCGAGCCGGTATCTCTGGCGAGTCGTCGATTGACGACTCGAGGGGCCCAAAAACTCTGATTGAGTTTATTTTCCGGGCGAAGGAAACGTTGAAACACCGAGGCTCCGACGATGCGGTATGGACATCGACGACGTCAACGCTATCGCGGTTCTCGGAGCGGGAAGTATGGGACACGGCATCGCCGAGGTGGCCGCCCTCGCCGGCTTCGAGGTCCGCCTCCGCGACATCGAGACGGAGTTCGTCGAGGACGGCTACGAACAGATCGAGTGGTCGCTGGGCAAACTCGTCGAACAGGGGCAGATCGAGGAGGCGGACGCCGACGCGACGCTCGACCGCGTCTCGGCGCACGTGGACCTCGCCGAGGCGGTCGAGGACGTCGACGTCGCGATCGAGGCCGTCCCCGAGAAGATGGCGATCAAGAAGGACGTCTACGCCGACCTGGAGGCGGCCGCGCCCGACCGGACGGTCTTCGCGACGAACACCTCCAGCCTCTCGATCACCGAACTGGCCGGCGTGACCGAACGGCCCGAGCAGTTCTGCGGAATGCACTTTTTCAACCCGCCGGTTCGGATGGACCTCGTCGAGGTCATCGCCGGCGCGGAGACGAGCGAGTCGACGCTGGAACTGATCTCGGCGCTCGCCGAGCGGATGGGTAAGACGCCCGTTCGCGTCCGCGGGGACAGTCCGGGGTTCATCGTCAACCGCGTGCTCGTCCCGCTGATGAACGAGGCGGCCTGGATGGTCGAGACCGGCGACGCGACAGTAGAAGAGGTCGACTCGACGACGAAGTACGGACTCGGCCTCCCGATGGGCAGTTTCGAGCTGGCCGATCAGGTCGGTATCGACGTCGGGTATCACGTCCTCGAATACATGCACGAGGAACTCGGCGACGCCTACCGCCCCTGCCCGCTGCTCGAATCGAAGGTCGACGCCGAGGAACTCGGCAGGAAGACCGGCGCGGGTTTCTACGACTACGAGACCGGTGAGGGTGCGCAGGTCCCCTCCGATCGGGTGCGAGAGGACGTGGCGGATCGACTCCTGGCCGTGCTCGCGAACGAGGTCGCCGGCCTGATCGAAGACGAGGTCGCTGACGCCGAATCGATCGACACGGCGGTGAAGCTCGGCGGCCGCTGGTCCGACGGCCCCGCGAAGATGGTGGACGAGGCCGACGTGGAACACCTCCTCGACGTCCTCGACGAACGGTACGAGGAGACGGGTGAGGAGCGCTACGAGGCCGTCTCGTACCTGCGCGAACTGGCCGAGACCGGCGGCGGCTTCCACGCGGACGAGAGGGCCGCTGGCGGCGCAGACGAGGCGAGCGGTTCGGGAGGCGACGGCGGCTACGACTACGAGGACCTCTCGGTCGAGATCAGAGAGCGCGTCGGCCACGTCGAACTGGACCGTCCGCACCGGATGAACACGATCACCGACGGCGTCTTGGAGGAGCTCCGCGACGCCGTCGAGTGCTTCGAGGACGACGAGGCGGTCCGAACGATCCTGATCACCGGGACCGGCGACCGCGCGTTCTCCGCGGGCGCGGACATCCAGGCGATGGCGGGCGGCGCGGGCGACGTCAACCGGGCGGCCGACCTCTCGCGACTCGGTCAGGAGACGTTCGGCCGCCTGGAATCTTCGCCGCTGCCGGTCGTCGCCGGGATAGACGGCTACTGCCTCGGCGGCGGGATGGAACTCGCGATGGGGGCGGACCTCCGAATCGCGTCGGAGCGCTCGGAGTTCGGGCAGCCCGAACACGATCTCGGCCTCCTGCCCGGGTGGGGCGGCACCGCCCGACTCCAGCGCATCGTCGGTATGGGTCGGGCGAAGGAGATCATCTTCACCGCCGACCGCTACGACGCCGAAAAGATGGCCGACTACGGATTCGTCAACGAGGTGACCGCGAACGACGAGTTCGACGAGCGAGCGTTCGAGTTCGCCCGCGACCTCGCCGCCGGGCCCCCGATCGCCCAGCGGTACACCAAGCGCGCGATGCACCGCGGCTGGGACGACGTCGACGCCGGCCTCGACGTGGAGGCGCAGTCGTTCGGCCTGCTCTTCGACACGGACGACCTGATGGAGGGAATGACGGCGTTCATGGGCGACGGCGAGCCCGAGTTCGAGGGGAAGTGACGCTGTCGCGCGTGTGCTGAACAGCCTTCGGTTCCGACGGGCGATCGGCACGTTCGCGCCGTCTAGACTTATCCCCGAGCCGTCCGACCGTGTAGGTATGGTGTCACGAGTCCTCGTCGCGATGGACGACTCGGAGATGGCGGCGGAAGCGCTGCGCTACGCGCTCGATATGCACGGGGACGCGGAACTCACCGTGTTGGCCGTCGTCGGCGAGCCGTCACAGCTGATGTGGAAAGCGACGTCCATCGCGATGGCCGACGACCCCCGGAAGAAGGCCGAGGAGATCGCCGCACCCGTGCTCGATCGCGCCCGAAAGATCGCCGACGAGCACGGGCGCGAGATCACGACGACAGTGGGGTACGGCGCGCCGGCGCGCGAGATCGTCACTCGGGCCGAAGAGTTCGACGCCGTCGTCATCGGCAGTCACGGCGGCACGCTCCGCGACCGACTCATCGTCGGCGACGTCGCGAAGACGGTGTTCAACCGCTCACCGGTGCCGGTGACCGTCGTTCGGTGACCGGTAATCTCGATCAAGCGCACCGCCACCGAACGTACGCGAATCAGTGCCGCACCGCCCCCGTAACGGAATCTTTAAACGAGTATATCCGCCACGTGTGAATGCAGGCTCGGTTGGTGTAGTCCGGCCAATCATCTTGGCCTTTCGAGCCGAGGACCAGGGTTCAAATCCCTGACCGAGCACTTCTCCCGTAGCAAATCATCGAGCGACAGCGAGGTAGCTCGCGCGAACTGCTCTCACTTCGATAGCGGACCGAACCCCCTCCGCGACCCGCGGGCGTCCGACGGTCGGACGCACCACCGACGGGAACTATACGTGACGCTGCGGAAACATCTTATAATGGAATCCCGGCATCGCATCCGCGCCGGCGACGCGATCGATATGTCGGACGTCGAGGACGGCGCGGTCGACCTCGTCGTCACCTCCCCGCCGTACCCGATGATCGAGATGTGGGACGACCAGTTCGCCGGCCAGTCGGCGGCGGTCGCGGCGGCGCTCGAAGACGGCGACGGCGAGCGGGCGTTCGAGGCGATGCACGAGTGTCTCGATGCCGTCTGGCACGAGGTCGCCCGCGTGCTCGCCCCCGGCGGTATCGCGGCCGTCGTCGTCGGCGACGCCACTCGGACGTTCGGCGGCCGGTATCGCGTGTACCCGAACCACGTGCGGGTGATCGAGGCGCTCGAATCGGTGGGATTCGACCCGCTGCCCGACGTCCTCTGGCGGAAGCCGACCAACGCCGCGGCGAAGTTTCTCGGGAGCGGGATGGTGCCCCCGAACGCCTACGTGACGCTCGAACACGAGCACGTCCTCCTGTTCCGAAACGGGCCCGCGAGTCGGGAGTTCGATCCGAGAGCGACTCGCCGGTACGAGTCGGCGTACTTCTGGGAGGAGCGAAATCGGTGGTTCTCGGACGTCTGGACCGACGTCCGGGGGACGAGACAAGAACGCGACGACGCGGGCGACAGCGAGCGGGCAGGCAGCGGCGACGAACGGGGGGAGGGTACCGACCGAGCGGGCGACGACGTCGCGTCCGGGGCGGGCAAGTCCGCGACGGTCGATCGCAGCCGGACCGGCGCGTACCCCTTCGAGATCCCGTACCGACTCGTCTGTATGCACTCGATCTACGGCGACACCGTCCTCGACCCGTTCTTGGGCACGGGAACGACGACCCTCGCGGCGATGGTCGCCGGTCGCGACTCCGTCGGCTACGAACTCGACCCGGGCAACCTCTCGGCGCTCGACGAGCGGGTCGTCGACGTCCCCGAGCGGTCGCGACGCGTTGTCTCCGAGCGCCTCGCCGCGCATCGACGGTACGTCCGTGAGGCCCGCGCGGACGGAACGGCGTTCGACTACGAGGCGACGCACTACGACTTCCCGGTGCGGACGCGACAGGAGCGAGAGATCAGGTTTCGGGTCGTCGACGACGTCGAGAGAGTCGGATCCGGCGAGGACGCCGGCGACGTCGAGGAGAGCCAGACGGAGTACCTGGTACAGTACGCCCCCGTCGGCGACGCGTAGCGAATCCGAACGAAGCGGCGGTCAGTCTCGAAGCCCGTCTGCGACGCGGCGCGCGCGCTCGCGGACGTCGTCGGCGTCGCCGGTCTGGAGGCCGCCGAAGGCCTCGTCGTAGACCACGTCGCCGTCGACCATGGTGAAGGTCACGTCGTCGCCGTGTGCCGAGAAGACGAGATGCGAGAGCGGGTCGAAGAGCGGCGTCGCGCGCGTCAGGTCGGTGTCGAGGGCGATCACGTCGGCTTTCCAGCCCTCCCGGAGCGCGCCGACTTTCTCGAATCCCGCGGCGCGGGCCCCGCCGAGCGTCGCCATCTCGAAGACGACCTGTGCGGGCGTGACCTGCGGGTCCAGCCGGTCGACCTTCTGGAGGAGGCTCGCCTGCCGCATCTCCGTGAAGGGGTCGAGCGTGTTGTTGCACGGCGGGCCGTCGTTGCCGAGCGCGACGTCGATTCCGCGATCGAGGTAGTCCGCGATCGGCGCGATTCCGGAGGCGAGCTTCATATTCGACGAGGGGCAGTAGGTGACGTGCGTTCCGGTCCGTTCGAGGATGTCGCGCTCGCGCTCTGTCGTGTGCACGCAGTGGGCGAGCACGACGTCCTCGCCGGTCAGGCCCACCTCGTCGAGCCACGCGATGTTCCGCATTCCCGTGTCGGACTCGACGGTCTCGATCTCATCTTCGTTCTCGCTGGCGTGGGTGTGGATCCGAACGCCGTCGTAGCGATCAGCGATCTCCCGCGAGCCGCGGAGGCACGCCTCGGTACAGCTCACGGCGAACCGCGGCGTGACCGCGTACCGGATCCGCCCGTCGGCCGCGCCGTGGTACGTTTTGAGCAGCCGTTCGGTCGTCGAGAGCGCCTCGTCGGTGTCCTCCCGCAACCCGTCCGGCGCGCGTTTGTCCATCAGCACCTTGCCGAGTCGGCCGCGGACCCCGAGGTCGATCGCCGCCTCGAACGCAGATTCGGCGTGTCGAACCGACAGGTGGTCGATCGCGGTCGTCGTCCCGCTCTCCAGCAGCTCCAGGTAACCGAGTTCGGCCGCCGTCCGCATCTCCTCGCGGTCGAGCGACGCCTCCATCGGGAGCACGTGTTCGAAGAGCCACTCCAAGAGCGCCGTGTCGTCGGCGATCCCGCGTCCGACGCTCTGCACCGAGTGGACGTGGCCGCCGACGAGGCCGGGCGAGAGGAGGTCGAACTCCCGGACCGCGTGGTCGGGGTAGGCGTCTTCGAGGTCCGACCGCGGCCCGACGGCCTCGATCGTCTCCCCCCCGACGACGACCGCGCCCTCCTCGTAGACGGTCTCCGGATCGGCGACGACAGTCCCTGCCAGTAGCATCCCACCGCTCGGAGTGTGCGCGTCGTCAAGTGCCTTGCGCTCGTGCGCTCCGGATCGGCCATAACACCCCTATCCGAGGAACGCCGGCGTCGCCGTCGGCAGCGAGATCAGCCACAGGCTCGCGACGGTGTAGCCGATCATCACGAAGACGAACGGGTACTGACTCCGGATCGCCTGCAGTCGACTGGGGAACAGTCGATACGCGATCGAGTGCGCCACCCAGATGGCGACCAGGTGACCGCCGAGGACGAAGCCGATGTTGAGCGCCGACACCCACGCTGGGAGGGTGAGCACGATCGGGTTCGTCGGCGCGGACAGCGGCGTCGCGAGCACGGCCGAAAGCGAGGGGGACAGCGACAGGAAAAACGCGAAGTAGTGCGCCAGGTGGTAGCCTGCGGCCACGACCAAGAGCGACGGCGCGAAGGCGATCGCCAGCTCCCGGGACGTCCGCGTCGTCAGGATCCGCCGGACGGAGACGCGCGCCGCCAGGAGGAACGCGCCGTAGAAGAGCGCGAAGCCGCCGACGAAGAGCAACGCGTAGACCGCGATCGGCGGAACGCCGGCGCTGACGACGCCTCTGACGGCGGCGGCCCCCTGCTCGGTCGTGACGAAGCCGCTGAACGTCAGTTCCCAGACCAACGCGACGGCGACGGCGACGTCGTCGAGGCCGGTCACGAGTCGGTGTCGGTCGACGTTGCCGCCGTCGGTTCTCTCGCGTTCGTCTCCCGCGGCGTCTGCCCCGCGGTCGACCTCGACGAGTCGCATCGCCGGGAGCGAGGCGCGGAGCCGTCCGCCCTCCCAGGCGAGCGGGGCGGCCCGACCGTAGAACCGGAAGAACGTCGAGAGGGGATCGACGTTCCGGAACCACGCGTCGCCGCCGACGAGGACGGTTCCGCCGACCGCGACGACGCCGTAGACGGCTGCGGCGACCGCGAGCGCCCGGGGAGTGTCGGTGACGCCGGTCGTCGTCTCCACCCAGACGAGAAGCAGGATACCGGCGACGGCGGGCCACCGGCCCAGTCGATCGGGGTAGTCGACGAACCCGTTCGGGAGGCGCGAGCCGACCGAGTCGAAGGGGTTCAGCGCCGGCCAGACGTTTCCGATCGCGTAGGCCGCCATCGTCAGTCCCGCGCGGCCGCCGGCGAAGACCACCACGACCGCGAAGTTGACCGTCGCGAGCTGTGGACCGGTGAATCCGCGGTAGACCACGAGCGCGAACAGGACGACCCCGAGAAGCGCGGCGAGGGTACTTCCGACGGCGTAGAACCGGTCGCCGGCCCCGGCGTCCCGTCGCCACTCGTGGACGCGTTCGACGAACGCGCGGTCGGTCACGAATCCGGCCAGGAGCGCCGAGGCGCCGATCGCCGCCCCGCCGGTCGCGACGTAGAGCCAGCGGGGCACGGCGAGGCCGTCGCCCGACGCGTCCGAGAGGCCGACGGCCGCGTTGCTGGCGGCGACGCCACGAGCGAGCAGCAGTACCCCGATGGCGGCGAGGGCGAGCGTCCCGATTCTGGCTGCCAGTCGGCTCCACCGCCACGTCTGCGGGCCGCGGCTGTCGGGATCAGGACGCATAGAACACGTAGAGAAAGAGGAAGCCGAAGTACAACGCTACGAGGATCCCCAGCGCGCGGATGCGGAACGAGCGGATCGCGCGCTCCTCGGCGGCGTACGCCTTCCGATACGCCTCCCGCTCGGCGTCGTCGAGCGCGTTCGGGTGCGCGACCCCCCGATGGAGAACGAGCAGATCTTCGGTGTAGAACCGTCGATCGCAGTCCCCGCAGACGTATTCGGGGGAGTCACCGACGTCAGACGCGGCCCTATCGCTGGGGTCGCTGGGCGTTTCCTCGCGGTCGCCGGCCGTCACGGCGGAATGGGTATCAGTCATCGTGGTCTCGGTCGGCGTGTCAACAGCCGGGCAGTCGGGTCGCCTTCGACTCGAATCGGCCTACGTCCAGGGAACTGAGCGCTCCTGCAACTCGCCGGCGACGGAGCGGCGCATCGCCTCGGCCGGGTCGTCGCGGTTCGCGAGCGCCCACATCAGCTTCACCTTCGCCGTCCCGGGGAGCGTGTCGCCGGCCTCGACGACGCCGGCGTCGAGCAGGTCGCGGCCGGTGTCGTACACGCGGTCGCAGACCCGACCTTCGAGACACTGGCTCGTCATCGCGACGACGACGCCCTCGTCGACGAGTTCTTCGAGCACCGGAATGAAGTCCGTGTGGACGTGTCCGAGGCCGGTACCCTCGACGACCACTCCGTCGAGGTCTGCCGATCGAAGCATCTCGGCGTATCTATCGACGTCCATCCCGGGCGTGAACTTCAGCAGGTCGACGTTCTCGTTCAGCTCCGTCCGAACGTCGAGATCGACCGCGTCGCGCTCGGCGTATTCGCGTCTGAATTCGACCGTCTCGGCGTCGTAATCGACCGCTCCGAGCGGCTCCGCGCCGACCGTCTCGAACGCGTCGCGCCGGGAGGTGTGGTTCTTTCGGACGCGCGTGCCGCGGTGGAGCGCGCAGACGTCGTCGGACGTCGAAGCGTGCATACAGACCAGCACCTCGGCGGCGTCGGCCTTCGCGGCCTCGACGGCGCAGACGGCGTTCATCACGTTGTCCGAGGAGGGACGGTCCGCCGAGCGCTGACTGCCCGTGAAGACGATCGGGACCGGCGTGTCGAGCATGTACGACAGCGCCGAGGCGGAGAACTGCATCGTGTCGGTGCCGTGCATCACGACGACGCCGTCCGCGCCGGCGCGGATCTCCTCGGCGACGGCCTCGGCGAGTTCGCGCCACACCGCGGGCGTCATGTTCTCCGAGAGGATGTTCGTGACGACCCGGCCGCGGTAGTTGGCGCGGCCGGCGAGATCGGGGACGGCGCGGAGCACGTCCTCGGCGTCGAACTGAGCCGTGACGGCCCCGGTGCGGTAGTCGACTGTCGACGCGATGGTCCCGCCGGTCGAGATGAGCGAGACGGTCGGGAGGTCGTCGTCGAAGGCGATCTCGCTCTCGTCGGAATCGGACTGGGCGGCTTCGACGTCGTAGGCGTCCGATTCGAGGACGTCCACGTCGGCGTCTTCGCGGTCGATCCCGACGTTGTACCCGCCGTCGAGCTTGACGACGAGGTGGTCCGGCGTCGAGGAGGGCATCAGGACGCCCTCGTTCGTGACGCCCGCGCGCTCGACGCGGACGCGGTCTCCGGCGTTCATACTCGGCGATACCGGTGGCGCGGACTTGAATCCATTCGTTCGCGGCGCGCGGGGGAAGCGGTCCGCCGCGGTCGCTCCCGACCGGCACAAGAGTCAGGACCCGCGAGACCGATGTATCTCTATGCAGCGCTCCAGCGAACGGGACCGAGGAGAGGCGGTCGATCCCGCCTCGCTACTCGACGACGACGGGGACGACAGGGACGCGGTCGGGGAGGCGTCGCGCCCGACGGCGGGATCGGACCGCGCCAGTCGCGACCGGTCGACGGGCGTCGGCCGTCTCCGCGGGCTGCTCCCCTCGCGGCCGCGACCGTTGCGGGGGTCGTTTTCGGCCCGATCGTTCCTCGTCGTCCTCGCGCTCTCGCTCGTCGGGGTCGTCGCGGGCGGATCGATCCCGCTCGTGGGATCTGTCGGACAGTTCTTCGGCCTGTTCCTCGTCGCCTTCGTCGTCGGAGCCGTCGGTTCGCGACGGCGGTATCTCGAAGTCGGCCTCGCGGGCGCGATCGCCGCCGGGATCGCGTTCGTCCTCGGGACGCTCACGAGCGTCTTCGCGCCGGTAGCGGTGCAGGTCCTCGCGGACTACGGCGTCGCCATCGCCGGCGTCGGAACGGGAGCGGGGCTGCTCGCGTCGCTCGCGGGCCATTACTTCGGTCGCGACCTCCGGGACGGACTCACTCGGGAGGTCTGAGAGAGTGGGTGCGATCTCCGGTGGGGTCAGACGATCCGCCAGCCGGTCCCGTCGTACTCGACGAGTTCCTGCTCGGACAACCGGTCGAGTGCCGTCTCGACCCGCTCGGGATTCGCGTTGAGCTCGCGAGCGACCTCGCGGGCGCTCTTCGACTCGTGAGCGATAGCCGCGAGGAGTTCGGCGTAGAACCGACTGTCGGCTTCGGCTCCGATCCGCTCTGAGAGATCGTCGAGGACGTCGGTCACCCGACCGTGAACCCACCGCTGTGCGAGCGAGAGTTCGCTCTCGACGTCTTCGAGGTAGGCGTACTGCCGGGCGAGTTCGGCCACGTCGTCCGGCTCGTCGACCGCCGGTCGCTCGACGGACGAGTCGCCGACGTCCGAGTCCACGGCGTCCGGTCTGCCGGCCTTTCCGTCCGTCTCGTCGTTCCCGCAGGGGTCGATCCGCTGTCGCGAGTCCGACTCCCCGTCCTCGCTGTCGCTCTCAGCGTCCTGATCTTCAGCGTCCCGGTCGTCCTCGCGCGTTCGACCGTTCGGCGCGGGAATGTCGAGCGAGATGTGCTGACAGCGGCCGCGCATATCGAGGCTCCGGCTGGCCGGGTAGGCGCTCTTGGCACCGAAGCGGTACGGGGAAACGCTCACCTCCAGCCTGAGGTTCCGCGCGATGTGAAAGTACTTCCGGCGCTGATCGTCCGTCCGGCTCTCGACGAGGCCGGCCTCCTCGAGTCGCCGCAGGTGGTCGATGACGGCCTTCGGACTGACCCCGAGGTACTCGCTGATCTCGGTGACGTAACACGGTTTGTGCGAGAGGAGCCGGAGGATGCGCCGCCGGTTCTCGTTCCCGAGGAGATCAAGCAGTACCGCAGAGTCCATAACCGAAGGTAAATCGCCGAGACGTAAGACGCTGACGCATCGATAGACGGGAAACTGCCGGACGACACCGGGACGCGTGGCGGACGAACGGTGTGCCGCGGCTGGAGAACGACAGGTGCGCTGTAGGGGCAAACAGCCGGCACACCGCCGGCGACGACGCCCGCTCTCGAGGTCCTCACTGTCGACTCTCGCGTCGTCGCCATCGCCTCCCGCGTCGACGTGCCGAGCAACCGCGGCCCGACGCGGGGTGATGCTCACGTCACGGCGGCTCTGGTCCCGTCTCGATAGATAAATTATCGCCTCCCCACGAGGGTTGTCGTCACTCCGCCGTTCCGTCGTCGGAACTCGAACCGTGCCGATCGAACGCCCAGGCGGCGTAGGCGATCACCGCGAACGACAACGAGACGGTGATCCCCGCCAGCAGCGGGCCGGCCTCGTACCGGAGCGGCGGATACAGCCCCAGTCCGTAGTCGAAGGCGTCGTTGAGGAGGAGGAAGACGAGCGCCGCGGCCAGCGCTTCCCGCGTCGTCTCGCCGTAGTACGGGATCACCGCCGCGTGCAGGAGGAAAAAGAGATGCGTGATCAGGATGCCCCAGTACTCCCACAGCAGCGTCGGCGTGAAGCCGACGTAGAGGTCCGGCCGGAGGTTGAGCGCGATGGCCGTCCAGAGGCCGTACTTCGCGAGCCAGACGAACGCGAGGGTGTGCAAGAGCGCGAGCAACCGGTTCGAGGGGGCGTCGGTGACGCGGCGGCCGAGATTCGGGAGCAGCGTCGCCACCGAGAGCGTCGCGAGCGCGAGCGCGGTCGGCGAATCGCCGAACAGCGGGTACGCGAGCGAACTGAGGTCGCCCAGCGAGGGGTCCGAGTGCACGTAGAAACTGACACCGAGGAGAAAGGCCGCGCCGTCGACGACGAGCAACCACCCGAGGCTCGCGCCGTTGCCGAGGTAGTACTGCACCCAGCGCTCGGGGAAGGGCCGTCGGAGGCGCGCCTGCCATCCGTGTTTTCCCGTCGATCCCTCCGAGGACTCGACCATCGGTTCCGACGACGACGGGGACCCGAAAGAAGGTGTCGCGTTCGAGCGGTGGGTCTCGGAGCGCCGACGGGGTCGGAGCGCCGACGCGTGCCGACCGAAGCGAAGGCTATTCCCTCCCACCTCGCCTCGCCTCGGGTATGCAGGCAGCGCTCGTCATCCTCGACGGCTGGGGCCTCGGGGACCACGACCGACGCGACGCGGTGAAGGCGGCGTCGACGCCGAACTTCGATCGGCTCGCCGAGACCGGCGCGTACGGCACGCTCGACGTCTCCGGGCGGAACGTCGGCCTCCCGGAAGGACAGATGGGAAACAGCGAGGTCGGGCACCTCAACATCGGCGCGGGCCGGGTCGTCAAGCAGGCGTACACGCGCATCGAGGACGCCATCGCCGAGGGCACGTTCCGGACGAACGACGCCATCGCCTCGGCGTTCGACCACGTCGAGGAGACGGGCGGCCGCGTGCACTGTATGGGCCTTCTGAGCGACGGCGGCGTCCACTCCGAGCAGGGCCACCTCCACGCGTTGATCGAAATCGCCGCCGACCGCGGCGTCGACGCCGTCACGCACGCGTTCACCGACGGCCGCGACACCGACCCCTACGGCGGCGAGGAGTACCTCGAAACGCTCGGAGGCGTCGTCGACGAGCACGGAACGGGCGACGTCGCGACGGTGTCCGGGCGGTACTACGCGATGGACCGCGACCGGAACTGGGAGCGGACGAAGCGCGCCTACGACGCCGTCGTCCACCGCGAGGCCGACCACGAGGCTCCCTCGGCCGTCGAGGCCCTCCGCGACTCCTACGAGCGCGGCGACACCGACGAGTTCGTCGAGCCGACGCTCGTGTCCGGTGCCCCGGCGCTCGACGACGGCGACGCGGTGCTGTTCTTCAACTTCCGGCCGGACCGCGCGCGCCAGCTCGTCCGACTCCTCGGCGACGTCGAGCCCGAGTGGCCCTTCGAGACCGACCCGCCGGAGACCCGCATCGTCACGATGACCGAGTACGACGAGACGTTCGACTTCCCGGTGGCGTTCCCGCCGGAGGAGCCGACCGACACGCTCGGCGCGACGCTCTCGGCCGCCGGGAAGACCCAGCTCCGGATCGCCGAGTCCGAGAAGTACGCCCACGTCACCTACTTCCTCAACGGCGGCCGCGAGGTCGAGTTCGACGGCGAGATTCGCCGGATCGTCGAGAGCCCCGACGTGCCCACCTACGACCTCGAACCGGAGATGAGCGCCGTCGAGGTGACCGACACGGCGCTGGAACTCATCGACGCCGAGGACCCCGACGCGCTCGTGCTCAACTACGCGAACCCGGACATGGTCGGTCACACCGGCGACTTCGAGGCGGCGATCCGGGCCGTCGAGACCGTCGACGAACAGCTCGGTCGGTTGGTCGCCGGGGTCCAAGACGCGGGCGGCCACGTCCTCGTCACGGCCGACCACGGCAACGCCGACGACATGGGGACCGCCGAGGAGCCGCACACCGCGCACACGACGAACCCGGTTCCGCTCGTCTACCTGACGCCCGACGGCGACGACGGCGGTCGGCGGGTTCGTTCGGGCGGCTCGCTCTGCGACATCGCGCCGACGCTTCTGGAACTGATGGGCGTCGAGAAACCCGCCACGATGACGGGCGAGTCGCTCTTGGAGTAGCCGTGCTGGCTCTGCGGCGGCCTCGTTCGCGCCGCTACGCATATACGACAGCGCCACGTACCTCCGCATCGGAAGGGTGGCTCAGTGGTAGAGCGTTCCGGCAGCGACCGTCACTCGGTCGCTCCGGCTTACGGCTTCGCGTGGTTCGACTCCCGCCCCTTCCACTCCGCCCGCCGGATTCGAGCGGCAGTATCGTCACCAGTCGAAAAAATCGACGCCGAAACGCGCCGGAACTTCGATGAACGTTCGTCCACTTTCGAGAATACGCCGAATAGAAGCGATATATAGCCGGATTTATCTCTCAGTTGTTTCGACGATCGTCGTGGATGGGTTTTATTATCGTCGAAGCTAAGGGAAAGACAACGACAATGCAGAGTACGATGCACTCACGACCGACAGCCGGGATCGAAGCGCCGTCGATTCCGTCCAGCCTCGAATCGCCGCGTGCGAAGCTCGTCTATCTGTTCCTTTCGACACACGGGGAAGCGACTCTCTCGGAGCTCGAATCGGGCCTAGATATGAAGAAGATCTCGCTGTACAGCATTCTCTCGACGCTGTGTGAACGCGACCTGATCGACCAGGACGCCGAACGCTACCGCCTCTGCTGAGGGTCGACGACGCCGACAAACGCGTTCGACAGCGTCGCCGCTACCGTTTTGGCGGAAGCGTCGCTCGACTTCGTGTGTGGCGTCCGAAGATCGGTTCCGCGCTCTCCGGTGTTGGGCTAGACCTCGTCGCCGCCGTGGAACAGCGTCAGCTCCTCGGCCTCGTAGATGTTGATGAGTTCGGTGACGAGCTCGTCGTAGTCCTCGTCCTCCTGTCGGAGCGAGTCCAGCCGGGCCACCGTCTCCTCGTCGAGGTGTATCTGCGGCATACCCGAAGAAACGCCGCGTGGAGACTTAAACTCCGGGGGCGCGTCTTACGCGTACCGGCTCTGTCCGGCGGTTCCGGAGACCTCGGTGAGCTCGGCGTGGACGTCGGCGATACGCTCGCGGATGTTCCGCCCGGCGACCCGCGGGTCGAAGACGTCCTTGTTCGGCGACCAGTCGGTGTCGTTGAAGAACGTGTCGCGGTCGGCGTCGACGCCCTCCGGCGGGACGATGTTCGTCGGGTCTTCGCTATAAAGGTCGTAGGCCGTCCGCGTGTACTCGTACTGGTACCGGGTGTCCTTGTTCACCTTGCAGATGCCGTGCTGGAGCATCCGCTGGAGCTGGTCGGGCTGGACGCCCGAGGAACCGTGGAGCACCAGCGGCGTGTCGAGGCCGTGATCGCGGAGCGCCTGCCGGATGTCGGCCGCGAGGTCCGGCCGCAACTCCAGGTCTTTGCCCTTCGCGACCCCGTGCTGCGTTCCCACCGAGATCGCGAGCAGGTCACAGCCGGTCCGGTCGACGAATTCGACGGCCTGCTCGGGGTCGGTGTAGAACGCCTCCTCGGATTCGATCTCGTCCTCGACGCCCTTGATCTGGCCGAGTTCGGCCTCGATGAGGACGTCTGCGCCCTTCTCTTCTTTCATCTCGACGACCTCCTTGCTCCTCGCGACGTTCTCCTCGAAGGGCTCGTGGGAGGCGTCGATCATGATCGAGGAGGGGATTTCGAGATCCATCTGCGCCTCGATGAACTCCAGGTCCGTCTGGTGGTCCATGTTGAGGAAGACGCCGATGTCGTACTGGTCGGCGATCGTGTCGATGTACGCCCCCATCGCTTTCAGCCCGTCCACCGGGTCTTCGTTGCCGGCGAACGTGCTGGCACCGCCGCTGAGCTGTAAGAGGAGGTCCGAGTTCTTCCGCGCGGCTCCCTCCATCAGCCCCATCATGATGTTCGGTTCGGCGATGTTCGACGCGACGAGGCCGAATCCCTTCTCCAAGGCGTCGTCGTAGACGTTGGCGAGTTCACTCCCGCCGTAGAACGGCACTGTGTGTCACCTCGCCTCGGACTTCTCGCGCCTGCGTCATAAGATATACGGAGACTGTTCGTCTCTGCACGGTATTGCGCGTTCGATGGGCGTACCGCTCGTCGGACGACGGGACTCGGGCGAACGGGACAGCGACCGATCAGGAGAAGAGCTTCTTGAGCCGCGCGAACAGTCCCTTCTCACGGTCGCCGCCGCGTCGACTCGGCTCCGACGCGCCCGACTCGGTGTCGTCGCCACCGGCGTCCGACGCCTCGCCGTCGACCTCGACGGCCTCGGTCTTGCCCTCCTCGACGAGTTCGGCCGCCCGCTCGAAGAGGCTCTCCGGGTCGTTGACGCCGTCCTTCACGGTTCCCTTCACGAGGGGCTTGCCCTCGAAACGGTCGCGGCTGACCGCGGTGTCGGAGGCGATGATGACGGCCTCGGCGTCGGCGATCTCCCCGGCGGTGAGTTCGTTCTGCGCGCCCATCGCGCCCTGGACCTCGACCTTGATGTCGTGACCGAGTCGTTCGGCCGTCTGTTCGAGGTTTTCGGCCGCCATCTGGCTGTGTGCGATTCCGGTCGGACAGGATGTGACTGCGACGAGTTTCATTGTGTGCTCTCTGTTAACACGGCTTCGACTTCAGCTTTCGTACTGGCGGCGAGCGCGCGCTCTGCGAGGTCGCGCGCCTCCGGAACGGTCGTTTCGGTCACCGCTCGCTTCACCTGTGGCACCGTGACCGCGCTCATACTCAGTTCGTCCAGGCCGAGGCCGACGAGCAGTCTCGTCAGATCGGGGTCGCCGGCCATCTCCCCGCACATCCCGACCCAGACGTCCGTTCCCTCGGTCGCGTCGACCGTCGCGCGGATCGCCCGCAGCACCGCGGGCTGGCGGAAGTCGCCGAGGTCTGACACCCGGCTGTTGCCGCGCTCGGCGGCCATCACGTATTGCGCGAGGTCGTTCGTCCCGATGCTGAAGAACTCGACGTGCTCGACCAGGTCGGGAGCGAGGAACGCCGCCGCGGGCGTCTCGATCATCACGCCGAACTCCGGGACGGCGTAGGCGACGCCCTCGTCTTCCAGATCGGCCGCGACCGACTCCAGTATCTCGCGCGCCTCGCGGACCTCTTCGACGGTCGAGACGAGCGGCAACATCACCGAGAGCTGCCCGCCCGCGTCGTCGCCGGCCGCGCGCAGGAGCGCCCGGAGCTGCGTCTCGAAGAGGTCGGCGTCGGGGCCGAGCGAGCGCCGGATGCCGCGCTCGCCGAGGAAGGGGTTCTCCTCGTCGGGCAGGTCCAGGTACTCGATCGGCTTGTCGCCGCCGATGTCGAGGGTCCGGACGACGACCCGCCCGTCGGGGAACGCCTCCAGGGCCTCGTGATAGGCCTCGTACTGCTCGTCCTCGTCCGGCGGCGATTCCCGGTCGAGAAAGAGGAACTCGGTTCGGAACAGCCCGATACCGTCGGCCCCGCGCTCGGCGGCGGGCGCGAGGTCCGCCCGCGTTCCGACGTTCGCGGCGACCTCGATCGGCGTCCCGTCGGCGGTCTCGACCGACTCTTCTCGAATCTCGACCTCCTCGCCGCCCGCCGCGGCCTCCCGCGTCTCCGCGTCGGGGTCGACGACGAGCGTGCCCTCGGTGCCGTCGACGACGACCTCGGCGCCGTCCGCGACGTCGCGGAGGTCCTCGCCGACGCCGACGACCGCCGGCAGCGCCAGCGAGCGCGCGAAGATCGCCGCGTGCGAGGTGCGCCCGCCGGTGGCGGTCACGAACCCGGCGACGCGCTCGGGGTCGAGCTGTGCCGTGTCGCTCGGTGTCAACCGTTCGGCGAGGACGACGCTCCCCGCCGGGAGATCCGCGAGGTCGACGCGGTCGCCGCCGACGAGCACGCGCACGAGGCGGTCGCGGACGTCCCGCAGGTCGTCGGCGCGCTCGGCCATCCGGCCCTCCATCCCCTCGAACTGCTCGACGAACCGATCGAACGTCCGGGAGACCGCGTGTTCGGCCGGGAGGCCGCCCTCGATCTCGTCTTCGACGCCCTCGGTGATCTGGGGGTCGTCGAGGAACTGCACGTGCGCGTCGAAGACCTCGGCCTCGGCCTCGCCGACGCGCTCGGCCGTCCGCTCGCGCTCGGCGCGGATCTCCGCGCGGGCCTCGTCGCGGGCGCCCTCGAACCGATCGATCTCCGCGTCGGCGTCGACCGCCTCGGGCGCCGGGGGCTCGTCGAGTTCCGCGTCGGGCGCGTACCAGACGACGGAGCCGACGCCGGACAGCGGCGTGACGCCGATGCCGGAGAGTCGTCGCTCGGTCATCGGCTCAGAGCTCGTCCTCGGGCGTCGTCAGGATTCGCTCCAGTTCGTCCAGCGCGGCCTCGGCGTCCTCGCCCTCGGCGGTCAGTCGGACCTCGTCGCCGGCGGCGGCCCCCAGTCCGGTCACCGCGAGCATGCTCGCCGCGTTCACCTGGTCGCCGTCGACGTGCCCGACTTTCACCTCCGAGTCGAACTCGTTGGCCGCCTCGACGAACTTCGACGCCGGCCGCGCGTGGAGGCCGTCCTCCGGGACGATGGTGACGATTCGTTCGGGCATCAGTTCACGGCCTCCCGAACGGTCTCTTGAACGGTCTCCTCGTCTTCGGCCGCCAGCAGCGTCTCGCGGACGTCTTCGTGCATCAGTGCTCTCGACAGGGCGCTCAAGATCTGTAAGTGTTCCTCGCCGCCCTCCGCGGGGACGAGGATCATGAACAGCAGGCGAGCGGGCTTGTCGTCCATCGCGTCGAAGTCGATTCCCTCCTCGGAGCGGCCGAACGCGATCGAGGGCTCCTCGACGGCGCTCGTCTTCGCGTGCGGGATCCCGATTTCCATTCCGACCCCGGTGGTCGCCTCCTTCTCGCGCTCCCGGAGCGCGTCGAGGGCGGCCTCGCGGTCCGTCACGCGGCCGTTGTCCGCGATGAGATCCAGGAGGAACTCGATCGCGTCCGTTTTGTTCGCCGGCGGCTCCGAAAGCGAGATGTGAGCGAGCGGCAGCAGCCGGTCGATGTCATCTTCGAGCATAACCAATCGAATATGTGCACGGGATTGTTAAGGAATTTTCTCTTCGGTTGGTCGACACGCGTCGACCGGAAAAGATCGGAGTTGATCGGACCGAGTGACGACGAGGCGGCTGTCCCTCTCAGTCGTCGCCGCCCGCCGCTGCGCCCGCCTCGGCCCCGCCGGCCGCGCCGACGCCCTCCTCGTAGTCGGGCTTGAGCACCGTCGCGAGCGCCGCCGTCACGAGCGATCCGATGACGATCGCTGCCAGGAACAGCAGCGGGTTGCTAGACAGCGGGACGACGAAGATGCCGCCGTGCGGGGCGGGCATCGTGACGCCGAGCGACATCGACATCGCCGCGCCGACGGCGCTCCCGACCATAATCGACGGAATGACGCGGATCGGATCCGCCGACGCGTACGGGATCGCTCCCTCGGTGATGAACGAGAACCCGAGGACGATCCCGGATTTGGCGTTCTCGTACATCTCCTCGGCGTACTTGTGCGGCGCGATGAAGTTCGAGATAGCAAGGCCGATCGGCGGGATCATCCCGGCGATCATCACCGCGGCCATCGGCTGGGTGATTCCCTCGGTGATCAGACCCGCGGCGAACACGTAGGCGACCTTGTTGACCGGGCCGCCCATGTCGAACGCCATCATCGCACCGAGAAGCGCGCCGACGAGCAGCGCCTGACTGCCCTGAAGCCCTTCCAGGTACGCGGTCAGCCCCGCGTTCGCGATCGCAACAGGGACGCCGAGGACGAACAGCACGACCGGCGAGACGATCGCCATCGTCAGCACGGGGACGATGAGGACCGGCATCATCGGCTGGATGAAGTCCGGAACGCTCCAGTTCTTGATCCAGCGGGCGACGTAGCCGACGAGGAGGCCGGTGACGAGCGCTCCGAGGTACCCGGCACCTGCCTCGCCGCCTTGCAACCCGATGACCTCGCCTGCCGCCACCAGTACCTCTCCCTGCTGGATCAGATACGACGCGAGGAACCCGGGAGCCAGTCCCGGTCGATCCGCGATCGCGTACGCGACGTACGCGCCGAGGATCGGGACCATAATCGTCAGGCCCAGCCCGCCGATCTGCCCGAGGAAGTACGCCAGCGTCCCGACCTGAGACGTATCCGGCGCACCGTTCGGACCAGTCGGCGCGACGGCGAACCCGAGCGCCAGGAAGATCCCGCCGATGGTCACGAACGGGATCATGTACGATACGCCGGTCATGAGGTCCTCCTTGACCTTCGTCAGGTGGGACCGCATCTTGCTCTCAGCTTTGCTTGACATAAGTCTCCCTCACGGATGTTTCTGAAGGAACTCAAAAATACTTTCGCTCGCGTTTGTTTCTGACTGAATATGGCGTTCTCAATACGGAAATGAACAGCGGACGCGTCAGACCCGCGTGACTGTTACCTGTTCGCGGTTCTCGAAGACGTCGTCGAAGGCCGGAACGCTCGTGCCCGATACCGACACGACGCGCGCGGCGACGACGACCGCCGTTCTGAGCGCGTCCTCGATCGGCTCCCCCCGGGCGAGTCCCGCGAGGAAGCCCGAGAGCAACGCGTCGCCCGCGCCGACCGTGTCGACGACGTCGACCGGGAGCGCCGGGGCGTAGAGCGCGTCGGACTCGGAGACCAGGAGCGCGCCGTCGGCACCGAGTGACGCGAGCACGTACCGATATCCCCGTTCGCGGAGTTCGGCGGCGGCCGACGCGGCGTCTTCGACCGTCTCGACCGCTCGTCCGGTCGCTTCGCCCAGTTCCGATCGGTTCGGTTTGCACACGAGGTACGCTCCGGAAAGCCGCTCTAGGACCGATCCGCCCATATCGACCGCTGTCTCCCAGGGTCCGGCACCGGCCAGCCGATCGACGACGTCGGCGTCGATCCCGCGTGGGAGGCTCCCGGCGACGACGAGCCGGTCGGGGCCGCGATCGCGGACCCGCTCGACCAGCGCGTCGACGTCCTCGCGGCCGACGACGGGACCGTTGTGATTGATCTTGTACTCGCCGTCGGGACTCAGTACCGTGGTGTTCAGGCGGGTTCGCCCGTCGATCTCGACGAAGTCGCGCGCGACGCCGTCGTCGTCGAGCGTCTCGGCGATCATCCGGCCGAACGGCCCGCCGAGAAAGCCCGTCGCGGGGGCCTCGACACCCAGTGCGGTGAGGTACTGCGAGACGTTGATCCCCTTTCCGCCGGCGTCGAACTGCGCGTCGTCGGTCCGAGCGACTTCTCCCTCACGAAGCGGTTCCTCGACCGTGAGCGTGTGATCGACCGCCGGATTCATCGTCACTGTCAGTACGTCGGCGTGACTCGGTGTCCCGGCACCGTCGCGGCGGGTCATAGTGTGGGTGCCTCCGGCGTCGCGACGACCACGGTGACGTCCTCGGCCTCGAACCGCTCTCTGGTCTCGTCGTCGATCTCGCCTGCGGTGATGAACATATCGATGTCCGAGAGGTCGGCGAAGGTCACGAACGAGCGTTCGCCGATCTTCGTCGCGTCCGCGACGAGGACGACACGCGAGGCCCGCTTGACCATCAGTTCCTTGACGCGCGCCTCCTCCTCGTTCGGCGTCGTGAGTCCGGTCTCGACATCGACCGCGTTCGCGCCGAGAAACAGGAGATCGAAGTTCGTCCGTTCGAGGAACGACTCGGCGGTCGGGCCCACCAGCGAACGCGTCCGGCGACGGAGCGTCCCGCCGGTCAGTTTGACGTCGTTTTCCTCCTTTCCGAGTTCGACCGCCAGTCGCGGGGAGTTCGTCACCGCGAGCATCGATCCGTCCTTCGGCGCGCTCTGGGCGACTTGCATCGTCGTCGTCCCCGCGTCGAAGAACACGACCTGTCCCTCCGTGAGCTCCTCGACGGCGCGCTCGGCGATGGCGCGCTTCGCCTCGAGGTTCTGGACCTCCTTCTGTCCGTACGCCTGTTCGTGTCCGACGCTCGTCACGGGGACTGCACCGCCGTGAGACCGCTCGATGAGCCCCTGGCTCTCCAGTTCTTGGAGGTCCCGACGGATCGTCGCCTTCGAGTACCCCAGTTCGTCGGCGAGAGCTTCCACCGACCGCCCGTCCGCGGCGGTGACGAGTTCCACGATGCGTCGTTTTCTCTCAGCGGGTAACATAAGGTTCGTCTGAGCGGACTTCGATCTGTGTATTGTTAATGGTTTGTGTTCGTATCGGAACGTATCCCGAGATTTCTGGCCGTCTAGCGATCACGAACGGACAACAGTAGGCGGATTCGACCGCCACCGGCGAAACTGACGGGCACGACTTCCGCGGAATACGAACGCATGCAGTCTCGGAGGTAACAGATGCGCGGATTCGAAAAACGGGTACGGCGGCCGTGGGGGAACCCACCCCGGCCGGCGGAGACGGATTCGACGGACCGACGACGCTACCGAGACGGCGTGTCTTGCAGCGTCGGCATCGAAATCGTGAAATCGGACAAAAGCGGACGAAACGTCAGTCCAGTCGGTCGAGGACCGCGGCCGTGACCGCCTCGGTGTCGGCGTCGCCGCCGAGGTCGGCCGTCCGGGGGCCGTCTTCGAGCACGGATTCGACCGCCGTGCGGACGTTCTCGGCCTCGTCGGCGTAGCCGAGGTGATCGAGCAGCATCGCCGCCGAGAGGATCGCCGCCGAGGGGTTGGCGACGCCCTCGCCCGCGATGTCTGGTGCGGTGCCGTGGACCGGTTCGAAGAGCGCGTTGTCGGGGCCGACGTTCGCGGACGGAAGCAGTCCCAGTCCGCCGACCAGTCCCGCCGCGAGGTCCGAGAGGACGTCGCCCGCGAGGTTCGGGCAGACGACGACGTCGAACTGCGTTGGATCCAGACAGACGCGCGTCGCGAAGGCGTCCATCAGGACCTCCTCGGTCTCGACGCCCGCCCCCTCGGCGACGTCGACGACCGCGTCGCGGAAGCGGCCGTCGGTCTCGCGCATCACGTTCGCCTTGTGGACGACCTGAAACCCGTCGTTCCCCTGTTCTTCCACGTACTCGCAGGCGTACTCGGCCAGCCGTTCCGAGGCCGACGTGGTGACGACGCGGGTGAGCGTCGAGAGATCGTCCGAGAGGCGATCCTCGTGACCCGCGTAGACGCCCTCGGTGTTCTCGCGCAGGAAGACCAGGTCCGTCTCCGGGCGCACGGCGTCGACGCCGGGGTACGCCCGTGCCGGGCGCACGTTGACGAACGAGCCGACCGCAGTCCGCAGCGGGAGGATGACGTCCGCGGCCGTCTCGCCGGCCGCGCCGAACAGCGTCGCGTCCGCGTCGGCGACGGTGTCGTAGGTCTCCTGCGGGAGCGCCTCGCCCGTCTCTTCCTTCACGGCGTCGCCGGCCTCGGCCTCGACGAACTCGAAGTCGCCGACGGCCTCCAGCACGGAGACGGCGGCGGGGACGACCTCCCGGCCGATGCCGTCGCCCTCGATGACGACGATCTCCTCAGACATCGACGTAGGGGAGTTCGGCGGCTTTCTCGGCGACCGCGTCGGCGTTGGACTTCATCAGCGCCGTCGTGTCCCAGACGCCCTCGGTGAGCGCCCGCCGCTGTGCGTCGTCGACGGTCGCCTCGACGGTCGTGTCGCCGTAGGTGACCGTCTCCTCCTCGACGTCGACGTGGATCTCCCCGTCGGGGTGCTCGTCGATCCACTCCTGGAGGTCGACGATGGTCTCGTGGTCCGCCGTGACCGTCGGAATGCCCAGCGCGAGGCAGTTTCCGGCGAAGATCTCGGCGAACGACTCGCCGACGATGGCGTCGATGCCCCAGCGCATCAGCGCCTGCGGGGCGTGCTCGCGCGAGGAGCCGCAGCCGAAGTTGGCGTTGACGGCGAGCACCGAGGCGTCCTGGAACTGCGGTTCGTTGAAGGGGTGGTCCTTCTGGTCGTCGTCGTCGTCGAACCGGAGGTCGAAGAACGCGAACTCGCCGAGGCCGTCGAACGTGACGACCTTCATGAAGCGCGCGGGGATGATCTGGTCGGTGTCGATGTCGTTCCCGCGGACGGGAACGCCCGTGCCCGTCACCGAGTCGATCTCGGGGATCTCGTCGGTCATACGGCGGTCACCTCCTTGAGTTCGCGCACGTCAGTCACTTTCCCTTCGATCGCCGCGGCGGCGACCATCCGGGGGTTCATCAGCACGGTCCGGCCGTCCTTCGAGCCCTGCCGGCCGATGAAGTTGCGGTTCGAGGAGGACGCGCAGGCCTCGTCGCCCTCCAGTTGGTCCTCGTTCATCCCGAGGCACATCGAACAGCCCGCGTTGCGCCACTCGAAGCCGGCTTCCTCGAAGATCTCGTCGAGGCCCTCGGCCTCGGCGGCGGCCTTCACGCGCTGGCTACCGGGGACGACCATCGCGCGGACGTCCTCGTGGACCTCGCGGCCCTCGACGACCTCGGCCGCCCGACGCAGGTCGGGGAGGCGCGCGTTCGTACAGGACCCGAGGAAGGCGACGTCGATCTCGTAGCCTTCCATCGTGTCCCCGGGCGTGACGCGCATGTGCTCCTGGGCGCGCCGCGCGGTGTCCTGTTTGTCCGCCGCCAGCGACTCCGGCTCCGGAATCGGCTCGGAGATGCCGATGCCCTGGCCGGGCGTGGTCCCCCACGTGACGACCGGCTCCAGTTCGGAGCCGTCGATGGTGACGACGTCGTCGTACTCGGCGTCGTCGTCGGAGCGGATCGACTCCCAGTAGGGCTTGAGCTCGTCGAACTTCTCGGGGTTCTCCCGGAAGTAATCGGTGTCTTTCATCCACTCGTAGGTGGTCTCGTCGGGGTTGACGTACCCCGCTCGCGCGCCGCCCTCGATGGACATGTTGCAGATGCTCATCCGCCCCTCCATGTCGAGGCTCTCGATGGCCTCGCCGGCGTACTCGTAGACGTAGCCGACGCCGCCCTCGGTGCCCAGGCGACGGATCACCTCGAGGATGACGTCCTTCGCCTCGACGCCGGGGCCGAGTTCGCCCGTGACCTCGATCTTTCGAACCTTCTTCTTCTCCATCGCGATCGTCTGCGTCGCGAGCACGTCGCGGATCTGGCTCGTCCCGATCCCGAACGCCAGCGCGCCGAACGCGCCGTGCGTCGAGGTGTGGGAGTCGCCGCAGACGATCGTCTTCCCGGGCTGGGTGAGTCCCTGCTCGGGCCCGATGACGTGGACGATCCCCTGTTCGCCCGTCGTGGGGTCCGAGAACTGGATGCCGGCGTCTCGAACGTTCTGTTCGAGCTCAGACATCATCTCCTCGGCCGCGTCGTCGCGGTACGGACGCGACTGGTCCGCCGTCGGGACGATGTGGTCGACCGTCGCGTGCGTGAGTTCGGGGTAGGCGACCTCTAGGTCGCGCTCCTGCAGCATCCCGAACGCCTGCGGGCTCGTCACCTCGTGGATGAGGTGGAGACCGACGAACAGCTGCGTCTGTCCCGTCGGGAGCTCCGAGACCGTGTGTTCCTCCCAGACCTTGTCGTACAGCGTTCCCTCACTCATCTACATCACCGTGGGCTTCCGCGTTCATC
This sequence comes from Halobellus rarus, assembly GCF_024494595.1. Lineage (GTDB taxonomy): Archaea > Halobacteriota > Halobacteria > Halobacteriales > Haloferacaceae > Haloquadratum > Haloquadratum rarum. The sequence continues at coordinate 119,192 of NZ_JANHDI010000013.1, read as the reverse complement.
AATATCTCGGTCATCCTCATCCTCAGTCGTCCGCGGCCGCCTCCGCGGCCTCTTCTTCCTCGCCCCACGCGAACAGGTCGCGGAGGGGTTCGCCGACCTGTTCGACCTCGTGAGTCTCCTCGGCGTGTTTCAGCTGGGTGTAGGACGGTCGACCGGCCTGGTTCTCCGCGATCCACTCGCGGGCGAACGTGCCGTCCTGGACCTCCTCGAGGACTTCTTCCATCCGCTCGCGGGCGTGCTCGTCGATGATCCGGTCGCCGCGCGTGAGGCCGCCGTACTCGGCGGTGTCGGAGACGGAGTCCCACATATTGGAGAGCCCGCCCTCGTACATCAGGTCGACGATGAGCTTCAGTTCGTTCAGACACTCGAAGTACGCCATCTCCGGGGAGTAGCCGGCGTCGACGAGCGTTTCGTAGCCCTCGCGGACGAGCGCGGTCATCCCGCCGCAGAGGACGGCCTGCTCGCCGAAGAGGTCGGTCTCGGTCTCCTCGCGGAACGTCGTCTCGATGACGCCGGCGCGGGTGCAGCCGATCGCGTGCGCCCACGCGAGCGCCTCCTCGCGCGCATCGCCCGTCTCGTTCTGGTAGACCGCGACGAGCCCCGGCGTTCCCTGTCCGGCCTCGTAGTTGCGCCGCACCAGGTGGCCGGGGGACTTCGGCGCGACCATCGTCACGTCGACGTCCTCCGGCGGTCGGATCTGGTTGTAGTGGATGTTGAACCCGTGAGAGAACTGCAGCGTGTCGCCGGCCTCGAGTCCGTCCTTGATCTGCTCGAACACCGCGGGCTGGACCGTGTCGGGGACGAGCATCGAGACGATGTCCGCCTCGGCGGCGGCGTCCGCGGGCGTCTCGACGCGGAGTCCGTCCGCCTCGGCGGCCGCGCGCGAGGACGAGTCCTCGCGCAGCCCGACGATCACGTCGACTCCGGAGTCGGCAAGGTTCTGCGACTGGGCGTGGCCCTGGCTGCCGTAGCCGAGGACGGCCACCGTCTTGTCGTCGATGTAGGAGCGATCCGCGTCGTCGTCGTAGTATACCGTCGTGTTCAGGTCTTCGTCTGTCATTTTTGAGATGTTATTGTGCGTTCGTCGGTCGCGTCGGTTCGTCCGCGGTGCCCGGTTTCTCCCCCGGGACGGTCGCCTGATCGCCGCGCGCCAACGCCGTGTAGCCCGTGCGCGCGATCTCGATGATGCCGAACTGGCGGAACGCGTCGATCGCGTCGTCGATCTTCTGCTCGTCGCCGGTGAGCTGGACCGTGATGGTCCGCGGGCCGGCATCGAGCGTCTGCCCGTCGTACATCTCCGTGACCGCGTGCACCTTGTCGGGTTCGTCGCCCTCGACTTTCAGGAGGACGAGTTCGGTCCGCACGGCGTCGTCGTCGAGTTCACCGACGGCGATCACCGGCTTGAGTTTGGCGAGTTGCTTCTCCGCCTGATCGATCCCGGGGTCGGGCTCCTCGATGACCATCGTGATCCGCGAGTGGTTCTCGACGGTCGTCGGCCCGACGGTGAGGCTCTCGATGTTGAACTGCCGGCGGGAGAACAGCCCCGCGATGCGCGAGAGCACGCCGGGATCGTCCTCGACCAGCGCCGACAGCACCGCGCGGCGCTGTTCGGGCTCGGCCTCGGCCTCCGGATCGATTCGAATCCCCTGGGAGTTGCGGCGTCCCTCGGGGTGCGGCCGCTCCTCCGGCTTCGGTCCCTTCAGTCCGTGCTTCGGCAGATCGTCGGTCTCGTCGGTTTCCTGCGAGCTCATAGCTGATCCTCCGTCAGTGCGAACTGTCCGTTTGCGCCGCCGGAGGGGACCATCGGGTAGACGTTCTCCGCCGGGTCGATGTGGAAGTCGATGACCGACGGTCCGTCGTATGCGACGGCCTCCTCGACGGTGTCTGCGACCTCGTCGTAGTCGTCGACGCGGAAACCGCGCGCGCCGAACGCCTCCGCGAGCATATCGAACTCGGGACACCAGTTGTACTCCGCGGCCATCCGCCGGCCCTCGAAGAAGGCGTCCTGCCACTGGCGGACCATCCCGATGTACTCGTTGTTCAGCACCGCGACGGTGATGTCCAGTTCCTCGCGGACGGCGACGGAAAGCTCCTGAATCGTCATCAGGAAGGAGCCGTCGCCGTCGATGCAGACGACGTCTTGGTCGTCGTCGGCCGCGATTCGAGCGCCGATCGCCGCGGGCAGGCCGTAGCCCATCGTCCCGAGGCCGTGACTCGACACCCACGTCCGCGGCTCGGTGAACGTCCAGTACTGGGCGGCCCACATCTGGTGTTGGCCGACTCCCGAGGTGACGATGGCGTCGTCGCCGGTCGCCTCGTCGAGGATCTCGACGACGAACTGCGGCTTCAGCGGCTCGTCGTCCGGCGTCGCGTAGTCCATCGGGTACTCCTCCTTCCAGGTCTGACACTGTTCGCGCCACTCGTCGGCCTCGGGCGAGGCGTCGATCGCGTCGTCGACCTGATCGAGGACGATGCCCGCGTCGCCGATCAGCGGGTAGTCCGCGTGGACGTTCTTCGATATCTCCGCGGGATCGATGTCGATGTGGACGACCTCCGCCTCCGGCGCGAAGGTGTCGATGCCGCCGGTCAGGCGGTCGTCGAAGCGCGTCCCGACCGCGATCAGCAGATCCGTGTGCGTGATCGCCATGTTCGCGTAGCCGGTGCCGTGCATCCCCGCCCACGAGAGACACAGGTCGTCGTCCTCGGGGAACGAGCCGATGCCCGGCATCGTCGTGACCACGGGAACCTCGTGTTCGTGCGCGAACGCGCGGGCCTGCTCGGTCGCGTCGCCCTTGATGACGCCGCCGCCGAAGAGCAACAGCGGTCGTTCGGCCGCCTCGATCGCCTCGGCGGCTTCCTCGACGTTCTCCTCGTCGGCGACGTACTGCGGTCGCGTCGTCGCCGGCGGCTCGGCCGGACCGGGTTCGGCGTCGGTCCCGTCGAGGGTGACGTTCTTCGGGAGGTCGACGAGCGTCGGGCCGGGTCGACCCTCGCCCGCGAGCGCGAGCGCTTCACCGACCGTGTCGCCGACGGTGTCGGCGTCGCTGGCGAAGTAGTTGTGCTTCGTGATCGGCGCGGTGACGCCGGTGGTGTCGGTCTCCTGGAACGCGTCGGAGCCGACCATGTCCGAGGGGACCTGCCCGGTCAGCGCGAGCAGGCCGTCGGAGTCCATGTTCGCGTCGGCGATGCCGGTGACGAGGTTCGTCGCCCCCGGTCCCGACGTCGCCAGACAGACGCCCGGCTCGTTCCGGACGACGCTGAAGGCGTCGGCGGCGTGGGCCGCCCCCTGTTCGTGCGCCATCGTGACGTGGCGGATGTCCGAGTGGTACAGCGCGTCGTAGACGGGCATGATCGCCCCGCCCTGAACGCCGAACGCCGCCTCGACGCCCTCGTTTTCGAGCGCGCGGATGACGGACTCAGAGCCGGTCGTGACGGGGGTTTGCTCCGTCTCTTCCTCCGGGTCGGCCTCGGCGTCGGTCGTCGCGTTCGGCGACGACGGTGCCTGTTTACTCATTCTCGCTCACCTCCGCAGTCGGCTGACGAGCGGCGTTTCGGCCGCGTACGGGACGCTTCGGCGTTCGGTCCCGCGTGGGTCGGCGTGGTCTGCGTTCGATACGTCGGCATCGGTCGTGCGGATCGGGCGTGGTACTCCATAGTCGGTGTGTGACGGTCGCTGGTCGGTCGGACGGCGGTCGCGAACGGGATCGAAACGGCGAGAATAGGTAATGACGGGGCTATAGCGCCCCTACAATGATCTGCGCGTCGACGCCGAGCGTCTCGGCGTCGATCGACCGGCGCACGCGAGCGAGCGACGCCGCTGTCGGCGCGGCGGCCGTCGCGTCGGTGTGCCGTCGTCGCATCGTACCTGAAAGATGCGTCTCGTCCGTATTGAACGTTTCGCGCCGCGGGTCCGGTTCGAGCGGTCGGCCGGCGGCGCACCCGTGGCTCGTCGGATCGAGCAACCGGGGCGCGCGCCATCAGGCGCGGACCTCCCCCTGTTCGTCGTCTTCGTCCTCCCGGTTGACGCCGACCTCCCGGGCGAAGCGCGTGAGCACGTCGACGGTGACGCGCTCCTTCTCCGCGCCGTAGTCCTTGACCCGTCGGGTGACGTCTCGGACCTCCGTGTCGGTCGGCGTGAAGCCGGACTCCTCCAGTCGCTTGCGGACCGAGTGAGTCCCGGTGTGCTTGCCGAGGACGAACTCCCGCTGGGCCCCGACCATGTCCGGCGTCATCACGCCCGGCTCGAACGTGTCCGTGTTCTCGAGCACGCCCGCGGCGTGGATGCCGCTCTCGTGTGAGAAGGCGTTCCGTCCCACGACCGGCTTGTTCGCCGGAACCGGGATGTCGCTGGCCTCCTCGACCATCCGCGACAGTTCGGTGATTCGAGTGGTGTCGATCCCCGTGTCGACGCCGTACAGGGACTCGGCCGCCATCACGACCTCCTCGAACGCGGCGTTGCCGGCGCGCTCGCCGATGCCGTTGACGGAGACCTGCGCCTGCGACGCGCCCGCCTCGAAGCCGGCCATCGCGTTGGCGGCGGCCAGTCCGAAGTCGTCGTGCGCGTGCACGTCGATCCGGGCGTCGGTGTGCTTTCGCACTTCCCGAACCATACTGGCGAAGCGCGTCGGCGTGGCGACGCCGGTGGTGTCGGGGATGTTGACCCAGTCGACGCCCGCCTCGTCGACGGCGCTCAGGATCTCGGCCAAGAAGTCGATGTCGGTCCGGGTGGCGTCCATCGGCGAGAACATCGCCTCGACGCCGGCGGCTTTCACTCGTTCGACGCTCTCGACGGCGCGCTCGACGGCCTCCTCGCGGGAGGCGTGCATCGAGTCCGCCAGCTGGACGTCGCTCGTGCTGACGAAGACGTGGACCAACCCGACGCCGGAGTCGAGTGCGGCCTCCACGTCCTTGTCGACGACGCGCGCCAGTCCGCAGACGGTCGTGTCCGTCGCGGCGGCGATGTCACTGACGGACTCGAACTCGGCGTCGGAGTTGACCGGGAACCCCGCCTCGATGACGTGCGTCCCCATCTCGTCCAGCGTCGCCGCGATGTTACGCTTCTCGTCGTAGCTGAACGAGGTGCGTGGCGACTGCTCGCCGTCGCGGAGCGTCGTGTCGAAAATCCGTACGTTCTCGATCTCGGATTCAGTTATTTGGGCTAATGTGCCCTGGAAGAACTCGACCAGCCGGGGTGTCCGACTGAGCCTCCATGTCGTCGTTAGACATTGTGTCTGATCACTGCCCCGGAAAGATATTAAAAGCTTTCGCTGTGGTCGGGTGCGTCGCCCGGCGTCGACTGGCCGGCGTCGACGGCCGAACACCGTGCTGAAGGCCTACATCGCTCGAATTGGTGGCCACAGGCCGGAAGAGAGTACACAGGAGAGGCAGTCGATACACCGTGGCTACCCGTGTGAACGCTATCGATTCGGCGCAATTTCCGCCGTGAATCCGGTCAGTTGCCCACCGTCGGCGCTCGCGCGCGCCCCGGAGTGGACGAACGGTCACGGAATTCTGCGGTGGCGACCCCGAGAATTTGCGGTGGCGACCCCGGGGGCCGGATGTCGTGAACGAATACGCTCGATGCGCCGAGATGAGACGAGACGGCGGGTCCGAATCCTTTTCGTCCCGCTTTGCGTGTACGTCCGTATGAGCGATTTCAACCTCAACCTCTCGGAGGCAGAAGAACACCTCGACGAAGACGTCGAGGGCGACGTCGTCCTCGGGATCCTGGACGGCTCGACCGACCCCGAGGTGTGGGTCCGCACCGTCGAGGCTGACAACGTCCTCGTTCTCGCCGTGGAGGGCGACCTCAACGAGCTGGCGAAGGGCTTCGCCCGCCCGGTCAGGGACATGGGCGGCAGCCTCACCCACTTCCGGGACTTCCTGATCGTGGCCCCGCCCGAGGTCGACATCGACACCGACAGACTCTGATCGGGGTTTCGCGCCCCAGCGGAACGTCCAGCGTCGCCAGCGACGCGACACCGACCGGGAACGAAGCGCACTGCGATCGCGAACGAAGCGCATCACAACTGAGAACGGATCCCGGTCCGACCGGGAAGCGGCGTCGCGCCGCTCAGGGTCGCAGAAACGTCAGGACGTGGCCGTCGTCGTCGACGACGCGGACGCCGCCGCCGACGGGTTCCGGACCGCTCGGCCAGGGCGCGCCCGACTCGACCGCGGCGTCGGGATTGGGGGTGGTAAACGCGAGGTCGACGTGCAGTCCGCCCCGGGCGTCCGCGATTCCCAGCTGCGGTTCCCAGAGTTCGAGGGCCACCGGGCCACCCAGACGGACGCGACGACGCTCCTCGCCCCGGTCGGCGACCTCGAACCCGAGCCGTCGGTACCGCGCCTCCGCCCGATCGAGGTCCCGAACCTCCAAGACGACCTCGAAGATTCCCGTGAGCGCCGGCGGCCGCTCCCCGTCTGCGCCGCTCGTCGAATCGGCGGTATCGACGTCGCTCTCTCTGTCCACGCTCCCGATCTCGACGCAGTGGCCGTCCGGGTCGTAGACGTACAGCGAGTCGCTCGCGCCGAACGAGAACTCGACGGGGTCGAGATCGGCGAGTCGCCGTCGCCACGCGGCGTACGCCGCCGGCGTCGTCGAGAACGCGTAGTGGGTGTGGACGCCGCCGCGCGGGACGGTTGTCGGCCGGCGGAGGAGGAGTTCCGTCGGGCCGGCGTCTCCGCCATCCGGACCGATCTCGTAGCCGACGGCCGACGTCGATTCGTCGGCTCCCGTCGCTCGGGGACCGGGACGTTCCGCCTCGAGACCCAGGCGTCCCTCGTAGAATTCCCGCGCCCGCGACAGCGATTTCACTTCGAGTCCGAGACGTCGGAGTTCGGTGAGCATACCCCACGTTGGCAACCCAGCGTCAAGGGCGTACTGCCCGAACCCGATCGCCCGGCCGGAATCCGGCAGCGGTATCAGTTCCGAGATCCGACGTGAATTTATATACCAGCCGTTTCAGTATAGTCTCGTATGTCTGAAACGACGGCGGAGTCACAGGACCCGCCGACGGAGATTCGGGTCCTCCACGTCGACGACGACCCCGACATCGTCGAGCTGACCGCCTCGTTTCTGACGCGCTTCGACGACGCGTTCTCGGTGTACACCTCGACCGATCCGGAGGCCGCCCTCGGACGCATCGAGGGCGAGCGGATCGACTGCGTCGTGAGCGACTACGAGATGCCCGTGATGGACGGCCTCGAACTCCTCGAACGGGTCAGGGAGTCCGACCGGAACGTCCCGTTCATCCTCTTCACGGGACGGGGCTCCGAGGCAATCGCGAGCAAGGCCATCTCCGCCGGGGTGACGGACTACCTCCAGAAGGAGACCGGCACCGAGCAGTACACCGTGCTGGCGAACCGCATCAAGAACGCCGTCGAGCAGGTCCGTTCACAGCGCGCGTTGGCGGAGAGCCAGCGCCGGCTCTCGCGGTTCATCGACCAGTCGCCGCTGGGGACGATCGAGTACGACGAGACCTTCACGATCGTCAGGGTCAACGAGGCCGCGACGGAGATCACGGGCTACGAGGCGGAAGAACTGGTCGGGGGGACCTGGCTCCCGATCGTCCCCGAGGAGGGATACCGACACGTCGCCGAGATCGAGCGACAACTGCTCGCCGACCGCGGCGGTTACCAGAGCGTCAACGACATCGTTCGCAAGAACGGCGAGCGGCGGCTCTGCTCGTGGCACAACCGGGTCGTCACCGGCGAGGACGGCGACATCCTCTCGATCTTCTCGCAGTTCGAGGACGTCACCGAGGAGGAACAGCGGCGAACGCAACTCGAACGAACCAACATTCTCCGATCGACGCTCTTCGAGACGTTGCCGGTCGGCGTGCTCGCAGAAGACGCCGACAGGAACGTGCTGCGGGTCAACGAGCGGTTCCTCGAACTGTTCGACGTCTCCGCCGAACCGGAAGACGTGATCGAGGACGACTGCGAGGCGTTCGCAGCGCGGGTGAGCGGTCTGTTCGCCGAACCCGAGGGGTTCGTCTCGCGGATCAACGAGCTGATCGACGCGCGCGAGCCGGTCTGGAACGACGAGCTCGTCCTCGACGACGGTCGGGCCTTCGAGCGGAACTACCGACCGATCGAACTCCCCGACGGAAGCGGGCACCTCTGGGTGTACTACGACGTCACCGAGCGCAAGGAACGGGAACGCCGCCTCGAGGCGCTGAACGAGACCGCCAGAGAGCTGATGACGGCGGAGTCCTGCGAGGAGGTGGCCGAGATCGGCGTCGACGCGGCGAAGACGATCATCGGCCTCGACGCCAACGTGGTCAACCTCTACAGGGGGGGCGAGGGGCTCGTCCCCGTCGCCGCGACCGAGACGGCGAGAGAGCTCGTGGGCGAGTTGCCGACGTTCGCGGAGGGCGAAGGGATCGCCTGGCGCGTCTTCGAGGATGGCGAAGCGAAGTCGGTCGACGACATCCAGGCCGATCCCGACGTGTACAACCCGGAGACACCGATCCGCAGCGAAATGTACGTCCCGCTCGACGAGTACGGCATCCTCATCGCCGGATCGCCGACGCCGGACGCCTTCGACGACGAGGACGTCGTGCTCAGCGAGATCCTGGGGATCAACATCGTCACGGCGCTCGAACAGGTCCGGCGGAACGAGCGGATCCGCGAGCGCGAGCGCGAACTCACCCGACAGAACGCCCGTCTCGAAGAGTTCGCCAGCGTCGTCTCGCACGACCTCCGCAACCCGCTGAACGTCGCCTCGGGGCGACTCGATCTGGCCCGAGAGGACTGCGACAGCGAGCAGCTCGAGTACGTCGCCGACGCCCACGGTCGGATGGGCGAACTCATCGACGACCTGCTCACGCTCGCTCGCGAGCGCGACACCGATGTCGAGCCGACGTCGGTCGAGCTGGCCTCGTTCGTCCGCTCCTGCTGGGGGAACGTCGACACGGGCGATGCGGCGTTCACCGTCGACGTCGAGGGGACTGTCGACGCCGACGAGACCCAACTCAGACAGCTCTTCGAGAACCTCCTTCGCAACGCCGTCGAACACGGCGGCGACGCGGTACGGGTCGGAACCCTGGAAGACGGCGACGGCTTCTACGTCGAGGACGACGGCCCCGGGATCCCGCCCGACGAACGCGGGGACATCTTCGAGTACGGGTACTCGACGACGCCGGGCGGGACCGGATTCGGCCTCTCGATCGCGAAGCAGTGCGTCGAGGCACACGGGTGGGAGATCCGGGTGACCGACGGCGCTGACGGGGGCGCGCGCTTCGAGATCAGCGGCGTCACCGTCGGCGACGCGGAGTGACGCCGAGAGCCACGTCGTTCCGCTTCACCTGATCTTCCGAACGTCGCTGATGTCGAACCCGCCCTCGTGGATCTCGGTCTCGAAACGGACGATGTTCTCGCGCTCGATCTGCGAGAGGACGCCCCGGAACTCCTGGACGACCATCGTCCGCGCGCGCTTGGAACCGCCGGACTCCCACTCGAACTGTAACGTCCCGTCGGCGGCGTCCATCAGGTGCCCGAGCTCCGTCCGTTCGAGGGTCTCGCGGCTGGCGTACGCCAGGACGAGGCCGTCCCAGCGGTGCGCGGCCTTCCCGAGGCCGCGGATCAGCATCGCGATGTCGTTCCACGTCATCTCGTCGGAGATGCCGGCCACCAGGTCCGTGATCGAGTCGACGACGACGAGATTCTCCGCTGCGTGCTCGTTGAGGTACTGGCCGAGCGCCGTGAGTACTTCCGAACGCTCCTCGCGGCCGCCGAGGTCCTGCAGTTTCGTCGTCGCTCCGAGATACCACTCTCGGGGAACCGGACTCAACTGGAAGTACTCGGGCGAGAAGTCGCGGACGGTGATCCGGTCTGCGGCCTCGCTCACGAGGTCGTCGTCGAGGACGTACGCCATCTCGCGGCGGAGGTTGTCCTCGTCGTCGGTGAACGAGAGGTAGTGCACTTCGGGGGGAAGTGCGGCGTCCTCGTGGAGGTCGCCGTAGTGCAACTCGAACAGCTCTCTGTCGCCCCGGGCGACGGCGTTCATCGTCGCGCTCGTGTACATGAACTCCCGCGCACCGGCACCCGGTTCGCCGACCAGAAGCACGACCGATCCCGACGGCGCTCCGCCGCCGATGACGCTGTCCAGGTGCGAGATACCGAACGGGATCCGGTCCATGGGCGGACCTCACGGGCGTCGCCGTTAACCGTTTCGGGCACTGACCGGCGGTGGCCTCCGGTGGACGGCCGGCGGCCTTCGGACACCGAACCTACGGGAGGGGACAGAGGCTCGCCGTGAAGACCGCGACTTCTCCCGAGTCGTTTCGCGCCCCGTGGACGGCGCCGCGATCGTGGCGGACGACGCCCGGTGCGCCGACCGTCTCGCTCTCGCCGTCGCGCACGACGACCACGGATCCCTCCAGCACGTGGAAGACGTTCGTGCTCTCGGCGTGCTCGTGGGGGTCCAGTTCCGCTCCCGGACCGAGCGCGAACGCCTTCACGAGCACGTCGTCGGTCACGACGAGTTCTGCGGTCTGGATCTCGCCGTCGGCTGGATCGAGCGCCTCACGCACGTCGTCGTACAGTTCGAGTGCCATACCGGAGTCGTGTGGGGGAACCGTCTATAGGCTGTCGGTCGTGCGGCCTTCACTCCTGGGCGTACTCCGACGCGGTCCGGATCTCGAAGCGCGCGCCGCCGGAGGCGGCCTCCGTCGCCCGGATCTCCCACTCGTGGGCGTCGACGATCTCCGAGACGATGGCGAGGCCGAATCCGGTGCCGTCGTCCGAGGTCGTATAGCCCGCCTCGAAGACCTCGTCGCGGTCTTCCTCGGGGATTCCCGCCCCGTCGTCCTCGACGTAGAAGCCGTCGCCCTCTTCCAGCGGGCCCACGCTCACGACGACGTCGTCGCCGCCGTGCTCGATCGCGTTTCGGAACAGGTTCTCGAACAGCTGTTGGAGGCGCTCGGGATCCGCGGAGACGGTCACGTCGACGTCGTCGTCTATCGAGAGCGACGCCTGCCCCCCGGCGATCATACCCCACGACCGCCTCGCGAGACCGGCGAGATCGACGCGTTCGGTCTCGTCGATCGAGACGCCCTCCCTCGCGAGAGTCAGCATCTCCTCGATGAGTTGCTCCATCCGCTCGTGCGCCCGGACGACCGGTTCCAGGTGCTCGGTGTTCCCGTCCTCGATCGCGAGGTCGGTCCGGCCCTTCGCGACCTGAAGCGGGTTCCGGAGGTCGTGGGAGACGATGCTCGCGAACTGTTCGAGCTTCTCGTTTTTGGCCTCCAGCTCCTGGCGGTACTGCTCGCGGTGCGTCACGTCCGAGAGGACGATCGACTGTCCCGTCTCTGCGCCCCCCGTCGTGAACGGGTTCGAGGAGACGTTGTAGTACCGGGTCGTCTCGCCGTCTTCGATCTCGAGGATCGACTTCTTCCTGTCGAGCACGTCCGCGAGTCTCGGAACGAACTCTGCGAGCGGTTCGTCGATCGAGTCCGCGAGCGACGGGAACAGACCCTCCGCGCGCCTGTTGTAGTCCCGGACCTTGCCGCCCCCGTCGACGACCACGATCGGATCGTCGGTCTCGCCCGCGACCCGGACGAACTGGAACCGGTCGAAGTACAGCGAGAAGACGCCGACGGCGAAGGCGGCCACGCCGATCGAGGAGTACGTGATGTCGAGGACGGCCGGCGACACCGCGCCCGCGACGTCGAGGACCACTGGGATGCCCGTTAGTCCGATGAGGACGAAGAGCGGGCGGGTGTCGGAGTTGACCCGGACGAACAGCTCGAAGAGCATGAAGAAGCCGACGAACGCGAGCGAGTACGCAAGCCCCATCGCGATCCAGTGAAACGCGCGGTGGTTGATCTCGAGATACGCGAAGGGGACGACCGCCGATTCGGCGACGAAGTACCAGTTGTGCACCGGGTTCGTCAGCTTCACCGCGACGATGGCGAGGAACACGACGAGAAACGCCCGACGGACGGCCGGGTCGCGGTGGACGGACCGACCGGTGTACGCCGCGCAGAAGTAGAGCCACGGTCCGACCGAGGCGATACCGACGACGAGTCCGATCACGTAGAAGGTGTACTGGAGCCCGACGGTCGGCATCGTGAGGTAGCCGACGTGTGCGGCCGCCCACCCGCCGCTCGTGACGAGAAGCCAGAAGAGACCCCTCCTGGTGTCCTCGTGTTCGATGTGCCGCGTGCGCGGCAGCATCGCGAGACAGGCGACAGCGGCGGCGGCGAAGGCGAACACGTACGCACCGTACAGCGCGCTCGAATAGGATAGTGACAGCATCCGTCCCTGTTGTGCTCCACCGTTAGCGGGCAACGGCATCAACCCACCGAATTGTCGAACCGGTCCCGGGCGCTATCGTGACGTCTGCAGTCTACTGCGCATCTGATCGCGATCGACCGCGAGCACGTGATCGAACGCGTGCAAACGACGTTTCCGAAAAGGGGTGTCGATCGTGCGGGCGTTCTCTCGCCCGCGGGAGCGGGTGCCTCTGTGGCCGGTCGCCGGGTGGGGCGACGACCGGCCGGCGCTCGGTGGCGAGCGGGTGGTCAGGCCCGCTCGCATACGTGCCGACGCCCGCCGGGACGGGAGAACCGACGGGCGTCGGCGCGTCGGAGCCGCGGCCGACGACACGGAACGCGGGTTGATCGCGTTCCGGTGCCAGCCCCGGGAAGCGGCCGCCGCGACCATCCATCGGGACGACCGCGTTGCGACGCCGCGCCACGAGGCACGGCGACGCGGTCGACGCTTGCGGGCCGGAACACTTCAACCGGGACGATACTCAAGCCGAATTCACCGCCCCCCGGCGACGAAAACCCGGTTAATTCGGATAAAACGTGGCGCGAGATCTGCCGGTACCGATAGGGTGGCCCGCCGACACTGCTGGGTCCCGGCCTGCCGATACCGCTGGCGCGGCCGACTGTTTTTGTACGAGGGCGCGCCTACCCGACGTATGGCGACGATCAAGGACAGCGTCCACGACCACATCCAGGTCGAGGGCGTCGCTGCCGCCCTCCTCGACACCGAGCCGGTACAGCGGCTCCGGCACATCAAGCAACTGGGAACCGTCCAGTTGGTCTACCCCTCCGCGAACCACACGCGGTTCGAGCACTCTCTCGGCGTCTACCACCTCGCGGATCGCGCGCTCGATCACCTGGGGATCGGCGGGCGGCAGGGCGAGCGGGTCCGCGCGGCCGCGCTGCTCCACGACGTCGGCCACGGGCCGTACAGCCACAACGTCGAATCCGTCACTCACCGGCACACCGGAAAGTACCACGACGACGTCCACGAACTGCTCGCGGCGGGCGCGGTCGGAGCGGTCCTCCGCGATCACGACCTCGACCCCGAGCGCATCGCGGACCTCGTCGCCGGCGAGGGCCAGTACGGTCAACTCGTCTCGGGAGAGCTCGACGTCGACCGGATGGACTACCTCGTTCGCGACGCCCACCACACGGGCGTCCCCTACGGCACGATCGACCACGAGCGGCTGATCCGGGAGCTCACCTTCGTCGACGGCGAACTCGTCCTCGCGGAGGGGAACGTCCAGACGGCCGAGTCGCTGCTGCTCGCGCGCGCGTTGATGAATCCGACCGTCTACCAGCACCACGTCGCCCGCATCTCGAAGGCGATGCTCAGGCGGGGGGCCGAGCGGCTGCTCGAACGGACGGACACCACGCCGAGAGAACTCCGCCGGATGGACGATCACGACCTGCTGGTCGCGCTGCGGACCACGGAGGCGACGGGCGAACTCGCTCGCCGGCTGCGGACCCGCGACCTGTACAAGCGCGCGGTCTGGGCCGAACTCGAAGCCGTTCCCGCGGACGTCGTCGACGCCGACTACGCGACGCTCCGGGACCTCGAGGCGGCGATCGCCGATCGGGCGGATCTCCCCGCCGAGCAGGTCGTCGTCGACGTCCCGAAGCGACCGTCGATGACCGAGTCCTCCTCGCGGGTGATGGTGAGCGGCGAGATGCGACAGCTCGGCAAACAGTCGCCGCTGGTGTCGGCGCTGCGGACGGCACAGAAGCAGCAGTGGCGGCTCGGCGTCTACGTCCCCGCCTCGGAGACGGACCGGGCGGGACGGTCGACCGCGGAGACGCTCGGCCTCGACCTCGACGGGGCGCTCGTCTCCGACGTGCGCCCCGGTGTGACGGCGACGCTCGACGAATTCACGGACGCGGAACCGTGACTGCCGATCTCTCCGCGCTTCCGCCCACAGCGACTCCCACCGCACTCCGAGAGCTCCCACCACACTCCGGGAGTTTCAAGCCGCTGTACCGGCGATGAATCGCCAATGATCGCCGAGGGAACGGTACTGCGCGGTCCGGAACTCGAACCCGTCCGGGGACGCGTCGTCGTCGAGGACGGCGAGATCGTCGCCGTCGAGGAGGCGGACGTCTACGCCGACGACGTCGTCCTGCCGGCGTTCGTCAACGCCCACACCCACATCGGCGACTCGATCGCCAAGGAGGCCGGCGCGGGGCTCTCTCTTGACGACCTCGTCGCGCCGCCGGACGGGTTGAAGCACCGACTGCTCCGGGCGGCGGGTCGCGAGGAGACCGTCGAGGCGATGCGTCGCTCGCTGCGACTGATGGGAGAGACGGGGACGGCCGCGTGCATCGAGTTCCGCGAGGGCGGCGTCGAGGGCGTCGAGTACATCCGCGAGGCCGCCGACGGTCTCCCGATCGAACCGGTGACGCTCGGTCGTGAGTCCGAGGCCGCGATGCACGAGTCCGACGGTTTCGGCGCGTCCGGCGCGCGCGACGGCGACTTCGACCGTCTCCGGAACGCCACGCGCGAGGCGGGCAAACTGTTCGGAATCCACGCGGGCGAGCGCGACCCGCACGACATCAACCCCGCGCTGGATCTCGACCCCGACTTCCTGGTTCACGTGGTCCACCCCGAACCGATCCACTACGACAGGATCGCCGACGACGACGTCCCCGTCGTCGTCTGCCCGCGCTCGAACCTCGTCACGGGCGTCGGCGTGCCGCCGATCCGCGAACTCGTCGAGCGGACGACCGTCGCGCTCGGGACCGACAACGTGATGCTGAACTCTCCGTCGATGTTCCGCGAGATGGAGTTCGCCGCCAAACTCGCCGACGTCCCCGCGACCGAGGTGCTCAAGATGGCGACCGTCAACGGTGCGAATATCGCGGGACTGAACTGCGGCGTCGTCGAACCCGGCCGCGACGCGAAACTGCTGGTCCTCGACGGCGAGTCGGACAACCTCGCCGGCGCGCAGGATATCGTCCGCGCGGTCGTTCGTCGCGCGGGCGCGAGCGACGTGAAGAACGTCGTGCTGTAGCCGACGGCCGTCGTCCCGGGGTGTCTGCGGCGGGGGATCCGTCGGCGCGGTCCGCACGTCGTCGCTCGTCTGCACCGGGAGTGGGCGACGGGCAACGGCTTTGTGGCTGGGCGGACGACTCTCGGCGATGCGACGCAGACGACTGCTCGCCGCCCTCTCCGTCCTCCCCGCATCGCTCGCCGGTTGCGGCGGTCGCACCGGACCGACTACGGACCGCCCCACCGAGACCGACACGACGGTTCCGGGGCCGACGGCGACGCCGCTGTCGGAGACCGAACCCCTACCGAACCCCCCAGAGTCCCCGTCCCCAGCGGACGCCCTCGCGTTCGTTCGCGAGTACGAACGCGTCGCCGTCCGCAACGCGCTCGTCGAGTACGCCGGCGACGCGCCCGCGAGGCGACCGGAGGTCGGCGACCCCGCCGCGACCCTCGTCGTCGAGAGCGACGCGGGGTACTTCCTCTTCGGCGCGTGCAGCGCGGCCGCGCAGTACGGCGAGCGCGGCGGCTACGGTCGAAACCGACACGAGGTTCCCCACTTCGTCGGCCGCGGCGGCCACCACGAGGTCGCGCCCTGGAGCGCGGTGGTGTGTGAATCAGCCGACGAGCCCTTCGCCGCGGCCGATCCGGGTGCGAACGCCGTCGATCCCACCGAGCACTACGGCGCAGAAATTCACCTCTTCCGCTTCGACGGGGCCGAACACCCGGTCACGGTGTCCGTCGACTACCTCGACGACGGCGCGCCTCGCGCCGTGTTCTCGACGACAGTAGCGGCGAGCGCTGACGCGCCGGACCCGGCCTACGAGTACGTCCTCGGCAACCTCGCGGTACGGAGAGGGAAATACCGAGTCACCGTCGACGTCGCCGGAGCTTCGGCGGCGGATCCCGATGCGGTGTCGACGTGGACGCTCTCGACCCCCGAGGCCCCCTCCTGGACGGGGCTCTCGGTCTTCGTCGACGACGACGGCCGGCCGCACATCGGCCTCCCCGACACCGACAACGACTCGCTCGTGCCGGGGCCGTCGCTGTGTGCGCGGCAGTTGCGACACGGGGAATAACGTGGTCGGTTCAGAAGGGGCCGCGTCCTCCCGCTACTCTTCGACCCGTCCGTCGGCCAGTTCCTCGGCGACGACGTCGGGCGTCAGGAGGTCGGGATCGACGGCAAGATCGGCCTGTCCGCGCGCGAACTCCGGGAGCGAATCCCTGGAGTAGGCGACGATCCGGACCTCGGTGTTCGCCTCCTTCGCCACCGGAATCGCGGAGGCGTCGTCCATATCGGTGAGGACGAGCGTGTGGGCCTCCGCGAGTCCGGCCGCGTCGAGCGACTCCCGGGTGGCGACGCCCGTGACTCGGACGACCTCGACGCCGAGCGATTCGAGCGCTTCGCCGAGGCCCTCCGCGTCCGCGCCTGCGACCAGGATCATTCGTACTCGATCGTCGCGGGCGGTTTGTGCGTCACGTCGTAGACCACGCGGGCGACGTTCTCGTTCTCGCCGGTGATCCGCGACTGGATGCGCTGGAGCGTCTCCCAGGGGAGCTCCTGCGCGCGCGCGGTCATCCCGTCGCGGGACTCGACCGAGCGCACCGAGACGATCCAGCCGTGGACCCGGTTGTCCCCCTTCACGCCGGTCGCCTTGCCGACGACGGCTGCGAACGCCTGCCAGGGGTCGTGCTCGGCGGTCTCCTCCTCGACGATGTGACACGCCTCGCGGGCGATTTCGACCTTCTCTCGGGTCACCTCGCCGACGACGCGGATCGCCAGCCCCGGCCCGGGGAACGGCATCCGCTCGGAGATGATCTCTTCGAGGCCGAGTTCGCGGGCGACGTCGCGGACCTCGTCCTTGTACAGCTCGCGGACGGGTTCGACGAGCCCCTCGAAGTCGACGACCTCGGGGAGGCCACCGACGTTGTGGTGCGATTTGATGTTTCCTTCCGATTCGATCCGGTCGGGGTAGATCGTCCCCTGAACGAGGTAGTCGGCGTCGGCGGAGACGGCCTCGCGCTCGAACTCGCGGATGAACTGTTCGCCGATGGCGTGACGCTTCTCCTCGGGGTCGGTGATCCCCGCGAGCGCGTCGAGGAAGCGGTCCTGCGCCTCGACGACGCGCAGGGAGTCCATGTACGAGAAGGTCTCGCGGATCTGGTCGGTCTCGCCCTTCCGCATCAGCCCGGTGTCGACGTAGACCGGCGTGAGCCGATCCCCGATCGCGCGGTACGCTAACGCGGCGGCGACCGAGGAGTCGACGCCGCCCGAGAGCGCGATGATCGCGTTTGCGTCGCCGACCGCCCCCTCGATCTCCTCGACGGCGTCCTCGATGAACGACGGTGCGTCGACCATCAGGCCTGCACCTCCCTGTCGGCCAGATCACGCGCGTCCAACTCCCCGGAGACAGCGTCCAGGAAGCCGACGAACGGCGGACTCGCCCGGTCCGGCCGCGAGCGGAACTCGGGGTGGAACTGCGTCCCGAGGAAGAACGGGTGGTCGGTGCGTTCGAGGATCTCCATCCGGTTGTCGGCCCGTCCCGAGAAGTCGAGTGCGCCCGCCTCCAACTCGTCGATGTACTCGGGGTTGACCTCGTAGCGGTGTCGGTGTCGCTCGGTGCAGACCGTGTCGCCGTAGACCCGCTCGGCGAGCGACCCGGCCTCGATGTCTGTCTCGTGCGCGCCCAGGCGCATCGTCCCGCCCATGTCGTTGACCTCGTACTGCTCGGGGAGGATGTCGATGACGGGGTGATCGGTGTCGGGGTCCAGTTCCGCGGAGTGGGCGTCCTCGAACCCGAGGACGTTTCGAGCGTGCTCGACGACCGCCATCTGGAAGCCCAGACAGAGACCCAGGAAGGGCACGTCGTTCTCCCGACAGTACTCGACGGCCTTCAGTTTCCCCTCGATTCCGCGGGAGCCGAAGCCCCCGGGGACGACGACGCCGTCGGCCTCCTTTAACCGGTTCTCGTGTCGGTCGAGCATCTCGTCGGAGTCGACCCACAGGACGTTCACTTCAGTTCTGCGCTCGATGCCCGCGTGCTTCAGCGCCTCGTGAACGGACATATACGCGTCTTCGAGGTCGTACTTGCCGACGAGGGCGATGTCGACCTCCTCGGTCCGCTCGCGGGTGACCAGTTCCCGCCAGCGGTTCTCCCGCTCTTCGGGCGGCAGCGCCTCCGAGTCGAGTTCGAGTCGCTCCATCACGTACTGGTCGAGACCCTCCTCCTCGACCATCAGCGGGACGTGATAGACGTCGTCGACGTCGGCGTTCGAGAAGACCGCCTCCGTCGGGACGTCACAGAAGAGCGCGATCTTCTCCTTCGTCTTCGGTTCGAGTTCGTTGTCACAGCGCCCGACGAGGATGTCGGGCTGGAGGCCGATCGAGCGGAGTTCCTTCACGGAGTGCTGCGTCGGCTTCGTCTTCTGCTCGCCGTTCTTCGAGTACGGGACGAGCGTGACGTGCGTGAAGAGAATGTCGCCGTCGTCCTCCTCGTGGGCGAACTGCCGCAGCGCCTCCAGGTAGGGCATCCCCTCGATGTCGCCGACGGTGCCGCCGACCTCGACGATACAGACGTCGGTCCCCTCCGCGGCCTCCCTGATCCGACGCTTGATGTCGTCGGTGATGTGCGGAATGATCTGGACGGTCTTGCCCAGGTAGTCGCCCGCGCGCTCCTTCTCGATGACGTGTTGGTAGGTCTTCCCCGTGGTGACGTTGTGATCGGAGGTCATGTCGACCCCGAGGAAGCGCTCGTAGTTTCCGAGGTCCAGGTCGACCTCGCCGCCGTCTTTCAATACATATACCTCGCCGTGCTGGTAGGGGTTCATCGTCCCCGCGTCGACGTTGAGGTACGGATCGATCTTGACCGCGGTCACGTCGAAGCCCGCGTTCGACAGCAGACGGCCGGTACTCGCGGCGGTGATCCCCTTGCCCAGTCCGGACATCACCCCGCCGGTCACGAAAATGAACTTCCGACCCAGCGTGGGGTCGTACCCGGTGTCGGGTTCCTTCGGCATACCGAGTGTCCGCGAGGCCGCATCAAAACCGTTTCGGAGCGACGGAGCGTCTGTGATCGAACCGCACGGATTCCGCAGTATCGTCCGCTCCGATTCTGGGATATCAGTGGCGCTTTCGGCGCAACAGTGAACGAGCGTTCAATTCCGGTTTCGCCCCCTCGTGAAGCAACCAGTCGCTGTCGCGGTCGCGACGGATCGCCGGCTCGTTGCTCGGTCCGCCGACCCGCTACTCGACCCGCAGACTCGCTACTTCACCGACCGAGACGCGCTCGGTCCCGACGCCCGCTCGACGATTTCGTCGTTTTGGAGATCGACGCGCTCGACGCCGGGAATCTCCAGAATCAGGTCCGGGCCGAACGCGCCCGCGGGCGTCTGGTAGCCCGCGGGGGCCCCGCCGTCGAGCACCTTCGTCGCCGTCAGCAGCGCCGTTCGAACCGTGAGATGATACGTCTCCGGCGTCCGAAGCCGCGAGACGACGCGGTCGTCGGGAGATCGTGCCTCGCCCCAGACCCGCGCTTCTCCGGTCGAGCGCGTCTCCGCGTCGGGGCCGTCGACGTAGCGGTCGACGAGCCACGAGAGCGCGCGCTG
The DNA here is from genome assembly GCF_024494595.1 of Halobellus rarus. Classification (GTDB taxonomy): domain Archaea; phylum Halobacteriota; class Halobacteria; order Halobacteriales; family Haloferacaceae; genus Haloquadratum; species Haloquadratum rarum. The sequence continues at coordinate 99,323 of NZ_JANHDI010000013.1, read as the reverse complement.
GAGGGTGTCGCTGTCCAGGCCGCCGCCGAGGTACGACGAGACTGCGACCGCCCGCCGCGCGTTCGCCGGCAGGGAGAGGTACACGTCCACGTTCGGAATCCCGGTGGTGTGATACGCCGTCGAGACGTCCCCCCAGGGGATCGAGACCGCGCGGCGGAGTCCGTCGCCGAAGTCGACGACGCGCGTCCGCGCGCCGACCCGCTCGTGTCGGAGTCGACCGTCGCGGCGCACCGCGCCGCCGGAGCCGAGGTCCGAGAGGACCGTCTTCAGCGTCCCCGGCGAGACGCCGCCGTCGGCCTCCAGCGCCAGCGAGAGGTGCGTCGCGTCCGGCAGGCGACGGTGGAGGTGCGCCGCCAGACAGTCGGTGGGGACGACGTCGAAGCCGACGCCCGGCAGCAGCGTTACCCCGGCCGCCGCCGCATCGGCGTCGCGGCGGCGGATCCGCTCGAAGACGGCCAGTTCGCCGGTGATATCGAGGTAGTGCGTCCCGCACTCGACGCAGGCGTCGGCCATCGCGTCGGCGGTCTCGGCGAACGGCCCGGCGCAGTTGAGCACCGCGTCGACGTCGCCGAGGTGCGCGGCCGCGTCCTCGACGGGGAACGTCCGCGCCTGCAGACCGTGCGCGGTCGCGACGCCCCGCGTCTTGGTGACGTCCCGTCCGGCGACGACGGGGTCGAGGCCGCGTTCGACCGCGGCCTCGACGATCAGGCGACCGGTGTAGCCGTACGCGCCGTAGACGAGGAGTCGGGCGTCGGAGCCGGCCTCCGTTTCGGAGTCGGCACCGCCCCGTGTTTCGGAGTCGGCGTTCGCGGAAGGGTCGGAATCGACGTCGGAGCGGGATTCGGAGTCGGTCATACTCCCGAGTTCGATCGGGACGGACAAAGGGACACCGGCGTCGGCTCCGACGCTTCCCCGTCGACACCGAAACTGTCGAAAGCGTGGCCGCCGTCGAACGAGTATGGAACTCCCACCGCTCGGTCTCGGCACGTACAAACTGACGGATCCCGAAGACACGCCAGCGGCCGTCGCCACGGCGGTCGATCTCGGCTACGACCACGTCGACACCGCGCAGATGTACGGGAACGAGGCGCTCGTCGCCCGGGGGCTCGCGCGCGCCGACCGCGACGCCGACGACGTGTTCGTCGCGACGAAACTCGACACCGGGAACCTGGCGTACGACGACGTGCTCGCGACCGCGCGCGAGAGCGCGGAGCGCCTCGACGTCGACTCGATCGACCTGCTGTACGTCCACTGGCCGACCGAGACGTACGACCCCGAGGAGACGCTGCCCGCGCTCGACGAACTCGTCGACGAGGGCGTCGTCGAGCGCGTCGGCCTGAGTAACTTCCGCCCCGATCAGTTGGAGGCCGCCATCGACCGACTCGATACGCCGCTTTTCGCCCACCAGGTCGAGATGCATCCGTTGCTCCCGCAGACGGAACTGCACGAACTGGCCGTCGAGCACGGTCACCGCCTGGTCGCGTACTGCCCGATCGCCCGCAACCGGGTCGCCGAAGTCGATACCATCGCCGACGTCGCGGAGAAGCACGGGGCCACGCCGGCGCAGGTGTCGCTCGCGTGGCTGCTGGCGAAGGAGAGCGTCACGCCGATCCCGAGGTCCGGGACGGCCGCACACATCCGCGAGAACTACGAGGCGCAGGACCTCGAACTCGACGACGGGGACGTCGCCGCCATCGACGACGTCGACCGCCGGCACCGCATCGTCGACTTCGAGAGCGCGCCCTGGAATCAGATCTGAGCGGAGGTTTATATACCGAAGCGGGGCCAGAGCCCCAGTGACGTAGTGAGCGTCCCGCGTCGGTCCGCGATTGTTTCGACACGTCGACGTGGGGACAGACGCCGGCGGCGAGGTCGTCGTCGCGAGCGGGTGTCGACTGTTCGCCCTCTCGGTAGGCCAGCGTCGCGATCGCCCGGTGTCGCGATCGCCCGGTGTCGCGATCGCCCGGTGTCGCGATCGCCCGGTGTCGCGATCACCCGGTGTTCTTCATCCCGGCGGCGATGCCCTTGACCGTCAGCCGCAGCGTCTGCTCCTCGTCGTCGGTCCGGTGCTCCAGTCCGAGCAGGTGCGTCTGCAGCAGGTTCAGCGGATCCACGTAGGGGTTCCGCCGGCGGAGGCTCTCCTCGAGCCACTCGCGCTTCAGCAGCGAGTTCCGGTCGGTCACGTCGAGGACGACCTCGCGGGCGCGCTCGTACTCCTCGTAGAGGTGCGGGAAGAACTCCCCGCGGAGGTCCTCGTCGGCGAGGTCGGCGTAGTAGGCCGCGATCTCGAAGTCGGTGCGGGCGAGCGCCAGCGACGCGTTGTCGAGGGTCGTCCGGAAGAACGGCCACTCCTCGTACATCTCCTGTAGCGTCTCGAGGTCGCCGCCGTTCTCGAGGTACGTCTCGATGCCCGTTCCGAGGGCGTACCAGCCCGTGATGATGCAGCGCGACTGCGTCCAGGAGAACACCCACGGGATCGCCCGCAGGTCCTCGACGGTGCGTTCGCCCGACCGCGAGGCCGGTCGCGACCCCAGGTTCAGGTTCTCGATGACGCCGATCGGCGTCGCCTGCCCGAAGTAGGTGACGAAGCCGTCAGATTCCAGCAAGTCCCGGTACTGCGCGCGCGCCGTGGGAGCCATCTCGTCCATCGCGTCGAGCCATTCGTCTCGGACGTCCTCTTCGGGTTCGCGGATCGCCCGCAGGCGCGAGCGTACCTGCGCGTTCAGCATCTGCTCGACGTTTCGCTCGGCGATCTGGGGGTTCGCGTACTTTTCCGCGATGGCCTCGCCCTGCTCGGTGAACTTGATCTGGCCCGTCACCGTCTCGTTCGGCAGCGCGAGCATCGCCTCGTTCATCGGGCCGCCGCCGCGGGAGATCGATCCGCCGCGACCGTGGAACAGCCGCATCGTCACGTCGAAGTCGTCACAGATCGTCGCGAGACGTCGCTGGTTCTTGTAGAGGTCCCAGTTGGCGGCCAAAAACCCGTTCTCCTTGTTCGAGTCCGAGTAGCCCAGCATAATCTCCTGGACGTTACCCCGGGCGTCCAGCGCCGTCGCGTACGCCTCGTTCTCGAAGAGCGTGCCCATAATGCGCCGCGCGCCGTTGAGCGCCGACTCCGTCTCGAGGAGGGGAACCACGTCGAGTCCGCAGTGGTCGGGCAGGGAGACGACGCCCGCCTGGTCGGCGAGGAAGAGGACCTCCAGCACGTGGCTCGGCTCTTCGGTCATCGAGATGCAGTAGGTGTCGATGGCGCTGACGCCGAACTCCCGCTGCCACTCGCCGAGCATCTCGAAGCGCTCGAGGACGCGCGCGGCCGTCTCGGAGATCTCGCCGGGGTCCTCGAGGTCGACGACCCGCTCCTGTTGCAGGATCGACTCGGTCAGGACCTCGATCCGCTCGTCCTCGTCGAGGGCGGCGTAGTCGATGCCCTCGTTCGCGAGCGCCTCGTGGACGGCTTCCGTGTGGTTCTCCTGGTGATCGCGCAGGTCCAGGCTCGCGAGGACGAGGCCGAACGTGTCGACCTGCCGCATCAGGGGTTCGACGTACTCGTCTGCGACGACGTCCGCGCCGATCGAGCGGAGGCTCTCGTCGATGACGCCCAGGTCTTCGAGGAGTTCGCTCTCGTCGGCGTAGCCGTCTGGGCGGACGTCCTCGATCCGGCGGAGGCGCTCGCGCATCAGTTTGAGCTTCTGACGGTAGGGCTCACCCGGGTAGCGCGCTTCGGCCTCGGCGGCGACGCCGGGGAGTCGGTCCCGGTCGGCTTTCAGCGACCGTTCGAGACCCGCGCCGACCTCGACGCGGCGGCCGTCCTGACTCAGCACGCCCGAGAGCCGTTTGAGCGCTTGGCTGTACTTCTCGAGGACGACCGAGCGTTGCCGCTCCAGCGTGTCGGTGGTCACCTCGGGCGTGACGAACGGGTTGCCGTCGCGGTCGGAACCGGCCCACGAGCGGAACTCGAAGAGCTTCGGGACGTCGACCTCGGGGTACTCCTCGGCCAGGAGGTCCTCCAGTTCGGCGTAGACCTCGCCGACGACGTCGAAGAGGATCGACTCGAGGTACCACTGGACGTTCCGGGCCTCGTCCTGCGGTTCGGGGCGTCGCTCCCGCACCTGGGAGGTCTGCCAGAGGCTCGTTACCTCGGCGTCGACCTTCCGCCACAGCTGATCGTGCTCGCGGTCGGTGAGTCGACGCTCGTCGAGTTCCTCCAAGCGGCTCGCGATGGAGCGGAGCTTCGCCTTCACCGTCTTCCGGCGGGCTTCCGTCGGGTGGGCCGTGAAGGTGGGCTCGATGAGGACGTCGTCGAGGACCTGCTGGACTGTCTCGGGATCGGCGTCGGATTCGAGGAGCGTTTCGACGGTGGCGACGAGGCCGTCTTCGAGTTCGCCCGCCTGGGACGCCTCGCGGACGACGCGGGCCCGCTCGCGCTCCTCGGCGAGGTTGATGAGCTCGAAGTAGGTGGTGAACGCGCGGGCGACGACGCTCTCGTCGTCGGGCGAGAGCCCGTCGAGGCGCTCGTCCAGTTCGGTCCGCGAGTCGCGTTCGTCCTTCCGGTAGTCGATGGCTGCGGTTCTGATGTCTTCGACGGTCTCGAAGGAGTCCCGAGAAGTCTGTTCGGCCAACACGTCGCCGAGGAGGGCACCGAGTTCGTGGACGTCCTGCTTGACGTCCCTGCTGTGCAAGTCCATACCGAGCGATATACTGTCATCCGAGTAAAAACCTCCGTGTTATCGAGAGCTTTAAGTTACGGCAGAGTCGGACGCCGAAATCTCTCATCGCGGGCCGGACCGACGGGTTCGACGGCAGGCGATCCGATAGCGTCGGTCGATCGGGATCGGACGCGACCGCGCTTTTCGTCATCCTTTTTACCGGCGGGACGAAGGTTCTGGTATGAGCGAGCGCGACAAGTACCCGGCGGAATCGGGTCGCCGCCGGTTCGTCAAGGGTGTCGTGGGGGGCGCGGCACTCGCGGGCGTCGGCGCGACAGGCGCTGCTGCAATCAACTCCGCGACGCAGGCATCCGGCGCCGGTGGCGGATCCACACAGGCGTACGCCATCGAGAACACCGACGGTCCCGCACCGCGCGGGATGCCACAGATCCCCGTCGAGATCGACGACGAAGGCTATCTGAAAGGCGTCTGGCCGGAGGTCAAGACCGTAGAACAGCAGGGTGTGCAGGTCACCATCGCCGAGACGGAGGACTTCAAGGGCTCTGGTGTTACCTACAGCACGGACTGGTTCCAGTTCTGCGGCGTCGAGTCCTACGGGGGGATCAACCCCGACTACGACTCGGACAACTACTTCCGGTCGGGGAGCTCGCCGGGGTACGAGTGGCAGAACGAGGCGTACTCGGAGGGCGACCGACTGCACGTCGACGACTTCTCGGACTACCGAGAGTGGTCCAACGGCGTCGGGTCCGACGGTCTCGGCAAGCCCGCGACCGGTCGCTGGCGCTCCGAGGACGCCGAGGACGTCATCCCGATCCAGGTCATCAAGTCCGACCGAGTGCAGGAGATGGCGCAGAACGACCCGTGGCTCGAAGCCTCCACCGAAGAGGGCTACATCGCCTGGCTCAACAAGTGCACGCACTTCTGCTGCGTTCCGAAGTTCAAGTCCGAGGGGTCGGCGAAGTTCGGCGCCGAAAACGACGTCTACTGTCAGTGCCACCAGTCGATCTACGACCCGTTCAGCATCGTCCAGACGCTCTTCGTGGCGCGTCCGCGCCCGACCGAGTAACACGGCGATCTGAACCCTCCGAGCCTCGACGCGGACGATTTTCGAACAGTGTCGGACCGTCCATTTCGAGCGCACGTGTCATCGAACCGTTCCGTTTTGATATTTCGATTCGGATACATTCATGTAGGACCCACCACGAGGGTAACGTAGTATGACTGAACTCGAGGCCGCACCGGAGTCCGACGGTGAGAACCTGGCGGCCTCGGAGATCCACGACGTGCTCCGGAACGATCGTCGGCGACTCGTCCTCGAACGGCTCCGTGCGGACGGGGGAGTCGAGACCGTCGCCGACCTCGCAGAGCGGATCGGCGCGATCGAGTCGGGCGAATCTCCGCCGCCGCGGAACGTCCGCCAGAGCGTGTACGTCTCCCTGCACCAGACACACCTCCCGAAACTCGACGAGCTCGAAATCGTCGAGTACGACCCCGACGCGAAGACGGTCACGCTCGCGGAAAACGCCGACGACGTCGCCGTCTACATGGAGGTCGTCCCCCAGTACGGACTATCGTGGGCGGAGTACTACCTCGGACTCGGTGTCCTGGGGGTCCTCTCGTCGTTCGCGGCGTCACTCGGTGTTCCGGTCCTGCGGTCGCTCTCTCCGGGCGCGATCGGAGCCGCGCTCTCGCTGGTGCTGGTCGGCTCTGCCCTGTATCAGCTCTCCGAACAGGAGAGTTCGCTCTGGCACCGGCTCCGAGACACGTAGACGGCGTCTCTGCGACCCCGTCTACGGAATCGAACGGCCGACCCCGAATCGTCCGGCGACGATCCGGTGTGATCGATGGGCGCTACGTCACCGGGAAGTACGCCTGTGCCCCGACAGCGAGCACGTCGACTTCGACTCGCCGAGCCCGGTGACTACGACGTCGCCGAGCGCGCGGACCACGCCGCCAGCGTGAGTACCGCCACGAGCGTGAACGCGATCAACGAGAGCCGCGGAATCGTGAGAAGGCCGCCCGCCATCGGGTAGAGGACCGACGAGCAGCCGCCGCCGACCGAGCAGGTCGCACCCATCGTCGGCCGAAGTTGCAGCAGGACGTGGTACGCCGAGACGACGACGCCGAGCCCCGAGAGCGGGAGCACGGTTCGCACCACTCGCGGGCGGTCCTCGAAGGACGCGACCCCGAGGACGACCGTGAGCGGGTACAGGAGGATCCGTTGGTACCAGCAGAGCTCACAGGGGACGAGCCCGAGGCCGAGACTGAAGTAGAGACTCCCGAGCGTTCCGACGGCCGCGACGAGTGTCGCGATGCCGAGCGGTAGACGCGTCCGGGAGGGCACAGTGGTCCGGTATCTCCGCTCCCGCTTGAGACTGTCGACGCCCCCGTCGATTCCGGATGATCGATAGACCGGATCCACGGTCGGGTCAATCGCGGGAGGAAAGACTTATCATCGTTTCCCGACCGCACACATCGTGAGGATAGTTATCAATGGGTATCGCCGAGACATACACACGCGGACGTCAGTTCGCGATCACGCGGCCCGGCTCCGTTCTGGTGGCGCTCGTCGGGGCCGTCTTGCTGTTCGATCTGGTCGCGGGACTCGCGACCGGACGGCACTCGTTCAGCGGGATCGGGTCGCTCGTGTGGGACGGACTGATGCGCGGGCTGGTGGTCGGTCTCGCGGGCATCGGGCTCTCTATGACGTACAGCATTCTGAACTTCGCGAACTTCGCGCACGGGGACTACATCACCGCGGGGGCGTTCTCCGGGTGGGCGACGACGTACCTCGTCGCGGGGTTCGGCCGCGCCGACGTCGGGGCGCTGTTGCTCGTCGGCGCGGGCGGATCGGTCTTCGGAGGGACGCTCGGCATCGGGGTCACGACGACTCCCGTCGCGGTCGTCGCCGGTATTCTCGTCGCCGGGATCGCCACGGTCGCGCTGGCGCTTCTCGTCGACCGGACGACGTTCCGCCCGATCCGTGACGCCGACGGGATCACGCTTCTCATCACGAGCGTCGGCGTCGCGTTCGCGCTCCGGTATCTGATGCAGTTCGTCTTCGGGTCGGACGTCCGCGGCACGACGTCGCAGCCGCCGGCGATGGCACTCTATCTCGTCGACGGCGCGGTCCGCATCAACGCCCACGACGTCGCGCTCGTCGTCGTCGCCGGTGCCCTGATGCTCGGCGTCCACCTCCTCCTGCAACTGACCAAACTCGGGAAGGCGATGCGGGCGATGGCCGACAACGAGGACCTCGCGCAGATCACGGGCATCCCGACCGAGCGGGTCGTCCGCGCGGTGTGGGTGATCGGCGGCGGCCTGACGGGCGTCGCGGGCTATATGTTCATCCTCTGGAAGGGCACGCTCGGATTCAACGACGGCTGGCTGCTCTTACTCTTGATCTTCGCGGCGGTCATCCTCGGCGGCATCGGATCGATCTACGGGGCCATCGTCGGCGGCCTCGCGATCGGGCTGACGGCGTCGGTCTCGATCGTCTGGATTCCCTCGGCGTTCGCCCGCGCGGCGGCGTTCCTCGTGATGATCGTCCTCCTCCTGGTGAAACCCGAGGGACTGTTCTCGGGGAGGTCGACGGCATGAGCGTCCGCGACGACGTCGCCGAGCGGATTCCCGGTGGCGACGCCGGGCTCATCGTGGCCGTGCTCCTCGTCATCTACGCCGCGTACGTGTTGGCCGGCGTCGGCCTCGGCTACTCCGTTCGCGGCCAACTGAACACGATCGGCGTGTTGACCTTCTACATCGGCGTCTTCGCGATGCTCGCGCTGGCCCTCAACCTTCAATGGGGGTACACGGGGCTCTTCAACATCGGCATCGTCGGGTTCATGGCGGTCGGGATTTACGTGATGGCGCTGGTCTCGAAGCCGCTGTACGAGTCGGGCGGCGCGGCCCAGGTCGGCGGTCTCGGATTGCCGCTCATCGTCGGCATCGTCGCCGGGATGGTCGCCGCGGCGCTTCTCGGGGCGGTGATCGCCTTGCCGGCGCTCCGGTTACGCGCGGACTACCTCGCCATCGTCACGATCGCGATGTCGGAGATCGTCCGCTTCTCGTTCCTCTCGGGGGAACTCCAGCAGTTCCGACTGTTCGGCGAGCGCGTCGGCTTCGGCGGCGGATCGGGGCTCATCCTCGACTTCACCAACCCGCTGGAGGCGTTCTTCCAGTCCTTCGGCCTGTGGGACGCGTACCTCGGGTTCGTCTCGGTCTTCGAGGTCATCATCCCGAACAATCCAAAGCCGGTCGTCGACGGCCTCGTCTACGGCGCGGTGCTGCTCGGCTTCGTCGCCGTCTACTTCTGGCTGCTCAAGCGGACCGGCGAGTCGCCGTTCGGGCGCGTCCTGAAGGCGATCCGCGAGGACGAGGACGCCGCCAATTCGCTGGGGAAGAACACGAACCGGTTCAAGATCAAGGCGTTCATGCTCGGGTGTGCGCTGATGGGGCTGGCGGGCATCCTCTGGCTGATGACAAGCGGCGCGGTCACGCCGAACTTCTTCCGGCCGCGGATCACCTTCTTCGTGTGGATCGCGCTCATCATCGGCGGCGCTGGCTCCAACACGGGCAGCGTTCTCGGCGGGGCGGTCTTCGCCGCGCTGCTCTATCAGGGGCCGCGCTACCTGAAGAACCTCATCGACACGGTCATCCCGAACGCCGACGCGCCCTCGGGGTTCGGCCCGGCCGTCTCGCCGCTCATCTCCAACTTCGATCCCGCGCCGCTGTTCTTCTACACGATCGACAGCGTCCGACAGCTCCAGCTCGTCTTTATGGGTCTCGCCCTGATCTGGCTGATGCACAACCGGCCGGAGGGGATGCTCGGACACCGCAAGGAGACGGCCGCGGGCATCCCGCTGACTGGCTCGCGAGCGAGCGCGTCCGCGGAGACCGACGGCGGCGACGCCGGTGGTGGTTCCGATGAGTGATCCGGACGCCACGAACGTCGGATCGGACCACGCTGGTGGATCGAACGGCGGCCGGGACGTCCCCGGCAGGACCGACGCCGCCTCGAACGGGCTCGATCTCGGCTCCGGCGGGCCGAACGTCGACGAGGAGTACCCGCTCCAAGTGGAGGGGCTGTGCAAGACCTTCGGTGGGATCACCGCCGTCGACGACGCGTCCTTCCGGGTGGAACGCGGGACCCTCACCGGCCTCATCGGCCCCAACGGCGCGGGGAAGTCGACGACGTTCAACCTCATCACCGGGATGCTGCGCCCCGACGCGGGGACCGTGACGTTCGACGGCGAGGACATCACCGGGCAGAAACCGCACGCGATCGCGAACAGAGGGCTCGTCCGGACGTTTCAGATCGCCCGGGAACTCCAGGAGATGACGGTCTTGGAGAACCTGATGTTGGCCCCGAAGGACCAGCGCGGGGAGGCACTCTGGCGGTCCGTCACTCCCGGTTTCCGCGGCGACGTCGTCGAACAGGAGGAGGAACTCCTCGAACGCGTCTGGGACGTGATCGAGTTCTTCGACATCGACCACATCGCCGACGAGTACGCCGGGAACCTCTCGGGCGGACAGCGGAAGCTGCTGGAGCTGGCGCGGGCGCTCCTCACCGATCCGGACATGCTCCTCTTGGACGAGCCGTTCGCGGGCGTCAATCCGTCGCTGGAGAAGCGGCTGCTCGAACACGTCCACGAACTCCGCGAGCAGGGCTACACGTTCCTGCTCGTCGAACACGATATGGATCTGATTATGGAAAACTGCGAGCGCGTCATCGTGCTCCATCAGGGGCAGGTCCTGACCGAGGGATCCCCCGACGAGATACAGGCGAACGAGGAGGTCATCGAGGCATACCTCGGGGGGAACGTATGAGCACAGACACCGAGCGCGATCCGCCGGCGTACGACGCCGACGTCTCCAAGGAGACGATTCCCGACCGTGAGGACCAGGCGCTCCTAGAGGTCCGTGACCTCGACGCCGGCTACGGCGACCTCCAGATCCTGACCGACGTGGACTTAGACGTCGCCGACGGCGAGTACGTCACGATCGTCGGGCCGAACGGGGCCGGCAAATCGACGGTGATGAAATCCGTCTTCGGCCTCACGAGCCACATGGGCGGGACGGTGATCTTCGAGGGCGAAGACATCACTGGACGCCGCCCCGAGGAGATCATCCACGAGGGCATCGGTTACGTGCCCCAGAACGACAACGTGTTTGCCTCCCTGACGGTCCGGGAGAACCTGGAGATGGGCGCGTACATCCTCGATTCGGTCCCACAGGACGCCCTCGACGCCGTGTTCGAGCGGTTCCCGATCCTCGAAGAGCGGCAGTCGCAGAAGGCCGGGACGATGTCCGGCGGCCAACAGCAGATGCTCGCGATGGGTCGCGCGCTGATGCTCGATCCCTCGTTGCTCCTGCTCGACGAACCCTCTGCGGGTCTCGCACCGGACCTCGTCGACGATATGTTCGACCGCATCGACGCGATCAACGACGACGGAACGGCCGTTCTGATGGTGGAACAGAACGCCAAGGAGGCGCTGCGGCGCTGCGACCGCGGCTACGTCCTCGCGAACGGTCGGAACCGGTACATGGACGACGGCGACGCGCTCCTGACCGACGAGCAGGTCCGTCGGGACTTCCTGGGCGGATAGAACCGACTTCGACGCGGGTCTCACGGCGGATGAAACCGGATCCGACGCGAGGCTCGCGGCGCCTTCTCCGCCAAAGAAACGGGGATCGAGACGACGGCTCTCTGCCTAGCTGTCCGGCGCCGACAGCGCGTTGCTGATGACCGACGAGTACGAGGACTCGCCGATGTTGAACGCGACCTGTCGGTAGACTTCGCCGTCGAACGTGTCCTCGAACACGCTGCTGAACCGCTCGGAGAGCTGTTGGCCGTAGTCGTTGTTGACGTACAGCGTCGCGACGTTGTCGACGCCGAGCCGCTCGGACATCACCTGCGCCATCACGCGCCCCTGCAGGATGTCCGAGGGAGCCGTCCGGAAGATGTAGTCGTTGTCGTCGAGGTTCGTCACCGACAGCGCCGTCGACGACGGCGAGCAGCCGACGACCTCGTTCGGAATGAACACCTCCTGTGAGACGGGCACGTTCACGCCCGAGGACGCCGACCCGCAGACGCTGGGGACGCCCGCGCTCACGAGCGATTCGGCCGCGGCGGTCCCCGCGCTCGGCGACGTCTGGCTGTCTTCGATCTGTGCGTTGACCGAGAGTCCCGCCGGGCCGGCGTCGTTGACCTGCTGCACCGGGAGCTGTGCGGCCTGGATCATCGGGCCGCCGACCGAGGCGAGGTCGCCGGTCTCCGGGAGGAGGATGCCGACCGACATCTCGCGGTCGCTGCCGCCGGGACCGCTGTCCGCTGCCGGACCCGCCCCGTCGGGGTTCTCGCCCTCGAAGTTCTGTACCTCGACGTTCTCCGCGGCGCCCTCGTCGGCGTTGAACTCCCAGATGGCGTACGCCGCCGAGGCCGGGTCGCCGGCCTCGTTGAAGTTCGTCGCCGACGACGCGCCCTGGTAGTTGACGTCGTCGCCGTTAGCCGCCGCCTCGATGCCCTCTACGAGGTTCTCGGGCGTGACCTCCATCCCGCCGGGGTTGGCGACCCGGCGCATCTGATCGCGGATCGCGGTCCCGGAGTTCTCGCCCGCGGCCGCGTTCGCGAGCAGTTGGATCGCGACCGAGTCGTACGACTGGGAGGTGAACACGCCGGGCGAGGAGCCGTACTCGTCCTGGAACAGTGAGTTGAACGCCTCTTGGTTCGGACCGCCCGCCGCCGGCGCGGTCCCGGTCACGTTCTCCATGTCGTTGCCGACCTGCCCCGGCATCGCGCCGTCTCTGAGTCCGTCGGGGACGACGATCTCCTCGCTCCCGTCGGACTGGCTGTAGTAGTCGCGGAACAGCTGGATCCCACTCTCGGGGTAGCCGATGACCACGAGACCGTCCGGCCCGTCGCCGGAACTGCCGCCGTCGTCGCCACTGTCGCTGTCGCCACCGCTGTCTCCGCCGCTGTCTCCGCCGCTGTCGCCGTCGCCGCTGTCACCGCCACCGTCGCCGCCGTCGTCGGGGCTCCCGATACAGCCGGCCAGTCCAGTCGCACCGATCGCTCCCGCTGCACCGACCCGTTTCAAAAACCTGCGCCGTACGATATCACGTGCCATAATCACGGAAATGGGACACCTCAATATAAATGTATTCGTTGCGACACTGATCGGAGCTAAATACCCGATGACCAACGATAGACGTCACTCGATGGCTCACCCTCGCGTGAGGCACCGTTTCTGTATCGTGTGTACCGCGTTAGGCGTCCATATCCTCTCGACGTTCTGGCACGTTGTGGTCTGCTACGACAGGACGTCGCGCCATCCAGGCACTGCGTGGTGAGTGTGATCGGGCACCGAAGCCAGGCGGTCCGTTCGACGAACCGCCACGCTCAAGCGCGCGGCGACGACTCTCTCTGGAAATGAGCATCCCCTCGTTCGTCATCGGGATCGCGGGCGGCACCGGTGCAGGGAAGACGACGATCGCGCGTCTCATCACGCAGAACGTCGGCGACTCCGTCGCGCGGATTCCGATAGACAACTACTACGAAGACCAGAGCCACCTGGCGCTCGAAGAGCGCGAGGACGTGAACTACGACCACCCCTCCGCGTTCGAGTGGGAACTCCTGCGGACGCAACTCTCGACGCTTCTGGAAGGCCGGCCCATCGAGATGCCGACCTACGACTTCGAGATCCACAACCGGACCGACGAGACCGTCCGGGTCGAACCCACGGACGTGGTCATCCTCGAGGGGATCTTCGCGCTCTCCGACGAGCAGATCAACGAGATGCTGGACCTCCGGCTCTACGTCGAGACCGACGCCGACGTCCGGATCATCCGACGCATTCAGCGGGACGTCATCGAACGCGGTCGCGACCTCGAAGGCGTCATCGAGCAGTACCTCTCGACGGTCAAGCCGATGCACGAGCAGTTCGTCGAACCCACGAAGAAACACGCCGACCTCATCGTCCCCGAGGGCGCGAACAGCGTGGCCGTGAACCTGCTCGCGGAGAAGATCCACGCCGAGGTGGGCGGCGCGGCCGGGCGCGACTGGGAGCGGACGGTGACCGACGAGGCGCTCGCCGACCAACTCGTCGTCGACCCAGACGAGTAACTGAGTGCCCTCACCTCTCGACGACAGCGTCACGTTCAAATCGAGTCGCTGAGAGGGACGCGTATGGCGGATCTCGGAAAGGTCGACCGATCGTTCTTCGAAGAACACATCTTCCCTCGACTCGGTGCCGACCGCGACGACGTGGCGCTCGGACCGGCCCACGGCGTCGACTTCGGACTTCTCGATATCGACGGGACGGCGGTCGCGATCGCGACGGATCCCGTCTCCGTGTTGCCGGGGCTGGGCTTCGAGCGCGCCGGCCGGTTCGCGCTGGATTTCGTCCTCGCCGACGTCGCCGTGTCGGGGCTCGCGCCGTCGCATCTGGCCATCTCCTTCACGCTCCCGCCGACGCTCTCCGACGATTCCTTCGCGACGCTCTGGGCGTCGATGCACGCGGAAGCGGCGGATCTGGGCGTCTCGATCGTCACCGGTCACACCGCCCGCTACGCGGACTGTTCGTTCCCGTGGGTCGGCGGGGCGACGGCCCTAGGCGTCGGCGACTTCGGGGACGTGATCCGTCCCGACGGCGCGCGGGTCGGTGACGACGTCCTCGTGACGAAGGGCCCCGCCGTCGAGGCGACGGGACTGCTCACCACGCTGTTTCCAGAGACGATCGACCTCGACGGTGCGACGCTCGAAACGGCACAGAAACGCCTCGACGAGGCCTCCTGTGTCCGCGACGCGATGACCGCCGCGGCGGCGGGCGGCGTCCACGCGATGCACGACGCAACCGAGTGCGGGCTCTTCGGAGCGTTCGTCGAGGTCGCCGACGGCGCGGGCGTCCGACTGGATCTCTCGACGGACGGGATCCCGATCCGCCCGGGCGTTCGCGAGACCTGTGACGCGCTCGGAATCGATCCCTGGACGACGACGACCGGCGGCACGCTCGTGCTGGCGGTCGATCCCGATCACACCGGCGGCGTCCTCGACGCGCTCGAGGCCGAGGGAACGCCCGTGGGGATCGCGGGTACCGTCGAGGCGGGTTCGGGGGTCGTCGTCGACGGCGAAGCGATCGGGCATCCCGACGTCGATCCGTCGTGGGCGGCCTACGAGGAACTCGCACGGGCGGCCGAAGAAGAGTAGGCGATTCTCCGATGCCCGAGAGTCAGTCCAGTCGCTCGGCGTACTCGCGATCCAGTCGGTCGGCCTCCGGACGCGATCCGTCGAGTTCGATCCGCCACTCCTCCAGCACCCCGGGATCGTCGAGCGCGTCTTCGAGCGTGTTCCGGACGTCGCCGACGTCGACGCCGTAGTAGTCGTTCGGAACGCCCCGAAGGTACTGCAACGCCGTCCGGAACAGCGAGCGCATACCGCCCTCGTCCTCGAAGTCGAAGTGCTTGTACGCGCCGGCGGCGACCTGGACCATCCCGTGGAGGAACGCGCTCTCTGTCGTCCCGGACCCGTAGTTGTACCACTCGTCCTCGAAGCAGTCGTGGGACGCGTGAAACGCCCGGGAATTGTAGAGCCGAACGCCGTGGACCGTCGCGCGGCGGAGCGTGCCGTGCTCCCACCCGTTCGATGTCGTACGCGCCGGATCCCAGCCGGTCGGCTCTCCGGACGTCGGCGGTCCGACGGTGTCGTCGCGGGTGTGATCGTTCACATCCCCAGTTCGCTCCCATAAATAAAGAGATTTGACCCTCCGTCGCCTGGTGAATAGCAATGCGAATCTACGAACTCGGGGAGGGGACACCCGAGGTCGCCGTCGTCGGATCGGTCCACGGGGACGAACCCTGCGGAGAGCGGGCGATCGAACGCTTCGTCGCGGGCGAGCCGTCGGTCGAACGGCCGGTCAAGCTCATAGTCGCGAACGAGGAAGCGCTCGACGCCGGCGTCCGCTACCTCGACGAGGACCTCAATCGGGCGTTCCCGGGCGATCCGAAGGCGCAGACGCACGAGGGGCGGCTCGCACACGATCTGGTGCGCGAGCTCCGCGGAAAGACGGTGCTCTCGCTGCACTCGACGCAGTCGTACGCCGAGCCGTTCGCCCTGGTCGACGAGGTCGACGCGGTGTCGAGGGCGATCTGTCCGCACCTCCCGATGCAGTATCTCGTCGAGACCGGGCCGTTCGCGACCGGCCGGCTCATCGACCACGCGCACACGATCGAAGTCGAGTGCGGGCTGCAAGGAAGCGAGGAGGCCGCGACGAACGCCTACTGGATCCTCCGGGCGTTCCTCTCGGCGACGGGCGTCCTCGCCGCGCCGGTCGAGGGCGACGTCGAACCGCCGCTGTCGCTGCACCGGCGCGACGAGGACGAGGTGACGGTCTTTCGCCTCCTCGATCAGATCCCCAAGAACCCCGCCGAGGAGTACCGAATATTCGTCGACAACTTCCAGCGCGTCGCTCCGGGCGACACCGTCGCCGCCGCGGACGGCGACGCCTTCAGCGCGGACGACGAGTTCTACCCGGTCCTGCTCTCGGCGAACGGCTACGAGGACGTGTTCGGCTACGCGGCCGATCGGCTCGGCACGCTCGCATAGCGGGACTCCGGGCGGGACGGTCGAGCTTAGGGACGGCAGTGAGAGACGACGCTACTCCTCGGGCGGTTCGAGGTCGACGAGCGTCAGCTCTCGGTCCAGGTAACAGAACTCGTGGGGCGGGTCGCCGAGGACCGCCTCGATCCGGTACTCGGCGTCGAAGTCCGCACCCTCCGGGACGCAGTACTCGTGGCTCGGACACTCGGTGTGCGGGCACGGACCGGGGAGCTCCACCTTGCTGCCGGCGTAGGCCCCCTTCGAGGCGACGTTGGCGGTGATCGATGCGGGTTCGACCTCGACGGCTCGGACCCCGGTGTCGTGGACCGCGCAGTCGAGTAGCTGTCCGTTCTCGCGGACGTCGGTCACCTCGTAGCGGACGCCCTCGGAGAGGTTCAGACACTGCTGTCGGTAGGGACAGCCCTCACACGCCGTCGACTCGCCCTCGTAGACGAACTCCGTCCCCGGGGACGCGAGGCGGTCGCCGATGAGCGTGACCTGGGTCATCTACGCGTGGATACTCGGCGCTCGCTGTTAAGCCTGTGCGTCTCTATGCGGTACTTGTTTGCGGTGGCGACGTGAGATCAGTGTTGACCTCGGAAGCCCCCGCGCGCTGGACTCGATGCGCTCGCTGTGGTCCTCGCTCACTGCGTTCGCTGCGGTCCTTGCGTCGCGCGTCTTCGTCCAGCGCGCGGCCCCTTCCAGTCCCACCCGGTCGATCGTTGGTCGGCAATCGCTCGCGGAAGGACAGGTTGACCGTCGACGTGGTGGTGGATTAGTCGTCGACGCGTGGCTGGTCAGGTTTGGCGAACAGTCGGCACCCGCTCGCGACGGCGTCCTCGCCAGCGGCGCGGTCGGTTTCCGCAACGCCGACCGCGTCGTCGCCGTCGCCGTCGCTCCCCGCGTCGACGTGCCGAGCAACCGCGACCCGACGCGGGGCAGTCTCTACGTCACGGGGACGCTGGCCGCTCGTTCGTATATAAACGCTCGCCGGAGCAGAGCAGATCGGGTCGACGTCGGGGCGGCGTAGATCGGGTCGACGTCGAGGGCGACATCGCCTCGTCGACGTCGAGCGCTACGTCCGTCGTGCGCCCGTTCCCGCGCGGTCGACCTCTGTGAGTCGGATCACGCTGCCGTCGATCGGAACCCCCTCGTACTCGTCGTCGTCGAGCAGCAGCGCGCCGTCGAGGTCGGCGTAGTCGACGAGCGGCGCGAGGTGACAGGCGGCAGCGATGGCGGCGTTCGTCTCGATCATACAGCCGAGCATCACTTCCAGTCCGTGCGCACGGGCGGCGTGGATCATCCGACGCGCCTCCGCGAGCCCGCCGGTCTTCATCAGCTTCAGGTTCACGATGTCCGTCCGGTCGGCGACCGCCGGGACGTCCGGGAGCGTCACGCAGGACTCGTCGGCCGCGATGGGGAGCGCCGATCGCTCGTAGACGAACTCGAAGCCCTCCGGATCGCTCGCGGGAACCGGCTGTTCGACGAATTCGACCCCGTACGCGTCGAGTCGCTCGGTCATCCGGACCGCCTGGCGCGGCGTCCACGCCTCGTTGGCGTCGACGCGGATTCTGGCGTCGGGAGCCTCCTCGCGGACGGCGGAGACGATCGCCTCGTCGCGGTCGGTCCCGAGTTTCACCTTCAGGACGTCGTAGCCGTTTGCGACGGCCTCCCGCGTCTTCTCGCGCATTCGCTCGGTCGTGTCGAGACCGATCGTGAACGACGTCTTCGGTACCGTGTCGGGATCGAGCCCCCACTGGCGGAAGAGCGGGACGCCGAGGCGCTTCGCGGCCAGATCGTGCAGCGCGACGTCGATCGCGGCGCGCGCGGCCGGGTTCCCGTTTACGGCGTCGCGGAGTTCGCGCTCGATCCGCTCTATCGCGTGCGGGTCGCCGACGGATTCGACGACGTCCAAGAGCGGTGGTAGCACGGCCTCGACCGTGTCCGGGGTCTCGCCGTAGTGACCCACCGGTGCGGCCGCGCCGACGCCCGTCATTCCGCCGTCGTCGGTGAGCCGGACGACGACGTTCTCTGCGACCTCCTGCGTTCCCCGGGAGATGGTGAACGCGTCCGCGAGCGGGAGCGAGACGCGCTCGAATTCGGTCGAGAGCATCTGTCACTCCGCCCCGAGGATCGAGTCGAGGACCGCGTCGGCGTCGAAGCGGACGACGTCGGTCGCGGGCTGGCCCAGTTCGTCGGCGTACGCCTCGACGGCCGCACGCGCCGCGTCGTCGTCGTCGATCCCGGACGTGTTCAGCGCGCCCGCGACCACGCTCCCCTCGTGGACGGGAGCGGCCAGCCCCTCGTAGAGGTCGACGTACTCCGAGATTTCGGGCAGCGAGAACGACTCGTAGCCGTGGATCGCCTCCCGACCAGCCGCGTGACAGAGGACCATCGAATCGGGCATCGATCCGTGGAGGATGCCGCAGGTGACCGCGGAGTACGCCGGATGGACGATGCTCCCCTGGCCCTCGACGAACAGCACGTCGTAGTCGTCGCCGACCTCCAGGAGCATCTCCTCGACCGCGCCGGCGGTGAAGTCGGAGACCACGCGGTCGATCGGGTTGCCCCAGCCGGCGATCATGATCCCGGTCTGGCCGGTGGGAACGAACCCGGCGTCGACGCCGCGCTCGCGGGCGGCCTCGACGAGTTCCAGCGCGACGGTCATCTTCCCGACCGAGCAATCGGTCCCGACCGTCAGCACCACCTCGGCGTCGATATCGGCGCTCCGGCCGCCGGCGACCGTCAAGTCCTCCTTGGGCTTTCGCACGTCGCGGAGCGCGACGTCGTGTTCGGCCGCCAAGGTCGCGAACTCCTCGTCTTCGGAGAGGAAGTAGTGGAGGCCGGCGACGACATCGCACCCGCGCTCGATCGCGGTCCGGACGTCCGGTCGCCAGGAGTCGTCGAACGCGCCGCCGATGGGCGAGATTCCGATCAGCAGGGTGTCGGCCTCGGGCGCGTCCGCCATCGAGGAAACGATCGGGACTTCGGGGAGGTCCGCACGGTGGTCGGTCGTAACTGTCCCGGCGCGGTCGCGGTCGAGGACGGCGACGACGTCGTAATCGGCGTACTTGAGAACGCCCGTGGCCGTCTTCGCCCGCTCGGGGAACTTCTCGTGTGCGAGCACGACGACCCGCTCTGCGTCGGTTTCCGGTGACGTGTCGGTCATACGTGAACCGACGCCGACGGTGGTTTTAACGGTCGTGATCCGTCGGTCCGACGGTCCGACAAGGAGCGATCGGCCCGAATCACAGAAGCGAGAGTCGAACCGTCCAGAACTCTCGAACGGCACTCTGGAGCGCCTCTTTCGGTTCGCCGGTGGCATCGACGGTCGCGGTCCGGTCGGCGAGGTCCGTGAACCGCCCGAGGACGGTCCCCTCGCCGAGCACGATCAGGTCGCGGTCCTCGCGTGGTCCGACGTGGGTTTCGAGGGCCTCCCGCGCCCGGTCGAGGTGCTCGTCGACCTGCTGGTCGCGCCGACGCTCGAAACGCGCCTGCGAGAACCCGCCCTTCGAGTGCGTCCCCATCACGTCCGATTCCACCTCGTCGACCAGCGACACCGACTCGCCGTCGTAGACGCCGAGGGCGAACAGGTCCGAGCGCACCAGCGCGACCCACGTCGGATCCACGGGTGCGAACCACGACCGGTCGATCCGGAACCCCGAACCCCACTCGTCGAACGCCGCGGGCGGCGTCGGCGAGTCGAGCGCGGCGGCGACGAGGCCGGCGTCGTCGACACAGACCAGACACGGGGCGGCCCGGCGGACGAGCGCCGACCGCTCGCCGAGGGTCTCGGCGACGGCGCTGGGGACGTCGTCGTGAACCATCGCGGTCAGCGCGCCTTCGGCCCCGGTCTCGAACGACGACAGGCGCGCGAGAACCTCGTCGCGACGGTCCCCCCGCAGTTGCTCGGTCCCGCGGAACGCGACGTCGACGTCGTCGGTCGCGGAGAGACGTTCGACGCGCTCTTCGAGGCCCTCGATCTTGTCTTCGAGTCGGTTGACCTCGGCTTCGGCCTCCTGGCGCTCCCGGGCGGCCTCGGACCGACGCTCCTCTTCGGCCGCCGCGCGGCGTTCGAGGTGACGCTTCTCTTCTTCCAGTTCCTCGATCCGCGCTTTGAGCTCCGCGCGACCGAGCAACTCGTCGAGCATACCTCGACGCGCGGCCGCGGGTCACTTAGCGGTTGTCGTCCGTCGACGGCGACAGTCATCGATCAGACGCCGCTCCGGGCCGGACAGAGAGGCTGCGGGAAGTGCGACCGGGTTCCGGGAGAATCGATCGACCGCGATCGGGCGGTTACGAGCGGACGGTTACGAGAGGATCGACGAGAGGAGCTTGCCCTGTGCGGCCGAGAGGTGCTCGACGAACGTCGAGTCATCGACGCCGAGTTCGTCGGCGACGTCGCCGGCGTTCGCCCGCTTCGGATACTCGAAATACCCCATCTCGTGGGCGGTCTCTAGGACTTCCCGCTGGCGTTCGGTCAGTTCGCCGCGGTCGACCAAGACGAGATCCGAGCCCTCGCGGCCGGCATCCGACCGGACGAGCCGACGCACGGAGACGTCGGACCACCGGTCGTCGAGGCGCGCGACGACCGACCGGAGCGTATCGACGTCGGGCGCGTGAAAACTCACTGTCAGGGATCCGTCGCGAGAATGGACGTCGCGCACGGGACAGCCGAACTGCTCGATACACTCGCAAAAGCACGTTCGGTCCTGCGCCCGCTCGAACCGATACACGCGCTCTGAACCGTAGGAGAACACCTCCTCGAACTCCAGATCCGAACCCTGCGGCTCTCCTGTGTCTCCCGAAGTCTCGTCGGCCACCAGCGGCCGGTCGCCCTCCAGTGTGAACTCCTCTGTCACCGCCTCGCCGGGGTCCGTGGGGACCGATTTGGTGACGGACGTGGCTGCGGCTCCCGCCGCCTCTGCGGCCGTCGCTGCCGGACAGTCCGGGGGCGATTCGACGCTGATCTCCGCTCGGATCCCACTCACGGCCGGTGAGACGCGTCGCGGGGGCAAGAATCGTTCGGGGGTCGCAACATTGACGCGGCGACAACCCGCGAGGCCCGAGGATACGGACCTCTTTCGCGATCGGTGATTTATAAAACACCCGCAAATACGGGGTGGTTCTATACTGGTTTTCCAGGTGAAACAACGCTCGTCGAGTGACGACTACCACCACCGGTTGCGGAACGATCCAGATCAAACTCATATGAAACGACGAAACTCTCCCGTTGCAAAGCTCGGACACGTCGCGGCACACACTCCCGACCTCGACGAATCGCTGTGGTTCTTCAACGAGGTGATGGGACTGCAGGTCACCGAACGCGACGGTGACACCGCCTATCTCCGCGGGATGCGAGACTGGGAGCACCACACGCTCAGCCTCACCGAGAGCGGGAAGGAGGGCGTCGACCACTTCGCGTTCCGGACGGCCAGCGAAGAGGCGTTAGGCGAACTCGAACAGCAGTTCGAGGACGAGGGCGAGGAGATCACCTACGTCGAGGCGGGCGAGGAGAACGGCATCGGCGAGGCGATTCGCGTCGAGAAGTTCGGCCACAACTACGAGTTTTACTGGGACGTCGAGAAGCCCGACGCCCCCGAGGGCCAGCGGTCGGGGCTCAGAAACCGCGTCTACAGCGAGTCCGTCGGGAACCGGATCGCGCCGCGGCGGATCGACCACATCCACGTGAACGACCCCGGTCAGAACGCGTTCGACCACGACGAGTGGCTGCGGGAGACGATGGACTTCCAGCTAAACGAGCGATTCGAGGCCGAGAACGGAGAGTACTGGGGCTGGTGGTACGCCGTTACGCCGCTCCCGCACGACATCGCGATCCACCGGGAACCCGAGGACGACCCGACGCAGTTCCATCACGTCGCCTACCACCTCGACAGCCTCCAGGACCTCTGGACCGCCGGCGACATCTGCAGCGAGCACGGGATCGAAATCAACAACCGGAGCGACGGTCCCGCGATGCACGCGATCACCCGCGCGGACTGTATGTACGTCAAAGACCCCGCCAGCGGCCTCCGCCTGGAGCTGTTCGCCGGCCCGGGCTACCTCAACTTCGAGCCCGACTGGGAGCCGATCGAGTGGAAGGAAGAGACCCTCGGCGGCCCGACCAACCACCAGTGGCACGGCGGCGGCCCCACCTGGGACGGCATCGACTACGTCTGAAACGCGGTTTTCGACGGGTCTGCTACGCTCTTTTACGACGGGTGGGTGGCGCTGAGTGGAGCACTACCGGTCTCAGAGCACGCTGTCGAGCCATCGGATTCCCCATTGGATGACGAGCGGCACCACGCCGCTTATGAGAATCTGTAGCCACATCGCCGTCGTCGCGGGGAACTCTCTCGTCTCGCGGACCTGTCCGATCCGGTGTTGCTCCCGCTCGAACCGTTCCAGTTCCTCGTTGTCCTCCAGCGCGTCCCGCACGTTGTACGGGTCGTTGACCAGTTCGTGAAACCGAGATTCGAGTGACTGCAACTCCGTCCGCCGTCGATCTCGCATATATCTGTGTATTGTCAGGAGAGAGAATCCGATCGAGAACACGCCGATTGCCCACAACGCGGTGAGTACGCCCGTTATGAACCACTCCGGCGGTTGATACGGGGTGTACAGCACATCAGGGAACAGAAACGGGGCGTACAGCAGGACGGTGAGTGCCACCAGGGCGATCACGTACAGATAAAACGAGTGTTTGAGCAGCTCTCCGATCGGACGGAGCCCGCCGAGGTTGTGCGGGTCGAAGTAGTAGATTTTCACGTCGGCGCGCTCGAAGCGCCGCGGCAGCGAGAAGTGCAGACTGAGGTAGATCGACGCCGTTTCGAGCAGTATCGGCGCGTACGCGAACGGGATGATGACCAGCCACCCGAACAGCCCCGCCAACCCCTCGTATTCGATGATCGTCGGGATCCTTCCGGAGAGGATCATATAGGCGTAGTACCCGGCGACGGTCACAGCGAGGAGCGCGCGCTTGAACCGACGGGGAACTAACCGCTGGAATTCCGTCGACCCCGACGCGGTCCGCGTCTCGATCCGGATCTCTCGACACGCTCTGTCGTATCGGTCTCGTGCGTATCGGTTCATGAAGACCGCCAGGAGCACCGTTCCCGGCAGTGCCAACCACGACGGGTTATCGAGGACCGTGTTCGACCCGACCGTCAGCTGCTGGATCGAATGCAACACGAAGATGTCGAACAGGACGACGGCCCCGACGAGGCGATACGGTCGCGGGACGGCTCCCAGCCGTTCGACTCCCGGTAGTGTCTCGAACCGCGGACCGATTCCATCGACGGCCGTGGTCACCCGGTCTGCCGCTATCTCGATCCAGAGCCGCTCGCCGTACCTCGGTATCTCCCCCGGCATATCCGTCACTCGCGTGGGGGGAGTTGTTCCCACCGTCGTATAATCGTTCACCTTGGAGCGGAAGCGCAACGGCGCTCGCCAAGCGTTCGCATTACCCGGTCGCAATCGGATCGCTTCCCCACGACCGAGATTGACGCCCGAAACTACCCCGACAGCGGCGAGATCCGATAGAGCATCCGCGCGGCTTCGAGCGCACCGGTCTTCGCGAGCGCACCACTCCGGTAGGCACCGTACTTCGCGTAGAACCCGCTCTTTCTAGCACCCGCGCCGGCGTAGTGGCGGGCGGACGTCGGAATCGGCGTCCGACGCCCCTCGACGCGGGTCGATCCGTCTCTGATCGCGTCCAGCAGGACGTCGGCCGTCAACTCCGCGCGCGTCACGTCGTCGATTTCGATCTCGGTGTACGCGCGGCCGACGTAGCCGACCTTGTGCGCGTCGCTGCCGGCGACGCCGGGATAGCCGTAGGTGTCGGCGTAGCGGCGCGCTCGCCGGTTCTTCCACCCCGTGAACGCCCAGGAGTTGTACACCTCGATCGCGTCGGGATCGACGGTCTGCAGCCGGCTCTTGCGGACGCCGTGTCGGCTGCGCTGGAAGGGGTGGGGAACGATCGCGACGCCCCCGCGTTCGCGGACCCACTCGGCGGTTTCGCTCATCGGGGCGCGCCGGGGAGGCATCTCCTCGATACCGAGCGCGAGCAGATGCCCGTCGGCGGTCGAGACCTCGACGCCCGGGATCCCGACGAGGCCGTACATCGGGGCCAACTCCGCCGCCCGAACTGACTCGTGGATGACGTCGTGGTCGGTGACGACGACGGCGTCGAGACCGATCTCTGCGGCCTGTTCTAAGAGCAGTTCGGAGGGATCCGCCCCGTCGTAGGAGGCGTCCGAGTGGACGTGCGGATCGATTCTAACGGTGAGCGACACGAGCAGGCGTAGGAACCGACGAGAGTAAAGCCTGTCTGCTTGCGTCGGCCGGCGGGGAGTCGCGGCGGAAGCCGTCGTCGACGCCCGATCCTATTGCAGGTCCACGGCGATCCGTTCGCCGACGCCGTGGCCGTTCCAGAGCGCCTCGGAAACCCGGCCCTCGCCGACGACCCAGTCGCCGGCGACGTACAGTCCCGCGTCCTCGACGCGTTCGATCGGGTCTCGGTCGACCGCGGCATCGGGGAGCGCGTAGCGCCAGCCCTGATCGTCGATCCAGTCCGGATCGCGGTACCGCTCGTCCCCCAGCAGTGCCGCGACCCGGTCTGCGACGTCGTCAGCGACCGCAGAGAGCGGATCGTCGTACCGCTCCGTCGACCACGCGGGACTCATCTGGACGATCAGGAGACTCTCGCCGTCGGGGACGTGACCGGCCTTGCACTCCTCGCGTGACAGCCACCCGATGGCGTGTTCCCGATCGGTGTTCACGAGGCCGTACCACGGGGAGGAGTCGCGGAACGGGTAGTGGAGCACGACCGTTCGGATCGTCCGGTAGGGAACCGCTTCGGCGGCCTCGGCGAGCGGACCGATCCGCCCGTCGTCCCACTCGCTCGTCCGCAGCAACGCGGCCGTCTGCGGTGCCGGCGGCGTCAGGAGGAGCGCGTCGAACGGACCGTGGCGGTTCCCGTCGGCGTCGAGGAGCGTCCACGCGCGTCCGCGCGCTCGTCGTTCCTCTGAACTGGTCGCCTCCCCGTCGCTTCCAGTCCTGTCGGCCGCCCCGTTGCGGAGGGTCTCGTCGGCCGCGGCTCCCCCCACCTGGCGCTCGATCTCGACGACCCGCGTCCGCCGGTGCACCGTCGCGTCGGTTCGAGCGAGCAGGCGCTTCGCCAACTGGGTGATCCCCTCGGTCCACGTCCACTTCCGGGAGTCGCGGCCGTCGCCGGGAGTGATCTCGCCGCGCCCGTCGAACGTCCAGACCGGCTCGTCGATCTCGGCGAGGCCGTCGTCGCCGAGTTCGCGAATCAGCGCTTCGGTCCGTCGGTCCGCGTCCTTCAGGTAGTTCGCGCCGTGGTCGTAGCGACACCCGTTCTTCCGGCGCGTCGCCGCACGGCCACAAACGCCACCGCTCTTCTCGACGACGGTCACGGAAGCGTCGGCGTCGCGGAGCGCGTACGCCGCTCCGACGCCCGCCGCACCCGCGCCGACGATGCCGATGCGTGTGGCGGCCTCGTCCTCGACTCGGTCTGTCACGTTCGGAGGGCAGTCCCGGACGGGCTTTACCGTTCGGGCCGAGCCCGTCGCGTCAACTCGGAGAACCCGTCGGGATCCCGCTCCTCGTTACGACAGCTGAGAATCGGCCCGGAATCGTTTTACGGGCGTCCTTCGAGATTCCACTATGCGGATACCGAGCGGCGTCAGCGGGTTCGATCACCTGATTCAGGGGGGATTTCTTCCCGGACGCCTGTACGTGCTCTCCGGTCCGCCGGGGAGCGGGAAGACGACCTTCACCGCCCAGTTCGTCGCCGAGGGGCTCAGAAACGGGGAGAACTGCCTCTACGTCACGATGCACGAGTCCCGCGAGGAACTCGTCAACGACATGTCCAGCTACGAGTTCGGCTTCGAGACGCTCGCGGCCTCCGAGCAGTTCCGCTTCGTCAACCTGGCGAACAAGAAGGGCAAGCGGCTGTTGAGCCAGTCGTCGTCGAGCGGGAGCCCCTCCAGCGTTCAGAGCCTGACGGACAAGATCGTCGCGTTCGTGAACTCCCGCGACATCGACCGGCTGGTGATCGACTCGACGATGCTCCTCGAGCTCTTCTTCACCGACGGCGAAGAGGAGATGGCGCGGTTTCTCACCGCGCTGAAGGGCTGTGACGCGACGACGCTTCTCATCTCGGAGATGACCGACCCGAGCGCGTACTCCGACGAGCACTTTCTCGCCCACGGCGTCGTCTTCTTCCACAACTACCTGGAGGCGACCGGTATGACTCGCGGGATACAGGTCGTGAAGATGCGCGGGACCGACATCGACTGCGATATCCGGTCGCTGCGCTTCACCGACGAGGGGCTCGTCGTCGATCCGACGAAACGCGTGGACTTCTGAGATGTACGAACGCGCCTTCGACACCGGCTGGGACTCGCTGTCGGGCGAGGAGGCGATCCGCCGGATGTACGCGCTCGGCATCGCGACGGAACTCGGGCACCGATTCCCCGAGGAGCGCTCGCGGATCCGGGCACTCGCGTCGAGCGCCTACGAACGAAGCGTCTTGGATCTGGCGTTCGAGGAGGGGAAACGGGAGGTTCAGGAGGAACATCCCCACCACGAGAGCGCCGAGGAGACCTGGGAAGTCCTCGTCGAGGAATCGGACTCACCCGCCCCGTCACGAGAGTCGCTCCAGACCGACCGTCACTCGAACGACGTGCCCGACGCGGTCGGGCAACCGCCGCTGCTCGACGGATTCGATATCGACGACCTCGAACGACTCCGGTTGCCGTCGTTCCTCACGCGCGAAGAGTAGGGCGACCAGGCGAGGCTCGGGGAGAGGTTCTTGCCGCTTCGGCTCCAACGGGGCGTATGGAACACGACACAGACGACGAGCTCCCGACGTCGGACTCCGAGTGGCGCGAACGGCTCACCGACGAGGAGTACGAGATACTGCGCGAGCGCGGTACCGAACCGAAGTTCAGCGGCGAGTACCTCGACGTCCACGAGGACGGGACGTTCAGGTGCGCCGGCTGTGGTGCCCCGATCTTCGACAGCGAGACGAAGTTCGACTCGGGTTCCGGGTGGCCCTCCTTCTTCGACGCCGACGAGGAGGCGGTCGAGACCCGGACCGACACGCGACACGGGATGCGACGGGTCGAAGTCCTGTGCCGGAACTGCGGCGGCCATCTGGGGCACGTCTTCGACGACGGTCCGGAGCCGACCGGCAAACGCTACTGCATCAACTCGGCCGCCTTGGATTTCGACGCCGAGGAGTGACCCCGTCGGCGTCACGTCGACACGTCCGAGGGTGTAATCGACCGGTCCGGACGGCCGAGCCTACGTTTTCGACTCTCACTCCTCCGTCGCCAGGTTCGTCGTCAGAACCGGCGTCGTCGACCGCGCGACGACCTTCTGGGAGACGCTTCCCATCAGGTTGTTCGTGTAATCGCCGCTGCGGGTGCCCATCGTGATGAGGTCCGCGTCGATGGTCTCCGCGTACGCGAGGATCTGGTCCGCAGGGTCGCCCTCGCGAATCGCCGTCGTGACCTCGATTCCGGCCTCGCGCAGCCGGGCCGCGGCCCGATCGGTCGCGGCTTCGCCCTCGCCTTCCAGTTCCGCGAGCACGTCGGTCTTCATCTCGTCGTGCAGAGTGAGGAACGCTCTGTCGTCGATGACGTAGAGGACGTGGACGTCGGCCCCGCGCAGGTCGGCGATGTCGGCTGCGGTCTGGACGACTGCATCCATCGAGTCCGTCCCGTCCGTCGGCAGCAAGATTCTTCCGAACATATGGCTCTGTCGCACGTTTCACCTCCGGGGTCCTATATCCTCCTTTCTCGGTTCGCCAATCCGTCCGTCTTCGCGCCCCTCGATAAGCTCTCGCCCCCCCTTCATCTCGATCGAAAAACACGCTTCGAGTTGAGGGGTGTCTGGCTTCGAACAGGCCCGGGCGTTTATATCTGATTGGGCGGCCAGCGTCCCCGTGACGTAGAGACTGCCCCGCGTCGGGCCGCGGTTGCTCGGCACGTCGACGCGGGGAGCGACGGCGACGACGCGGTCGGCGTTGCGGAAACCGACCGCGCCGCTGGCGAGGACGCCGTCGCGAGCGGGTGCCGACTGTTCGCCACTTCGGGATGGACGTTGTTCCGCCGGGCCGCGCCCAGAGCCTCCAATTCCGCGGTCAGACAGCCGCGGCGTTGAAGTCGCTCCCGCCCTTCGCTACGAGCGATGGATCCGCGGTTCTTCCCGGAACGGTGGCCGACCCGACCCGAAACGGCCGTGTTCGTCTCGGGCGTCACGAGCATGGGTCTGGAGATCCTCGCCGGTCGGATCCTGGCCCCCGAGTTCGGCAACAGCATCTACACGTGGGGCGGCATCATCGGCGTCTTCCTCGCCGCGCTCAGCCTCGGCTACCACCGCGGCGGGAAGCGGGCGGCGACGAACGCCTCCCACAGCCGCCTCGTCGGGGTCTTTCTGGCGACGGCGCTCTACGTCGCGGGCGTCGTCCTCCTGGGCGACCTCGTCGTCCAGTCGACGGGCGTGTTGCCGCTTCCCAGCCAGTTCGCGTCGCTGCCGGCGATCACGCTTCTCTTCGGCCCGCCGACGTACCTCCTGGGATACGTGAGCCCCTACGCCGCCGAGCTGGCCGGCGGCGACGTCGGCGCGACCGCGGGCCACGTCTACGCCGTCGGGACCGTCGGGAGCATCGTGGGCGCGTTCGCGACGACCTACCTCCTCGTGCCGCTGCTGTCGGTGCCGCAGATCGGCCTCGTCCTCGGGCTTTCCGCGGTCCTCGCGGCGGCCGCGGTCGCCGCACCGGACCTCGACGGAACGACCGGAATCCGCGTCGGCGTCGTCGCCCTCGCTCTCGTCGTGGCGACGGCCACCGGCGGCCTCGGCCCGGGCGTCGGCGGCGACGTCGTCCACGCGGAGCAGACCGCCTACCAGGAACTCCGCGTCGTCGACCGCGGCGACACCCGGACGCTGTACCTCGACGGCCAACCGCACAGCGCGATGGACCTCGACGACCCGACGAGACACGTCTTCGAGTACACCCGTTACTTCCACGCGTCGCTGCTCTTCACCGACAGCGCCGACGACGTCGACCGCGTCCTGTTCGTCGGCGGCGGCGGCTTCACCGGCCCGCGGATCTTCCACGAGCAGTACCCGAACGTCACCGTCGACGTCGTCGAACTCGACCCCGCGGTCGTCGACGCCGCCGACGAGCACTTCGGCGTCCCCGACTCCGAACGGATGAACGTCCACGTCGGCGGCGGTCGCCAGTACCTCGAAGAGACGAATCACACCTACGACGTGGTCGTCCTCGACGCCTACCGGAAGGACAACGTGCCGTTTCAGCTGACGACGGTCGAGTTTATGCGACTCGCTTCCGAGCGCCTCGACGAGGACGGCGTTCTCGTCGCGAACGTCATCTCCGCGCCCAGCGGGCCCGCCTCGGAGTTCTACCGCGCGCAGTACAAGACGATGCGGCAGGCCTTCCCGCGCGTTTACAGCTTCCCGACCGCCGGCGGCCCGGTCGTGCAGAACATCGAGGTCGTCGCGACGAAGGACGGGACCCTTCTCACCCGCGAGGAGCTGCAGGCCCGCAGCGAGCGTCGCGACATCGGGATCGATCTCTCGTCGGATCTGTCCTCGTATCGAACCGACGAACCGACCGACGACGTGCCCGTACTCAGAGACGACCGCGCGCCGGTCGAGAGCCTCCTCGACGGAGCGGTCGGGCAGCGGTACGTCCGCGTCCGCGCGAACGAGTCCAACGGAACGAGCGTAGCGACCGCGACGGCGTAAGCAACCTCGAGAAGCGCGGAATCAACGCGCTCGAAGCCACGCGCCGGGACCTACGGCGAGCCGACGCCTCCGGGAACCGAGCGTCGGCACCGGCCCAGAAAACCGCGACCCTCCTCTACCGCGGCCGAGAGACCGTCTCTGAGCGCGGCCGCGAGACCACTGCCCGAGCGGATCGCGAACCTGCCCGCCCGCTTCCCTCCACCGGCGACCCGAGTCGCGGTCGTTCGGATTTTCCGGCCGATACGAGACGGTGCGACGGCGCTCGTCGTCGTCGCGAGGCACACCGCCGCGAGCGTCGGGATGGTGGCGGTCGACCGGAGCCGTGAGGTCGCCTCGACGTCGGGGTCGGCGGCGG
This sequence comes from Halobellus rarus, assembly GCF_024494595.1. GTDB lineage: Archaea > Halobacteriota > Halobacteria > Halobacteriales > Haloferacaceae > Haloquadratum > Haloquadratum rarum. The sequence continues at coordinate 68,908 of NZ_JANHDI010000013.1, read as the reverse complement.
GAGACTGGTCGGGAGTCGGAGTCGCGTACGGGTCCGGATCTCGCAAGTCGAGCAACACCTTCCGTGCGATGAACCTCGCGCCGTTCGGGAATTCTGGGGATGCGGGCGGCGCGGCGACGGCGTCCAGAACGTCGATCGGCTCCGGCGCGACGGTGAATCCGGTGACGTCGAACCGGTCCAGCCAGTCGGCGACGGCGTCCTGTTCGTCCGTCGCCGGGTGGACGACACAGGGCGTCCCCGCGACGGCGGCGTCCATAACCGTCGAGTATCCCGAACAGACGACGACGTCGGCCCCGCGGATGTACGGCAGCAGTGATTCGACCGGCGACCAGCCCTCGTCGGCGACGTTGAGGACGTCGTATCCCTGCCGCCGGAGATGATCTGAAACCCGAGACAGCGAGGAGTAGTGACTCGGCACCACGACGACGTCGGCGTGATCTTCGACCGGCGGTTCGCCGTCCAGCGCGACCGGTGGAATCCGAGTCGCGTCCTTCGGGTCCGCCGAGGACTCCGGCCAGACGACCGGGTAGAAGAACTCCCGGGCGGCCGAAAGCTGAAACAGGGTGTGGAACCGCGCCCCCGCCCGTTCGGCGAAGTCGTCGTACAGGCCCGGCATATCGTGTTTCAGCACGTACAGCGGGACGTCACAGCGGGTCGCTGCCATCGCGGCGAACATATCGTCGGTGACCAGCGCGTCCGGTTCGGTCGCCGAAAGCCACGCCTGATAGTCCGCAATCCGGCCGAGACTCGCCGGGAGACTTCGCTTTGTGGCCTGCCACAGCGACCCGTTCTGGTACGCGTCGATGTAGTCGACGTTCGTCGGTTCGAACTCGTCGTAGCCGTTGAGTGCGACGAACTCACGTCCGGCACCGCCACCCGCCATCCGCACTGACCCGCCGGCGGAGTCGATCGCCTCGGCGATGGCTAACATCCGCGTCGCGTGTCCCGCACCTTCGGGGTAGTGCGCGACGGCTATCGTCGGTGGCATTGGCTCTGTGGGGATGTTCGGATCGGCAGATATGGATCTTTTGGTGGATGCGGTTCGAGGTCCGAATCCCGCGCGCCCGAGTTACAAGCCGAACCCGCCCCAGCGGATGTACACCATCACCGCGACGATGCTGAGCTGCAGGACGCCCTGCACGCCGCTCAGTTTCGCGTTCCGCATCCCGATCGCGCCGATGAGATCGGCGTCGGGGTCCTCGGAGATCATCTCCAAGTACATCCGCGCCTCGCCGGGCAGCAGGATCCCGAACCCGGTGATCGTGAGCACGCTGACGATGACGAGCGCGAGAAGGATCGGTGCAGCCGGGACCGCGAACGTGCCGAGATTCGTCACGAGCGACGCGGCGCCGCCTCCCACGACGACCGCGAACAGCGCGAGCCATCGCCAGTCGGTGAAGGCGTCGAACTGGTAGCCGACCGCCAGCAAGGCCGGTCCCATCGCGACGACCGAGAACAGTCCGCCCCACGCGGCGAGACCGGGGAGTAATCCCATTTGCGCAGCCAACACCATCCCGCCGAAGATGGTCGTGAAGGCGAGCGTCGGCATCAGAAACGCCATCTTCGGCGTGAACCGCTGGAAGACCGCCGCTCGCTTCTCGACGTCGAGGCCGCCGAGAACCGGACCGAGAACCATCGCCATAAACAGGTCGATGCCCGTCCAGAGCACGCCGGCCATCACGTGGACGTACGTCAACTGCTCGACAGTACCGAACAGAACCGCGGCGACGAACAGGACAATCGGGATCAGGACCGCACCCGCGCCGAAGACTGGGTTCGCTCTGTTCGCCATCCCGCGAATCGTGCCTGTGACAGAAACGCTCACACTGTGGATCGAGCGAATGCGTGGTAAATATATTACCGGTTGTCACGATTATGTGCCGACACGCTCGTCGCGGTCCGATCGGTTCGCGCTGGTTCGACCGGTTCGTGCGTCGCTGCCGGGACGGGAATCAGCAAGCCCGCGTGCGCTCTACGGCTGTCGCTCTCGGGCGTAATTTGGTGGAAAATCGCGGATCGTGCGTCGCCGAGACGGCGACGGTCAGAACCGGATTAGACGCGGACGACGTTCGTCGCGCGGGGGCCCTTGGGGGCCTGTTCGATCTCGAATTCGATCTCCGTTCCCTCGGTGAGGTCCTCGCCGCCGACGTCTTCCATGTGGAAGAACACGTCCTCGTCCGCGTCCTCTGTCTCGATGAAACCGTAGCCGCCTGTGTCGTTGAAGAAATCAACCGTACCGTTTGCCATTGCAGATAGACGGACGCCCGAGGAACGCATAAGGCTTCGGTATTCGTTTTCAAAAGACTGCCTCTGATACACAACTGTCTCGGTGTCGGAGAACACAGTGAACGTTCTCGTGTGTGGTCGGTTCCGGCTGGAGAACGAAGATTGTTCGACGGATGGCGATTCGAATCCGACCGAACCCCCAGTTTCGAAAGCCTGCCTCCGACCGTATCCGGGCAGTCCCCCGCGAGCGTCTTTTCGGTCGCTACGCGCCGCGTGGGAAGTTCTCGATCGTCTCCGCGCGGAAGGCGTCCTCGTCGAACTCGTAGTCCTCCTCGAAGAACTCCAGAATCGTCTCGGTGTCGCGCATCGCGTTCTTCAGGCTCGTCGACGCTCCCGGCGAGGGCGTGATGTTGAAGATGATGTCGTCGCCGACGATCTTCGCCTCGCCCATATCGAGGGACCGCTCGCTCGTGTCGACGATCTGCGGTCGGACGCCGCCGTAACCCTTCGCGCGCTCGATGTCGTCGAGTTCGACGCTCGGGACGACCTTCTGGACCTCCGGGAGGAACGCCCGCCGCCCGAGTTCCGGCACGTCGTAGAGGAGGTTGGTGAGCACGTACGGGAGGAGGATCCGATCGGCGAGGATATTGGCGTAACTGAGGAAAGACGCGGCGTTCAGTCCGAACACGTCGAGGAAATCACTGACCGTCGAGACGCGACCGCGCTCCAGTGCGGGGACGAGTTTCGCCGTCGGCCCGAAGCGGGTGATACTCCCGTCGTGGACGTCGGCGTCGCCGTGGACCGCCGCGAACGGCAGTTTCTTCATCTGCAGCGTATAGACCTTCCCGTTCAGGAGATCGTCGGCGAGGAAGAAGCTCCCCGCGACCGGCAGCAACACCATATCCTCGCCGTAGCCCAATTCCTTCGCGATCTGGAGGCTGTGGGAGCCGGCGGCGACGACCGCGACCTCGCAGTCGAACGGACCACGGCCGGTCGTGAGCGTGTAGCCTTCGGTGTTCTCCGTGACGTCTTCGACCTTCGTGTCGGTGAACACGTCGACGTTCGCCTCCTCGCGCGCATTCTCGACCATCGACTTCGCGGTCTCGCCGTAGTCGACGACGTAGCCGTCCGGCGTCTGCAACGCGAGCATCTCTACGTCGGGATCGCGGTCCTCGACGACCTTCGGCTCGATTTCGCCGATCTCATCGCGACCGATCGGTTCGAGTTTCGGATAGAGGTCGCCGAAGCCCTCCTCGTGGTACCGGCGTTCGAGTTTGTCGACCTCCTCCCCGCCGACGCCGAGCACCATCTTGCTTCGCTTCGCGTGCATCTCTCGGTCGGGGTCGTGATTCTCCAGATACCCCGCCAGCAGTTCCGCGCCCGTCTTGACGCCTTCGGCTTTCTCGAGGGTGTAGTTCGTCTCGATGTCTCCGAAGTGAAGCGTCTGTGAGTTGTTCGTGTGGTGGGAGTTGATCGCCGCGATCTCGGACTCCTTCTCGATCAGCGCGATCGAATCGATGTCCGTGAACTTCGCAGTGGTGTACAGAAGCGATGCCCCGCTGATGCCGCCGCCGACGATAACGAGATCGTACTTTCCAGACATAATCGATTCCTGTGAGGGTGTCTACCTCGTCGAGTGCACTCCAGCGGGATAACTCCATATTTTTCCGACTGGCGGTTAGACGATCGACGAAGTGGTTTTTCGACGGAATTGGCGTCTCCGGGAGCGACGCCGTGGCGGATCGTCGTGAGAGCGCCGCGGCGGTACCACGGGGGGTCCCGAGGAGGACGGGCGTCGCCGTCCTCACTCGGTCTCGAAGACGAACTTCGCGCCGCCGGATCGGCCGGATTCGACGGTCATCTGCCACCCGTGTCCCCCGGCGATTTCGTTGACGATCGCCAGTCCGAATCCGGTCCCGTCCGCGTCGGTCGTGTACCCGTGTGCGAGGACGTCTTCTCGGTCCTCCTCGGGGATTCCGGGGCCGTCGTCCTCGACGGCGAACCCCGAGTCGGCCGACGTCACGCGGACGGTGACGTCGTCGCCGCCGTGCTCGACCGCGTTCGTAAAGAGGTTCTCGAACAACTGCTGCAGTCGGTCCGGATCGGCCTCGATCTCCGCTGCGGTGTCGATCTGAAGCGTGGCGTCCGCCGTCGCCGTGCTCGTCCACGCACCGTGCGCGACCGCCGCCAGATCCACGGAACGGACCGCGTCGACCGACGCGCCCTCGCGAGCGAGTTCGAGGAGGTTCGCGATCAACTCCTCCATCCTGTCGAGCGCGTCCTCGACTCGTACGAGCGCCGCCTCGTCGCCCTCGCGGGCCAGTTCGAGGTAGCCATCGGCCACCGAGAGCGGGTTTCGGAGGTCGTGGGAGACGATGCTGGTGAACGTCTCGAGCCGCTCGTTCTGCTGTTGGAGCCGCGCCTCGCGTTCGGCGCGTTCCATCGCGGCCTCGACGTTCGCGGCCAGGATCTTTGCGAGCGAGAAGTCCGACTCGTCGAACGCGTGCGGGCTCTGTGCACCGATCAGCAGGACGCCGAACCCGTTCAGCGGGACGATCAGTTCGCTCGCCAGCGTCGAGTCGTCGTTGTACGCCCCGCGTTCGGCACTCAGATCACCAACGTAGCGGGGCGTCCCGCTCTCGAAGACTTCCCACGCGATGGCTTCGCCCGCACGGATCGTCGGTGGTGCACCGATCAGGTCGTCCATCCGTTCGGTGTGCGCGACCGGACAGAGGGCCTCCCTTTCGCTGTCGTACTGGTGGATGCTGGTAAAGTCGAGTTTGAGGATCGCCTCGGCGGCGTCGACGGCCGTTCGCGCGACCCCCTCGATCGAACCGATAGTCATCAGCTCCCGCGTCGCCTCGTGGAGTGAGGTCATCCGCTCCTCGTACCGGTGTTCGGCGGTGACGTCCGTGTAGACGGCGTACCCGTCGGCGGCCCAGGACGTGGCGTCGAGCGGTATCGCCTGCAACCGGAACACGCGGACCTCGCCGCCGGCAGTCCGCCGAGTCAGGCCGTCGATCTCGAACTGGTCGCCGCGGTTCGCTCGCTCGCTGATCACGCCTGCCATCCCTTCGTCCTCGCTGGGGACGATGACGTCGTCGATGCATCTTCCCCGGACAGCGTCGAGATCGAGCCCGAACGTCTCACAGAAGGCGGGGTTGACATCGCGCACGAGCGGCCGGTCGTCGACGAACTCGATCTCGGCGATGCAGTCGGAACTGTTCTCGAACAGCGCCATCATCTTATCGCGTTCGGTCACGACTTGCTCCTCGCGTTCGCGTCGCTGGCCGTCGTAAAAACCGACCGCGAGCCCCGCGACGGCGCCCATCGAGACGACGTGGCTGAACAGAATGTGCGGCTTGATCTGCCCCTGTGCGACCTGGAAGTAGTACACCCAGCCGGTGATCCCGAACAGCGACACCGCGCCGAGAACGCTCCACGCCGTCGAGCGCGTGACGAACTCCTCTGGGACGGAGTCGTCGCTGACGAGGAGCAGGCCCGCGGCGACGAGTCCGAGATTGAGAACCAGCGGCAGAGAGTTCTCGACGAGGGTGAGAACCAGCGGATCGCCCTGCAGCGCGAAATCTTCGTAGACGTCGAAAAGCGTGACGGTGGCGAGTAACGCTCCGAGCGTCGAGAGCGCACCGCCACCGACGATCCGTCGCTTCGAGTCGACACTCATCTACTCGGATCGAGGGGCAACGACCTCAAAACGTTTCGGTCCGCGCGGACCGGTGCCTCGATCAGTGACCGTCGTCCGTCGCTTCCCGTCCGATCCCGCAGATGCCGAGTAACTCACCGTCGTCTTCTATCGGTGATCCGGTGAACTCGTACTCCCGGCTCTCCCCGTTCTTCGGGGAGAGTTCGGCCGTGACGGTGACCTGCCGACGATCGGAGATCGCGGTCTCGATCGCGTCGGCGACGCGTGGTGCGTCGTCGTCGAACAGGGCCAGCGGCGACAGTTCCTCGAGTTCGTCGCCCGAGTAGCCGGTCGCCTCCTCGACGCGGTCGTTCCAGCGGAGGAAGTTCAGGTCCTCGTCGAAGACGTAGAACAGGTCGCCGAGCGCGTCCAGTACCGTGCGCAGAAACTGCTGTTCGCGGCGGAGTTCGCGCTCCCGGGCCTTCCGGTCGGAGATGTCGCGGACGATGCAGACGTGGCCACCGTCGTCCATCTCGGTGAGTGCGAGCCGCTCGGGGACCCGCTCGCCGTGCTTCGTGACGCCGACCGATTCGCCGACCCAGGTCCCGCGCCGTTCCAGCGCCGGCAGGATCTCGTCGTGGAACCGTTCGGTCTCCTCCTCGGGGTAGAGTTTCTCCCAGTGGTCGCCGACGAGTTCCATCGGGTCTCTGTCGTAGACCTCCGCGTACGAGCGGTTCACGTAGCGGTAGGTGCCGTCCTCGCCGATGATCCCGATCCCCTCCCGTGCGGACTCTATCGCCAGGAACCCGCGGTAGACTTCCTCTTCGGCCCGACGTCGTTTCACCGCCTGCTCGATCCGGTTCGCGAGCACGGCGTACTGATCGGTCCCACGCTCCTTCTGGAGATACTCGGTGACGCCCGCCGAGATCGCTTCGCTGGCGATCTCTTCGGAACCCTTCCCGGTGAAGAGCACGAACGGGAGCTCCGGGTCCCGCTCGCGGACGATTTCGAGGAACTCCAGGCCGTTCTGTCCGGGCATATCGTAGTCGCTGACGACGCAGTCGACGTCGTGTTCGTCCAGGGCGGCCCGTCCCTCTTCGACGGTCGTCTCGGTCAGCACTCGGATCGAACTCGACTCACGTTCGAGAAACGTCGCGGCCAGATCGACGAAGGCCGCGTCGTCGTCGACGTGCAGGACCGTAATCGCCGCCCCCCGGGCGACGATGTCGAGATGATTCAGTGAGGCCCCCTCTCTCACGGTCATTTGTGTGTCGGAATCTCTGACACCGTATCAAAAGGCTATTGAAATGTCATCCACTCACATACACAATCGCGAGACGAATCTACGCTGTCGAAATATTCCGCGGAGGCGAGCTCTCAGACCCGATGAGACGCTGGGGCGATCGCGGAATACACAAACGCATATTGAGGTGTCGGTGTGCTATCTTGTCACGCTCACTCGTTCCTCCGGCACTTCGTGCGTTTCTTCTACGGCGGGCGGCACCACGAGGTATGGGCTTTGGAAGCTACGACGAATCCGAGCAAAAGGAGCAGACCACCGAGGAGGACGACGACAGCGAGGCGGTCAACGTCCACGAGCACGACCACGACGGCGACGTCAACGTCGAATCCGACGTCGACACCGACGCGCTCGTCGACCGGCTCGGCGAGATGCGCGAGGAGTAGCGCGGTCGCGACGACCGGCCGCGAGCGCGCGACGCGCCGTTCCGCCCCTGGTGGCGTAACGACCTCTCTTCTCGGCCCGGGGGGAGTAGCGACCTCTTTCCTCGACTGTCGTGAACCCGTTCGCCCGAGCGTCGATCGGTTCCGTGACCGGACCGCCGCTACTGTTTCATCGGGGGTCGTCCTCGTCCGGGAACCCCTCGACGATCTCGACGCCGGACGACGCGCCGATCCGTTCCGCGCCCGCGTCGAGCATCGCCGTCGCCTCCTCGTAGGATCCGATCCCGCCGCTGGCTTTGACCGGCAGGTACTCCGCCATCAGTTCGACGTCGGCGACGGTGGCCCCGCCGTCGGCGAATCCGGTCGACGTCTTCACGAAGTCGGCACCGGCGTCGGCGGCCGCCTCGCAGGCGCGGTGCGTCTCCTCGTCGTCCAGCAGCGCCGTCTCGATGATGACTTTCACCGGGACGGGGACCGCCGCGACGACTTCCGCGACGTCGGCGGCGACGGCCTCGTCCTCGCCGGCCTTCAGGCGACCGACGTTGAGCACCATATCCACCTCGTCCGCGCCGGACTGCCAGGCGTCGACGGCCTCGCCGTGCTTCGCCGCCGTCGAGTGCTGGCCGTGCGGGAATCCGACGACCGTCGCGAGCGTCACGTCGGGCGCGTACGCCGCCGCCTCCGGCACGTAACACGGCGGGATGCAGGCGTTCATCCCGTACGCCTCCGCCTCGTCGAGGACGGTCTCGACGGCATCGAGCGTCGTCGTCGGCCCCAGCACCGTGTGGTCGATGCGCGCGGCGAACTCCGTTCTGTTCATACCGTCACCTGGACACCGAGCGAGAAAAAGCGAGGGGTCGCAATAGTGAAGTACGACAGCCGACAACACAAGCGGAGACGACGCTCGATCAATGACACCGATATTTGGGTACGGCAGTCTGATCCTCCCGACGAGTCTGATATCCAGGTTCGAGAACGTCGATCCGACGCTCGACGACGTCTACGAGGGCAACACCGAGCGGAACGTCAGGGCGAACGCCCTGGAGAAGTGGGAGGAGCGACGGGAGCGCATCGTGTACGTCCCCGCGAAGATACGGGGATTCCGCCGGTACTACTCGCTCGAATCCGATCGGGGAGGGACGATGTTGGAGGCCGTCCGGACCGACGATCCCGACGACTGGATCAACGGCGTCCTCGTATTTGGGCTGACCGCGGAGGAGAAAAACCAGATCAGGGAGACGGAGACCCCGTACGACTACACCGGCGTTCGGGACCCGGAACTGGAGTACTACGTCGATCCGGACCGCTTCGACGAGTACGACGTCACCGACATTTCGGAGGTCCGATTGTTCGCAAACAGCGCCGAGAGTGCAGACATCACCGCGGAGAAACCGCGAAACGGGACGTATCACAGCCGGATCGTCAACGGCATTATGATGATCGGAGAGACGTACGGCTCGGCGGTGGCCACGGAGTTCTACAGGGACTTCTGTGCGAGCACGTACGAAACCGCGTACGACTCGACTGACGCGACCGATTTCAACACGGTCGCGGAGAACGACGAGATCTCGGGTGATTCAGCGTGGACGGTGCGAGAGTAGTCTCGAAGACGATTTCGGACTTCCGGAACCACTGTTTCGAAGAGGGCGACAAGTTCCGGTACGCGGCGATCGTCCCGCAGTCGACGCTCTCGGGGCTGGACGACACCGAGGAGTACGAGTACGTCGAGCTGTCCGCCCCGCAAGCGGACGCCGACGGGACACTGGCGCAGATCATCGCTTTCAGCGACGATCACGACGTCGCGGAGTTCTCGACGGACGAGGGTCGGCCGTGGGCCTGCATCCGGACCAGGCTCCAGCGGGAGATCGGCCTCGATCCGGACGACGGCGACGAGGACGAGAATATGGAGGTCGTGATCCGCGAGTGCGACACGGAGACGCTGGACGACCTGACCGTCCACCGCGTCTCGGCGTGGGAGCAGGAGGATCGCGACATCACGACCGAAGGGCTCGCCGGATACATCTCCGCGGGCGACATGGACGATACGGACGCGTTGCAGCGGGGCGACGTCTGTGAACTGATCAACCCGAAGACGGGCGCTCGAATCCAGTTGCCGATCGAAACGTACGATCACAAGGGCCGGAAAGACAACACGATCAGGATCAACGGCATCACCCGGAAGCTCCTCCGCGTGGACTCGAAAGACGAGGGCGACACCAACGAGGTCAGACTCCGGATACTCACCGAAGTCGACGAGGCGGAGGGAATCCTGGAACGGGCCTCGAAGTGGCTCGGCCGGCGGTTCGTCGATTACAGTTACTCGAACTTCCGCGTCCTGCCGGGGTACGACCGGGACGAGGGCCGAAACGTCGTCCGGATGAACGAGGACGCGATGAAGGGGCTCGGCATCGAGGAGAACGACCGCGTGCTCCTGAGTTGGCTGCGGGACGAGAAGCGACGGCGCAACGTCCGCTGTCAGTCCGGTTGGGAGGAGGACACAGACCTCGAACCCGAGGCCACGCCGGACAGTTCCTACGGCGAGGAGGAGTCGCTGTCCGTCCGGATCCCGAGCACCGAGCGCGACAACCTGAACATCAGCGTCGGCGACAGTATTCAGATACGTCGAGATATGCGGTATCAGGCCGGAAAACAGGTGTCGCTGTCGGCCTTCGGTATCCTGGGCGTGATCGTCGGAACCGGCCAACTCATAAATATGGTCTTCCAGCGGATCACGCTCGCCTACGTCGTCTCGTCGGTGACTCTCGTCCTCGTGCTGTCGGTACTCACCGTCTGGCTCGTGATGAACCCGATCCGGCAGAAATGCCGGACACCCGAGTAAGCCGTCGGCACCCGCGGTCGTCGCGAGTCTCTGCCGTCGAATGAGCCCCGGACCTCCGCGGTCGAGTTGGTCCCGGATTCCCGACGCCGAGTTCGTCTCGGGGCGGGGGTCGGACCGGTTCGGTACCGTTTTGCCCGCGGGTCCGGATCCGCCAGTATGGCGATACTCCCGGAAGGGTTCGCGCTACCGCCCCCGACGTACCTCGTGGCGCTCCTCGCCGCCGCCGCGGTCGTCGCACGCGCCGCGCTCCGACGACGTCCGGCAGTCACGACCGCTCGCGTCCTCGCCTTAGCGCCCTGGATGGCCCTGGGGTCCGCACTGCACGTCCTCTACGTCGAGGATGCGCTCCCGACGCTCGCTCGCCCGCTCGCGGGAACGCCCGCCGTGTACGTCACCGTGGCCGTCGCCGCCGTCGGTGCCTGGCTCGTCGCGGACGCCGTCCTCAACGCGGACCGCGTCGCCCGCGCCCTCGCGCTCGTCGGCGGCGTCCTCGCGCTCGTCGCCGTCGTCCGCGTCCTCGCCGTCGGTGCGGCCGCGGGCACGTTGTCTCCGGTCGTCCCCGCAGGCAGCCTCGTCGTCGCCGCGATCCTCGCCGCCGTCGTCTGGTTCGCGCTCACCCGCGTCGCTCCGGAGACCCGGGCCACCGGCGCGCTCGGCGCCTTCGCGGTCTTCGCGCACGTTCTCGACGGCGTCTCGACGGCCGCCGGGATCGATCTCCTGGGGTTCGGCGAGCGAACCCCGCTCTCGCGGCTCATCGTCGACTTCGCCGCCGGGCTACCGACCGAACCGATGCTGGGGTCGGGGTGGCTGTTCGTCTTGGTCAAGATCGCGGTCGCCTCGCTCGTGGTGTGGCTCTTCGCCGACCTCGTCGAGACGGACCCGACGGAGGCGCGGCTGCTGCTCGGCTTCGTCGCGGCCGTCGGGTTCGGACCGGCGACGCACAACGTCCTGTTGTTCACGATCAGCGCGCCCGCGTGAGCGGTGCGGTAGCGCCGCCCGGCGCGTGAGCGACGTGTCGCCGGCGGCCGTCTCGCCCCGCGTTTCCCGCCTCGGGGGATGACTTCCGTTGGCGGAATCAGCGGTATTTATCTGCTAGCAACCGCAGCGAGTAATTGTATCACGCCCCCCGCGTATGATCGACGACGTCCCTCCACGTAGCCGGCGCACATTCGTCGTGCTGCTGTTGCTCACCGTCGCCCTCTCCGCGTTCGTCTGGGCCTCGGGAGCCGCTGTGATCGACAACGAGCCACAGGTAAGCGCCAACGTGAGCGAGCGATACCACTCGGTTGACACCCTCACAGCGACCCGCTCAGTCGTGGTTCGGACCAACGGGACGGCGGCCACGCGCTCCGTCGCCGACGTGACGCTCGTTCCCGGGACCGACCGCGAGCGCGTCAGGTTTCGCCGAGCCGGATCAAACCGCTACGAGCGGCGCGTCTCCAACGGTTCGGTCCTGTGGCTCTACGACCGCGACCGGCAGGCCGTCACGGTCGTCAACCTCACCGGACCGCCGACGAGATCGGTGCTGCCCGGCCGGCTCCAGCGACTCGTCGCGGAAGCCGGACTGACAGATCCGTCCGGGCGACCACAGCAACCGGGCGTCGCACCGCTTCCGGTCGTACCGCGGCGCGACGGCGCGCAGCCAACCCCTGGCGCTACCGGAGAGTACACCGTCGAGTACGTCGAGACGACCTCGGTCGACGACCGTGAGGCCTACGTTCTCAGCGTCACCCCGACTGCGAACCACACGGACGAGGGGTATCGACAGCGACTCTGGCTCGACACGGAACGCTTCTATCCGCTCCGCACGCAGACCGCGTGGACCGCCGACGGAACTCGGCGGTCGGTCACGACCACCTACACCAACGTGACGTTCGACGCGTCGGTCCCGGCGGCCGCGTTCCGTCCCGACTTCGGCCCCGGAACGACACTCGAGCGGCTCGAAACCCCCGACACCGAGTGGTATCGCAGCGCTGCTCGGCTCTCCGCTCGGAGTTCGATCGCCGTTCCGGAGCCGTCGGTCCCGTCCGAGTTCACGCTGACGTACGCCACTCGTACGACCGGGCGCGTAGAGGGGGTCGGACTCCGGTACGCGACCGAGGGACGCCGACTCACGGTCGCCAAGTACAACTTCACCTACGCGCCCGACGGGGACGAGCGCGACCTCACGATCGACGGCCGGCCGGCGACGCTCGATCGCGGGCCGACGACCTCGCTGTCGTGGGCGTGCGACCGGTACCGATACACGGTGCGCGGCACGGGTATCGAGACGGAGCGGCTGATCGCGGTGGGTCAGTCGATCGGCTGTCCAGCCGGGTAAGCGCCTTCGCTCTCGCGAGCCGCAACGACGCACTCGATCCGCCTCCGGCCGCGTCCGCGTCGGGAACTTCTGACTCGGAAACTGCGCCCGCCATTATATCTCCCGCCGTTCCCTCCCGTCGAGTGCGATGGACACAGCCGACGGACGCCGGGCGGTGAGACCGATTGTGCCCCCCTTTCGCCCGTCGTCGATGTCTCCGTCGTCACCGCACCCCCGCTGACGTGTTCCTGCGCCCTCCGCCGGAACTTCGCTCTCCGAAACCGCCCGCTCCGGCGTCGAGTTCCCGTTCGCGGTCTCGCATCGAGCCGGTTCGGCACCTCCGACAGGGACGGGCACCCGCTGGATATGTCCGACAGGGACGGGCACCCACGCTCACGACACTCGTCGCGCGGAATTTCTGGGAGAGAAATCTGTGGGGCTTTTTATTTCACCGGCGATCATTCAGTCGATACGTGAGTGAGGACCCGGCACTCGGTGACGTTCTCGACGTCCTCAGCGACGAGTACGCCCGGGCGATCCTCGCTGCAACGAGTGTCAATCCAATGTCTGCACAGCAACTCGCCGACGAGTGCGAGATGTCCAAACCGACAGTGTATCGGCGGGTCGAACGGCTACGGGACCACGATCTCATCGAGGAACGCACGGAGATACAAGACGACGGGAACCACTACAGCGTCTACGCGGCGACGCTCGCGGCGTTCTCCGTCGAACTGGAGGACGGATCCTTCGAGGCCGACGTGACGCGACGCGAACCCGAGTCCTTCCCGGGGGAGCGCGAGGCCGACCCCGCCGATCGCTTCGCAAGGATGTGGGAGGACCTCTGAGATGTTCCCACTGGCTGCCGTCATCGACTGGCTGATCGGCGCGTTGTCCCTCGGGTCGACACTCGTCGGTGGATACGTCGGCTACCAGGCGTACCGGGGCTACCGCCGACACGACAGTCGAACGATGCGGGCGCTCTCTGTCGGCCTGCTCTTGCTCACCACCGTCGCGTTCGGGATCGCGTTCGGCGGATCACTGCTCCTCCGGGAGGGATACCTCGGCCTGCAGTACCAGCGTCCACTGACACTCGTGACGCGGGCCCTGCAGTTTCTCGGGGTCCTTCTCATCGCGTACTCGCTCCACGCTCGGGAGTGAGCCTGTCGGCTATCGCCACCGCAGAACGCTCGCCGTTTCGAGGTCGAAAAAGCGCTCTTCGAGTCCAGCCTGGGGTCCCCGCGGATAGAGAGGCACGGACTGCCACGTCGATCCCCGATAAATAGTCGGGGTGGTTTCGGAGCGAGAAACTGTGCATACCGTCTCTTGTGGGTGCGGTCCGCAGACGATCGTATGTTGGACGTTCGGTGGAATTCAAGCGACCCTCCGTGCGATCAGTCGAACGGCCGGCGTTCCGGACCGGTCGTTCCGCGCGCTGAAACGTCAGCTGACTCCCGCAACGCGGGCACCCCGCGCAGGTGACCGATGTCGGGTTTGCTACCTGCCCGTCGATCGGTCGATCACCCACCGCGGAATCGAACCGAGATCGTCGTCGACGGAAGCGGATCGGGCACGGTGCTTTCCGTCTTGGCCTCGGAGACCGCCCACGCGATTCTCAGCACTCTGCGGGAGGAACCACAGCCGGTCTCTGCGATCGCCGAAACGGTCGAGACGTCGCTTCAAAACACGAGGTATCACGTCGAGCGCCTCTGCGAGGCCGGGTTCGTCGAGCCGGTCGACACGTGGTATTCGCCGAAAGGGAGGGAAATGACCGTGTACGGGTTACTGATCGATCGGCTCGTCATCCGGTTCGAGGACGGTTCTCGGTCGGGAGATCCGGCCGCTGATTGATACCGATCGACGCCGCCGACCGCGCAACGCTGCCTTCGGTTCGTCCGAGCGTTTTTGTCGCTAGCCCGCTTCCCCTCGGAGACATGCCCCGCGTCATCTGTGCCGGCCACGTGAACTGGGACGTGACCCTCCGCGTCGAGGCGCTGCCGGATCCGGACGGCGAGGTCGCGGTCGACTCTCGACGCTCCGGCGGGGGCGGCAGCGCCGCGAACGTGGCCACCGGACTCGCAGACCTCGACGTCGGTCCGGTACTGTTCGGTAGCGTCGGCGACGACGAACACGGGCGGGCCGCGCGCGAGGAACTCGCCGGCGCCGGCGTCGACGTCGACCAAGTGGTCACCGACTCCGAGGCCGAGACCACCACGAAGTACATCATCGTCGAACCCTCCGGCGAAGTGATGGTCCTCGGCTGTTCGGGGGCCAACGAGTCGTTCGCGGCCGACGACCTCCCCGAGTCGGCGTTGGCCGCCGCGGACCACCTCCACATGACGAGTCAGGCTCCCGAGACGGCGATCCGCCTCGCCGAGCGCGCCCGCGAACGCGACGTCCCGGTGAGTTTCGATCCCGGGCGACGGATCGATCAGCGGGGGTACGGCCCCGCGATCACGTCCGTCGATTACCTCTTCTTGAACGACCGGGAGGCCGCGCTGGCCCTCGACGCGTTCGACCTCGAAGCGCAGACGCTCGTCCTCAAACACGGTCCCGACGGGGCCGAGATCCGACGGGGCGACGGCCGCACCGCTCACCCCGGCTATCCGATCGAGGTGGTCGACACGACCGGCGCCGGCGACGCGTTCGCCGCGGGGTTCATCGCCGCGAACGTCGGCGGCGCGGGCGACGACCGCGCCCTTGCAGTCGCGAACGCCTGCGGGGCGCTGGCGTCGAAAGCCCCCGGCGCGCGGACGTCCCTCACCTGGGAGGACGTCCGGGCGTTCCTCGGCGAGTGAGAAATCGCGCGTCCCTCGACGTGGCGTGTCCCCCTGAGAATTAGATCCGGCGCGCCCCTCCGAGAATGAGACGCGTACGTCCCCCCGGCGGGCGAAGCGGCCGGTCGCGTATCAGGAGCGTTTTTGACCTTCGGCGGTGACGTGTGCGTACTCGTGCTCTCTGCGTCCGCCGCCACAGATCTCCTCGCCGAGACGTCGTTATCTGTGCTCGCCACCGTAGCCCCGGCCCTGGCTGGTCTCGGTGGGAGTGGCGGCGACGTCGGTCGGTTCGTCCTCGTCTGCGTCGCTTGCGGGCTTCTCGGTGCGGTGGTGATGGACTTCCCGATGTCGAAGCAGGAAGACGGGTTCGCGCCGGCGTACGTCGCCGCCGCGCTCCTCCGACGCACGCCGCCGGGGGAGGTCCCCTTCCGCGAGGCGGTCGTCGTCCACCACGCCACGGGCGCCATCGCGGGTGGACTGTACGCAGTCGTGTTTCTGCTGTCGGCCGCGGTCCTCCCCGCCGGTGCCGTCGTCGGCGGCGTCGAGGCGATTCCGCACGTCGTCGCGGCCGCCGCGGTCGCGGCGTTCGTCTACGGGTTCTTCGCCCACGTGGTGCTCCCTCGCGCGGGCCGGGGCATCTACGAGGAACGGGCGACGGCGGTTCGCGGGCAGTGGCTCCGATCCGCGGTCGTCTTCGGCGTCGCAATCGGCGTGACCGTTCCGGTCCTCACGAGCGTTCTGTAGCAACTGGACGCCGGTCGTCTCACACCGGGCGTCAAGCCGCAATCGACGGCGGCGTCGTTCACTCCCCTTCGAGACCGGTACAGGCGGTCCAGTCCGTTTCGACGCGGCACTGACCGCGTCGTTTTTCACCGCCTCGCGTGAGATGGCGGTATGGCCAAACAGCCGCATCTGCTCGTCGAACCGGGCGACGTCCACGACACCGCGCTCATCCCGGGCGACCCCGGGCGCGTCGACCGCATCGCCGCGCAGTGTGACGACCCCGAAACGGTCGCGGAGAACCGCGAGTACAAGGTCGTGAACGCGACCTACGGGGGCGTGCCGCTGACGGTCTGCTCGACCGGAATCGGCTGTCCCTCCGCCGCCATCGCCGTCGAGGAACTCTCCCGCGTCGGCGTCGAGACCGCGATCCGCGTCGGGACGACGGGCGCGCTCCAGCGCGGCATCGAGATCGGCGACATGGTCGTCGCGACCGGCGCGGCGAAGGAGGAGGGCACCTCGAAGCGCTACGAGGACGCCGTGATCCCGGCCGTCCCCGACTACGACGTGCTGTCGGCGCTCGTCGACTCGGCGGAGGAGCGGGGGGAGGACGTCCACGTCGGGCCGATCGTCTCCGACGACGCGTTCTACAACGAGAGCGACGCCTACGTCGAGGAGTGGGAGGCGGCGAACCTGCTGGCGATCGAGATGGAGGCCGCGGCGGTCTTCTCGCTCGCGCGGCGGAAGGGCCTCGCGGCGGGCGCGATCTGCACCGTCGACGGCAACCTCGTCGAGGGGACGCAGAAGGGGGCCGACTCCGATTCGGAACTCCCCGAGAAGGCGAAGAACAACGTCGAGCGCGCGATCGCGCTGACGCTCGACGCCGTCGTCGACCTAGCGTAGGATGCGCGGGCGGCGACTCCTCGACGCGGCCCTCGATCGCCTCGTCGCCGCGCGGAGTCGCATCCGGCGGATCGAGCGGCGGGAGTTCGGGGAGTTCCGCCGCTGGGTCCAGGACACGAGCAACCTGCTGCACCTCTCGATCGTCCTCTTCGTCCCCGTCGTCATCGGCTTCGTCACCTATCTCTCGAATCAGGTGCAGACGCTGTCGTTCCTGCTCTTCCCGCCGCTGGCCTCGGGGACCTACACGCTCGTTGCGGACCCGGAGGGGGAGTACGCGAACCCGGTCCGATTCGTCGCGAGTCTCAGCGCCGGCGCACTGTGCGGGCTCGTCGCATACACCGCGACCGTCTGGGCGTACGGGGGCGTCGACGCCGGCGTCGTCCACCCCGAGAGCGCCGCGCTCGCGGTCTTCCTCACCGGGCTGGTCACCTGGGCGGCCGACATCGAGGCGCCCTCGGCGTTCGCCACGGCGCTCCTGGCGCTGGTGACCGGCGACGTCGACCCGGAGACGTACCTCGTCAGCATCGTGCTGGCGTCCTCGCTCGTCGCCGGCGCGTTCGTCCTCTGGCGCGAGCAGTTCTACGAGCAGCGCGCGAAATACCTCTACGAGACGGTGCGGGGCGACGACCACGTTCTGGTACCGGTGCGGGGCGAGACCGGCGAGCGGACCGCCCTGTTCGGGGCCCGCCTCGCGGCCGCCCACGAAGCCGGGAAGGTCGTCCTCTGTGACGTCGTCGACGAAGCGACGGCCCAGGAGAGCGGACAGACCGATGCGACCGATGCCGAGGCGACCGCGACCGGCGCTCCCGAAACCGACGACGCGACGACCGCGGTCGAGGCTGCTGAGGGAGACGACGCGGCGACTGCCGCAAGCGGTATCGGAGGCGACGCGCTGGCCCCCTCGACGGCCGAACGGGTCGAGCGGCTCGAACGGATCGCCGGGACGGTCCGGACGCGGATCGGCGTCCCCTGCGAGGTCGTCGTGGTCGCCGGCGACCCCGTCTCGGCGACGCTGCAGGCGGCGCGAAACGCCAACTGCGACCTGATCGTGACGCCCTACGAGGCCGACCGCGGCGCGCTCTCGCCGTTCGTCCGCGGGGTATTCGACGGCGACCTCGACGCGGTGGCCTTTCGGTCGTCGGCAGCCCGGCGTCGCTGGCCGCGCGTGCTGGTCCTCGTGGCCCGACCCGGCGACACGGCCCACGCGATGATCGACTTCGCGACCCGACTCACCCACGGCCGCGGGGTGGTGAGCGCGACGACCTGCGTCGGCAGCGAGGTCGAGCGGCGCCGGGCGGAAACCCGGCTGAACCACCTCGTCGAGACGGTCGAGGGGAACGTCGAGACGCGGGTCGCGCGGTCGTCTGTCGACGACTTCATCGCCGCGAACGCCGAGCACTACGACCTGCTCGTGCTCGGATCCAGCGGGGAACGCTCGCCCGCGTCGCGCTTCGTCTCGCCGCCGATGTTCCAGCGGCTGCAGGGCCTCGACTGCGACGTCGCCGTGTTCGACCGCGGAGCGCCGTAGCGGAGTCGTTATGCCCTCGGTTCGTCCGTCGCGTCGTCGTTATGCCCTCGGTTCGTCCGTCGCGTCGTCGTTATGCCCTCGGTTCGTCCGTCGCGTCGTCGTTATTCCCTCGGTTCGTCCGTCGCGCCGTCGCTATCGACCTCTTCGACGATCTCGGCGGCGGCCTCGATGTCGCCGCCGCCGTCGTCGCCGAGCAGGTGTTCTTCGAGGGTTTCCGCCCCTTTCCGTCCCAGCGCGGACTCCGCGAGGAAGTGCGCGCCGAGCGTCGCGGGGCTGATGACCGTGTCCGCGCCGGCTCGTTTCAGTTTGTTGATGTTCTCTCGTTGAGTCGCGGCGGCGACGATGGTCACCCCGGGATTGAGCTGCCGGGCGGTCAGGATCGTCAGCGCGTCCTCCGCGTCGTTGTTGGTCGCGGCGACGACGGCCCGGGCGGCTCCGACCTTGCCGCGGTGCTGGGCCTCCTCGTCGCTCGGGTCGTCGGTGAGGACCGTGTACCCGCGCTCCGAGAGCCGCCTGGCGCGCTCCTCGTCGTCGGTCACGACCAGCACGTCCGCCTGCGTCGAGAGTTCTTCGAGAATCGGTTCCGTCAGGTCCCCGAATCCGAGCACGAGGACGTGGTTGTCGAGTACGTCGAGTTGTTCTTCTGTCATACGTCCGAGTGCCTTCGAAAACCGCGCTTCGATGAGCGGCGTGAACACGACCCCGAGCACGACGGCGAACGAGGAGACGGTCACGAGAAGCACCGACAGCGCGAACAGTTTGCCGACCGCCGTGTTCGGGGTGATGTCGCCGTAGCCGACCGTACTCCCCGTCACGAGCGAGAAGTAGAACGCGTCGAGGATCGTGTCGACGTCTCTGAACTCCTCTCGCAGCGCGAACGCGCCCGCGGTCCCGTACGCCTGCGCGCCCCCCAGGGCCGCCAGCGACGCGATCTGACTGGTCGTCAGCGACAGCTCCCGGTCGAACGCGCGGACGTTCACCCCGACGATCACAAGAGCCAGCACCGAGAGCGCGACGAGGGGAAGCGACAGCTGCGAGGACTGCAGCACTCCCTGTGCGGCGGTGATCGGAAACAGGAGGACGGTCGCGTACCACGCCGCGCGCAGGCGTCGCTGGAGGCCGAACGCGCTCAAGAGCAGGACGAACCCCGTGAGCGTTCCGGTGAACGCCGTCGCCTGCCGGACGACACCCGGAACGAGGACGCCCAGGAGGTGGAAGTCCGCACCGCCGCCGACGCCGATGTTGGCGATGCCGGTGACCACCGACAGCAGGCCGACCAGAAGCGTCAGCGCGACGGACGCTCGCGCCCCGACCCAGTCCCGTGAGAGCGCCATACCCTCCCCTCCCGCGTCATCGACTTAAGAATCTCGCACTGGGAGAGCGCCCGGGCGCTCCGGATCGGTCGTCCCCGACAACGACCCGCCGCGTCAGCGCCAGGCGTATAGGTCGACGACGGCCGAGAGGTCGACCGAGAGCCACGTCTCCATTCGCTCCATTCCGGTCGCCCCCGTCGGGTGGACGGTGCCGCGGTCCGCGCCGTCGTCGCGTTCGGCGATCGACAGCCGGAGTTCGGGACCGATCCGACGAGACTCTGACTCCGAGGTCGCCGGAGGGTCCGTCGGCCGGGTCGGCGACCGTCTCGATCGGCGGGCGTCGTCATCGTCGGGAGCGCGGGGTGAACTGCTCATCGCTCGGTTACGTGATTCGTCGTCGGATACAAAGTCGCTGCTAAGAGCGGGGTATATCTCTCCGTGCGTCGGATAGCCGAACTGATCGATATATAGCGCTCCGGGACGATCCGATCGATCCGTCCGACACGTGGTGGGACGGGCCTTCGGAGGACTGCGACGGTGACGGATCGGCGGACGCCCCACGAGACAGACGCGATCGCGACGCCGAGGGAGAGCGTCACCCGTCCGCGTCCGTGGTGACCGCGGAGCCGGTCGTGTCACCACTCTCTGCCTCGGCGGTCCGATCCCCTTCGAACCGGCCGCTTTGCACGGCGCGTCGGAGCCCGATGGAAGCGATCGACGCCGCGCTCTCGGCCGTTCGCCGAACGGCCGAGAGAACGCGACTGGTCCGGTAGTTCCCGTCCGACGAATTGAACACCCGCCGCTCGACTTCGTCGAGGGTCTCACAGACGGCGTCGCACGTCTGTAGCACGGACCAGATCTCGTCGGGATCGGGGTCGAAGACCGATTCAGTGGCGGTCTCGGCGACGTCGCGCGCGTCGATCGCGGCGGCCTCGATCTCGGCGGCGACCTCGTCGTCGTACAGGTCGCAGAGCGACTCGTCGAGTTCGAGAGCGACGGCCGCCATCCTATCCGCACACGACGCGATGCGGGCCAGTTCGTCCGCCACCTCGAACAGACTGAAGAGCTCCACCCGGTTCTCTCCGAGTTTGTCGACCGCGTCCAGACGCGAGAGGCTCCTGACAAGATACCGCTTGACTAACATCGCCAGTCGATCACTACGGGCGTCGTCCGGGGGAGCCGCCTGCGTGCGGTCGGCATCGAGCAGCGCCCCCGTCGCTTCGCGATGCCGCGACAGCGCGACGAACTGGAGGTGGCGAACCGACTGCCGAACCGACACCTGCTCGGAGTCGATGACGTTTCCGGCGGTGATCAGCGTCTCCGATTCCTCACCGATCGCTATCCCCGAGAGCGTCCGGACGGTGGATCGAAGCGCCGTCCGCTGACGGTCATTGAACCCCTCCTCCGAGGAGAAGCGGATTCGGAGCACCCCGAGGACGTACGCGGTCCGGAGCAGGTGAGTCAGCTGTTCGGGTGATTCGTCGTCGATCGCGAGATCGATGTTCGCCGTTTGATCGGCGGCGGGCTGGATCGTCAGTGTGCCGTCGAGAGACGTGTGAACGTGCACGACGTCGCCCGCGGAGAGCCCGGTCTCCCGGGCCCAATCGCGCGGGATCGAAACCGTGAACGTACCCTTGCTGACCTGTTGTATCTTGCGTGTCTCCATCCGTTGGCTCCGCTCTCTCCCGCTAGTGTTTCGGTGGACTCCGACGTCGGACCCCGAAAGGGGCCCCGTCGAACCCCGATCAGCCGAACTTCCCGTTGATGTAGTCCTCGACGCGCTGACTCCGCGGACTCTCGAAGATCTGGTCGGTGTCACCGTACTCGACCAGCTTCCCGCCGGTCAGGAAGACCGCCGTCTGATCGGAGATTCGCTCGGCCTGTTGCATATTGTGGGTGACGATGACGACCGTGTACTCTCTGGAGAGCTCGTGGATGAGCTCCTCGATCTTCGAGGTGGCAATCGGGTCAAGCGCGGAGGCGGGTTCGTCCATCAGCAGGACCTCGGGATCCGTCGCCAGCGCCCTCGCGATGCAGAGCCGCTGTTGCTGGCCGCCCGAGAGGCCGAGCGCGTTGTCGTCGAGACGTTCGTTGACTTCATCCCAGAGCGCTGCCTGCTTGAGTGAACGCTTGACGAGCCGCTCCTCAGCCTCTTCGTCGCTTCGACCGGACAGCCGTGCGAGCAGGCTCGTGTCGATGTCGCCGTGTTTCCGCGGGCCGTAGGAGATGTTCTCCCGGATCGACTTCGGGAACGGGTTCGGGGACTGAAACACCATCCCGACACGCTTGCGGAGTTCGACGAGGTCGACGCCGTCTTGATAGATTTCCTCGCCGTCGAGCTGGACCGATCCGTCGACACGAGCCGACTTGATGCGGTCGTTCATCCGATTGAGACACCGGAGATACGTCGACTTCCCGCACCCGGACGGACCGATGAGAGCCGTCACGCTCTTTTCGGGGATCTCCATCGAAACGTCCTTGAGGGCGTGATCGTCGCCGTAGTGAACGTCGAGCGTCTCGACCGCGAGCTTCGTCTCGCCGTCGAAGCGGTAGTCGATCCACTCCTCGTGTAGCTGTTCCTCCGATTCGCCGCTCGTCGTCTGGAGCGGCTGGGCCGAGCCCGCGTCTGTCTTCGTCTGGGTCTGCTCTGTTGGTTCGATTTCACTCATAGCTTAGTTTCCTCCGGAAGTAGTACCGCGTCGCGATTCCCACCGCGTAGAACGATAGCACCACGACGAGCAGGATCAGCGCCGTCGCCCACCGGAATTCCTCCGGGTTCGCGACGTTTTCACCGAGCCCGACTCCCGCGGTGATGAGCGCGAATAGCTGGTACGGGAGCGCCGACGTCGCCTGGAGCAGTTCGGGGTTCGTCACGAACGGCGGCGAGGCGATGAACTCGAAGCCACCGATCACGTCGGCGGTCTGGCTCCCGGGGACGAAGGTCCCGCCCGCCATCGTCAGCAGGATGGGTGCCGTCTCGCCCGCGATCCGCCCGACGCCGAGGATCACTCCGGTCACCACGCCGGGAAGCGCCGCCGGCAACACGACGCTCTGGATCGTCTGCCACTTCGAGACGCCGAGGGCCGCGCTTGCGTCGCGGTACTCGTCCGGGACCGAGATCATCGCTTCGCGACTCGTGATGAGGACCAGGGGCAAGAGCATAAAGCCGAGCGTCAGCATCCCCGCGAGCAGCGACTTGCTGTTGCCGAACCGGGGAATCAGGAACGCGAAGCCGAAGAGGCCGAAGACGATGCTCGGGGTGCTCCAGAGGCCGTTGGTCGCGATCTCGACGACCTGCGTGAACGGCCCCTGTTCGGCGTACTCCGTCAGGAAGATCGCTGCCCCGATGCCCAGTGGCACCGCGAACAGGACCGCGCCGACGACCAGCCAGATCGTCCCGACGATGGCGGGCAGGACGCCCTGGAAGTCGTTCATCAACGCGACCCCGTTCATCACGAACGGCACGGAGAACGGCAACGAGAGCGTGAAGCCGAACCCGCCCACTCCGACCGTCGTCCCCGGACCGACACCCCAACCGAACTCGGCGCCGGTGAGGAGTCCCGGGATGCCCCGCACGACCGTGAACGCGACGAGGACGAACAGGAAGGCCACGATCGAGAGCGCGTTCAGGTAGACGAGCACGTACGCTCCCACGTGCCGGCCGCGAGCGCCGAATCCCCCGTACGCCTTCGCCGCCGCCCAGCCCGCGTACATCGCGTTCAGGAGCGTCAGAACCGGGATGACGAACTCGGCGGTCAGCGACGCGGTCTGCTCCCACCCGAGATCCCACACCCACTCGGGGCCCAGGACGCTCGTCAGGAACACGAGGCCGGTGACGATCGACAGTGCGCCGATCGGGACGGTCGAGCCGACGTCCTCGCGCGGGAATGCCGTCGCCGCGAAGGCGGTACCGCCGATCAGGACGCCGACGGCGAGGCCGGCGACGGCACCGAGTCCGAGCGTCTCCGAGGCGAATCCACCGCCGATAAGGAACCAGGGGATCCCGGCGGCGACGGCCGCGATCAGGCCGGCGCTGTGGTCCGCGTTCGTCTCGACGTATCCGAGCCGGGAGCTCACGCCGAAGGACGCGACGGTCCCCCCGAGGAGCACGAGGAGCCCGCCGAGCAGCGTCACCGTCGGTACGCCGGAGATCGAGCCGGTGATCGACAGCTGTTCCGCCAGCGAGGCGACCGACAGGACGAACAGGATCGTCGAGAGGCCGATCGCCGCCGCGGCCGCGAGGTCGGTCCCGGAGGTCTCTTGATTGGCGAGCGTCGATCGCGTCGCGCCGGCCATCAGACGTCACCTCCGAACTGCCGCCTCATTCGCCACTCGATGTACTGCGACCCGATCGAGATGAACAGGACGGTGACGAAGAGGATGACCCCGGCGATGAACAGCGCGTCCATCTGGAGCCCGTCCGCGTCGCCGTAGTTGCGGGCGATGATCGACGTGAGGGTCTCCTGCCCGTAGAAGACGTTGTACAGCGGATCGGTGAGCCGCGGGACTCCCTTCAGCATCACCGTCGCGGCCATCGTCTCGCCGATGGCGCGCCCCACTCCGAGGAGGACTGCGGCGGAGACGCCCGAGAACGCCGCCGGGAGCGTGATCGACGTCATCGTCTGCCAGTCGGTCGTCCCGACCGCGAGCGAGCCGCTCTTGATCGACTCCGGCACGCTCGACAGCGCGTCCTCGGCGACGGAGACGACCGTCGGCAGCGCCATCAGACCGACGACGATTCCGACGAAGAGGTACGTCCCCTGACCGTTGAGCCGGAACTGGTCGGAGGCCCAGGGGCTCAGAATGGTGAACCCGATGAACCCGTAGACGATCGACGGGATGCCAGCGAGGATCTCGACGCCCGGTTTGACTACCTCTCGGACGGGTGCGGGGGCGATCTCCGAGAGGAAGAGCGCGGCGGAGACGCCCAGGGGGGCGGCCACCGCCGTCGCGATGAGGGTCACCATCACCGTCCCGTGTATCATCGGGACCATCGAGAACCGCACGGGGTCGCTGACGGCGTCCCAGCGCGTCTCGACGAACAGCCGGAGCCCCGGCACGGTCACGCCGAACACGGTCGCGCTTTCGTAGCGGACGATCGGGATCGACTCCAGGAAGATGAACACGATGATGAGCCCCAAGATCAAGAGCGTCGAGACTGTCGTCGTTAGCGTCAGGACGCGCGCCGTCACCTCCTGGTGGCGGAACCAGCCGTAGACGGTGGCGACGACGAACGTCGCGAGGGGAACGACGGTCAGCGCCGAGACGAGCAGGAAGCCGACGAGCGCGGCGACGAGCGAGAGCGCGACGACCGTCACGACCGCCAGGGCCTCGGATTCCGTCTCGTCGACGAAGTCGCGTGCCCGTCGGCCCTGCCGCCGAGCGACCTCCCGGAGCCTCGATCGTCCGCGTTTGATGAGTGTTGTAATGAATGACATTTGGTATCAAATATGGCCGACCGCGTGCCGCGTCGCGAACCGCGGTCCCGCTACCGAGCCCTCCGGCTCAGTAGTCGATCCAATCGCTCAGCTTCTCGCGCTCGGCCTCGATGTCCGCGGTCGGGAGAGGGATGTAGTTGACGTCCTCGACGAACAGCCTCTGCCCGAACTCCGTTAGGAACATATTCATAAACGCGGCCTCGCGCTGGTCCGTTCCGCTCGGCGTGTCCTCCGTGATCTTCGTGTACATATGGAGGTCGCGATTGAGCGGGTACTCGCTGTCGAAGATGGTGTTCTCCGCGTCGCGGTCGGGCTCGTAGACGGTCCCCTCGAAGTCGATCGCGATCGGCTGGACCTGATCGCCCGTGAACGCGAGCGCCATATATGCGATGGCACCGTCGTTCTGCGAGACGAGCTGGGCGACCTGCTGGTTCTGCCCCTGTCGGGTGTCGACGTCCATCGACGCGTCGGCGTCGCCGAGCATATTGAGCCGGAACGCAGTGTCCGTTCCCGAGCCCTCCGCGCGGCCGATCACGTACAGCTCCTGGTCGTAGTCGATGCCGTCGAGATCGCTCCAGTTGTCGACCTCGCCCTGGAAGATGGCTCGGACCTGTTCACCGGTGAGCTGGTCGATCCCGGCGTCGGCGACGTCGCTACTGACGACGATCGGCTGTCCGTCGCGGCCGACGACGTGGTCGACGACCTCCTCGTCCCGGCGCTCCTCGCTCCAGTCGAGTTCGGCCGTGATCGGCCCCGAGGAGTTGCCGATGTCGACGAGTCCGTCGACGACAGCTTCACAGCCGGTGCCCGAGTGCGAGAGGCCGACCGTCGTCGGGAACGGCGGTTCCGAACGCTGTTCGGTCGGCTCGAACCCGGCCTGGCTCGCGAAGTAGTCGGCGATCATCATATCCGGCTCGCCGAGTGCACTCCAACCAGGCACGGTGCTCTCGTCGTTGGATCCCCAGTATTCGCCATCGCTCGGCGGCGCGTTGGAGTTCCAGTACGAACTGCCCTTGTTCGAGATCGGGTAGACCGTCGACGAACCCTCCGCGTTGAGGAGGGAGGTATCGACGCCGCTTCCGTCCCCGCCCGAGGAGCCAGACTGGGACTGCGTCGGCGTGCTCTCGCCGCCCTCGCCGTCCCCACCGGACGCCGACTCCGTGTTCGATCCGCCCTGTGAGCCACCGCAACCGGCGAGCCCAGCGACTCCCACCGTCCCCGAGGCAACGAGGAATTCCCGACGTGATACGCGGTCTCCGAGGCGCTCTGATTCGCGCGTCATCAACTGCATCCATCCGTGATCTGTTAAAAGCGGTTTATAATAGGTGTCTACGGTGGTACCGTCCGATAGGGACGTCTCGTATCCGGACGTACCAGAATGATCGAACGCGAGCGCTCTATAGGTCTATAGACGCCTAATAGCAGGACGCAAACCGTCCCGGCGATAGCAGCCGAACGATGAGTTCGAACCGATGGGACGGCGACCGAGCGGTCGTGGGACTGTCGACCGAGGAGGCGGTGGAGGCGATCGCCGCCGCGGACCCGACCCGCGA
This sequence comes from Halobellus rarus, assembly GCF_024494595.1. GTDB lineage: Archaea > Halobacteriota > Halobacteria > Halobacteriales > Haloferacaceae > Haloquadratum > Haloquadratum rarum. The sequence goes on along the minus strand of NZ_JANHDI010000013.1, from coordinate 41,989 downwards.
CCCCGACGAGGTGCGGTCGCTCCTCGATCACGTCACGACGGACGATCGGGTAACGCGGGATGGCATCGATTCGACCGTCTCGGACGTCGCGAAGCGCCTGGCGACGGCGGAGACCCGCGTCGAACTCGCCGGATCGGCGCTCGACGACGCGACGGCGGCCGCCGACGGGGTGCGGGATCTCGACGTCGTCGCGTCGCGCTTAGAAGGGTATCGGGCGACGCTCGACGCGGCAACAGCGCAGGTGGAACGGCTCGGCTTGGAACTCCAAGAGATCTCGACTCCCGCGGACGACCCCGACGCGGTCTACGAGTCGGTCGTCGAACTCCGGCGGATCGCCACCGAAATCCAGGAGCCACAGCGGCGGGCCGACGAACTGCAACTGGATCTCGAAGACTTCGAGCGGTGGCTCGACTCATACGAGCGCAGACGCCGCGCGTTCGAGGAGGACGTCGACGCCGTGGCCGACTCGCTCGAAGCGGCCCGGGATGACCACGAGGACGCCGAATCTTGGCTCGATGCGTCGTTGCGGGTCGGGCTGATCCCGGTGTTGATACGGGATCTGCGGTCCGAACTCGCCGACCTTCGCGAGATGGCCGACCGGGACGGCGTCGCGGGCGAACACTGGGACGAGGAGCTCCGGAGCCGGTTGAACGAACTCGAATCGCGAGCCGAATCGGTACGGGACGCGCTCGACGACGCCGGGGACCCGGCGTGGACGGAGGCGTACGGCGACCGGATCGACGCGTTCGCGCGTTCCCTCGACGGGGTCGAACCGCACGTGAACTGGGGGGCAGTCCAATCCGAGCTCGAACGGGCCCGTGCGCTCGACGAACCGTACCCCTGATCGGTCCACCGGATGCTCGGACACCGGCGGGTTCCCCCGGTCGGTTCCGGTACGACCGAACGGTCTCGTCTCACGCACCGTCGACGCAGCGCGACCCGAAGAGTGTCGGTGGCGCGGGAGCACGGAAGGCCTTTGCGGCCCATCCCCGACAGTGTGAGCGACAACTGTAAACCGGTTCCCCGAGAGTAGCCGTCGATGGCATCTCTCCCCGTCGAAATCCTCTACGGCCTCTACCTCGGCGTACTGACCGGGCTCGTGCCGGCGCTCATCGCCTGGCTGCTCGGCTTCGGATTCAAGTACTTCACCGGAATCACGATTCCCGGGCTCGGCGTCGTCGGCCTCGGCGTGATGATCGCCGGACTCAACGGCGGGCTCCTCGCGCTCGCGGACCCGTCGCTGACGGGATCGGCGAATCAGCTCCGTCTCACGGTCGCCCTGCTCGTCGTCCTGATGGGAACGCTGTACGCGCACGGCCAGGGCGACAAGATGGGCGCGTCGCTCCCGCGCCGGATGACGCTCCGCGAACTCACGAAGCGGACGCTCTCGGCGGACGTCGTCGAACTGGTCGGCGGTCGCGGCCAGGCCCGGATCACCGTCGTCGGCGACGTGGGCGACCTCGAGGGCTACCCGCCGCTCCCGGCGGCGCTGCGAGAGGCGATCCGCGCGGAGACGTGGACGTTCCCGGCGGACCTCCCGCTCGTGGAACTGGAATCCCGCGTCGCGGCCGCGCTCCGGACCGAGTACGACCTCGTGGAGGTGTCGGTGACGCTCGACGAGCGCGCCCGCGCGACGGTTTCCGCGGCACCGCCGACGAGCGGGCTCTCGAAACACCTCAAACCGGGCGAGCGGGCGGTGTCCGTGGACGCGTTGGTTCCGACGGGAACCGCACGGGGCGACGAGGTGACGGTCCTCGCCGACGGCGAGCGGTTCGACGCGCGGTTCCTGGGAGTCCTCGAAGAGGCGGGCTCGGACGCCGGGGGCGTCGCCCCGGCGGGAAGTTCACCGGCCGCCGAGACCGACGGCGGCGACGAGACGGCCGACCCACCGACCGCAGCGGGAGAGTCGACGGTTCCGACGGCGACCGGCGGCCCGGCGCGGGTCACGCTCGCGGCCGGGCGACAACCGGCGACGGACCTGCTCGCGGCCGACGACGTCCGCCTGGTCGTCGAGTCTCGGGGGAGCCGGCGGGAGTTCGAGCTGGTCGGACTGCTCCGACGCACCGGCAAGCGGTTCCGTCGGTTCACGGTCGGCGTGGGGAGCGAGTTGGTTGCGACCACGATCGGGGAGGCGGGCGTCCGGGAGGTCCACGGCGTGATCGTCCTCGCGATCAGGCACGACGGATCGTGGTCGATCGCGCCTCGCGGGTCGCACGCCATCGCGTCCGGCGACGACCTCCTCGTCGTCGGGAGCAAGGCGGACCTGGACGCGTTCGGGGAGGTGACGGCGTGAGCCTCCCCCTGGCGGCCGGCGTCTCGTTCCAGATCGGAGCGGGGATCCCGGACGATCCGACGCTGATGGGTGCGCTGACCCGGGTGGTCGGTCTGGCCGTTCTCGCGGCGATCCTCGCGGCGCTCGGGGCGATTCTCTATCGGTGGTACACGCGCGATGAGATCCCGGCCTGGCTGGCGACGCTCTTCGGCGCGTCCGGCGTCGCGGTGTACCTCAACGCCGTCGGGCTCTTCCAGCGGGCCGTCGGCTCGGACCCCGCCGACGTGTTCGATCCGACGGTCGTCCTCGTCAACGCGGCGACGCTCGCCGCCGCCATCGCCGTCTCGCCCGCCGGACGAGCGGTCGGGGACCGACTCGCGACCAGCGTGTTCGCGCTCGTCGGCACGCGCGAACTCGACACCGAGGTGAGTCGACTGGTCAGCAACGTCGGTCGGATCCGCGCGATCGAACTTCCGGAGGAGGCCGACGACGTGGCGGACATCGAGGGGTACGAGCCCGTGCCGGGGGCGACGAAGGAGGAACTGGCGGGGAAGACGCTCCTCGTGCCCCGGAACCTCCGCGGCGAGGCGCTCCGCGACCGCGTCGTCGCGCGTATCAAGGAGGACTACGGCGTCGGCTACGTCGACCTCGAACTCGACGACGACGGCACGGTGACGAAACTCGGACTCGGTCGGCGGGTCGCGGGCCTCGGAACGACGCTCGCGCCCGGGTTCGCCGCCGTCGCGGTCCGGGCGGATCCGGGAGCGGGAGCGTCCGCCGGCGACGCAGTACAGTTGTGGCGGCGGGTCGACGCGAGCAACGGGGGCGGCGCGAACGAAGACGGAGACAGCGGCAGAAAGCCCGCCAGACGCGTGGCGAGCGGCGAACTGCGGGCTTCGACCGACGACGTCGCCACGGTGATCCTCGACGAGACCGATGCGGCGGCGCTCGCGCCCGACGAGTCCTACCGGCTGCTTACGCTGCCGACTGATCCCGGCGCTGAGCGCGAGTTCACCGCTCTACTGCGTGCGGCCGACGAGACGATGGTCGTCGTCGCCGTCGAGGCCGACAGCGCTCTCGACGGCGCGACGCTGAGCGACGTCGCCGCGACGGTGGTCGCCGTACGGCCGCCGGGAAGCCCGATCGAGGCGATTCCGGCGCGGAGCAGGGTACTCACCGCCGGCGACGAACTCTACGTGGTCGCCCGTCCCGAACGGCTCCGCGAGGTCGCCGTACTCGCGGCGGCCCCGGCCGCGGACGGCGGCGGAGCGCGTCCCGACGGCGACGATCCGACGGCGTAACGCTCAACTCGTCCGGGACGCGAGTGGAGGTATGCAGATCACCTGGCGGCTGTTCGCCGATCTCGCCGAGGTCGCGGGCGGACGAGAACACGCGGTCTCCGTCGACGGCGACGGCACGATCGACGACGCGATCGCCGCGCTCGTAGCGGAGTGTGACGGGCTCGACGATCGGATTCTCGACGGCGACTCCCTCGCCGACGACGTGAATCTGATGCGGAACGGCACGCCGGCCTCGCCGGCGGATTCGATCGAGGACGGCGACGAGCTCGCGATGTTTCCGCCGGTGACCGGCGGGTCCCGAGCCACCGTCTGACCGGCGACGAACGGCTTCTGCCGTCTGACCGGCGGCGGAGAGCTATCGACTACGACAGCCACTCGTCGGGCTTGGTGTCGTAGTCGATGTCGTCGGCGGCGATCCGCTCTTTCAGCCCGGGATCGAGCTCGAACTCGTCGAATCCCTCGCCGTCGTACCGGATCCGAACCCCGACTTCGACCGGCTCCGGTTCGCGGTTGCGTCGTCGCGCGATCTCGACGTCGTGATCGTCGTACTCCTTGCGGATCGTCATCAGGTTGACCGGTCGACCCCAGAGTTCGTGCACGCGTTCGAGGACGTCGCGCGCCTCGTCGAGGTCGAGCATAATCCCGTTGTATCGGTGTCCGAGGAGCAGTTCCCCGCGGTTCTCGAAGTTGTCGTCGAAGACGGCGATCGTCGGCTTGCCGAAGTTGGTGAACTGCAGGAGCAGCTTCTTCTTCACGTCGTCGGGGTCCGTGGAGGCGACGCGGAAGTCGCCCGTCGAGCGGGTGTACTCGTAGGTGAAGTAGTCGTTCGACTCGACGAACTCCGGAGAGAGGAACGCGTCGAGGAACGTCACGTCGTTGTGACTCTCGCGGACCTCTCGCATCCGGTCCCAGCCGACCGTCTTCCCGACGTCGGCGACGGCCTCCTCGACGCTCCCGTACTTCGCGTCGTCGAACATATATCTGGATATCTCCTCCAGTTCCAAGCGTCTGACACGCCGGAGAAAGCCACGGTTCTGTGGTTTCACGAGCGAGAAGTGGCGCTCGGCCAGCCCCTCGTAGGTGAGAACTTTCCAGGGGTAGCGGCCGACGTCGACGGCCACGGGGTCCGACAGCGCCCGGTCGAGCGTCTCCCAGTCCACGCGGGGGTCGTCCTCGGAGAGTGCTGCGAGGTTCTCGAGGGTATCCGGGCGAATCGCGTCGATCGCCGCCGGCGGTTCGAGCAGCGACTGAACCCGATCGAAGTCGACGACGTCGTGGAAGTTCCGCCAGGTGACCCCCTCGACGCGGAGGAGTTTCTCCGCGACTTCCCGTCTGTTGGCCGTGTTCTCGACGTACTCCCAGAGTTCTTTCCCGAGTTTGTAGGGATTGAGTCCGGGCGACCCCAGGACGCGGGCCTGGTGGTCGGCGTAGGTGAGAAACTCGTCGGTGCCGGCGAAGCGCTCCTCGCCCATCATCAGCGACTCCCAGTAGGCCGCCCAGCCCTCGTTCATCGTCTTCGTCATCTTCTGCGGGGCGAAGTAGTACGCCTCCCGGCGGAGGAGTTCGAGGACCTCCGTCTGCCAGGGCTCCATCTCGACGGCCTCCCCCGACTCCTCGTCGTAGACGGTCCCGTGTTCGAGGAGGAACCCGAGGACGTCCGTTCGCGGCCGGTCGAGGTCCGCCGCGGCGGCCTCCGCTTCCGCGAGTTCGTCGAGCCACTCGTCGTCGAAGACGGCCCCGCTGACCGTCGGGGAGAAGTCCATCTCGTCGAGGCGCTCGCGGAGGTCCTCCGGCTGACTCCGCTCGCCGTCGCGGTCGGCCGCCAGCGGCCGGTGCTGATCGATCGTGTCCTCGAGGCAGGTCACGGCGTCGACGAAGCGCTCGACGTCCTCGCGGTCGATCTCCGGGTCGCTCACGTAGCGCTGGATGGTCTCGGCGTGGCGTTCGAGCATCGCGGCGGCGTCGAGGTCGCCGTCTCCGGAGAACCGGCTGAACCACTCGTTGTTGCGGAAGAAGTCCGCGTGCGCCTCGACGTGGGTGATGACGGCCTTCTGGTCCGCCAGGGTGTTCGATTCCTGGAGGAACGCGTGGCTCGGATCGTCGTTGTTGACGATCTCGAACGCCTTGCCCATCCCGAACTGGTCCTGCTTGCGCTGGCGGTCGTAGGTCATTCCCCACCGCCAGTGCGGGTAGCGGGCCTGGAAGCCGCCGTAGGCGATGAGCTGGTTCATCTCGTCGTGGTCGACCACCCAGTAGTTCACCGGGTAGGGGTCGAGTCCGAGTTTCCGGGCGAGCGCGGCGGCCTCTCGAACCGGCTCTTCGAGCCGATCGGCCTCCTGTCGCGCCACCCGTCTGAAGCGTCGCGGTCTGGTTGTCATTGTCTGGTGTGTTGGTCTCGCATCTCTCAGGACGATCCGGCGGGCGACGCCGTCGACGCCTTCGACGACGCCGGCTGAAGGATCTCGTAGATCGCATCGGTGACGTCCTCCGGCCCGCTCACCCGCGCGACGACGACGTCGCCGTCCTCAGAGAAGGCGTCTTCGACCTCCTCGGCGTGCGTCGCGTTGATCGCCGTTCCCCCGGGCTGGGTCTCCACGTACGCGTGGCGGTTCGCGGGGATCTCTCTCATCAACGGAATCACTTTCTCCGTCGTGTCGTTCGAGGAGTTCTCCGAGTCGCCGGCGGCGAAGACGTAGCGGTTCCACTCCGACCAGGGGTACTGTTCCTCTAAGATCTCCTTCGCCAGTTCGTACGCGCTGGAGATTCGCGTGCCGCCGCCCGATCGGATGCCGAAGAACTCCTCGCGCTCGACCGCCCAGGCGTCGGCGTCGTGAGCGATGTAGACGAACTTCGCGTTGTCGTACTTCCCCTGGAGGTACCAATCCAGCGGCGTGAACGTCCGCTCGACGAGTTCCCGCTTGGTCTCCCGCATCGACCCCGAGACGTCGCGGATGTTGACGACGACGACGTTCTTCTGCTTCTTCTCCTCGATCTCGGGGTGACGGTACCGCTCGTCGTCGCGGCGGAACGGCACCTCGCGTAGCCCCTTCCGCCGGATCCGCTGGACCGCCGTGGTCCGCTCGACGTTCGACTCCATCTCCGCGAAGGAGTCCCACTTCTCGCGCTCCTCGGCTTCGATCTCGTCCCACTCGGACTCGATCCAGGCGAGTGAGACGAGGATGTTCCGCTCGCGGCACCACTGGAAGACCGACTGGGGAGTCTCGCCGGCGACCTTCATCGCCTCGCGGACGAACTCCTCGTCGAAGTCGGTCGCGAGCTTCCGCTTGAGCCCCTGTTTGAACAACCGCTCGAAGTCGAGCGTGCTGTTCGGCCCCGTTCGCGTGACGTCGGTGAAGTCTCCCTCGACCTCCTCGATCACCTCCTTTCCCTTGGGTTCGAGGTCCAGACCGAGCTTCTCGTCGAGTTCCTCGGCGAACTCCTCGGGATCCATCTCGTAGTAGCCGTGTTCGCCGCCCTCCTCGCCGGGCTCGCCGTCGTCGCCCTCCTCGTCGCCGTCCCCGTCACCCGGTTGCGGCTGTCCGACCGGCTGGCCGACGTCCGGCGTGCCGCCGTCGCCCTGGCCCACCCCGCCGCGGTCGAGCCTGTCGTATTCGAACTCGGGGAGGTCCACGACCTTGATCGGGATCTGGATGTGGTCGGTATCGGAGCCGCTGAGGTCGCCGTAGCGGATGAACGATTCGAGGTCCTCGCGGCGCTCCTCGCCGACCTCACGGAACCGTTCGAGGTCCTCTCTCAGTCCCATCGGTGGCGCACCTCCCGCATCACGGCGCGGCTCGTCAGCTCCGCCGAGGCCGGCGTGTAGCCGCGGCCGATCAGCTCGTCGATGGCCTGTTCCTTCAGTCGCGCCGTCTCCGTGTTCTCCGGCGGATCCTCCCACTGGGTCGGGTCGAAGTCCTCGTAGAGACGCCGGACGTCGGCCCACTCGTGCGAGTCGAGCACCGACCGGATCACCGGGATCTCCGAGAGGTCGACGTCGTCGACGGCGAACCCCTCGTCGCGGTTCTCCCACGCGTACCGGTTCAGCGCGGTGATGATCCGCTCGCGACGGAAGCGTTTGACCGTCTCGGTGGGCTGGTTGCCGAGGTAGTCGTCCGAGCCGAAGCGACCCAGCTGTTCGGTCTCGAAGAGCTTCATCCGCAGCGGGTCCGGATCGATCGGTCCGTGTCTCGTCTCGACCTGCTCGTCGCCGTCCCACGCGTAGACGTGCTCGACGTACTCGGCGACCGTCTCGCGCTCGACGGAGTGCTCCGCGAGCAGCGCCGCGAGGACGTCCTCCTCTTGTCTGTCGAGGACGTACTCCTTGGCCATCGCCACCCGGCCCTCGTACTCCGCCCGCTCGGAGCGGGAGAAGACCGGCGCGTTCTGTAGTCCTCGGGCCATCGCGTCGAGGACGTCCTCGGGGAGGACGACGCGCTCGACGTCGAGGTCGGGGTGCCACCGGTCGGCGTCCTCGTGCAACAGGTCCGCGATGACGTCGCGGGTGAACGTGACGGGGATTCCGTGGATGCCCTCGCCCTCGCCGTCGAAGGAGAACTCCTCGACGCCCGTCCGGCCGTCGTCCTCTCTGACGTACCCGTAATCGAACAGCAGCGCCTTGTCGACGAGGTCGTAGCCGGCGGGGACGTCCTCGCCGTCGAGACGCGTGAGCACGCTGTACATCGCCGCGGCCTCGACCGCGTGCGGTGCGAGTTCCTTCGACCGAACCGCTCCGACCCCGCTCTGCACGTCGACGAGGAGCGGGGCGCGAACCCGTTCTCGCAACTCCTCCTCCTCGTCGACGTCCCAGACCGCCGTCTCGTCGGTGAGTTCGCGGCGGATCAGCTCCGCCTCGAGGGAGAGGTTGGTGAGGTACCGGAACTCGTGTTTGTCGAGCCGGCGCTTCAGCGCCTTCAGCGGATCGCGGCCGTTCCGATCCGAGTACTTGTCGAGTTCGGCGTCGAGGTCGGGGTTCGAGATGATGAGCAGTTGGGTGTCGACGTCCATCCCCGTCCCCTTGTCGAGTTTGACGTGCCCCTCGTCGGGCACGTTCAGGAGCTTCTGCAGCAGGTCCGCGTGCTGGGCGGCGTCCTCGACGATCGTGAGGAGGCCGTTGCCCTGCGAGAGCACGCCGTCGTAGCTGAACGCCTGAGGGTTCTTCCGACCGCGGGAGTCGAGTTCGCGGAGCATCCCCGGCATCCACGACCCCACGAGGCGCTCCTTGGGCGAGCCGTCGTCCTCGGAGTGGAGGACGCCGATTCCCCGTCCCACGTCGACGACGTAGTTCTTCACGCGCAGGTGCGAGGGATCGGTGACCGCCGAGAACAGCTCCCGCGTTCCGTCTCTGCGGTACTTCTCCTCCAGGTGGTCGTAGGCCTCCCGGCAGAAGGGATCGAGCTCCGCGTCGACCGCGACCGGAACGTGTTCGTCGGATTCGCGGTTCAGCGCCGCCAGCAACTCCCCGCGGACGTCGGCGGGAAAGACCGACAGCGGATGCGACTGCACCGGGCTCTCGTACCAGTCGGTCTCGCGCTCCGCGCCGCTGGTCTCGCCGCCGTAGGAGAGCCCGCGGGTGTCGCTCGCGCTCGCGACGTTCCACTCGACGGTGTACCGGCGACCGGCCTCGGTCTTCGAGTACGCCCGTAAGCCGTTGATCAGACAGCGCTTCAGTTCGGACTTCCCGGTCGCGGTAGGACCGTCGAACCAGAGGATCTTCTCGGATTTCCCCCGCTCGGCGGCGATCGTCCGGAGGTCGTCGACGAAGCCGTTCAGCACCTCCGTGTTCCCGAGGACGGCGTGTTCGCCGTCGTTCGCCGGGTCGTCGAAGAAGCGGTACCGCTCCCTGGTCTCGCCCTCCTCCAGCACCGTTCGCGTGCCCATCGACTCGATCGCGTCCAGCAGGTACTTCGAGGCGTGCGCGGCGATCGACGGCCGCTCGAAGGCGGCCTCGACGTAGGCGTCGAGGCTCATCGGCTCCTCGTAGGTCCCTCGGAGGTGGTCGTCCGCGCGCTCGACGTAGTCCCGCGCCGGGCCGGGGTCGGAGGTGTGTTTAGCGGTCATACTCACTCCTCGAGTTCGCTCTTGGCCACCTCCGCGCCGGCGAACTCCAGGATCTCGCGTGCGCCCTCGGGGGAGTATCCCTGCTCGATCAGCGCGTCGACCCAGGCGCTGCGCTCGTCGTCGTCGAGTTCGTTCGCGCTCACGAGCGCCGAGAAGTTGATGTTGTGTTTCTTGTCCTCCCAGAGCTTCCGCTCTAAGGCGCGGCGGAGGCGGTCGTTGTCCTGCGGGTCGAAGGAGGTGCCGTCGCGGGCGCGCCGGGAGACCCAGTTCGAGACCTCCTGGCGGAAGTCGTCCTTCCGGTCCTCGGGGATCTCGAGTTTCTCCTCGACGGACCTGAGGAACGTCTCGTCGGGGTCCTGCTCGCGCCCGGTGAGTTCGTCCTCGACGGTGGCGTCGTCGATGTACGCCATCACGTGGTCCATGTACTTCTCGCCCTGCCGTCTGATCTCGTCGATGTCGTAGGCGAGGGCGTGCCGGACGTCCTCGATGGCCCGGGCCTTGTACTCCTCGCGGACGAGTTCGAGGTAGCGGTGATACCGGTCGAGGTTGTCCTCGGGGATCGACCCGTGGTTCTCCAGGTTGGCCTCGAAGTGCGAGAACACCGACAGCGGCGAGAGGTACGACCGGCCCCGGTGCGTCGAGTCCATGATCGCCTCGGCGATCTCGTCGCCGATGAACCGCGCGGAGACGCCGTCCATTCCCTCGCCGATGTCGGCCTTCTCCTCGCCGTTCTCGCGGAGCTTTCTGACGTCGACGTCGTCGCTGTCGTCGATTTCGCCGTTGTACGCCTTCGCCTTCTGCACCAGCGAGACCGACCCGTCGGGCTCGGTGAGCCGCGTCAGAACGCCGAACAGCCCCGCCATCTCCAGGGCGTGTGGCTCGATGTGCATATCCGGCACGTCGGCGTTTCTGAGCATCTTCCGGTAGATTTCGGCCTCCTCGTCGTACTCTAACACGTACGGGAAGTCGATCCGCTTCGTCCGGTCGTTGAACGCCTCCATCTTCTCGTCGCCCTTCTTCTCTCTGTACTCGGGCATGTTCGTCCGCCCGACGATCACCTGGTCGATGTCGATTCTGGGGTTGTTCTTCGGCTTGATCGTCTGCTCCTGGGAGGCGTGCAGGAAGTCGTACAGGAACTCCCGCTGAAGCTTCAGCAGCTCCTCGCCCGAGAAGAGCCCCCGGTTGGCGTTGCAGAACGCGCCGGAGTAATCGAACGCGCGCGGGTCCGACTCGCCGTAGACCGCGAGTTTCGAGTAGTTGACGTCGCCGGTCAACTCCGTCTCGTCCTGGTTCTTCTTGTCCTTCGGCTCGAACGTCTCGACGCACTGTCGCTTGTTCTCGCTCGCGACGAGGCGGACGATCTCGACGTGGTTCTCTAAGACTTTCTGTAAGTCGTCGTCGTAGTGCGCCAGCAGTTTGTCGAGGTAGAACTCCGAGGCCGGATCGAGCGTCTGGTCGTTCCGGATGGTGTACGGCGCGTCGAGGCGCTCGTTGAGCCGCTCGATGACCCCGTCGCGCTGTGGCTGCGGCAGCAACACGAGCGGGTCCTGATTCATCGGCGAGGTGACGACGTCGTCCTCGGGGTCCTGATCGCGGATGACGTCGCCGAGGTCCGTCCACCGGAAGGTGTACATCCGCCCCGCGTCCGTCGCCGTGTAGTCCTCGAAATACCGCCTGACCATCCAGTCGAAGTGCGACTTCCCGGAGCCGACCGGGCCGAGGAGGAGTTTGATACGCTTCTGGGGGCCGAGTCCCCGCGCACCGGATTTCACCTTGTTGACGAACTCGTGGATCGACTCGTGGACCTCTCGTCCGTAGAAGGTGTTCTCGCCGTCGTGGAGCGGGTCCTCGGCGGCCATCCGATACTCGACGACGCCGGCGTCCTCGTCGTAGTCGGTGCCGTAGTGGTCGAACATGTCCGCCACCCGCTGGTGGGCGTTGCGCGCGATCCGGGGGTCCTCGTACACGGCGTCGAGGTACCACTCGAAGCGTTTTGCTTCGCGGAGGTCTTCTGGCACCGAGTCCTTGTACTGCCGGCTCAGGGTTTCGAGGGTTTCTCTGTCACCGTTCATTGTTTGTCCGTCTCGGGGAGCGACAGGCCCCACCGCCGTTCGGCAGGCGGGGCGCGGCGAGCGGGTCGTTCGCTCACCGTCGAATATGGTATGTATAAACATACCAATATACACACGCGCAACGGGACATCACGGGGCGACGGCGACGAGACGGCGACGGGCGACAGAACGTCGATTTCGGCTGGCGGTACGTGTGCGGGCGGTCGCTCGGTCCGATTGACCGAGACTGAAAGTATGTGAGTGATCGACACACATAAGCCTTCCTTCGATTACGGCACCCGTGTTCGGGGTCGATTTCGGTCTCCCTATGGAGGGGTCACGGTCGGCCCACGGTATTTGTAGGAGGGGGAACGAAGGGCAGGTATGATCGGACACCCGGAGGATGGAACGGGCGGGGCGAGACCGTCCCGACGAGGGACGCCGGGAGCGGGCACGGCGCGATGAACGACGACGATTCGGAGGGCACGAAGGGCGACGGCGGTTCGAACGGGGCGGCCGCCGACGAACCGCCGGCGGGGTGGACGCTCTGGAACGACGAGCCGCACGGCCGGCGCATTCTGGTCTTCCGCCCGGACGTGTTCAACGAGGGCAACGACCTGCCCGCCGAGTGCATCCCGACGATACTGGTCTCGAACCGCTCTCGGGCGCGACGACCCGGGGCGTCACAGATCGCGACCGACACCTGGCACGTCGCTCTGACGCTCGAACCCGAGGTCGAGGCGGTCGTCGAATCATACGAGACCCGCGAGGCCGCCGTCGCGGGCGCGAACGACCTGGCCGGACGCTTCGCTGACGGGGACGTCGACTACCGGGAGGCGTATCAACTCCCGCGCGAGACGTACCTCGACAGACTGGACGACGTCCTCGGCGAGTGAGAGGTCGCTGACGCGCTCCGGCCGCTCACCACTGCGCGAACGGCACGCCGCTCGCGGACCGCTCGATGTACGTCGCCTGCATCTCGCGGACGGCCGCCGACGCCGACGCGCCGTCGTCGACGGCGTCGCGGACCCTCGCACGCTTCCAGGCGCTCGGCGCGGTGTGAGTCGACTCGCGGCGCGCTTCGATCGGTCCGAGCGCCCACTCGACCGTCTCGGCACCGACGCCGAGTTCGTCGAGGCCGCGCCGCGCGAGCGCGAACAGTTCGTCGTAGATCCGCCCGGTCGCCGTCGTGCGCTCGCCGTTGCGGGCGACCCACCGGAGGTCCGCGTCCGAACCGTCGTCGACCGCCGCGTAGAACGATTCGCGGGCGTCCTCCCACGGCAGGGTCGCGAGCGGGTGGTCGGCGGCGTCGACGCCGACGAGGGCGCCGACGACGAGCGCCTGCACGCCGACGGTGTCCCGCAGCGTCGGCTGCGTCGGGAGCGGGCGGTACTCGATTCGGACCGATCCCTCGTCGGCCCCGGCCGACGGCCCGCCGTCGGCACCGCGGGGGACGTCGCCGCCGAAGACCGGACGGATCCACCGCCAGTACGTGCCCCGCTTCGCGCCGAACGCGGGGTACTTGTCGCTCCCGACGTCGCCCTTCCCCGCCGGATCGCCGCTCTCGACCGGATCGTCGAGGTCCGGCGGGGCGACGAGCGTCGGGTCCGTCGCGATCCGATCGATCAGTTCGGCCATCGTGTCGACGTCGCGCGGCACACGACACTTGTGCGACCCCTCGTCGACGGAGCGCTCGAAGATCGGGATTCGGAGTTCGTGGGGCGTGCGCGAGAGGACCGATTCCCAGCCCTCGCGGTCCACCCACCCGCCGTACAGGTCCGCGGGGAGGAACGGCGAGTTCGCCGTGAGCGAGAGGATCGGGCCCATCGTCCGCGTCGCGACGTTCAGAAAGTGCGGCACGTCGTCCGGGTCCGGGATCTGCAGGTGCGGTTGCATCGACGTCGCGAGAGACTCGGCGAGCATCGACTTTGCCGTCTCCAGGCCGGGGAGGTCGAGGTCGGTCCGGCCGCCGTTGAGCTCGCGGATCTTCCCGTCGAGCGCGACGTACCGGGGCACGGGTCGCATGTTGTCCGCGAGAAAGATTCCGTCGGACTCCTCGCCGCGTTCGAGGTACCGAACGGTGCCCTCAGACGGCGGCACGGTCCACATCGCGTCGAGCACGAACCGCCGATCGGATTCCGCGAGGATCCGCTGGACGGCCTCGTAGATCCCGTCCAGTTCGTCGAGTTGCCGGCGGAGCCCGGCGTCACAGACCACGTCGGGTCCGGTGTGTAGTTCGGCGTTGTGGACGCCGAGTTCGCGGCTACAGCCGTCGGTCTCGAAGAGGCGTTCGGGCGCGGACGCGAGGCGCCCGTCCCCGTCGACGACGTAGCCTTCGAGTTCGAGACCGACCGCGAAGTCGGGGGCGTCGAACAGTCCGCCTGAGATGTCCTCCCGTAACGACGCTGCTTCGCGCTCGACGCGTCGTTCGAACGCCGCGCGTCGCTCGGAATCGAGTGCCGCGCGAACGGCGTCGATCGTCTCGGTCATTGCGTGGGTATCGCGGCCGACGGCTACTGATACTGTCGGCTCGTATCTGGCGGTCACTCGCCCGCGTCGTTCCGATCGGACACTTCACCGCTCGTCGTCGGCAGAATCAGTGGGCCGATCGCGAGCGTCCGCTTCGCGGTCGGTCCGGTCCGCAGGACGAACGAAATCGCCCCCGTTCAGTTCTCGTCGTCTTTCAGCTCTTCCAGTTCGGCTTCGACCTCGGTGTCGGAGACGTCGACCTCGGCGGTGGGGTCGTCCTCGACGTCCGCGGCCGGTTCCGAATCGGCCTCGCTCGCTTCGTCGGCACCGCCGCCCATCTCGGTTTTCAACGTCTCCAGCTCCGAGTCGACCTCGGCGTTCGTCCGGCCGCTCTCGAGTTCGCGGTCGATACTGTCCTTATCGGACATCGCGTCCTCGAACGCGCCGGTGTCGACGAGTTCGTCCATCGCCTCCGAGCGGGCCTCCATCTCGTCGGTGCGCTCCTCGGCGCGCTCGATAGCCCGGGAGACGTCGTTCATCTCGTCGCCGACTCCGGTCATCGCCTCGGAGACGCGCGACGACGCCTCGGCGGCCTCGTAGCGCGCCTTCATCGTCTCCTTCTTCGTCCGGAACTCCTCGATGCGGTTCTGGAGTTCGTTCTTCTTCTCGACGAGGTCGTCCTGCGTCGACTGGAGGTCGGCGATCTGCCCCTCCAGTTCCTCGATCTGGTTCATCTTCGCCTGCTTCTTTTCGAGGGCCTGCCGCGCGAGGTCGTCTCGATCCTGTCTGACCGCCTCTCTGGCCTGCTCGTTGTGCTTCTCGACGTTCTCTTCGAGGCGTCGCTTCTGGATCTCCAGGCGCTTCTTCTGGGTCGTCAGGTCGGCGATGCCCTGTTTGACGTCCTGGAGTTCGTCGCGCATCTGTTCGTAGGAGTACTCGAGCGTCTCCGTCGGGTCCTCCGCGCGGTTGAGGAGGGCGTTGAGCTTCGAGCGAACGACGTAGGACGCGCGTGAGAGGATTCCCATACGTCCCTCGTTGGGCACGCCGGAGTTAAAACCTCACGTCCCCAACCGGACGAAACCGAATGTCAGAGACGATCCTACTGCCCGGCGGCCGCGACGCCCGCGGGACGCTCGACGTCGCGGCCGGGGGCTCGGATCGGGCGACCGGGACGGCGGACGGCTGCGATCCTGAGCAATCAGATCAGCCGGGCGGCGCGGCCGAAACCGCTCCGGCGTGCGTCGTCGCCTGTCCCCCGCACCCGCAACACGGTGGCCACCGCGGCGACCAGCGGCTCCGGGCCGTGAGCGACGAACTCGGAGAGAGGGGGATCGACTGCCTTCGGTTCGACTACGGCCCGTGGGACGGCGGCCGCGGTGAGCGCGCCGACGTCCTCTCGGCGGTCGGGTGGGCGAACGAGCGGTACGAACGCGTCGGGCTCTTCGGATTCAGTTTCGGCGGTGCGGTCGCGCTCTCTGCGACGGCGCACGGCGCGGACGTCGCGGGCGTGGCCGCGCTCGCGGCACCCGCACGGCTCGGCACCGCGCGGACTGGTCCCGACGCCCCCGACGAAACGGAGATCGGCGGAGTCGACGTCGTCGCCGACCTCGACTCGATTCCGCCGGAGATGCCGGTTCAAGTCCTCTACGGGACTCGCGACGACGTCGCCGAGGTCGGGCCGGTCGTCGCGGCCGCCAGAGAGCGCGGGTACGAGGTCGTCGAGTTCGCGGCGGACCACTTCTTCATCGGTCAGGCAGGGAAGGTCGCGACCGCGGTCGCCGACTTTCTGGTTCCGACGCTTCGGCCCGGTGGGTCGAAATAGCGACCCGCTTCACGCCGACGCTTCGCTGTACCCGGCAGCCAGGGAGACGGCGGCCGCGACGACACCAGCGGCGACGACGAAAGCCCAGAACCCGGCCCAGGCGGCCGCGCCGAGGTTCGACGTCGTCGCGTACGTGAGCAGCAGGCCGGCGAGACCGCTACCGACGGGCACGAGGAACGGCAGGTCGGTCCACTGTCCGCCCGCGTTGGCGTACTCGACCGCGTAGGCCCAGAGGTTGCCGACGGTGAAGCGGAGAACGACCACGGCCAGGAGGCCGGAGACGACTGCGGTGACCGCTGTAAGCGGGGTGAGCGCGGCGAGTTCACCGAACCCGTCGGCGGCGCGCCAGAGCGTGCTGCTCGCGCCGAACAGAAACGCGAGGACGTCGAGGAGGTACCACGGGCGGAGTCGATCGCTGAGACGGCGGTGGAGGGGCATAGGTCTCTGTTAGTCGGACGTCTCAAAAACATCCGGTAACGAGTGCTGGGACGCTCCGACCGAAGTGGAATCTACGTCCTCGCGGAGGCGGTGGTGGCGGTGGGCGGAGACAGGGCGGTTGCAGTGCGGTGGCGGAGCGGTGGCAGGGCTGTCGCAGTGCGGTGGCGGTGTCCCAGTGTTCGTACCGCGAGGCGAGCGGATGCGAGCCTCGCGGTCTTTTTCCCTCCGCCGTGAGACGCACAGCGTCTCACGAGCCTTGCTTCGCTACGCTCAGCAAGACAGGTTTTTGCACGGTGGGTTCCCGCAGCGAACGCAGTGAGCGAGGAAACCCACCGCTGGAAAAAGGTGGGGCGTTAGTTATACCCTCTCCACCGGTGGCCGCACTCGGTACACTTGAAGAAGCGCGTCGGCGGTTCGTCGGCCGATCCCGTCTGCTTGATCGTGTACCACGCCTCTCGATTCCCGCACTCGTCACAGACGACGTCCGTCGCGGTCGGCTTCCCCTCGAAGTTCGCGTCCTCTGTCGTCTCGATCACGTCGCCGTCGGTCTGTTCCTCCGTCGAGACGAACTGTGCCGCCAGGTCCTCGTCCTGTTCGGCCCGCGCGCCGCAGTCGTCGTCGGTACAGACCATCGATCCGTCCCGAGAGACCATCATCGAACCGCATTCGTCGCAGAACTGCATTTCCCTCGAGTTCGCCCTGCGGACACAAGTGTCTCACTCTTCGACCATCGGACACTCCCGGACGCGGAAGTGCTCGCTGTCGACGACCTCGATGATTTCGGTGCCCCCGTGAGTACACGTCAACTCGGGGGGATCGCTCAAGTGCGGACACTTCTGGCAGTAGGCCTCTTTCGAGACGACGTGTTCTCGCGGTTCGGGCGGAGCACGGGGGGTCCGTCTCGTCTCCGACTCGCCGGCGGTGTCTGCCCCGACGCTCAGTTCCGGCCCCTCGCCGGCGTCGTCGGCCAGCGACGCCCAGAGCGTCTCCTCGTCGATCTCCGAGACCGACATCTCCTCGAACGGATCATCGTCCGAACCGGGATCCCCGTCGGCGGCTGACGCCGCGGGATCCTCGGCGGTCCCCTCATCGCTCGTTCCGCGCCCCCCGGAGGCCTCCCGACGCCGGCGCTCGGAGATCTTGTCGGCCAACTCCGAGAGCGGAGCCTCGCTGCCGCCGGACGGTTCGATCGGTTCCGCCTCTCCGGTCGCGTTCCCGTCCTCGCCGATGTCCTCGCTCACTGCCGGACCTCCCTGTGATCGCTGGGGGGTCCGCCACCGGTCTCGTCCGCTCGACCGTCCTCGCCGTCGGCACCCTCGGGTTCCTCGTCGGGGTCGGATGGCTCTCGGTCGTGCGTGTTCTGCTCCTCGGGTTTCGGTGGTGTCGTCGCTTCCGATTCCAACCGTCCCCCTTCGGAATCCCGGGTTGGCGTCCCCGACGCTGACGGTGATCTGTCGGGGTCGACCGGGTTGTCTCCCGGGACCGACGCGTTCGCACCGGTGTCAGCCCGAGCGTCGTCGGTATGATCGTGGGTGGCGGGGTCGTCAGTACGGTCGTCGGTATCGGGGTCCTCGTCCGGTGTCGGTGCTGTGGATGTCCCCTCGTCGGTGGCTCCCGACGCACCCGCCGCGGACTCAAGCGCCGGCCGGTCGCCAACCGTCAGCCGGTTCGAGCCGAAGAACCTCCGTTTCGGTTCAAGGCCGTCGAACGGGGCGTCGCAGTGCGGACAGCGCGGTTCGTCGAGCAGGCCGAGGTGTACGGTCTCCCCGCAGGACTCACAGGCGGCCTTGGTCACGCCGCGGCTGTTCGCCTCCCGGCGGAGATCCGCCGCCGCCTCCCGCGTCTCTACCGCGCCCTCGAGCGCCGACAGGCGCGATCTGACCGCGAGCACCGCCGATCCGAGCCGGTCGAGTTTCGACCCGTGTTCGTCGGTCGTGTCGGTGAGGTACTCGAGGATCTCCTCGTAGTTCTCGAACCCCTCGGACAGTCGGCGGTCGATCTCCGGGTGGTCGTGCTCGGCCGGCGCTTTGGCGTCCGTCTCCCGCTTGACCTGGATGACGCGCTCTCTGACGTCCGTGATCTTCTCGTCGAGGTCGGCCTCCAGGGCCGCGACCCGCTCGACGATCTCGTCGAGTTCCCGCTCGATCGATTCGGCGTCCGCCTCCCGCAGTACGTCGTTCACGGTCTCGAAACCCTCGTCGCCGGCGAGATCGGTTCCGCCGTCTCCGCCCCCCCGCTCGTCGAGTTCGCGATGTGCGGCGATCAGCCGATGCACGACTTCCTCGCGCGTGCGGTCCGTGGCTGCGGCTCTGTCGTCCACCCACGACTCGAGCTCGTCCGGCAGGCCGTCGACGCGCTCGCTCCCCATCTACGCTACGTTCACCCCGGCATACTTAAATTAATACCGGCGTCGGGAAGAATCGCCCTGTGACGGCTCTGTCCGCGACTGTCGGGCGTCCGGTCTCATCGATTCGACCAGCCCCGAGTGGTTTCAGTCGGCTTCGGGTGGCCCCGATCGGCTTCGGAGACTCCAGTCGACCCCGATCGGCTGTCGCCCTCGGAACGTCGCCGTGGCGGCCACCCTACTCCAGGTACTCCTCTTCGCGCTCGTCGTCGTCGGGACCGCCCGAATCGGATCGGCGGTTCACGTCCACCTGGTAGTGCTGGAGGATGTCGCGGCCGAGGAGCAGCGGATAATCCATATGCGAGCGGTCCTCGATGCTCGCGGTGACGGTGTGCTGGGTGCCGCCGATACCGACGACGAGGTCGACGACGGGGCGGGCCTTCCCGGACTTCACCGATCCCGACCGGACGCGCGTCATACTCTTGATCGGTCCGGCACCGATCTCGGCGGCCAGCGCGGTGTCGAGGCTCGTCCGGGTCGCCCCGGTGTCTGACTTCGCCTTCGCCTGCGTCGACCCGCTGGTCCCGGAGACGACGACCTCCTCGATGTACCCGATCGTCGGTCGATCGCCGACCGGATCCGAGGTGATACGTGGCATCCCCGCGGGCCGGGAGTCGTCGAGCGTCGCCGACAACTCCTCCACGCGCTCGTCGTCGACCTCGCCGCCGATCTCCTCGATCGCGAGTTTGGCGATGTACGGTGCGGGGCTGCGGCCGGTCGCCTTGTGAAGCCCCCTGAACCCGGCGGTCGGGTTGACTTCGAGGACGAACCAGCCGTCGTCGCCCTCGATGAGGTCGACGCCGACGTAGTCCAGTCCCATCACTTCCGTCGCGTAGAGCGCGGTCTCTCTGGCCTCTTTCGGCATATCCTCGGTCGCGTCGATGACGTCGCCGCCGAGCGCGACGTTGGTCCGCCACTCGCCCTCGGGCGCGTAGCGGTACATCGCGCCGATGACCTCGCCGTCGACGACGTACACGCGGAGGTCGCGGTGCTCGTTCTCGTCGCGGTCGATGAGGTCCTGGAGGAACGCTTGCCGGCTCCCGACTTTCGGGTTGACCGCCTCCGTGAGGTCCACCTTCCACGTCCCTCCGCCGTGGGTCCCGATCGCGGACTTGTAGACGCCGACCTCGCCGAAGCGGTCCCGGCCCTTGTTCAGTCGCTCGTTCGAGAGCGCCAGGAGCGCGTCCGGCACCTTGATGTTCCAGTTCGCGAGCGTCGCCGCCGTGGCGAACTTGTGGATCGCGGTGAGCACCGACGCGGGTTCGTTCAGCATCGGCCGGATCCGCTCGAAGGTCGTCGCCAGCCCCAGGAGTTCCGCCGGTTCTTCGGTGTTCGAGAGCAGCAGCCGGTTGGCCACGATGTCTACTTCGGGCTCGATGGCGACGTCCCCGTCCTCGACGCTGATCGCGGTGTTCTCCCGACGCAGCCAGATGCCCTCGTGGCCGAGGTCGTCGACCGCGTTGAGAATCGCCTTCGTCTCCTTGCTGTTGTGCAGTGAGAGGACGCCAACCCGAACCGGATCTCCGTCAGTAGACATACCCTTCTGTACACGCCCACGTCAAGAAAGAGGTGCCGATCTGAACCCCTCTCGGCCGGTGTGAACGTTTCGCACCGATCGGACTGCACGGAACTCCACGATCGGGTCGCGACGTCGGGTTACGAGCGTTTATCCCGTCGGGTATCCGATGGCGCGTATGAGCACCGACGGGACCTTCACGTACAACGGGGGGAAGGTCGAACCGGGAGAGCGGCAGAACCTCCGGTACGGTATCAGCGAGACGTACCTCGGCGATCCGGTCCGCATTCCGGTCACCATCATCAACGGCGAGCGATCGGGGCCGACGGTGTTCCTCTCGGCGGCGGCCCACGGCGACGAACTCAACGGTATCGAGGTCGTCCGCGAGGTCGCCCACGAGTGGGACCTCTCGGACCTCGGTGGGACGCTCGTCTGCCTGCCGGTGATGAACGTCCCCGGCTTCCTCGCCCAGCAGCGCTATCTCCCGATATACGATCGGGACCTGAACCGCTCGTTCCCCGGTCGGGAGGACTCGACGAGCGCCAAGCGGATGGCCGCGCGCATCTTCGACAACTTCGTCGCGCCGTGCGACTTCGGTATCGACTTCCACACCTCGACGCGCGGGCGGACGAACATGCTCCACGTCCGCGCGGACATGTCCGACGGCGCGGTCGATCGGCTCGCCCGGGCGTTCGGGTCGAACGTGATCATCGACAGCGAGGGCAGCGACGGGGTCCTCCGGACGGAGGCGACGCGGGTCGGCATCCCGACGGTGACCGTCGAGATGGGCGAGGCCCACCGGTTCCAGCGCGGTCTCATCGACGACGCGCTCACGGGCGTCGAGAGCGTCTTCGCCGAGTACGAACTGCTTGAGTCGCCGTCGGTACGCTGGCCCGGTTGGCGGACCGTCATCGACGACGCGAACGAGAAGACGTGGATCCGCGCCGACGCCGGCGGTATCGTCGATATGCACCACGAGCGCGGGTCACTCGTCCGCGAGGGCGAGCAGATCTGCACGCTCACGAACCCGTTCAAGGACGACAACGTCGCGGTCGAAGCGCCCTTTACCGGCCTGCTCGTCGGCGTCTTGGAGAACCCCGTCGTCTACCCCGGGAACCCCCTCTGTCATCTCGTCGAACTCGAACCCGGCGTCCGACGGGTCGTCGAGCGCGAACAGGCGACCCGTGGAGTGTAGGACGCCCCGAATCCGTTCGTTCAGAAGTCACCTCCACGGAGTCATCCGGTTTCCCCGACAGCGGGTCCCAGCCGCACACGTAAGTTCTATAGTGGGTCCGGCCTGACTCTCAGAGGAGTATGAGTCAGTCTTACAATCGGGGCCTCATCGAGGACTTCGGCCGCTGGCGGGAGTTCTCAGCCGGAATGTGGGCCTGGGTGTTCCACAAGTTCACCGGATGGGTGCTCGTGGGGTATCTCTTCACCCACATCGCCGTCCTCTCGACGGCACTGCAGAGCCCGGATGCGTACACGACGACGATCCAGTCCCTGGAGAGTCTGCTCGTCGTGCGCATCCTCGAGGTCGGGCTGCTGTCGGTGGCGGTCTTCCACATTCTCAACGGCCTTCGGCTGCTGTTCGTCGATCTCGGCGTCGGGCTCGAAGCACAGGACAAGAGCTTTTACGCGTCGCTGCTGCTGACGGGTGCCATCGCCGTCGCGAGCGTGCCGACGTTCCTCGCGGGGGTGTTCGGCTGATGGCCGAGCGCTACTCCTCCTTCGAGGCCGGCGGGCGCCGCTGGCTCTGGCAGCGCATCACGGCCGCGTTCCTCGTGGTCGTCCTCGCGTTCCACTTCTTCCTGCTTCACTTCGTGAACCACGCCGACGAGGTCACGTTCGCGATGTCGCAGGCGCGGATGCAGGAACTGACGTACTTCTCGCTGATGATCCTCTTTCTCCTGACCGCGACGTTCCACGGCGTCAACGGCGTCTACAACGCCCTCATCAACCAGGGCCTCACCGGCTCCCGCAAGACCGCCGTGAAACTGGTTCTCGTCGTCGCCAGCGCCGTCGTGATCGTTCAGGGCGTCAGAACCGCACTCGCCTGGGCCGGAGGCGTCCCGATCTAACCGCCCGTCCACCAATGAGCACGCAACTTCCAGATCAGACCGAGGATGAATCGTCCGCCGGCGAGGCCGAACCGACGTCCGCCGCGCAGGAGCGCCGGATGGCGAAGAAGCGCGAGCGCGCCGCGGAGCGAGACGAGAAGCGGCAGGCAGAGGAGGCCGAAGCGGCCCTCGCCGACGAGGAGACGTACCACCTGAAGGTGTTCCGGTACGACCCCGAGATCGAGGGCAAGAAGGAGCCCCGCTTCGACGACTTCCACGTCCCCTACCACAAGGGGATGACCGTCCTCGACGCGCTGATGTACGCCCGCGACACGTACGATTCGAGCCTCACGTTCAGACACTCCTGCCGGCAGGCGGTCTGCGGGTCGGACGCGATGTTCGTCAACGGGAGACAGCGGCTCTGCTGTAAGACGCAACTGTCGGACCTCGAAGAGCCGGTCCGCATCGAACCGCTCCCGCACGCCGAGGTCGTCAAGGACCTGGTCGTGGACATGGAGCACTTCTACGACCAGATGGAGGCCGTCGAGCCGTACTTCCAGACGAACGACCTGCCCGACGGCGAACTCGAAGAGCAGCGGCAGTCCCGGGAGAACCGCGAGAAGGTCAAGATGTCGACGCGCTGTATCTGGTGCGGCGCGTGTATGTCTTCCTGCAACATCGCGGCGGGCGACAACGAGTACCTCGGCCCGGCGGCCATCAACAAGGCGTACCGCTTCACGATGGACGAACGCGAGGGCGAGGATATGAAACAGCAGCGCCTGGAGATCCTCGAACAGGAGCACGGCGTCTGGCGGTGTCAGACGCAGTTCTCCTGTACGGAGGTCTGTCCGAAGGACATCCCGCTCACGGAGCACATTCAGGAGCTGAAGCGCGAGGCCGTGAAAAACAACCTCAAGTTCTGGTAATTCAGAGAGCACACTATGCACGAACACGACGTCATCGTGGTGGGCGCGGGAGGCGCAGGCCTCCGCGCGGCCATCGCAGCGCAAGAAGAGGGGGCCGACGTGGCCATCGTCTCGAAACTCCATCCCGTACGGAGCCACACCGGCGCGGCCGAGGGCGGCATCAACGCCGCGCTCCGGGAGGGCGACTCCTGGCAAGATCACGCCTACGACACGATGAAGGGGTCGGACTACCTCGGCGACGCCCCCGCCATCGAGACGCTGGCGCAGGACAGTCCCGAAGAGGTCATCCAGCTCGAACACTGGGGGATGGCCTTCTCCAGAGAGGACGACGGCACGGTCAGCCAGCGGCCGTTCGGCGGTCTCTCGTTCCCGCGGACGACCTACGCGGGCGCGGAGACCGGGCACCAACTCCTCCACACGATGTACGAGCAGCTCGTCAAGCGCGGCATCCAGGTCTACGACGAGTGGTACGTCCTCGATCTCGCCGTCAGCGACGAGGAGACGCCCGAAGAGCGGAGTTGCCACGGCGTCGTCGGCTACGACGTCCAGTCGGGGAACATCGAGGGCTTCCACGCCCGGGACGGCGTCATCCTCGCGACCGGCGGCCCCGGCCAGGTGTACGACCACACGACCAACGCGGTGGCCAACACCGGCGACGGCGTCGCGATGGCCTACCGCGCGGGCGTTCCGATCGAGGACATGGAGTTCATCCAGTTCCACCCGACGACGCTCCCCTCGACGGGCGTCCTGATCACGGAGGGAGTCCGCGGCGAGGGCGGAATCCTCTACAACAGCGAGGGAGAGCGGTTCATGTTCGAGCACGGGTACGCGAACAACGACGGCGAACTGGCCTCCCGCGACGTCGTCTCCCGGGCGGAGCTGACGGAGATCAACGAGGGTCGGGGCATCGAGGAGGAGTACGTTCACCTCGATATGCGGCACCTCGGCGAGGAGCGAATCGTCGATCGCCTCGAGAACATCATCCACCTCTCGGAGGACTTCGAGGGCGTCAACCCGCTGGAAGAGCCGATGCCCGTCAAACCCGGTCAGCACTACGCGATGGGCGGCGTCGAGACCGACGAGAACGGCGAGACGTGCATCTCCGGACTCTACGCCGCCGGCGAGTGCGCCTGCGCCTCGGTCCACGGCTCGAACCGCCTCGGCGGCAACGCGCTGCCGGAACTCATCGTCTTCGGCGCTCGGGCGGGCCACCACGCCGCCGGCCGCGACCTCGGCGAGGCCGAGATTCCGACCGGCAAGCGCGGCGAGTGGGAGGCCGGCGACGTCGAGACGCCGGTCGAACCCGGCGCGATCGAACCGAGCGTCGAGGCCGACGCCACCGGCGGCGACGCCGTCGCGGACGGCGGTTCCGGCCTCGATCCGGCCGGCCTCGTCGAACGCGCGACGGAGCGTGCGAAAGAACGCGTCGAGGCGCTGCTGGACAACGAGGACGGCCGCAATCACGCGGAGATCCGCGCCGAGGTCCAGGAGTCGATGACGGAGAACGTCAACGTCTTCCGCGAGAAGGAGCGCCTCGAAGAGGCGCTTCGGGACATTCGCGAGGCGCGCGAGGCCTACGAGGACGTCGGCGTGGCCGATCAGTCGCGGACGTTCAACACCGATTTACAGCAGACCATCGAGACGCGGAACGTGATCGATCTGGCGGAGGCGATCACCCTCGGTGCGCTCGCCCGCGAGGAGTTCCGCGGCGCGCACTGGCGCAAGGAGCACCAGGAGCGCGACGACGAGAACTGGCTGAAGCACACGCTGCTGTCGTGGAACGAGGGCTCGCCGGAACTGTGGTACAAGCCGGTGCTGCTCGAAGGCGAGAACAAGCGGTACGAGCCGAAGATCCGGAGTTACTGAGGTCGGATCCGGATCTCTCTCGAGTCCCGATCGCTCGGATCTCCTGTTTTAGGCCCGTGTCGGAATCCGTAGCTGTTGCTGTTTGTAGCGTTCCAGCCGTTCGATCCGGGGTATGTCGGTCCCACCGAAGATATTTGGTCGATCTTGAGCTATCCAGAAACGTGGAACAAAATCTGTTCACGTATCTGAAAGGGATCGGATTGGTTCTCGCTCTGTTTTTCGCTCTCTATCCAGCTATCCTCACCGTTCAATTACTAACGAACACGGTCACGGAGTCAATTGGCCAAATAACGGTTCTCTTGGTCCTGTCTGTCATCGCGTGGGTCTGGATCATTCGCCTGTATCGGGCGTATCGTTCCGTTGGATTGGCGATGAAAGCCTCTGAATAACAGGATTACCACGTACAAACCTCTGTTAGCGGTCAGTTCGCAAGTACAGGGAACTGGTCAACCGATTCAACAGAGCGATAATTCAGGGGCTGAAGCGATGTCCGGACACCAGCGAACAGCGTGAAATACTGGGCGGTCTGCGTATGAATCAGTTCTCGGCGAACTGAAGCGATCCACCACTCTTTTCGGTCAATTCTTCTTGATCCTGACGAGAATCAATCACCGCACCACACGTCGTGCATTCGTAAATAAGGGAATCGGCGAGTACGTGGACGAGCCAGTCTCCGTCAATGCGACTCTCGTGACCGCAGTCGGGGCAATAGAGCGTCATCTTGTCGGGGGGCTGTCGGTCTGAACTGGACGTAGAGGGCGTCATTCCCGAATATTCTCTCCGGACAGGGATAACTATTCGTAATTGGACCAGAGTGCCGACAGCTTATTCACGGCGAATGTGATGGATCTGGAGACGAAATCAGTGCGAGGGGAGGGATATTGAACCACGGTCGCAGCGGAACCGCTCCCTGATTCTAATCCCTCTGTACGGCAAATAGCGCTCGCTGTCGCTCGCGCAATTTAGTGCGAGGGGAGGGATTTGAACCCACGGACTCCTACGAGAGCGGATCTTGAGTCCGCCGCCTTTTCCAAACTCAGCCACCCTCGCGCGGTCCGGTGTTCGATTTCGTGGAGGTTTAACCCTCCGATTCTTCGCCGTCCCGGCGGACGATCCAGATCCGGATGCCTGCGGGTTCCCCCTACGCGAACCGGTCGCGGAGTCGAGACGGGAGTTCGAGCGCGATAGCGGCGGCGATAGCGGGTGCGACGACAGCGAGAACGACGAGCGCGACGCCGCCGCCGACGACGAGAAACGCCAGGAGACCGAGCAGTAGCACTGGGACGGCGACGACCACCGCGCCGCGAGCCACGACGTCGGCGACGCCGGACACGTAATCTGCGATCGCCCCGGGTATCTCGCGGAGAGTCGCGTCCTCTGACATACGCGACTCGACGCGGTCCGGAAGCAAAGAACTGTCCCATCGACGCCGGGAACCGTAGTCTGCCCGCCTCACCACTCGATGGGCTCGCGGTCCTGCCAGAACCGCCCGGCCGGCGATTCGGGGCGGAACCGGCAGAGCCACGTCGGCGTCTCCGCGCCCGCCTCGACGGATCGGTCGGCGTTCTCGCCGCCCATCTCCGTGCGGACCCACCCGGGCGACACGGAGTTCGCGAGCAGCCCCTCGTCGCCGTACTCGCCGTGGAGGTACGCCGTGAGACCGTTCAGTCCGGTCTTCGAGACGCGGTAAGCCGGCGACCCGCCGGACTGCGCCTCGCCGAGCGCGCCCATCCGCGAGGAGAGGTTGACGACGCGGCCGCCGTCGGTCTGCAGCAGCAGCGGGACCGTGTGCTTGCAGACGAGCATCGGGCCGCGGAGGTTCGTCGCGAGCGTGCGATCGATCGTCTCGACCGGCTCGGAGACGATGTCCGTATCGGACCCGCCGACGCCCGCGTTGTTGACGACGATATCGAGCCGTCCAGCGGACTGGAAGATCTCGTCGGCCGCGTCGGAGATCTCGCCCTCCTGGGTCACGTCGACGAGGAGGTGCTCCCACTCGTCGGGGACGTCGTGGGTGATCGACCGCGTGGCGGCGAAGACCGTCGCCCCGAGGCTGTGGAGGTTCTCGGCGATCTGTCGTCCGATCCCGCGGTTGGCCCCGGTGACGAGCGCGACCTGCCCGTCGAGGGAGTCGTATAGCTCCGGCTCCGGTGAGTCTTCGGTCATAGTTCGTGTGAGGCGGCGGGCGTAAAAGGGGATTCCGTCTCGGTCGCGGCAGCGCCGCCGCGGAGGACGCTCCGCGGATCAGTCCTCGAAGTCGCGACGCATCGCGATCTCGAACCACGGGCACAGCCGGAGCTGACGGTACCACTCGGGGTGCTCGTGGAGGTGCTCGTAGTCGGCCCACAGCAGTCCCGCGATCTCCTCCTCGTCGGGATCGAGCGAGGTGTCCTCCAGGGTCACTTTCAGGACCGAGCAGACCTCCCACTCCAGGCCGGCGTTCTCGTAGTAGCGCTTGTACTCGAACTTG
Organism: Halobellus rarus; assembly: GCF_024494595.1. GTDB lineage: Archaea > Halobacteriota > Halobacteria > Halobacteriales > Haloferacaceae > Haloquadratum > Haloquadratum rarum. The sequence continues at coordinate 14,337 of NZ_JANHDI010000013.1, read as the reverse complement.
TCCGTCACCCGGAGGTCGTCGTACTGGTCGGAAGTGATCCCCAGTTCCTCCCTGAGACGCTGTTTCGTCGCGTCGGTCTGCGTCTGCCCCTCGACGGGGTGGGAGGCGACCGTACCGTCCCAGTGGGTGTCCCAGAGGCGCTTGTTCGGCGCGCGCTGCCCGAGCAGGATGCGCCCCTCGTCGTCGAAGACCAGACACGTGAACGCGCGGTGTCGGACGCCGTCGCCGGTGTGGGCGTCGAGTCGGTTGGCCAGTCCCGTCCGGTTATCGTCGGGGTCGACAGCGATCACGTCCTGGAGGGCGTTCTCGTGGACGTCGGCGTCGTCGCTCGCGTCGGCTCCGCCGGCCGCCGCGGCGTCGTCGCGCTGATCTGCACTCATACTCTCCCTCTCGAAGAGGGAGAACAAGGAGTCTTCGATGCGTCGTCGCGGGCCGCGCGGGAGCGGTGACGTCCCACGCGTCCGCGTCACCCGTTCCGTCGGTCTCGATCACCGTTTCGTCTCCGCGGGACTACTCGTCGACCGCCGTTTCGACTTCGTCGAACCACTCCTCGGTCGCCACTCGAACGCGGCGTCGGACTCGCGGGTCGGTGCTCGGACGACCGATGCTCACGGCGTCGGCGCCGTATTCGAAGTACTCGCGGACGCTCTCGCGTCCCCTGACCTCGTTGTTGGCGACGACGAACAGCGACGGGGCGGCCGCGGCGACGTCGGCGACGACGGACTCCGTGTCCATCGCGTCGACGTGGATCGCGTCTGCACCCGCGGATGCTACCGCGCGAGCGGTGGCAGCGAGATCGACGCCCGGGACCTCCGCGCGAACTTTCGCGCTCACGTCGGCTCCGGCGTCGCTCGCGGCAGCGACGTAGTCGCGGAGTCGGTCGGTGTCGCGGAGAAGCGCCTCACCGCAGCCGACGTCGCACATCTCCGACTGCCGGCAGTGGGCGTTGATCTCGACGATCGCCTCGCGGTCGGCGCAGACAGCCGCGACTTCCGAGATCGGGTCGAGCGTCGCGCTGCGGACGTTGACGCCCGGTCGGATCGGAGCGTCCGAAAGCGCGTCGAGTTCGCGCTCGACGAACGCGAGCGGGCCGTCGGGGAGGAACTCCGTGCGGTCGCGGGCGACGAGCGCGCGGACGGCGTCTCTGGTCGCCTCGTCGAGAGCGATGCCGCCGAGGAACGCCGCGCCGGCGTGGTCGCTCCCAGTTCGCGCCCAGTCGGCGTCCGCTTCGCCGCTGAGACTCGCGAGCGCGACCCGCGGTTCGAACATCAATCGACCCTCCAGTGCGTACATCTCACGTAACTACAGTGCGTGCGTCTCACGTAACTACAGTGCGTGCGTCTCACGCAACCGCCTCCAGCGCGCGCTCGACCGCGCGGGCGACCCGCTCGGCGTCGTCCCGTCCGTCCATCTTCGTATCCGTTCGGACGACCGGCCGATCCAGGTCCGTCCCGTCGTCGCTGTCGAGGACGAACGCGTCCGCGAAGGGGTAGGCGTCCGCGACGCCCGCGGTCGAGGGGTCGCGGCCGACCCCCGCCATCAGTTCCGCGGCGGGGCCGGAGAACACCTCGCTCTCGACGAACGGCGAGACGGCGACGACCGGCGTCGACACCAGCGCGTCGGCGAAGGCGTCCATCGCGAGCATCGGGCCGAGACTCGTGACCGGGTTCGAGGGGCCGACGACCACGGGAGCGTCGAGCGCGTCGAGCACCGCCGGCGTCGGCTCCGCCGACTCGGACCCGCGGAACTCGACGTCCAGAACCTCGGGATCGGCGCGGCGGTGGACCCAGTACTCCTGGAAGTGCATCGGTCCCTCCGGGGTGTGAACGATCGTCGCCACCGGGTCGTCGCTCATCGGCAGCAACTCGATTTCGAGGTCGAACGCCCCGGCGAGGACGCGGGTGACCTCGGTCAGCGAGCGCCCCTCGTCGAGCAGCGAGGTCCGCGTGACGTGGACCGCGCGGTCGTGGTCGCCGATCTCCATGAACTCCGCGACGCCGGAGAACCGCCGCCAGCGCGCGATGTCGCGGCCGGCGGTCTGGGCGTCCTCGGGGAGGTACCGCGGGCCCGAATCGAGGCCGGCCGCGTCGGCTAGGTGGTGAAGTTCCTCGTGCGTCGCGGTCGTGTCACCTTCGATTCCCCACCACGTTTCAGTGTCGAGGACGCCGCCCCCGTGGAAGAGCACCGTGTCGACGTCGGGACAGACGAGGTGACCGCCGAGTTCGACGTCGTCGCCGGTGTTCGCGACGACGGTCGTCGCCCTTGGATCGAACACCCGGTCCGCGCCGTCGAGGAGCTTCGGAGTCCCCGTCCCCCCGGCGAGAAACGTGACCATATCCCGCCTTTGTCGGGCGATGGTTTGAACGTTCGCTCGCCGGGAGCGGATCCGTCCCGGGCAACTGCGATTGCGACCGGCCGGCCGGTCACGCCGTCCGAGGACTTTTGCTCGCTCAGAACCCTCTTCCGACCGTGAACCTCCCGCTTGCGACCCGGTTCCGCGAGACGCCCCGGATGCGGATCACGCGTCGAGGTGCCGACGGCGAGGACCTCCTCGTCGTGCTCGGATGGGGCAACAAGCCCACACACGAACACGTCGCGTGGCTCCTGACCCGACTGCTCGACGCCGGCTACCGCGTCCACGCGGTGACCCTCCCGACGAACGGCTGGAACTTCGAGGCGCAGTACGTCGCGCCGCTGGACGACTATCTGAACGACCACGACATCGACGTCGCGCTGAGCCACAGCACCGGCGGCCTCGTCGCCGAATACCTCTCGGAACGGCACGCCCTGCGGAACGTCTTTCTCAGCCCCTGGTGGGGCGTCCGAACGGACGGGGCCGTCGATCGGGCGGTCCTCGCCGCGTTCGAGCGACTGCCGACCGCGAGGCGGCTGTACGCTCCGGATCTCGACGCCGAGGCGATCGGCGATCTGAAGTCGAGCGCGGAGGCGGCCGCCGGCCCCGACGGGCTCTCGCCCGCGTTCCTCGCGGCGATCCGCGACGCCCAGTCGCGGCTCGGGTCGTTCGACGACGGCGACGCCGTCTTCTACACGCCCGAAGACCGGGTGGTCGACCCCGCGGAGATCGAGGAGCGGACGCCGCCCCGGAACCGGCGATCCTACGACGGCGGTCACGAGTTCTTCGCCTCGTCGGGCCGGGATACCGTCCTCGACGACGTGCTCGCGGCCCTCGAGGCGGGACCGGACGCGATCTGACCGTCCCGCAGGTCGATCCCACTGTCTCGCAGGTCGATCTCACTGCCCCGCAGTTGGACCCCGTTGCCCGCTCTCGATTCGGACGCCGAGTCGCTGACCTGCGCTTCGATATAAATCCTACTACTTGACAACTTCTCACACGGGCAAAGCGCGAGACAGCGGAGACCCCGTGTTGGACCGCGACTGCCAACGTCTAGTAACCTTTAACCGATTTAGACCAGTAGTTGAGGCCAAGATGGCCAGCAACAAGATCCTCGGTATCGACCTCGGCACCACGAACAGCGCGTTCGCGGTGATGGAAGGGGGCGACCCGGAGATCATCGTGAACTCCGAGGGCGACCGAACGACGCCCTCCGTAGTGGCGTTCACCGACGACGAGGAGCGACTCGTGGGCAAGCCCGCGAAGAACCAGGCGATCCAGAACCCCGACAAGACGATCGGCTCGATCAAGCGGCACATGGGGGACGAGGACTACACCGTCGAAATCGACGACGACGAGTACACGCCCGAGCAGATCTCGGCGATGATCCTCCAGAAGATCAAGCGCGACGCCGAGGAGTACCTCGGCGACGAGGTCGAGAAGGCGGTCATCACCGTCCCCGCGTACTTCAACGACCGCCAGCGACAGGCGACGAAGGACGCCGGCGAGATCGCCGGCTTCGAGGTCGAACGCATCGTCAACGAGCCGACCGCGGCGTCGATGGCGTACGGCCTCGACGACGACTCCGATCAGACGATCCTCGTCTACGACCTCGGCGGCGGGACGTTCGACGTGAGCGTTCTGGATCTCGGCGGCGGCGTCTACGAGGTCGTCGCCACGAACGGGGACAACGACCTCGGCGGCGACGACTGGGACGAGGCCGTCATCGACTGGCTGGCCGAGCAGTTCAAAAACGACCACAACATCGATCTCCGCGAGGACCGGCAGGCGCTCCAGCGGCTGAAGGACGCCGCCGAGGAGGCGAAGATCGAGCTCAGTAGTAGAAAAGAAACGACGATCAACCTCCCGTTCATCACGGCGACGGACACCGGCCCGGTCCACCTCGAGGAGACGCTGTCGCGGGCGAAGTTCGAATCGCTCACCGAGGATCTGATCCAGCGCACCGTCGGCCCGACGGAGCAGGCGCTCTCCGACGCCGGCTACGACAAGGGCGACATCGACGAGGTCATCCTCGTCGGCGGCTCCACCCGGATGCCGCAGGTCCACGAGAAGGTCGAGGAGATGCTCGGGACCGAACCGAAGAAGAACGTCAACCCCGACGAGGCCGTCGCGCTCGGCGCGGCCATCCAGGGCGGCGTCCTCGGCGGCGAGGTCGACGACATCGTCCTGCTCGACGTGACGCCGCTGAGCCTCGGAATCGAGGTCAAGGGCGGCCTCTTCGAGCGCCTCATCGACAAGAACACGACCATTCCGACGGAGGAGTCGAAGATCTTCACGACCGCCGCGGACAACCAGACGTCCGTGAACGTCCGGGTCTTCCAGGGCGAACGCGAGATCGCCGAAGAGAACGAACTCCTCGGCGAGTTCCAGTTGACCGGCATCCCGCCGGCCCCCGCCGGCACGCCGCAGATCGAGGTCTCGTTCAACATCGACGAGAACGGCATCGTGAACGTCGAGGCCGAGGACAAGGGCTCGGGCAACGCCGAGTCGATCACGATCGAGGGCGGTGCCGGCCTCTCCGACGAGGAGATCGATCGGATGCAGGAGGAGGCCGAGGAGCACGCCGAGGAGGACAAACAGCGCCGCGAGCGCATCGAGGCCCGCAACGAGGCCGAGAGCACGATCCAGCGCGCCGAGACGCTCCTCGAAGAGAACGAGGAGGAGGTCGACGACGAGCTCCGCGAGTCGATCGAGGCGAAGATCGAAGACGTCGAGGAGACGCTCGAGGACGACGACGCCACGAAGGAGGACTACGAGGACGTCACCGAAGCGCTCACGACGGAACTGCAGGAGATCGGCAAGCAGATGTACGAGGCCCAGCAGGCCGCCGGCGGCGCGGGCGGTGCAGGCGCCGCGGGTGCCGGTCCGGGCGGCGCGGGTCCCGGCGGCGCGGCCGGTCCCGGCGGGATGGGAGACATGGGTGGCGCTGCCTCCGACGGCGACGAGTACGTCGACGCCGACTTCGAGGACGTAGACGAGACGGACGACGAGGACGACGACGAGCAGTAAGCGAGGCGTTCGCCTCACTGCTGCTGTACCGCCTGTCGAGAACTATTGTTGTGCCGCCCGGCGGTCGGACGAATCGCCACACATTTTGCCGAAATCGATAGACGGCATAGGGTTACATTTATGTAATTCAACTAGTGTATCCAGATTGTCGTATGACGAAGGCACTCAAAGCATCCGGCTTTCTCGGATTGGCCGTGATGATGGCAGTCGGGTTGCACCAGTTCACGATCGTGGCCGGCGGGGACCCGGTCCCGCCGTGGATGATCGGCGGACACGCCCACCTGGGCGTCCTCTCGATTCTCGCCATCGTGATGGGATTCGCTGTCCCCGCTCTCGGGGTCACCGGAACGCTTCGGACGGCGGTCACTGCTCTGTTCATCGCCGGACAGTGGGGGATCCCCGGTATCGTCTGGCTCGGTGAGGGCTTCGGCCTGCTGTTCCTGATGCCGACCGGCTTCCTGTGGGGAATCGCGCTGATCGTCTCGATGCTGATTATGCTGTACGCGACGCTCACCGGCGACGTTGATGCCGGCGGCAGCCCCGTCTCGATGGCACCGAGCGACGACTAGTTCGCCGGACGGCCGTACTCACCGCTCGGTCGGCGACCGGCGGTGACCGACGCTCGTCTGACATCGAAGAAACACTTTTTGCGCCCGTGTCCGATCATCGCGTATGCCCATCAGCGAGGACGAGTGGGAATCGGGAAAGCAATGGGACGACGTCGAGCGCGCGGTCGCGGAGTTCCTCGAGGCCGTCGAGCCCCGCGCCTACACCGTTCAGGAACTGCACGACCTCCTCGTCGACGGGGGAACGGTCGTCCCGCCGGAGACGGATTCGTGGGACGACGAGGGCGACGAGACCGACGACGTCGACGTTGCCCCGATGGACGTCACCGAACGACAGGTCCGGGCGGCCGTGACCGACCTGCGCGACGCCGAGTACCTCGAATCGAAGCGCATCCAGGTCAGCGGTGGCGTCGTGACGTACTACCGTCGGGGCGAACACGCCTTCTTCGGGTGACGGCTGACGTCGAGTAATTACACGTTCGTGTATAATCACGCCGGGAAACGGCACCGAAGGTAGCATATGGACGGGTTTTTAGCCCCTGGCTACCGTAGCTACGCGTATGCCTGACGGGCGGGACTCCTCGAACCCCACTCCCGGACGCGAGCCGACGAACGCGGAATCATCGACCAACGACCCATCGACCGCCGCCTCGACGCAGGCGACGCCGCCGGGGGCGGACCTCTCCGGCCCGACCGAGAAGTGCGGAGTCGTCGGCGTCGCGCTCGAGGACCGCGCCGCGTCGCGCCCGTTGTACTACTCGCTGTACGCGCTCCAGCACCGCGGACAGGAGTCCGCCGGAATCGTGACCCACGACGGCTTCCAACAGCACAGCCACGTCGAGATGGGCCTCGTCGGCGACGCGTTCGACGAGTCGGATCTCGATTCCCTGGCCGGTCAGACCGGAATCGGTCACGTCCGCTATCCCACGTCGGGCGGCGTCAATGCCTCCTGCGCCCAGCCCTTCTCTGTCTCGTTCAAGTCGGGGTCGCTCGGACTCTCGCACAACGGCAACCTCGTCAACGCCGACGAGATCCGCGAGGAACTGGCCAACCTCGGCCACGCCTTCACGTCCGACGGCGACACGGAGGTCATCGCTCACGACCTCGCGCGGAACCTGCTCGAAGCCGACCTCGTCCGCGCCGTCAAGCGAACGATGGACCGCATCCACGGCTCCTACGCGCTGACGATAATGCACGACGAGACCGTGCTCGCGGTTCGAGACCCGCAGGGGAACCGACCGCTCTGCATCGGGAAACTGGAGGACGGCTACGTCGTCGCCTCCGAATCCGCCGCGATCGACACCCTCGACGGCGAACTCGTCCGCGACGTCCGCCCCGGAGAACTCGTCGTCCTCGAGGCCGACGGGTCCGGATTCGACTCCTACCAGCTCGTCGAGCGCGACGACACCGCCCACTGCTTCTTCGAGCACGTCTACTTCGCCCGACCCGACTCGATCATCGACGATTCGCTGGTCTACGAGGCCCGCCGCGACCTCGGCCGGAAGCTCTGGGAGGAGTCGGGAATCGAGACCGACGTCGTGATGCCCGTCCCCGACTCCGGGCGATCGTTCGCCTCCGGGTACGCCGAGGCGGCCAACGAGACGACCGCGGAGGGAACTGAACGTCTCGCCGGGGAGGACGCCGTCGAGTTCGCAGAGGGGCTGATGAAGAACCGGTACGTCGGCCGGACGTTCATTATGCCGACACAGGACGAACGCGAGCGCGCGGTTCGGCTGAAGCTCAACCCCATCAGGAGCACCATCGAGGGGAAGTCGGTCACGATCATCGACGACAGCATCGTCCGGGGGACGACCTCCCGGCAGCTCGTCTCGCTGCTGAAGGACGCCGGCGCGGAGGAGGTCCACGTCCGGATCGGTGCGCCGCCGATCGTCGCCCCGTGTTACATGGGGATCGATATGGCCTCTCGCGAGGAACTCATCGCCGCGGATCAGTCGATCGAGGAGATCCGCGAGGAGATCCGCGCGGACAGCCTCGGGTACCTCTCGATCGACGCCGTCGCCGACGTGCTCGGAGAGTCACGGCTCGATCTCTGTCTCGGCTGCGTGACCGGCGAGTACCCCTACGACATCGACGGCGAAGACACGGACCGCGACGTCCGACGGCCGGTCATCGGCGACGGTGCGACCGCCAGCGCCGACGACTGATCGCCGGCTTCAGAGACCGGACGGGGAGTCAGCAGCAGACCGCGTTCACAGACAGAACAGGAACGGGTTGACCAACGCGACTCGGTCGCCCGCGTTCAGTTTCGTGTCGAAGCCGGCGAGGTTCTCGTTGAACTGCCCGTTGACGAGGATCCGCGCGTACGCTCGCGTCTGCTCGCCGTCGGGGTTCTTTCGGAGCTCACCCGGCACGTCGTCGGCGTCGATGGGCGCCCACCCGCGCGTCGCCGACTCCGCTTCCGTCTCGGCGATCACGAGGTCGCGGACGTCGTACTCGGCGAAGAAGGCGTCGACGAACTCCCGGAGCGTGTCGCCCTCGAACGTGAACGAGAGTTTCGGCGTCCCGAGGGCGTCGCGAACGTGTCCCGTCGCGCGCACCTCGACGGTCGTCTGTGTCGTCTCCAGGGCGGACTGCGACTGAGCCATAGCGGACGTACGACGCGCACGGACAAATCCCTGTGTCCGAATATGTTCGTGTTGCTATTCATTTCGGCGACGCGACCGGGACGGCCGCCACGGGGTCAGTACACGACGTAGAGCAGGACGTAGACGACGTCCCCGAGTGCGAAGGAGACGAACCAGAGTGCGGCCGCGACTCGCCCGACGCGTCGGTGGGGCGTCTCGTAGAGTTCCGCGACCGGGCGAGAGAGCGCGAGGAGGAGCACGTAGAACAGGAGCGGGATACAGACGATCGCGAGCAGGACGTGGACCGCGAGCGTGGGGAGATAGACGAACTGGTAGACGGCGTCGGGACCGAGGAACTCGGCGGGGCCTTCCAGCGAGATCCGATAGAGGTAGAGGACGAGGAAGGCGACGAACAGCGCGAACGTCGTGAGCATCATCGCCCGGTGTCGTCGGACGTCGTCGCGCCGGATGAATCGGACGCCGAGGGCGATGGTCACGAGCCCCGTCGTGCTGAGCACGGCGTTGACGTGCGGAATCGCATCGACAACCGAGTCGGGGACGACGGGAAGCAGCGACGCGGGGACGACGCCGCCAACGGCGGCGAAGACGGCCGCGAGCGAGACGACCGAGAGTACCGCTGTGAGTTCGAGCACGTGGTCTCGTGCGCGCAGTTCCATACCGGAATGGCCGGACGGAGCGGTGAAAACGGTGCCGACTGCGGATCGGCTCGCCGTCGAAAGGAAACTCATTTAAATTACCCCGGACAACCAGATATTGCGCGACAAGACACAGCGAGCGTGGGTAGCCAAGCCAGGCCAACGGCGCAGCGTTGAGGGCGCTGTCCCATAGGGGTCCGCCGGTTCAAATCCGGTCCCACGCATCGCACGGCGTTTCGCGCCACTCGATGCAGGTGCTCATCCCTTCGGGGACACAGCACCCACGCACAATCCTTCCGACGCTATCTTCGCGAGCCGCGGTGCTCGATATCACGACCACTCTCCGTCGAGAGACGGACACCGCTTGGGATACGTTTTAAACCGTCGAGTCGGTACTGGACGCTATGGCCAAGTACTCCACCGGCAGCGGCGGAGGCGGTGGCGACGGCGACAGTTGTGAACTCTGCGGTCGCTCGACCGGCAACCTCCGCCGGGCGAACGTCGCCGGCGCGGAACTGCTCGTGTGTTCGGACTGCGCACCGCACGACGATTCGAAAAAACGCAACGATAGCACCTCACAGTCCGGATCCGACGGTCACGACGGTGAGACACCGCGTCGGAAGCGGGCGGCCCAGCAACAGGCGCGGATGTACGATCAGACGAAGGGCGACGCCGCCCACTGGGAGGAGGGGACCGACTACGAGGAGGATCAGCTCCCGTATCTCGTGACGGGATACGGTGAGCGCGTCGAATCAGCTCGGCAGGACGCGGGACTGACCGTCGAGGAACTGGCGGCCGAACTCGACGTCGACGAGTCCGACATCGACGCGGTCGAACAGGGCCGCGCGACCCGGGCCGGCGTCGGGGGGTCCGTCGTCCGCGCGCTCGAAGAGCGACTGGACGTCGAACTGGTCGACGAGTAGCGGTCTCGACCCGAATTCAGGTCGAGAGGCCGTCCCGCGATCCGCCGCATCGACGAGGCCCCTCGTCGAACCGGAAGTTAACCATTTTTGTCTCCGACTCCCCCAGCGGGAGGTATGCAGACACGCGCCCCCGAGGAACCGGAGGTCCGAGAGTTCTCCGCCGAAGTCGTCGGCGTCGACGACCGGACGGTAACGCTCGATCACACGTACTTCTACGCCGAGAGCGGCGGCCAGCCGGCCGATCGCGGGACGCTCGATGGCACACGGGTGGCCGACGTCCAAAAGGGGGAGGAGACGGTTCGACACACCCTCGCGTCGGTCCCCGAGTTCGACGTCGGCGACACGGTGACCGGCGTCATCGACGACGACTTCCGTACCTACTGCATGCGGGCACACACGGCGAGCCACGTGCTCTACGGGGCGGGTCGGCGGCTCCTCGAAGACCTCGGCTACGGCGGGTTCGACATCTCCGGGGAGAAGGTCCGCGTCGACTTCACGACCTCGACTGACATCGACGACGAGACGCTCGTGGAACTCGAACGACTGACGAACCGCACGGTGTGGGACTCACGGGGCGTCGGCTGGGAGGCGGTCCCGACGGAGGAGGCGACCGCCCGCGAGGACGTCGCGTTCAACACCAAGACCGAGGAGGGCGTGATGGACGACGCCGACACGGTCCGGATCGTCGACATCGACGGCTGGGACGTCGCCGCCTGCGGCGGCACGCACGTGTCGAACACCCGCGAGATCGGGCCGGTCACCGTCCTCGACCGCTCGAACCCCGGCGAGGGCCTCACCCGCGTCGAGTTCGCCGTCGGGCCGAGCGGCATCGACCGTGGCGCCGATCGCCATCGGGCGCTCCGCGAGACCGCCGCGGCGCTCGAAACGAACGTCGACGACCTGGCGGAGACGGCGGCGGCCATCCGGACGGAGCGCGACGACCTCGAAGCGCGCGTCCGCGATCTCGAACGCGCCGCCGTCTCGGACGCGATCGACGACTTCGAGACCGTCACGAGAGGCGACACGTCGTGGCGGCTGGGCGTGCTCGACGGCGTCGACCCGAACGACGCCGGCGAGGCGGCGAAGGACGCGGTCGGCGATTCGGACGTCGTCGTCGCGGTCGGCGGCGACGAGCGGCCCTACCTCGTCGTCGCCGCGGGCCACGACAGCGACGTCCACGCCGGTTCGGTGGTCGACGACGTCACCGACACCTACGGCGGTGGCGGTGGCGGCGGCCCGCCGTTCGCGCAGGGCGGCGGCCTCGATGCGTCTCCGGACGACGTTCTCGACGCCGTGCGCGCGTGGGAACCGCGGGAGTGAGTTGACCGCCACGACGGCGTCTCGGTCGTTCCGGACGCTCACCGCCACGTCCGAAGCGCCTTTTCCCGTCGGGGCCGTAGACGTTCCCAATGACTGATCGGCCGACCGCGGCGGAGACACGTCCGCTCGACGAGTTCGACACCGTCGTCTGGGACTTAGACGGGACCCTCGTTCGACTCGTCGTCGACTGGGACGTCGTGACCGGGGACGTCGCGGCCGTCTTCGAGGCAGCCGGCGTCGACGCCGACGGATACGACCTCTGGGGGATGATCGACCTAGCCGACGAGACTGACCTCCGCGCGGACGTCGAGGCCGTCATCGGCGGCTACGAACGGACGGGTGCGGAGCGCTCGGAGCGCCTCCCGCACGCGGACTTCGTCGGGCGGTTCGACGCCGAGGGCGTCTGCTCGCTGAACGCCGAACACGCCTGTCGGACCGCGCTCGACGTCCACGGACTCGCGCCGCACGTCGACGCCGTCGTCGGCCGTGACAGCGTCGCGACTCGGAAACCCGATCCGGCTCCGCTGCTCGAAACGCTCGACCGGCTCGATGCGGACCCGGGCGACGCCGTGTTCGTCGGGGATTCGATTCGAGACGAGGAGGCCGCTCGACGGGCGGGCGTGGCGTTCCGCTACGTCGACGAGGACCGAGAGATCGACGGTCGCGCCTCCGAATAGGGGCGAACAGGCGGTACGGGTCGGTCACGAGACGCTGTACCGCGCACCCGCAGCACGCCCCGTGGCTGTCGTCATCGCACGGCGTCTGTGGTCCCACAATTGTATATGAACCCTCGGCCGGACCCTTCGAGTGACCGGCCGCTCCCCTATTCGACAGCGATACGCCGCCGGCGCGGGCGTTAAGTCGCTTCGACCCCCAAATCTGACGATGAGTTACCCGGTCAGATACTACTGTCCGCACTGCGGGGCCGTCTTCGAACTCCAACGCGAGGGATACCTCGCCGATAAGTCGGTCACACCGTACCCGCTCGTCGGTTGGGAGTACGTCGCTCCCGACGAGGATTTCGAATCGGCCGACGGCGTCCGCCTCGTCTGCGGTGAGGACATCGCTGGTGGCGAAGAAAGCGACGGCGACGTCGTCCGCTGGACCGGAGAGCGAAGCAGCGCCGACGATGTCGAGGATCCGACCCGCGAGTCTCCCTGCGGCGAGGACCTGTACCTGTCGTTCGTCAGGTTCGTCGACGGTGAGGAGGTCGAACCGGAACCGGAGCGGACCCACACGACGATTGCAGGCGACGGCCCGTCCGGACCTCGCGGGACGAGCGGGCCGCGGGGGCCCTCCGGTCCGAGTGGCTTCGGCCGCTAGTCGAAAACGAGTCCGGCGCTCACGGGAGGTCGACGTCGATTTCGGCGACGTCGCTCGCGGACTTGACCGTGTTCCACAGGAGCATCGCGCGCGTCATCGGACCGACGCCGCCCGGCACGGGCGTGATCGCGCTCGCCTTCTCCTTCGCGCTGTCGTAGTCGACGTCGCCGACGAGTTCGGAGCCCTCGTCGGTCTCGACGCGGTTGATCCCGACGTCGATCACGACCGTGCCCTCAGAGAGCATCTCGCCGGTGATCATCTCGGGGACGCCCGCGGCGGCGATGACGATGTCCGCCGCGCGAGTCTTCTCTGCGAGGTCCTCCGTCCTGGAGTGACAGACAGTGGTCGTGGCGTTTCCGCCCTCGTCCTTCTGGATGAGGAGGTTCGCCATCGGCTTGCCCACGATGTTCGACCGACCGACCACGACGGCCTCCGCGCCCTCGGTCTCGACGTCGGCCGCGGCGAGGAGTTTCTGGACGCCGTGCGGCGTGCACGGCTTGTATCGCGCGTTTCCAGCGACGAGGCGACCGACGTTTTCGGGATGGAAGCCGTCGACGTCCTTCGCGGGGTCGATGCTCCGGAGAACCTCGCGCTCGTCGACGTGGTCCGGCAGCGGCATCTGCACGAGGATGCCGTGGACCTCCGGGTCGGCGTTCAGTTCGTCGATAGTGTCGAACAGCTCCTCGGCCGGCGTTTCGGGGTCGAGTTCGATGTCGCGCGTGGCGATGCCGACCTCCTCGCAGTCTTTGTGTTTCATCGAGACGTACGTCTCGCTGGCGGGGTCGTCGTTCATCAGCACGGTCGCGAGACACGGCGTCGTCCCTGCGTCGGTGAGCGTTTCGATGCCGTCGAGCAGGCCGTTCCGAATGTCTTGGGCGACGTCGTTGCCGTCGATGATCTCGGTCATATTACGAAGGGAGTGGGTAGCACACTTCAAATGTGCGGGTTTGCGTGCGCTATCCGATTCCCCCGGACCGTGCGGGAAGACGGCCGACGACTCCGATCGCTACTCGTACAGCGGGTATTCGTCGGCGAGTTCGTCGACGCGCGCGGCGACCTCCTCGACGACCGCCTCGTCGTCGTAGTCGTCGACGATCCGCGTGATGAGGTCTGCGACCTCTCGCGTGGCTGCCTCGTCGAAGCCACGCGTCGTGATGGCGGGCGTGCCGAGGCGGATGCCGCTGGGGTCGAACGCCGAGCGCGTCTCCCCGGGGACCGTGTTCGCGTTCATCACGATACCCGCCGCGTCCAGTGCCGCTTCGACGTCTTTCCCAGTCGTCTCCGGATGTGAGGGCCGCAAATCCACGAGCACGAGGTGGTTGTCCGTCCCGCCCGAAACCAGGCTCAGCCCGTTCTCTTGCAGCCGCTCTGCCAGCACTTGGGCGTTTTTGACGGTCTGTTCGGCGTAGGCGTCGAACTCCTCGGACAGGGCTTCGCCGAACCCGACGGCCTTTCCCGCGATGTTGTGCATCAGTGGGCCGCCCTGTGCACCCGGGAAGACGGCTTTGTCGATGGCGTCGGCGTACTCGGCGTCGCACATAATGATCCCCCCGCGGCCCGCGCGAATCGTCTTGTGCGTCG
>NZ_JANHDI010000012.1 GCF_024494595.1 Halobellus rarus | reverse complement strand
CTGCCAGCGTGTCAGCAAGTACTGGAGTGAGCGATCCTCTGGGAACACTGGCTCGCCGCCTCCCACTCATACACTCATTCAAAGAGCCCACGAGACGCGGTGTCTCGTGGGCTCTCTTCATTTCGAACCAGACCTCGATGCTGTCACGACGCCGACGCAGATTCGATAATCGCTTGCGAGTCCGCGCGCGAACGGACGGGAGACCGTTTCGGGGGCGAAGCGCGTCTGATCGCGATGACAGCCTCCATCACCGTTTGAACCACGACACAGCGACGTTTAACCCGATTAAATCGGGTTAATCCGGGAGAAGACGGCCTGAGCGAGTTCCCTTTTTATAGGGTAACCGTCGCAAGGAGCGGACGCAATGAACGCAAAGCGAACACTCACGATCGCCTTGGTGATCGCAGTCGTCGGGATGGCCGCGTTCCCGATGGCCGCGAGCGCCGCGTCCCTTTCGGTTGCCGTCGATCAGCAACCCGAGACGGGCGAGGCGGTCGTCACGGTCACAGACAACGAAACCGCGGTCGAGAACGCGACCGTCGAAGTGACGTCCGACACGGCGTACGCCGGCAACGACACGTACGAGACGGACGCGAACGGAACGATCACCCTGCCCAACCCCGACGAGACGGTAACCGTGCAGGTGAACGCGACGGCCGACAACGCGACCGCGAGTAGTGAAGTCGAACTGGTGCCCCACGAGGAGTCCCTGGACGTCTCCGCGAGCCAGGCCGACGACGGCGCGGCCACGGTGACCGTCACGCAGTACGACGAGGCGGTCGAAAACGCCACCGTCGAGGTCTCGTCGGATGCGAACTACACCGGTAACGGGACGTACGAGACGGACGCGAACGGCGAAATCGACCTGCCTGAACCCAACGAGACGGTGACGGTGCAGGCGGACGCGACAGCCAACGGCGCGAACGCGAGCGGCGAGTTCGGACTCGTTCCGCTCGAAGATTCCCTGGAGGTCTCCGCGACCCAGGACGACGACGGATCGGTGACCGCCGAGGTCACCCAGTACGGTGACCACGTCGAGAACGCGACGGTCGAGGCCGAGGGTGACAGCAACTACTCGGCGACGGCCACGACCGACGAGAACGGCACCGCGACGTTCGAACAGCCCGAGGACGACCAGAACGTGACCGTGACCGCGCAGGTCGACAACCTCACCGCGGAGACCACGCTCGCGGTCGACGGGTCGGCCCAGCTCGAAGTCAGCGCCGACCAGCGTTCGGACGGGGTCTTCGTGACGGTATCCCACGGTTCTGATGCCGTTTCCAACGCGACGGTCGACGTCGCGGTCGACGGCGACGGCGACTACTCGGGGGCCGGCACGTACGCGACCGACGAGAGCGGCGAGGTCGCTCTCCCGCTGCCGCAGGAGAACGTCACGATCAGCGTGACCGCGACGGCCGACAACGAGACGGCCACGACGACGACCGACCTGACCGTCGAGTTCGTCGAGGAGGCGGGCCCCTTCGGTCAGGCGGTCTCTCAGTTCGTCAGCGCGCTGCAGTCGGCCGGCCTCGACGGCCCGCCGGGGCAGGCGGTCTCGGACTTCGTGACGGGGAACAACCCCGGCAACGCGGATAACGCCGGCGCCAACGGCGCGGACGACCGCGACGAGGAGAACGAGACGGCGGAGAACTCGACCGACGAGAACGAGACGGCCGAAGCGCCCGGCAACTCGGGTAACGCGCCCGGCCAGGCCGGAAACGGTGCGGAACAGGCCGGCGACGCGCCGGGGAAGTCCGATGAGGACCCCGGCCAATCCGGCGAATCCCCCGGGCAGTCCGACGACGCACAGAACGAATCGGACGACGCTCCGGGCCGATCCGATGACGCGCCCGGACAGTCCGGCGACGACGACGCCGAAAACGAGACCGACGGGGATGCCGAAGACGAGAGCGACGACGCGCGAAGCGGTAACGGAAACGCCGGTTCGTCCGGTAACGGCCCCGGCGGGAACGCGGACGAAAGCGACGATGAGGACGAAAGCGACGATGAGAACGAGAGCGACGACAGTGGGTCAGATGACGCTCCCGGCAACTCGGGTAACGCGCCCGGCCGAAACTGATCTCCGACCCGGCCCTCGCCGGCGGTAGAACCAGACGAAGATAGCGACGTTTCGTTTCTCTTCGATGCTCGTCGACCAGCGGCAGCGCTCTCACTCGGATTCCAGCCGTCGGGCGAGTTCGGCCCTGTCGACGCCGGATCGTGCGGCGACGCGGTCGAGATCGACGTCGAACCGTCGGCAGGCCGCGACGGCGCCGACGGCGACGAGCGCGGCGTGCGGGTCGTCGCCGCCGGGAGTCCACGCGTCGGCCGCGATGGCGGCGCTGTCGCTCGCGTCGAGCGCGCGTACCGCGACAACGCTCGCGAGCGCCGCTCCGAGGCGGTCGACGGGCGGGGGGGTCATCCCTGCTTCCTCGCGTCCGTCGGTTGGGCCGCGTCCGTCGGTCCGGTCGCGCCCGCCGGTTCGGACTCGTTCGAGCGCGCCGGCGAGCGCGAAGTAGCGACGGGGATCGGAACCGCCGACGAGCGCGCGTTCGACCGCGGCGTCGACGACGGCGTCGAGCGCGTCGGTCACGGCTTGACGGCGGGGTCGCGAAATTCCGTCCTGACGACCGTCTCGTCCGGGCGGAGCGTGACGCGGCCCAGCGTGACGGTATCGCCGACGGACGCCTCCTGCGCGATTCCCCGGAGCGTCGCCTCCCGGTCCAGGCGGTCCCAGACGGTCCGCTCGACGAGCCGCTGGAAGGCCTCGGGATCAGTCCACCCCGAGTCGATGTCGGCGGGCACGTGGACGACGAACTGGAACTCGGCCTCCGTGACGTGGATCCCGACGCCGAAGGTGTCGCCGTCACCGCCGCCGCTACGCCCTGATCTACCCGCGTTTCCGTCGTTACCCGGCGATCCGTCCGCATCGCTACCCGACGGTCCGCCCACGTCGTCGCCGCGACGGTCCTCGGTGTCGTCCATACGGGCTCGTAGGCGGCGGCGCTCAAATACCCTGCCGATGGCTGTCGTGTCACGCCGATCTGACGGGGAGCATATGGCGAAAGGGGGCACACAGCGCAACGATCTGTGCTATGTCATCACTTCACGACGAGGAGCCGGATAGGACCGCTTTTGAGCGACGAACGACTGCGAGGAGTCAATGAGCTACAAGATCGGACTCGTCGGCAAGCCCTCCGTCGGCAAGTCCTCTTTCTTCAACGCGGCGACGATGAACGACGTGCCCGAGGGCGCGTACCCGTTCACGACTATCGACCCGTCCGTCGGGGAAGCGTACGTCCGCGTCGAGTGCGCCGCGCCCGAGTTCGACGAGACGTGCACGCCCTCGGTGGGCTTCTGCGACGAGGGCACGCGGTTCGTCCCGGTGAAGCTCGTCGACGTCGCCGGACTCATCCCCGGGGCCCACGAGGGGAAAGGACTCGGAAACCAGTTTCTGACCGACCTCAACGAGGCGGACGTGCTCGTCCACGTCGTCGACTTCTCCGGAGAGACCGACCTCGAGGGCGAACCGACAGAGGACCACGATCCCCGCGAGGACATCGACTTCCTCGAGAACGAACTCGATATGTGGTATCTCGACGTCTTAGAGAAGGGGATCGAACGGTACCGCTCGGGGTACGAGGGCGAGGAGAAGAAGATCGAGGAGGACCTCGCAGAGCAGATGTCGGCGTTCAAGACGAACAAGGACGAGATCAAGCAGATTCTGCTCGCGACCGAGGCGGGACTCGATCCCGAGGCCTGGGACGAGGAGATCAAAGAGCGCGTCGCCCGCGAGATCCGCAAACGGACGAAACCCATCGTGATCGCGGCGAACAAGATGGACAAACCCGCCGCCCAGGCGCACTACGACGACGTGACCGCCGACCCCGACTACGAGCACCTGACGTTCGTTCCCACGAGCGCGCACGCGGAGAAGGCGTTGAAGCAGGCCGGCGAGGCGGGCGTCGTCGACTACCAGCCCGGTGCGTCGGCGTTCGAGGTCGTCGGCGACCCCTCCGACGAACAGGCCGCGGGTCTCGAACAGATCCGAGAGTACGTCGAGGCCTTCGGCGGAACGGGCGTCCAGGACGTCCTCGAATCCGCGCTGTTCGACGTGATGGGCGCGATCGCGGTCTTCCCGGGGAGCGCGAACGGTCGCAGCGACTCGCAGGGCGTCTTCCGCGACTGCTTCATTCTGCCGGAGGAGTCGACGACCGAGGACTTCGCGTACCACCTGCATTCGGACATCGGGGACGGTCTCCTCCACGGGATCGACTGCCGCTCGAACCGGCAGGTCGGCGCCGATCACGAACTCGGCCACCGCGACGTCGTCGAGATCGTCACCACGAACTGACGCCGTCGGCCGTTCCCCCTGGGAGCCGTTCGCGACGCTCCTCGCCTCCGGGGGGTCGGCCGTTCGGCCGGACCTTCTTGACCTCCCGGACTCGACGATAGCTATGAGCTACGACGACGTCCGGATCGGCGCGTTTCTCGACGACGTCGCCTCCGAGCGGGTCGCGCCCGCGGGCGGCACCGTCGTCGCCGTTACCGGCGCGATGGGCGCGGCGCTCTGTGAGATGGCCTGCATCCACACGATGAGTGCCCGCGACGCGGTCGACCAGACGGTCCGGAACGGAGCGGACGGGGAGGCGGAGCGGCCGTTCGAAGCGATCCGCGGTGATCTCGCTCGCCGCCGACGCGAGCTGCTGGCGCTGGCGGAGCAGGACGCAACGCTCGTGGACGAACTGTTCGGCAGCGACGCCGGAGAGCCGACGGACCGGCTCGAAAAGCGTGCCGCGGGCATCCCGCTCGCGACCGCGGAGTCGTCGCTGGCGGTTCTGAACGCCGCCGCCGTCGTCGTCGAACGCGGCCGTTCGGGCGTCGCCGCCGACGCGAGAGCCGGGGCCTACCTCGCCGACGCCGCAGTCCAGGCGTCGCTTTCGACTGTCCGAGTGAACGCGGCGGCGCTCTCGGACCGTTCGTTCGCCGAGACGATGGCCGCGCGTGCCGACGCGCTCTCGGCGTCTGCCGCGGACGTCCGCAGCGAGGTCTTGGGGAGCGATCACAGCGTCCGCAGCGACCGCTAGCCATCGAGGCGGTCGTCGATGGCGGTCCAGAGCCCGGTCCACGCCGCATTTATATCTACCCATTGATACGATGGAAATGACTAATAGGGCCCCGGGCGGTGGGGTAGACAATGGACGGTCCGATTCGGGTTCTCTACGTCGAATCCGATCCACAGTTCCGGGAGTTGACAGTCGATTCGCTACAGCGTGCGTGCGATCGTATCGACGTCGTGGCCGAATCGCATCCCGACGACGGACTCGCGAGGGTCCGAAACGGCGAGATCGACTGTATCGTCTCCGACCACAGGTTCCCGGGGACGACCGGCCTCGACTTTCTCGACGCGGTTCGAGGGGAGTCCCCGGAGCTCCCCTTTATCATGTTCACGGGGACGGGCTCCGAAGCGGTGGCGAGCAAATCGATCTCGGCGGGCGTGACCGACTACTTCCAGAAGCGAGGGGCGTCGGGACAGCACGCGCTGCTCGCGAACCGGGTCGTGAACGCCGTCGAACGACAACGTGCGGATCAGCGGGCCGAGCGCCGCAAGCGCCGACTCGAAACCCTCATCAGTAATCTGCCGGGCATCGTCTACCGGTGTCGGAACGAACCCGAGTGGCCGATGGAATACGTCGCCGGCGAGACCGACGGCCTCGTGGGTTACCCCGCGGAGGCGCTCGAGACGAACGAAGTGAACTGGGGTCGAGAGGTGCTTCATCCAGACGACCGAGAGCGAGCGTGGGAGGAGGCTCAATCGGCGATCGACCGCGGCGAGCCGTTCGAGTGCACGTACCGCGTCGTGACGGCCGACGGGGACGTACGGTGGATGTGGGAGCGAGGCCGCCCGATCGACGACTCGGAACTCGACGCCGGAGGCGGCCAGAATGTCGGCGAAGGTGGCGAGCAAACGACGGCCATAGAGGGGTTCATCACCGACGTCACCGACTCGAAACGCCGCAAGCGGGAACTTCGACGCAGCGAACGGCGGTTCCGGGCGATCTTCGACGATCCGAACCTGCTCGTCGGCCTCCTCGAGACCGACGGTTCCATCGAGGAGATCAACCAGACCGCGATGGAGTACGTCCGCCTCGACCGCGAGGACGTGACCGGCGAACCGTTCTGGGAGACACCTTGGTGGACCGCGGAGACACGCGATGACGTGAGACAGTGGGTAGCGCTGGCGGCCGCGGGCGAGTACGTGAGTTACGAGACGACCCATCCGAACCCCAGAGGGGACCCGATCACCGTCGAGGGGTTCTTTAGGCCGGTGATGGACGGCTCGGGACGCGTGACTGCGATCGTGGTGTCCGCGCGGGACGTGACCGCTCGACGAGAGCGCGAAGAGCGGCTCCAGCGGCAGTACGAACGGCTCGACGAGTTCGCGAGCTTCGTCTCCCACGACTTCCAGAGTCCGATATCGGCGGCCCGCGGCCGGCTGGAACTCGCTTTGGAGACGGACGACGACGCCCACGTCGAACGAGCGATCGACGCGGTCGAGCGGATCGACGAACTCCGAACGGACCTCGTCGAGACCCTCCGGAGCGGCGAGATCGTCTCCGAGCCGACGATCCTCACGGTCGACGACGTGTTCGAAACGGTCTGGGAAACGGTGGATCCGCCGGTTGAGGCCTCGTTGACGGTCGACAGCGCGATCGAGATCGCGGCCGACCGCGAGGCGCTGCAGCGACTGCTCGAAAACCTCGTCCGGAACTCCGTCGAACACGGCGGCGGCGACGTCGACGTTCGGATCGGGGATGTCGACGGCGGGTTCTACTACGAGGACTCCGGCCCGGGGATCGATCCGGAACTCCGCTCTCGGGTGTTCGAACCGGGGTTCTAGACGAAACGCGACGACGACGGGACCGGGTTGGGACTCGCGAGCGTCAGGCAGATCGTGTCCGCCCACGGCTGGGACGTCGACGTCGGCGACGCACAGCGGCTGGACGGCGTTCGATTCGAGATCCACACGGAGTGAGACGCGTTTGTCGATCCGCACGCCGACTGCCTGCCGTCCGGTCGTCTCCGCTACTCCCGAAACTGCAGCCAGGCCTCGTAGTATCGCTCTTCGTACCGGATCAGTCGGGGTCGGTCGGGGTCGACACCGGCGTCCTTTTCGACGTTCCCGTCCAGGTACGGTCGTCGGTGAATCGCGCGGAGGACGGCCTCGTAGGCGTCCGAGTACGGGTGTGACTCGCTGTACCCGTCTCGCTCCGCGGTGCGAAGGACGTCGTGGGCTCCGCCCGAGAGATCCGAGCGCGAGAGCCGCGCATCGAGGTGGCCGGCACGGAGCACCCGCTCCATCTCCTCGGACGACGCCGCGACCGGTTCGACGGTCGCACGATGGACGGGCTCGTGGAAGCGTTCTCGGGACACCTCGATCCGGTACTGCCGGTCGCGGTAGCGGACGAACGAGGGGGCCTCGTCCGTCAGCAGTTCGCTCGTCTCGACAGCGGTTTCGTCGCGGTAGACGTATCCGCCGCGCTGTACCAGCCCCCACGGGGCCCCGCCGCCGTTCCCGCGGGCCCGGGCGGCGAGGTGCGCGACGTGAATCGCCGTCTCGTCCGCCTCCGGAAGCCGATCGGCGTCGACGACGACGTCGGGATTGCCCCCGTTCCCGGCGGTCTCCGTCTCCGTCGAGGATTCGCTCGAATAGAGCCGCAGCACCGGCCGGGTCGTCTCGACCTCGTCGATGACGACGGAGCCGAGCCGATAGTACGTCCCGTCCGCCTCTGCGTACTTCGGGTCGTCAGGAGTTGAGTAGAACGGTTTCCGGTACTGCGTGGTGTACGCCTCCCCGTCGAGCGCCGCCTCGAACGCCGCTTCGTCGCGCTCGGAACGGGTCTCCGCGAGGTCGATCACGAAATCTTCCCGAAGGGTGCTTCCGCGTCGGGTCAGCATCAGTTCGAGGACGCGGCCGTCGTCGTCCGCGCCGGCTCGGTCGAACACGCTGAGGCAGCCGGCGGTGGCAGCGAGCGCTGCGGTGGCTACCGTGCCGAGTACTCGCCGTCTGGAGGGTTCTGACATCGGGACCGTTCGCCACTCTCGTGGCCAGGCACAAAAACCCGGGTCGACTGATCCGTCTCAGGGTGCGACCGGTGTCTTGACCACCGTCACTGGCATCTCCGCGAGACGGAGGACGCGATCCGTGACGCTGCCGAGCAGGCTCCGGTACTCGTCGGGCCGCCGCCGGGTCCCGAGTACCACGAGGTCCACGCCGGCCTCGCGGGCGAACTTGACGATGGTTTCGGGCGGTTGTCCGTGCTCGATGTGGCCCTCGACGTCGACGCCGTGTTCGGCCGCCCGTTCGGAGACCGCGGCGATGGCCTCCTCGCCGACTTCTTCGAGCCCGTGTTCCGGTCCCTCCCGACCGTCGACGTACTCGTCGCCGCTGTAGGCGTCGTAGACGTCACTGTCGACCACGTACAAGACGTGTAGCGTGGCATCGTGGTGTGCGGCTAGTTCGATCGCGTGTTCGGTCGCCCTGTCGGATGCGGCCTCTCCGCCTGTCGCGAGTAGTATGTTTTCGAACATACGAGTGCCTACGCCCCCCAGCAGGAAAAATGTCGGTGTCTGTATGCCTCTGTGCGACGAATAAGCAAAACTACTGCTAAATTTCATTAATCAAGTAAACTCTGATTATCTTTCTGAGCCCTCCAAAACACGATGTAACTCCGCTTATCTCGAAATAAGATAATAACAATAAACTATATATCTGTTTTTTCTCGAAGTGGAGTGCTATCGTTGGTCCCCTTGTCTCGGCAGTGTCGCGTCGTAAGGAAGGCTTTTGTAGGATGGATGCTGTAACGACATCATGTTACGTGGTATCAATAGCGGTCTTCGTCGGCTGACCGCAACCTCGATAGGGTATCCACCCGGATCGGATAACTCCGGTAGCCACCCCCGACCGGAGTTCAGTGTGCCACGGTATCAAGGAAGCTGCGGTGACAGACGGAGATCTCAATGAGCACGAACGACAGCGACGACGGCGACGACAGGACAGGCAACCAGAACAGTCAATGTGGGTCCGGCAGGGTGATCAGCTGATGGACGGACGCGTCACGATATCCGAACTGGAGAAGGTGTACGGGGAAGGCGCAGAGCGGACGAAAGCGATCGAGAATCTCTCCTTCGAGGTCGAGGGCGGCGAGTTCGTCAGCGTCGTCGGACCGAGCGGGTGCGGCAAGAGTACGCTCCTGTACCTCATCGCGGGCTTTCTCGACATCACGAGCGGGACGATCGCCGTCGACGACGAACCGATCGACGGCCCCGGAACCGACCGCGGCGTCGTCTTCCAGGACTACGCGCTGTTCCCCTGGCGGACCGTCTTCGAGAACGTCACGTACGGTCTCGAGGAGGACGGCGTCCCGAAGGAGGAACGACAGAGCATCGCACAGAAGTACATCGACCTGGTCGACCTCGACGGCTTCGAGGACAAGTACCCCAAGGAACTCTCCGGCGGGATGAAACAGCGCGTCGGGATCGCCCGGACGCTCGCGTACGAACCGAAGATCCTGCTGATGGACGAGCCGTTCGGCGCGCTCGACCAACCCCTGCGCGAGGCGCTTCAGGACCAACTGCGTGACATCTGGGCCGATGTCGGAAAGACGATCGTGTTCATCACTCACGACGTCGAGGAGGCCGTGTACCTCTCCGAGCGCGTGCTGATTATGACGCGACACCCCGGGACGAAGAAGACGGTCACGGAAGTCGATCTCGACCGCTCGGGCACGCGAGAGGAGATCGTCACCTCCGACGAGTTCGCCGATTACAAGAACACCGTCTGGAAGTCGCTCCACGAAGAGACCCAAACCGAGGTGAAGCTGTAGCCGTGCGACACGCGACCTCGCGCCGCATCGAGGGGCTTCCGGCTCCCATCCAGGGCGTCGCTCAGACGCTCGTCGACTGGATCCCGCTCGGCATTCTCGTCCTGCTCTGGGAGTTGGCGAGCGGAACGGTCGTCGCGGAGGCGGTCCTTCCCCCACCGACCACCGTCGTCGGTGAGATCGTCGAACTCATCGTCACCGGCGATGTGTTCTCGCACCTGTTTATCTCGCTGTTCCGGATCGGTGTCGGTCTGGGACTGAGCATCCTCGCCGGCGTGCTCCTCGGCGTCGGGATGGCCCGTTCGGACCCCGTCGAGAACTTCTTCGACATCTTCCTCTCGATGACCTATCCCATCCCGAAGACGGCGCTCGTCCCGCTCGCGATCCTGTGGCTCGGCGTCGGAACCGAGGCGGCGATCCTCATCGTCTTCCTCGCGTGCCTGCTCCCGATCGTCCTGAACTCCTACAACGCGGCCGTCGACGTCGATCAGAACCTGGTCTGGTCGGCACAGATGATGGGGACGAGCGACCGTGAGATGCTGTACAAGGTGATCTTCCCGGCGACGGTTCCAGAGATTATGACTGGGATCAGACAGGCGGTCCCGATCGCGTTCATCGCGCTCGTGAGCGCCGAACTCATCGCCTCGAACCAGGGGATCGGGTACCTGATCCTCACGTCCGGACAGATCGGTAACTACCCGACGATGTTCGCGAACATCGTCATCATCTCCGCGGTCGCGTTCGTCGCGGTCCGTGGCTTCGAGGAGACGCGTGACAGGGTGTTAGTATGGACGTAACTGCAGACGCCGAGGGCGGATTCGATCTGTCGCGGGTCATCGACATCGGGAAGTCGATCTACTCGCTCGTGATCCTCCTCGTCCTCTGGGAGGTCGTCGGCCAGCTCGGTCTCATCCACTACTACTTCCTGCCGCCCCTATCGGCGATCATCGCTCGATTTATCGAGCTGACACTCAACGGCGAGATGCTGTACAACGCGTATCTGACGCTGTACCGGGCGCTCGTCGGGCTCGCCATCGCGTCGGTGCTCGGCGTGATCGTCGGCGTCCTCTCCGCGCGGAACGACCTCGTGGACTGGTTCTTCGATCCGATCATCAAGATCGGCTACCCGATCCCGATCATCTCGCTCATCCCGGTGTTCATGCTCTGGTTCGGGATCGGCGACATCTCGAAGATCATTATGGTCGCCGTCGGGACGTTCTGGCCGGTCGCCATCAACGCGCGCGACAGCACTCGACAGGTCCAGACGAACCTCATCTGGTCGGCACAGATGATGGGGACGAGCGACCGTCGGCTCCTCTGGCGCGTGGTTATGCCCGCGGCGCTACCGGGCATCCTCACGGGCTTTCAGATCGCGATGCCGCTGTCGCTCATCATCACGTTCGTCTTCGAGATGGTGGCCGGCGGCGGCGGTCTCGGTGCCCTGGAGATCGCGGGCGTCCGCTCGTTCCAGTCCGAACAGGTCTACGCCGCGATCATCGCGATTATGTTCATCGGTATCGGTCTCGACCGTTTGCTCCGGTTCACCCGGAGTCGGCTCCTGCACTGGACGTAGGCGCTGATCCGACTTCTCCGCGACTGACGTTTCTCGATCCTCTTGCGATTCCCGCGGGATCGGCCTTTCTGACTTCCAGTCCGGTTTTGCCGCAGTCGACTCGGGCTCTCCGCCCAGTGCGCGGCGCGCACCACCGAAAATATCGTGGCGTTTACGACTGGTCGGTCACCCGATCGGACGCTGTCGTGCGATCGAGTGCGAGAAAACTTGCAAACGCGACTATAGTGGACGAGCACAAAAATCTAAATGGATGTACATCAAAGATACCCTGTATGCCAACGACTCTCTGTCACGGTTGCACGGTCTGTGAGTGCCCTCCGACGTCGTCGGTCGCCGAATCCGAAGCGGTGATGCGACGATGATCGACGCTTCCGAGACGCGGGTCGTCGACTGCGACTGGCACTACCAGGACTCCTTCAAGGAAGTCGCGGAGTACATGCCCGAACCGTGGAACACGAAGTATCAAAACAGCAACTGGGACGACGCCGGGGTGAAACAGAACCTCAGTTCGTTCTTCCCGACGTCGACGGGCGACAGACAGAACTACGGGAAAGTCCTGCGCGAGCACTCGAACTACCCCGACGAACCCGAGGAACCCGAACGCGTCCGCGAGGGGATGGACTTCCTCGACATCGACGTCTCCCTGCAGATTTCACACCTCATCCTCGCGATGGGCGGCGTCAACGCCGATGACGAGCGCATCCAGGCGTTCACCGAAGCGTACGTCGAGTACATGTTGGCCGAAGTGCTTGACCCCGACGACGGCGTCTACGGCCTCGCCCCGATACCCTACGGCGATATCGACGCCTCGCTCCGCATCCTCGACCGCGTGGAGGACGAGGAGGCGTTCGTGGGGGCGTGTTTCGTGACGGCGGGCGCGAGTCCGCCGCTGGGTAACAGAAAGTACGATCCGATCTACGAGCGCTGTGAGAAAATGGACTATCCCGTGGTCTATCACACGGGCGGATCGGGCCTCGACGAGTACGTCCGCGCGGGCTATCAGGAGATGATCGAGACCCACACGCTCGGCTTTCTCGAATCGAACATGTCCCAGATCGTCAGCGTGGCCTGCCAGGGCGTTCCCGAAAAGTACCCCGACCTCGACATCGTCTTCATGGAGAGCGGCGTCACCTACATTCCCGGGCTCGTGAGTCGACTCGACGAGGAGTACCTCAAGCGACCCGAGGAAGCACCGCTGCTGGACACCCGTCCCAGCGAGTACATCACGGACTTCTACTTCGGGACCCAACCCCTGGAGATCTCCGCGCGCAACGACCTGCTGGAACTCTGCTTCGATATGATCGGCACCGACCGACTGCTGTACGCGTCGGATTACCCCCACTGGGACTTCGACAGCCCCTCGATCATCAACGATCTGCCGATGCTCGACGACGACGACCGAAGAGCGATCCTCGCCGGCAACGCGATGGAGGTGTTCGGCGTATGAGCGCCGACGGACTCGTCGAAGTCGGTCCCGCCGAGGAGTTCGACGACGGGGACCACGCCCTCGTCGAGGTCGGCCGCGCGGAGGTCGGCGTGATCAAAGCGGAGGGGGAGTTCTACGCGCTCCGGAACCAGTGTCCGCACGACGGCGGCCCGGTCTGCAAGGGGAACGTCCAGCGCGAACTCGTCGGCGAGTTCACCGGCACGGGCGAGCGTGTCGACCAACACTACAGCGATAACTGTATCGTCTCCTGCCCGTGGCACGGATGGTCCTTCGAGTTGGAGACGGGCGAGCACATCGGCGACGACCGGATCAGAGTCCCCACCTACGACGTCGTCGTCGAGGACGGCGTCGTCTACGTGGATAGCGGCGAGTGATCGGTCGATCGGCCCGGACGTCGAGCGACGTTCGTCCGGGCAGGACCCGAGCCGACTGCCGGGACAATCTACTTGTGTGCGAGCGGTGAGCTACCCGTATGCACGTCGCGATCATCGGCGGTGCGAGCACCATCGGCTCGACCGTCGCCTACACGCTCGCCGGACTGACACCGACCGTCGACGTCTCGCTCGTCGACATCAACGAGGGCGCCGCGTGGGCCCACGGGAAAGACATCTCTCACGCGAGCTATCACTTCTCGAACGCGCCGGGAGCGGCGATCGCCGGCGACGACGTCGGAACGGTTCGATCCGCCACGCCCGACGAACTGGCTGAACTGGACCCCGATCTGCTCGTGTTCAACGCGGCCGCACCGCAGCCGGAGGACGCGACGGACCGCGGCGCGCGCGAGGCCGAACTCGACCGGAACCTCTCGATCGTCGAGGACGTCGCCGAGGACCTCCGTCCGCTGGATCCGACGCCGCTGCTCGTCGTGACGAACCCGATCGATCGCCTCGTCTATCAGTTCTACTCGCTCCTGGAGTGGCCGCGACGCTGTTTCCTCGGCTACTCGCTCTCCGAGACCGCGCGCGTCGCCGACGCGCTCGGCTCGGAACTGGACGTCCACCCCAACGAGGTCTCCTGTCCGACGATGGGCGAACACGGCGAGCAGGTCGTCCCGATCCTCTCTCGGGCGCGCGTGAGCGGCGAGTCGGTCGCGACCGACGACCTCGACCGCGAGGAGATCCGCGAGTACGTCCTCGATATCCCCTTCCAGATCGCGAAGGAGCGCGGCGTCGCCGAGACGTCGCGGTGGGTGACGAGCGCCGGCGTCACGCGGGTGATCCGCTCGATTGCGGCCGGTTCGGAGCCGGGCGGCGACGATCCGCGCGGCCGTCTCGGGGAGCCGTTCTGTCTCTCGACGCCGCTCGACGGCGAGTACGGCTTCGAGGACCTCGCGCTCAGCGTTCCGGTCGACCTCGACGAGGGCGGTGTCGCCGCGATTCACGAGTGGGATCTCGCCGCCGTCGAGGCCGACGAACTCGCGACGGCGGCGGACGCGGTCAGGGCTGATCTGGACCGGATCGGGGCGAGGGGGTACGACGGTTGATTACGGCGCGTCCGCTGGATCCGCCCAGTCGTTCCGCGATATGAGACAGTGGGGAGTTCCGCGCTGCGGGACGAGACGGGGCCCGATGGAGGCGCGGTCGCTCGGGGGATCGGTGGCGACGACTGCGCGGTCGGACGTCCGACCCGGAAGCGAGCCGTGAGTCCGATCAGTTCGACGGGATGTACTCGTTCGTCGCGTACTCGCCGACGTCGAAGCTCTCCTCGACGAACCCGAGTTCGACGAGCTCGTCGATGGCGAACTGGAGGCGGTCGATATCGATCGTGATGTCCTGGCGGTAGTAGTCGTTGTTCGTGAGGAAGAAGCCGTCGACGACCTGTTCCGGGAGTTCGAAGTGCTCCGCGGCCAGGGAGACGACCTCGCTCCGGTTATCGTAGCAGTACTCGACCAGCTCGTCGAGGTCCTCGCCGAACGCGGCGATGGCGTCGCCGTTCTCGTCGAGAGAGTTGTTCGACGCGACCGTGTATGCGAAGGGATACGCCTCGTCCCAGAGGTCCTGGCTGCTGTACACTTCGGTGAAGCCCTCGGCCCGCGCCGCGACGGCGAACAGGGCGGGGAAGATCCCCGCGTCGATCCGGCCGTCGTTGATCGCAGAGACGAACGTCGGGAACGGCAGTTCGACGATTTCGGCGTCGGTCCCGAACTCGAGGTCGGCCTGTCGGATCCCCTTTTCGAGCACGGCGTGGGTCCCGGTCCCCTGCGCGTTGACGCCGACGTTGGCCCCCTCCAGATCGGCGATTTCGGTGATGTCCGAGTCGGGACCGGAGAAGATGGTGAACCCGTACCACTCCGGATGAGCGTCCCAGAAGTCCGTCGCGATCATCGAGATGTTCCCCGGAACCGCCTCCTGGCGGACCGCGGAGGCGTAGCTAACAGTCGTGAGAAGCGCCATATCCACCTCTCCGGCCGCCATCGCGTTGAGTGAATCGGGCGTGCTCTCGTTTCGCGTTACGCTGAGTTCGTACTCCGATCCCAGGTTCGAGACCTGATCCTGTAGCTCCTCGATCGCGAACAGCGATCCGAAGTTCTCCACGGGAACGGTGAACGCGAGTCCGAGTTCCGGAGTCCCGCCGCCGGTGATACTGGAACAACCCGCGAGCCCCGTCAGTCCGATCGTACTGGCTGCCGCCCCGGTCTTCAGAAACGACCGACGCCGAATGCTGTCGAATGACATCATCGAATAGGATAGATATGGTGGTATATAAAATCACCTGTCTTTCGACGTTTCGGCACCGCCGTTGTCGACAACTGTTCCGAATCGGCCATCACTACCAGTCGCGCTGACTGTCGATCAGCCGACGGACACTGCGGTTAGGAGGTCAGTCGCCGGACATCACTGTCACGACCGGCAACTCTGCGGTGAGCAGGATGGACTGCGTCTTGCTCCCGAAGAGCGCTTTCCCGGTGGGCGATCGCTTCCGGCCGCCGATGACCAGGTACCGCGCGTCACGCCGGTCGGCCTCCGACAGGATCTCTTCGACGGGTTCGCCGACGCGACCTTTGAGGATCGTATCCGACGGTTCCTCCAGCGTACCTCGCACCACGTCGCGCGCGACGCCCGTCGCGTGTCGTTCCCCGTCCTCGACGGTGTACTCCTCGCCGGAGCCCTGTTGGTGGGCCCAGCCTTCGGCGCTCCCGTACGACGCCGGCGTCGTGACCGAGCGACCCGAGGATCCGCCCGCCGCGGAGCGGAACTTCTCGAACACGTCCTGCGGCATCACGTGCAGCACGACGTGATCGTCGTCGAAGGCCGTCGCCAGTTCCTCCCCCCGCGCTACGGCATCGCTCGGGATCGTCTCGCCGTCGACCGCTGTCAGTATTGTCATACCCGATACTCCGAGCGACGGTTAATAAATCGTGGTGGCAATTGTCGGTGGCGTGTTCGGAACGAACCAAAGAGGTCGATCGGACCCGCGATTTTATTACCGGGCCCGCTCAAGGACGCGTCGTCGAATGAGCGATAGAGAGTCAGACATACGAGCACCTCCGGCTACCGGCGACGACGGCGGTGGTGAGGTGCGGTACCTCTCGCAATCGGACCTATCGGTACCCACCCACCAGATCGTCGCGCCCGACGGATCGTACGACGAGCGTGCGGTCCCGGATCTCGACGACGAGGAGTTCTTGGACCTGTACCGGTGGATGGTGACCGACCGGGTGTTCTCCCGGCGGATGGTGAACATCCAGCGACGTGGCGAACTCGGCACGTTCGGATCCACGCGCGGTCAGGAGGCGAGCATCATCGGGAGCGCGTTCACGCTCCGGCCCGACGACTGGCTGTACGTCGGGCGCGCGTGGACACCGATGTTCATGCGCGGCGCGTCGATGAAGGACATGATCCTGTTCTGGCGGGGGATCGAGGAGGGGCAGGAGGCCTTCGCGAAGCACAACTCCCAGATCGCGATCTCGATCGGCTCGCACCTCCCGCTGGTGGCGGGCATCGCGTGGGGGATGCACCTCGACGACGCCGACGCGGTCGCGACCGCGTACCTCGGCGACGGCGCGACGAGCACCGGCGCGGCCCACGAGGGGATCAACCTCGCGGGGTCGCTCGGCCTGCCCGCGCTCTTCTTCTGTCAGAACAACCAGTACGCCATCTCGATGCCGTACGAGAGACAGAGCGGTGCGAACACGATCGCACAGAAGGCGCTCGCCTACGGCATCGACGCGATCCGCGTCGACGGCCAGGACGTCCTCGCCGTCTACGACGCCGTTCAATCCGCACGCGAGCGTGTCACGGAGGGGGAACCGGTGTTCGTCGAGTCGGTCACGTACCGCCTCGACGCGCACACGACGAGCGACGACCCCACGCGCTACCGCTCCGATGAGGAGGTCGAGCACTGGGAGGCGCACGACCCGATCGAGCGCTACCGGCAGTTCCTGAAATCGGAGGGACTGTGGTCCGAGATCGATCACGACGCCGTCGTCGAGGAGATCGACGCCGAGTTCGACGAGGCGCTCGCGGCCGCAAACGAGATGGAAGAACGGGCGGTCTCGGAGATGTTCACCTACCTCTACGACGAACTGCCGCCGGAACTCGCCCGGCAACTGGCCGAGTTCGAAGACCTCCTCGAACGACGCCCCGAGATGTACGACTACATCGAACACAGACCCAAGGGATGACTATGCAGGCAACCATCGTACAGGCGGTCAACGACGCACTGCACACGGAGATGGGGCGCGACGACCGGGTCGTGGTCTTCGGCGAGGACGTCGCCGAGAGCGGCGGCGTCTTCCGCGCGACCGACGAACTCCTCGAGGAGTTCGGGAGCAAACGCGTGGTCGACACGCCGCTGTCGGAAATCGCGATCGTCGGCGGCGCGGCGGGGATGGCGATGTACGGCTACCGCCCGGTCGCGGAGATCCAGTTCTCCGGGTTCCTGCCGCCGGCGTTCGACCAGCTCGTCACGAACGCGAGTCGGATCCGCTGGCGCACCCGCGGCGAACTGAGCGCGCCGATGGTCGTCCGGATGCCCTACGGCGCGGGCGTCCGGGCGCTGGAACACCACTCCGAGAGTCTCGAAGGCGCGTACGCTCACATCCCCGGCCTCCAGGTCGTCGTCCCGAGCACGCCCGCGGACACGAAGGGCCTGCTCACCGCCGCGATCCGCGATCCCGACCCGGTCCTGTTTATGGAGCCGAAGCGGATCTACCGCTCGATCCGGGAGGAAGTCCCCGAGGGCGAACACGAGGTCCCGATCGGCGAGGCGGCCGTCCGCAGGGAGGGCGAGGACGTCACGGTCGTCGCGTGGGGCTCGATGATGCCGCCGACGCTGGAGGCGGTCGAAGAGGGCGGCGTCGACGCCGAGGTGATCGACCTCCGTTCGATCTCGCCGATGGACACCGAGACGGTCGTCGAGTCGGTGAAGAAGACCGGCCGCTGCGTCGTCGCCCACGAGGGCCCGCGGACGCTCGGCGTCGGTAGCGAGATCGTCGCCCGGATCAACGACGAGGCGCTGATGTACCTCGAAGCGCCGATCGAGCGCGTGACCGGGTTCGACACGCCCGTGCCGCTGCTGTCGATGGAGGACTTCTACTTCCCGCACCCGCCGCGGATCCTCGACGGTATCGAGGCGGCGCTCGCGGACTGATTCGGCCCGGTTTGTGGCTGTTTTCGCCGTCTCGGGATCGAAACGCGCAGGGAAATACTGAAAGGGTTGTGCGCCGACCGACTGGTATGGTAGAACGAACCTTCGAGTTGCCGGACCTCGGTGAGGGGATCGCCGAGGGCGAACTCGTCTCGTGGCTCGTCGCGGAGGGAGAGTCCGTCGTCGAGGATCAGGTCATCGCCGAGGTCGAGACCGACAAGGCGCTCGTGGAGATTCCGAGCCCCCAGGAGGGGACGATCGCGCGACTACACTACGACGAGGGCGAGATCGTCCCGGTCGACGCGGTCTTCGTGACGTTCGACGTCGCCGGCGAGGAGGGCGAGGAAGTCACAGACGTCGCGGACGGGGAAGTCGCAGACGAGTCGTCGGAACCGACGGAGACGGCCGAGACCGCGGATACTGTGGCGGCTGAGACCCCGGGCGTCGAGAGCGATGAGGCGGCGACGGGCGAGGACGACGTCGAGTCGGCGGGACCCGCCGACGACGCCCCCGTCCCGTCGGGTCGCGTGTTCGCCGCCCCGAGCACGCGGTCGCTCGCGCGGGAACTCGGCGTCGACCTCGCTGCCGTCGATGGATCCGGTCCGGGCGGGCGCGTGACCGATGCGGACGTCAGAGCGCACGCCGACGGGACGTCCGCCGAGGCAGCGTCTGCGGCCGTCGTCACCGGCTCGGCGGCGGCGACTGCCGACGGGACCGAATCGGCGGCCACCGTCGCCCCGGCGGACGCCGGCGCGGTGGACATACAGGAGGGTGGCGCGGCGTCGACCTCCGGACCCGCCGCCGGAGCCCCGGCTTCGACTCCCACCGCCGACCGCGACCGCACGCTCGGGATGCCGGCGACGCGACGACTCGCCGACGAACTCGGCGTCGACCTCGATGCGGTTCCGGCGAGCGAGGAGCGGGAGGGAGAGCCGTTCGTGACGCCCGAGGACGTCCGGCAGTTCGCGGCCGGCGGGTCGGCTGACACGGCAGCGGAGTCGTCTACGGCGCCCGCGGAGACGACCGAAGCGGGCGCTTCGACTGTCTCTGTGGGCGGCGAAGACGGCGGTGCCGGGGAGACCGCACCCGAGGTCAGTGCGGGGAGGAAATCGAGCGGTGCGGGTACCGGGGCCGACGTCGAGGCACGCTCGGGCGAGCGCGTGCCCTACCGCGGCGTCCGACGGACGATCGGGGAACAGATGGCGCAGTCGAAATACACCGCCCCGCACGTCTCCCACCACGACGAGTTCGACGCGACCGAACTCGTCGAGTTGCGGAAGGAACTCGCCGCGGTCGCCGACGACGAGGGTGTGAAGCTCACCTACCTGCCGCTCGTCGTGAAGGCGGTCACGGCGGCGCTGCAGGAGTACCCCTACCTCAACTCCAGTCTCGACGAGGAGAACGAGGAGATCGTCCTCCACGACGAGTACAACGTCGGAATCGCGGTCTCGACCGACGCGGGACTGATGGTGCCCGTGATCAAAAACGCCGACGAGAAGGGGCTCAAGCAGTTGGCCGAGGAGATTCAGGACCTCGCCGAACGCGCCCGAAACCGCAAGATCAAGCCCGAGGAGATGCAGGGCGGCACGTTCACGATCACGAACATCGGCGTGATCGGCGGCGAGTTCTCCTCGCCGATCATCAACCACCCCGAGGCGGCCATCTTCGCGATGGGGCCGATCAAGGAACGCCCCTGGGTCGTCGACAGCGAGGTCGTCGCCCGCGAGACGATGCGCTTCTCGATGTCGGTCGATCACCGCCTCGTCGACGGTGCCGACGCCGCGCGGTTCTCGAACCGCGTGAAAGAACTCCTCGTCGAGCCGTCACGGCTGCTGCTGGAGTAAGCGCCGCAGAGACGAGTCCACGACGCCCCGGATTTTCGAGACGCGACTGCCACCGGAAAACCACGAGATGGGGACGAAACCGGGGGATTTCGAGGGATTCACCGTCGCCGTACCGGGTCTCCTCGACACCGTCCCGTACAGACGCGGACGGATGACTTTTTGACCCGGGGGCGAGTGGACTGTCGTATGGTAATGGGCGACATCGCCACGGCGACCGACCTGCTCGTGATCGGCGCGGGCCCCGGCGGCTACGTGGCAGCGATTCGCGGTGCACAGAAGGGACTCGACACGACCCTGGTCGAAAAGGGCGCATTCGGTGGGGCCTGTCTGAACCGGGGCTGTATCCCCTCGAAAGCGTTCATCCACGGCGCGGACGTCGCACACGACGCGGCGAACGCCGAGGACATCGGAATCCACGCCGATCCGGCGGTGGATATGAGCCGGATGCAGGAGTGGAAATCGGGCGTCGTCGACCAACTGACCGGCGGCGTCGAGAAGCTCTGTAAGGCCAACGGCGTCTCGCTCCTGGAAGGCACGGCCTCGTTCGAGGACGAGCACACCGCGCGCATCGCCCACGGCGGCGAGGGCCAGGGGATGGAGACCGTCGAGTTCGAGCACGCGGTCGTCGCGACGGGGTCGCGACCGATCCAGATCCCCGGCTTCGACTTCGCCGACGATCCCGTGCTGTCTTCGGAGGACCTCCTCGCGATGGACTCGCTGCCGGACCGGCTCGTCGTCGTCGGCGCGGGCTACATCGGGATGGAACTGTCGACGATGCTCGCGAAACTCGGGACCGACGTGACCGTCGTGGAGATGCTCGACGACGTCCTCCCGGGCTACGAGGACGACGTCCAGCGGACGATCCGCTCGCGCGCCGAGGATCTCGGCATCGAGTTCAACTTCGGTGAGGGTGCGACCGGCTGGGAAGACACGGGAGACGGCGTCGTGGTCTCGACCGAGACGGAAGACGGCGAGACCGCGGAGTACCTCGGCGACGCGGTCCTCGTCGCGGTCGGCCGCCAGCCCGTCACCGACACGCTCGAACTCGAGAGCATCGGGCTCGAACCGAACGAGAACGGCTTCCTCGCTACCGACGACCGCGCGCGGACCGACGTCGAGAACGTCTTCGCGGTCGGCGACGTCGCGGGCGAACCGATGCTCGCGCACAAGGCCAGCGCCGAAGGGATCGTCGCCGCCGAAGTCGCCGCGGGCGAGCCGGCGGCCCTCGACCAGCAGGCGATCCCCGCGGCGGTGTTCACCGATCCGGAGATCGCGACCGTCGGAATGACCCGCGAGGAGGCCGAGAACGACGGATTTGACCCGGTCGTCGGCGAGATGCCGTTACGAGCTAGCGGCCGCGCGCTGTCGATGGGCGAGTCAGAGGGCTTCGTCCGGATCGTCGCCGACGAGGAGAGCGGGATCGTCCTCGGCGGGCAACTCGTCGGCCCGAACGCCTCGGAACTCGTCGCAGAGGTCGCGCTCGCAGTCGAGATGAGCGCCACGCTCGAAGACGTCGCCGGGACCGTCCACACCCACCCGACGCTCGCGGAGGCCGTGATGGAGGCCGCCGAGAACGCGCAGGGACAGGCGATCCACACCCTGAACCGCTGAACTCGGTAGCGACTTCACCCGCACGTATCCGCGCGACCCGAGGAACTATTTTCCGCGGCGCGGTGGTGGGGATGTGAGCCGAAACAGCCCGATTCGACGAGTCGGTATTCACGACTGGGGAACGCACCCCTGCCCGCCCGAACACCTCCGTAACCTGCTCGACGAGACCGAGGGGATCGACTGCGAATTCGAGGTGTGTGAAACCGACGAGGTCGGGACGTACGACGGCGTCGTCACGGTCTTTCACCACGACGAGTTCCTCGACGGTCCCGACTGGATTCACAACATCCGATCCGGCTACGAGGACTTTCCGCTGGACGCGTATCAGGAAGCGGGTGTGACGATGACCAACAGCACCGGTATCGCGGGGGACCTCGTCGGGGAGACGGTCACCGGCCTCGTTCTCACGCTCGCGAAAGGACTGCACCGGTTCAGGGACCGACAGCACGGCCGCGAGTGGGAGCGGCTCCCCTGGCGACGTCCGTTCGAGGTGAGTGAGTCGACTGCCTGCGTGGTCGGCCTCGGCGAACTCGGCGGCAGCGTCGCCAGCAGACTCGGCGTGCTCGGGATGGACGTCGACGGCGTCGACATCCGCCCCGTCTCCGGCCTCGGCCTCGATCGGGTGTACGACCCCGCACGCATCGAGACTGCCGTCGGCGACGCCAGATTCGTCGTGCTCACGACCCCGCTGACCGACGCAACTCGGGGCCTCGTCGACCAGTCTGTGTTCGAGTCGATGCGCGACGACGCCTATCTGGTCAACGTCAGCCGCGGCGAGATCGTCGTCGAGGACGATCTCGTGGACGCGCTGGAGACCGACGAGATCGCCGGAGCCGCGCTGGACGTCTTCTACGACGAACCGCTACCGGAGGACGCGCCGTTCTGGGAGATGGAGAACGTCGTCGTCACCCCACACGCCGCGGCGCAGGCTGCCACGTACGGCGACCGGATCGCCGACCTCGTCGCGACCAACGTGAGCCGTCTCAACGACGGCGGGACGCCGTGGAATCAAGTGATCTGACCGAGCGGTCGTCGCCCCGGTGCTCGCGCTCTGAACTCGTCTCGCGCTCACCGCTCGAATCGGGGGACACTACTCCCGCTGGACGGTTCGTTCCGTCTTCCGGAACAGATGCCTGACGAGGGTGGTCACCCCCACGTAATTCGCTTTTGACGATGAGTCATTCCTATATAGTGAATAACTGCCCAGAGGAGCTCGTCGAAACCGCTCGAACTCCTACTGTTTCCTCGATATGGGAGTCCTTCCGAGATCCACATCGATTACTTCGTCCAAAAAGAATACTCTTTCACTTCTCACGAAAAGACGGCAGGGGACATCGTCACGAATGCGCCTGATTGAGTTCGATGATGTTCGCGGCGCGGCGGAGTTCCGGCAGGATTTCGTCCTCGATTCGTTCCTGTCCCATCCGACTCACCGGTCCCGAGACGCTCAGTGCGCCGGCGATGTCGTCGTCGTACAGTATCGGAACGGCGACGCAGTTGAGGCCCTTGATCCGCTCCTCCCTGTCGTAGGCGCACTCGCGCTGTCTGATCTCTTCGAGGGCATCGAACAGTTCTACTCGGTCCGTGATCGTCCGTTCCGTCAGCGCCGGGAGGCCGTGGCGGTCGATGATCGACTCCACGCGCTCGCGCGGGAGATACGCCAGGACCGTCTTTCCGAGCGCGGTGGTGTGCAGTCTGACCGACTGTCCCGTGTACGAGTCGAGGCTGACGGCGTCGGCACCGCGCTCGCGCGCGAGGAACACTCCCAGCCCGTGTTCTTCGACCAACAGATTTGCGTACTCGCCCGTGGCCTCGGCGATTCGCTCCATCTCCGGGATCGCGACGTCGTAGAGGCGTTCCCGGGACCTGGCGTATCCACCGAGGTCGAGAAAACGGAGTCCCACCTCGTACTCACCGTCGCTCTCGACCACGTACCCCTCGTGTTCGAGCGTGCGGAGGTAGTTGTGGGCGCTGCTCTTTGCGATCTCGAGATGGTCCGCGAGTTCGGTGACTGTCGCACCGTCCAGCGCTTTGAGCGTCTCCACGATTCGGAACGTCGTCTGCGCCGTCTTCACCGGCGTGTTCGGTTCCCGCTCGTATTGTTCCATACGTCCAGCGACGACGTTCCTCATTTTATATTTACTGTTCGGCAGTGCCGAAATACTGTTTTCCGCGTCGTGTATCGAAACGGGAGCGGAGCGTCGACTTCACCCGACGCTTCTCAATTACTACGCGACGCGATACACGGCCAGACGGACCCCGGTCGGCTGACGGGTGCCGGCCGCGACGAAGACGCTCTCGGTCAGCCACTCCAACTCCGGGGCGGCCGTCTCGAACTCCGGGACCGAACAGAAGTAGACGTCTTCGGGTTCGACCGGTTTCCCCTCGCGGAGTCGTGCTTTCGTCTCGGGATCGGCGACGCGCATTCCACGATTCTCGACGTAGACGCGGTCGCCCTCGGTCGTCTCGAAGGCGTACTTGGCGACGAGTTCGGTCGGCCGCCGGTCGCGATAGAGCTGGTAGTCCGCGCCGGCCTCGAGCACTGTCCCCTCGATCCGCCCGGAAACCGTGCCGCCGAGAATCGGGATGATGCGCCGCTGTCCGTCGCCGGTCTGGCCGATCTCGATCGGGGATTCGACGTCGATTTCGAGTTCCATCACGCGTTCGAGGCCCAGTTCGAGGTTCGGATCGTCCGTCTGCCAGCCGTCGGTTGCCATACCCCCTGTCCGGACCGGACTCATATAATCGTTGGGCGGGCGGTCTCGGCGTTCGAGTATATCGTAGCCGTCGTGTCGACATTCGACATAACATATGTACTGATGTTAGCTGATCTATTCCTGCGCAGTCTCGTTCGTACAGACTATCCATATACCATTAATACTAAGATTTCTTATTATTTATATTCTATACGATACGACTGGAATCAAGAATATAAAATTTTCAGGCTTTTCTGGGACAAATAGTCATTGTAATGTCCGTTATATACCGTATATTAGTTGAAAATCTACCTATCGTGAATCAATCTAGAACTCTTTTACAAAGAAAAATTGATATTTTACACTTTCTCCCCGCTTCTAGTTATTTTCGTCTCCGATAATTTAAAAGAGCGCGTCGGACTCGGGAAGGACTCGTGCGGGTCCGCCGACCTCCCACACGTCCGTGTCGATGCCGACGTCCTCGACGGCCGACTGCACGACATCGACGTGGGGCGCGGTCGTGTTCACGTACACGCTCGCCCCGGTATCAGTCGAGAAGTACACCGGAACATCTTCCTCCTCGCGGAGCTCTCGGACGGCGTTGAATACGGCGATTGTGTCCGGCTGCCAGTAGACCCATCCGGCCGGACCGGTCATCGTCGTCGCCGTCAGCGACAGCGAGTCGTGTTCGGCCAACTCGAACGCGCGGTCGAAGTCGGCCTCGTAGAGCGCATCCCGCATCGCGTCGATCTGGTGGTGGACGTGTGCCATCCGCGCCTGGAACATATGGCTCGCTGCCGCCTCGCGGTGCGCCTCTTCGGTCTCCTTGTACGCGGGGACGTGCGCGGCGACGACTCGGAGGTCGTCTTCGAGATCGGTCTCGATTCGTTCCGAGCGGCAGTCCTCGTCGTTCATTCCCGAGTAGAGGTGCGAGAACGCGCCCGTGACCGCACGCGCGGCCGAAGAGGAGCCTCGACGGGCGATCGTCGAGACCTCCGGCCGGGTCAGATCCAGTCCGGCGGCCTCCGCGAGGGCCATCGCCGCCGCAGCGAACCCCGAGGAAGAGGAGCCGAACCCGATGTTCGACGGGAACGAGTTCTCCGATTCGAGCCGGACTGCGTGGTCGAATCCCGCGAGTTCGCGGACGTGCTCGACGACCGCGTCGATCCGCTCCGCGCCGCGGCCCTCGACGCGGTCGCCACCGATTCGGTAGACGTCCTCCTCGTCGTCGGGCAGGAACTCGACGGTCGTCTTGGTATGGCTCGGCGCGGTACAGACGCTGATGCTGTCGTGATACGGGAGGCGACGTTCCTCGTCGCGCATTCCGTGGTACTTGATGAGCCCCTGAATCGGGTGGGCCTTCGCTGTCGCTTTCATATCCCTATGCGAGAGAGACGGTGGGTTAAACGTCCCGAAAATTCAGGGGCGTCGCGTACGCCTCTTCAGAGTCCCACGCTGACCGCGTACGGCTATGTGCCACCCGAGACCGCGAGGAACTCTCTTCGCGTCCGCGTACCCGGTCATACCGCCGACGTTCGCAATCGGGCACTCGATCGCACGACTGCGTTCGATCGGATGCGCAATAGGCTGCAAACGTTACTATCGTCGATCGTACGTCCTGCGACAAACCTCCCGACGCGAGTGCCCGCCAAACGGCCCTCACCAGCGAATTCGAAAACCCGACTCGCCCTCTGGTTCCTCGTACGTCACGTCGACATCTTCGACGGACGCTGCCGGACTCCCCGTGTGGCACCACTCGACTAACTCCTCGACGGCGGATTCAGACCCCTCGAATATCGCCTCGACGCGGCCGTCGTCGAGGTTGCGCACCCAGCCGTCGACGTCGCGCTCGCGGGCCGCATCGCGCGTCGACGCCCGGTAGTAGACCCCCTGGACGGTTCCGCTGACGAACACGTGCGCTCTCGTTCGATCGTCGCTCATCTTGGGACGAAGTACGCCGGTGGATCGAAAGAGGTTATCGGCTCAGCGTATCTGATCGCAGACGTCATATCAGTATCCGTGACATATTAGTCTCCTCCTTTTTCATTTAGAATGACAATTACAATGCCGAAAAGCCTGTGTTATTTTTCCAGAATGGCTACCGGAAACCTCAGTGATACCGTTCCGGAGGATGGTGACCACTCCACTCGAGAGGACGTGGTATTCTCCGCATTGAGCAACCGGCGTCGCC
The DNA here is from genome assembly GCF_024494595.1 of Halobellus rarus. Classification (GTDB taxonomy): domain Archaea; phylum Halobacteriota; class Halobacteria; order Halobacteriales; family Haloferacaceae; genus Haloquadratum; species Haloquadratum rarum. The sequence goes on along the minus strand of NZ_JANHDI010000012.1, from coordinate 161,124 downwards.
GTCTCGTCGTTTCCGTGCTTCGGGAGGCGGATGAACCACTGGATATCGGCACGCTCTCGACGCAGGTCGCCGCCCGCGAACAAGACGTTGACCCGTCCGCCATCACCCACCGTCAGCGCAAGAGCGTCTACACCGCGCTCCACCAGAACCACCTCCCGAAACTCGCCGATGCCGAGTTCGTCACTGCGGAGCGCGAGTGGGTCGGAATCCGACTCGCGGACCGCGCGGATGTGCTCGAATCCCACCTCCGCCAAAACGACGCCTCGCGGTCGTGGCCCCTCTGGCAGGTGGCCCTTTCGACCGGGCTCTGTACGACGGCCGCCGTCGCGCTCTTCCCCGGATCTAACCTCTCGGGCGTCGTGGCAGCGACTGTCGCGACGCTGTTCGTGACCCTCGTCTGTTTTTCTCTGCCTGCCGATACCCGGATCCTCTCTCGGATCTGACGCGCCGTTATACGGCGTATACCGGCTTCAATCAGACGTCGTTCTCGCAGTATCGAGCTAATACTCACGGTACATATCGGTCTACGTACAGTCAGCCCCGGCCGACCGTACCTGCATCCGGGGAGACACGTATGTACGACTCAGACAGACGCCCTTCCGACAGAGTATCGATATGACAAGCAAAAAACGAATACGGCTGTTAGCCGTCCTTGCGGCGGTCTTTATGATCACGTCGCCGATGGCCGGCGTCGCCGGCGCGTCCATCGCACCCACACACGAGGCGGCGCCGACAGCTGCGCAGGTCGACGGCGGCGACGCCATCTACCGCGTGAACGCGGGCGGGGCGGTGACAGCCACCGACGGCGGTCCGGACTGGACCGACGACGCACAGTATGTCGTGGCCGGCGACAGCCAGACCGCGAGCAACCCGGCACCTGACTCGATCGACGAGTCGGTGCCGGGATACGTGCCGTCGGGGGTCTGGACGAACGAACGGTACGATCCGCCCTCGGACGGCGAGATGAACTACGAGTTCGACGTCCAGTCGGGTCAACAGGTCGAGGTCCGGCTGTACTTCTACGACGGGTACTCCGAGACTAGCAACCCCGGCGACCGCGTCTTCGACGTCAGCGTCGAGGACCAGACCGTCGAGAACTTCGACCCGATCGCAGAGTACGGCGACCAGACCGCCGGAATGGAGTCGTTCACCGTCGTCAGCGACGGGACGATCGACGTCGACTTCGATCACGTGACGGAGAACCCGCAGCTCAACGCCATCGAGATCGTCTCGGCTGCACCGCAGCCGGACACGCTCGGCGGGCCGAGCGAGGTCGACTTCGGCACGGTCGTCACCGGCAACAGCGAGACCGAATCCGTGACGCTGACGAACCTCGGCGAGAGCGGCGATCCGGACATCGATATCTCGGGAGTCTCGATAGCGGGCACGGACGCGGGCGAGTTCTCGGCGGGGTCGGTCTCTCAGACGACGCTGGCTCCCGGCGAGTCCGCGGATGTCCCAGTGACGTTCTCACCGTCGGACGCCCAGCCGAAGGCGGCGACGCTCGAAATCGCTCACAACGGGAGCAATTCCCCGGTGACGGTCGACCTCTCTGGCGAGGGGGTGAGTGACGTCCCCGTCGGGTTCGGCGTCAGCGGGCTGGATGTCGACCTCGGCAACCCGACGTCGCTCGACTTCGGACCGGACGGCCGGTTGTACGTCTCCCAGCAGAACGGGGAGATCAAGGCGTTCGAGATCGCCCGGAACGGCGAGAACGACTACGAGGTCGTCGACACCGAGGTCATCACCGCCGTTCAAGACATCCCGAACCACGACGACGACGGGTCGTACAACTCCGGCGTCGACAACCGACAGGTGACCGGTCTGACGGTCGAAGGGACCGAATCGACGCCGGTCATCTACGTCACCTCCAGCGATCCGCGCATCGGGGCCGGGGGCGGTCACACCGACAGCGGACTGGACACCAACTCGGGCGTGATTTCGCGGCTCACTCAGACCGACTCCGGCTGGGACCACGATATGCTCGTGCGCGGGCTGCCCCGCTCCGAGGAGAACCACGCGACGAACGGCGTCCAGTACGACGCCGAGGAGAACGTCCTCTACGTCGCACAGGGCGGTCACACCAACAAGGGTGCGCCCTCGGACAACTTCGCGCTGACGCCGGAGTACGCGCTCTCGGCCGCGATCCTCTCGGTCGATCTCGACCAGATCGAGGGGATGACGGAGAAGGACGCCGCCAACACGGATGCGTCGTACCTGTACGACCTGCCGACGCGGTCCCCGGAGTCGACGCCGACGGACGGTCCCTTCGGTGGGATGGACGGGGAGAACATGGCGAACTGGACGTCGAGCAGTCCGGTCGACGTGTACTCGCCGGGCTTCCGTAACGCGTACGACATCGCCCTCGACGAGGACGGCGAGCTGTACGCGACGGACAACAGCGCCAACCCCGGCTGGGGTGGCATCGTCGTCAACGAGGGTCCGCAGGGCGTGTGTACCAACGAGCAGAACGAGCAAGACGAGTTCTCCGCACCCGGTGTGTACCACATCGAGGGCGAGGACTACTACGGAGGTCACCCGAACCCGACGCGCGGAAACCCCGACAGCGACTTCGGTGACGCGGTCGAGGACGGCCTCCACGATCCGATCAACTGCGACTTCATCGCCCCGACGAACGGTTCGAGCCCGAGCGAGGCGCTCGAGACGTACGGGGCCACGCCGCAGGGGATGGACGTCTACACCGCGTCGAACTTCGGCGGCGCGATGGAGGGCGACCTCCTGCTGGCGATGTGGAATTCCGGCGACGTGGAGCGCGTCGAACTGAACGCGGACGGGACGGAGGCGACCTCCTCCGAACCCATCTTCGAGAACATCGGCAGCAACCCGCTCGACGTCCACGCACAGGGCGACGCGGGACCGTTCCCGGGCACCGTCTGGGCGGCGACCTACGGTAGCAACGACGTCACGGTGTTCGAGCCGAACGACTACGACGGATCGACCGGCGAGACGTGTACGGCGGACGATCCGAGTTCGCCCGACTACGACCCGGACGGTGACGCCGACGGCGACGGCTACACGAACGCCGACGAGAACGCGGTGGGGACCGATCCCTGTTCTGCGGCCTCCCAGCCCGACGACTGGGACCAGGACGGAATTCCGGATTCGCTCGATACCGACGACGACAACGACGGCCTCACCGACGGCGAGGACCCGTTCGCGATCGACCCGCAGAACGGCCTCGACAACGACTTGCCCGTCGACCGGCAGTTCGTCGCCGGCCAGCATCCGCAGTCGCTGTTCGGCCTCGGGTTCACCGGCCTGATGACGAACGGCACTGACTACGCCGACCTGTACAACGCCTCCCAGGTCCGCGCGGGCGGCGCGACCGAACGCATCTCGGTCGACGAGGTGCCGTTCGGCGACGCTTACGAGGATCTGAACACGCAGTCGTACGCGTTCCAGTACGGCGTGAACGCCACCGGGGACGCGCCGTTCACCGTTCAGACGACGGTCGAATCGCCGTTCTCGGACGATATGACGCCCGAGAACTACCAGTCCGCGGGTATGCAGATCGGCCCCGGAGACCAGGACAACTACCTCAAGCTGGTCGCATCCGCGCAGGACGCCAACGGAAATCCAAACGGTGGCGTCGAGTTCGTCAAGGAGGTTGACGGAACCGCCGAATCCGCGAAGCTCTCCGAGGGCGACGTGGTCGGCAGCGGCCAGACCATCGACCTCTACCTCGACGTGTACCCCTCGAACGACACCGTCGTGGCGAGCTACGCCATCGACGACGGTGAGCGAGTGTACTTCGACGAGACGTACTCGATGCCCGAGAGCTGGTACGCAAACGACACCCGCGGTATGGCTGTCGGCCTCATCAGCACGGCCAACCAGGCCGACGAGACGTTCTCGGCCTCCTGGGACCGACTGACGGTCACGGAGATCGGTGCGAACGCCGCGCCGAGCGCCGACGCCGGGAGCGACCAGACCGTCGACGAGGGTTCGACAGTCCAGCTGGATGCCTCGGCGTCCACCGACCCGGACGACGATCAACTCGGCTACTCGTGGACGCAGACCGGCGGTCCGTCGGTCCAGCTGAGCGCACAGGACGACGCGCAGCCGTCGTTCACCGCGCCGGATGTCGACGGTGACACGACGCTCACGTTCGAGGTGACGGTGAGCGACACCGAGGGAGCGTCCGACACCGACACGGTGAACGTCACCGTGGAAGACGCGGACCAGACGACCGGCGAACTCGTCTTCGCCGTCAACGCTGGCGGCGACGAGTACACCGCCAGCGACGGTACGGTCTACCAAGCAGACACGAACTTCGACGGCGGCGATACGACCGCCGCGGGCGAGGCCGGCATCCCCTCGGACATAACGATCAACGGTACCGACGACGATCCGCTCTACACGACCGAGCGGTACGGCGGATCGGACGGCGGGAACTTCGGCTACGACGTCCCGGTAGACAACGGCACCTACGAGGTGACGCTCCAGTTCGCGGAGATCTACCACGGAGTCAGTAGCAACTCGGACGGCGCCGATGAGGGCGACCGGGTGTTCAGCGCCTCCATCGAAGGCCAGGAAGTCCTCACGGACTACGACATCTACTCGGAGGTCGGCACGCTGACGGCCGACGATAAGACCTACACCGTCGAGGTGACTGACGGCACGCTGAACGTCGACCTCAGCGCCAGCGCCGACAACGCGAAGATCTCCGCCATCGAGGTCGTCGAGGTCGACGACTCCGACGAGCCGACGAACCCGGAGGCGACCGTCGAGATCGACGACGGCGAGAGTAACATCGACGCGACGACGTGGGACGCCGAGTCCTTCGAGATCGCGAACACGGGCGACGCGCCGATCGAGACGGTCACGCTGAACCTCAGCTCGGCCGTCCTGCCGGACGTCGTCTTCGATCCGGACGGCACGGCCGGCGACCAGGGCGCGAAAGGCTTCGTGCTCAACGACAACGCCACCAGCGGCACTGTCGACGCGACCGTCACAGACCCGCACAACGGCGTGAACGGCTCCGACGGCTACGACACGCTCGTCGTCGAATTCGGCTCGTTCCAACCGGGCGAGTCGATCACCTTCGAGATGGACAACGACCCGACCAGCATCAAGGGCGGGTCGACCGTCCAGAGCGGGGAGGCCGGTCCGATCTCCGGGCTGGAGCTCTCCGGATCGACGGTGACCGTGGACTTCGCCGACGGATCGACCGCCGAGACGAGCCTGTTCAGCGACGGGAGCGTCGCCGGCTCGCAGGCGGTCGCCGACACGACTGTGGCACCCGCGCCGACCATCGGCGCCGAGGGCGTCGCCACGAGCGACACGACCCTCTCGCCGGCCCACACGGCTGCGACGGTGGCCGACGCCGACCAGAACATCACGGTCGACGGCCAGCCCGGTGAGACGGTGACGCTGCTCCGCCTCGAGGGCGAACTGAACCTCGACGGGGTCCCGACGTACGACGGGACGCCCGGCTACGACGTCGAGGCGTACGAGGCGAACACGGCGCTCCAAGTCGAGGAGTACACCGCCACCGTCGGCCAGGGCGGGACGGTCGAGATCCCCGTCACGCTGACCGATTCCTCGGAGGAGGGCGGCCTGAACTACTTCATCGCCGCTGCCGAGGACAGCGAGGGCGAGACCGGACTCACCTCGAACGTGGTCGTCCTGGAGCTCGATCCGGACGAGACCAACGACCCGCCGACGGTCGGAAGCATCACCGACCAGGGTGTCACCGAGGGCGAGTCGGTCACGATCGACGTGCCCGCCTCCGACGCCGACGGCGACGACCCGACGCTGTCGGTGAGCGGCCCCGACTTCGTCACGGTCGACGACGCCACCGACACGCTGACGATCGCGCCCGGTGCCGACACGGTCGGCACCTACACGGTGACCGTCACCGCCGACGACGGCAGCGCGACCGCCAGCGAGGAGTTCGCGGTGTACGTCGACGAACCCGACCAGGACGGCCAAGTCGTGTTCGCGGCTAACGCCGGCGGGCCGGAGTTCACCGCCGCCGACGGCACGACGTATCAGGCCTCGTCGGCGACGGACGTCTTCACCGGTGGCACGCAGTCCGGTCCGCAGAACATCGGTGGACTGACCGACACCACCGAGATCGAGAACACCGACGACGACGCGCTCTACCGGACCGAACTGTACGGCGGCGATGCGCAGAACGCCGCGCCGAACGTCTCCGCCGCCGTCGAGAACGGCACCTACGAGGTGACGCTCCAGTTCGCGGAGATCTACCAGGGCGTCGCGTCGAGCGACGCGCCGGACTCCGACGGACCGAGCGACGGTACCCAGGAGAACGACCGACTGTTCAGCGTGACCGTCGAGGACCAGGAGGTCCTCACGGACTACGACATCTACTCCGAGGTCGGCCCGCTGACGGCTACCGACAAGACCTACACCGTCGAGGTGACCGACGGCACGCTGAACGTCGACTTCGCGGTGACCAACGACAACGCGAAGCTCAGCGCCATCACGGTCGAATCGCTCGAGGAACCGGACGACGGCCCAGGTCCGGTCGGCAACTTCACCGACGCGCCGACTGATCCGGACGGCGACGGCGTCTACGAGGACGTCAACGGCGACGGCAACGTGGACGTCGGCGACGCCCAAGCGCTGTTCGTCAACACCGACGATCCCGTCGTCCAGAACAACACTGCCGCGTTCGACGTCAACGGCGACGGCGACGTGGACGTCGGCGACGCCCAGGCACTGTTCGCCAACAGCGACGACACGGGGGCCTGATCAGTCCCTGCTTCACTCGCCGGTCCTGGCGCCACTCCAGAGGTCGTCCGGATTCGTCGGATCGGCACCCCACACGATACGAGAACACCACGACGAACGAACCCCGAACGAGACACAAACCCACACAAACGAATGTACTCACTGACGAACCTCTCGCGGATGCAGGTGCTGAGCCTGCTCTTAGCGGCGCTAGTCGCCCTTCCGGCGACCGCGGGCGTCGCCACCGCAGCAACGACGACAGACCTGACAGTATCGATCACGGACGACGACACCATCGAGCCCGGCGAGACGACGACCGTTCAAGTGGCGGTCGCGTCCGCCGACGCCGGCGTCGGCGCCGCCGAACTCGCGGTGGCACTCGACGACAGCGACGTTGCGGAAATCACCGACGTCTCCGTGCTGAACAGCCCTGGAAGCACGGACAACGCAATCTCCGCCGGAGGCGAATCCGCGGACGTCAAGTACGCTTTCGCCAACAGCGACGACACCGGCGAGGTCGCCATCGTCGAGGTGACCGTCGAAGCCCTCGCCGAGGGCTCGACGTCGATCGACGTCGTCCAGAACAGCCAGACCGGCAATCTCGTCGTCTACGACGAGAACGGTGCGGGATACACGCTCGACAGCGTCGGGAGTGCCACCCTGACCGTCGAAGCCGAGCAGCCGCCCGAGAATCAGAACCCGTCGGCCGAGTTCGACGTCTCGCCGCCGGACCCGGAGACGGGTGAGACGGTGATCTTCGACGCGTCGGACTCGAACGACGCGGACGGCTCGATCGAGTCCTACGAGTGGGACTTCGACGGTGACGGGACGACAGACGCCACCGGCGAACAGGCTGAGAACACGTTCTCGTCGGCCGACGACTACGACGTGACGCTCACCGTCACCGACGACGACGGCGCGAACGACACGGCCACGCAGACCGTCTCCGTCAGCGAGCCGACGTCCGAGAACCAACCGCCGTCCGCCGACTTCACCGTGGACCCGGCTGCGCCCGAAGTCGGCGAGACAGTGACCTTCGACGCGTCCGGCTCCACCGACGACGGCTCAATCACGTCCTACGCGTGGGACTTCGCCGACGGGGAGACCGCCTCCGGGGAGTCCGTCACTCACGCCTTCGACGCCCCGGGTGACTACCCCGTGACCCTCACTGTCACCGACGATGACGGCGGGATGGATATGGTCACGCAGACCGTCTCCGTCAGCGAAGCGACAGAGCCCGAACCGGGCCTGTCGACCGCCGTCTCGCTGTCGCCCAGCGAGGACCTCGTCGCCGTGAACGGTACGACGACGTTCGACGTGGTGGTCGAGAACACCGACGGCGGCGTCGGCGCGTACGACATCGCCCTCTCCGTCGACGACGGTGAGACCGCCACCATCGAGGACGTCTCGGTCGACGAGAGCGCGCTGTCGGACGTCCAGATCGACTCCGACGGAAGCTCCGCGACGGCCGAAGTTGCGCTCCTCGACACCGAGCAGAACGGCTCTGTCACCGTCGCGACCGTGACGGTCTCGGGTGCAGCAGACGGCGAGGCAGAGATCGGCCTCGACGTGTCTAGCCTCGGCACCGAGGCCGGCCAGGCCTACAACGTCACGGCCGAGAACGGCGCGACGCTCACCGTCTCAGAACTCGTGGTCGGGGGCTCCGAGCAACCCGCCCAGGACCTCGACGACGACGGCGTCTACGAGGACGTCAACGGTGACGGCGTCGTGAACGAACTCGACGTCCAGTTGCTGTTCGCCGAGCGCAACAGCGCGGTCGTCCAGAGCTCGCCCGATGCCTTCGACTTCAACGGCGACGGCGAGTTCGACATCCTGGACGTGCAGGCGCTCTACTACGAGGAGGTCGCCTGAACGACTATGGCCGCGACTACCACCCAACGCCACACGCGGTATCTGGCGTGCGCGCTCGCGCTCCTCGTGCTGGCCGGGACAGCGGTCGGCGTCGCGGCCGCTGCAGACACCACGAACATCGTGGTATCGCCGGGGACCGACAGCCTCGAGCAGGGTCACACGACGACGGTCGCTCTCGTCGTCGAGAGCACCGACGGCGGCGTCGGCGCACTGAACGCCACGGTCGCGCTCTCGAATCCGGACGTCGCGTCCGTCGAGGACGTGACCATCCACGGTGATCCGGGAGTCAGCAACGTCAACGAGCGCCCGGACGGCGTCACGCTGAGCGCGGCGCTCGCGGACACCGACGATACCGGCAGCGTCACCGTCGCGACGGTCCTCGTCGCCGCGGACGAACCGGGGACGACGGCCCTCGACGTGACGGTCGACGTTCTGGGTGACGAAAACGGCGCGGCCTACGCCGTCGGTTCCGTCGACCGACCGACGATCACCGTCGCGTCCGACGAGCCCGGCTCGTCCGAAGACGACTCCCGAAACGACGAGGAGGCCCCCGGTGACGACGGTTCCAACGGGGACGCCACGGACGGGACCGACGCCCCCAGTATCGAGAACGACGGTTCGAACGGAGATGACAGCGCAACGGAAGCACCCACGGACGAACGCGACGGTGACCGATCCGTGGACGGATCCGAATCGGGGCAGGCGGCCGGCGGTCCGGTGACCGTCGAACGGTTCGCCGCGTCACTCCCCGGCCAGACGTCGCACTCGGCTGCGCTGGCAGTCGGAGCCATCGCACTCGGGGCCCTGGTGATCCACCGGATCCGGAGGTTCTGAGACCGTCGGGCGTCTGATCTTCGGTCTCGGGATTTTTGTGATCGTGTGCGGTCTCGAGTTTCTCACGACCGTTGGTGCGGTTGGAAACGTCCGCCGCGACTGGAACGGCCCGCTGTGACTCGTGACTGTTTCGTCGCAATCGAGGCATTCCCGCCGCGAAGAGTACGAGCGGTCGGTATCGCAGACGCTCGTCCGACTCGCAAGCGTGAGTTTATAGACGACCGCGAAACCAGAGAGGGTATGGAACTCTTCGGAACCGCGGGCATCCGCGGCTCTGCGCGCGACCGTGTGACGCCGGAGCTCGCACTCGCCGTCGGCCGTGCGATCGGCAGCGACGCCGTCGAGTCGGCCGAGACACTGGGGAACGCCGCGCGACGCCCGGAGGTCGTCGTGGGACGCGACGGTCGAACGACGGGGCCGGCGCTCGCGGCGGCCGTGGCGGCCGGAGTCGAATCCGCCGGGGCGGACGTCCGCCGGATCGGCGTCGTTCCCACGCCGGCGCTCGCGTACGCCTCGCAGAGCCGTCACGGCGTGATGCTCACCGCCTCGCACAACCCGCCGACGGACAACGGGATCAAGGCCTTCGTCGACGGCGAGGAGTACGATCGCGAGCGGGAGCGGGGCGTCGAGGCCCGCGTTGCGGACGACCACCCGCCCGCCGCGTGGGACGAGTGGGGGGCGGCCGAAACGGTCGAAGTGCTTCCCTCCTATCGCGCCGCGGTCGTCGACTACGCGAAGACGCACGGCGCGGACGCGACGGGGATCGACGTCGCGGTCGATCTCGGCAACGGGATGGGCGCGCTCGGGACGCCCCAGGTGCTGCACGAACTCGGAGCCCGGGTGGTCACGCTCAACGGACAGGTCGACGGGCACTTCCCCGGCCGCGACTCGAAACCGACGCCGGAGACGCTGGCCGATCTCCGGGAGTTCGTCGCCACGGGCGACTTCGCGTTCGGCATCGGCCACGACGGCGACGCGGATCGGATCGTGATCGTCGACGCCGACGGCGACGTCGTCCACGAGGACACGGTCGTCGCGATACTGGCGTCGCACTTCGTCCGCGCGTCTGACGCGGCGGACCCGGTCGTCGTGACGACGCCGAACGCCTCCGGGCGGATCGACGAGCGGGTCGAGGACGCCGGCGGCCGCGTCGAGCGGGTCCGACTCGGCGCGCTCCACGAGGGTATCGCCTCGGCGCGGGGCGACGGCGGCGACGTCGTCTTCGCCGCCGAACCGTGGAAGCACATCCACCCCGACCACGGCCGCTGGATCGACGGGATCGCGTCGGCGGCCGTGCTGACGCGCCTCGTGGCGGCCGAAGGGCTCGACGGTCTCCGCGATCCCATCACCGAACGCCCCTATCGGAAAGTGAGCGTCGACTGCCCCGACGACCGCAAGGCCGACGCGATGACGTACCTCGAGACGGCGCTCCCCGAGGCGTTTCCCGAAGCGACCGTCGACACGGAGTACGGGGTCCGACTGGAGTTCGACGACGGGTCGTGGACGCTGGTCCGACCCTCCGGCACCGAACCGTACGTTCGCGTGTACGCGGAGGCCGACGACGTCGACGCGTTCGTGGCGTCGGTCACCGAGGTCGTCGCCAGCGGGGTCGACGGCGGCGACGACGCCAACGCGGCTGACGGCGGCGACGTCTGAACCGGGGCAGACCAACCGCTCGGCGTCCGTCCGCCGTCTGAGGGTGTCGGCGACTCTCCTCGTCGACAATCGCCGCGTTTGCAGCTGAGTACTCGTCCGACCGCACGACTGCGTGCGATCGAACGAGCGAAGACGTGCAAACGCTACTAACGGCTTCCACCTTCGGATGCCCGTCCACTTTTCACCCGAAGGAGTGCGGGTGAAGCGGCGGAAGCGACGAATTTATGCACATCTCTCTACCCATTGTTCTATAGGAGTTCATAGCTATGGATAGACGCACATTCGTGAAGGCGACGGGAGTCGCGGGAATCGCGGGACTGGCGGGTTGTAGCGGCGGACCGACCGGCGGATCGGACGACGACACGGAGACCGAAGCCAGCGGCGGCGACGGTTCGGGGGACTCCGGCGGCGAGGAGACGACCACGGAACCGAGCGACGACGGTCCAGCGGCCAACATCGGGATGGTCTATGCGACCGGCGGTCTCGGCGACGGGTCGTTCAACGACCAGGCCCAGCAGGGGGCATTCGAAGCCGAGGAGGAACTCGGCATCTCGTTCAACGAGGCCCAGCCGGACGAGGTCTCGCAGTTCAGCACGTTCCAGCAGCAGTTCGCGGGGTCGAGCGATCCGAACTACGACCTGGTCTGCTGTATCGGTTTCCTCCAGGCCGACGCGCTGTCTGAGACCGCGGCGGACTACCCCGAACAGAACTTTATGCTCGTCGACGCTGCGGTCGACGCGGCGAACGTGGACAACTACGTGTTCGCCGAGCACGAAGGCTCCTATCTCGCGGGTCTGATGGCCAGTCTGCTCACGACGCGTGACTTCTCGGCCGGGGCGGGTTCGACCGCGGGCGATTCGACGAACGTCGGGTTCGTCGGCGGCGTCGAGTCGGACCTGATCCGGAAGTTCGAGGCCGGCTTCGTCGCGGGTGTCAACGCTGGCAGCGACGACGTCGACGTCAGCACGAACTACACCGGGAGCTTCAACGACCCCGCCGCGGGGAAGGAAGCGGCGACGGCGATGTACAACAGCGGTGCCGACATCGTCTACCACGCCGCCGGGAACACCGGAACGGGCGTCTTCCAGGCCGCCCAGGAGCAGGAGCGCTTCGCCATCGGCGTCGACCGCGACCAGTCGATCACGAAGCCCTCTTACGCCGACGTCATCCTCGGCAGTATGGTCAAGCGCGTCGATACGGCCGTCTACACCTCCATCGAGTCGGTCGTCGAGGGGAACTTCGAGGGCGGTGACACCATCGAACTCGGTCTCGATCAGGAGGGGGTCGCGCTGGTCTACGGGGACCAACTCGGTTCGGAGATCCCCGACGAAGTCGCCGACGAGGTCGCGACCGCACGCGAGGACATCATCGCGGGCGACATCGACGTTCCGTCGACGCCGCAGTAAGCGTCTCGTCCGATCGACGGCGGGATCGGGCGGACAGTGCGGATCCGCCCGAGAAAGATCCAAACCTATTCGTTCATCCCCCGATCAGGGAGACACAGATCTATGGATACAGCCGTCCACCTCGACGGGATCACCAAGCGGTTCCCGGGTGTCGTGGCGAACGACGACGTGGACCTCGCCGTCGAGCGCGGGACTGTGCACGCACTCCTCGGCGAGAACGGGGCGGGGAAGACGACGCTGATGAACGTCCTCTACGGGCTCTACGAGCCGACGTCCGGTCGCGTTCTCGTCGACGGCGCGGAACGGCGGTTCGACTCGCCGCGCGACGCGATCGACGCCGGGATCGGGATGATCCACCAGCACTTCATGCTGGTCGATCCGATGACCGTCACCGAGAACATCACGCTCGGAAACGAGCCGACGAAGTGGGGCGGTCTCGCGGTCGACCGGGCGGCCGCCCGCGACGCCGTCGTCGACCTCTCGGAGCGATACGGCTTCGACGTCGACCCCGACGCCCGTATCGAGGACGTCTCCGTCGGCGAACAACAGCGCGTGGAGATCCTCAAGGCGCTCTACCGCGGCGCGGACGTCCTGATCCTGGACGAGCCGACGGCCGTGTTGACGCCCCAGGAGGTCGAAGAGCTGTTCGAGGTGCTCGAAGAGCTGACCGCCCAGGGCAAGACGATCATCTTCATCACGCACAAACTGGGCGAGGCGATGCGCGCGGCCGACGAGATCACCGTCCTCAGGGACGGCCGCAACGTCGGCACCGTCGAGGCGGACGGGACGAACCGCGAGGACCTCGCGGAACTGATGGTGGGCCGGGAGGTGCTCCTCGACGTCGACCGGCCGCCCGCAGAGACCGGCGACGTCGTCGCCGCGGCGTCGAATCTCGCCGTCGAGGACGACCGCGGCGTCCGCGTCGTCGACGACGTCTCGTTCGACGTTCGAGAGGGCGAGGTGTTCGGCATCGCGGGCGTCGACGGCAACGGCCAGTCCGAACTCATCGAGGCGCTGACCGGACTCACCTCCCCCGAAGCCGGTCGGATCGAGTTCCTGGGCGAGGACATCACCGGATCCTCGCGACGCCAACGTATCGAATCCGGAATGGCGTACATCCCCCAGGACAGACAGGAACGCGGGCTGGTGATGAACTTCGACCTCGTGGAGAACGCGCTTCTCGGGAGTCAGCACAGCCCCGAACTCGGCCCCAACGGCCGGATCGACTGGCCGGCCACACGCGATCACGCCGAGTCGATCATCGAGGAGTACGACGTGCGGCCGCCGAACCCCGATTCGACCTCCGAGTCGCTCTCCGGCGGGAACCAGCAGAAGTTCATCGTCGGCCGCGAGTTCTCGCGCGAACCCGAACTCGTCGTCGCTGCCCACCCGACTCGCGGGGTCGACGTGGGATCGATCGAGTTCATCCACGAGCGCCTGCTGGAACTCCGCAAAGAGGGGGTCGCGATCGTGCTGATCTCCTCGAAGTTAGAGGAGGTCCAGGGCCTCTCGGATCGCCTCGCCGTGATGTACGAGGGCGAGTTCATCGACGTCGTCGACCCCGCCGGGACGACAGAGGAGGAACTGGGACTGCTGATGGCCGGCGAGCGTCCGGACGAAGACGCGCCGGACCAGGCCGGACAGTCGGCGGCACACACCGAATCGACCGATGCACCCAACGGCGGTGAGCACGCGTGAGAGTTCCCGATCGGATACAGACCGTCCTCGAACGACTGGTCGGGGCGTCGGCGACCGAGCGGATCCTGATCAGCACCGCGGCGCTCGTCCTCTCGATTCTCGTCGGAGCCGTGCTCGTCCTCGTCGCCGGCCGGATGACGACGTGCACGGCGAGCGAGGCGGTCTACTACTTCGGCACCGGGTTCTGCTACGACCCCGTCGTCGTCTTCGATCGGCTGTTCCTCGGGGCGCTGGGCGACCCCTTCAGCGGCGGCTGGTCGCCGGACGGACAGTTCTCGGTGACGCTCCGGGAGACGACGCTGCTGCTCTTCACGGGGCTCTCGGTGGCGCTGGCGTTCCGCGCGGGGATCTTCAACATCGGGACGCAGGGACAGATGGTCGTCGGCGGGATGGCGACCGCACTGCTCGTCCTCTGGGCGTCGTCGCTCGTCTCGGGCGTCGTCGGGACGTTCCTCTTGGTTCCGTTCGGCGTGCTCGTCGGGGCCGTCTTCGGTGGGCTCTACGGGGCCATCCCCGGACTGCTCAAGGCCTACGCCGACGCTAACGAGGTGATCACGACGATCATGCTCAACTTCATCGCGACCGGGATCACGCTGTACCTCGTCAGCGGCGCGTTCAAGGACCCCAACAGCGCGGCGAACCAGACCGTCCCGTTGCCCGACTACGCGCAGTTCCCCACGGTGCTCTTCGGGGGGCGGCAGGACTTCTCGCTCGTCGCGCTCGCGTTCGGCGTCGTCGCCGTCGGCGCGCTCTACTACCTGCTCGAACACACGGCGTTCGGTTACGACGTCCGCACGAGCGGGATCCAGCCCGACGCCGCGGAGTACGGGGGCGTCGACGCCGCGCGGACGATCGTCGCGAGTCTGACGCTGTCGGGCGCACTCGGCGGCGTCGCCGGCGCGATGTACGTGATGATGATCCTCGGCTCCTTCCAGTCCGGCGTCCCCTCCTACGGCTTCGACGGCATCACCGTCTCGATCCTCGCCGGCAACAACCCGCTCGGGGTCGGCTTCGCGGCGCTGCTGTTCGGCGTCCTCAAGAGCGGGACGACGGTCGTCCAGTTCGCGACGGACGTCCCGCCGCAACTGGTCGGCGTCCTCCGGGGGCTCATCATCCTCTTCGTGGCGATGCCGGAGTTCTTCCGACTCGTCGGCAAGCGGGTGACGGACACGGGATCGAAGGTCGTCGCGACCGACGGCGGCACACCGGGGGGTGAGGCCGATGAGTGAGGCGTCCGAAGAGACCGAACCGGCGTCCGAGACCGAGTTCCTGGAGCGGTACTCGATGCGGGTGATGACCGCCGGAGTAACCGTCGCAGCCGTCCTCGCGCTGCTCGTCGGCGGCTGGCTCTTTCCGGACACGATCGTCGGCACCTTCGCGGACGTCATCTCCAGCGAGAACACGCTCTCGGCGGCGTTGCGGCTCTCGGTTCCGATCGCCTTCGCCGCGCTCGGCGGGATCTTCTCGGAGAAGTCCGGCGTGATCAACATCGGGCTCGAAGGGCTGCTCATCATCTCCGCGTTCACCGCCATCTACGTCACCGAGGTCACGGGCGGCGTCTGGATCGGGTTCGGCGGCGGCGTCCTCGCGAGCACCCTGCTCGCGCTGCTCTTCGCCATCGTCACGATCGAGTTCCGGGCGGACCAGATCATCGCCGGCCTCGCGGTCTGGCTCATCGCCCTCGGCCTCGCGCCGTTCGCCTCGCAGGTCATCTACGGCGGCCCGAACACGCCGACGGTCCCGACGCCCGGGGCCATCTCGGTGCCGGTGCTCGCCGATATCCCGTTTTTCGGAGCGCTCTTCTCGGCGTCGCCCTCCGTGTACCTGCTCTTCGTCGCCGTCGGCCTCTCGTGGTACGTCTTCGAGCGAACGACCTTCGGCCGCTGGGTCCGCGCCAGCGGCGAGAACCCGAAAGCCCTCGACACGGCGGGCGTGAGCGTCGCTCGCGTCAGGTACGCGGCGGTGCTCCTCTCGGGCGTCCTCGCCGGGATGGGCGGCTCGGCGCTGTCGCTCGACCTCGGACAGTTCACCGGTAACGGCCCGACGATGGTCAACGGCAAGGGGTTCATCGCCATCGTGGCGTACCTGTTCGGCAACTACAACCCGATCGGCGCGTTCCTCTCGACGATGCTTTTCGCCGGCCTCGACGCGATGCAGACGGTCCTCCAGTTGCAGGGGATCGGCATCCCGCGACAGCTCATCCGGATCACGCCGTTCGTCGTCGTGATCATCGTCCTCGCGCTCGTCGGGCGGACGCGCATCCCCGAGGCGGCCGGCGAACACTACGAGTCCGGCGAGGAGTAGCGGCGACCGCCGATCCCGCCTGCGGATCGCCGGCCCGTCGACGGGCGGGCGACAGATAAAGAGTTTTCCGCTCGCACGCGAGAGACGGAACGATGAGTACCTCCCACGAGTACGACGTCGTCGTCGTCGGTGCGGGGACGGCCGGCTGCTACGCGGCGGCCACCGTCGCCCGCGAGGGTCTCGACGTCGCGATCGTCGAGCGGAAAACAGCCGAGGAAGCCGGACACATCGCCTGCGGCGACGCGCTGAAGGGCGCGGACGCCTTCCCCGAGTCGATCCCGAAGTCACAGATCGAGGACTCCTTCACGAACACGGGCGTCGACCACGGACGATTCGAGATTCCCCAGGAGGACACCGTCCTCGACATCCCCGTTCCCGGCGAACTCGCCGTCATCGATCGCTGGGAGTACGGGCGGTTGATCATCGAAGGCGCGGAGAACGCCGGCACCGAGTTCCACTACGACACGGTCGTCCAGGACGTCGTCCAGGACGACGACGACACCGTCACTGGCGTCCGCGGCAAGCGAAACGGCGAGGTCGTCGAGTTCGAGGCCGACGTCGTCGTCGACGGCGCGGGCTCGCTGTCGATTCTTCAGGATAAGACCGATTTCTCGAACTCCCGCTTCGACACGAACGTCTCCTACTCGCAGTTCTGTTCGGCCTATCGCGAGATCGTCGAGGTGCCCGAGCCGGTCGAGTGGGACGACGCGCTGGTGTTCAAACCGACCGAGCGCGCGGCGGGCTACCTCTGGTACTTCCCGCGGACGGAGACGACGATCAACGCCGGGCTCGGGTTCCAGATGAACGAGGAGCCGATGAAGCTCGTCGACGACTTGAAGCGGGACCTCCGCGACCGCCCCGAGTTCGAGGGCGGGGAGGTGAAGGACAAACTCGGCGCGGCGCTGCCGACGCGTCGCCCCTACGACTCGGCGGTCGCGGACGGCTTCGTCGCCGTCGGCGACGCCGCCGGCCACGTCAACCCCACGACCGGCGGCGGCATCGCCGGGGCCGCATACGCCGGCACCTACGCCGGCGAACAGGCCGTCCGCGCCATCTCCGAGGGCGACGTGAGCGAGGAGGCGCTGTGGCACTACAACGAGCGCGTGATGGACCACTTCGGCGCGCGATACGCCGGCCTCGACGTCTACAACGTGCTCTCGACCGCGGTCGACGTCGACGATCTGATGGGACTGCTCGCGTCGCTGCCGGGCGAGAAACTCGCCGAGGCGCTCTACTCCGGAACGACCTCCTTCGGCCCGACGCTGCTGGC
The DNA here is from genome assembly GCF_024494595.1 of Halobellus rarus. GTDB lineage: Archaea > Halobacteriota > Halobacteria > Halobacteriales > Haloferacaceae > Haloquadratum > Haloquadratum rarum. The sequence continues at coordinate 143,364 of NZ_JANHDI010000012.1, read as the reverse complement.
GAAGACCGCGAAGGACTCCTTCGGCTACTGGGGACAGATCCTGCACTTCTACAAAACGAAGAACCTCGCGGACGAGCTGATGGAACACTACGCGCGCTATCCGCGCCGTCCCGAGGCGCTCGACGTCTGGCAGGAGCAGCGCGACGCCCTGATGGACGACATCTACGAGGTCACCGGCGCGGACCCGAAGTACTGACCGGGGCTGTCGGAACCCCTCGCGACAGTCCGTATCCGATCGACGCGTTTTCTCCGAGCGGGATCTCCGAGCGGGTCCCCGCCTATCGCGACGACGTCTCTAACGTCCTTCGAGACCGACGGCGTCGGCCAGCAGTTCGTGGGACCGGAGCGCGTCCTCGTGGTCGGCGACCTGCTGGATCATCACCTCGTCGACGCCGACGCGCTCGGACAGTTGCTCGAGCAGGCCGGCGATGGTTTCGGGACCGCCCGAGATCGCTCGCGGCCACTCGTCGGAATCGAGCGTCTCGGGCGTCGGATCGGGGACGCCGCCCAGCTCGTCGATCGCCTCTTCGACCGATGGAGTCGAGTCGACGACGCCGCGTCGGAGCCGTTTGTAGGACGCCTCAGCCACCGCGCGGAGCCGGGCGGCCTTCTCGTCGCTCTCGGCGCAGATCGCGTTCAGCGCGACGATCCCCTCCGGTTCGTCGGGGCCGCCGGCCGAGTCCGACGCCTCGAAGGATTCGCGGTACTCGTCGAACGCCGGCACGGCGAACTGCGGTCTGATGAACGCCGCGAAGCAGTAGCGCAGGCCGAGTTCCCCAGCGATGGCGGCGCTCGACGGACTCGACCCGAGCACCCACGGGACGGGCGGCTCAGCGTCCGACCGCGGGATCGTCAGGTCTGCGTACGCGTGCTCCGCCGGGAACTCGTCGTAGAGGTGGGCGACGACGGATTCGATCTTCTCTCGGTGGTCCCCGTCTGGATCCTGGACGCGCCGCTCCGTCCCGAGCGCGCGGTCGGCGGCCGGCGACCCGTTCGCGCGGCCCAGTCCGGCGTCGATCCGCCCGGGTGCGAGCGCGTCGAGCGCGCCGAACTGCTCTGCGACCTTGAACGGGCTGTAGTGGTTGAGCAGCACGGCACCCGAGCCCAGCCGGATCGAGTCCGTCTGGGCGGCGAGGTGTCCGAGTAACACTTCGGGGGTCGTGCCCGCCAGCCTGTCGCCCATCCCGTGGTGCTCTGCGACCCAAAGACGCGAGTAACCGAGTTCTTCGGCCTGCTTCGCGGCTTCGACGGTGTTCGCGTAGGCCTCTGCCGCGGTCCCGTCCTCGGGGATCGGCGAGAGGTCGACAGCGGAGAGCTTCATACCTGCAGTCGGCCGCTGTGACGGAAAACGGTTCGGCTCCCAGCAGTCTAATTCCTGCTCTGCGGTTCGGCTACCGGCACGCAGTTCCACTCACCGTCGGAGCCGCGCCGTCGTCTCGCCCTCCCGGTCGTCCACCTCGACGAGACCGTCGTCCGCGAGGTCCGAGAGCAGTCCGGAGAGCCATTCGCGTCCGTACGACCCGTCCGGCGCGTAGTCGACTCTGACCCGCGGACCGAGGTCGTCCAGGGGCAGTTCGTCGTACTCCTTCAGGGTCGAGACCACCCGGCCGCGCATCTGCCGACGGCTCCCCTCGAACTCCGGTTGCGTCGGGACGTCGGGGGCGGTGAAGTCGCCCGTCTCGTAGGCGTGACACCACTGTCGCCAGGGGCACCCCGCCTCGTCGCATCGGGGGGTCTTCCCGCAGGCGACGCCGCCGAGTTCCATAATCGCGTTGTTCCAGACGCGGGATTCCCCGTCGAGCAGCAACGCCTGCGCGACTTCCTCGAACGTCGCGTCGTCGTCGGGGACGTCGAAGGCGCGGTACAGCACCCGCTTGACGTTCGTGTCGACGACGGCGTCTCCCTCGTTGAACGCGAAGGAGGCCACGGCGTTCGCGGTGTAGGGGCCGACGCCCATCAGTTCGGAGAGTTCTCCGGGCGTTCGCGGGAAGTCGCCGCCGTGCTCCTCGATCACTTGTCGGGCGGCCTCGTGGAGGTATTTCGCGCGGTTGTTGTAGCCGAGGGAGTGGTCGCTCCAGAAGGCGACGACGTCAGAGCGATCGGCCGCGGCGAGCGACTCGGCGGTCGGCCATCGATCGAGGAAGTCGTGCCAGGCGTCGACGACCCGGTCGAGTTGCGTCTGTTGGCTCATCACCTCCGAGACGAGGATCTCGTAGGGATCGTCGGTCTCGCGCCAGGGGAACGATCGGTGATCGTCCTCGTACCACGAGACGAGCGACTCGCGAACGGCGTCGACGTCGATGTCTCCGTCTCTGATCCCCTCGACGCCGTCGACCCGGCCGCCCTCCTCGTCGGTCATCACCCGGAGGTGGGGCCGACCGGATTTGTGGATTCTGGTCGCGCCCCGGCAGATTGCAGCCCTTCAGATCGCGGCCCGTCAGGACCCGACCCCCCGTCTGCTCCCCCGTCGAGACGAAAGTCGTTTGCCCGCGTCGCCCGAGAGGGCGAGGTATGAGTCTCGACGAACTCACGGAGGACGTAGAAACCGCCTACGGCGACGTCGACGAGGAGCAGTCCGTCTCGCTGGACCGGGAGACGCGACACGAGCTCGCGATGCTCTCCGCGGCGTTCGGCACCGACGACCCCGACGAACTGCTCCGCCGGGCGGTACACCTGCTGTTTCAGACGACCGTCGACCGCGGGACGCTCGACTTTCACCTGCGGCAGGGGTACGACGTGACCTACGACGAGTACCTCTCCGGAATGACGTTCGAGGAGATGACCGGGCAGGATCAGTACCCGCAGCGCGACGACGAACGCCGGTATCAGATGTAGGCGGTCGCGTCGGCGACCGAGGCAGTCGTCGGCTGTCGACCGCTCGCCGTTTCGTCCCCGGATTTATATACGAGGACGGGGCCAACGCCCCCGTGATCTGACGCACATCCCGCGTCGGGCAGCGGTTGTTCGGCACGTCGACGCGGGATGCGACGGCGACGATGGCCCGGAAGAGCGGACCACGGAGGCCCCCGATACGGGTTGGGGACGCCGACGCGGCCGGGAATGCCGAATCGGCCGAAGCCGTCGCGAGCGGTGTGCCGACTGTCCGCCACTTCTGTGACTCATCTCGGAGCGGAGCACTTTATCCGTCGGAGCCACCGATACCGCGTATGGAAACCGACGAGGTCGAACGACGGATCGAAGCCGAAATCCCGGACGCCGAGGCCGACGTCACGCTCCCGCGCGTCCCCGACGAGGACCACGAGGACGCCCACTTCGCCGCCGTGGTCGTCTCGCCCGCCTTCGAGGGGAAGACGCTCGTCCAGCAGCACCAGATGGTGTACGACGCGCTCGGCGACGCGATGACGACCGAGATTCACGCCCTGGAGATGCAGACGTACACGCCCGAGGAGTACCGCGAGCGGAGCTGATCGGACGCGCGACGCCCCCGCATCGGCCCCCCCGCGTCTATCCGAACGTGCGTTCGAACTCGCGCACGTTCTCGTCCGTCCCGGCGATGACGAGTCTGTCGTCCGCCTCGATTCGGGTGTTCGGTCCGACGTCCGTCACGACCTCGCCGCCCCGTTCGATCGCGACGATCGTGCTCCCGGTCTTCGAGCGGACGTCGAGTTCGCGGAGGGTGTGTCCGGCGAGCCTCGGGGCCCGTATTCGGATCACCTCGACCTGCTGGTCCAGGGAGAGAACGTCCCGGTCTTTCAGCACCCGCGAGGCGATCAGCCGCCCGGTAACCGTCGCCAGCGACAGCACGTAGTCGCCGCCGGCGCGGAACGTCTTCGGGATGCTGGGCGTCTCCTCGACGCGCGCGACGATTTCGGTCTCGGGTGCGAGATCACGGACCACGAGCGTCGCGAACTCGGTCGTCGTGTCGTCGGGGAGCGCGAGCACAACCGTCCGTGCCTCCTCGATTCCGGCGTCGACGAGCGTCTCCGGTTCGGTCGCGTCGCCGATCACGTCTACTCCCTCCGACTCGACCTCGTCGACCGTGGTGTACGGAACGCCCGCCACTTCGAGCGCTGCGGTGACCGTCTTTCCGACCTGACCGTAGCCGACGACGATGGTCTCCCCCGTTCCGAACCGTCGGAGGCCCGACTGGGTCATCTCGAGGAGTTGCTCCAGTTGGTCCGGATGGCCGGAGACGAACAACACGGTTCCGGCCGTCAGTTCGTCGCCCGGCGACGGTGAGGCGGTGAAATCGCCGTGGTACCACGCCCCGATCACGTTGACTCCCGTCTCCTCTCGGATCCCGCTGTCGGCGAGCGTTCTCCCGGCGAGGCTGCTCCCGTGGTGGATCGGCACCTCCGCGAGTTCCAGGTCGCCGCCGATCTCGATCGCCTCGTCGATCTCCGACGTCACCGCCGTCGTCACCTTGGCCGCGAGACTCTCGCCGAGCAGCGACCGGGGCGAGAGGACCTGATCCGCCCCGGCGAGTCGGTGGTATCTCGCTCGCTCGGGCTCCTCGACGACGCTGATAACGGAGACGTCCTCGGCGAGTTCCTTCGCCGCGAGGACGATGCTCGCGTCCACCTGATCGTCGCCGTCCGCGACCAGCGCGCGAGCGTCGGCCAGCCCCGCTCCCGCCAACCCCTCGGTCGACTCGGGGTCCGCACGGATCACGCGGCGACCGTCCTCGTACAGCTCGGCCGCCCGGGTGCGGTCCGGTTCGACGATCACGTACGGCACGTCCTGTGAGTCGAGTTCCGCGGTGAGTGCCTCCATCCGCGACGTGTACGAACAGATCACGACGTGGTCCTCCAGGGCCTCCTCTAGCGCTTTCGGGACGGTCGTCGAAAACGCGTCCTCCAGAAACGGCGTCGCCACGACCGGCAACACGCCGATCAGGAGCGCCATGCCGAGGAGGTCCATCACAGTGATGAAGACGTTCATCTGGGGGCTCGTCCACGGCGAATCGCCGCCGAACCCGGTCGTCGTGAACATCTCGACGACGACCTGTATGGAGTGTAGGAAGGTGACCGGATCTCCCTCGTACACACGCATTCCCCACTGGTACGCCACCGCGGTCAGCAGCATCACGAAAAAGAGAAACCCGATGTAGCCGACGACGCGGCGTCCCCACGTATTCACGTCTTGGTGGCACACGGTGAACGGTCTTAAACGGTCGGGAAGACGGCTGGCGACGGTGAGCCGTCCAATGGTCGTACGGGGGCGTGAGCGAACCGACGGGTTTTACGCGGCCGCCGGCCGTCGATCCGAGTATGTCCGACGACGAGTACCGCATCGAGCGGGACAGCCTCGGAGAGATGCAGGTGCCGAGAGACGCCTACTGGGGCGCACAGACCCAGCGGGCCATCGAGAACTTCCCGATCTCCGGCATCGCGTTCGGGCGGCGCTTCGTCCGCGCGCTCGGAATCGTGAAGAAGGCCGCCGCGCAGGCGAACCGCGACCTGGGACTCGTCGACGACGAGGTGGCGGACGCTATCGTCGAGGCCGCAGACGAGGTCATCGCCGGCGAGCACGACGACCAGTTCCCGGTCGACGTCTTCCAGACCGGGTCGGGGACCTCGTCGAACATGAACGCCAACGAGGTGATCGCCAACCGCGCGGCGGAGCTCATGGGCGAGTCGATCGGCGACCGCGCCGTCCATCCGAACGACCACGTGAACTACGGGCAGTCCTCCAACGACGTGATCCCGACCGCGATGCACGTCTCCGCGCTCGAAGCCGTCCAGAAGGACCTGATCCCGGCGCTCGAAACGCTCGCGGAGGCGCTGGAAGCGAAGGAAGCGGCGTTCGACGGCGTCGTCAAGACCGGCCGGACCCACCTGCAGGACGCCACGCCGATCCGACTCGGCCAGGAGTTCGCGGGCTACCGAACCCAGGTGGAGAAGGGGATCACCCGCGCGGAGAACGTCAGCGACCACCTCGGCGAACTCGCGCTCGGCGGCACCGCGGTCGGAACGGGGCTCAACACGCACCCCGAGTTCCCCGAGCGAGCGGCCGAGTACATGTCCGAGGAGACGGGTCTCTCCTTCCGCCCGGCGGACAGCCACTTCGAGGCGCAGGCCGCCCACGACGCGATGAACGAGGCTCACGGCGCGCTCCGCACGGTCGCGGGCTCGCTGAACAAGATCGCCAACGACCTCCGGCTCCTGGCGTCGGGGCCGCGGAACGGCCTGGGCGAGATCGAACAGCCCGAGAACCAGCCCGGGAGTTCGATCATGCCCGGCAAGATCAACCCGGTCGTCGCGGAGGCGGTCAACCAGGTCCACAAGCAGGTCGTCGGCAACGACGCCGCCGTCGCCGCCGGCGCGGCCGAGGGGCAGATCGATCTGAACCTCTACAAGCCCGTCCTCGCGCACAACTTCCTGCAGTCGACCGACCTGCTCTCGAACGCCGCCGAGGTGTTCGCAGAGCGGTTCGTCGCGAAACTCGAAGCCAACGAGGAAGTCTGTGAGGAGCAGGTCGAGCGGTCGATGGCGCTCGCGACGGCGCTGAACCCGACCATCGGCTACGACAAGGCCAGCGAGGTCGCGAAGACGGCGCTGAAAGAGGAGAAGACGGTGCGGGAAGTCGTCGTCGAGAAGGGCTACCTCACCGAGGCGGAGGCCGACGAGGTGCTCGACCCCGAGACGATGACGCACCGCGGGATCCTCGGCGACGACTGAGTCGGGAGCCGTCGGTCTGACGCTCTCGATCGGTGAACTGCGACCCGGACGCTCCCGATCAGACCATACGCGGTCCGGACGTATCCCGGGGCTCGTCTCCCACGCGGACGTACCCCGCGGCCCGTCGGTCCCACACTTTTCTCCTTGCGGGCGTATGCGAACGTATGGCGGGCCCGAGCTCAGACGATCTGCTGACCGCGGTCGATCGGTTCCCGATGCCCTCGGAATCGGAGGAGTTCCACCGGGCCGACGACTTGCTCGACGGCACGTACAGCGCGATGGCGGAGTCGTGGTACCCCGAACTCCGACGCCTGGCGACGGCGTACGCCGACGGCGACGTCCTCCGCGAGTCGGTGCTCGAACACGTCGAGTCGGTCCCCTCGTTCCGGCTCTCCGAGGGGGCGACGCCGCTGACCCGACGCCGAGCGGCGCTCGCGAGCGCCGCCGAGATACTCGATTCGGTGGCCGAGGTGTCGGCGTGGTACGACGATCTGCGGACGCTGCTCGCGGACACCCCCGAGTCCCGCTCGATCCTCGAACGCCTCCTCCACGACTTCGGGTACGCGGCCGCGTACGTCCTGTTCCTCGGCGCGTCCTCGCCCGAACGAGTGGTGCGTCGCCTCCGCTGGGCGTACCGGACGGTGGGCGTCCGGATCGACTCGACGGCGTCGACGGACGGGACCGAGCGGACGACGTTCACGTGTCCGTACCGCGACGTCGCGGCCGGCAGGTGCGGGAAGCGCTGGGTCTGTCACGAGAAACTGGACCGCGTCGACGACGGGTACGTGACGTACCTCCGAGAGCGCGGCATCGACTACCAGCGGCCGCACGGGTGCGCCGGCTCCGAACAGTGCTACTCGTCGGTCGCGCGGCACGGGCCATCGCAGTGGTGGCCGAAGACGCCGCCCTCGGCGGTGGTGGGTGAATCGTGACGCCGAGCGATCCGGCGAACGGACCTGTCCCGTTCGACCTCGACGCCGCCCGCCGCATCCGACGTGAATACGGCGCGTGGGCACCGGTCTACGACTGGTTCGCGCGGGCGACGGCGTCGATCGGCGGCGTCCGCGACGGATGCGCGGCGGCGCTCGACCTCGATCCGGGCGACACGGTCGTCGACTTCGGATGTGGTCCCGGCGTCAACTTCCCCGCGCTGCGCGAGGCCGTCGGCCCCGACGGGCACGTCGTCGGCGTCGACGTCACCCGCCCGATGCTCGAACGGGCACGAAGGCTCATCGAGCGTCGCGGCTGGGGGAACGTCTCCGTGGTGCAGGGCGACGCGACGAGACCGCCGGTCGAGTCGGCCGACGGGGTGCTCGCGACCTTCGTCACCTCGTTGTTCGCGGACCCGTACGCGGTCGTCTGTGGGTGGTGCGACCTCGCGGATCACGTCGTCGTGACCAACTTCGCCCCCCACGGAGGGCGCGCCGCCAACGCCGCCCTGCGGGCGTTCGCGCAGTTGAACGCGCGCCTGTTCGACGTCGATGCGGGCGATCCGCTTCGACAACTCGAAGCGCGGACGGACGAGTCGCGGCGCGCGCTCGCGGACTGTCTGGACTCGGTCGTCTATCGAGATTACGTGTTCGGGACGATCCGCCTGCACGCGGGATACCGCCAGGACGCTTGAGCTATCGAGGCGAGCCCCGAGATGCGGAGCGGAGTCGACTTACCGCACAGCGATGCGTTACGGCGACGGTGCCGATTCGCGAGCGGTCTCCGCTCTCGAATCGATACGTTGATACTCGCATTCGTCGAAATCCGCGTATGCAGGGTCTCCAGTACAGTCGCGACCGCGGTCGCGACCTCCTCGAGTGCCGACACTGCGGGGAGACGTTCCCCGAAGGCAAAGCGACGACCGACGGGTGGCACTACGCCTGTCCGGAGTGCGAGGAGGGAAGCGGCATCGGCGACGGACTCCGTCGACTGTAGTTCTTTTCGTCGATCCTCGACCGGTCGACGCGGACTGAATCATTTTTTACGCCGGGAGTGCGCACTCACTCGTAATGACCGCGTACGACTACGACGATCTCGGCCTCGTCGCGGGCCTTGAGATCCACCAGCAACTCGACACCGCGACGAAGCTGTTCTGTCAGTGTCCGACCGACGAGCGCGACCCCGAGTCGGCGACGCGCTCGTTCACGCGCTACCTCCATCCGACGAAGAGCGAACTCGGCGAACTCGACGACGCGGCGCTCGAAGAGAGCCGCGTCGAGCGCGAGTTCGAGTACCTCGCCTACGATTCGACCTGCCTCGTCGAGCAGGACGAGGAGCCGCCGCATCGACTCGACGCGGAGGCACAGGCGGTCGCCTTACAGATCGCCGAACTCCTCGATATGGAGCCGGTCGATCAGGCCCACGTGATGCGAAAGCTCGTCATCGACGGGTCGAACACCTCCGGATTCCAGCGGACGTCGCTCGTCGCCCAAGACGGTCAGATCGAGACGAGCGAGGGTCCCGTCGGCGTCGAGGACCTGCTGCTCGAAGAGGAGTCAGCCCAGCGCGTCGAGGAGCGCGAGGACGGCGTCACCTTCTCGCTGGACCGCCTCGGCGTCCCGCTCGTCGAGATCGGGACCCGGCCCGACATCGATTCGCCCGAGCAGGCGCGCGAAGCGGCCGAGACGATCGGAATGCTCCTGCGCTCGACGGGGTCGGTCAAACGCGGTCTGGGGACGATTCGTCAGGACGTCAACGTCTCCATCGCCGAGGGCGCGCGCGTCGAGATCAAGGGCGTGCAGGCGCTCGATCAGATCGACGAGATCGTTCGTCAGGAGGTCGGTCGCCAGGTCGCACTCCTGGAGATCCGCGACGAACTCCACGAGCGCGAAGCCGCCGTCGGCGACGTGGTCGACGTCTCCGAGGTGTTCGAGGGGACCGACTCCGGCGTGATCGGGGGCGCGCTCTCCGACGGGGGTTCGGTGACGGCCGTCCCGCTGTACGGCTTCGACGGCCTCGTCGGCCGCGAGATCCAGCCGGACAGACGGCTCGGGACCGAACTGTCGGACCACGCCAAGCGCCACGGTGCGGGCGGGATCTTCCACACGGACGAGCTTCCGGCCTACGGCGTGAGCGAGGCGGAAGTCAACGCGCTGCGCGACGCCGTCGACGCCGGCGAGGAGGACGCGGTCGCGATCGTCGCCGCCGACACCGAGACCGCGGAGTTGGCGATCGAGGCAGCCGCAGAGCGGGCTGAGACCGCCCTCGACGGCGTCCCCGAGGAGACGCGCGGCGCGAACGACGACGGCACGACGCGCTACCTCCGCCCGCTCCCCGGCGCGGCGCGGATGTACCCCGAGACGGACGTCCCGCCGGTCGCACTGGACCCCTCGACCGTCGAGACGCCGGAGCTTCTGACCGAGAAGGTCGAGCGCTACCAGGCCGAGTTCGGCCTCGACGCGGGACTCGCAGAGCAGGTCGCCTACGGTCGCCGGATGCCGCTGTTCGAGCGGGCCGTCGACGAGGGGATCGACGCGACCTTCGCGGCGGGGCTGCTGGAATCGACGCTCACGGAGCTCCGACGCGACGACGTCGCCGTCGCGGAACTGACCGACGAGCACCTGCTCGGGGTGATGCACCTCGTCGAAGACGGCGAGTTGGCGAAGGAGGGCGTCACCGACGTGTTGGAAGAACTGGCCGAGGAGCCCTCTCTCACCGCCGAGGACGGGGTCGAGGAGGCGGGACTCTCGGGCGTCTCCGAGGCCGACGTTCGCGACGCGGTCGTCGACGTCGTCGAGCGGAACGCCGAACAGGTCCAGGAGGAGGGAATGGCGGCGTTCTCAGGACTGATGGGCGAGGCGATGGGCGCGCTTCGCGGCAAGGCCGACGGCGAGGTCGTCAGCGACGTGCTGCGCGAGGAGATACAGAAGCGCGCCTGACACGTAGATAGCGGAGGCCTGTTCCTTCGAGGTGAGCCTGACACGGAACGGATCCCGAACCCCTTCGGGACGGGAACCGACGCGATTATGCGATCTGATATCTGGCACCGAACAGTTTTCACCGTCCTTGGCGGCCACCACGTATGGCAGAGGCGACGGGTACCACCGCGGGGGGGACTGAGCTCGGGGACGGGGTGCGGGGAACCGTCAGGGAGATCATCAAGTACACGCCGAGCGGCTATTCGATCCCCGACGAGTCGTGGCGTCGTCGCCACCGCAACATCGTCGTTCTGCTCCTCGCGCACATCCCCCTGCTGTTCGCGCTGGGGCTGTACGAGGGAACGGACTCCTTTACCGGGGCGACGATTCCCGGCCGGCCGCTCTCGCAGATCGTCCTCCGGGTGGGCGTTCTCGGAGCCATCGCCGCGCTGGCGAGTTGGCCGCGTCTGGGGCGTCGGACGCGGACGACGCTCGCGACGATCGGGCTGGCCACGGGGTCTGCGATCCTCGTGTACTTCTCGGGCGGATACATCGAGGCGCACTTCCACTTCTTCGTCGTGATGGGCGTCGTCGCGATCTACGAGGACTGGCTCCCGTTCCTCGTCGGAATCGTCTACGTCGCGATCCAGCACGGGGTCTTCGGGATGTTGAACCCCGGCGAGGTGTACAACCACGCCGCCGGCGCCAACAACCCCTTCGTGTGGGCGGGGATCCACGCGGCCTTCGTCCTCGCGCTCTCGGGCGCGTTGATGGCCAACTGGTACTCGATCGAGCGCTCCCGCGAGGAGACACGAAAGCAACTCGCGGAGACCGAGGAGGCAGAGGAGCTGAAGGCCGAGGCCGAGCGGCGACAGCGCGAGGTCGAGCGACTCAACGAGCACCTCGAAACCAAGGCCAACGCCTACAGCGCGACGATGGCGCGGGCGGCCGACGGCGAACTCACCGCCCGACTCGACGCCGACAGCGAGAGCGAGGCGATGACGCAGATCGGCGAGGCCTACAACGAGATGATGGACGAGATGGAATCGGCGGTTTCCGACATCCAGAGGTCCGTCGATGAGGTCTCGGCCGCGAGCGAGGAGGCCGACGCCGGGGCCGACGAGGTCAAACAGGCGAGCGCGGAGGTCAGCGAATCGATCCAGGAGATATCCGGCGGCACGGCCGACCAGCGAGAGATGTTAGAGGAAGTCTACGGCGAGATGACGGACCTCTCGGCGACCGTCCAAGAGGTGGCGGCGTCGGCCGAGACCGTCGCGGAGACCTCGCACAAGACGGCCGAGGTCGCCGAGGCCGGCGAATCGACCGCGCGGGGAGCGATCGAAGACACGCGAGACGGACAGACCGCGATCGACTCGACGGTCGACCACGTCGAACGCCTCGACGAACAGATGGCGGAGATCGGCGAGATCGTCGAACTCATAAGCGACATCGCCGAGCAGACGAACCTGCTTGCGCTGAACGCGAACATCGAGGCCGCTCGCGTCGGCAGCACGGGCGGCGGGAGCAGCGGTGACGGGTTCGCCGTCGTCGCCGACGAGGTCAAGCAACTGGCCGAAGAGACGCAGGAGTCGGCCAACGACATCGAGGAACTGATCGAGGAGACGCAGGCGCAGACGGCCCGGACCGTCGAGGAGGCCCGCACCGCCGAGGAACATATGCAGGAGGGCGTCGAGGCGGTCGAAGACGTCCTCGACGCGTTCACCCAGGTCGTCGAGAACACCGACGAGACGGATAATGGAATCCAGGAGATCAGCGGCGCGACGGACGATCAGGCGGCCAGCGCCGAACACGCCGTCTCGCGGGTCGAAGAGGTGGCCGAGATCAGCCAGCGCACCGCCGACGAGGCCGAGGACGTCTCCGCGGCCGCGGAGGAACAGGCGGCGTCGATCTCGCAGGTCAGCTCGAATATCGAGTCTCTTTCGACCCAAGCCGACCGCCTCCAGTCGCTGGTGTCGGACTTCGAGGTCGGCAGTGCCGAGTCGGAACCGAGGGCCGGCGGTCCCGACGCGGGTCCGACCGATACTGTCGCCGTCGGCGACGGCGGCCGACCGGAATAACCCGTTCTGACACCACGTTTCCTCTGGAATCCGCGTTCTCAGCGGCCCTGTTTTCCGGCTCTCAGCCGAACGTCACATCCCAGCACTCAGACGAACGTCACACCCACTTCTCACCTGATCGGCACGCGCGTCGTCGACGCCTCTCCCGCATTCCTCATCTGTTGGCGGAGCCCTCGACCGCGTCGATGTCGTCGGTATCGAGGTCAGACTCGGTGTCGTCGGCGTCGGAGTCGCGATCGGTGTCGGGGTCGCGGCCGCTCTCACTCGTGTGATCGCCGAACGAGCGGTCTCCGAGGAGGTCGTTCGCGCGCCGGAAGATGCCGGTGAGCGTGGTGATCTCCCGCTCTGTCGGGTGGGCTCGGCCGAGCAGCCGCCGCATCATCACGTTCGTCTTCTCGCGTTTGTGTTCCCGACTGTCGATCGACCGGTGGAACTCCCCGAAGAAGTCGTAGAAGCGGTCGATCTCGGACTCCGAGGCCCGCTCGCGCTCGACGTCCGGCAGTTGGGTCTCCTCGACGGTCAGCGACCGGAGTTCGTAAAAGAGGATCGTCGCGGCCTGCCCGAGGTTCAACACCGGATACTCGCCGCTCGCGGGGATCGAACACACCTCGTCGAGCCGTTTCAACTCGGCGTTGTCGAGGCCGGTGCCCTCGCGGCCGAACACCAGCGCCGTCTCCGTGTCCACGGCTTCGAGGCTCTCGCGTACCTCCACCGGCGTCTTGAACGGAAAGCGAGCGTGCTTTCGGCTGTCCTCGTTGGTGATCGCGGTCGTGCCGATCGTGTGGTAGTTCTCGACGACTTCGTCGAACGTCACCTCCGCGGCGTTCGGGAGGACGTCCTCGCGAGCGTGTCCGGCGAAACCGTACGCCTCGCCGTCCTCGTCGAGTTCGGGCGGATCGACGAGCTTCAGGTCCGAGAGTCCGAAGTTCTTCATCGCGCGGGCGATGGTTCCGATGTTCCCGGGCGTCTCCGGTTCGACGACGACGACGACGGGTTCGCGGCTGCGGGTCGGGGCGGTGTTCTCTCCCGACATCTACTTCGTCGGGTAGTCGCGGCTGAGGTCCACGTCACCGAGCGAGGGCGCGTCCTCTCCCTCTTCGACGGTCGTGATCTCGCCGGTCTTGAGGTCGATCCGCTTGCGCTCGCCCTCGTAGTTCTCGTTGAGCCGGCGGTTCAGTTCCGCGGGTTCCGGCGGGGTCGGTAGCGTGTCCGGGTCGGTGTCGACGTGTTCGAGGCCGCCGTAGCCCTCCGGGGCGCGGTTGCCGGCGAGGAACCACTCGTGGAACTGGTCGCGGAACGTCTCCGTTCCCGCGGCCGCCTTCCCGTCCTCCTCGCGGAACCAGTAGAGGAAGTCCGCCTCGTGCTCCGAGCAGAGGAGCACCTCCTCCATCGGTTCCCCGTAGACGATTTCGGCCTGATTGGCGCGGCGCTGCTCCGCCTCGCCGTGGACGAGATAGCAGGCGTCGCAGGGCTTCTCCTGAAGGTAGGTCAGGCGGATGAGCCGCTTCCGGGTGTCCTCCGGCACCGAATCGAGCGCGCGGAACTCGCCGTCGTCGGTGAACACCTCCTCCTCGTCGAAGCGCCAGCCGCGGAGACCGATGCTGACTTTGGCCATTAGCGGACGATAGCGCGTCGGCAAATAAAAGGAGCGCGTCTCGACGGGCGACGGAGTCGGAGTCGCCGCCGATGGGCGTCGGCAGGGCGGGCGCGGTTGGATGTGAGCAGGGCGGGCGCGGTTGGACGTCGGCAGAGCGTCCACGGCTGGGCGTCCGCGGAGCGCCCGGAACGTGCGGCTTTTCCTTCCCCCGCGAGAACGGAGGGGTATGGACCCGAAGCGGGAGCTCACGAGCGTCGACCTGGCCGCCCTCGTCACCGAACTGAACCGGTACGAGGGGGCGAAGGTCGACAAGGCCTACCTCTACGGCGACGACCTGCTCCGCTTCCGGATGCGCGATTTCGACCGCGGCCGGGTGGAACTGATCCTCGAAGTCGGCGACACCAAGCGGGCACACGTCGCCGACCCCGAGCACGTCCCCGACGCGCCCGGACGGCCGCCGAACTTCGCGATGATGCTGCGGAACCGACTCTCCGGGGCGGACTTCGCGGGCGTCGAGCAGTTCGAGTTCGACCGCATCCTCGTCTTCGAGTTCGAGCGCGACGACGAGAACACCAGGATCGTCGTCGAACTGTTCGGCCAGGGCAACGTGGCCGTCCTCGACGAGACCGGCGAGGTGGTACAGAGCCTCGAAACCGTCCGACTCAAGTCGCGGACGGTCGCTCCCGGTGCGCAGTACGAGTTCCCCTCTTCCCGACTGGACCCGCTCACGGTCGGCTACGAGGCGTTCGTTCGGAACATGGACGACTCCGACACCGACGTGGTGCGGACGCTCGCGACCCAGTTGAACCTCGGCGGCCTCTACGCCGAGGAGGTCTGCACCCGCGCGGGCGTCGAGAAGACGATGCCCATCGAAGACGCGGGCGAGGAGGAGTACCGCGCGCTCCACGACGCGATCGACGACCTCCGAACCAGGCTCCGATCCGGGGAGATCGATCCCCGGGTCTACACCGACGACGACGGCGCGGTCGTCGACGCGACCCCGTTCCCGCTGAAGGAACACGAGCGCGAGGGCCTCGACAGCGAGGCGTACGACTCCTTCAACGGCGCGCTCGACGCGTACTTCTACCGGCTGGAGATCGAAGAAGAGTCCGAGGCCGAGGAACCGGGGAGCACGCGCCCCGACTTCGAGGCCGAGATCGAGAAGAAAAAACGGATCATCGACCAGCAGGAGGGTGCCATCGAGGGGTTCGAACAGCAGGCCGAGACCGAGCGTCGCCGCGCGGAACTGCTGTATGCGAAGTACGACCTCGTCGACGAGGTGCTCTCGACCGTCCGCGAGGCGCGGGAGAGCGGCGTCCCCTGGGACGAGATCCGCGAGACGCTCGATGCGGGGGCCCAACAGGGTATCCCCGCCGCCGAAGCGGTCGTCGACGTCGACGGCGCGGAGGGGACAGTCACGATCGAACTCGACGGAACCGACGTGGAGGTCGACGTCGAGGACGGCGTCGAGAAGAACGCCGACCGTCTCTACACCGAGGCAAAGCGGATCGAAGGGAAAAAAGAGGGCGCGCTCGCGGCGATCGAGAACACGCGCGAGGAACTCGCGGCCGTGAAAACGAGACGCGACGAGTGGGAGGCCGAAGACGAAGACGACGAGGGCGAGACGGAGGCCGAAGACGAAGACGACGAGGAGGAGTTCGCGGACCGCGACTGGCTCGAAATGGAGTCGATTCCGATCAGGAGTTCCGAGGAGTGGTACGAGCGGTTCCGCTGGTTCCACACCTCCGACGGCTTCCTCGTCATCGGCGGTCGCAACGCCGACCAGAACGAGGAGATCGTCACGAAGTACCTGAACAAACACGACCTGTTCTTCCACACGCAGGCCCACGGGGGCCCGGTGACGATCGTGAAGGCGACGGGGCCATCAGAGCCCTCCGAGGAGGTCGAGTTCCCGGAATCGACGAAGGAGGAGGCCGCCCAGTTCGCCGTCTCGTACTCCTCGACCTGGAAGGAGGGCCGGTACGCCGGCGAGGCGTATATGGTCACGCCCGATCAGGTGTCGAAGACGCCGGAGTCGGGCGAGTACATCGAGAAGGGATCGTTCGTCATCCGCGGCGACAGAACGTACTTCAGAGACGTCGCCGCCGAAGTCGCCATCGGCGTCCAGTGTGAGGGCCAGACGCGGGTGCTCGGCGGGCCACCGTCGGCGATCGAAGAGCGCGTGGCCACGTCGGTTCGGGTGCAACCGGGGCGGTACGCCCAGAACGACGCCGCGAAGATGCTCTATCGGGAGTTCAAAGAGCGCTTCGCCGACCAGTCGTTCCTCCGGAAGGTCGCCAGCCCCGACAAGATCCAGGAGTTCCTCCCGCCCGGCGGGAGCGAGGTCGTCGACGGGTGAGTGGTCGGACGCGACAATAGTGAAATACTGCTGTCACGTTACGATCGAATTACGGAAAGTAAGCCGTCTATGTTTATCTCCTGTGACAGCGTACTGATCAGTCTGAGCGAACGCTGCCATCACGGCGTCTCGTGACGTCGAGGGCACCGCTCGGTGAACACGATGATACAACAGTCACTGCAGTACCTCCGAAACGACGAAGAGCATTGGGTCAGAACCGTACTCATCGGCGGCATCCTCAGCCTCCTGAGCGTTCTCATCGTCCCATCGTTCCTCGTCCTCGGCTACCTCGTCCGGGTCGTCCGCGGGACGATGCACGAGGACGAACAGCCGCCGGCCTTCGACGAGTGGGGCGACCTGTTCGCCGACGGGATCAAGGCCTTCGTCGTGGCGTTCGTCTACGGCCTCGTCCCGGGCGTCATCGCCGCCGTCGTGATCGGCGGGAGCGTCCTCTCGTTCGTCGTCGGCGGCGGCGCCGAATCCGCCAGCCTCGTCGGGCTCGGAATGGCCGGGCTCTTCGTCGGTGGCCTGTTCGCCTTCGCACTGGGCCTGTTGGCGGCGTACGTCATTCCGGCCGCCATCGCGGCCTTCGCAGAGACCGATCGACTCGGCGCGGCGTTCTCCGTCGGCGAACTCCGACCAGTCCTCACGTCGGGGACCTACGCCACCGCCTGGGTCTACGGCATCGCGATCATCCTCGCGGCCAGCCTGATCGCCGGCGCGCTGAACGCGGTCCCGGTCATCGGAACGGTCATCGGGGGATTCATCGCGTTCTACGCCGCGGTCGCGGCCTACTACCTCATCGGCCACGCCTGGGGCGAACTCCGCGACGTCGAACTCGGCGAGCACGACGACGCGATGGGCGAGTCGCCCGCGGTGTGATACTGTCGGCTATACGTATTCCACGCTACTTTCGACCGGAGTCGCGGCACTAGTCGCAGATGTGCAGACAGAGCGAGTCGGCGTGCAGACGGGGCTATCATCCCTGACAACGTCGTCGGAGTCGGCCGATTTGACGTCGGGTAGGCGCAAGAATTACTTGTTTGCGTCGTGAGGTCCGAGCCGATGCTATCAGATGCCCTGTCCTACCCGCTGAACGGTGATAGTTGGCTCCGAACGATCCTCGTCGGCGGCCTCCTGAGTCTGCTCACGGTGTTCGTGATCCCGATATTCTTCCTCCAGGGATACTACGTACGTATCCTCCGCGGTTCGTCCAGCGGCGACCCGGAGGCTCCGACGTTCTCCGACTGGGGAGACCTGCTCGTCGACGGTCTGAAACTGTTCGCGGTGAACCTGCTCGTCTCGCTCGTCGTCCTCGTGGCGATGTTCGTCGTCGCCGCCATCTTCGGTGCCGGGTCGCTCCTCTCGGGCGGCGGGCCCGCGGCGGACCCCGGCGCGGGTGCCGGCGGAATCTTCGCCGCCGTCGGCGTTCTCGGGTTCCTCCTGTTTATCGCCGTCGTGCTGGCGGTCGGCTACGTCGCGCCGGGAATGTTCGCGAACTTCGCCCGCGAGGACTCCATCGCCGCGGCGTTCGACGTCTCGACGATAATCGACGGCGTGGCGACGACGGAGTACCTCACCGCGTGGGTGCTCGCGGTCGCCGTCGGCCTCGTTCTCGGGTCGATCGCGAGCCTCCTCAGCGTCGTCGTCGTCGGCATCTTCGGCCTGTTCTACGTTCAGGTGGTGACGTACTACCTGTTCGGACGCGGGTTCGCCGACGGCCTCGCCGGCAAACGCGGCGGTGCCGCGGCGACGACGTACTGATCGGGCGCGGTCGTCACGACCTGAGCACCGACACGACGCCGAAGAGCGCGAACAGCACGCCCAGTCCGGCCACCTTCATCGGCGCGTTCGACTCCTGGGCTTTGAGAAAGCCCTCCGAGGGCGCGCTCGGGTCCACGTACGCCGTCACTCGCTCGCCCTCGCCGTACCCGTCGAGGACGGACCGCGCCGCGTCCTCCGTGTCGAAGTTGGACTGCGTCGACGCCGGGTACACGTCGGTTCCGGTGTAGTTCGCACCGTCGTACCGGTACTCGAACTCGACCGCGGGGCGGTACTCGGTTCCGCCGCGGCGCGAGGAGGACTCTTCGATACCTGTCTCGACGACCGTCGCGCCGACCTCGACGGCGTTCTCGACGGCGTCAGACTGCTGGGTGTAGTCGTAGCCGCCGTAGCCGGCGACGACGACGCCGACGACGATCATCAGGAGGGCGATACGTGGGGAGTCGGGTCCGTCGCTACCGATGGAGAGATTCAGGGCCACGAGAGACGGTGATCGGCCGATGTCATAAAAAACACCCGTTTGGAGGGTGTGCGAAGAACCGATTCAGTGAGCGTCCGCGAGCGGGGCGAGCGGTTTTTCCCTCCAGGTTTTTGCTCGGAGAGGTCCTCAGGACCCCTCCGTGGAAAAAGGTGGATGTTTAGGCCCCGGACCTCGGAGAGTCGGGTATGCGAATTTCGAGTCGCGGCCACGGCGAGGAGGGTCGCGAGCGGATGACACTCGTCCCCGAGAACGTCGACGACCTGTGGCATCTCTCGCACGTCCTCGAATCGGGGGACCTCGTCTCCGGCGACACGACGCGGCGGATCCAGCGCGACGACGAACAGCTCCGCGACACCGGCGGCCAGCGCGAGCACCTCTTCGTGACCATCGAGGTCGACGACGTCGAGTTCGCGCGCTTCGCGAACCGCCTGCGCGTCGGCGGCGAGATCGTCGACTGCTCGCGGGAGGACCAACTCGGCCACCACCACACGATAAACGTCGAGGAGCACGACGAGGTGACCATCGAGAAGCACTTCAAACCCGATCAGGTCGAGCGGATCGAAGCGGCCGAGGAGGCCGCCGAGAACGCAGACGTCGCTATCGCCACCGTCGAGGAGGGCGAGGCCCATATCCACACGGTTGCACAGTACGGGACCGAAGAGCGGTTTTCCTTCACCGCGCCGACGGGGAAAGGCGAGTACGCGCGTCCCCGATCGGAGCTCTTCGCCGAGCTCGGAAAGGCGCTCTCCCGGATGGACGTGGACGCGATCATCCTCGCGGGGCCGGGGTTCACGAAGCAGGACGCCCGCGACTACATCGCGGAGAACCACGCCGAGGTCGCGGACCTGCTCACCGTCGTCGACACGGCGGCCGTCGGCGACCGCGGGGTCCACGAGGTGTTGAAACGCGGCGCGGTCGACGAGGTGCAGACGCAGACGCGCATCTCGAAGGAGGCGTCGCTCCTCGACGACCTGATGGAGGGAATCGCGACGGGGGAGAAGGTCGCCTACGGAATCGACGAGGTCGCCGAGGCCGCGGAGTTCGGAGCCGTCGAGACCCTGCTCGTCGTCGACGACCGACTGCGACAGGAGCGGCAGGGCGACGGCGACTGGGACGTCGACGTCAACGAGGTCATCCAGACGGTCGAGCGTCAGGGCGGCGAGGTGACTGTCTTCTCCGGGGAGTTCGACCCCGGCCAGCAGCTGCGGAATCTCGGCGGCATCGCGGCGCTGCTGCGGTACCGACTGCAGTAGCGTCGGGTCGGGCCGCGTGTCGGTCTCCTCGAACGTCAGAGTCGGAAGACGACTGCCTCGTAGGGTCGGAACGCTCTGCCGACGGGAGTCGCGTCCGGATCGTAGTTCGAGAGAAGCGTCGTCGCGTTCGCGAGTCCGAGATCGGCGTCCGTCTCGTCCGGATCGAGCGAGGCGGGCTCGGGCGACCAGTTGAGCACGATCAGGAGTCGCTCGTCGCCGAGCGTCCGGGTGTACGCGTAGAGCTGTTCGTCCTCGGGGAGTAGGAGTTCGTACTCCCCGTAGACGAGTACGTCCTCTCGGTGCCGGAGGTCGATGAGCCGCCGGTAGTGGTGCCAGATCGAGTCCCCGTCGGCGCGCGCCGCCTCGACGTTGATCTCCGGGTAGTTCGCGTTGACGTCGAACCACGGCGTCCCGGTCGTGAATCCCGCGTGCTCGTCGTCGGACCACTGCATCGGCGTCCGGGCGTGATCCCGGCTCACGTAGTTGACGAACTCCCGAAGTTCATCGAAGGAGCCGGCGCGGCCGGCGGCGGCGGCGTCCTCGACGGCACCGATCGTCATCGGATCGTCGAGGTCCGCGAGGCGCTCGAACTCCTCGTTCGTCATCCCGATCTCCTCGCCCTGGTAGACGAACGGCGTCCCGCGGGTCGTCAGGAGGAAGGTCGCGAGCAGTTTCGCGCTCTCGACGCGATAGGCCTCGTCGTCGCCGAACCGCGAGACGATTCGGGGCTGGTCGTGGTTGCCGAGGTACTGGGCGTTCCAGTCGTCGCCGAGTCCCGTCTGCCAGCGGCTCAGTATCTCTTTGAACTCGACGAGGCTCCACTCGCCCCACTCCGACGGATCGAACCGCCCGCGCGGGCTGACGTCGACGTCCATGTGCTCGAAGTGGAGGATCATATTCAGGCCGTCGCCGTCCTCTCCGAGGTACTCGCCGGCGCGGTCGACGGTCGTGTCGGCCATCTCCGCGACGGTCATCACGTCGTAGTTCGCGAAGGTCCGCTCGTACAGTTCTCGGAGGTACTCGTGGATCCTCGGTCCGTGGCTGAACACCTCGATGCCGGTGGGTTCGCGATCGGACTCCCCGTCGGGAAGTCCCTCGGGCTTCGAGATGTAGTTGATCGCGTCGACTCGGAATCCGTCGATGCCCCGCTCTAACCACCACTCCACGAGCGAGGCGACCTCCTCTCGGACGTCGGGATTGCGCCAGTTGAGATCGGGCTGCTTCTCGTCGAAGAGGTGGAGGTACCACTGCTCGCGTTCGTCGTCGTACGTCCAGGCCGACCCACCCATAAACGACCCCCAGTTGTTCGGCGGGACGGGATCGCCGTTCTCGCCGATTCCGCCGTCGCGCCAGTAGTAGTAGTCCTCGTAGCCGGCCTCGCGCCGGCGGGACTTCTCGAACCACTCGTGTTCGTCGGAAGTGTGGTTGACCACGAGATCCATCAGGAGTCGGATGTCGCGGTCGTGTAACTCCGCTAAGAGGTGCTCCCAGTCCTCGATCGTGCCGAACTCCGCGGCGATCGATCGGTAGTCGCTGACGTCGTAGCCGTTGTCCGCCTGGGGGGACTCGTAGACGGGACAGAGCCAGACGACGTCGACGCCGAGGGAGTCGAAGTACTCGGCCTTCGCCGTGATCCCCGGGATGTCGCCGACGCCGTCGCCGTCGCTGTCGTTGAAGCTCCGCGGGTACACCTGGTAGACAATCGCTTCCTTCCACCACTGGCGGTCCGGGACATCCGAAGAGGGCGAGCTATCGGGGGTCATAACGAACACCTCGTGAGACGTCTCGTCTCCTCATCTGTCTTCGGATGACCGTCGGTCTGACTCCGACGGCGTCCGCCCGCGGTCCGCGCTCACTCGCCGGTGAGCGCCTCGCTGCCAGGCGCGAAGTCGATCGTCTGACCGAGTCCGGCCTCGCGGGCTCTCTCGTAGAGTAGGTACGCGGCGGCGACCGTCTCGATGCCCGTCCCGCCGCTGTCGAAGACGGTGATCTCGTCCTCGGACTCCCGGCCGGGGGCGTTGCCGGCGACGACGTCGCCCAGTTCGGCGTGGACGTGGTCCTCGTCGACGATTCCGGCCTCCAGTGCGGCGATGAACGACCCGGCGTCCTCCGTGACCCGTTTTTCGAGATCCGGGACGTACGTGGCCTTCTTGATCGTCTTCGCGTCCAGTTCCCGTTTCTCCCGGTCGTACTGCCCCATCGCGGTCACGTGGGTTCCCGGTTCGAGGTCGTCGCCGTCGAAGACGGGTTCGCTCGCGTTCGTCGCAGTCACGACGACGTCCGCGCCCTCGACGGCCGCAGCGGCGGAGGCGACGGCGGCGACGCTTCCCTCGAGGCGGCGGTCCATCTCCCCCGCGAACGACTCGCGGTGCTCCTTCGTGGGCGAGAACACCCAGACGGTCTCCAGGTCGCGGACCGTCGCCAGCGCGCGCAGTTGCCCGCGGGCCTGCGGGCCGCTGCCGATAATCGCCGCCGACGAGGCGTCCTCGCGAGCGAGTGCGTCGGCCGCGACGGCACCGGTCGCGCCCGTCTTGAACGGGTTCATACTCGCGCCGTCGACCATCGCGATCGGTGCGCCCGATTCGGCGTCGAAGAGCGGGGTGGCGAACCACGCGTCCGCCGCGCCGAACCCCGCGCTGTACATATAGCCGCCCATCGCTCCCGTCTCCGGGAGCACGGCCGCGTACGTCGTGAGAAAGCCCGGCGGATCGGCGTTCGTGAGTTTCGTCCGTGGTTCCGCCGGTGCGCCCTCGCCGCGTTGCCGGTACCCCTCGCGCACCGCGTCGACGAACTCGGCGGGTGTCGCGAGGCCGTCCACGTCCGCGCTCGTCAGGAACAGCGTCTCGGTCATAGATCTGCGTTCGACGGCCGCGGGTAAGAACGTGCGGGAAACCGTCGTGTCCGTGGGGAACGACACATCTCGTGGGGGGGCTCACCCGCCACGGCCGGACCTCGCGGACGCCGCGGAGGACGTGAATGCGACGGCTCCGGAACCGCGGCGAAAACGGTGGAGCAAAGAGCGAAGGGCGGAGAGGCGGAGAAACCGAGAGACGAACGATCGATCGGCGTCGAGATACGGTCGTCTAATCCGCGTTCTGAAACTGCCCTGTACTGCGGTTTTCGCTACTACGGCGTCCCGCCCGAGACCCGTTCGGCGGCCGGATGAAGAGCGCGTGACCGATGATTCCGATGGTGACGGCGGCGGCGATCGGCAGAGCCTGCGTGAGCGCGAGACTCGTCTGCAGCAGCCCGCCGGTGAGTCCGAACAGCGTCAGCGGGATGAGGCCGAGCACGTAGTCGTAGTACTCTGGCATACCACACCACACGCTACGTGCGTATGTGTTATAATTGTTTCCCGTAGCTGATTACAACGTTCAACTGCACCACTGAATTGGTTCTTTGTAAGTTATGAAAACGAAGCGGCCGAGACGGGACTCGGGCGGGGAAATGCCGGAGAACGGCGTCGACATCGGTGCGTTGAACTGCCCGCTCCTCCGACGGGCAGACGTGAACTCGAACGATCGGTCGATCGTCGCGTTGGTGATGCTGGCTCACGGGATGGTGCACACCTACGAGCTTTCGATCCCGATCTTCGTCTCGATCTGGCTGACCGAGTTCGACGTCCTCTCGCTTGGAATCGTCGAGGTCGGCGTGACCGAAGCGACGCTCGGACTGGTCGTGACTGCGGGGTACGGCCTCTTCGGCGTCGGGGCGCTCCCGGGCGGCGTGCTCGTCGACCGGATCGGCTCCGCGCGGCTCATCACGCTCTGTCTGTTCGGGATGGCCGGGTCGTTCGTTCTGCTCGGTCTCGCGCCGAACCTGCTCGTCGTAGCCCTCGCGCTGCTCCTGTGGGGCGCCGCCGCGAGCGTCTACCATCCGGCGGGCCTCACGCTTCTGTCAAAGGGCGTCACGGAGCGCGGCACGGGCTTCGCCTACCACGGGATCGCCGGCAACGTCGGCACCGGGCTGGGACCGCTCCTGACCGCGATACTGCTCCTGTTCGTCGACTGGACGGTCGTCTCCGTCCTCCTCGCGCTTCCCGCGCTCGTCGCCGGCGCGTACGCGATGCGTGCGCGGTTCGACGAGACGGCGGCCGTCGACGCCGGCGGCGATTCGGCAGCCGACTCCGACGGCGAATCCGTCGGCGACGACAGGGGCGGTACGGGAGTCGCATCGCTCACCGAGTTCGGCGTCGAGAGCCGACGGCTCTTCGCCGGCGCGTTCGCGCTCGTGTTCGTCGTCGTGATGGCGTCTGGACTCTACTACCGCGGTGTCCTCACGTTCCTCCCGAACCTCCTCGAATCGCTGCCGGGATTCGAGCCCATCCCGCTGACGTCGGCGCTGCCGACGTCCGTCACCGACGCCCTCGGCGTCCAACCCGACTCCGAGCGCGCGATCAACCCCGAGCGGTACTTCTATTCCGGACTGCTCATCGTCGGCGTCCTCGGCCAGTACCTCGGCGGGAAGCTCACGGACAGGATCCCCGTCGAAGCCGGCCTCGCGGGCGGGTTCGGCCTGCTGGCTCTCCTGGCGCTGGTGTTCCTCCCGGCGGCGAACGCCGGTCTCGGGCCGCTCCTCGTCGTGGGTGCCGCCCTGGGTTGTGCGCTCTTCCTCGTCCAGCCGTTCTATCAGGCCACCGTCGCGGAGTACTCCCCCGCGGGGACGAGGGGTCTCTCGTACGGTTTCACTTACCTCGGCGTGTTCGGCGTCGGCGCGCTCGGGGGGGCCATCGCCGGGACGATCCTCACCTACGCGACGCCCGCGGCGCTCTTTCTCACGCTCGCGATGTTCGGCGCGACCGGGTCGGGCGTCGGCCTCTATCTCCTGCGACGGCGTCGGCCTGCCTGACGAGTGACGGCCCGGAAATAGGGCGCAGCGGCCGACAGAAGACACTTATTCGGATCGCTGGATGTCCTCGTATGGGAGCCCCTCCACCCCGTCGAGGCCGACGCGAGTTCCTAGCCGCTCTCGGCGCTACGACGTCGACGACGCTTGTGGGTTGCCTGGAGGCGACGCCAACGCGCGGAACAGCCGACGACGGATCCGAAACGACCGGTGACGCGGACGAAACGGCGACTAGACATCCCCCGACCACCGACGCCCCGGCGGGTTCCGAAGCCGGATCACCCACCGCTGCGACGCCCTCGGACCCGCCGCGAGCGGGCCCCGACCCGTTCTACGTGGAGAACCACCGCCCCGAGGACTGTTGCGTGTCGCTGTCGGTGCGAAACGACGAGACCGGGGCGATGGTCCTCGACGGCGCGTACGCCGTCCCCGGTGCGAAGGGAATCGCCTTCGAGGCGGTCGGCGTCGTCGGCGAGACTTACGCCGTCGAGGTCGCGCTCGACAGCGGAGAACGGGTGAACGACGACTGGGAGGTCCGCGTCTGTCCGCCCGAATTCCGCGGTGACGGGCTGAACCACGCGGGACTACTCCGAGTCGCCGACGACGTCAGGTTCGTGACCAACGAGTGTGACTTCGTCGTCGTCGACAGGCGGGAGACGTACGAGTGGGATCCGGAAGAATCGGGATGTGAGACGTAGGGTGAACAGCCGCGTTCTGCACGGCGTGAGCGGCGTTACCCGACGACTTTGAAGAAGAGCCACCGAGCCACGATCAGCGCGATCGCGCCGGTGAGGAACATCACGACGCCGAACGAGAGCTGAAACCCGCCGGGGAACAGCGACGATGCGCGGAGCGCGAACCCGACGATGGAGGCCGGTACCCACGCGCGAACCGCGAGCGGGATCGCCGCCTTGGCCGACTCGGCCGCGCCGGCGGAGTACGCGCCCACGAGCGGCGCGGCGACCGCCCAGCCGACGAGGAAGGGGACGAGCGTCAGCAACCATCCCACCGGGGCGGTCGTGAGGTAGTCGACGCCGTTGTGGTTGATGACGCCGATCGTGAGCACGGCGGCGAGCGCCAGCACGTCGACGACGGCGAGGGGCGCCGCCCCGGCGTCGATACGTCGAGCGAGGAACGATCCCTCCGAAGTTGACATACGCGACGATTCGGACGCTCCCTAATGGCTCTCTCGGAATCGATCGGCGCTCGGCGTGGCCCTCTCACCGACTTGGCGACCGCTCGATCAATCCGCCGATCGAACGGGTCTCGCGAGGATCACTCTCCCGCCGGGACGCGACCCACCACGACGTACTCGAACCCCTCGCGGACGATCCGCGCGTCGAAGCCGGCTGCCGTCAGCGACTCGCAGAGCTCCGCTGGCTCCCAGAACGTCGAATCGAAGCCGACCAGTCGCTCGGCCGCGACGAGCGCTCGACCGCGAAGCCCTCGCGGGTGGAACTCCTGGACGACGAGTACACCGCCGGGTCGGATGACCCGAGCGGCCTCAGAGAGCCCCGCGGCCGGATCGGAGAGGTGATGCAGCGCGTCGACGACGACCGCGGCGTCGACGGCGTCGTCCCCGATCGGGAGTCGCCCGGCGTCGCCCCGGACGACCTCGTGTCCCGCCGCGCGGGCGCGAGCGAGCATCCCGGCCGAGATGTCGACGACGACCGGATCGATCCCGGCGCGCTGGAGCCCACGCGAGGCGCGACCGGTTCCGCCGGCCAGATCCAGCACCCGTTCGATCGATCGGTCGGCGAACGCGAACCCGTCGCGAAGCGGGCCGACCCTCGCAGGCGGCATCGCGACGTCGTACAACCGGGCCAATCGGTCGAAGAACCGGACGTCGCCGGGGCCGAAACGGGAAGACATACCCCAAAGTTCGTCGCGGGCGACCATGGAACTGTCGCCGGACCGGGTCGGCTGTGGCACCGCTGGACTCTTGCGACCGTCCCTCGTAGACACTCCCAATGGAGTTCGTCGTGCTCGGGTGGCCGCCGGACGGGCCGACCCTTCGGTTGGACTACCGGAACTTCGCCTACGCCGGGAAGTTCGTGATGTCGAACACGGGGAAAGCGGTGGTCCGCGAGGCGGGCGACCGCGAGGCCGATCCGACGCTTGCCCAGCCTGAGGACGACAGCGACGCCGGAGACAACGACGCCGACGACTACGACGCCGGCATCCTCGCCGCACTCGCGTTCAACGCGGACCGGACCGACGACGCGACGCTGTGGTACCGCTACGTCACCGTTCACTCGGATGCGAAGGGCGAGGAACTCGGTCCGCGACTCGCCGCGTTCGTCGCGCCCCGCGCCGCCGAGCGCGGTTACGAACGACTCAGGATCGCCGTCAACAACCCCTTCGCCTACGAGGCGATGTACAAAGCCGGTTTCGAGTGGACCGGCGAGGAGACCGGGGTCGCAGAACTCGTGTTGGAACGGCGCGCGGACGGGACTCCGGCGACGGGACCCCGAGATGCGGACGCCGCGGTCTATCGGTCCGGCCTGGAGCGATTTCGGGAGCGTGACCTCGGCGAACCGGAGGCGTCGTTCCTCCGTAACCGGGTCGGTGTCGGTCCCCCCGACGTGTGCGATCCGGCCGAAACGTAGCGCCGGCCCGGTTCCGACGTACCCCGACCCGGTTCCGACGTACCCCGACCCGGCTCCGACGTACCTCCAATCCCGAGGGTTAAATCGACGGCCGACCGAACGCACACCGATGGGAAACGCAGATCTACGGAGCCTGGCGGTGCTCTCGGACGTCTCCTTCGAGGAGGTGGCCGGCAGCGTCGTCGCCGTCGACGCGCACAACTGGCTGTACCGCTATCTGACGACGACGGTCAAGTTCACCCGCGAGGAGGCGTACACGACCGCGGCGGGGGAGGAAGTGGCGAACCTGATCGGCCTCGTTCAGGGGCTGCCGAAGTTCTTCGAGCACGACCTCGTTCCGGTGTTCGTCTTCGACGGCGGCGTCACGGAGCTGAAAGACGACGAGGTGGCCGAGCGACGCGAAGCGAGAGAGGAGGCCGAAGAACGGAGAAAGGAGGCCGAAGAGCGCGGCGACGCCGTCGCCGCCGCTCGCCTGGAGGCCCGGACTCAGCGGCTGACCGACGTCATTCACGAGACGACCCGAGAACTGCTCGAACTGCTCGACGTCCCGGTCGTCGAGGCCCCCGCGGAGGGGGAAGCGCAGGCGTCGCATATGGCGCTCCGCGGCGACGTCGAGTACGTCGGCAGCGAGGACTACGACACGCTGCTTTTCGGCGCGCCCTACACGCTCAGACAGCTGACCTCGAAGGGCGATCCCGAACTGATGGACCTCGAGGCGACGCTGGCCGAGCACGACATCACCCGCGAGCAGCTCGTCGACGTGGCGATCCTCTGCGGCACCGATTTCAACGAGGGGCTCTCCGGCGTCGGTCCGAAGACCGCGCTGTCGGCGGTCCGCGAACACGGGGACCTCTGGGCCGTCCTCGACGCACGCGGGGCGTACATCGAGCACGCCGACCGGGTGAGAGAGCTCTTCTTGGATCCGCCCGTGACCGACGACTACGCGTTCGACGCGGACATCTCGCCGGACATCGACGCCGCGAGGGCGTACGTCGTCGACGAGTGGGAGGTCGACGCCGACGAGGTCGCCCGCGGGTTCGAGCGCATCGAGTCCTCGCTGGTGCAGACCGGCCTCGACGAGTGGACCTGATCCGCCCCGTCGAGGGCTCGCAGTCCAATCGGGTGTCCGCCCGACTGACGACCGAAGCGACAGTGCGATAACTCAAACGCGCATTCGACCTTTCCCAACCAGTTTAGTGTGTTCCTCCGTATTCGGAACAAATGCGTCGCCGCCGTTTCCTCTCCTCGGCCGCCCTCGCGATCGGCTGTTTGAGCGGCTGCGTCTCGTTGCCGTCGACCGACGCGTCGACGACGCAGACGCCCGAGCCGCTTCCCACCACCGGCGACGGCGGACTCACCGAGTTCGATGCCGGCGAGCCCTTCGACAGTCGCCGCGTCGGCGAGCCCGCCGACGCGGCCCACCACCGCGCGGTGGTCTGGAACGACGACGCCGATACTCGGGAAATCGGCGTGCGCTTCCGGCAGTTGGGGACCGACGAGACACCGCTTGACCTAGCGCCGACGTTCCCGGCGTACGGATCGCTCCGCGTGGACGTGTACCGTCGTTCCGATTACGTGCTCTGCGTCGACCCACCCGAGGGGACGGAGCGCAAACTGGGCGTCCGGCGGGACTTCGTCGACTGCAACGACTCCGCGACCCACATCGCCGTCCGACCGGACGGCAGCGTCAGAGCCCGCGTCATCTCGACGGCCCTCGCGTGCGACGTCGTATCGCAGACGCCGGACGAAGACACCCCGACGCTCCCGGAGGGAACGCCTTCTTCGTCGGCGGATCGAGCGCCGAACGCGACTCTCGAATGATCGATTCGGCGTCTGATCGAGTGCCGAGCGAACAGCGCCGTCCCGTCCAGACACCGAGTCGGTCTGCGCGGTAGCTTTTTGTCCCGTCGCGGTCCCTCGTTCGGTATGTCCGTTCTCGGGATGGGTCGCTCTCGGCTCGCGTGGTGGGCGGTCGGCCTCGCGCTCGGAGCGGCGCTCTCGTACGTCGTCTACTCGTTCGTCGGGACCTTCGTCTTCGGGCTCTTCCTCTACTACTCGACGCGGCCGATCTACCGCCGGATCAAGACGCGGATCTATCCGCCCAGTCTCGCCGCGGCGGTCTCGCTGTTCCTGTTGGCGCTCCCCGCGCTCGCGCTCGTCGCCTACACGGGTGCGGTCGCGATCAGCGAACTGGTCCGGCTGACCAACGAGGGGCTGTTCGACCTCTCACAGTACCCGATCTCCGAGGAGCAACTCGCCAGCCTGACCGACTTCGAGGGGCTCCTCGCCCTCGATCCGTCGGCGATGACGGTCGAACAGATACAACAGGTGCTCTCGTCGCTGGGATCCGCGAGCGAAGTCCTCGCCTTCGTCGGAATCGGACTCGTCCACCTGTTCGCGATGATCGCCCTGGCGTTCTACCTGCTCCGAGACGATCGAAAGCTCTCGCGATGGGCCCGCGCTACCATCGCGGACGATAAGGGCGTGCTGGAACTGTTCCTCGGAGCCGTCGATCGCGACTTCACGAAGATCTTCTTCGGGAACATTCTCAACGCGGTCCTCACCGGAACGATCGGCGTCATCGCGTATTCGCTGTTGAACGTCATCGCGCCGCCCGGCGTCGCGATCCCCGCCGCGGCGCTCGTCGGACTCTTCGCGGGCATCGCGAGTCTGATTCCGGTCGTCGGGATGAAGCTCGTCTACGTCCCCGTTGCCCTCTACCTCGGCGTCACCTCCTACTTCGTGGACCCGACGACGCTGTGGTTCACGGCGGTCTTCGCCGCCGTATCGTTCGTCGTCGTCGACACCATCCCGGACCTCGTGCTCAGGCCGTACATCTCCGGGCGCAACCTCCACGTCGGGGCGGTGATGATCGCGTACACGCTCGGACCGCTGCTCTTCGGCTGGTACGGGATCTTCTTAGGCCCGATTATACTCGTGCTCGTGGTGAACTTCGCGCGGCACGTGCTCCCGGTGTTGATCGAGCGGAGGTCGCTCGTCCCGTTCGCGGTCGATCCCGGCGTGGACACCTCCGCGAACCACATCGGAGCCGATCCGCCCGGGTCGGGCGTCGTCGCCGACGGAGCGGACTCGGGAGTAGACGACGCTGAACGGGTATCGAAGCGAGACGGAAAATCGGCGACAGAGGGTGGATCACCGAGTAGCGGCACCGAAACGGACGGCGGAACGCAGAGCCGGACGGCCGCTAGTGGGTTCGAGTTCGGTGCCGACCTCTCCGAACGCTCCTAGGTTTCCGTCTCGATCAGTCGTCGATGCCGTCGAAGGAGACGTTGATGTACGTGCTCTCCCAGTCCTTCCGCGCGGCGATCTCGCGGCGGCCGCGGCGGGTGAGCGTGTAGTAGTTCGTTCGGCGGTCGCGCTGTCCCTTGTCGACGAGTCCCTTCTCCACCAGCGTGTCCAGGTTCGGGTAGAGCCGGCCGTGGTGGATCTCCTTCTCGTAGTACTCTTCGAGTTCCTCTTTGATGGCGAGTCCGTGCGGTTCGTCGAGACCGGCAATCACGTACAGCAAGTCGCGCTGGAATCCTGTCAGGTCGTACATCTGCTTATTCTACTCGTACATTAGTGTTCTCCAAAATAAACATGTCGACCTCTGTTGTGGCTTGAGTACCCGTTGCTGCGGTGAGCGGCGATAGGCCGTCGATGAAGGATCGACATACATATCTATCATCTTACGTCTCCGCAGTCAGTATGCGAATATGTCTATTCAAATACAGAATCTCGATTGTCGGGCCGTCTGATAGACCCGCAAAACGGCCAACTGGCGTCGCCGACGCCTCAGCCCGATCGGCAGTACGGACGGACACGCTCTCGGGGTCGTCGTGTCACTCTCGGGTTCGTCAGTACGCGAAAAGGAAGCAAGCCGCGTGAAAAACGCGGATGCTTGCCGCCCTGAATTGGTCCCCGCTGACGCTTCGGCCCTCCAAAGCGAAGCGTCACTTGCCTCTTACCGACTGCTGTACATAAATATATCGGCTGCGACGAAGATTCCGACGCCCTGTTCCGACGGACGTCCGTCGCGACGCGCTTTTCTCTCTCGGTGGATAGATGAGAGTATGCGCATCCGTGGTCGTCGCCGTTGCAAGGACTGCGGGCGGGAGTGGTCGTACTTCGAGACGGGAGCCGTCTCCTGTCCGGATTGCGAGAGTCTGCGGAGCGTCGGCGTCGGTGACCGGGAGCGACACACCGACAGCGCCGTGGGACTGGACCTCTCCGCACACCGCGCCGCGCTCGGCGAAGACGCCGACATCGGGGACGTCGCCGACGAGTTGAAAACGACGCTTCGGGACTACGTTCGACAGCGTGGCTTCGTGCACAGCGGGGACCTCCTGACGGTCGACGACACGGTCCTCGCGGCCGCGGAACTACTTCACGCCGTGGACGTCTTCGATCGAACGCGCGATCCCGACGAGGCCACGCGTCTGTACGTCTTGGAGTTGCTCCGCGGCGCCGACAACGGCGAGCGCCCGCCCCCGTCGTCGGTCCCCGACTCGATGACCGCCGCACGAGGTCTGGCGTACGCGTCGGTGCTCTCGGAGTTCTGTTCGGACCTCGGGACGTGGCTCGACGACAACCCCGATCCGGCCGCCGGGCGGGCGCGCGAAACGATCGACACGCACGTCAGACGCATCGATGCGGTGCACGGGGACGTGCCGACCGGGGAATCCGAAGCGCTCGTCAGGGCGGCGCGAGACCTCGTCACGTACCTGACCGAGGGAGACGAGGCCGCCCTCTCGCAGGCGCGCGATCGACTCTCGCGGCTCGGGTAACGATCTGGAACCCCGGCCCGGCTGGACCCGCGACTCGACGACAACCACTTTGCCGACCGACGCCCGACGTGTTCGTCGATGGGCGATCAGTTCGATCAACACGCCGTTCGACACCGGATGAAACTCCTCCGGTCCGACGGGGACGTGACGCTGTACGAGAACCGCGACGAGGTCGAATGTCCCGCCTGCGGGGACCCGTTCTCGCGGATTCTGCTCACCGAGCGCAGAGGCCACTCCTTCGATCTCGCCGACGTCGTCCGGCTCTGTGTCTCTCGCGAAGACGACCGTCTCGTGGTGTGTACACACGAGGATTGATGCACCGATTTTTGCTCGCCGGACGGGTAGAAAACCCCGCGGGCGACCCGAGCCTTTGTATGCGATGGCGGGACCACACCCCGCGTGATCTGAAACCGGGCCGCGACGGTCACGGCGGGTGTGCGGCGCGCCGTCGCGGCGACTCGCAGATGCGCCGCCTGTTCGCCCCCTGTCGTCGGCGGCACCGTCGCCTCGCCGGGACCGTCGAAGCCGCGCTCACCCCTTGATGTTGCAGACGGGAAACGTCCGGGCGACCTTGTCGCCGATCCCCAGTTCGTCGGAGACGCGGACCACCTCGTCGACGCTCTTGTAGACGCCCGGGGCCTCCTCGGCGACCGTCGCGCCGGATTGAGCCTTCACGTATATTTTCTCCTGATCGCGGAGCTCCTCCTGGACGGTCTCGCCCCAGTACTCGTTCTTCGCCTGCGTCCGACTCATCGTTCGGCCGGCACCGTGCGCTGTCGAGCCGAAGGACACCGCCATCGACTCCTCGCCGCCGCGGAGGACGTACGAGCCCGCCCCCATACTGCCGGGGATGATGATCGGCTGTCCCACGTCGCGGTAGGCGGCCGGCAGCTCCGGGCGGCCGGCGGGGAACGCCCGCGTCGCGCCCTTCCGGTGGACGTAGAGCTCCCGCTCCGTCCGATCCACCGCGTCGTCGGGTGCGGCCGGTCGCCCCTCGGCGTCGACGCCGACCTCGTGGACCTCCTTCTTCCCGATGTTGTGTGCGACGTCGTAGAGCAACTCCATCTCCATCGACTCCCACTCTCGGTCGAAGACGCGCTCGAAGACGCGTCGGGTCCGGTGCATGATCAGCTGTCGGTTCACCCACGCGAAGTTGATCGCCGCGCACATCGCGCCGTAGTACTCCTCGGCCAACTCGGAGCCTGCTGGAGCGGCTGCCAGTTCCTTGTCCGGAAGCTCCGCGAGGAGGTCGCCGTGCTCCTGTTCGATCCGTCGGAGGTAGTCGGTGCAGATCTGGTGACCGAGCCCGCGGGAGCCGCAGTGGATCAGCACGACGATCTGATCGGCTTCGAGCCCGAACTCCGTCGCGACCTCCGGCCGGAAGATGTCGGTGACGCGCTGAACCTCCAGGAAGTGGTTCCCGGAGCCGAGGCTCCCGATCTGGTTCTTTCCGCGGTCCTTCGCCTTCTGAGACACCGCGTCGGGGTCGGCGTCGGGACGCATCCCCTCGTCTTCGCAGTGAGCGAGGTCGTCCTCGACGGCGTAGCCGTGTTCCAGCGCCCAGTCGACCCCGCGGTTCAGAATCGCTTCGAGCGTGCCGCGGTCGGCTTCGACGATTCCGCCGCCGCCGAGGCCGGACGGAACGTTGGCGAAGAGCGCGTCGACGAGTTCCTCCTCGTGCCCGACGACGTCGTCGTACGTCAGATTCGTCCGCATCATCCTGACGCCGCAGTTGATGTCGTAGCCGATCGCGCCGGGCGAGATACAGCCGGTCTCGACGTCCGTCGCGCCCACGCCGCCGACGGGGAACCCGTAGCCCTGGTGACCGTCGGGCATACAGATCGCCCGGTCTGCGATCCCTGGAAGGTGCGTCGCGTTCCGAAGTTGCTGGAGGGTCTTGTCGTCGCCGATCTGTTCGAGAAGCGCCTCGCTCGCGAGCACTCGTGCGGGGACGTTCATTCCGCCCTCGCGCGGGATCTCCCAGACGTGCTCGCGGATCCGTTCGAGGCGAATTCCGTTGTATTCGCGGACCTCGTGGTCGTCGTGATCGCTCATATCTCGATAGACGACGGCCCGCGAGGAAAGCGTTCCCTTCGTGAGTGTCTCCGAAGAGAGGCGAGGTGAACCGCGCTGCTACTCCTGGTAGGCGATCCGAACCTGCTCCCACTTGTTCTTCGACTCCAAGTGGGACTGAAGCGCGTCGGCGTACTCCTGGGTCAACCGTTCGGCCGCGGCGATTCGCTCTCGATCCGACCCGCCGCTCGTTCCGTTTCCGAGCCCCAGCGCGCCCTTGATCTGGTCGACGACGCCGCCCGACGATCCGCCGGACTGATCGCCTCCCGCGCCGCCCATCTGTGCCATCTGCGACTGGATGTTGTCCAGTTCCGGCATGATCTGCGGGAGCTTCTCGGTGTCGGCGACGATCCGCGCCTGCTCGGGGTCGTCGGCGTGCTCGATGTCCAACTCGGTCGCGGTCATGATGAGTCCCCACTCCTGGCTCGAGAACTCGGAGTTCTCGACCCGGTCTGTGAACTCCCGATCGACAGCCATCCGATCTCCGACGATGCTGTCGGTCCAGTCTGCCATACGCCTACGTAGGTCAGTCGCCGGTTTGAGCGTTTCCCTCAGAGCCCGCATCACTCGTCGAGGAACGCGTTTTTATCGACGGAGATCAGGGAGTACGTATGGATCGGTACGACCTCCTCTATTCCCTCTACGAGGAGTACGAGACGGACACGCTGCGGGATCTCCAGAACTTCGTCGACCTCTTTCCCCCCGTCGACTCCCGGGTCGCACTCGAGTATTGGGAGGACGCGAGCGACGAACTGGAGGGCCGAAAGCAGACGATCGCCCAGTCGTTCGCCGCGGGTGAAACGCTCGCCAACGTCGCCGCCCGCGCGACCCGCGAGCAGACGTTCACCGCCCTCGATCTCCACTCGAAGTACGACCGCTCGGTGAACGCGCTCGTGCTCGACGTCGACGAGACGCTGCGGTCTGCCGGCCAGACGGACAACGAGATCCCGCGGGAGACGCTCCACCTGCTGACGCAACTGCACGAGACGGGCATCCCGATCGTAATCTGCACGGGACAGACCCTCGAGAACGTGAAGGGATTCATGATCCAGGGACTCGGCACGGAGCTGGTTCACTCGGGATCGTTCAGCATCGTCTACGAAGCGGGAACGGGCGTGTTCACGCCCGGCCACGGGTCGGACACGAAGCGGCTCCTGTACGAGACGCTCGACGAGGAGATACAGGAGGTCTTCTCCGTGGTTCGCTCCCGCGTGCTCACCGCCGCGCCGGCGGAGCTCCGACGCTCGCTGCACCTCCAGGGCAACGAGTTCAACGTCACGCTCAAGCCGAACTTCGACGTCGGCAGCGACGCCGCCGCGGAGGTCATCGACGAGGGGCTGGTGTATCTCATCGATCTGCTCGGCCGCGCCGTCGCCGAGACCGTCGAGGGAGTCGGCGACGTGGGAATCGAGGTTCGGAGCGTCGACGGCGAGGAGGACGACCGACCCGAGGACTGGGCGCGGGCGTACTACGCCGAGGCCGACCCGGAGATCGCAGACGTCCTCGCCGACGAGGGCGAAACGCCGAACTGCGGGATTGACGCCGTCCCGGATCCGATCCGAGAGCGGTTCGACCGTATCGACGTGGGGTACTACCACGCCGACGCCGCGGAGATCGGGTCGTTGGACCTCGACAAGCCGACGGGCGTCGACGCGGCGCTGGACGTCTTGGGCATCGACGACCCCTTCGCATTGGTGATGGGCGACAGCAAGTCCGACCTCCGGGTGATGGAGTGGGCCCGCGACGCCGACGCCGGACTCGCGGCGGCACCGAGACACGCCTCGGAGTCGGTCCTCTCGCACGTGCGCTCGACCGACGAACTGGTGTACGAACCCGGCGACGCCGGGTCGATCCTCCGGACCGTGTCGGTGTTGAATCAGCTCGCAGAGTGGTAGCCTCGGCGTAGTGGACCCGACGACGTCTCCGCTTCCGCCCGCTACACGTCCGCGTCGTCGGGGATCGTTTCGGCCTCGTCGTCCGCGCTTTCGACCCCGAAGTAGCCGGGTTCGTCGCCGACCGGATCGTTGATCACCAGTTCGTCGGCGTGAACCATCAGCCAGGGGATCGTCCACGCGACGACCCGCTCTTCGGTGTCGGCGTCGAGCTCGACGTCGGAATCCAATCCCTGGAGCAGGCGCGCGATCTCCGGGACCGTGTACATCATCTCGGGGTCGAGAACCTCTCGGGGTTCATACAGCCGGTACGGGTAGAGCGTCTCGAACGCGTCCTTCGGCTCAGGCATACTCTCCCCTCGTCGACGGGACGGAAAAGTTCCGTCGGGTCCGTTCGGCCTTTGGCCTCACTTCCCCGACGCCTTCCCACTCGCTTCCGTCGCCGGCGCTGTGCGCCGGCTTCCAGCGGGACCTTCGGTCCCGCCCGGCTCACGTGACTCCCGTCGGGTCCGTTCGCTCTGCTCACTCTCCCGACGTAGTCACGTTCGCTGACGCTCACGTGACTCCCGTCGGGTCCGTCCGTGGCCGCCCGCATACGAGTGCTCCTCGACCCGACAGGCCAACCACCGACATCCGCTCGCTGCCAGTCAGTATATGTGTCCGCCCTCCCTGGATCGAGTATGCGAACTGTGGACGCCGCCGGACTGGACATCGGCGACGAACACCCCCCGCGGATTATGGGGGTCCTGAACGTCTCGAAGGAGTCGCCCTACGACCCGAGCGTCTTCGACGACCCCGGCGAGGCCGCCGGCTACGTCGATCGCGAACTCATCGATCAGGGTGCCGACATCGTCGACGTCGGGTTGGAATCGGCGAACAAGCGGTTGGATGTGCTCTCCGCCGAAGAGGAACTCGAACGACTCGACACGGCGGTCGAGACGCTCGAGAGCGTCTCCGGTGACGCCGTCTTCTCGATCGAGACGCGGTACCACGAGGTCGCAGAGGAGGCGCTCTCGCGGGGGTTCGATATGGTCAACGACATCTGTGGATTCGCCGACCCGGAGATGCCGCGCGTCTGTGAGGACCACGACGTCGCGGTCGCGAAGATGGCCTCGCCGCCGGATCTCACCCGGCCCGGCGCGGTCGAGTCCGTGGATTGGGCGGCCCGTAGCGACGCCGGACGGGAGCGGAGCCGTGGTTACGCGGACGACGTCTACGACGCCCTCGCGCTCAACGGCTTCACGGACAAGACGATCGTCGATCCGGCCTTCGGCGGGTGGTCCGAGGAGAAGACGCTCGGAGACGACAGAGAGACGTTCCGGCGGCTTCGGGAGTTCCGGGGGTTGGGGTATCCGATCCTGGTCTCGATAAACAGAAAGAACTTCCTCCGGGAGGTCACCGGCCGCTCGACCGAGGAGGCGCTGCCGGTCTCGCTGGCGGCGACGTCGATGGCGGTCGAACGGGGCGCGCACGTGATCCGGACCCACGACGTCGAAGAGACCAAGGACGCCGCGTACATCGGCCACGAGTTCGCCCGCTCGCGACTCCGCGGTCCGGGCGGCGGACGCGACGCCGGCGACGTCGCGGTCGAGGAACTCGACGTGACGACGACGCGGGAGGCAGAACGGCACCTCGACCGCATCGGTGCCGAGGGGTCGGCCGCGGTCGCCGGGGACGCCGTCGTCCGCGTGATCGAACTGTCCGGGCTCTCCGATCCGGCCGTCGGCGCGCTCTCGACCGCGGCGGTAGAGACCGGCGTGACTGCCGTCGCCGACGGGGCGACTGCGGAACCGGTCGCCTCGGCCGACGGGGGCGAACCTGCCACGGGCCGACGCGTTCTCCTCTTCGGGACGCCTCGGCGGATCTCGGCACTCGAAGACGCTGTCGACGACGACGGGGGCGACGCGCTGTCGGACGCGCTGGGGACGATCGCCGCGGCCGTCGGATGACCCAGGACTGACGTCGTGGACCCCCGCCTCGACGACCCGTGAGATGCGGCCGCATTCACCTCCCGATTCCGACGCAAAGTGACTTTCTTTGCTTCCGGTAACGGACGGATGCCTCGGTTTCGAGCGTCAGACACCGTGTACCCCCCTGTCAGACGCGATCGAACACGGGAAAGCTTATGACAGATCGATTGAAACCGGACAACTGGAAGCCGGGAGGGCACGCGGGTAGGGGTACTTGGTGCCATTCCGGCTCACGCCGTAACGACCGAGAGCGACAGCTATAGAAGCGGATGCAACCCAGTACTCACTCGATCGAACCACCGCGTACGACCGCGCGAGTGAGGCTCTCCGAACGCACTCTATGAACCTCGGAATCTCCGAACACGCTCTATGAACTTCGAACGCTGGAACCCGATCTACGAGTCGATCCTCGGAGACTTCGGCTACCCCAGAGACGGCGACGAGCGCGCTCGCGACGTCATCAGCGAATACGCGGAGCCGTTCGATTTCGAGCGCCTCGACTGCGCGGGCGACGCCGTCGCCGTCGTCGGGGCCGCGCCGTCGCTCTCCGCGGAGGTCGATCGCGTCGGCGACGCGGAGAAGATATTCGCGGCTTCGACGGCCGCGGACGTCGTCCGCGACGCCGGCCACGACGTCGACCTGATGGTGACGGACCTCGACAAGAACCCCGGGACGGCACTGGACCTGACTCGCGAGGGGACGCCGGTCGCGGCGCACGCCCACGGCGACAACGTCCCGCTGATCGAAGCGTGGGTCCCGCGGCTCGAACCGGCGCACGTGCTCGCGACGACGCAGGCCGAACCCGTCGACGCGGTCTACAACTTCGGCGGCTTCACCGACGGCGACCGGGCGGCGTTCCTCGCCGACGCGCTCGGTGCCGAGGAGCTCCGCTTCGTCGGTTGGGACTTCGACGATCCGACCGTCGACGGGGCGAAGGCGAAGAAGCTCCGGTGGGCCGAGCGACTGCTCCACTACCTCGAACGGCGGCGCGAGGAGCGGTTTTCGGTTCTGGACGGCCGCCGCGATTCGATCGAGCCGATTCCGCTGAGCTGACCGCGGGTGATCCGCCGAGGAGCTCGCGGCCGACACTGTGACTGCGGACGACGCGGTGACTGCGGCCGACACGTTGACAGCGTGGGCGTTCTTCCCCCTGGTATGCAGATCCACTGGCACCGGAGGGACCTCCGGGCAGCGGACAACCGGGCGCTCGCGGTGGCGGCGGGTGCGGCGGATCCGGACGGATCCGGGACGCGCGATGCAGAGCGGAGCGCCGAGGCGACTCCCGTCGAGGATTTCGGCCCCGTCGTCCCCCTCTTCGTCTTCGACGACGCCGTCCTCGAACACGCCGGCGACGCCCGCGTGCGCTACCTCCTCGACGCGCTCGCGGAACTGCGCGCGTGGTACCGCGAGCGCGGGTCAGACCTCGTCGTCGCGCGCGGCGACCCCGTCGAAGTGCTCCCGGGTCTGGCCGAGGAGTACGACGCGGAGCGGGTCGTCTGGAACAAGGACTACTCCGGACTCGCCCGCGAGCGCGACGCCGAGGTGCGTCGCGCACTCAACGGGGCCGACGTCGACCGGGCCTCGTTCCACGACGCGATCTTTCACGAGCCGGGGTCGATCACGACGAACGAGGGGGAGCATTACTCCGTTTACACCTACTTTTGGAAGAAGTGGCGCGACCGCGAGAAGCCCGATCCGATCCCGGCACCCGACCGCGACGCGCTCGCGGCCGTCGACGACGACGACCTGCCGACCATCGCGGAACTGGGGTTCGAAGAGCCCGACGCCGATGTCCAGCCGGCGGGAACGGCGGCGGCCCGCGAGCGACTCGCTGACTTCTGTGCGGACGGCATTTATCGCTACGACGAGGATCGGGACTATCCGACTCGCGACGGCGTCTCCCGCCTCTCGACGGACCTGAAGTTCGGCACGATCGGGATCCGTGAGGTCTACGCGGCGACCGCCGAAGCGCGGGAACGCGCTGACGAGGCGGAGACCGAGTCGGTCGAGGAGTTCCAGTCGCAACTCGCCTGGCGCGAGTTCTACGCGCACGTGCTC
Source organism: Halobellus rarus (assembly GCF_024494595.1). GTDB lineage: Archaea > Halobacteriota > Halobacteria > Halobacteriales > Haloferacaceae > Haloquadratum > Haloquadratum rarum. The sequence goes on along the minus strand of NZ_JANHDI010000012.1, from coordinate 103,091 downwards.
TTTTTCAACCCCGAGGTCGTCACCGAGAACTTCCGGGAGTACGAGAACGACATCGAATGGCGGAACGACCCCGACGAGTTGCGGGCGTGGAAGGACGGCGAGACCGGCTACCCGATCGTCGACGCGGGGATGCGGCAGTTGAAAGCGGAAGCGTATATGCACAACCGCGTCCGGATGATCGTCGCTTCCTTTCTCACGAAAGACCTCCAGATCGACTGGCGGGAGGGATACGACCACTTCAGGGAGTATCTGACCGATCACGACACCGCCAACGACAACGGCGGCTGGCAGTGGGCGGCCTCGACGGGGACGGACGCGCAGCCGTACTTCCGCATCTTCAATCCGATGACGCAGGGCGAACGGTACGACCCCGACGCGGAGTACATCAAGACGTACGTGCCGGAACTCCGCGACGTGGATCCCGAACTGATCCACGAGTGGCACGAACTGTCGCCGACGCAGCGAGCACGCACTGCCGGTGACTACCCCGAACCGATCGTCGATCACGGCGAACGGAGGGAGGCGGCGCTCGCGATGTTCGAGGCCGCCCGCGGCGAGGAGTGATAGCGGTCAGGACAGTCGAGATCACCTCGACCGGAAAGTAACCGATCGCGGTTACGTCCCTGCCCGGACGTACCGTGTTACCATACCCCCCTTAACGTTTAACAGGAATCCGTACGTGTAATGGATTGGAGGTTCAAAATATGAGCTACGAACTCGATCCCCTTCCGTACGATTACGACGCCCTCGAACCGCACATCTCCGAACAGGTCCTGACGTGGCATCACGACACCCACCACCAGGGCTACGTCAACGGTTGGAACGCGGCCGAGGAGACGCTCGAAGCGAACCGCGAGGCGGGCGACTTCTCCTCGTCTGCCGGCGCGATCCGGAACGTGACCCACAACGGCAGCGGTCACATTCTTCACGATCTCTTCTGGAACTCGATGTCCCCCGAGGGCGGCGACGAGCCGACCGGCGCGCTCGCCGACCGCATCGAGGCGGACTTCGGCTCCTACGAGGCCTGGAAGGGCGAGTTCGAGGCCGCAGCGTCCGCTGCCGGCGGCTGGGCGCTTCTCGTCTACGACTCGTTCTCGAACCAGCTGCGCAACGTGGTCGTCGACAAGCACGACCAGGGCGCGCTCTGGGGCAGCCATCCGGTGCTCGCGCTGGACGTCTGGGAGCACTCGTACTACCACGACTACGGTCCGGCCCGCGGCGACTTCGTCGAGAACTTCTTCGAGGTCGTCGACTGGGAGGAACCCAGCGCCCGCTACGAGCAGGCTGTCGAACTCTTCGAGTAAGCGACGAGACGCGACGACGCGCGTCGTTCACCCCGATATTTTTTTGGCGGCTGTGCCCCGGAGCCGTAGCTGAAATCCTGATCTGAGTCTTGGGTATGCTTATGCGCCCTGGCGGACAGGTGTGGGGTATGGCCCTCCAACTCGGCCGGACGTTTAGCGACGGCATCAGACGGGTCCTCACCCGAACCGGCGGCGCGCTGTTCGTGGCGCTGCTCGCCATCCAATTTCTCGTTCAGACGTCGATCAACACGGTGGTGCTTGGGTTCGTCCCGCCCGAAGCGTCTGAGCAACTGCAGGGAATGCTCGGACTGACGCTCCCCGTTTCGGGGACGGTCGGCGCGGTCCTCTTCTTGGTCGCGTTCGTCCTCAGCTCCGTGTACTTCGTCGGGCTGTCCCGAGCGCTCACCCGACCGATGGACGAACTTTCGACCGTTCCGGCGGAACTGTTCACCCGACGTATCGGACGCGCGACCCTCTCGATGATCGTCGGTGGCATCGTCGTCGGGATCTCCGTCTCGATCGGGTTGGCTATGCTTTTCCTCCCCGGCATCTTCCTCGCCACCTGCTTCCTCTTTTTCATCTTCGAGGTCGGCGTCGAGGACCGCGGCGTCGTCGGCGCGCTCAAGCACAGTTGGAATCTCTCCCGCGGGAACCGACTGAAACTCGCCGTCGTCGTGATCCTCGCCGGCGTCATCGGCGGGGTCGTCGGCGCCGTGGGGGCCCTGTTCGACTTGGCGAGCTCTCCGGTTGTCGCGGAACTGGTCACCAACACGCTCAGTAGCCTGCTCTTCGTCGTCCTCTACGGGATTATGGCCGCGGCGTATCTACAGGTCCGAAACGACGCCGACGACGGGTTCTCCGGCTCCGAAACAGCCGGTACCGCGGGAAGCGGTGTCGGTACCGAGGGACTGTAGCGGTCTTCGCATCGCTATTTTCGACCGCCGCCCCTCCACACGTCGGACGACCCAACGGTCGTGGTACCGCGACCCTCACAAGCCTTATCCCCGAACGGGATTTACGTTTGTTTGCAATGGCAAACGGTAAGGTTGATTTCTTCAACGACACTGGCGGCTACGGTTTCATTTCGACTGACGACTCTGACGACGACGTGTTCTTCCACATGGAAGACGTTGGCGGTCCGGACCTCGAGGAGGGGCAGGACGTCGACTTCGAGATCGAATCGTCCCCCAAGGGACCGCGCGCGACGAACCTCGTCCGCAACTAACACCGACTTCGGCCGCCTCACGGCGGCGGTAGACGGAACATAATTTTCCCGAGTTTACTCGGGTGATTTCTACACCGAGGACCCGTGGGTCTCCGGCTGGCCTCTCCCTCGAATGTGAATGTCAACGGTCGTCCGAAAGGCTCAGTTTCCAGGCTGGCGTTCCATATCCCGTGACGGCCGAGCGCAACACTGACGACAGTGGCGACGACCGCCCGGATCGACGGGAGCGCGAAACTCGAACCGGCGTGTTCGTCGTCTCGACGGACGCCGAACGCCGGGACGCCTTCGCGATCCGGCGGGACGTCTTCGTCGACGAACAGGGCGTCGACGAGGCGATCGAGTGGGACGAACACGACGAACCCGGAGCGGATGCAACGCACTTCGTCGCCTACGACGACGGCGATATCGTCGGCGCGGCGCGGTTCCGGGCGGTCGGGAGCGAGGGCGACCACGGACCGCCCGTGGCGAACCACGCGACCGGCAAAGTCGAACGCGTCGTCGTCGCCGCCGACAGGCGCGGCGAGGGGTGGGGTCGCCGCGTGATGGACGCCGTGGAGTCTCACGCCCGCGAGGTGGGATTCGATCGTCTCGCGCTCCACGCGCAGACTCCCGTTCGCGAGTTCTACGAGCGACTCGGTTACGACGCCTCTGGCGGGGAGTTCGAGGAGGCGGGAATCCCGCACGTCAAGATGGAGAAACACCTGTAAAGAATCCGTTTCGTCGCCGGTTCGAATTCTGGCCGTCCCACGTCGGTAGGCAGCCTCCGGTGTCTTGAGGCGGTCCTCGCTGCGCGTCACAGGCCCCAGAAGAAAACGATGCCGACCGTGGTGACGACGGTCAGGATGACTTGCAGGGGAGCCCCGACGCGCGCGAAGTCCGTGAACTTGTACCCGCCCGGCCCGTACACCATCAGATTCGTCTGGTACCCGACCGGACTGAGAAGCGGTGTACTCGCGGCGAACGTCACTGCGAGCGCGAACGCGAAGGCGTTGACGCCGAGCTGACCCGCGACTTCGACCGCGATCGGCAGCATCAACACGACGCTGGCGTTGTTGCTCACCATCTCCGTGATGATGGCGGTACCGAGATAAAACGTCGCGAGCAACGCGACCGGTGGGAGGACGGCACTCCCGGCGACGATACTCGTCGCGATCAGGTCCGCCGTTCCGGAGGCCTCGAAGGCGACGCCGAGGGGGATAATCCCGGCGAGTAGAAAGATGACGTTCCAGTCGATCGCCTCGTAGGCCTCCGCGGGGCGGAGAATACCCGAAAAGAACATCGCCACGACGCCGGTGAGGGCGCTGACCATAATCGGGAGGTACTCGAGTGCGGCCAGCCCGACTACACCGGCGACGATGCCCAGCGCGACCGGGATCTGCGTCCGGTCGAACTCCTCCCAGAGCCCGTCGCTGGAGACGACGATGTGAGTGTCGGCACGCAGCCGATCGAGGACGTCGTCGCTGGTCTGCACGAGCAACACGTCGCCGGCCTGTAGGCTCACGTCTCGGAGGCGCTGTCGGATCACCTCGTTCCCCCGCCGGATCGCGAGCACGGTCACGTCGTACTCCCGTTCGAATCGGGCGGTTCCCCCTCGCCTATCCGACCACGGGCCCGGGAGCAAGACGACTTCCGAGAGCGACGTTTCTTCTCCCGTATCCTTCGGTTCCTCCCCGCCCTCGCCGTCCCTCGGTTCCTCCCCGCCCTCGCCGTCCCTCGGTTCCTCCCCGCTCTCGCCGTCCGTGTCCGGCGTGCGTGTCGCGGCCGGCCGGTTCCAGGCGTGGCGCTCCGGCGCGTACCCCCCCGGAATCGATTCCTCTCCGCCTTCGACGGCGTCGACGAGTTCCGGCAGCAGTTCGAGGTGCTCGTCCTCGATGACCTGTTCGAGTGCCTCTTGGCTCGCCCTGACAGAGAGGATATCGCCGGCGCGGATCCGCTCGCTCGAGAGACCGCGGACGATGGTGCGACCGTTGCGCACGATCTGAAACACGTCCAGATCGAGTTCTCCGTACCGCAGCTCCCGGATTTGGGAGCCGACTATTTCGGCGTCCTCCCGGACGACGACGTCGGTCAGATAGTCTGCCATCCCGAACTGGTCGGTGGCAGTCCCCTCGGCGGCGATCCGCGCGGGTGTCAGGTAGCGACCGACGGTCAGGAGGTAGACGATCCCGACAGCCAGTACGACGACTCCGAGTTGGGTGAACTCGAACAGGGAGAACGGCTCCGCCGTCGGGCCGCCGACTTGCGCCCAGACTTCGCTCGCGAGCAGGTTCGTCGACGTGCCGATGACGGTGAGCGTGCCGCCCAGCATCGAGGCGAACGAGAGGGGGATGAGCAGCTTCGACGGCGAGGTTCCGGTCTTTCGAGCGAGGTTCGTCACGGCGGGGATCAACATCGCGACGATGGGCGTGTTGTTGACGAAGCCGGCGGTGGGCCCGGAGAGGCCGACGATCGCGAGGAGCTGTCGGGATTCGCTGTCTCCCGCGAACGCCTCTATCTTCCGTGTGAGTATCTGGATGACGCCGGTCTGTCGGACGCCCTCGCTGAGGACGAACATCGCCAGCACCGTGAGCGTCGCCGGGTTCGAGAACCCCGAAACCCCCTCCTGCGGGGAGACGCCGGTCCACGGCTCGAGGAGGATGAGCGTGACCATCAGGGCGATCGCCGTGGTGTCGATCGAGACCGGCTGCAGAACGAACAACACGAGCGCAGCGGCGACCACCGCGAGAACGACGAGCACGTCGACGGAGACGGGTAACTGCACCGGGATCTGCTGGAGGAGCGCGGACGTCAACAGTGAGGACACGTCCCCGACGTTCGTCACCAAGGTGAATGAGGGGAACTTACGGTAGCATCCACATAGTGTTACGGTTGAGAGCATACTCCGGTTCGGATCGGCTTTCACGTCTTCGAGCGTCCACCGTCGGTTCGATCACGACGATGCTGGAGACTGCAGCACGAGAGTCACTGCCCGCCGAGACGTCGCTCGACGCTGGGGTTTATATCCTATCGAGCGGCCAAGCGGGCTGTGAGCTGATAGTCGCCCCGCGCCGCTCTGCGCTTGTTCGGCACGCCGGCGCGGGACTGGACGGTGAAGACGCCGGGGGCGCGACTACTGTCGCCGCCTCGTCGGTCACGGCGTCAGCGTTGCTGTCGGCGGGTGCCGACTGTTCGCCATAACTGCGCTAGTCGTCAGTACGACTACGACAGTCGCTTCGAGACGTACGGGCCGTCCTGGTGGTACCCGAGCTTCCCCCGGTAGTACTCGCGCGCGCCGATGCCCGAGATGATCGCGAGTTTCCCGTAGCCGGCGTCGGCGGAGAGCTCCTCGGCCCGACGGATCAGCCGTCGACCGTACCCCTTGTGCTGCCACTCGCCCTCGCCGCTGCCGATGCCGGCCTCGCTGCCGTAGACGTGGAGTTCGCGGACGATGGCGGCGTCCGCGAGCTCCCGACGGACCGGGTCGTTCGGGAAGCGGAGGCGACAGAACCCGACCAGCAGGTCCTCGACGGGATCCTCGAACGCGAGGAAGTGCTCGGTCCCGCCGGCGACGTCGTAGGTCGTCACGTTCAACTCGACGCGTCCGGGGTCCGGGTCCGCTTCGTTCATCCCGGCCTCGCGGGCGCGGATGTCTCGGATCTCGATTCCCCTCTCCTCGGCGCGCTGCGCGGCGAGTTGTCGGAGGTTCGACTTCCAGACGCCAGCGTCGATGAAGTCCGCGGGGATGTCGCGCTGGACGCGCTGGAGTCGCGTGTACTCGGGGATCATCCCCATCACCTCGGCGACGACCTCAGCGGCCTCCTCGTTCCCGAGCGGTTCGAACTCGTCGCGCCGCCACTGGTCGTAGACGCGCGTCCCGCGGACGACGAGCGTCGGGTAGATCTTGAGGTAGTCCGGGCGGTACTCCTCGCGCTCGAACAGCTGCCGGAAGTCCTCGAGGATCATCTCCTTCGTCATCCCCGGCTGTCCCGGCATCATGTGGAAGCCGACCTTGAACCCCGAATCGCGGAGCCGGCGGTTCGCGTCGATCGACGCCTGGACGCCGTGGCCGCGGTGCATCTCCCGGTTGATCCGCTCGTAGGTCGTCTGGACGCCGACCTCGACCTTCGTCGCTCCGAGGTCGAGCATCCGGTCGATCTGTTCGGGGTCGCACCAGTCGGGCTTCGTCTCGAACGTCGTTCCGATGTTTCGAATCTCGGCCGTCTCGTTCTCGGCGATCACGTCCTCGACGTACCGGAACTCGGTCTCCTCGGGGTCGGGCTTGAACGACTGCCCCTCCGCGGGCGAGGGCTCGGAACCGAGGTCGTAGTCGTTCAGGGCCTCCAGCGCACGCTTGACGAACCACTCCTGGTAGTCGTGGCTACGCGCGGTCATCGTCCCGCCCATCAGGATGAGTTCGACCTTGTCGACCGGGTGACCGATGTGTCGCAACTGTTCGAGACGGAGCGTCACCTGCCCGTAGGGATCGTAGTCGTTCTGTTCGCCGCGTGCGGCCGCGGGTTCGTGGCCGGTGTACGACTGCGCGGAATCGAACTCCGAGGCCGGCCCGCCGGGACAGTAGAGGCACTTCCCGTGCGGGCACATGTGTGGCGAGGTCATAATCGCTACCGGGGAGACGCCAGAGGCGGTCCGAACGGGCTTCCGCTGGACGACCTCCTTGACCTCTTCGCGGCGACCCTGCGGCGCGTGCTGGAGGATCTCCGCGTTCTTCGGAACCTTCGGCGAGGAGTGCGTCGAGCAGGCGTCCAGCTTCGCCGACTCCAGGTCGTCGCGGCCGACGTCACCATCGAGGATCCGCTGGACGAGGTCCTCGCACGTGCGTCGGAACGCCTCCGTCTCCGCGGGATCCCGGTCCGATTCCGCGTCGGACGCGGCGTCCGGCTCGGCGTCGGTGCTCACCGGCGGACCACCTCCCGCAGTCGGGGCGACGAGCGCATCATTGCCAGCCTCTCGTCCCGTTTCGGGGTTAAGCGTGTCGCTCCGGGCGGTCGAACGCGACAGAAGGGGACGGAACCCGACGTGACAGCCCGGTCTCAGAGCTGGTCGACGACGGCCGAAGCGACGGCGTCGACGACGTCCTCTCGCGCGCCGGAGAGGAACTCCACGCGGTTCTGTCGGATGCCGACGGCCGTGATACCGCCCTCGGGGACTTCCTCGCGGGCGTCGGCCGCGGCGGCGCGGACGTCGACGTCGTCGGCGCGGACGTCGACGTCGTCGGCGCGGACGAACAGTTCGTCAGTGGAGTAGACGATCGTCGCGGACCGCCCGTCGTCGGCCCGACGATGCAGCGCGTCCGCGAGCAGCGACGTCGGCGGGAAGTCGAAGCGGTGACTGTAGGAGTCGGCGTCGAGAACGGCGACGGAGACGCCGTCGATCTCGCGCGTCTCGAGGTTCGCCTCCGCGGTCTCGACCTCGTCGCCGAGTTTGATCCGGAACTGCTCGGAGACGTGGCCGGCGAGGCCGCCGTCGTCCTCGAACAGCAGGTCAGTGATGAGTTCGCGCTTGTCCTGATAGGACTGGTAGTACGCCTCCAGCGCGACGGCCTCGCGGAGTTCACGCGTCCGGTCGGGGTCGTAGCCGGCCTCGTTCGCGAGGTCGGCGTACGCCGCCGGCGTCTCCTGCCAGTAGCTCACGGCGGGGAGGTGTGCGAGGTCGTCGCTCGTGTCGGCGTTGACCGCGGCCCCCAGGTTGGCGCCGAGCGCGCCCGTCGAGAGCCCCCCGGCGTCGACGTCGGTGAGGCTCGGAGAGACCAGGACGCTCGCCTCGTCGACGATCTCGGTGTCGACTTCCTCCGCGTCGACGACGACTCGGGAGGCCCCGTAGACGCCCAGCAGTCCGAGGCCGTCGAGGGAGTCGGTGGTGCCGCCGACGCCGACGAGGACGACGAGCGGCAGCTTCTCGTCGTGGCGCTCGTTGTCCTGCAGCATCTGCGTCACGTCGTTGGTGGCGGCGTCCATCCCGTAGACGGGATCGTCGAGCGGTCGCCGGGTGAAGAAGTGATACTCCGCGTCCGCGCGGGCGTGCTCCTCGCGGATGAGCGGCAGGACCGCGCGTTCGATGGCCGCGCCGGCGACGTAGCCGTCGGCGGTGGCGGCGTGCCGGACGACGATCGGCCGCGACTGGAGGACGGCGGTCCGGATCGCCTCTGCGGCGTCCGCGAGCTGGTCGGTGACGGCCTCGACCGCCTCGTCAGAGGCGAGCGGTTCGACGGTCTCGGGGCGGGCCTTCTCCGAGAGCGCGTCCTCGAGACGCGTCTCGACGGTCTCGGCCTCCTCATCGGAGAGGACCGTCAGTTCCTCGGTCTCGACCTGCAGTTCGCCGCGCCGGAGTTCGACCTCTCCGTCGAGTCGGACGACGTCGCCCTCGTCGACCTCGGGGTACGCGCGGACGCCGGCCTCGACGAACGCCGCGCAGTCGACGACGGCGGTCTCGTCGCGGACCTCGAAGATGGTCGGGCCGCCGGTCTGACGCGCGCCGACGACTTCGCCCTCGATTCGGACGAGGTCGCCGACGCGGTCTCCGAGCGAGTCGACGGTGACGCGCTCCGGTTCTTCGATCTCCGTCGATTCCTCGACTTTCGCCGGTTCTTCAGAGACGTCGCCGTCTTTCGATTCGGCTGCGGACGTCTCGTCGAACTCGAATTCGCTCTCGCTCTCAGTGTCTGCCTCCTCGGTGGCTTCAGTGACGTCAGCGTCTCCGTCGTCGGACGCCTCGTCGGCGGCAGCGGACGCGTCCTCTTCCGGCCGTTCGGCTTCGGCTGCTTCCGACGCGGACGCCGTCTGACCGGACTCCTCGGTAGCGTCGGTACCGTTGCCGACGCGCGATTTCGTCGAGACGCCTTTCGGCGTCTTCTTGACCGGCGTTGGTCCGTCGTCCGACGAGCCGTTGTCGATAGGCTCGCCGTCGTCGTCGCCGTCGGGGTCGTGAACGCGCGCACCACGGAACTCCGACTCGGACTGACGGATCGACCAGCCGAGGTCGATGTTACCGTTGCTTCGGACGTTCTTCACCTGGACGAAGACGGTGTCGCCGGACTCCCAATCGAGGCTCTCTAAGCGACGGTCGAGTTCGCTGCGGTGCAGGAGCCCGGTGACTCCGGGCGCGAGGTCGACGAAGACGCCGAAATCCGCGAATCCATCGACGGTACCCTTGTAGTACCGCCCCGGCGTGAGCTGCTTCGGGGAATCTCCCCGGAAATCGAACCAAACGTCCTCGTCGTGCGTAATCCAATCCATTGAGAGAGTACAGTGCGTCGCGCCTAAAACGATTGTCGAATTCCTGCTCTCCGAGTGGGCGTTCGTCTCACGATCGCGTTACGACCGTCAGATCAGTCCGAATGCCCGGAGAACGGCCTCCCCGGCGTCGAGGCCGCCGAATGCAGAGCCGAAGAGCAGCGTCGCGGGAATCGCACCGGCGGCCAGGGCGCGGGCAGTCGTAGTGTCGTGTACCTCACGCAGGCCGACGACGAGCAGCGCGGCCCCGTACAGCGCGCAGATCAGCCGAAGTGACGGCCACGGGAGGCCTGCGAAGACGCAGGGGGCGGTGGCGTACGCGATCACTTGGACCGTCTCGCTCACGCCCGCCCGGTCTCGAACGGCGAGAATCAGGATTACTGTCTGGAGTGCGGCCGTCAGATGCAGCGCCGCGGGCGCGACGACGAGCGCGACGGCTGCGAGCGCGATGACGGTGGACACCGTCGGGCCGCCGGCCAGCGCGGGGACCCGATCGGGCGAAAACGCGAACAATCCGACGGCGTACGCGACGGCGACGACGATGGCGAAGACCAGTCCCGGCGCTTGATCGCCCGGTGCGACGCCGTTCTGAAAGAACTGTCGCGGCCGGAGGAGAACTTCGAGCCACGCCCGCAGGAGCCCGCGCGGTCCGCGCTCGCGGCCGCCTTCGGGGTTCTCAACCCAGGTCGTCACGGTGGATCTGTCGTAACTACTCGCGGCGAAGCGTATGACAGTTCCGGCACCGCGCCTCGTAGGACTCCGCCGCGCCCACGACGATGGTCGGTTCGTCCACGTGGGCGGGTTCGCCCTCGACGAGCCGCTGGTTGCGCGTCGCCGGCTCGCCGCACTGCGAGCAGATCGCCTGCAGTTTGTCGACGTACTCGGCGACGGCCATCAGTTGCGGGAGGGGTTCGAACGGTTCTCCCCGATAGGTCTGGTCGATTCCGGAGACGATGACCCGACGGCCGTCGTCGGCGAGGCGCTGGCAGACGTCGACCAGTTCCGGACCGAAGAAGTTGGCCTCGTCGACCGCGACGACGTCCTCGCCGTTGAGACGGTCGAGAATCTCCCAGATCCCCTCGCCCTCGCTGGGGACGACGGCGGCGTTCCACTGCCGGCCGACGTGCGATCCGACGGTCGTCTCCCCGTAGCGGTCGTCGACTTCCGGTTTGAACGCGGCGACCTCTTGGCCCGCGATCTCTGCCCGCCGGAGGCGACGGAGGACCTCCTCGGTCTTTCCCGAGAACATCGACCCCGTGACGACCTCGATCCAGCCGCTGTTCGTGATCGCGTGCATACGACGTCAGAGCGCGGTCGAGGCACAAACCGTTGTCCATTCGGCGGGGACCGACTGCCGTCCCACGACGGACTCACCGCTTCAAAGGGGTCGCCGCACCAAAGAGGGGTCGCCGCGCGAAAGTCGATCCGCCGCCCGCTATGCGTCCGGGGTGATCCACGCGAGCGTGTCGCCGCGCTCGAACTCGTCGTCCTCCCCTTTGACGATCTCCGCGAGCGTACCGCCGACCGGCGCGAGCACGTCGATGCTGACCTTCTCGATCTGGATCTCGCAGACGCTCTCTCCCTCCTTGACTGTCGCGCCCTCGCGGACGAACCAGTTGACCACGATTCCCTCGTCGCTGTCGGCCTCGTCGGCCCACTCGTCGGCCGTCACCGGGACGCGATCGTCGGTTCCGCTCATCGGATTACTGCGTCCTCCGAACCGCTGCCGCGATGTCCTCGACGTCCGGCACCACCTCGTTCTCCATCGGCCGCGAGTACGGGATCGGCACGTCCGGGACCGCGACCCGCTCGACCGAATCGAGCGCGGCCAGCGCCTCGTCGGCGACGCTCGCGACGATCTCGCCCGTCACGCCGTAGGAGCGGTAGTCCTCGTCGACGACGACGAGGTTCCCGGTCTTCTCCACCGACTCCACGATGGTGTCGGTGTCGAGCGGCACGAGCGAGCGGAGGTCGACGACCTCGGCGTCGATGCCGTCGTCCGCGAGGTCCTCGGCGGCCGAGAGCGCCCGGTGGACGTGCAGGCCGAGCGTGACGACCGTGACGTCGTCGCCGTCGCGCTTCACGTCGGCGCTCCCGAACGGGATCGTGTAGTCCGTCTCCGGGACGGGCGTCTTCGGTCCGTCCGGGGCGGGGAGCCAGCCGATCCCCATCAGGCGCTTGTGGAACATGTAGAGGACCGGGTCGTCGTCGCGGATGGCGTTGTGCATCAGCCCCTTGGCCTCGTAGGCCGTCGAGGGGACGACGACCTTCAGCCCCGGGATGTGTGCGAACGTCCCGTACAGCGTCTGGGAGTGCTGGGCGGCGTCGTTGTAGGTGCCGCCGACGGCGGCGGTGAGCACCATCGGGACCGAGACGTTCCCGCCGCTCATGTAGGTGTTCTTGGCCATCTGGTTGTAGATCTGGTCCATCGCGACGCCGAAGAAGTCGACGAACATCAGTTCCGCGATGGGGCGCATTCCCTCCTGTGCGGCCCCCACGGCCGCTCCCAGATACGCGGTCTCGCTGATCGGGACGTCCATCACGCGGTCGTAGCCGAACTCCTCGCGAAGTCCCTCCGTCGAGTCGAAGATGCCGCCGTAGTCGGCGACGTCCTCGCCCATGTAGAACACCTCGTCGTTCTCCCGCATCTCGTGGGCGATGGCCGAGACCATCGCTCTGCTCATCGTCAGATCGCGGGTCTCGCCGCTCTCGTCGGCCATCAGTCGTCACCTCCCGCGAGGTCGAAGTCGGGTTCACTGTCCGTCACGCCGCTCGGTGGGTTCACGAACATGTCCTCGTAGGCGTCCGATGGCTCCGGGTGCGGTTGCGCTTTGGCCCACTCGATCGCCGCCTCGACGCGCTCGTGGGCCTCCTCGCGGATCGTCTCCATCGCGTCGTCGTCGACGCCGTAATCGCGGAGGGCCGCCTCCAGTCGCTCGATGGAGTCGCGCTCGGCGGCCGCCTCTTGGTCTTCCTCCGGGCGGTACGTCTGGGGGTCGCCCATGAAGTGCCCCATCCGGCGGTGCACCTGCACCTCGATGACCGTCGGGCCGTTGCGGTCGCGGGCGCGGCCGATCGCCTCGCCGGCGACCTCGTAGACCTCGACGGCGTCGTCGGCGTCGACGCGGACGCCGGGCATCTCGAACCCGTCGGCGCGCTTCGCCCCGTTCTCGACGTCGGTCACGCGCTCTTTGGGCATACTGATCGCCCAGTCGTTGTCCTCGATGACGAACACGACCGGCAGGTCGAAGACCGCCGCGAAGTTCAGCGACTCCAGGAACGCGCCCTGGTCGATCGCGCCCTCTCCGAGGTACGCCACGGCGACGCTGTCCTCGTTCCGCTTCTTCGCGGCGAGACCCGCGCCGGCGGCGGGCGGACAGCCCTCAGCGATGATCCCGCTGCAGGCGAAGTGGACCTCGGGATCGAACAGGTGCATGTGTCCGCCCTTCCCCTTTCCCAATCCGGTCTGTCGACCGAAGATCTCCGCCGTCATCCGGTCGAGGTCGACGCCCTTCGCGATGGCGACGTGGTGAGGTCGGTGCGGCGCGGTCACCGTGTCGTCGTCTCGGAGGTGTTGACAGACGCCCGCGGCCGCCGCCTCCTGCCCGGCGGCGAGGTGCAACTCCCCGGGTATCGGCCCGGCGGAGATGTCGAAGGCCGGCTGTTTGCCCTCCAGGTACTCCTCCTGCAACCGCTCCTCGTAGTGGCGAGCGGTCACCATATTCTCGTACATCTCGGTTAGGACTGTCCTGCTCACTCCTGCCATAGTTGACACAACAGTTCAGCAGGTATTATAATTAAGGATCGGGAAAATGGCGGCTCCGTACGACGGTTCTCGAACACCGGCTCAGACGCCTCCGACCCGGGTAGCGGGCGGACGCTCGATCAACACAGCAGCAGGTAGAACCAGTACGGGAGCTGTATCACCCGGTCGTCTCGAAGCGTTATCGGCCGGTCCGTAGACACGGTATCGCCGGTGAGCAGAAATCCGACCGGAACGTCGTAGCTGTCGAGGAACTCCCGGATCGCCGCGAGCGTGTCGTCGGCTGGCGGTCGGTAGGCGAGGCCGACCGGGACTGGAGTCTCGTCGACTTCGAAGACGTAGTCGACCTCCCCGTTGCGGCCGCGCCAGAACTGTACTGACGGCTCGCCGGTGTCGCCCCGAGCGGCGTTGATGCCGTAGGCGAACCGCATCGTGTGGTCGAATCCGGCCACGCGTGCCAGATCGACCTCGCGGTCGAAGTCACCCAACGCTCGCTGGGCGGATCCGTCGGCCAGCGCGGTCAGGAGGCCGGTGTCGCGCAGATAGAGCTGGACCGAGCGCGGGCGTGCGTTGTCGTACTCCGTGACCGCCGTGAGCAGGTACAGCTCCGAGAGCGCGGGGAGGTAGCTGTCCGCGATCGTCCGCCGGTCGACGTCGAACAGCTCGACGAGTTCCTGATACCGAATCGGTTCCGCGCCGCTGTTGTGGGCGGCGAGCGCGCAGAGGCGTTCGAGGTCGGCGATCGTCTTGATCGACTCGAACCCGGGGACTTCCTCGTAGAGGACCGTTCGGACGTCGTCTCGAAGGCGCGCGTAGTCGGCTTCAGACAGGTCGTCCGCGGTTTCGACGACGCCCTCGCGGTCGTAGCTGATCGTGCCGCCCATCACGAGATAGTCGACGACCTTCGACTGGACGCGCGATTTGGCAGCCGAGACCCGTCGGTACTTCTCACGGAGTTCCGTGACGAGCGCGGATGGATCGGTGCCGTCCAGCACCGCCGGAATACTGCTGTCGCCCGTCCGAATCGAGGTGGGGCTGACGCGCCGATCCGGCTCTTCGAGGTCGGGATACAGCGAAAACAGGTAATCGCGGAACTTCTCGGGTAAGACCGGTTGGACGTCGTACCGCCGAGACGAGAGACCGACGTCGTCGAGTTCGCGCTCGATCTGGACGGTCGTGCTCGCTGTGACCGTCACGTGGCGCTCCCGCGGGTCGTCGATGAGGTCCGTAACGGGACGTCCCCAGCCGTCGATCGTGGGCTTGTTTCGGTGTCCGATCCGGTGGACGTCGTCGAGGAAGACGAAGTGCGGGCCGTCCCCGCCGGTCCGACCGAGGATGCGACTCTCGTAGTAGCGGACCGCGCGACGGAGTTGCTCGTCGGACCGGAGTTGATACAGCGGATCGGCGTCGAATGGGAGATACAGGAACCGCTCGGGCTCGACACCGCTCTCGATGCGGTGTGCGATGTACTGCTTGAGGAGCGTCGTCTTCCCCGCACCGCGGCGACCGACTATCCCGAGGAGCGGCTGGTCCTCGAACTGGCTTCCCGACTGCCCCGGGCGAGCGAGGTGATAGAAGTCGCTCTTCTGTCGCGCCGGGAGCGAGAACGCCTCCGCACCCCGCTCCCACCACGGATTGTGCTCGTGGAGGGCCTTCACGAGACGGTCGCCGACGTCGAGGACCATCGTTGCTTGATCGAAGAGTCTCGTCCCAATGATTGTTTCGGTCGAATTGCCGCCTTCAGAACGTGTTTTTCCGTCGGATACGGGCACCGTCTCTGGGTTCGAGCGGCGACACGCCGACGATAATCCGCGTATACGATCAGTATGGGGCAGTATACCTCTACCCGACGAAATATTTATGAGTATTCGGAACACAGTACTGATTGAAGGAAGTAGAAAAAGATCATTGTATTGTGCTTTATGGACGAAGAAGATCCGCCGAATCCGGCTACCCGCTGGTTGCCCGGGAGACGGCAGCCGAACGATACCCCATGAATACGACACACACCGACCTGACCGAGGGAGCGCGCGCGGACATTACCGTCGAGTTCCTCACGCGGCGGACGACGCGCGGAGAGAACCGCGTCCACCGGCTGCTAGTCGAGGACGAGGACGACACCCGGTTCGCGATCCTCGTCGACCCGAACAGCGGCCTGCTCCCGGGCCTCAAGACCGGGCGGACGTACCGGTTCTCGGGGCTGTTGGCCAGCGCGCCGGCGGCGACGAACGGGGGGACCGAAGAGGAGTGTCCCGGATGTGGCGGGGAACTCCGTCGGGGAACCGTCGCGGATGCGATCGATCCGGAAATCACCGAAGCAGCGGCGGAATTGGGCGTCGATCAGCGGTTCGGGATCGTCGACGAGCACACGACCACCCGGCGCGGGCGAGAGCACGTCGATCGGGTAGACGACTGGCAGCCGATGACCGACGACGACGCTGTCGTCGCCCCCGACTACGTCTGTCCGTCGTGTGACCGGCAGTTCGACTGGGACGAGCTGCATCGCTATCACGGGTCCGGGGGACGGGGCCACCGCGGAGAGGTCCTCGAGAACGTGGCCCCGGAGTCGCCGATGGTGGATGCTGCGGCAGCCACCGACACGGTCGGACTCGCTGCGGGCGGCGCGACGGACGTCACCAACTTCCGGGAGAACGTCGAGAACGGATACACGCCCCGGCCGGAGGCTATCTCCGACGAGGGACTGTTCTACGACTACTCCTTCGAGACGGGGGAGAGGGCCGATACCGACGCGCTGTTCGCCCCGCGATACGCCGCGGCCGCCAGCACGCATCCCCTAACGGGCGAGACGGAGCGGTATCTGTCGGTCGGACTCGACTCGGCGCTCGCCGTCGAGGACTTCAGACGGCCGGATCTCGACCTCGTCGCCGTCCTCGACGTGTCCGGCTCGATGGACAGCCGGTTCGACGAGTACTACTACGACGAGCGGGGCCGACGGCGGGAGACGGACGCCGACGCCAGGACGAAGCTAGAGGCCGCGACGCAGTCGCTGTGTGCGCTCACCGAGCATCTGCATCCCGACGACCGACTCGGGGTCGTCCTGTACAACCACCGCGCTCACGTCGCGAAACCGCTGCGTGACGTGGGGGCGACCGACATGAACGCGATCCGTCGGCACATCAGAGACGTCTCCGCCGGCGGCAGCACGAACCTGGCGGACGGGTTCGAGGCCGCAGTCGACCTGCTCGCCGGTGATCCCCGGCACGCGGATGTCGAACGCCGGGTGATCTTTCTGACCGATATGATGCCGAACGACGGTGCGACGAACCCGTCGGAGCTGACTCGGCTGTTCGCGGAGGCGGCCGACGACGGCGTTCACACCACGTTCGTGGGGATGGGGATCGACGAGAACGCCGAACTGGCGGACGCGCTCTCGGGGATTCGGGGTGCCAACCACTACTTCGTGCAGTCCGCGGCGGAGTTCGAGCGGCGGTTGGGCGAGGAGTTCGATTATATGGTCGCCCCACTGGTCTACGATCTCAGCCTCGAACTCGAGGGAGACGGGTACGAGATCGCCGCCGTACACGGATCGCCCTCGGCAGAGGACCCGGCGGACCGACTGCTGCACGTCGGGACGCTGTTCCCGTCAGCCAAACGGGACGGGAAGGCTCGCGGCGGCGTGGTTCTCGTCGAACTCGAACGGACCGCTCCGGACGGAAACCCATCGCTCGTCGCCTCCTGGACCGAACGCGACGGCAGCGACCACGCCGAACGCGTCGCCGTTGCCCTCCCTGACAACGCCGAGACGTACGCCCACGACGGAATCCGGAAGGCCATCGCGTTGGCGCGCTACGCCGACGAACTCAGGTCGTGGACGCACGAGGTCCACGAGCGAGCGAACAGGGCGAGCGGCGTCGACGACTGGCTCCTGCCCGGGTCTCGCGGGGAGCACGAACGCGAGTCCGTGCCGCTGGTCGTCCCGGCCGAACACGCTGAGCGCTTCCGAATGCTTCGCGGGTACCTCCGCGAGGAGATCAACGCGATCGGTGACGAGGCGCTCCAGCGGGAACTCGACCTCCTGAAGACGCTCTGTGCCGAGCAACCGGAACGGCCGCGTGAAGTGACTGACTGACGCTGCGTCCGGTCGCGACCTCGATGGTGTTCGTATCTGTCCCGTGCATCACACCCGGAGAAATCCCGCGTCAAAAAAAGCGCAGGGGCCGTGAACGAACACGTGCGAATTCGCAGGGCTCTCGGCACACCACTCAAACGGGGGACGGCTGCGCTCGCACCACCTGAAAGACGGGGGAGAGTTATCGAAGGATCCGCGGTCGACCCGAGAATCGCTCAGTACATACGTGATCTAAGCGGTCCACTTCACCGACGGTATTTTGGTCGTATTGATGCTGAATCGCGCCGGGTATCGTTTGGGTCATCGGGAAGGGGCCGGTCCGGCCGGTTCAACTGCTGGGGCTTGCTGTGGCCACTGTTAGGTGTCGGAAGCCATACGCTCGCGTTGGGATTTTGGAAGGGTTCGACGACGAGCCGTCCATTGAGACGGGCTTGTTTAATGAACCCGCCTGCTGTCCGTCTGTCTAGACCACCGAGAACCATCATCGCGTCAATTAACACCTGTTTCGGAACCGGTGGCAGCGACTCGCCTGTGCCAACTCCCTTGGCGGCTGCCAAATCCTCGCCGATGACGCCCACGTATTGAGCTGGGTCGTGAACGCCGGCGAGAAGCCGATGCCACGTTGGCGGGAAGACACTCACTCTCCCCGGTGCAACCTCGTAGATCGTATGGGGAAGCCACATATCAAGATCCGCGACTCGTCCGTCGAGAAGGCGAGCGAAGCGATCCTGAGAGAAGGGGGCTCTGGGCCCTAACCGGCGGATAAATTCGTCGACGTAGGCCGTAATGACTGCTCGCGGAACACCTGGTCCCTCGACGGAGTGAAAGCGCTCGATTATGTTGACGACGTCAGTCGGATAGAGGTATCGCCCTTTGTGGATCAGTTCATCCAGTGTCTGACGCTGAAGTTGACTGTTCATCACTACTACTTCGGTGTGAACAAGAATAAAGGGGCTGGGCGGTACGCTCTGCCCTGGCCAATACAGACGAGCGCTGTATCTCACGCGGTCCAACGCGCCACTCAGTTCCACCGAATCGATGTTCGCCAGTCGTGACACCCGGCCACGAGTCCACATCCTCGATGAGTTTCTCGACTGTCGATTCGGTCTCTGCCCTACTCGAACCTGACATACGAGCGGTACGGTCCCGACAGAAATGACTCGTTCGTCAGTGATACGCAATACACGCTGCTCACCGTCGCAACAACAGCGCGACCGGCACCAACAGGAGCGCCCCGGCGACGAACGGTGACCAGTAGACCAGTACATAGGCAGCGGCAGCGAGCGGTGGCCCGACCGTCCGCCCGAGACTTCCTGCACCCTGCGTGACACCAAAGGCTGCTCCCTGTGCATCGCCAGTGGCCCCCTCCGAAACGAGTGCCGCGAGCCCGACCGTTATCGCGCCGTTTCCGAACGAAGCCAGTGCTCCAAACGCGACCAGCACGACGAGCCCGCCGGTCACCCATCCCGGACCAGTGCCAAGGAGAGGGGTCGTTCCCGCCAGCGGGGACACCGCGAGCAAGACCAGCGCGAGAAAGAGCGCTACGACGCCCCCCCGCACGACGTATCGAACACCGACTTTCCGCGAGAGCCAGCCGATGAGTACCCCTTGATTGACGATGCCGAGCGCGCCGATGTAGGCCAGGAACATCGCCGCTGCGGTGGCATCGTACCCGAAGAAATCAGCCAGAAACGGCACGAACATCACGGTCATACCGGCGAAGGCGAGCGAGGTCAGAAAGAACCCGATAACGAGTGGACGGAGTGTCGGGTCGGCGAGGGCCGCCCGAAACTGAGCGACGAACGTGACACGCCGTGCCGGGCTGCGGATCCGATCCGGTTCTTTCAGCACGACCGCCGTCGCACCGAGCGCGAGAAACGAAAAGCCCGCGGCGGCAAAGCTCGGCAACGAGAAGGGAGTCACCGGAACGAACCCGGGTAACACGGTACGGGCGGTCGAGACCACCGTGTCGCTGGCCAGGAGCCCACCGATCGCCGGACCGAACACGAACCCGAGCCCGAAGGCCGCGCCGACGAGACCGAGCGCGCCGGTCCGCTCCTCCGGTGTCGTCACGTCGGCGATATACGCCTGTGCGGTGGCGATGTTCCCGCCGGCCGCTCCGGCGAGCAACCGAGCACTGAACAGGACGACGAGACCAAACGTCACGCCGAGGGCCGCACCGATTTCCGCGGCGAACCCGAAGATCAGCCAGGCGACACCCGCGACACCGACCGAGAGCATGAGCACCGGCCGCCGCCCGCGCTCGTCGGAAATCCGGCCGAGCACCGGCGCAGCGCCGAACTGTGCCAGCGAGTACGACGCCGCAAGCAGCCCGATGAACACGTCGCTCACGCCGAACGAGCGGACGTAGAACGGAAGGATAGGGATGATGATACCGAAGCCAAGCAGATCGATAAAGACGATTCCAACAACGACTGCGACGCGGCGGCCCGTCCCCGACGATGGAGCTGGCTCTGCCTGCTCGCTGGTCGCTGCCTGACTCGAAGCCACTGGTAAGAGGAATCGGTAGGGACGGATATACGAATATCGGAGGCCCTTGCCGAAGATAGTGAAACAGCGGTATCTATTTCAGAGTTGACAGGCGCAGCCGTGCAACATACAGAGGTTGGTCAGCAAACCAATCTCCGTAGAGCCAGTAGCGATAACAGAAATACCATTGGCGTCAACTAATTCAACGGCGCGAGATTACACCGTAACCGGTTCATTCGGCACTTTCACTCTATCGTCGTGCCGACTGAGATGTCTCGGGGAAAAACTCTTCGACCGCCTCGTTGAAAAATCCGGGATTATCCCACGGCGAGGCGCGGCCGGCATTTGGAACTTCCTGCACCGTCGCATCGGGTATCTCGGCAGCCAACGTCGGGACGTGCCGACGAATCACCGATGATTCGTGTTCGTCATAAAGAATCAGTGTTGGAAGGGTGATCGAAGCCAGATCGGCATCGGTTTGATGGAAAGACATTACGGCACGAAGTGAATTTACGGCGGTAGCCGTCTCCATATCCGAGAACCGTTCGGCTCGACGGCTCGTTCTCTTGTCACCCTCCAGCTTCCGACCTAACCATGTCATCGGGCCCATATAGCCCGCCGTAGCCGAGAAGCCGAAAGGTGAATCAACGTCTTCATCAGCACGTTCCGTTCGATGCGGTCCCGTCGGTTGGGAGGCACGTACACGGACGAGGCCCGGAGAATCCGGCGATGATTCAGGCCGGACAGACGATGCCGACTCGGCCGAGCGGGCTGCCCTGGGCCAAGGTACGGACTACGAAGCCGCCACGTCACACGTCGTGACCTGTGTCCCGCCGTCGGGGAGTCGGTCGGTCTCGACGCGGGCCTGACCGGTCGCGTCGCCGTCAGGTATGTCCGGCGGGCAGACCAGCGTCCACTGCACGGACGATTCAGTGAGCGTCTCGTAGACCGCGCGGTGCTGCTTGGCCACGCCGCGGAGGAACGGGGGGAACCCTACGGCGTCCAGTCGGAGTCCGCCGCCGGGCGCGTCGAGAACGCCCGCTGCAGCGACGCCGACGAATCGCTCGATTCCGATGTCGGCCATCGCTTCGACGAGCGTCTGCACACCGGCCGAGAGGGTGTCGTCTGCCGCCTCACCTGGCGGCGTTCCGAGCCGACGCCGCGCTCGACCGCCTGACCGCCCGTCCGGTTCGAAACTTTCTGATGCTCGGAGGATTGGTCTTCGTCGGAATGATGCTGCCAGTCGTGCTGTTCGCGCCCACGCTCGGTGTCACGTCCGTCGGACAGGTGATCCTCGCAGTCCTCCACGCCGTCGTCGCTGGCCCGCTCGTTACGTTTATCGTCGGTGTAGTGCGGCTCTGAAACGCTTTCTCCGGACGGAAACCATCTGATGGGTCCCAATTGATTCCCGACGAGTATACGACGATACTATGAGGTGCTCACGTTCCAACTCTGTTCAGCCGAAATGGCTCCCTTCTCCTACGTTCAGGACAGCTATCGCGCTACTTCGGTGCCGACTTGCCGTAGAACTCGGAAACCCACCAACGGGACATACCCTGTTTCCGGTGTACTTTCCGCGCGACCCCATACCTCAGTAGGAGCTTGCTCACAAGTTAGTATTCATCGACACCATCAGGCAAATTTCAATGAGCGACTGATTTTCTCCATCCCGACCAGTTTGGCTGTACGCGAACCCCACCGATTGAGCACCCCACTCAAACGGAATCGTTCGACTATCGAACGAAATCAAATTCGGCAGCCAATGTCGGCTTATAAATGACCCGACGCCGTCTGTCGGATGTTGGTCGTTCGATAAGCGAATGGGCGCTGCAGGCTCCTGTTCGACTGTCGAACGAATCAACCTTTCAGGCGTGAGGTGGCCGAATTCGGCAGTTTCAAAATCAGCGATACTGACAACTGATTTTGATTCTCAGCAAGAGATACGGCGTGGTTCTCCAGCAGATGGCCATCACCGACCTGGCCGGACGGAGAGAAAGAGAACTTACCATACAGTCGGAGCTTTTGAAAAGATCGTCCTGCTGGGCTAGTCTTGCGAAACTGTCTGAGTCGGTTGCTCCGTAGCAGGTGCGGGCGGCTCGTGGGTCCCGAAGTCCGGATGCGTCTCTTCCATCCAGACGTACACGACCGCACCGGAGAGGAACATCAGGATCGCAGTCATATAGAACGCGGCCTCGACGTTGAGGAATTCCATCGAGAGGCCGATCAGGATCGCGCCGACTCCGTAGCCGGAGTCGCGCCACATCCGATAGACCCCCATCCCGGTCGCGCGCCACGTCGGATGCGCCGCGTCGCCCGGGACCGTCATCAGGTTCGGATAGAGCAACGCCATCCCGAGACCGGACACAGCGGAGAGGATGGCCCACGGGAGATACCCCTCGACGAGGACCATTCCGAGGACGCTCCCGGCAGTGAGGAACATCCCCGCCACGACGGGCGGGCGGCGACCGATGCGATCCGCGAGGCCACCGGTCGCGATCTGGAGGAAGTACATCGCGCTGTGAACGCCGACGACGAACCCGACCGCTGCGATTCCGAGCCCCTGACTCGTGAGATACAGCGGGACCGCGAGCCAGTACAACGTGTCGACGAACTTCTCGATGTGCCCGGCCTGCGCCGCGGCGAACAGCGTCCGGTCGCCGTACGTCGCGCGCTTCAGCACCTCGACGAACGGGAGGTTCGCGTCGTGGTGGTCCTCATCGTCGATCTCGGCTCTGGCGTACTGGACCGTCTCCTCGATCAGGAATATCGAGATGAGAAACGCCAGCACGACGATGACGGCGAGGAAGTAGAACGGCTCGGGGCGGAGACTCCACTGGCCGGCGATGACGCCGGTAACCCAGGCGCCGACCGCGACGCCCGAGTAGCCGAACGCCTCGTCGATCCCGACGGCCAACCCTCGCTGGTCGGGGCCGGCGAGGTCGATCTTGGCGTTGATCGCCATACTCCAGGTCAGTGCCTGGTTGATTCCCAGCAGAATGTTCCCGACCGTGATCCAGCCCCAACTCGGCGCGAAGATGAGGATGACCGGGAGCGGCAGGGCCGTCGCCCACCCGAGGACGAGGACCGGCTTGCGGCCGTATTCGCCGCCCCACTTGCCGGCGTAGAGGTTGAGAATCGCCTTGACGAACCCGAACGAGATGACGAACGATCCGATGACGAAGAGCGACTCGACGCCGAGCACGTCGCGGCCCAGAACGGGCACGACGGCGCGCTCGGAGCCGATCGTCAACCCGGTGGCGAACACCAGGAGGACGTGCAGTGCGAACTGCCGCTTGTGTTCGAAGATTCCCTGTTTTAGCGCAGTTGCCGTGCTCATAGATCACTCGGCAGCGCAGTTGTTCGGACCCAGTTCCAACTCGGCCAGTTCCTCGGTAGGAACGGATTCCTGCCCCACGTTGGTCCGTTTGACGCGCTGGAAGTTCGGCGGATGGTCCGGGATGTCGGACGCGAGTTCCCGGACGAACGCCCCGCGGTCGCGTCCGAGGTCGTCGTTCCGTTCTCTGACTTCACCGAGAGTCGCCGTCACGGGCGGTTCGGGCGATCCGGGATCGTGAGCCGGTAGCACCACGATGTCGTCCGGGCGATCTACCAACCGCTCGAGGCTCTCGTAGAGCGTCGCGGCGTTCCCTTCGACGTCGGAGTCCTCGATTCCGGCTTCGACGCCGAGTTCGACGCGTCCCACGCTCTCGTGGAAGAGCGTATCGCCCGTAATCAGCGCCGCACCGTCGACGGCGAACGAGACGCTGCCCTCGCTGTGTCCCGGCGTGTGCAGGACTTCGATGTCGAGAGTGCCGACAGTCACCGTCTGTCCGTCTTCGACGGGTGTCGCGTCTATCGCGAGCGCGTCCTTCGGGTGGAGGTAGTACGGGACGCCGTGACGCGCGGCGAGTTCCGCGCCGCCGGAGACGTGATCGGCGTGCGCGTGCGTGTCGAAGACGCCGACGAGTTCGGCGTCGTGCGCGTCGAGAATCGCCTCGTACTCGTCGAGGTAGTGTGAGGGATCGAACACGGCTGCGTCCCCGTTCGAGATCAAGACGTGCGACAGACAGCCCTTCCCCGGACGCGCGACCTGAACGAGCGTCCCGTCGAGATCGACGGGGACAGTCGCGTTCCGGTGGACACGACTCCAGCCGTTCATCCCGTCCGTGAGCGTCGCTGCGTCGTACCCTAACTCTTCGAGCACGTCCGTCGCGGTCTGGGAGACGACGCCCGCGGCACAGACGGTAACGATCGTCTTCCCGTCGGGAAGGTCCCCGAGGTCGTCCTTCGCCGCGTCGGGGTTCTCGGTCAGTTCGTCGTAGACGTCGACGTTGACGCTGCCCGGGATATGCCAGTCGTCGTACTCCTCCTCGTGGCGGACATCGAGTACGAGCAAGTCGTCTGCGTCGGTCTGTAATCCCTCACTGAGTTTCTCGGGGCTAATCTCCGGCATCAGTGTCTACCAGTATGAGAGATATTAGTATATAGGCGCTGCCGGACATGACCGGTAGGATTATTTTCGTTCGTATCTTCGAGTCACGTATGAGCCTCTATGAGGCCTCCTTCCGGGTCAAACACGAGTGTCCGTACCGAGAGATCTCGGAGCGCCACCCGGATCTCACGATCCGGGAGTGGTACCTGAGCGACTGCCAGGTGATCGAGCTCACGTCCCCGGAATCGCCGGCCGAGGAACTCCTCGAGGAAATCGACCGCCTGGGGACGATTCTCCACGAGTCGATCGACGAATCCGGCCTGCACGTCGTCACCCAGTCCTGTCTCTGTTCGTTGGAAGACTCGATCATCGACCGGTTCGAGGAGTACAACAGCCTGTACCAGCCGCCGACGATCCACCGGCAGGGATGGGAGCACTACACGGTGATCGCGTTCGACGAGAGCGACGTCCGCGCCCTCCTGCGCGATCTGGAGGCCGACCGGAACGTCGACGTGCTCTCGAAGACGGCGATTACGGAACAACAGATCCCGCACAGTATGTTAGCACCGGTGGATCAACTGTTCGAGACCGTGACCGAGCGACAGCTGGCAGCACTCGAGCTGGCACTGGAAAGCGGGTACTACGAACAGCCGCGGCAGACCTCGCTCAGGGAGTTGGCCGATCAGACCGCCGTCGCTCGCTCGACGTACGAGGAACACCTCCGAAAGGCGGAGAACAAACTCCTCACGAACGCGGGACAGTTCCTGCGACTGCTCACCGCAACGTCGAGCACGAATCCGCTACAGATAGAGCGGACACAGAAGGGCGAACACGCTGCCGACTGACCTGAAGGCTACTGGCGAATCCCTGGCTATCCGATAGTGAGCACGTTGGCGGCCTCCTCGGCGATTCGGAGGCAATCTTCCTTACCCGGGCCAGCGTGACAATGAATGACACACGACGTACAATATCTGATTTGGGGGGCACCCCATCCGAGACAAGCCCGAGACGTGGTCCCACCTGTTCCCAGCCTTCGAACGGGAGGGCGGAGTAGAAAAGGGCCGGAACGCTCCGTCCTCCTTTGATTACCTCGTATGTTACTGTACTCCTCGCTCGCCGCCGGTGAATCCCCGCACGGAGTATCCGTTCGCGAGACTCCGGTCCCGTAACCGAACGGATCGAGTGGACGCTGACCGGACGCGCGCCGCTGTTCTCTCGATAGCGATACCCAAACCAGGTAGTTAGCTGTCGACTCCGCCGCCTTGTCGAGGGTTTTATCCGCTCTCCCACCGTTTTCGTAATTGGTTGTCATAGGATCTGACAACCACTCACCGGACCGCTGCTTAGGGCAGTGGTCCGGAGATTTTCCAGACCTAGAGCGTCCGGTGAATGCCGTCGATCGAGACCTCCGATATCGGCGATCGCTCGACGTGGATCATCACGGAGAATCGTCTTCCGATATCTCGGTATCTTCGTACTAATTAGTAGAGGCAGATTGGCGTCCGCTTTGTTTAGCACGTATATCTCGGATATTCTCGATCCAATGGGAAGAACTGGCCAAGGTTACTCACGCTCATCTAAACACTACCCCGGATAGGACAAAAATAGTGGCTCGAATGATCGTCTCACGGCCGTGTCGAGCCGCGAGCTCGACGAATTGATAGGGGGCGCTCGAGATCGTCTGACCGGGTCGACCCCCCGATCCGGTATTATCAACCGGCTGGACGCAAAGATGAGAGTATAATGAAGGATAGTGCCGTGAAAGGGCGACGTCGGGGGCCGGAGGCCGACGTCTCCACGCTCCTCGGTGACGACCACGAGGTGTTCAAGGCCGTCCTCTCGGGCGAAGAGGTCGGGCCGGTTGCCGTCGTGGGCGATCCCTTCTCCGGACGCGGGCCCGTCCTAGACCGGGCTGTGCGGGATCTGGACGCAACCCGAGTTAGCCTTGATCCCGGCGACGGGGTCGACCGAATCCGGGCGAGGATCGACGGGGGGCCAGTCGTGATAGAGGACTGCCAGCACCTGTACGAGCGTCGCATCGGCGGCTTTGAGGAACTGTCTGCGTTTCTCGACGACCTGGCGAGCATCGATGCGACAGTGGTGACCGGCTGGAACCGGTACGCGTGGGCGTACCTCGCGGCGGTGCAGTCCCTCGACCGGGAGTTTCCGGTCACCGTCGAGATCCAGCCCCTCCCCGCAGAACGAGTCGCGGAACTCGTGCTCGATCGGTACGACGTGATGCCGGCGTTCGTCGCAGACGACCCCGAGCGGGGCGGTTCGTTCGTCTCGACGCGCCACGAGATTGGCTGGCGGGACTGGTCGGTATCGGTGCCGATCCCTACGCTGAGTCCAGTTGCAGTCAAGGACCTGTTTTCGGATGGAAACCTGGATCCAAAGGACGTAACGTTCGGCCGGCTCGCCACGGTCTCGAACGGGAACCTCGGCGTCGCCACAGCGATCTGGGAGACCCGTCACGGATCGGAGGTGCGCCCGAGCGACATCGCCGTCGCCGCCTCCGACCGGGACCTGGACCGCGAGGAGGCGTTCTGTCTGCGGATCGTGCTCGCGAAAGAGCGAATCAACCGGGCACAGCTCACGGGAATTGTTGACGGACTCGACCGGGTCCTCGGGCGCCTCGCGCGCGACGGTCTCGTCACGGTCGAGGACGACATCGTGGAGCTGGTACCGGCGGCGGTGCCGGCCGCCGCGCCGGCGACCGACCGGGGGCGGATACTGTGACCGCACTCCAGGCGCTGGTAGACTTGGGGATAGCGCAGGAGACGCTCACGAGAATAGTGGGCGTGCTCGTGGCCGCGTACCTGACCGCCCGGGTCGTCGGGTACGTGCTCACGGCGGTCGTCGAGCACATTCCCCGCCGGCGGATCAGCATCAAGATCCTCGTTCCGATTACGAGAGTTCTCATCTACGGAACCGCGGCGTATCTGGTCTTTGGACCGTTGCTCCAACTATCGGCCGCACAGTTGCTCGCAGTGTCGGGACTGTTCGGGGCGGCTCTTGGGTTCGGCCTGAAGGACCTCTTCGCGGCGATAATCGGTGGCCTGGTGCTCGTCACCGAGCGTCCCTACCAGGTCGGCGACAAGGTCACCATCGACGGCGACTACGGCGAGGTAACCGACATCGATCTCCGGGCGACGACGCTGAGGACGCCCGACGACAGCGCCGTAAGTGTCCCGAACGCAACGATGTTCACTGCGAACGTCTCGAACGCCAACGACGGCCAGCCGGAGATGATGGTCGTCGTCGAACTCGCGGTCACCGCCTCTGCGGACGTTGATCGAGCGAGTACGATCGTCAAGGAGGCGATGGTGACCTCGAAGTACGTCTACGTCGACGACGATCACCCGTTCGCGGTACTGGTCGAAGACGAGTCCTACTATCGGACGATTCGCGGCAAGGCGTATGTGGCCGACCTGCGCGACGAGTTCGCGTTCGCCTCGGACGTGACAGAGCGCTCGATGGCCGCCTTCGCCAGCGAAGGGATCGAAATACCCGAGGCGCCCGTCCGCGCCCCCGAACACCGCTGACTCTGTGTGTCGCCTATCGGCTTCGTCCGACCGAAGCGATTCGTGTACTGTTTGGTCATTCGACGCGTTTCGGTCCCCGATCGGGAGCGAACGTGGACGTCGAAGGCCAGTCGGAACCCGTCGATCCGCCGAATGTAACGAAGAAGTCCCGCAGCGGCAGCGGACTTCAGCGCGTCTGAAAGGGGCGAATCGACGCAAGACAGGACGCGCCGGACGAAATCACGATCTGAAAGTGTACCGTCGTCGTGGCTGTCTGTTTCACTAATGCCTGATGAAAGCACGGCAAGAAGCCGCAGTGTCGGTGGGACGGCTGTCGATCATCCGAGCTTTTGAGACGAACGAATCCAGCGGTTTCAACGGCTTTTGCAAATATGTGCAAACTGTCATTCTGAATCGCTCACGTCGAGCTATTCGTCGTCTGATGCCTTCACGGCGATCTGATCGAGTGCGGCGCCGTGGCGCTCTTCGGCGCTGTTCCAGTCGAGATCAGGAATCCCACGGTGTTACGCCACGGATCTTTACCGTAGATTCCGAGGTCGTACAGGTCGACGTGTACCAATCGAGAGCGTAGTATCCTCTCTGGATGTTCAGCGACGAGTTGGAGAAGTCGCGCGCGGTCGGGATCGTGTTCAGTGCGCGGAAGTACGGCACCCGGAAGAGCCGTCGGGCGACGCCGACGCAGTCGTGCGCCTCGAGGCTGAAGAAGTACATCGCGAAGCCGACGACCCCGAGCCACGCCTGTCCGTCGTCGGTCGCCACCGCCAACCCCGCAGGGAGCCGAGACGACACGACGGTCGGGTCGACCGGCCAGTGTGCGAACAGGGCGTCGGTCCGCCGCATTCGGAGGACGGCCATACCCGCACGTAGGTTCGACAAGTACTCCGGACTTCTCCGGGGCGGGGGTCGAGGATCCCGTGCGTGGACCGGACGTTGTGCGTGGGTCGACCGGGACGGACCCGTGTCGACGCCGTCGAGAGTGGACCGAACGGTTACAGCGCTTCCGTTGCCGCCTCGACGAGCAGGTCGCACGTCTCGCCGTCCGGCGCGGCGACGTAGAGGCCGTCGACGCCGGTCGCCGCCGGATCCGTCATCTCTCGGAGTTCGCCGCGCTCCTCGTCGATGTCGAACACGCGGCGGACGACGCCGCTCTCCTCGGCGAGCAACGCGCCGGCGTACTGCTCGTAGACGTCCGGGCGATAGGCGACGAGCCCTTCGAGTCCACCGCGTGCGAGGAGCCCCCAGTCGACGCAGGGCGACCAGGTGTTGATGACGCGCTTGCAACGAGCGTCGACGGCCGATTCGACCTCCCGAGCGACGGCCCGGTGGTCGTCGTCGCGGACCGCGGGAAGCCCCACGACGAAGGAGACGGTCCCCCGCGGGAGCGACAGGTCGCTGTCGGCGGTCATCGGCTCGCCGTCGGCCGTCGCGCCATCCCCTCGTCGCGCGAGATACAGCGAGTCGGGCAGCGGTTCGTAGATCGCCGACACCAGCGGCTCACCGTCTTCCAGCACGCACGCCGCCGTCGCGAACGAGGGGATCCCGGCGGCGAAGTTGTTCGTCCCGTCCAGCGGATCGACGACCCACTCGTAGCGGTGGTCACCGTCGCGGCCGGATTCCTCGCCGTGCACGGCGTGGTCGGGGAACGCGTCCCCGACGACGGCCAGCGCGCGATCCTCCGCGATCCGGTCTGCGGCCGATTTCACGTCGTCGGTGCCGTACTCGGCCTCGACGTCGACGTCGCGGAACGCGTCGGCGAGGTAGTCGCCGCCCGCGCGCACCGCTCGCGCGGCGACGGCTTCCAAGAGCGGCGGCTCGACTGCGTAGTCGCTCATATCTGCGGCCAGGGGTCGGACGCGGAAAGAACCGTTCGTTCCCGCCTTCGGTTCCGGAACCCCGGTTCGGTTCTCGCGCCGTCGAACCGACGGCCGCCGAGATTTTTGTCGACGGCCCGTCTAACTGGGTGTATGGAGTTCACCGTCATCCAGGGCGACATCGCACAGCAGTCCGCGGACGCCCTCGTCAACGCCGCCGGGACGAGCCTCCAGATGGGCTCGGGCGTCGCGGGCGCGCTCCGTCGCGCCGGCGGCGAGGCGTTGAATCAGGCGGCCGTGACGAAAGGGCCGGTCGACCTCGGCGAGGTCGCCGTCACCGACGCCTACGACCTCGACGCCGAGTACGTGATTCACGCGGCCGCGATGCCGCACTACGGCGACGGGCAGGCGACCGCCGAGAGCGTCCGCGATGCGACCCGCAACGCGCTCGAACGCGCCGACGAACTCGGCTGCGAATCGCTCGTGATTCCGGCGCTCGGGTGCGGCGTCGCCGGGTTCGACCTCGCGGAGGGCGCGCGCATCATAGTCGAGGAGATCAGCGCGTTCGACCCCGACTCGCTCGACGACGTCCGGTTCATCGCGTACGGCGACGACGGCTACGAGACGGTCTCTCGGGTCGCCGAGGACGCCGATTCGACGAGCGAATGACCCAGAACACCGACCGCTGATGGACGTGCCCGACGGTTCGCCCGCGGCGTGTCCCGTCTGCGAGGCCGACTACGACTCGGTCTCCGAACACGCCGCGGGACTGATGGTGAACCTGCTCGACAACGATCGATACCGGCGGGTCTGTTTCGACCCCATCCTCGTCGACGGCGAGGCGCGAGTCCGCTTTTATCACCACACCCACGAACAGGCCGAGCCCGATCACTGAGAGTCGACGAAGAGGGGTACTTGTGACGAAGCATACCCGTGCCCACGGGTCGAATTGGGTGAAATAATCAAATTATTATTCTCTGATGTGAGATATTCCTCCTGTCTTATCGGTTAGAAGTAAACAATCATTATACAGGAGGGACTCGTCAATGGGGTAGGACAGAGTCGACATTTGCGACGCTCTCGTCCGGCCGAGATACGATAATGACGAACACCTACGTCGGTTCGATAGACCAGGGGACCACAGGGACGCGGTTCATCGCGTTCGACCACAGCGGACAGATCGTCGCGAACGCCTACGAGAGACACGAGCAGATCTACCCGGAACCGGGCTGGGTCGAACACGATCCCGTCGAGATCTGGGAGAACACCCAGGCCGTCGTCGAACGCGGCCTTCGGGAGGCGGACATCGACGCCGAGCAGTTGGAGGCCCTCGGGATCACGAACCAGCGCGAGACGACGGTCGTGTGGGACGCCGACAGCGGACGGCCGGTCCACAACGCCCTCGTGTGGCAGGACCGCCGAACCACCGACCGCGTCGAGGAACTGGAGTCGGCAGAGAAGGTCGAGTGGATCCGTGAGAAGACCGGCCTCGAAGCCGACGCGTACTTCTCGGCGACGAAGACCGAGTGGCTCCTCGACAACGCCGAGCCCCTGAAGATGCAGCGGTCGCGAGACGACGACCTCCGGTCCCGGGCGGAGGCGGGCGAACTGATGGTGGGAACGATCGACGCGTGGCTGATCTACAACCTCACCGGCGAGCACGTCACCGACGTGACGAACGCCTCGCGGACGATGTTGTACAACATCCACGAGCTGTCGTGGGACGACGACCTCCTCGCGGAGTTCGACGTCCCGGCGGCGATGCTCCCGGAAGTGCGCCCCTCCTCCGACGAGACGCTCTACGGCCACACGGATCCGGACGGCTTCCTCGGGGCCGAAGTCCCGGTCGCCGGGGCGCTCGGGGACCAGCAGGCGGCCCTGTTCGGGCAGACCTGCTTCGACGAGGGAGACGCGAAGAACACCTACGGAACGGGGTCGTTCTACCTGATGAACACGGGAACGGAGGCTGTCGACTCCGATCACGGCCTGCTAACCACGGTCGGCTTCCAGCTTTCGGGCGAGCCAGTCCAGTACGCGCTCGAAGGATCGATCTTCATCACCGGCGCGGCCATCGAGTGGCTCGAGGACGTCGACCTGATCAACAACGCCGCACAGACCGCAGAGCTCGCGCGCTCCGTCGATTCGACCGACGGCGTGTATATGGTCCCGGCGTTCACCGGGCTCGGTGCGCCCCACTGGGACGGTCGTGCGCGCGGGACCATCGTCGGGATGACCCGCGGGACCAGGAAGGAACACATCGTCCGCGCGACCCTGGAGTCGATCGCGTTCCAGACCCGCGACGTCGCCGAGGCGATGGAGGCCGACTCGGGCATCGAGACGACGTCGCTCCGCGTCGACGGCGGGGCCGTGAAGAACTCGTTCCTGTGCCAACTCCAGTCCGACGTCCTCCAGATCGAGATCGCGCGTCCGCAGGTCGACGAGACGACGGCGCTCGGGGCCGCCTACGCGGCGGGGCTGGCGGTCGGCTACTGGGGGAGCGTCGACGAACTGCGCGACAACTGGCAGATCGATCGTGAGTTCTCCCCCGAGATGGCGCGTGCGACCGCCGACCGACGCTACGGTCGGTGGGGCGACGCCGTCGAACGCTCCCTCGACTGGGCCAGAGAGGAGTGACAACCGGTGCTGGACCTGCTGCTACAGCTTCCGCTCATCGGCGTCGACGCCGAGCGGCTCGCGGTGTTAGTGATCGCCGCCCTCGCCGGCGGGGCGTTCGGTGCTGCGCTCGGCGCGCTGCCGGCGTTTGTCTTCACGGGCTTCGTCGTCTTCCTCGGCGAGGGTCTCGGGGTTCTCACGCGAGAGATCGAGGCGTTCGACCTCGCTCCGCAGGGTGAACTGGCGACGGGCGTGACGAGCGTGATCGGCTTCGGGATGGTGACCGGGCCGCACGTCTCCTTCGCCGGCGGCGTCGCGGCGGCCGCCTACGCCGCCAAGCGCTACCCCGAGATGGAACCCGGCGGCTGGAGCTACCACTTCGGGAAGAACATCGGCTTCGCGTTCGGGACGAAACCGGACATCCTGGCGGTCGGTGGGATCTTCGGCGTCGTCGGGATGCTGATCACCCGCCTCGCCAGCGGCCTCGGGGCGCCGACGGATTCGATCGCACTGTCCGTCGTCGCGACGGCGCTGCTCGCCCGCGTCGCCTTCGGGTACCCGATCGTCGGCCGGATCGCCGGCCGCAACGTCCTCGATATGTCTCCCTTCGAGCGGGAGGAGCCGCGCTCCGCGCCCGACGGCGGAACCGTGCAGGGCCGCCTGGCGACCGAACCGTGGCTCCCGCATCAGTACACCTGGTGCGGAGTCACCACCATCGGTCTGGTCGGGGGCGTCCTGGCCGGCTACATCTGGCTCGAAACCGGGAGCGTATTTATGGGCTACGCGGTCTCGGCGATGAGCCTGCTGTTTCTCAATCTGGGCGTCGAGCGGATCCCGGTCACCCATCACATCACGCTCCTGGGCAGCGTCGGCGCGGTGATCGCGCTCCCCGTCGTCGGCAGCGACCCCCTGGCCCTCCTCGTTGCGGGCGCGTTCGGCGGACTCGCCGGGCTCACCGGCGAGGTGACCCAGCGGGTGTTCTACGCGCACTCGGGGACGCACGTCGACCCGCCGGCGATGACCATCGCCGTACTGATGTTCGCCGTCGCGCTGCTGTACCTCGCGGGGCTGCTGCCGAACGCGGGGTATCTCGCGTTCTGAACGCGGGGTATCTCGCGTGCTGAGCGCCGTCGGACGGGCAGCCCCGACCTCACACCCAGGGTCGTTCGGAGAACTCTCCCGCCGCTATCTCGCGTTCGATCTCCCTGAGCGTCGCGTCGTCGACGCGGATGAGATGACACAGCGGGTGTCCCGGGGCCGCCACCGGATTCTGAAGCGAACCGATGACGAGGCCGGTGAACGGAGCCGCCACGCGTTTCTCTCGCTCCTTGAAGTGATCGGAGATCGTACAGATCGTGTCGCCCTCGTACACCAGCGGCACGGGTCCGTACTGCATCTCGACGAGCCCGCCCGTGTCGGCGCGGAGCCACTTCTTGTCGCCGTTGCTGCCGACGACGCGGGTCCACCCGGGCCACCTGACGGCGGCGTCGGGCAACAGCCCGTACTCCGCGAAGACGCTCTCGACGCCGTCGAGCGCGCGGTCGATCAGCTCCGGCTGAAACCGGTGGGCGCGACCCATCTCCACGGTGATCGTCGGGATGCCGTCGTTCGAGGCAACCGTTCGCAGTGACCCCGCGTCGGCCTCGCCCGAGAGGATGAGGTTCGAGCCGAACGCGCGGGCGAGCCTGTCGACCTCGGGCCTGGTCGTGTCCGCCCGCACGTGGTACATCGTCGTCCGGTTGCGCGTCGAGGTGTGGAAGTCGAGCGCGAAGTCACAGGGCCTGACGAACCGCTCGTAGATCACGTTGGCCATCCGCTCTGCGGTGTTCGACCGGGCGCTTCCCGGAAACGACCTGTTCAGGTCCTGGTCGTAGATCGGGATGTATCGCTGTTGTGCGAGGTACCCCGGGACGTTAGCGACGTGCACGCAGACGATCGTTCCGTGGACTTCGGCCGAGTCGTACCGATCGGCGACCTCCTGGAGCACCTTCACGCCGTTGAGTTCGTCGCCGTGCAGCGCGGCGGAGAGAAACGCGGTCGGCCCGCCGCGCTCGCCGTTGATGACCGTCACGGGGATCTCGACCGGATCGCCGAGGTACGTCTCGCTGATCTCGTATCGCAGGTGCCGCGTCTGCCCCGGCGGCACCTCGGTGTCGTATCTGAACGGTTTCGGATCGCTCATACGCGGGTCGTTCGCCGGCACGTCATAAAGAACCGGCCGCGCTCCCGCGTCGGTCGAATCGGGAGACTCCCAGCGCCGACGGGCGAGTATATCCCGAGAGATTAATACGGCCGGTACTCCAGCATCTGATAATGGCGCGCGAGCCGTCCGCGATCGAGTCGGCGGACCTACAGTCCGTCCTCGACGCGCTCGATGACGAAGACGCGAGAGCTATCGTCCGGGCGCTGGACGAACCGCGAACGGCGAGTGAGCTCTCCGAACAGTGCGACATTCCGCTGTCGACGACCTACCGAAAGCTCGACCTGCTGACCGACGCGGAACTGCTCGAAGAGGGCACGGAGATCAGATCGGACGGACACCACACGACGACGTACTCCGTCGCGTTCGAGGAAGTCCGGATCGCGCTCACCGAGTCTCGGGAGCTGGACGTCGAGATCGCGCGGCTCGAAC
This sequence comes from Halobellus rarus, assembly GCF_024494595.1. Classification (GTDB taxonomy): domain Archaea; phylum Halobacteriota; class Halobacteria; order Halobacteriales; family Haloferacaceae; genus Haloquadratum; species Haloquadratum rarum. The sequence continues at coordinate 67,957 of NZ_JANHDI010000012.1, read as the reverse complement.
AGGGGCCCGAAGAACGGCTCGCGGACATCTGGACCGCCGTACGGGAGGAAACATAATGGTACACACGACTACGACGACGAGCATCGCGACGGGAATCATCGTGGTGAAGACGGGGATCCTCATCCTCGGCGGACTCATCACGTACTTCTCGCTGAAGGCGTACCGCAAGACCGGGACGAGGGCGCTGCGAGCGCTCGCGATGGGGTTCGGGATCATCACGCTCGGTGCGCTCCTCGGTGGCACTTTCGACTTCATCCTCGGCGTCAACCTCGCGACCGGACTGCTCATCGACGCGATTCTCACGTTCGTCGGGTTCGCAGTCATCACCTACTCGCTGTACGCCGACTGAGGCGCCCCGCCTCGGCCGTCGGCCCCTGTGGGTCAACGATAATTTCTGGTTTCTGCCGTTCCCACAGTGATGCGAGAGAACCAGGACCATCGTGTAGGAGGCTTACGATCTTAAGTGTCTCACTGGTCAGCGCGGTGTTCGCGCAGCGAGCGAGCCTCGTCGAAGTCTGTCCCTTGCCTCAACGTCTCTTCGCGCCGATCAAACTCAATTACCCCGGCAGCCTGTAACTCGGGGAGATCGATGTGGTGGAGTTCATACACGAGTGTGATGTACTCCTCGCAGGAGAGAGATTCATCCTCCTGAACAATCGGCGTCGCATCTATCGTCTCCTCTGCTGCGAGGGCAACCACCACTCGCTGTTGTTGCTCTCGCAGCACGGTCCGGAAGTCTCCACGTCTCGAAGCGGCCTGCTCACTCATTTCAAGTCGTAACTCCGATGTCGAAACTGTCGCATTCACACTCCGGGCACGTGTCCTGATACGGAACGACCGCAGTATCAGGCGCACGTTTCTTCCCTAGTCGAGGCTGTCCACAGCCAGCACACTCAATGCGGTATGGGTGCATCGGTGCCGATTGGATATCCTCGATAGGGTTCGCCTCGATGACACCCTCGCTAGTGGCCGTGATCTTGAACCCATCATACCTGAAGGAAATACTGCCACAGGTCCCGAGGCCGGTATCTGACTCCGTCACCAGTTTGTCAAGCGCGTCTGTATCAATAGCAGTCTGAAGCGGTGTCAAGGCCTGCGGGTCTTCCCCAAGGGCGGTTGCAACCACTGCAACGATCGCTAAACTCGTCGAGTCACGAGTGCTGTCGTACGTCGCTTGGAACGATCTGCTTTCTGCATCGGATTCAATCGGGCTCAGAGATTCTGCTATTTTTGAGTTCGCAGCCATCATTTGAGACGGTCCCATCACCCAAATAGAGGCCTTCTACGAGGTTGAGAGTGGCTTTTGCTCTCGCAATGCTTTTTTATACTAAGGTTCCGCGCTTACTCTTCAGGAGTGATAAGGGAGCTCGCTACGAGGCGTCGCATACCGCGCTGTAACCGTGATGAGACCGCCTGCCGGGTGATCCCAAGTTCGTCTGCGAGATCGGCTTGCGTGGCGTCTCGTGGCGAATCAAAGTACCCACTGGAATACGCCAGTACCAGCGCTTTCCGTTGCCCGTCCGTGAGATCGTACTCTCGGTCAGATCTGAGTGATGAAACCGCGTGGAGTTCAGTCAGCTCAATCGAGATATTATGGTCTTGGCAGTACGTCTGAAAGTCGGAGAGTTCCTGTTGCTCGCTTGCTCGGATTTCAAAGGTCCACTGCTTTTCCTTCCCGATGCCGGCAAGGAGCGTGATCTCAGTATTCACGATTGCCGTGAGAATGCTCTCATGGTTGAGGTTCCAATCAATACGGACGAACATCTGTTTCTCTACTTGGTCGATTACTTTGACCTGATCGATCCCGAGATCATCACTCAGATCGGTCGTGAGTTTATCGGTGTCATCAGCAGAAATCCAAAAGTAGGGAATAATTGCCTCGCCCGTCGGCACGATACGATCTAACTCGATCGTGACATCCGTCAACTGCTCAAACACAGCACTCAACGGGAAATCAGCTTGCTCAACAGTGAATGAGGCTTCGATTGCCATACTAGATGAATAGCGGGCCGTCCTTTTGGGTTAGTCGCTACTCAGGCCGTTGAAGGGACTTCCGACATTTAGTAAATCCATCTCCTGAATCTTGCACGCCGATCTTACCTCCTACACTGAGGGAGTAAGAGTGTGGAAAGCTATCAATTAATAAGTGTTTCAACAGATCCTACCGTTTGAAACTGATTGTTCATCCGATCGCGTGAGCGAAGACTTGCAAACGCTACCATAGCACTTTCTCCCGCGTTTCCGATAGTCGTCTGAGACGTCCCGTTCCGAACCGTGGCCCACAATTGTATTGTCTACATTTTGCAAAACTGTTTTATTCTACGCGCTCCAACGAGGTGTTGATGAGCGAATCACCCAACGAGATCGACGAGATCCGCGCGCAGAAACGCGAGGAACTCGCTTCCCAGATGAGTGGCGACGAATCCCCCGAATCGTCCGGAGAAGAGGACTCTGTGCCCACGGAGCCGATCCACGTCAACGGTTCGGAAGAGCTCCAAGACGCGATCTCGACGTACGACGTCGTACTGGTGGACTTCTACGCGGACTGGTGCGGTCCGTGCAAGATGCTCGAACCGACCGTCGAGTCGCTGGCGGCCTCGACCGACGCCGCGGTCGCGAAGGTCGACATCGACCAGAATCAACAGCTCGCCCAGCAGTATCAGGTCCGCGGGGTGCCGACCCTCCAACTCTTCAGTGACGGACAGGCCGTCGAACAGGTCGTCGGCGTCCGCGACGAGTCGACGCTCCGGTCGCTGATCGAGCAGTACCTGTAGGGGCGATCGAGCGCGACGAAGAGACAACCGGACGCGACGATCCGCGTTCCGGGCCGTCTCGACATCGGGCGCGCGCTTTTCTGCGGGGGCCCCGAAGTGCCGGTATGAGCGACGCTCCACCCGACGTCGAGGTATCGCCGGCCGTCCACCGCACCGCCGAGGACATCGGTTCGATGGAGATCCGCGGTGCGGCGACCATCGCCGCCGCGGCGGCCGAGGCGCTCGGCGAACAGGCCGACGTCAGCGACGCCGATTCGCCCGAGGCCTTTCGTGCGGAGCTCCGCGCGGCCGCCCGCGTCCTGTACGACACCCGTCCGACGGCGGTCAGCCTCCCGAACGCGCTCCGGTACGTCCTCCGCGACGTCGAGGGCGAAACCGTCGAGCGCCTCCGCGCGAGCGTCCGCGCCAGCGTCTCGGAGTTCTGTCGACGGCTCGACAACGCGCAGACCGACCTCGGGCGCGTGGGTGCGAACCGCCTCCGCGACGGCGACACGATCATGACGCACTGTCACTCGACGGACGTCCTCGCCTGCGTCGAGACCGCCGTCGAGCAGGGGAAGTCGCTGTCGGCGTTCGTCAAGGAGACGCGACCGCGGAACCAGGGTCACATCACCGCCGAGGCGCTGGACGAACTGGGCGTCGACGTGACGCTGATCGTCGACTCCGCGGCGCGGCGGTACCTCAACGACGTCGACCACGTCCTCGTCGGGGCCGACAGCATCGCCGCCGACGGGTCGGTCATCAACAAGATCGGCACGAGCGGCCTCGCGGTCAACGCCCGCGACCGGGGGACGCCGATCGTCTGCGCCGCCCAGACGATCAAGCTCCACCCGGACACGCTCACCGGCCACACGGTCGACATCGAGATGCGCGACGAGCGCGAGGTGGTCGATAGGGAGACGGCCGAGGGGATGGGCGACCCCGAGGTCCTGAACCCCGCGTTCGACGTGACGCCGCCGCGCTACGTGGACGCCATCGTCACCGAGCGCGGGCAGTTCCCGCCGGAGAGCATCGTCAGCCTGATGCGTGACCTGTTCGGCGAGGGGACGACCGAGCCGTGGGCGGAGGCCTGACACGGGCGTCGATCGGACGCGTCCGGGGGATTACGCCGAAGCGGCGCAGACCCACCACAGAAGAGTTTTACCGACGTGGGAGCGATCCGGGAGCGATGGCGACTCCCCCGCACCTCTCCCCGAAACTCGTCGTCGGGGTCGGTTCCCTCCTCCTGACGGTCGTCGCGACGTGGGCGACGATGCGCACGTCGGGCTATCCCGAAGCGTCGCTTCCGTCGTGGCCGAAGTTCCTCGGGTCGCGGCTCCGCAGCGAACTCCCCCGCGGCGATCACCTCACTGTCGCGTGGGTCGCGGTCGCAGTCTGGTCGGCCGTCGTCTCCGGGCTGCACTTCGGCGGCGTCTACTACAACGTCTACACCACGATGCCCTGGTGGGACCTGATGACCCACGCGATGGGCGGTCTCGGGGTGGCGGCGTTGCTGGCCTTCACGTTCCGCGGGCCGACGCTCCGATCGCCCCTCTGGCTCGTCCCGGCCGTCCTCGCCATCGGCGCGGGGTTCGAGATCTACGAGTTCCTCTTCAAGACGTTCTGGTACAACTGGTCCCTGGAGTTTTACGTGGAAGACACGATCGTCGACCTCGTCCTCAACACGACCGGCGCGGCCGCGTTCGCGACCGCGACGGCGGCGTATCGGAGTCGCGTCCGGTCCGGCTCGGCGGCTACCGGGCATGAGGACGAGCCGGTTGGAGCCGACACCGACTGATACGGGCCCAAGATCCCGTGTGCGGGCGTCCGGGGACGCACTGCGTTACCGCTCTGCGAGCCGCGAGTCGCCCCGACCTACCGCGGCGTCTCCGTCCCCCACTCGTCGATGGCCGTTCGGAGCGCGGGGCTCTCCTCGGCCTTCGACGCCAGCGATCGGTCCTCGGCGTAGGCGTCGACGGCCGCGCGCAGCGCCTTCGCGCCTTCGTGAGTGCCGTCGGGATGGCCGTGGATGCCGCCGCCGGCCTGCACGCAGACGTTCGTGCCGGTCGCGTCCAGCAGATCCGGGACGAGGCCGGGGTGCAGACCGCCGGAGGCGACCGGGAGCACGTCGTTGAGTCCATAGAGATCCTCGCGGAGCCACGCGTTGATGCCGACGGTGTCCTCGTTCGCGAGTTTTCCCAGCCCGGCCGTCCCGGTGTGGAGCTGATCGACGCCGACGAGGCGGGAGATCTGCGCGAGCACGCGCATCGAGACGCCGTGTTGGGGCAGGCGGTCGAAGGCGGCGTGCATCGCGCGGTGGGCGTGGATCGCCAGCCCCAGTTCCTCGCAGCGCTCCCGAACCGTCTGGACCGCGGCCCAGCCGGTCGTGATGACGTCGACCATCACGTACTCGCAGCCCTCGGCGGCGACCTGGTCGACGCGTTCGAGCATCTCGTTGGTCCCCGCGGTGACGTTGATCAGGTACGACTTCGGCTCGCCGGTCTCGTCTTCGGCCGCATCGCGCTCGGCGAGGCTCTCGACGAGGCGGTCGTGGAACGGGTTGAACTCCTGGTCGGTGAGGTTCTCGTCGTCCTTCAGGAGGTCGACGCCGCCGGTCCAGGCCTCGTAGCCGACCTCGGCGTGCCGCTCGGTCGAGAGACCCACTTTCGGCTTCGGGACCGTCGCGAGGATCGGCCGGTCGTCGGCCCCGAATACCTCCTGTCGCACCGACGAACCGAACTGCGGACCCGCGAACGACGTCGCGACCCCCTCGGGCCACTCGCAGTCGACCAGTCGGATCGTGTCGACGGCCTTCATCCCCATAATGTTTCCCGCGATACAGGAGAGGATCTGGGGCATACTCCCGGGCTCGAACAGCCCCTCGGGGTAGGCCACTTTGATTTCGGCGGCGTCGGTGCCGCCGTCTGCGTCCGCACCGCCGCCGAGTGCTTCGATGTCGAACGCCATCGCCCGCATATCGGTGAACCCCTCGCCCGTCGGGAGCGCCGCCCAGGTCCCGTTGGACGACTCGGAGGCGACGCGGGAGGCCGCGGATTCGACGTCCATTCCGTCGGCGGGGACGATCCGGAACGTGCAGACCAGATCGGAGTCGGCCGGGTCGAACGACAGGTCGAGGAAGTCCTCGTAGGTGATTCCAGCCATACCCGTCGCGATTCACGCCCGAGGCTGATAAAGTTCGGCGGCCGAGGTCGTCCGGCGAGCGCTGAGCCGCATCCGGGGACGCTACCGCGGCTGCCGGTCGACGCCGTCTCCGGGAGTGTCGTCTGCCGAGTCGACGAGTCGCCGCCGAACCCGATCGAAGACATCGACGTCGGCGTCGAGCGTCGCCGCGAGGGCGTCGCCGGCTCCGAGGAGCCAGACCGTCCGCTCGACGTGCGATTCGACGTCTCCGGGTCCGACGCGGTACCGGTCGACGAGCGCCTCGATCGACGCGCCCTCGCTCCACTCGAAGACGAGACGCGCCAGTTTGACCGCACAGAGCCACGCCTCGAAGTCGTCGGCCTCCTCCGGCGCAGTCGTGAACGCCGCGGCGTGTCGCGAGGCGTACCGGTAGACGTCGGCTCGCTCGCGGTTCCCCAGGTACGTCCCGCGCATGTCCGGCGTCGCGCAGACGACGCCCAGCGCTGTCAGCGCCGTGACGTCGTCGTCCGCCATCCCCTCGATCGTTCGGATCCCCTCGATCAGACGCGCGCCGGTCTCGGGACGGACGTACTGTCGGGAGACTGTCTCGCCGAGAGACGTCGCCGCGAGGGCGTCCGAGCCGTCTCCGGTCGCCGCCGTATCGGCGTCGGTGGTCTCGGCGGTGGCCTCGCCCACGTCGAGCAGTTCCATCCCCGAGAGTTCGCCCGTGACGGTGTCGAGCAGCCCCGAGAGGTCGACGTCGGGCGACTGGTGGGCGAAGAAGGTCGCGTCGAGGAGGTCGAGCACACTCGCCGTCGAATCGGCGAATCCGGAGGCGACGACCGAGAGGACGTGGGTACGGAGGGCCTCCCGCGCGGCCAACTGGGACTCGACGGCCTCGGGGCCGGCGTCGACGTATCGGTCCCAGAGGTCCTCGGCCGTGCGTTCGTCGCCGACGAGGACGGCCTCGCCGTAGGGGTCCAGGTGCGGCCGCCCCGCGCGGCCGCACATCTGGTGCACCTCCAGGACCGGGAGCTTCGACATCTCCTCGCCGGTGTAGCGTTCGAGGTCGCGGACGACGACGCGCCGCGCCGGGACGTTCACCCCCGCCGCCAGCGTCGGCGTCGCACAGATGACGCCGAGGTTCCGCTCGCGGAACGCGGACTCGACGAGGGCGCGGTGCTCGTTGACCAGGCCGGCGTGGTGAAAGCCGACCCCCGATTCGGCGGCCTCGGCCAGTCGATGACCGGTCGAGGTCCCGTCGACGTCGCGGATTTCGGCGGCGAGGTCGGCCGCCGCGTCGCCGTCGGGAGCGAGGTCGTCCTCGGCGAGTCGCATCGCCAGCGACTCCGCCTCTCGGCGCGAGCGGACGAACGCGAGACACTGCCCGCCCGAGTCGATCGACCCCTCGACCAGCGCGGCCGTCGCCTCGGTATCCCGCTCTCCGTCGGTGTCTCCCTCGTCGGCGTCGCTCACGTCCACATCCAGCGTCGACCCGTCGTCGAAGGTCACGTCGTCGCCGTCGTAGACCCCCGTCCGCAGCGACACCGGCCGCCACGTCGACTCGACGAGTTCGGCGTCGAGCCACGACGCGACGTCCTCGGGGTTGTCGACAGTCGCCGACAGCGCCACGATCTGGACGCCCGGCGCGCGCCGCTGCAGCGTCGCGAGCGTGACTTCGAGCGTCGGGCCGCGGCGCTCCCGCCCGAGCAGGTGGACCTCGTCGACGACGACGCAGGCGAGGTCTTCGACCCACGAGGCCCCGTTCCTGATCGCGGAGTCGACCTTCTCGGCCGTCGCGACGACGACGTCCTCCGCGCCGAGCTCCTCGTCGGGCGAGTCGAAGTCCCCCGTCGAGATGCCGACGCTCACCCCCGGGAGGTCGGCGAAGGACTCGTACTTCTCGCGGGCGAGCGCGCGGAGCGGAACGGCGTACAGCGCCGGCCCGTCGGCGGTCAGCATCGCCAACTCGGCGATCAGCGTCTTTCCGGACGCCGTCGGGATCGCGGCGACGACGTTCTCCCCCTCGGTGATCCCGGCCTCGACGGCGGCGGCCTGCGGCGGGTACAACTCTTCGATCCCCGACGCGCGGTAGTGCTCGCGGACGGCCGCGGAGACGGGGAGGTCGCTGACGTGCACACCTGCGAGTGGGCCCGTCATCACATAAAAACCCGCGCGTGGGCCCCCGCGGATGCGTCCGACTACGCGAACTGCTGTTCGAGCAGCGTCGTCAAGAGGTACGCGCCCAGTCGAGCGGTGTTGTCGCTCGGGTCGAGCGTCGGGGCGACTTCCATCAGGTCGACGGCCCCGATCGAGTCGTGTCGTCCGAGCGTCTCCATCACGGTCAGCGCCTGCGACGCGCTCAGTCCGCCGGGTTCGGGAGTCCCGGTCCCGGGTGCGACCGACGGGTCAACGGAGTCGATGTCGAAAGTGACGTAGACGGCGTCGGTGTCGGCCGCGGCGTCGTCGATCGCCGCTTCGACGACCGCCCCGATTCCGTCCCTCTCGACGTCGCGGACGGTGAAGACCGACAGCCCGCTCTCCTCGACGAACTCGAAGAAGCCGGGCGACTCGTAACCGCGGATTCCCACCTGGGAGACGTGTTCGTAGTCGGTGTGCGGAGATTCCGAGATGTGGTGGGTCGAAGACCCGTGGAAGTGCTCGCCGAGAACGGCGCTCTCGGCGACCGTATCGGTGTGGGCGTCGATCTGGACGAGCCCGACGGTGTCGTGGTCGCTCCCCTCGGCGAACCCCCTGAACGACGGAAACGTGCAGTAGTGGTCGCCGCCGAGGAGGACCGGCATCACGCTCTGCTCGGCGACGGTCGCGACGTGTGCGGAGATGGATTCGGCGGTCGTCTCGCGGTCCATCGGGAAGACGGGGACGTCGCCGCAATCGACCAGGTCGAGCGCGCCGAAGTCGACCTCGCGGCCGGTCCGGACGTTCGTCAACCCGCCCTTGTAGCCCGAGAGGTACGCCAGCCAGCCGCTGGCCCGGCGGAGGGCTCTGGGCCCGTAGCGCGTCCCCGGTCGGTTGCTCACTGCGCCGTCGTACGGGACGCCGAGCACGGCGGCATCGGAACCTGCGACGTCCTCGACGTCGGCGATTTCCCGCTTCAGGAACGTATCGAATCCCGCGTAGGGGAGTTCGACCGCGCTTCCGGGGTTCGATTCGCGGAACGCTGCGACGCGGCCGTTTCCTGGCATCTCGTCCATCTCACGCGCCCCCGTCACGAGTCGCTTCGATGGCCGTTTGGAGTCCCTCGACGGCGCGTTCGAGCTGCTCGCGCGAGATAGACAGCGGCGGTTGGAACCGCATCACGTTCTTGTGGAAGCCGCCGACACCGATGATGATTCCCTGCTCTCGGAGGTGTTTTCCGACGGCCTTCGCGAACTTCGCGTCGGGCGCGGGCGCGACGTCCATCGGCCCCGTTTCGTCGGGATCGACCAGTTCGATCCCCTGCATCAGCCCCAGCCCCCGCGCGTCGCCGACCACGTCGTACTCCGTTTCCAGTTCCGTGAGCCGTTCACTCAACCACGCACCCTGCTCGCTCGCGTTCTCGATCAGGCCGCCCTCGAGTTCGTCGATCGTCGCCAACGCGGCGGCGCACGCGACGGGGTTGCCGCCGAACGTCGACAGGTGGTCGCCGGCTTCGAAGGCGTCTGCGACCTCCGCGCTGGCCGTGAACGCGCCGAGCGGGAGGCCGTTTGCGATGCCCTTCGCTTGCGGCATAATGTCGGGGACAACGTCGAAGTGGTCCGAGGCCCACATCTCGCCGGTCCGGCCGTATCCGGCCTGTACCTCGTCGACGACGAGGAGTGCGCCGTGGTCGTGGGCGATCTCCTTCACGCGAGAGAGCCACCCCTCCGGCGGAACGATGATCCCGCCCTCGCCCATCACGGGTTCGACGACGACGGCCGCCAGGTCGTCGGAAGTGTGCGTGTTGATCACGCGCTCGACGTCCTCGGCGCAAGCGCACGAGCACGGCCCACCGTCGCACAGCTGACAGCGGTAGGCGTACGGCGGGGCGACGTGTGCGACGTCGTTGATCGTCGGGGCCATATCCGCCTTGTAGGATTTGTTGCCCGTCAGCGACAGTGATCCGAGAGTCCGACCGTGGAACGACATCTCCAGCGCCAGGACTTCCTTCGAGCCGGTGTACTTCCGTGCGAGTTTGATCGCACCCTCGACCGCCTCGGTACCGGAGTTACAGAAGAAGGTCTTCTGGAGATCACCGGGCGTGACCTCGGCGAGTCGCTCGGCGAGCGCCGCGGCCGGCTGATTCGGATGGACGTACGTACACCCGTGGACGAACTCGTCGAGTTGCTCTTTGGCCGCCTCGACGACGGCCTCGTTGTTGTGGCCCGCGTTGGTCACTGAGATCCCCGAGAACACGTCGAGGTATTCGTTGCCCTCGAAGTCCTCGACCGTACTCCCGGACGCACGCTTGACTGGGACGTTGAGGTTCTTCCAGATGGGCATCAGATACTCGTCGTACTGTGCTTCGATGTCTTCGTTCGTCAACTCGTGGTCTATTTTCCCTGACATATTTATGCGGAACTATTATTCCACCGTTACTGGGTTTTCGAACGATGTAATGAAAAATCTTGAGGTCGGAATAACGACACCGACGGGACAGCTAGTCGAACTATATCGGAGTCTGGCTCCGTTCAACTTGGAGAACTCGATGGGAAAAGTACCCGGTAATATATTTCCACTTACCGGCTCCCGTTGTGGAGGCTTTTTATTTGTCCCTGTCGTGGTTCCGGGTAAGCAATGGCCACCGGGGGAGAGAGGCGGCGGCATGATCTGCTCCGCCTGATCGACGATAACGAACCGATCGGGAGCATCCGGCTGGTCGATCTGATGCAGCAGCGGGGATACACCATCAAGGACCGGACGATTCGGCTGATGCTCGCCGAGCTCGACGAGGAGAATCTGACCGAGAAAGTGACGGGAAAGGGACGTCGACTGACGCCCGAGGGTCGCGAGGAACTCGAACGCGGGGACGTCAACGGACGACTCGAACAGATCCGGGAACGGATCGCCACCCTAACCAGCGAGGTGACCTACGACCCTGTGGAAGACAGCGGCGAGGTGGTCGCCGCGACCGGGCGAGTTCCGAAAGATCGGACAGCGGAAACGTTCGACCTGCTGACTGGGCTCCACGAGTCGACAGTCGGACCAGTCCCTGTTTCAGTGGTCGAGGACGGCGCAGAGATCGAACTCGCGGTTCCATCGAGCATCACGCTCGACGGTGTTCTCCTCTCGCGCGGCATCAACGCTCGACTCGTCACGGCCGGACTCGTCGAGTACGACGGAGCGGTCAATCGATACATCGACGCGATAAGCGGGGAGGGGTCGACGATGGATGTCGTTCGCCTGCTCGTTGAGGCCGGACGGACAGACGTCGACGCGATCCTGAACGGTCGGGAAGGTGTCCTGATCGTCGACAATCGGGAGTTCCCGCTAACTCGTTTCGACGAGGCGCGGGACCTCTCGGCGGCGACACAGGGCCAACTCGGGGGCGTCTTGGACTTCCACCGCCCCCGTGAGGGCGGTCAGGTTCCCGCAGGATCGACCGGGTGGGAGTTCGCCTCACTCACCTACGGCGGGGTCGGTGAGATGGCCTTCGCGTTGTTACACGAGCACGACCTGCTCGTGGAGTGGAACTCCCTGGACGGACTGCGACCACGGAGCGCGTTCGAATCGGCCCATACGCTTCGCGAACGACTGTAGCTTGGGAAGGCCGGCGCGCGGCGAGGACGTCTAACTGTGGTGGGCCAGGGTGGGGAGCGCGACTACGCTCCGACGATGATCCCGAGGATGATCACAGCGAAGAAGACGGCCCACATCCCCAGCGATCGCAACGTTTCCGATCTGTCCTCCAGTTCGACCGGTCCGTCCCTGGCCGTGTCGGCGTCGCTGTCGAACCCCTGGGTGAGGAACCAGTATACGACGAGCGCTCCGAAGAGCGCTTCCGCCAGCCAGAACAGCACGATCATTCCCGTAAAGAGGCCTTGACTCATCATTTGTTGTCACCTCCCTTGACGCCGCCGTCGGCAACGACCTCTGACCCCTCTTGAGCGATCGACTCGAAGTGGAAGTCGTCCGGTGACGCCGCACTGAGGATCGCGGTGAGTCCCGTCGACACTAAGTGTCCGACGGCCATAATTTCCCATAGTTTGAGCGCCGGCGTGCTGACGACAATACCGTAGCTCGCCGCGAGCAGGTAGGCCGTGACGATTTGTGAGACGACCACGCCGGTGACGAACCCGGCCTGAGAAGCCTTCTTCCAGAACAGCGAGAGCGCGAACGGTCCGACCAGCGCCGACGCGCCGATCCCACCGATGAGTAGGAGTTGAACGAAGCTGATCGATCCCAGTGCGAACACCGTCGCGACGAAGATGACGATCGCGAATCCGATCGAAGCGCCGCGAGCGACCCGGAGTTGCTGATCGTCCGATGCCCCAGTATTGAGGTGGCGGTAGTAGATGTCGCGCGAGGTGAGACTGGCGATAGCCGTCAGATACGAGTCGACGGACGACCCCAGGACCATAAGCGCCACTAGGAGGAACAGGATCGCCGCCCAGTCGGGCATCAGGCCGAGCGCTTCGATCGAGAGGTTGCCCGGTGCGACGTCAGTGAACGCCGCGAGGCCGACGAATCCGATGACGGAGTACATCGCGATGGTGGTGAATACGCCGATTCCGCCGATCGTGAGGAACCGCGACGTCTTGTCGCGGCGGACCGCGAACACGCGCTGCCAGGTCGCGAGCGAGACGACACCCCACACGCCCAGCCCGAGCGCGTAGGGGAGGAACAGGTCTTCGATGGCGTTAAAATTCGCCATCGAGAGGAACGACGAGGCCTGCGACCCGAGGTTCGCGACCATCTGTTCGTACACCTGCCCCGGTCCACCCGTCTCAAGCAGCAACAGCGGGACGAAGACCAAGGTCAACACGAGCGCGCTGACGAACTGGACGAAGTCGGTCGTCATCGACCCCCAGAGGCCGCCGAGCAGGATGTACACTCCGATGACGCCCATCAGAACTGCCATCACGATGTTGGGATCGATTCCGGTCAATCCACCGATGACCGTCCCACCGACGAACAGCTGGATCACCCCGCCGAGAACCATCGTGTACAGGATCACGAAGATCACGACGAGATGCGCCAAATTCCCGAATCGCTCGATGAAGTATTCGCTGTACGTCAGTCCCTGCGGGAACAGTTTGCGCATCCGAAGCGCGAAGGGGATGACCACGAACGAGGAGAGCACGGCGGGGGCGGCGTACATCCAAGTGCCTGCAACGCCGGTGATTCCGACGTATTGCGGCACGCCGAGAATATCGCCCGCCCACATCCACGTCACTGCGAACGAGGCGGTGGTCAGGCCGACCTGAGCCCGGCCGCCCGCGGTGATGAACTCCTCAGTGTCGTTCACCGACTGTCGCCGGTAAATGTAGTAGCTCAGAGCGATCATTGCACCCCCCCAGGCGACGAGCAGGCCCGCCCCCGTAAGTTGCGTTACCACGTCCGATCACCTCGATCCGCGAGCCGATTGCTCGTTCGTCGTCGATGGTGGTAATGAATTACCATATCAAGAGAAGCAGAGTGAGACGAACCTAATAAAAATTGTGGTGGAAAGTAGCATGGCTTACGTACCCGTGAGACGAACGACCACTGGAATGCACGTCGATTTGACTCATCCGATCACGACGGGGATGCAGACGTATCCCGGCGATCCGGACGTGGCAGTACACGACCACGCGTCGCACGAAGACGACGGATACCGCGTCTCAGCGGTCGAACTGGGCAGTCACACGGGCACACATATCGATGCGCCATCACACGTCATTCCGGACGGAAAGACGCTCGATGAGTACCCGCTCGACCGGTTCGTCTTCGACGCGGTCCGCGTCGACTGCCGTGATCTCGGCGCGCGTGAACCGGTCCCCGCAGAGCGCGTTCCCACAGCGGATGCGGAGTGTCTGGTCTTCTGGACCGACTGGGACGCCCACTGGGGGTCCGACCGATATCTCGACCATCCGTACCTCTCACCGGCGGCCGCGCGGCGATGTGCCGACCAAGGGCTGGCCGTCGCCTCCGACACGCTGAACCCCGATCCGACGCCGACGCCGGCGGCCGACAGCGACGAACCGGACGGGTTCGCCGCCCACCACGCGCTACTCGAAGCCGACTGTCTCGTCCTAGAGAATCTCACCGGGCTCGACGCGGTCGAGGACCGGTTCGAACTCCGAGCCTATCCCCTGGCGCTCCGTGGTGACGGCGCTCCCGTCAGGGCCGTCGGTGCCGTCTGAACACCGGCATATCTATGCCACCATTTTATTACCGAGCCCCGAGTGGAACTTCGTATGCTGCACACGCAGGGACCGCTGCGAACGATCGACGTGGGTGCACGGGAGACCGCGACCGAACCGATCGAGGAGACGCTCTCCGAGTACATCGGGGGTCGCGGGGTCGCGACGGCGCTCGCGCACGACCGAATCCCGTTCGACGCCGACCCGTTCGGTCCGGAGAACAGCCTGTTCTTCACGACCGGGCCGATGCAGGCGTCGCGGATGTCGTTCACCGGTCGGATGAACTGCACGGGCGTCTCCCCGTTGACCGACGGGCTCTTCTCGTCGAACGCCGGCGGGTTCCTCTCGCGGAACTTCGTCGGGACGGGTCACGCCGCCGTGGAGGTGACCGGCGAGAGCGACGAACTCCTGGCCGTCCACGTCCGCGAGGACGGCGTCGAGTTCGAGGCGGTTCCGGAACTGGAGGGGGCGGAAGTCCCCGAGGTCGTCGCGTACGCCGCCGACGAGCACGGACTCGAAGCGGAACACACGGCCTGTATCGGTCCCGCCGGGGAGAACCGGGTCCGGTTCGCGTCGATTATGACCAGCGAGTCGCGCGCCTTCGGTCGCGGCGGCCTCGGCGCGGTGCTGGGGGCGAAGAACGTCAAACTCCTCACCTTCGAGGGCGGCGCCGACTCGGGCGTCGAGATCCCGTCGGTCCAGATGGATGTCCATCGAGAGGCCGCCACCGACGACCACATTATGAAGCGGCAGGGAACGACGTCGGTCACCGACCTCGCGAACGAAGCCGACGCGCTGCCCTCCTATTACTTCGCCGAGCAGTCCTTCGAGGGTGTCGAGGGCATCAACGGCGACCGCGTCGAGGAGAAGAAGTACAAGAAGGGGACCTGTTCGCAGTGCGCCTTCGCCTGCAAACTCCCGACCCGCGACGAGGCCTCGGGCGTCGAGACGGAGGGGCCGGAGTTCGAGACGGTGATGTCCTTCGGCAGCAACTGCGGCATCGACGACATCGTCGACGTGATGCGCTCGAACGAACTGTGCGACCGCCTCGGGATGGACGTGATCTCCTGCGGCGACACCGTCGCCGGCTACCTGGCCAGCCAGGACGCCTTCGGGGACGCCGACCTCGTCCGCGAGACCGTCGAGAGGATCGCCCATCGGGAGGGCGTCGGCGACACGCTCGCGGAGGGGATCGATCGCGCCCACGAGGAACTCGGGATCGAAAACTGGACCGTCAAGGGACTGGAGTTCCCCGCCCACGACGGCCGTGGACTCAACGGTCAGGGCCTCTCCTTCGCGACGGCCAACCGCGGTGCGGATCACATGTACGCCACCTTTTACGCCTACGAGTACCCGCTCGTCCCGCGTCAGGACGCGTTCGATCCCGACGGCCTCGACACGGCGAAGGCCGAGAAACTCGTGGAACTGGAGAACACCCGGGCGCTGGAGGACTGCGGGGTCGTCTGCCGGTTCTCGCGCGACTTTATGACGCCGGATCGGTTCGAGGCGCTGTTCGACGCGGACTACGACGCGCTCCTGGACGTCGGCTCTCGGACCGTCGAACTGGAGCGGCACTTCAACAACCAGCGTGGGTTCGATCGGGCGGACGACCGGCTCCCCTACGAGATAGAAGGCTTCGCGGCGGCGCTCGACGACTACTACGAGACCCGCGGGTGGACGGAAAACGGCGTCGTCCCGGACGTCGGAGGAGGGGCAGCGTCCACTGCCGCGGACTGACGACGTCGAGACTCCTGAGAGCCGGGACTCGCTCTCTCATTTTCGCTCGATCGAGGGTCGTCGCTGTAGACCAACGGTCTCGGGGTACATCGTCCCGTTCGCGACGAGCGCCTGGAGGGTCACCCAGTCCCAGAGCCGTATAGGCGATCACCGCGGAAACAACTTAGTGGTATTCGTTAGTTATATCTGGTCTGGCTCGTGTGTTTCGGACGAATATGGGTTTCAGCGACCACCTCCTCGACGTCGGCGAAGACCTCTGGGACGCACAGAAGCGCCACCCGTTCGTCCGCGAACTGGCCGACGGGAACCTCGACGAGGCGGCGTTCCGCACCTGGCTCGAACAGGACTACCGCTACCTGCTGGACTACGCGCGGACGTTCGCGCTCCTCGGAACGAAGGCGACCGCCGAGACGACGATGGGTCACTGTTTCGAGGTGGCCAACGCCATCGTCGACGAGGAGATGGACCTCCACCGGTCGTTCGCCGGCGACTACGGGCTCACTCCGGGCGATTTGAAAACCGTCCGGAAGGCCCCGACCTGCGAGGCGTACACGGATTATCTGCTCCGGTCGGCCCGGGAAAGACCCCTCCCGGTGGGTGCGGCGGCCGTCTACCCCTGCGGTCAGGGCTATCTCGACGTGGCCGAGCATATGGCCGAACTCGGCGACGGCGAGCACCGCTATACCCCGTTCGTCGAGGAGTACACGAGCGAGTCGTTCCGCGACTCCGTCGCCTGGATGCGGGGGTTGGTCGATCACTGCGCGGCCGAGCATCCATCGTTACGCGACGAGATGGAGACCGCTTTCCGTCGGAGCGCCGAACTCGAATACGCCTTCTGGGAGATGGCCTACACGGAGGAGCGGTGGCCGCACGAGCGTGCGAGCGCGGAGGTGGTCTGAGGGATGACCGAGCGCGACGTCGCGCTCACGATCGCCGGCTCGGACAGCGGCGGCGGTGCCGGCGTCCAGGCCGATCTGAAGACGATGGCGGCGATGGGCGTCTTCGGCACCAGCGCCGTGACCAGCGTCACCGCGCAGAACACGCGGGGCGTCGAGGCCATCGACGACGTCGAAACGGACGTGATCGAAGCGCAGATCCGCGCCGTCGCCGAGGACTTCGACGTCGGTGCGGCGAAGACGGGGATGCTCAGCTCTGCTCCCATCATCGAGACGGTCGCCGACTGCCTCGCCGACTACGACTTGCCGCTCGTCGTCGATCCCGTGATGGTCGCCCAGAGCGGGGACCGACTGCTCGCACCGGAGGCCGAGGAAACGCTCCAGACCGAACTGCTTCCGCGAGCGACGCTCGTCACGCCGAACCTCCCGGAGGCGGAAGTCCTGGTCGGAGCGGACGTCGGAAACGAAAGGGAGATGCGATCGGTCGCCGAGCGGATCGCCGCGGACGGACCCGACGCCGTCCTCGTGACGGGCGGGCACCTGAACGACGACGGACTCGTCGACGTCCTGTACGCCGACGGTGAGACGCGGACGTTCCGGAAACGCCGGTTCGACACCGACAACACCCACGGGAGCGGGTGTACGCTCTCTTCGGCCGTCGCCGCGGGCCTCGCCTCGGGCGAGGACTTGCACGCCGCCGTCGACCGCGCCGAGGCGCTCGTCGACCGGGGGGTCCGGTACGGCCTCGACGTCGGCGAGGGAGCCGGGCCTGTCCACCACGCGGCGGGGATCCGAAACGACGCCGCCCGCTACGACGCGCTGGAAGCGGTACGGAACGTGGTCAACGCGCTCCGGCACCGCGACGTCTCCGCGCTCGTTCCCGAGGTGGGCTTGAACGTCGCCGTCGCGACACCGTACGCGACGGATACCGACGAGGTGGCCGCCGTCGAGGGGCGGCTCCACCGGACCGGCGACGGCGTCACCCCCGCAGGCTGCCCCCGGTTGGGCGCGTCCAGCCACGTCGCCCGGCTCTTGCTCGCCGCCCGGGACCACGATCCGTCCGTTATCGCCGCGGCCAACGTCCGACTCGACGACGCCGTCGCCGCGGCCGCCGATGGACAACTGGACGCCGTCGAGGTGGACCGCGCGGCCGAACCCGACGCCGACCCGACCGAAGCGCGGGCGGGCGGGACGATGGCCTGGACGGTCGAGCGGGCGATGGCCGGCCGCGAGACGGTCCCCGACGCGATCTACGACCGCGGTGCGGTGGGGAAGGAAGCGATGTGTCGACTGTTCGCCGATTCGCCGGCGGAACTGCGGGACCGTCTCTTGGAACTGGACGACGCGGTCTGAGCCGCGGTCCTCCGACGTCGGCGATACCACCCGAATCCTCCCGTGAGGCCCTACGGGAGCGGTTCACCGTCCGCACCGGGTCGTCGATGACGGAGGACCGGGTCCGATCGCGGACACCGATCAGATGTAGCCGTGCTCGGCGAGCCGATCGACCGCCTCGCGGAGTCGCTCCTCGCTGGCCGCGTAGGAGATCCGCGCGTAGCCGGGCGAACCGAACGCCGATCCGGGGACGGTCGCGACGTGGGCGTCCTCGATCGCGCCGGCGCACCACTCCTGGTCGTCGTCGTCGACGGGCAGCATCATATAGAACGCGCCGTCGCCGACGGGGACGTCGACGCCGTGCTCGGCGAAGAGGTCCGCGAGCATATCGCGGCGCTCGCGGAACGCGTCGCGCATCTCCACCACTGCGTCGTCGGTGTTCTCGATCGCTTCGAGGCCGGCGTGCTGGACGAAGTTCACGGCGCAGGAGACCGAGTGGGAGTGCAGCTTCGCGGCCTGGGAGATCAGCGACTCGGGCGCGTGGAGGTAGCCGAGCCGCCAGCCCGTCATCGAGTACGCCTTCGAGAAGCCGTTGATCGTGACTGTTCTCTCGCTCATCCCATCGAGCGTCGCGAGGCTGGTCGGGTCGACGCCGTAGGTGATCTGCTGGTAGATCTCGTCGGAGATGACGGTGACGTCGTGCTCGACGGCTAGGTCGCGGACGCCTTCCAATGCTTCGTCGGAGTACACCGCGCCCGTCGGGTTCGACGGCGAGTTGACGACGAGCAGTTCCGTGTCGTCGGAGATGGTATTTGAGAGGTCGTCGAGGGCGGGTTCGAGCTGGAAGTCGTACGGGGCGAGGTCGACGCGGTTCAGCGAACCGCCCGAGAGCTTCGCCATCGCCTCGTAGGAGACCCACGCGGGGTCGAGGAGGACGACTTCATCTCCGTCGTCGATGAGCGTCTGGAACGTCTCGTAGAGCGCCTGCTTGCCGCCGGGCGTGACGATCACCTCGTCGCTCGCGGCGTCGATGCCGTCGTCGCGGAGCTTCGCGGCGATGGCCTCCCGAAGTTCTTTGATACCGTTCGAGGACGTGTAGCCGGTGTGTCCGGCGTCCATCGCGTCCTGCCCGGCCGCGACGATGTTCTCCGGCGTCGGGAAGTCGGGTTCGCCGACCGAGAGGTCGACGACGTCGACGCCCTCCGCCTCCAGTTCGCTCGCCTTGTTGCTGATTGCCAGCGTCGCGCTCGGTTCCACCCGTTCGACGCGGGCTGCGAAGTCGAAACTCATGCCAACGTCTCCACCATATCGACCGCGGCGTTTACCGCTTCCGCACCTTTGTCGATGCGCTCTCTCGCCTCGGCCCCGCTCTGGCCCGGGCCGGAGACGCCGAACGTCACCGGGACGTCGCGGTCGAGGCTCACCTCGGTGAGCGACTTCGCCGTCGCGTCGGCGATGACGCGGTCGTGGTCCGTGTCGCCGGTGACGATCGCGCCGACGACGGCGACGGCGTCGACGTCGTCCCGTCGCGCGAGCCGATCCGCCGCCAGCGGCGAGTCGTACGCGCCGGGGACCGGCAGTTCAGCTGTGATCTCGACGTCCCGTTCGGCGGCGGCCTCCCGCGCGGCCGACGCCATCCCTTCGGTGACCGACGCGTTGAACTCGGCCACCACTAGTCCGAGCGTTACCATACCGAAGCGGTCCGCCGGCGACGTCAAAGAGGTATCGGCACGCCGCCGGGGGGCGGTCGGTCCGACCCCCGACCACAACGTGTCTGTCAGGTTACCGGACGTGGGAACCGACTGGTGATCGACCGCGACCGAGCGCACGCGTCGGCAAACACAAGAGTTGTAACCGCCTGGTGGACACACACGAGCAATGAGCCCTGACGAGGGCCCGTACGAGACGGACGGGGCCCCCGACCCCGACGGTGCGTCCGACCCTCCCACGGACCCGCCATCCAGCGGCACAGACGATCGGAACAGTCCCGAAGAGCCGAGCGAGCGCACCGCTCGCGACGACGCCCCCGAGGGAGTTCCGAACGGCCGCGCGGCCGGGACGGCGTCGGACGGGCGCGTCGCCGGATGGCTCTCGGACCGCCGTGCCCTCGTCGGCATCGTCGCGTTCACCGTCGTCGCACTCGCCCTCCGCCTCGTCGCCCTCGGCGGTCGGATCTTCCACTGGGACGAGGGGCGCGTGGGCTACTGGATCCTCCGGTACCACGAGACCGGCGTGCACACGTATCGACCGATCGTCCACGGGCCCTTCCTCCCCATCGTCAACGACTGGCTGTTCGCCCTGGTGCCCGTTTCGGACTTCGCGGCGCGGTTTCCCGTCGCGCTCGTCGGCGGCCTGTTCCCGCTGGCGGCGTGGCTCTTCCGGGAGCGACTCCGCGACACCGAACTGATAGCGCTCGCCGCGGTGCTCGCGCTGAACCCGCTCGTCGTCTACTACTCGCGGTTTATGCGCAACGACGTCCTCGTCGCCGCCTTCTCGGTGGTCGCCCTCGGGTTCGTCGTCCGCGGCTTCGACGCCGGGCGACTCCGCTACGCGTTCCCCGCGACCGCGTCCCTGGCGCTCGCGTTCACGACGAAGGCGAACGCGCTGCTCTACGTCCTCTGCTTCCTGGGAGCGGGCGCGCTGCTCGCGGACCACCGGCTGCTCGGGGCGCGGGCCCGCGGCGAGTCCGCCCGCGCGGTATTCGGCGGGTGGTGGGCGTCGATCCGGAACCGGTTGCTCGGCCACGGCTCGTCGGCGCAGGCGTCGCTGGCTCGCCTCTTCGGAACCGCACTCGGGAGCGCCGCGCTCTTTCTCGTCGTCACCGTGTTCTTCTACGCGCCGCGGCCGGAACTCTGGGGCGCGCTCGCGAACCCCGCGCAACTCCCGGGCGTCGTGGACGCCGGGACCGTCGGCGCGGCCGAGAAACTGTTCGAAACCTGGGGCGGCGGGAGCCACCAGGACCACCCGTACCTGCCCTACCTCCTGGACCTCGCGGAGACGCTCGTCTACGGCGCGCCGGCGGTCATCGCCTTCGGGCTCGTCGGCGTCGCGGTCGACCGCTACGGGTTCGCCGGCGACGGGCCGCGCGAGATCGTCACGTTCGCGACCTACTGGGCGATCGCGTCGCTGTTCGGCTACCCGATCGCGACCGACATCCAGGCCCCCTGGGCCGCGATCCACGTCGTCGTCCCGCTGGCCGTTCCGGCCGCGGTCGGCGTCGGATTCGTCGTCGACTCCGCGCGCGAGGCGCTCGCCGCCCGCGACGCCGTGAGCGTCGGTCTCGCGGCGCTCGTCGTGCTCGCGGCCCTGAGCGGCGCGCTCGCCGCGAACGCGGCGTACTTCAACTCGACCGACGAGGCCGACAAACAGGTGCTCCAGTGGGCCCAGCCCGAGAACTCCCTGAAGCCGACGATCGAGGTCGTCGGCGAGGTGTCGGCCGCGAACGAGGACGGCGCGGACGTCCTCTTCGTCGGCACGCGACCCCCCGGCAGCGACGGCGAGGTGTTCTACGTCAGAAACGAGTCGTCGCTGTCGACCGCGCCGCCGGGCGGCCCCGCGTGGCACGACCGACTGCCGCTGCCGTGGTACCTCGAACGATACGACGCGAACGTGACCAGTTCGGCCCCCGACGCCGACCTCGACGAGGCGCTCGCGGACGCGCCGCCGGTCGTGATCGCGAAGGACTACGACCGCAACGCGGTCTCCCGGCAGCTGACGGGCTACACCGCCTTCGAGCACAAGTTCCGCCTCTGGAACGACGGGGTCGTGGTCTTCGTCGAGAACGAGCAACTGGAGCGCGTCGCTCCGGGGGAGGTGTCCGAGACGTCCGCTGAGAACGAGCAGCCGCAGTCGGCGTGAGGCATTCGCAGTCGGCGTGAGGCATTGCCGGTGGCAAGCACGGACGACGTGAATCGGTCCGAACCGTTCCGGAGAATAACCACGTCCGTGTACACTTCCCGTTCCGTTCGGCAAACTTTATTCACTATCCTCCAGTACCGTCGCCCGTGACCGTCACCGTACCCGGACCCACGCTCGGCGTCGTCGGCGGCGGCCAACTCGGCCGGATGCTCGCCGAGGCGGCCGCTCCCCTCGGCGTCGAAGTGGTCGTCCTCGATCCCACGCCCGAGTGTCCCGCCTCGCCGGTCGCCCGCGACCAGATCGTCGGCGACTTCGACGATCCCGATGCGTTCCGCGAACTCGCCGCCCGCGTCGACGCGCTGACGTTCGAGATCGAACTCGCAGACGCCGAACTGCTGGACGACGTCGCCGCGGCGTTCGACCTCTCGGTGAACCCCGCGCCGGAGACGCTCTCGATGATCGAGGACAAACTCGTCCAGAAGCGCGCGCTCGACGAGGCGGGCGTTCCGGTTCCGCCGTTCCGCCGGGTCGACGACGCCGACGACCTCCGGGCGGCGCTCGACGAGTTCGGTTCCGTGATGCTGAAGGCCCGCACCGGCGGCTACGACGGCCGCGGCAACGTTCCGGTGACGGACCCCGACGACGCCGAAGAGGCGATGGCGGCCGTCGGCGGCCCCGCGATGGCCGAGACGTTCGTCGATTTCGAACGCGAACTCTCCGTGATCGCCGTCCAAGGCGAGGGAGAGATCCGCACGTTCCCCGCCGGCGAGAACGTCCACGAGGAAGAGATCCTTCGGGAGACGATCCTGCCCGCGCGGACGACCGACGAGGTGCTTTCACGCGCCGAAGGAGTCGCCCGCGACGTCCTCGACACGCTGTCGGGACGCGGCGTGTTCGGGATCGAACTGTTCGAGACCGCTGATGGATCCATCTCGGTCAACGAGATCGCGCCGCGCCCGCACAACTCCGGGCACTGGACGATCGAGGGCGCGCGCACCTCCCAGTTCGAACAGCACGTCCGCGCCGTCCTCGGGTGGCCGCTGGGATCGACCCGCCTGCGCTGTCCGACCGTGATGGCGAACGTCCTCGGTACCGTCGACGAGCCTCGACCCGCCCGACTCGGAAACGCCGAGGCCGTCCTCGGCGACGAGGACGCCTCCCTGCACTGGTACGGCAAAGAGGAGGTCCGCCCGCTCCGGAAGATGGGTCACCTCACGGTGACCGGAAACGGCGCGGGGGACGACCACGTCCCGAGAGACCTCCTCGCGCACGCGAGGGACGTGCGGGACGCGCTGACGTTCGAGTGAGAGACGGGACGCACCAACGATCGACACCGGATTACCGACGATGACAGACTACACGCCAGACGACGACGCCGACGTGACCGTACAGGACCTGATCGATCGACTCCGCGCCGAGGCCGACGCCGGCGTCGACCCCGAGTCGACGCCCGACGTCGGGATCATTATGGGGTCGGACTCGGACCTCGAGGTGATGTCCGGCGCGCACGACGCGCTCGCGGAACTCGGGTTCGCCGAGCAGACCGACTTCCACGACGCGCCCGACGCGCGCTTCACCTACGAGACGTACGTCGTCTCCGCGCATCGGACGCCCGAGCTGATGTACGCCTACGGCGAGACCGCCGCGGCCCGCGGCCTCGACGTCGTGATCGCGGGCGCGGGCGGGAAGTCAGCCGACCTGCCGAACATGACCGCCTCCATCGCGTACCCGATCCCGGTCGTGGGCGTCCCCGTTCAGGAGAAGTCCGTCGACTCGGTGATCGGGATGCCGACCGGCGCGCCGATCGTCGCCGTCGACGCCGGCAAGTCGTTCAACGCCGCGCTCTCGGCCGCACAGATTCTCTCGCGCGAACACGACGAACTGCGCGAGCGCCTGGTCGAGTACCACGAGGGGCTCGTCGGCGGGGTCGCCCGCGACTCCCGCGACCTCCACGATCTCGGGGTCGATAGGTACGTCGAGAGCCGAAACGACGACTGACAGCGGCCTCGCACGCCGCGGGCGCAGCCGCGGTATAAATCAACGCTTATGGGGGGGCGCTTCTAACCCATCGAACGTCAGGGAGACTACGGAATGAGTGAATGGATCGCAATCGGGGCCCTCGGGCTCGTCGCCGTCGGAATCCCACTGGGGATGATGGCGGTCTCGGCGATGCTACGCCCGTCGGTACCCGAACAAGGCAAACGCGCCACCTACGAGAGCGGTGAGGTACCGACCGGCACGGCGCGCGTCCAGTTCAACATACAGTACTACATGGTCGCGCTGCTGTTCGTCGTGTTCGACGTCGAAACCGTTCTCATCTTCCCGTGGGCCGTCATCTACCGGTCCGCACTGGACCAGGGTGTCGCCCTCTCGACGGTGTTGCTGCCGATGCTCGCATTCGTCGGCATCCTCGTCGTCGGACTGGTCTGGGCGTGGCGCAACGGCGCAGTCAGATGGGTCAAAAGCCCGCTGGCGAACCGCCGGAAGACGGAGAGAAACGCATGAGCAGCGAACGAGACACACCATTCGTCACGGACGACACGCAGGTACAGACCGACACGCGAGACGCCCGGATGACGGGCGGCGGCGCGGACAACCGATTCAACTCGAAACTCCGGGAGGCGTTCGGCTCCTCGCCGTTCATCCTCACCAAGTTCGACCAGTTCATGAACTGGGTCCGCGGCTCCTCCATGTTCATGCTGCAGTTCGGGATCGCCTGCTGCAGCATCGAGATGATGCACACGTACTCGGTGAAGCACGACCTCGACCGGTTCGCGGCCGGGGTCCCCCGCGCGTCGCCGCGGCAGGCCGACGTCATCATCGTCCCGGGAACGATCGTCTCGAAGTTCGCCCCGCGGATGAAGCGCGTCTACGACCAGATGCCCGAGCCGAAGTTCGTCGTCGGGATGGGCTCCTGTACGATATCAGGGGGGCCGTTCCAGGAGGGCTACAACGTCATCAAGGGCGCGGAGGAGGTCATCCCCGTGGACATCCACGTCCCCGGCTGTCCCCCGCGCCCCGAGGCGCTCATCTACGGCGTCGCGAAGTTGCAACAGCGGATCGCCGAGGGCGAGTCGAGTCCGGTGACGGTCAAGCCGTACGAACTCGAACAGTTCAACGACCTCGAACGCGACGAGATCGTCGAGAAACTGGCCGACCAGATCGACGAGGACGATCTGGTGATGCGGTACAACTGGGCTGATTCGCCATGAGCCTCGAAGAACCGACCCCCGAAGACGGCGCTGTCGAGGTCCTGCCGACGACGGGCGACGAGATCGCCGAACTGCTCGGTGACCTCGTCGTCGACCGCGAAGAACACGTCAACGCGCCCGGATTCGTCATCCGACCGGACACGGTTCAGGAGACGCTGCGTCGCCTCCGCGACGAGGCCGGCTTCGACCACCTCTCGTGTGTCACCGCCGAGGAGCGTGAGGACCGCTACGAGTCGATCTACCACCTCACGAGCTTCGACGACCGACAGCGAGAGGCGAGCGTCATCGTCCCGACGACGAAGGACGACCCCGTCAGCGAGTCGGCCGAACCGGTGTTCCGGACGGCCGATTGGCACGAGCGGGAGGCCTACGACCTGATCGGCATCGACTACGACGATCACCCGGACCTGCGACGGATCCTCCTGCCCGACACGTGGCAGGGGCACCCGCTCTCGCAGAACTACGATCAGGACCGGCCGCAGATCGTCACGCTCAAAGAGTGGGAGAACCCCCTCGCCGACGACCACCGCGAGGAGGAGGGCGACACGATGTACGTCAACATCGGGCCGCACCACCCCGCGACACACGGGGTCCTCCACGTCAAGACGGTGCTCGACGGCGAGCAGGTCGCGGACGTCGATCCCGACATCGGCTACCTCCACCGCTGCGAGGAGCAGATGTGTCAGACGAAGACGTACCGCCACCAGATTATGCCGTACCCCGACCGCTGGGACTACGCCTCCTCCGGACTGCTGAACGAGTGGGCGTACGCGCGCGCGGCGGAGGACCTCAACGACATCGAGGTCCCCGAGTACGCGCAGATAATCAGGACGATGGGCGCGGAGTTCTGTCGCATCGCCTCGCACATGCTCGCGGTCGGGACGTTCGCACTGGACGTCTACGGCGACTTCACCGCGATCTTCATGTACGCGATGCGGGACCGAGAGAAGGTCCAGAGCGTCCTCGAAGAGCTCACCGGCCAGCGGATGATGTTCAACTACTTCCGCCTGGGCGGCGTGGTCTGGGACCTCCCCGAACCGCGCGAGGACTTCTTCGAGATGATCCGGGACTACCTCGACGAGCTTCCGCAGGCCGTCGAGGAGTACCACGACCTCATCACCTCCAACGAGATCCTGCAGGCGCGGACGATCGACACGGGCGTGCTCCCGCCGGAGGTCGCGAAGTCCTACGGCGCGACGGGGCCCGTCGCGCGCGGGTCCGGCATCGACTACGACCTCCGCCGGGACGACCCCTACGGCTACTACGACGAACTCGAGTGGGACGTCATCACGGAGGACGGCTGCGACAACTTCAGTCGCCTGCTCGTCCGCCTCCGCGAGGTCGAGGAGTCCGCGAAGATCATCGAGCAGTGTCTCGACCTGCTCGAAGACTGGCCCGAGGACGAGCGGAACATCCAGGCGAACGTGCCGCGGACGCTCCGCCCGGACGACGACACGGAGATCTACCGCGCCGTCGAGGCCGCGAAGGGCGAGCTCGGCATCTACATCCGCGCGGACGGGACCGAAAAGCCCGGCCGCTTCAAGATCCGGAGCCCGTGCTTCTCGAACCTCCAGACGCTGCCGGAGATGTCCACCGGCGAGTACATCCCGGACATGGTCGCCTCGCTCGGTAGCCTCGACATCGTGCTCGGAGAGGTGGATCGGTGATGGTGCCGCTGCAGTCACAGGTGCTCCTGCCCGAGCGGATCGCCGGCCTGCTCGGTCTCTCCGGAACGGTCGGGCAGATCGTCGGCGGCCTGCTCGGCGCGTTCCTGATCGCGAACCTGCTGCTCGTCCAGACGGCCATCGCCGGCCCGTGGGCCAAGCGGAAGATCACCGCGGCCTTCACCGACCGCATCGCAGTGAACCGGATCGGGCCGTTCGGACTGCTCACCATCGTCACCGACGCCGTCCGGCTGCTCTCGAAGGAGCTCGTGATCCCGGAGGGCGTCGACCGCCCGGCCTACGACCTCGGCCCGCTTCTCGTTCCCTTCTCGGCGCTGCTCGGCTTCGCGGTGATCCCGATGGGCAACGGGATTCACCTGGCCGATCCCGAGACGGGCGCGGTGTTCGCCTTCGCGGCGTCCTCGATCGCCTCGCTCGGGCTCGTGATGATGGGCTACGCGTCGAACAACAAGTACTCGCTGCTCGGTGGCCTCCGGGCGATCGCCTCGAACATCGCCTACGAGATCCCGCTGATCGTCACCGCGGCGTCGGTGATCATCTTCACCGGGACGCTGCAGATGAGCGAGATCGTCGCCCAGCAGACCGAGCCGCTGCTCTCGATCGCGGGCGTCACGATCCCGCAGTGGTTCGCGTTCGTCAACCCGTTCGCGTTCGTGCTGTTCGTGATCGCGAACCTCGCGGAGGTCGGGCGGAACCCCTTCGACGTCCCCGAGGCACCGACGGAGATCGTCGCCGGCTATCAGACGGAGTACTCCTCGGTGTATTTCGTCCTCATCTATCTCGGTGAGTTCATCCACATCTTCCTCGGCGGCGCGCTGGCGGCGACGCTGTTCCTCGGCGGCCCGGCCGGACCGTTCCTACCGGGCTTCGTGTGGTTCCTGATCAAGATCTGGGGGTTCTACCTGTTCACCCAGTGGGCGCGTTCCGCGATCCCCCGCCTCCGCGTCGATCAGTTCCTCGACGTCGGCTGGAAGGGGATGCTCGTGCTCTCCTTCGCGAACCTGGTGCTCACGGCCGTAATCGTGGGAGTGATAGCATGATCGGCGTACTCAAATCGATGGCGACGACGATGAAACACGCACTGGACGGGGAGACGTTCACGGTCGAGTATCCGGACGTCGCACCCGAGGTGAGCCCGCGGTTCCGCGGGGTCCACAAGTTCAGCCAGGAGCGCTGCATCTGGTGTCGACAGTGCGAGAACGTCTGTCCGAACGACACGATCCAGATCGTCCAGGACGACCAGCGCAACGGCGAGCAGTACAACCTCCACATCGGACAGTGCATCTACTGTCGGCTCTGCGAGGAGGTCTGCCCCGTCGACGCCATCCTGCTCACGCAGAACTTCGAGTTCACCGCCGACACGAAGGACGACTTCGTGTACAACAAAGAGCAACTGAAGAACGTTCCGTGGTACAAGGACATCGACCCGCTCAACTCCAGAGAGCCCGACCGCGACGCGTGGATCGGCGAGGGAGAGGGCGAGGTGGACTACCAGTGAGGTGATTCCCCCCGGAGCGGAACAGACAGCCGATCAAAGTCCGCACGTCCCGAACGGACCGGGGCGCGGACTTCTCGAAATCTTCAAAGGGATACCTCAAGGAGACACACACAATGGTTTATGAAACCATCGCGTTCGCGCTGTTCGCCCTCGTGACCGTGGGCTGCAGCCTGGGCGTCGTCCTCGTGCGGGACATCTGGCACTCCGCACTCCTGCTGGGGGGCGCGCTCTTGAGCGTCGCGGTGCACTACGTGATGTTGCAGGCGGAGTTTCTCGCCGCAATGCAGATCCTCGTCTACGTCGGCGGGGTTCTCATCCTCATCACGTTCGCCGTGATGCTGACGCGTACACAACCGGAGGTGAGTAGCACATGACCACGAAACCGGAGCTGAACCTGGGTTCGCACCTGGTTCCCGGTCTCGCCGCCGCGGCCCTGTTCGTCGTGATGGCCGCGACGATCCTCTCGGCGTCGTTCCCCGAACCGCAGGGGTTCGCCGAGGGCGCGAACATCACGGCCAGTATCGGCTTCGCGATGTTCAACCTGGAGCTAGGCGACGTCGCCGGCGAGAGCTTCCTCGTCGCCTTCCTCCTGATCGCGGTGACGCTGGACGTCGCACTCGACGGGGCCGTCCACCTCGCGACGCGCGAGGGCGAGGACGACGGACGGACGCTCCTGGCCGACGGCGGTCGAGAACTCAAACGCACGCTGTTCGGCGGAGGTGAGGAGTGATGGTCCCGCCGGAGTACTACCTGCTCCTCTCCGCCGCCGTCTTCTGTATCGGACTGTTCGGCATCCTGACGCGGCGCAACGCGCTGCTGTTCCTGATGTCGGTCGAACTGCTCTTGAACGCCGCGAACATCAACCTCGTCGCGTTCTCCTTCGTCTGGGGGAACGTCACGGGGCAGACGTTCGGGCTGTTCGTGATGGCGCTCGCCGCCGCCGAAGTCGCGATCGGTATCGGGATCATCCTGGTGCTGTACCGCAACTTCGACAGCGTCGACGTCACCGAGGCGACGACGATGAGGTGGTAAGATGGCAGGAATACTCGACTTCGCACCCGCGATCGTGTTGTTGCCGTTCGTCTCGTTCCTCGTCGCGCTCGCGGTCGGCGACCGCCTTCCGAAGGGCGGCGCGTACGCCGGCATCGCCGCGACGGCGGGATCGCTCGTCCTCTCGATCGCGACGGTTCTGACCGTCGCCGGGGGACAGACGTACGACGCGACTATCTACACCTGGGCGGAGGGCCTCGAGGCGGTCGATCTGACGTTCGGCGTCCTGATCGACCCGCTGTCGGCGATGATGCTTCTCATCGTGACGCTCGTCGCCTTCCTCGTCCACGTCTTCAGTCTCGGCTATATGAACGACGAGGGCGAGACCGGACTGCCGCGCTACTACGCCGGCCTCGGGCTGTTCACGGCGTCGATGCTCGGCTTCGTCGTCGCGGACAACCTGCTCATGGCGTTCATGTTCTTCGAGCTGGTCGGGCTCTGCTCGTACCTGCTCATCGGCTTCCACTTCCGGGAGCCGGGCCCGCCGAGCGCCGCCAAGAAGGCGTTCCTCGTCACTCGTTTCGGGGACTACTTCTTCCTCGTCGGCGTCGTCGCCGTCTTCGCGACGTTCGGCACGGCGTCGTTCGTCGGCTCCGAATCGTTCCCCGCGCTCGCCGAGGCGGCGCTCCGCGGTGAGGCCTCGGTCACCACGTTCGGCTTCGCGCCGCAGACGTGGTTCACGATCGTCGGCCTGCTCGTGCTGGGCGGCGTGATCGGCAAATCCGCGCAGTTCCCGCTACACACGTGGCTGCCGGACGCGATGGAGGGCCCGACGCCGGTCTCGGCGCTCATCCACGCCGCGACGATGGTCGCCGCGGGCGTCTACCTCGTCGCGCGGATGTACGGCTTCTACGCCGTCTCGCCGACCGCGCTCGCGATCATCGCCTTCGTCGGCGGCTTCACGGCGCTGTTCGCCGCGACGATGGGACTCGTCAAGCGCGAGATCAAGCAGGTGCTGGCGTACTCGACGATCTCGCAGTACGGGTATATGATGCTGGCACTCGGCGGCGGCGGGTACGTCGCCGCGACCTTCCACCTGATGACCCACGCGTTCTTCAAGGCGCTCCTGTTCCTCGGGGCCGGGTCGGTCATCATCGCGATGCACCACAACGAGAACATGTGGGACATGGGCGGCCTGAAGGACAAGATGCCCGTGACCTACTACACGTTCCTCTCGGGATCGCTCGCGCTCGCGGGCATCTTCCCGTTCGCCGGCTTCTGGTCGAAAGACGAGGTGCTGTACGAGACGCTGCTGCACGGCCTCGACGGCAACCCCATCCTCCTCGGTGCCTACGCGATGGGGCTGCTGGCCGTCTTCTTTACCGGCTTCTACACCTTCCGGATGGTCTTCCTGACGTTCCACGGGAAGCCCCGGACGCAGACGGCGGAGGACCCACACGGCGTGCGGTGGAACGTCAAGTTCCCGCTCGCCGTTCTCGGAGTGCTGGCCGCGGTCGCCGGTCTCGTGAATATGGTCCCCGTCGCGGAGCTGACGGGACTCCACATCGAGTTCCTGCACACGTGGCTCGAACACGGGTACGCCGGGCTGACGACCGAGCACTACAGCACGCTGCTGCAGGACTTCGCCGGGTACGGTGCGGCCGGACTCCACCTGAGTCCGCTGCTTCCAGGCGCGGTCTCGCTGGGGCTCGCGCTCGCCGGCTCCGGCCTCGCGTACCTGCTGTACAACGTCCCCGAGCCAGTCCGACACACCGATCGGCTCGGCGGCATCAAGAAAGTGCTGTACAACAACTACTACCAGGACGAGTACCAGGTCTGGCTGGCCAACGGCGTCACGCGACCGGTCGCCCGCGCCGCCAACAAGTTCGACGGCGGCGTCGTCGACGGCGTCGTCAACGGCGTCTCCGGCGTCAGCCTGTTCGCCGGCGGTCGCGTCCGCCGGATCCAGACCGGCGTCGTGAGTAACTACGCGGTGCTCCTCACGCTCGGCCTGACCGCGTTACTTCTCGCCTTCGGGATTCTCGGAGGGTGGTTCGTATGATAATCGAAGCGCTCATCGCAGTCACGTTCCTCGCCGCGCTGGTCGTGTTCGTCGCCCCCGACGAGTACGCCGGCCGACTCGCGGCGGCACTCAGCGCGCTCCCGATCCTCGGGAGCCTCTGGATGTGGGCACAGTACGACGCGAGCGGGAACGCCCTGCTGGGCGGATCCATCGCGTTCGAGACAGACGTCGTCTGGCTGACGCTGGGCGGCCTCGACCTCCACTGGTTCGTCGGGGTCGACGGCATCAGTCTTCCGCTGATCGTCCTCACGACGATCCTCTCGACGCTGGCGATCGTCAGCGCGTGGACGCCGATCACCGACCGTGAGTCGCAGTTCTACGGGCTGATGCTCTTCATGGAGGCGAACCTGCTCGGCGTCTTCACCGCGCTCGACTTCTTCGCGTGGTTCGTCTTCTGGGAGGCCGTCCTCGTCCCGATGTACTTCCTCATCGGCGTCTGGGGCGGCCCGAACCGCCGCTACGCCGCGATCAAGTTCTTCGTGTACACGAACGTCGCCTCGCTCGTGATGTTCATCGGCTTCATCGCATTGGTGTTCGGCCTCGGCGACTCGGTGTCGTCGATGCGCCTCCCCGAGATCGCACAGGCGCTCCGCGCCGGTGAACTCGGCGCGTTCGCCGGCCTCGACGCCGCGACGCTGAAGACCGTCGCCTTCGTGGCGATGTTCCTCGGCTTCGCGGTGAAGGTGCCGGTCGCGCCGCTACACACGTGGCTGCCGGACGCCCACGTCGAAGCGCCGACACCGGTGTCGGTGATGCTGGCGGGCGTCCTCCTGAAGATGGGGACGTACGCGCTGCTTCGGTTCAACTTCACGATGATGCCCGACGTCGCGACGGCGCTCGTCGTCCCGATCGCGGGCGTCGCCGTCATCAGCGTCATCTACGGCGCGATGCTGGCGCTGGCTCAACAGGATCTCAAGCGGATCGTCGCGTACTCGTCCGTGTCGTCTATGGGGTACGTCATCCTCGGACTCGTCGCGTACACGACCTACGGGGTCGGCGGCGCGACGTTCCAGATGATCGCCCACGGCCTCATCTCGGGGCTGATGTTCATGGCGGTCGGCGTCATCTACAACACGACGCACACCCGGATGGTCGGCGATATGTCCGGAATCGCGGATCGGATGCCCCTCACTGCGGGCATCTTCGTCGCCGGCGCGTTCGGCTACATGGGCCTGCCGCTGATGGCCGGCTTCGCGGGCGAGTTCTTCATCTTCAAGGGCTCCTTCGAGTCGACCGTCCACGCCGGAATGCCGCTGTTCACGGCGGCCGCGATGTTCGGCATCGTGATCGTCGCGGGCTACCTGCTCTTCGCGATGCAGCGGACGCTGTTCGGACCCTTCAGCTTCGACGGCGAGTACGAGATCACGAACGCTCCCTTCCACGACGTGGCACCGCTCGCGGTGCTTTTGCTTCTCACGATCGTGCTCGGCGTCGCGCCCGACCTCTTCTTCGGGATGATTCAAGACGCCGTTAACCCGATCCTCACTGGGGGTGGGCTGTGATGTTCGACGCGATCGCGCTGCAGACCGAACCCGTCGCTGCCTGGACCGCACTCGCCCCGGCGCTGCTGCTCGGACTGACCGGGCTGGTGCTGCTCGGCATCGACACCGTCTCCCCGAAGGAGACGAGCAACACGCTCCTGGCCGGCGTTTCGGCCGCCGGATCGCTGCTCGCCTTCGGCGTCGCGGCGTGGTTCCTCGTCGCCGGCACCGGACAGGTGCGGACGGGCGGCGCGATCTCGCTGTACGGCGACACGCTCGTCGTCGACGGGATGAGCCTCTTCTTCACGCTCATCTTCACCATCGTCACCGCGATGGTGGCCGTCGCCTCCTACGACTACCTGCGCGAGCAGTCTCACCGCGCGGAGTTCTACTCGCTGGTGCTGTTCGCCGCGACCGGGATGACGATGATGTCGATGGCGAACTCGCTGGCGACCGTCTTCATCAGCCTCGAACTCGCGTCGCTGCCCTCCTACGCGCTCGTCGCGTTCCTCAAGAAGAACCGCGGCAGCGTCGAGGCGGGGCTGAAGTACTTCCTCATCGGCTCGGTCTCCTCGGGCGTGATGGTCTTCGGGATCAGCCTCGTCTACGCCGTCACGGGATCGCTCGTGCTCGGCGACGTGGCCGCCGCCATCGGCGACACCGAGATGGCCGGCGTCCTCGGGATGGGCGTGCTGATGATCGTCGGCGGCGTCGCCTACAAGACCGCCTCCGTGCCGTTCCACTTCTGGGCGCCGGAGGCCTACGAGGGCGCGCCCGCGCCGATCTCGGCGTTCCTCTCGTCGGCGTCGAAGGCGGCCGGCTTCGCCGTCGCCTTCCGCGTCTTCGTCGAGGCGTTCCCGCTCGGGGCGATCCCTGCGGGCGTCGACTGGGTGCTGGCGTTCCAGGTGCTCGCCGTCGTCACGATGACGCTCGGTAACTTCGCCGCCGCGACCCAGGAGAACGTCAAGCGGATGCTCGCGTACTCCTCGATCGGACACGCGGGCTACGCGCTCATCGGGCTCGCGGCGCTGACCGCGGGCGGTCCGAACGCCTCCGTCCTCGGGGCGTCGATGGCGCACCTGCTCGTCTACGGCTTCATGAACACCGGCGCGTTCCTGTTCATCGCCCTGGTCGAACACTGGGGCGTCGGCCGGACGTTCGAGGACTACAACGGCCTCGCGTCGACGGCCCCCATCGCCGCGGTCGCGATGACGGTGTTCATGTTCAGTCTCGCGGGGCTGCCGCCGTTCGGCGGCTTCCTCTCGAAGTACGCCCTGTTCTTCTCGGCCATCGAGGCCGGGTTCTGGTGGCTCGCCGCCGTCGGCGCGATCAACAGCGCGCTGTCGCTGTTCTACTACAGCCGCGTCGTCAAGGCGATGTGGATCGAGTCGCCCGCGGAGGACTTCGAGATCACGAGTCGGCCGGTCGGCCTGTACGCCGCGGTGCTGTTCGCGGGCCTCGCCACGCTGCTGCTGCTGCCGGCCTTCGGCCCGGTCATCGAGACCGCTCAGGCCGTCGCCGCCGCGCTCTTCTAATCACCTTTTTGACGCGGTGGTTTCCTCGCTCACTGCGTTCGCTGCGGGAACCCCCGTACAAAAACCTAGAGGGAAAAAGACCGCTCGCTCCGTCGCCGGCGCGGAGCCGCCGGCTTCCAGTGAAATCGGCGGTCTCGCCCGGATCGCGGAACGCAGACAGATGAAAGCGTTACCGGTGCGACCACCCACCTCTCGACGAGACGTCAGAAAGGACTTGCTGAATATAGAGAATGCCTTTCAGCAACTCAGTCC
The DNA here is from genome assembly GCF_024494595.1 of Halobellus rarus. Classification (GTDB taxonomy): domain Archaea; phylum Halobacteriota; class Halobacteria; order Halobacteriales; family Haloferacaceae; genus Haloquadratum; species Haloquadratum rarum. The sequence goes on along the minus strand of NZ_JANHDI010000012.1, from coordinate 33,180 downwards.
GACGCAACAGATCCGACTACTGAGCTATGAACGGACCTCGTTTCCACGTACGTCAGGATAGCACATCTAATGCGCCGGAAACGTCATCACGCCGAATGTAGAGGACGACAAGTCCCGCGATCAACAGGCCGATTCCCCACCAGAGTGAATCACCGGGAAGCACGTAGAGAAGCAGGGTGACAATTCCTGAGGTGAGAAGTGACCAGCCAAGGGTTGTTTGATACGCCATACAGTTAATGTTCGTTCCATTGCAATAGATCATCGCGTTGCCACTGCAAGCAAGACTGAAAGCCGCTCAGTCTACTGGCAGGAGGCCTGTAACGACTCCAAGAGTAGTGGATATCAGTTTGCACGGTCTACTCCCTGGTTAATTCGCCGTAGACGACAGTGAAACCAACGCCGCTGGACGGTCCTCCAACTCTTGTACTCTTTTGTATCCCACCGCGAGCGAGGCCGAAGGCCGGGCGAGCGGTATTTTCCCCTCCGCCGTGAGACGCGTCGCGTCTCACGAGCCTTGCTTTGCTACGCTCAGCAAGACCGGTTTTTGCGCGGTGGGTTCCCGCAGCGAGTGCAGCGAGCGAGGAAACTCACCGCGTCAAAAAGGTGGACGGCGAAAAGGTGGATGTTTTTGCCACCGGCGAGCCGAGAGGATGGTATGCAACGGCGGCTGGTCCTCGGGTGCGGGTCGGTCGCACGCGAGACCGTAGAGCGTATCTCCGAGTGGCCCGGAGAACTGACGGTCATCGGAGAGTGCGACGACGACGACTTCCGGACCGGAGTCGGCGGCGTCACGATCGAACGGGGGCCTCCCGACGACCCGACCGCGTATCCACCGAGCGCGGATCTGGTGTTCGTCGCGGCCGACGACGCCGAGACGAACGTCGACGCCGCTGCCCGGGCCCGGGCGCAGTACCCCGACGCGAACCTGATCGTGTACCTCGGCGTCGGTGCGACCGAGGAGACGCGGGCGACGGTCGAACGCCTCGCGAATCGCGTGGTCGACGCCGAACGCGTGCTCGGGGGTCGGATCCGCGATCTGACGATCGGGCTCGGTGCGAACCGTCTGCAACGACTGTTCACCGCGCTCCGCCGCATCGACGGTCGGTTGGCCGTAGTGATGCACGACAATCCGGACCCCGACGCGATCGCGAGCGCGCTCGCGCTCTCGCAGTTGGCCGCCGCCGTCGGCGTCTCGGCCGATCCCTGCTACTTCGGGGACATCTCCCATCAGGAGAACCGGGCGCTGGTGAACCTGTTGGATCTGGATCTGATCGAACTCGACGCCGAGACGGACCTCGACGCCTACGACGGCATCGCACTCGTCGACCACTCGCGCCCCGGTGTCAACGACGGCCTTCCAGAGGACACCCAGATCGACATCGTCGTCGATCACCACCCGCCCCGGGCACCCGTGGAGGCGCACTTCGTCGACCTCAGACGCGACGTCGGCGCGACCAGTACGCTCCTGGCGGAGTACCTCCGTCGGGCTAGCATCGAGCCCGAGGAGTCGCTGGCGACGGCGCTGCTCTTCGGGATCCGGATCGACACGAACGACTTCACCAGGGAGGTTTCGGCGACGGACTTCGAGGCCGCGGCGTGGCTGCTCACGCACGCCGACCTCTCGGCCCTCGACCGAGTCGAATCGCCGAGTATGACCTCGGCGGTGCTGGAGACGCTGGCGCGGGCGATACGCGACCGCGACGTCCGCGGCGACGCGCTCGCGTCGAACGTCGGACCCATCTCCGACCGCGACTCGCTCGCGCAGGCCGCCGACCGGCTACTGAATATGGAGGGCATCCGCATCGCGATCGTCTACGGGTTCAAAGACGGCACGGTCTACGTCTCCGGACGGGCTCGCGGGACGGACGTCGACCTCGGCGAATCTCTCCGGGACGCACTCGGAGCGATCGGCAGCGCGGGCGGCCACGCCGATATGGCCGGCGCGCAGGTCCCGCTGGGAATCTTGGGAGACACCGGAGAGGAATCCGCGGCGGAACTGTCCGCGATCGTCACCGACGTCATCGCCGGGCGGATCTTCGAGACGCTCGAAGATGCGACGACGCTTCTCGACGTCGGATCGGAAGGGCCCGATTGGGTGTTCGAGTCGCCCTTCGACTCCTTCGAGGAGTGACTGTCGGTGGCGGGGGATCGTCCGGGTGCCGATGAGCACGTCATCGGCAATTGAGGCGCACGTGCTCGACGACGAGGGCGCACGTTTTTGCGGCCCGCCCGCGTACCCACGACAATGAGTGGGCGACCGAAGGTCAAGGAGTACATGACGCGCGAGGTGCAAACCGTCGCGCCGACCGATACCGTCGCAGACGTCGCGCGGCGGATCAAAGAGAGCGAGGGCCACAACGGATTCCCGGTGGCGGAGAGTCGGAAGGTCGAGGGGTTCGTCACTGCTAGCGATCTGCTCTTGGTCGACGACGAGGTCCCGATCTTCACCGTGATGACCGAAGACATCATCGTCGCACACCCCGAGATGGACGTGATCGACGCCGCGCGCGTGATCCTCCGTTCGGGGATCCAGAAGCTCCCGGTCGTCGACGACGCGGACAACCTCGTCGGTATCATCTCGAACACGGACGTCGTCCGCTCGCAGATCGAGCGCGCGACGCCCGAAAAAGTGGGGAAACTGATGCGCACGCTCGAACAGATCCACGGCATCACGCTGCGCCAGGAGCCGAGAGTCGTCGAACTCGATGACCTCACCCCGACGCAGGGCCGCGTGTACGCCGACGAACTCGAAGGACGGCAGTACGAACTCGAGCGCGGACTCGCCGAACCGCTCGTCGTCATCGACAACGGCGGCGACTTGCTTCTGGCCGACGGCCACCACCGCGTGATGGCCGCCCACCAACTCGGGATCGAGGAGATGGACGCCTCCGTGATCGTCCTCGACGAGCCGATCGAGTTGGGGATGCAGCGGACGGCCGACAAGGAGGGGCTCTCCTCGCTCGAAGACATCGAGATCGCCGACTACGGCCGGCACCCGCTCATCGAGACGACGCACCGGCTTCAGGAGTGACGACGGCGACGACGCGCCACTGTCGCTGCCTCGGACGTCCCGCCTCGGGAGCAACGTAGTCAGGTAGACGACTGTTCTTCGGCCCCCCCGTTCTCGCTCTTCCAGGCTTCGACCAAGCCCCCGGCGGACTCGACGTCGTCGGCGCGTTCTCGTCGGTAGCCGCTTCCCTCCGGTGCCTGATACAGTCGGTCGAGTCTGACGACCCACCCGCCGTCGGCCCGGCGTCGTCGCCGGATGGTCACGTACCCGTCCGCGCGCGTCCACTCGACGAGGTCCTCGTCGTCTCTCCGGTTCCGCGTCCACTCCATACCGATCGCTCGCGCGGAGTCGGCCTGTATCTTCCGACTACACGCCTCGGGCTTCTGGTACGTGTCTGCTGGGCGGAGTCCGAGAATATGACAGGTATTGACCAATTAGATCCCGAGAAGCGAGAAATATCCGACTTACTAATTCGTGACACCGCGTCTCTACCCTATGGCTCGACCGTCGATGCGACTCTCGCGGCGCAGACTCCTTCAGGCCGCAGTCGGGGTCGGCGCGGCCGGAGGTGCGGCCGGAACGGCAACTGCGCAGGAGGGAACGACCCACAGGATCGATATGACCGACGACTTGGTCTTCGACCCGGATTCGATAACGATCGCGCCCGGCGACACCGTCGTCTGGGAGACCGTGGGGACCGTCGGTCACTCAGTCACTGCCTACGAAGATGAGATCCCAGACGAGGCCGCGTACTTCGCGTCGGGCGGGTTCGACAACGAGGCGGACGCACGCGGTGCCTACTCGGCCGGCGACCCCGACAGCGGCGACGTCCCAGAGGGCGAAACGTACCAGCACACCTTCGAGGTCGAAGGGACGTACGAGTACTTCTGTATCCCGCACGAGAGCGTGGGGATGCTCGGGAGCGTCGACGTCACGCCGGGCGGAGCGGAGACGGACCCGGGCGGACAGCCGGCTCCAACCGTCCCCGACGCCGCAAAGACCCTCCTCGTGACGGTGACGGGTGCGTTCGTCGCCGTCGTCTCGCTCGCGTACTTCTTCTTGAAATACGGTGGCGATTACGAGATGATGGACGACGACGAGTGATGACCGTTATTCGGCGATTCCGTGCTCGACCGCGTCGACGGCCTCCAGACTGGCGAGCGGACCGGTTCGCGCCTCGCAGTCGGGGCATTCCGGATAGCCCAAGTCGTCGTATTGGACCTTGTTCGCCGGGAATTCGGCCCCGCACGCCGCGCACTCGAAGTATGTCGGCCAGTCGAAGTCCATACGTCCCCACGGGAGGGCGTAGTAATAATTAATCGCTGATTACGGCCCGAGAAGGGACCACTTATGTCGGTGTCTATAGGTCAGATATGTCCAATCGCGCGGGTGCGTGGACCGTGCAGTAGTGGCTGCCACCACCGCTCATCTGACTGTACGTCCACGTGGATCGAACCGGTGGAGACTCGGAACCGGGATCGGAATCGGCTACGATTCGACGATGGCTCGCCCCGGCGGTGACTATCACTCCGCGTCGCCATCGGCGCCGGGGTCTGAATCCGCGTCAGGGTCCGCACCGGCGTCGTCTCCCGTGGCGGACCCGACCTCCGTATCGGACACATCGTCACCCGGTGCGGCCGTCTCAACACCGAGAATCGCGTCGACGTCCGCGTGGTCGTGGAGCAGTTCGCGCATCCGCGCGATGGTCTCCTCGTCGCGGGCCCGCCCGGTGTTGACGACGGCCTCCGCGCGGTCGACGACCGAGAGCGTGTCGCCGGTGACCGAGAGCACGGGCACGCCCCGTTGTTCGGCCTTGCCGAGCACCGCCGACGTCGGGCGGTGACCGCCGGTCAGGATGATGGCGTTGACGCCCGGCGCTTCGAGCGCGGCCGCGATGATCTCGGAACGGTCCCCACCGGTGATTACCGCGGCGTTCTTCGTCCGGCGGAAGTACCGCAACGCCGCGTCGCCGCCCATTGCGCCCACGAGGAACCGTTCGACGTAGGCGTCGGAGTCGCCCTCGGTGACGACCTTGGCACCCAGTTCCTCGGCGAGGTCGTTGACGCGGACGCCGGCGAGTTCCCGTTCGCGGGGGACGACGCCGAGGACGGGTACGCCGCGGCTTTCGAGGAACGGCACCGCCTCCTGTTCGAGGTCGTCGAAGGCGGCGTCGGTCACGCCGTTGAACAACACGCCCGCGAGCCGGTCGCCGAACGCCTCGGCGGCCGCGACGACGTCGTCGAGGTCGCTCGACTGTTCGTAGCCGGCCACGAGCAGGACGTTCGCGTCGAGACGGTCGGCGACGTCGACGTCCGTCAGGTCGACGATACCGCCGACCGTCCAAGAGCCGCCGCCCTCGACGAGCATCAGGTCCGTCTCGGCCGCGAGGTCCGCGAAGTGCTCCTCGACGATCCCGCCGAGTTCTTCGGGGTCCTCCTGGCCGCGGATCGCGCCGTCGACGAACGTCGGCGAGTAGACGATCGGTTCCATCTGGTGCATCTCGCTGTCCAGCCCCAGGAGTTCGCGCGCGAGCATCGGATCCTCGTCGAGCGTCTTGCCGACGTTCGACTGGAGCCGCGTCCCCTTGGGCTTCATGTAGCCAACGGTGAGGCCGCGCTCCTGCGCGAGGCCGCCGAGCGCGAGCGTGACTGCGGTTTTGCCGGTGCTTTCCGTGATCGAGGTGACGAGTAGGGTGTTCGTGTTCATTGGTGGACTCTCGATAGTTCGTCGGGGTCGACGGTGAGCCGTACGTCGACGGCTTCGACGCCGTCCGGCGTGGCGACGAGCGGGTTGATGTCCAGTTCCAGGATGGCCGGGAAGTCGGTCACGAGCTGTGAGAGGCGCTGGATCGTCTCGACGACGCCCTCGACGTCGGCGGGTTCGCGCCCGCGAGCGCCCCGCAGGAGGGGCGCGGCGTCGATCTCGCGGGTCATCGCCTCGGCCTCGGCCTCGGAGACGGGCGCGACGCGGAACGTCGTGTCTTCGAGCGTCTCGACGAAGATGCCGCCGAGACCGAAGAGCAGGAGCGGCCCGAACTGCGGGTCGCGGTTCATCCCGACGATGGTTTCGACGCCGCTGTCGAGGTCGACCATCTCCTGCACCTGAACGCCGATGATCGTCGCGTCGGGCTGGTAGTTGCGGGCGCGGGAAACGAGGTCCTCGTAGGCGTCTTCGACGTCTTCGTCGGCGACGCCGACCTTGACGCCGCCGATGTCGGACTTGTGGAGGATGTCTGGGCTGACGATCTTCATCACGACGTCGCCGTCGATCCGCTCTGCGACCGCCAGGGCGTCGGCCGGCGCGTCGACGATGTCGCCGTCGGGCGTCGGGATCCCGTAGGCGTCCAGGAGGCCCATCGCCTCGACGCCGAGGCGCGTGTCCGTCCGCCCTTCGACCGAGGAGAGGATCTCCCGGGCGCGCTCGCGGTCGACGTCGAACGTCGTCGGTTCCTGATACTCGCGCTCGCTGATGTCGCGGAACCGCGAGAGCGCGTCGAGGCCCGCGACCGCCCGCGCGGGGTCGAAGTAGTTCGGGATGCCGGCCTCCGAGAGCGTCTCCGCGGCGGGCTCGACCCGCGCCCCGCCCATAAAGCAGGCGGCGACCGGCTTGCCGTGCTTCGCCTGCATCGCCACCGTGTCTTCGGCTAACTCCCCGTAATCGAGGACGGCGGTGGGACAGGCAAGCACCATCGCGCTGCCGACGTTCTCGTCGCCGAGGGCGACGTCCAGGGCGTCGCGGAACCGCTCGTTGTCCGCGTCGCCGACGACGTCGACCGGGTTATAGATGTTCCCCTCCGCGGGCAACGTCTCGGAGAACGCTTCGAGGGTCTCGTCGGTGAAGGAGGCCATCGAGAGCCGCGAGTCGCCGATGGAGTCGGTACTCATCACGCCCGGTCCGCCGGCGTTGGTGATGACCGCGACGGCGTCTGTCTCGGGGAGGGGTTGACGCTCCAGGACGCGCGCGGCGTCGAACAGTTCCTGAACGGAGTCGGCGCGGATGACCCCGGCCTGTTCGAGACCCGCCTCGTAGGCTTGATCCGAGCCGGCGATCGTCCCCGTGTGACTGGAGGCGGCCTGCGCCCCGGCGTCGGTGCGGCCGGACTTGACGAGGACGATCGGCGTCTCCCGAGTGACTTCCCTGGCGGTCTGGATGAACGTCTGGCCGTCGTCGATGCCTTCGAGGTATCCGATCACGACGTCCGTCTCGTCGTCGTCACCCCACTCCCGAACGAAGTCGGACTCGTCGAGGACGGCCTTGTTCCCGAGCGAGACGATGTCCTTGAATCCGATACCCTGGTCGTTCGCCCAGTCCAGCACGGCCGTGATGAACGCGCCCGACTGGCTCATGAACGACATCCGCCCCGAGGTGGCGTTCTCGGGTCCGAACGAGGCGTTCATTCCGACGGGGGTGGACATGATACCCAGGCTGTTCGGGCCGACCAGGTCGATGTCGTACGCCTCGGCGACCGCCGTCAGCTCCTGTTCCCGGGTGGCACCCTCGGTGCCCGTCTCGCCGAACCCGGCGGTGATGACCACCACGTTCGTGATGCCGGCCTCGCCGGCCTCGCGAACGACGTCGACGGCGACCGCCGGGGGGACGACCACCACCGCGAGGTCGGCCTCCGAGTCGGCGACGCTGTCGAGCGCCGGCAGTCCGAAGACCTCCTCTCGCCCCGGGTTCACGGGGACGACCTCGCCCACGAACGCGTCGAGGAGGTTCTCCATAATCGCTCTGCCGACCGACCCCTCGCGGTCCGTAGCGCCCACGACGGCGATGCGTTCGGGCGCGAACAACGGAGATAGCTCTCCCATCGTTCGGACCTACTCCGTGCTGATTCTTAAATTCGAGTATTCGGTACTCGGTTTCGAGTACGTCGTCGGGTCGTCCTCGGGGTCGCTTCGAAGAGGGCCCGTCAGATCACTTCGTCGGGACCGTACTGCTGTTTCGTTCGCTTCGCCTCGCTGGCGTACCGTTCCCTTTCGTCCGGATCGGCGACTCGGCCCAAACTCGATTCGCGCGCTCGGATCGCGGCCGTGGTGTCGCGCACGTCGTCGAAACTCGTGAGCGCCCGCTCCTTCCGGAGGTACCGTGTGCCATCGAGCGTCGCGTACACCAAGATCACGATGTTCTGCTCGTCGTCGGAGTACGTCCGCTCGACGAGCCAGACGCGGTCGCGTCCGTCTTCGGAACGGCCGACGTCGTCGTCGGCTGCATCGGAGGAGTCTTGCATTGATTGGACATACGCGTTCGAGAGGCAAAAATCCGATCACGGAAGCCAGGACATCCCGAGCGAGTAGGTACATTTTACATCGTCTCTGCTGTACTCGACCTATGACACGCGGTGACGGAGGGATCGACGTCGAAACCGTCTCCAGAAACCAGATGGAGCCGGTGGTGGCAGTCAACACCGACGGGTCCGTCGCCTTCGCGAACGAGCGGTTCTACGAGATTTCACAACTCACCAGTGAGCCGGTGATCGGATCCGACTTCGCGGTGTTCGGCCGGGTCGTCGAGGACGGGTTCGAGGCGCTAGAGGCGGCCGTCGAGACGGTGTCGTCTGGCGAATCGACGGAAGAACGAGTCGAACTGTCGATGTCTCACCCTGAGACTGCGCCCGTCCCGCGACGTCTGCCTGCGGAGGCACGGGTTACGCCCATCCGGACCGACGGTGAGACGGAAGGTGCGATCGTTTCCCTCCGGCGGATCGGCACGCGAAAAGCCTACGAGCGGCAACTCGAACGGCAGAACGAACGGCTCGAGGAGTTCGCGAGCGTCGTCGCCCACGATCTCCGGAACCCGCTGAACGTCGCCGAAGGACACGTGCAACTCGCTGCGGCGGAGTGCGACTCGGCCCACCTCGCGGAGGCCGAAGACGCGCTCGGACGGATGTGGACGATCATCGACGACACGCTGACACTGGCGAAACACGGGCAGGACGTCGGAACGAAAGAGCACGTGACGCTGTCGACGCTTCTCGAACGGTGCTGGGCGACAGTCGAGACGGACGACGCGTCCCTAGCGGTCGAGTCGGACCTCACGATCGAGGCCGATCCCGATCGGCTCCGAAACCTCTTCGAGAACCTGATCCGCAACGCCGCGGAACACGGCTCCGCGAGCCGTCGGGCGTCCGACGACGCCGCGGAACACGGCTCCGCGAGCGGCGGCGGAGTAACGGTCCGTGTGGGCGCTATCGACGGGAGCGAAACCGGATTTTACGTCGCGGACGACGGCCCCGGGATTCCACCGGAGGAACGCGATCGGGTGTTCGATCTCGGCTACACGACGGCCGAGGCGGGAACGGGCTACGGGCTGGCGATCGTCAAGTGGATCGCGGAAGCACACGGCTGGGACGTTACCGTGACCGAGGGCGACGACGGCGGTGCGCGGTTCGAGTTCACCGGCGTCGACATCGTGGGATAGCGAATCGCCGACGGGGCGCGGCTACTCGCTCACACGTCGATCGGCGTCGCGCCCGCGATTCCCCGCAGTTCGTCCGGATCGATCGGAAACACGGCGGTCGGCGTCCCGGCGGCGGCCCACACCCGCTCGTAGTCGAGGAGCGACTCGTCGATGCACACCGGAACGTCGGTCTCGTGACACAGGGGTGGCACGCCGCCGATGCTCCATCCGACGACCTCGCTGATCCGCTCGGGGTTCGCCATCGAAACGTCCTCGACGTCGAGGTGGTCGGCCAGCAGCGATTCATCTACCCGGTTCGCGCCGCTGGTCACGACGACGACGAGGTCGCCGTCGGCCTCGAAGACGAGGCTGCTGGCGATCTGTCCGACCTCGCAACCGACCGCCTCCGCGGCGTCCGCCGCCGTCTTCGTCCCCTCCGGGAACTCTTCGACAGCCAGGTCGAGGCCGTAGCGCTCCGCTACTTGGTCCGCGAACTCCGCGGCTCTCCGATGCATACGAACGTCTGCGAGCGCGACCCCGAAGAACGCTTCGCCGGCGACTGTAGAGCCCATTTCTCCGCATACCGAGGTGCCAACGGGACCGGTGGCGGCGGCGTACTGGCCGCGAAGCGGTGCATCACCGATCGTGGCGTATCCAGCCAGTGTGCGGAATGGTAATATACCTTAGGTTATTTCACGTTATGTCGTCCCACCAAACCGCTGGGTGCCATATTTTTAGGCCTGCCAAAAGTTAAGATATATGAAATATTTATGGTCGTACGCGGTCTAGATAGGGTATGGTCGAGTTCTGGTCTCTCGGGTTCGTCTTCGTCGCGGGGTTCATCACCGCGCTGGCGACCGGCCTGGGTGCAGTCCCCTTCTTTTTCGTCTCAGACGTGAGCGACCGTTGGAACGTCGCGCTGTGGGGGATCGCCTCGGGCATTATGCTCTCGGCGTCGGTGTTCGGACTGGTGTTGGAAGCGCTCGGCGCGTACGTACAGGTCTCGCTGAACGGGATCGCGGTCGACCCGATCCCTCAGCGGCAGCTGCTCCTGCTGGGGGCCGGGCTCCTCGCGGGCGTCATCCTCGTGTTCGTCGCCCACGGCCTCATCGAGGGGGCCGACGTCGACCCGAAGCAGTACGCCGAGGCGGATTTCAAGAAGCTAGTGTTGATTCTCGGCGTGTTGACCGTCCACTCGTTCCCCGAGGGCGTCGCCGTCGGCGTCTCGTTCGCCGATCTGGGGATCGAAGGCGGCACCCAGATCTTCGGGTTCGTCGTACCCGTGCTGGCGATCTTTATGACGATCGCCATCTCGATCCACAACGTCCCCGAGGGCGTCGCCATCTCGATTCCGCTGCGGTCGATGGGCGTCGCGAACTGGAAGCTCGTCTGGTGGTCGGTGTTCTCGAGCCTCCCGCAACCCATCGGTGCCGTGATCGCGTTCTACTTCGTCCGCATCGCACGGGAGTTCCTCCCGGCGGGGTTCGGCTTCGCCGCCGGCGCGATGATCTATCTGGTGCTCACGGAGTTCATTCCGGAGGCCAGAGAGATCGGCCGGGGACTCCCCGGCAACGGTCGTCGGGAACTGTTCGGCGGCATCGCCGCCGGCGTGTTCGCGATGATCCCGCTCGCGTTCCTCTGACCGGTCGAGACGGAAATCCGAAAGTAAGGAGAGGGACTCGCTCAGTGACTGTGGCCCATCGCTTCCGAGAGCGAGACGCCGAATCGATCCTCGAAGAGCTCCTCCATCTTCTCGTTGAGCGCTTCCAGGTCCGCGGGCGTCTCGCCCTGGCCGTGGTGGACGACGCCGTGGGCCTGCTGGGCGAACGACTGGATGAGGAGGTCGCCGACGACCGCCGTCGGCGATTCGCCCTGGTCGGTGAAGACGTCGGCGAGGCCCTCGGGTAGTTCGATCTCCTCGACGTCTCCGTTCGGCGCTTCGATCGTGTAGGTCTCGGTTTCGACCATACCGCCTCTCGGGCGCCTCGACATAAGGGTCTGTGGGAAGCGGTCGGAGACGGGGGCGTCGCGATCGTCGGTTAACGGTTACGACGGGCCGAATCAGTCGTCGTCAGTGCTCGGTGAGGACATTCCCACCGAGTCGTTCGACCCCCCGACTGCCCCGTCCGGGTCCGACGAGAGCAGCGGCGAGACCGACTGGTACTCCCAGACCATCCCCGCGATGGCGACGACCGAGATGAGCGCGAAGGGGAACCCGGTGATGATGGCCGAGGAGCGGAGCGCGTCGATGCCGCCGCCGACGATGAGCAGCGACGCGAGGCCGCCCATCAGTCCGCCCCAGATGATCCGGTTGATCGTCGAGGGGTGCTGCTTGCCGCCGGTGGTGAGCATCCCGAGCGCCAGCGTCGAGGAGTCCGCCGACGTGACGAAGAACGTCACCACGAGAAGCATAAACACCGCCGCGAGGCCGTCGCCGAAGGGAAGCGCTCCGAACAGCGGGAACCCGGAGACGGAGACGCCGTACTGGTCGACCATCTGCAGCATCGGTGCGATGTCGTTGCGCTCGAAGAAGATGGCGCTGCCGCCCATCGTGAGGAACCACGGGATCGTCGAGGCCGTCGCGCCGATGAGGGCGGTCGCGACGACCTGCCGGATCGTCCGCCCTTTCGAGATGCGAGCGACGAACAGCCCGCCGAAGGGAGCCCACGAGAACACCCACGCCCAGTAGAAGACCGTCCAGTTACCGACCCACTCACCGGTCCCGGTGGCGTTGGTGTAGAGGCTCATCGAGAGGAACTCGCCGAAGTAGCCCCCGACAGCCTGGAGGCCGGTGTTCATAATGTAGTTCGTCGGCCCGAGGAGGAACGTCGCGACCGCCAGGCCGGCGAAGACGGCCATATTGAAGAGCGAGACGCGCGCGATACCCTTCTTCACCCCGAGCGTCACCGAGACCGTAAAGGCGACCGTCAGGCCGGTGATCACGAGCACCGTTCCGGCGTCGCCGAGTGAGACGCCGGCGGTGTACTCCAGGCCGGTGAGGAACTGCCTGCCGACGAAGCCCAGCGTCGTCGCGATGCCGCCGATGGTCGCGAACACCGCCAGCACGTCGATGGTCTTCGCCCAGAAGCCGTCGAGATTGTCGACGCCGACGAACGGCGCGATGAGCGTCGAGACGCGCATCGGCGCGTCTTTCCGGAACGCGTAGTAGGCGATCGGCAGCGCGACGATCAGGTACGGCACCCAGTAGGAGATACCCCAGTGAAAGAGCGTGTACTGGATGGCACCGACCGCCGCCGCGGGCGTCCCCGCCTCGGCGCCGATCAGCGGCGGGACGGTCTCGTAGTGCGCCAGTGCCTCCGCCGGCCCCCAGAACACGATGCCGGCCGCGATGCCCGCCGAGAACATCATCGAGAAGAACGCCAGCAGGCTGAACTCCGGATCGTCGTCGGGCTTGCCGAGTTTGATGTCGCCCCAGCGACCGAACATCAGCCAGAGGCTGAACGTCACCATCAGGAACATCGTCCCGACGTAGACCCACATAAACTCGGTCCAGAGGTACTCGTTTATCTGTCCCATCCTGTTTGCCGAGGCCTCCGGGCTCGAGAAGAAGACCAGGATGGCGACCAGCGATACCGAGAACCCGACGCCGAACACCACGGAGTCGAGTTCGTCCACGAACTGTCTCAGACTCGCACGCACGGTGCGCATACAGTTCCGTCTCCGCGTGATACGTTGTCAAAGATGCGACGACATATTCAACCCGTTGAAGTGCACCGGTACGCGGCGCCTCCTCCGGGGGACCGTATCGGTCGCTACCGTCGGTTCGCACGACGTCACTCACGCGATCGCCGTCAATCGCCCACCGTCGGTCGGTACTCTCGGCTGATCGCCTTCCAGCGGTTCGAGCGGAACCGCCAGAAGTTCACCACCATCGGGACGGCCGTCTCCGCGAGGAGCGCGAGCAGGAGGCCAGTGATTCCGAGCACCGGGACGACGGTTCCGAGCCACGCGACGGGGACGGCCACGAGATACAGCCCCGCGAGCGCCGAAACGAACGGAATCCGCGTGTCGCCCGCACCCCGCAGCGCGCCCGTGATCGAGCCGTCGATCCCCATTGCCACGACGCTCACGGCCGCGACGCGAACGAACTGCGCCGAGAGGGCTCGGTTCTCGGCCTCGGTCACGAAGACGCCGGCGATGGGGTCGGCGAAGACGACCACAATGGCGGCAGCGAATACGTACACCACCGCCGAGAGTCGGACGATGCCCCAGCCGTACGCTTCGGCCTCCGTCTCCTCGCCCGCACCGAGTTCCTGGCCCACGAGCGTCGACGCCGCGATGGAGAACCCCCAGGAGAAGCTCGCGAGCAGCGCGCGGACCTGTCGGCCGATCCCGATGGCCGCGACGGCCACCGGACCGAACGTCGCCGCGATGGCCAGGAGGGGGAAGACGACCAGCCCCTGCGCGGCCCGCCGGGCCACGAGCGGCGTCGAGACGCGCGCGATCTGCCGGAGCAGTTCGGCGTCGAATATCGGTCGTTCGAGCGTGAGGGGGACCGGACTCGCGCCGCGCCCCCGAACGTAGTTCCGACCGGTCATCCCCCACGAGAAGGCGACCGTCACGAGCGCCGTCGCGAGCGCGGTTCCCAGCGCCGCCCCGGCGACGCCCATATCGAGTCCGAGGACGAACGTGGCCGAGAGCGCGATGTTGGCCACGGCACCGCCCGCGCGGGCCGCCATCGGCGTGACCGTGTCGCCGACGCCCGCGTACGTTCGGCTGGCGATCAGGTTCAGGAACTCGAAGACGAGGCCGGGCGCGACGACCGCGAGGTACGTCGCGCCGTGGCCGATGCTCGTCGGGTCGTCGCCGACGAGGCCGACCAGTGGCTCGGCCGCGAGACCGAAGAACGCGACGATCGGAATTCCGAGCAGGATCGAGAGGACGACGCTCAGTCGAACGACCGACGCCGCGCGTTCGACGTCGCCGCCGCCGTAGTTCTGGGAGACGAGCGAGACGGTCCCCCCGGCGAGGCCGATCGCGAGGAACTTCGCGACCATCCAGAAGGCGTTCGCGAGCGTCAGCCCCGCGACCGCCGTCGGCCCGATGACGAGACCGACGAGCGCGAGGTCCACTGTCCGCTTCGACATAATCGCGAAGCCGGTGACGACCCGCGGCCACGCCAACTCGACGGTCGCGTCGAGTCGCCGCTCGTCGATGACGCCCGCGCGGGCCAGGGCTCGGGCGAGTTTCGATCCGATTCGGCGGAGCCGTGACACAGTCGAAAGAAGTCGCCGCCGGGGCTAAGAGATTCCGTTCGCGGATGGAGCGGCCGGAGTGAAGAACGAATCTGTGTCACAAGCATCGCCGCGCGGAGCGCGGTGTTCACCGCGAGCGGCCTTTTTCCCTCTAGGTTTTTGCACGGTGGGTTCCCGCAGCGGCGCGTAGCGCCGCGAGGAAACCCACCGCTGGAAAAAGGTAGGTGTTTAGTCGTCGTCGCTCTCGGCGGCCGCGACCTCACCGCCCGCCGCGGCCTCCTCCCCGCGTTCGAGTTCTTCGAGGTAGTCGTCGGCGTCGAGGGCGGCCTTCACGCCCATCCCGCCGGCGGTGGCGGCCTGCTGGTAGTGGAAGTCGACGACGTCGCCCGCGCCGAAGATGCCGGGGACGTCCGTCGCGGTCTGGCCGCCGCCCTCGCCGCCCTTCGCCTTCAGGTAGCCGTCGTCGTCGAGTACGACGCCCGTCCCTTCGAGGTAGCCCGTGTTCGGCGTGTGACCGATCGCGTAGAACACCGCGCCGACGTCGAAGTCGAACTCCTCGGTGTCGGGGTCGTCGAGTTTGTCGGTCGGGCGGCCCTCGGGGTGCTCGACGAGCGTGACGTGGTCGACGCCCTCCTCTCTGCTCCCGTGGAGTTCCGTGACCTCGGTGTTGCGCATAATCTCGATCTCGCCCGCCTCGACTTTCTCCATCACGCGGTCGATCCAGTAGTCCTCTGCGCGGAATTCCTCGCGGCGGTGGACGATGTAGACGGTCGAGGCGAACTTGGTGAGGAAGTTCGCCTCCTCCATCGCGGCGTCGCCGCCGCCGATGACCATGATCTTCTCGTCGCGGAAGAACGCGCCGTCGCAGGTCGCACACGTCGAGAGGCCGTAGCCCATCAGGTCGTCTTCGCCGGGGATGCCGAGCGTTCGCGCCGAGGCACCCGACGCGGCGATGATCGCGTCGGCCGTGTAGACGTCGCCGTTCTTGAGACGCACCGTGAACGGCCGCTCCTCGGAGTCGACGGACTCGATGATGCCGTTCTTTATCTCCGCGCCGAAGCGCTCGGCCTGTTGCTTCATGTTCTGGACCAGTTCGGGGCCGGAGATGCCCTCGGGGAACCCGGGGTAGTTGTCGACTTCGGTCGTCAGGGTGAGCTGGCCGCCCGGCTCGTCGCCCTCGAAGACGAGGGGTTCGTTGTTCGAGCGTCCGGCGTAGATCGCCGCGGAGAGTCCCGCGATACCCGAGCCCGCGACGATGAGCGGTCGGTGTTCGACGACGTCGTCGGCGTCTGCTGTCATGTCTTCCCCTATGTCGGACCCGCCCTTTTAGATTCCGCTGTCGTGCGCGCCGCCCGTCAGACTGTATTGTGCATAATATTCAATACTGTATCGCAGTCGGTGGTCTTCTTACCGCCGGAGCAACGACTCGGACGCATGCCCGCGGATCTGATCGAGAAGACCGACCGCTACGAGGGGATGTTCGCCGACGCGCTCGCGGCGGCCGAAGTCGCCGTCCCGCCGTCGACGCCGCTTGGCGGGGCGGCCGAGGAAATTCGGGAGATGGCGCTGTCGTATCTGGAGGACGGCCGGCACTTCCGCGAGAGCGACGACCCCGTGAACGCGCTCGCGGCCTTCTCCTACGGCTACGGGTGGCTCGACGCCGGCGTCCGCTTGGGACTGTTCGACATCCCCGACGAGACGCACCTGTTCACGACCGAGTGAGGGATCTCCCCACAGAAAAAGCCGCGAGGCCTACTCGAAGCGGAACGACGGGCCGTCGTCGCTGTCCTGGACCTCGACGCCGAGGGCGGCGAGGTCGTCGCGGAGTTCGTCCGCGCGCTCGTAGTTGCCGGCCTCGCGCTCGGCCGCTCTGATATCCAAGACGAGTTCGACGAGCTCCTCGGCGAGCGTGACCGTCCCGTCGCTCCCGGCGTGGCCGAAGGACAGGCCGAAGACGTCGCCACCGAGTTCCTCGAACGCCTCGACGGCCTCCCGGAGCGCCCAGAAGTCGTATTGTTCTCCCTCGTCGACGTGGCGGTTCACCGCCGTCGCGAGTTCGAGCAGCGCCGCCATCGCCTCGCGGACGTTGAAGTCCTCGTTCATCGCCGCTGTGAACGCCTCGCGCGTCTCCGTGAGCGACTCCCGGAACGCCTCGTCTTCGACTTTCGCGTACGCGTCGGTGCTGTCACAGGCCTCGACGGCGGCCTCGTAGGCGCGTTCGAGTCGCTCCCAGCGCTCTTCGGCCTCGCGCATCTCGTCCTCGCCGAACGTCTGCTCGCTGCGGTAGGCGGTCGAGCAGTAGAAGGTACGGACGACGTCGACGCCGTACTCCTCCAGGGCGTCCGCGACGGTGAGGAAGTTCCCGAGGCTGGAAGACATCTTGTCGCCGGCGGTCTGCAGGAGGCCGACGTGGAGCCAGTAGCGGGCGAACTGCTGGCCCGTGGCGGCCTCGCTCTGAGCGATCTCGTTCTCGTGGTGCGGGAACACGAGGTCGCGGCCGCCGACGTGGATGTCGATGGTGTCGTCGAGGTGCGTCATCGACATCGCCGAGCACTCGACGTGCCAGCCGGGTCGTCCCTCGCCCCACGGCGACGCCCAGGTCTGCCCGCAGGCGTCGTCGATTTCGGGGAGGTCCGCGTGGCGGTGTTCGGCGATGTCGTCGGGGTCGACCGCGCCGGCCTTCCAGAGCGCGAAGTCCGCGGGGTGGTGCTTCTCCGAGCGCTCCTCGTCGACGCCCTGGGACTCGATCTCGTCGAGCCGTTGGTTCGAGAGCTTTCCGTAGTCCTCGAAGGCGGTGACGTCGAAGTACACCGAGCCGTTCGACTCGTAGGCGTAGCCCCGGTCGACGAGGGTCTCGACGAGGTCGATGATTTCCGGGACGTGCTCGGAGACGCGGGGATAGACCTCGGCGCGCTTCAGGTTGAGGCCGCGCATATCTCGGATCACCTGCGAGGTGAAGTGCTCGGCGACCGCCTCTTCGCTCTCGCCGAGGTCGTCCTCGCCGATCCGGGCGACGATCTTCTCGTTGACGTCGGTGAAGTTCTCGACGTGGCGCACGTCGTACCCCTCGTGAGACAGCCAGCGGTGCATCACGTCCGCCTGCGCCCACAGGCGCGCGTGACCGAGGTGAGCGTCGTCCGAGACCGTGAGCCCGCAGACGTACAGCAGGACTTCGTCGTCGTTCCGCGGCTCGAACTCCTCGCGTTCGCCCGTCAGGGTGTTGGTCACGGACAGCGTCATCACCGTCACCTTCTCCGGTCGCGTTTTTCAACCCGTCGGAACGGCCGGTGGCGTCCGGGAGTCACCCGATCGCACGCCGTCGTGCGATCGCGGGGGCACAGACTTGCAAACGCTATTAGAGTCGGACTCCGAGATCGGTGACCGTCCAGGTTCCCACGATTCGACGACGGGGAGAACTCTTTACTCGGTGTTGAAACAACATCTAGATATGAGTGCTGAACGCGGAAAAGGGACGGTCGCGATCGTCGGTGGCGCGGGTGCAGTCGGTTCGAGCACCGCCTTCACCCTGATGGACAGCGGCGTGGTCGGCGAGATCATCCTAGTCGACATCGACGACGAGCGCGCGGCGGGAGAGGCGATGGACCTCGACCACGGCGCGTACTTCACCTCCTCGGTCCGCGTTCGGACGGGCGACTACGAGGACTGCTGGGACGCGGACCTCGTGGTCATCACCGCTGGAGCCAGCCAGAACTCAGGCGAGACCAGACTGGAACTGATGGAGCGCAATGCCGGGATATTCGCCGATATGGTCCCGGAGATCACCGCGGGGTTGAACGACGATGCCGTGGTTCTCGTCGTCACCAATCCGGTCGACGTCCTCGCGCACGTAACCTGGGCGGTGTCGGACCTCCCGGCCGATCGAGTGATCGGGTCGGGCACCGTCCTCGACACCGCACGCTTCCGCCACGCCCTGAGCCGGGAGTTCGACCTCGATCCGGCGAACGTCCACGCGTACGTGATCGGCGAGCACGGCGACAGCGAAGTGCTCGTCTGGGAGTCGGCGAACCTCGGCGGCGTCCCGTTCGAGCAGTACTGCGCGCACCGCGGCGTCGCGGACGTCGACGCCCTCAGAGACCGCATCGGTGACGACGTCCGCAACGCCGCCTACGAGATCATCGAGCGCAAGGAACGGACGAACTACGGCGTCGCCCGCTCTGTGACGGCGACTGCCGAACGGATCCTCGGCGACGACAACTCGATCCTCACCGTCTCGACGCTCGCTGACGGTCAACACGGGATCGAGGACGTCTACCTCAGCCTTCCCTGTACTGTCAACCGCGGCGGCGTGCGCGACGTCCTCGAATTCGACCTCTCGGATGCGGAGCAGACCGAACTGGAGGAGTCCGCGGCAGTGATCCGCGAATCGCTCGATCGCCTGGATCTCGACGCACTCGCGGGCGACTGAAACTCCGACCACCGGCGCGGGCGATTGAAACTCCGACCGGGTCCGCCGTCGACCGCCCGCGCAGCCGCTCAGCCCGGAACCGACTCCAGCGCCGACTCGACGAGCCGGAGCGCGTTCGCACCGTCGCGCCGCGGGACCACCACCACGAGTTCGTCGCCCGAGACTCCGGCGGCGTCAACGACGACGTTTTCGGCGGCCAGGCGTTCGACGACGGCCGCGAGCGCAGCCGAGTCCACCTCGCCCGCCACGACGACGGCAGTCAGACTGCCGTCCGTGGTGACGATCGCGGCGTCGCCGACCGAGAGCAGCGTTTCGGTGTCGTTCGACGTCGCTTCCGACCTATCATCTTCGACGTCGACGCCCGCGAGACCGACGCCGCTTCTCATCCGCACGGTGACGTCGCGTTCGACGGAGTCCGTGGGCGAGAGGTCCTCGGCGAACCGACGGAGCGCCGTCGCGATCGAGTCCGTGTCGCCCTCTACGTCGAGCGACTCGGCGGCGGCCGTGTAGTTCACGACGCCCGCTCGGAGCGCACGCAGGAGCCACGGGCGGGCCCGAACCGCGGTCCGCGTCTCGGCGGCGAGTGACATACGCCCCGACACGAACCTCGGGGAGAAAAATCCGCGGGTCGGGATGCATCGGACACAGCAGCGGATCCGGCGGATCCGATGCGTCCGCGAGCCGAAGCCGATCGTGAAAATTTGGCTATCGAATCGCGAAAATTCGTTCGCGGAACCCGAAGTCCATAAGGGCGTTCCGTCCTCTGAGTCACATATGCAAGCGCTGGTCATCGTGGCACACGGGTCGCACCTCAACCCCGACTCGTCGGCACCGACGCACGCCCACGCGGACACGATCCGCGCGACGGGCGCGTTCGACGAGGTGAAGACGGGGTTCTGGAAGGAGGAACCATCCTTGAGAGAGGTCCTCCGGACCGTCGAGTCCGACGAGGTCTACGTCGTCCCGCTGTTCATCAGCGAGGGGTACTTCACCGAGCAGGTCATCCCGCGAGAGCTCCGGCTCTCGGGGTGGGACGTCTCCGCCTGGGGCTCCGACGGACTGAGCGCGGACACGGCGACGTTCACCGCCGAGGACACCGGCCAGACGATCCACTACTGCGGGCCGGTGGGGACGCACGAGGCCATGACCGACGTCATCGTCCGCCGGGCCGAGACGGTAACCGGCGACCCCGACGTCGGCGAGGGATTCGGGCTCGCGGTCGTCGGCCACGGCACCGAGCGAAACGAGAACTCCGCGAAGGCCATCGAGTACCACGCCGACCGGATTCGCGAGACGGGGCGGTTCGAGGAGGTACAGGCGCTCTACATGGACGAGGAACCGGAGGTCGACGACGTCACCGACTACTTCGAGAGCGAGGACGTCGTCGTCGTGCCGCTCTTCGTCGCCGACGGTTTCCACACTCAGGAGGACATCCCGGAGGACATGGGCCTGACCGACGACTACCGGACCGGCTACGATATCCCCGCCGAGGTCGACGGCCACCGCATCTGGTACGCCGGGGCCGTCGGGACGGAGGGGCTGATGGCCGACGTGGTGCTGGAACGCGCCGCCGACGCCGGCGCGGACATCGACTCCGCCATCGCAGCCGTGCGAGAACAGACCCGCGAGACCGACGTTGACGGCGAGACGCCGGCGGCGGGTGACTGACGTGGGATCCACACCGCTCGACGTGCGCGACGAGCAGCTCGACGCCTTCTGTGACCGCCTGCGAACGAACCCCGAACCGATCGAGTTCGACGGCCTCCGCGCGACCGCGAGCGACGACGGCGAGACGTTCGCGGTCGAAACCCCGGAGACGCGCACCGGAGACCTCTCGGAAGCAGAACTGCGTGGGGTCGCGAGCGAGGGCGACGTCGCGCCGTACGTCACCAACTGGTACTACTGGCAGGAGGTCGTCGGCCACCGCGGTCGGCACCGTCGGGCGTTCCTCCGCCACGCCGAGGCCGCCCACGAACACGCCGTCCCGGAGCGCTACGACGCGCTCGAATCCGGGATGGAGACCGAGTGGGGCGAGATCGTCGTGACCGCGACGCTCGCATCGGCCGGTCGCCGCCGGTACGAGATCCGTCACGCCGACGATACCGGAGTCGAGATCGGAGAACTGGACGCCCACGGCGACCCGCTCGACGCTCGGGAGATCGCGACGTACGACCATCGCGGACGGTACCGACCCCTGAAGACCGCGCCGTCGCTCGTGTCGGGGTGGGTCTTTCCGGACCTCGACGGCCGCGACGCCGTCGAGACGCTCGACGTCTTCTATCCGGCTTCCGTCGCCAACTGGAACCTCGAACGCGAGGGCGACCTCGACGTGACTCACTGGCGGGAGACCGCCGAGCGGCAGACGGGGATCTACGACGTCATCGAGGACCTCGATCCCGACGCGGTCGAGTGGGTCGCCGAGGCCTGCTGCGTCGACTCCCAGTGCCTCAAGCGCCGGGAGTGGGAGTACGACGGCGGGCACGGACTCGAAGCCGACGGGGGCGCGGGTGCGTTCCCCTGCAGGGAGCCCTGTTCGCTCGTCGTCGCCGCCGCCCGCAAGTGGACGAAGTTAGAGGAGGAGGAGACGCACACCTACGAGTTCGACCTCACGCCGTCGGAGAAGGAACAGGTCGAGGCCATCGTCGACGCCGTCGCCGACGGCCGCACCGAAGATATCCGCGAGGCCGACGTCTACGAGGGCGCGAACCGCTACCGGGCGCGGTTCCTCCGCGCGAAGCGCTTCGACGAGGACGGGAACCTGTCGGGGACGCCGACGAAACCCGACGAAGACGGGATGGACGGCCACCACGGGGACCACGGCGACGACCACTGAGTCGGCACGTCGCGGTCGGTCCACCAATCGGGCGGCCCTGAACGCTTACCGCTCGTCGAGCAGCCGCTCGGCGTGTTCGGCCGACTGCGCCCGTTTCCAGCGGACCTGTTCGGCCTCGCCGTAGGCGATCTCCTCGCGGAGTTCCTCCGGCAACAGGCCCGCAGTCGCCCGGAGGACGGTGCCGTCACCGTCGCCGAACTCGATCAGCGCGTACGCGTCGGGGGCGGACCCGACCGTCCCGCGGGTCAGCGGTTTCCAGCGCTTTCTCAGTGCCATTAGGACTCTTGGGCGCCCTCGGTGCGTTCGGTGTCGCCGCTGCGCTGGTCGTCGTCGGTGTCGACCGCGTGTTCGGCGTCGTCTGTGTCGGTCACGTCACTGGTCGCGCGGTCTCCGACCACGAACTCGTAGGACTGCTCGCTCCAGTCGTCTTCGACGAAGACGAACACGCGACCGCGAGCGATCTCGGGGTCGGCCTCGACCTCGGTGCGCATCCCACCGGGGCGGCGGACGGTGACCCCCGGGAAAATCTCCTCTGCTTCGCCGTCTTCGAGGACGACACGGCCGACGCCGGTCGCTTCGAGGATGTCGTCGTGGGTCTTGAGGTCGTTGACGTACAGCATCACGCCCTCGGTCTCGGTGGGGTCGGTGACGAGGACGTGTGTCTCCTTCTTCGGGGGCGTGGTGAGCGTGTCGGTAACGGGCTCCGGAACGCCCCGGTACAGCGTCGTCCGGCCGTCGGTGTACTCCACCTCGACGCCGTGATCGAGGAGTTCGACGCCGACGGTGCTCGGTGGGACGTCGTTGCGCGCGCTCATACCGTTCCGTTCGGACGGCCCGCTCAAAAGGGACGCGATGGCGGGATCGAGAGGCTGCGGAGCCCTGGGCTTTCGACGGCGACAGCTCCAGACGCGCGAGGCGCAGCCGTTTTGTCCGCGGGTCGCGATCGGTTGGTCGTGACAAGTAACGGCACCGAGACGCCCGATACCGACCGCCTGATGTACGAGGATCTCGCTGTCGGCGACCGATTCGAGGCCGAGCGGACGGTCACGTTCTCCCGCGAGGGTATCGTCGACTTCGCCGCCGACTACGACCCCCAACCGTTCCACCTCGACGACGACGTCGACGACGCGTCGCCGTTCGACGGCCTCGTCGCGAGCGGACTCCACAGCTACTGCGTCTGCAACCGCCTCGCCACGGAGGCGTTCTTCGGACGCGTCGCCTTCTTGGGCGGCCGCGGCGTCGACGACCTGCGGTGGCATCGCCCCGTGAAACCGGGTGATACGCTCACCGTTGCAGTGGAAGTCGTGGACAAGCGACCGTCTGAGTCCGACCCCCGTCGAGGGTACGTCGATGTAGACGTCACCGGACAGACCCCCGAGGGCGATGCCGCCGTCACCTGGCGCGTACTGGGGATGATCCAACGGGGAGGCTCGGCAGCGACATCGGAGGAGTGACGTCGCCGTCAGACATCGCGTGTCAATCGCTACTCCTTTTACGTCGGTCGATAGCATACAGATATGCACGGCCACGCAGTCGCGTTGGGGGCGGGGACGGTGCTGAACGCCCTCTCGACGGGGACCGGGTCGGCCTTCGCTATCGACGCCGAGACGACCGCCAGCGTCGAACTCGACGATTCCGGGACGATAACGGGCGAAATCGCCGAGGAAGTCGACGCCGATACCCGTCTCATCGAGCGCTGCGTCGAACTCGCGGTCGAGACCTACGGCGGCGACGACGCGCCGTCGGGAGGATCGGTACGAACCGAGAGCGACGTCCCGATGGCCGCGGGGTTGAAGAGTTCGAGCGCCGCCGCGAACGCGGCGGTTCTCGCCACTGCGGACGCACTCGGAGTCGATCCGGACCGGCTCGAAGCGTGTCGGCTCGGGGTTCGGGCGGCCCGCGACGTCGGCGTCACCGCAACCGGCGCGTTCGACGACGCCTCCGCGTCGATGCTCGGTGGGGTCACGGTCACCGACAACGACGCCGACGAGGTGCTCGCCCGCGACGAGGTGACCTGGGACGTCCTCGTCTGGACCCCCGACGAACGCGCCTACAGCGCCGATGCCGACGTCGAGCGGTGTGCGAACGTCGCCCCGATGGCCGAACTGGTCGCCGATCTCGCCCTGGAGGGCCGGTACGCCGTGGCGATGACCGTGAACGGGCTGGCGTTCTCGGCGGCGCTCGGCTTCTCACCCCAGCCAGCCGTCGAGGCGATGCCGCACGTGGCCGGGGTGTCGCTTTCAGGGACTGGACCGAGTGTCGTCGCCGTCGGCGACGAGACGGGACTCGATCGCGTCCAGGAACTGTGGGACGAACGCAGCGGACGAACGTGGCGAACGACCACCCGGAACGACGGAGCTCGAATACAATGACTCGAAACGAATACACCGCATCCGAAGAAGACCCGTCGCTGGACGAACTACGCGAGGAGATCGAAGATATCGATCGAGAGATCGTCGAACTGATCGCACGACGGACCTACGTCGCCGACTCGGTCGCACAGGTGAAAGCCGAAAAAGATCTGCCGACGACCGACGAGGGACAAGAAGATCGCGTGATGGAGCGCGCGGGGCGAAACGCCGAACAGTTCGACGTGGACTCGAACCTCGTGAAAGCCGTGTTTCGACTCCTTATCGAGTTGAACAAGGTGGAGCAGCGTGAATCTCGATAGCATACCGCACCTATTCTACTGCCCCAGTCTTCCGTTAACCGTTCCCAGTGGGTGAATCTCGTAATCGTTACTTTTGAACATCGGCTCGTTCCGACCTGTGAACCCAGCCGATTTTCCTGCGGGTGTGATCGCACCTACGTTTCCAGACGAGCCCGTATCCGGGAATCACACTTAACTCGCAGATCCGTCTCTCATTCGCTGCCCCTCGTAAGGAGTTCTCCCCACCCCGGCGAAACTGATTTGATAATACGATAGTAACACGCACGTATGTCTGAAGCGGTCACGGGAAACGACGGGGACGACGAAATCGTCACGGTGAATTTCAAAGTTACGCAGTCGTTCCTTGACGAGATAGACGACACGTGGCAGGGACGCGGTTTCAACAGTCGGAGCGAGTTCATTCGATACACGCTTCGGGACTCGACCGAGTTCCCGACGTTCGACCGCGACGAACTCGTGGCGCTCCTCAAAGCGGAGGAAGACATCCGCGAGGGACGAACTATGAGTGCGGACGACGCCCGCGAGCGATTCGGCACGGACGGCGATGAGTGACGACGACTGGGACGTGGGAACTCGGATCGAAGGCGCAGGACGACCTCGCTGCGCTCGCTCAAGACGAACAAGACCGGATTCTGGACAAACTCGACGAAATCGTCGATTCACCGTGGCGAGACCCACCGGATTACGGCGAACCGCTACAGAACAGTCCGCACAAGAAGGTGCGTGTCGGCGAGTTCCGGTTGTCCGTGACGTTCCGACGGAACGAACAGCGGGTGATAGTCGCTCGAATCAAACGTCCCGGTGGTGCCTACACCGCCGACGACGATTGACTGTTCTCGTCAGATAGCGGCAAGATACGCAGAATCTATAACATCAGTTTGTGACCTGAACAAGTTGAGCAACGAGAGTCTCGCTAAAGTTCCTTTAGACCGAGACTGTATTCGAGCGCTGCATCAACTTCTGCCAGACGGGCATCCGCGACGGTGCCGATATTGTCCTTAATCCGATGCTCGATTGAAACCGTGCGAATCTGACTACAGAGGGCAACCGAATCCTCTCTAAGCGGAGACTCCGCAGCCGTGACGAGTACCTCGAACGGGTACGGTTTGTCTCCTCGGGACGTCGTGAACGGAACGACGATAGTTGTGGGGGCGTTCTCATTCCCGACGTCGTTCTGGACGACCAGACACGGTCGGGTTCCTCGCTGTTCGGAGCCTTCTGTTGGGTCAAGTTCTACGATAACGATGTCACCGCGGCGAACGTCCATCAGCTACCACTCAGGGGCATCGCCGAGGTGCTCGTCTGCTTCGCGAGACACGCCACCCATCTCCGCTGAGAGCGCTTTGGCCTCTGCCGCGCGTCGCCGGTACCCTTCGGCGAGTTCCTCTCGACCTACGGGTTTTTCGATGGTAATTTTCCCGTCTTCTTCGTGAACAAGTACTACGTCACCACCGTGGATATTCAGTTCTTCTCGCAGTTCTTTCGGGAGGGTGACCTGCCCCCGTTCGCCGACTTTCCGCTCTTGACCCCCAGTCATACATATTCATATCTTATTCATATCCAAATCCCTTTCGGCCGGATGCAGAGGTGAGATAAGAGAACTACTATCGACACTGTGTGAGTGTAATTTCGGCCGTATACTGGATTTCAGTTACCTGAACAAGGTCGAACAGTATGAAAATCGATAGGAAGTCACCGACCGCGTCCGTGCCATCAGTTAGATGGGCAGGTCTCATCGAAGCAACACCCAGTAGAGGTTCGAGACCGAATCCGTGGGTTTAAATTAACCCACGCCGGTATCCCACAGTGAGGGCGCTTAGCTCAGTTTGGACAGAGTGCTTGGCTTCGGACCAAGTTGTCGCGGGTTCAAATCCTGCAGCGCCCATGGCTTAACAACCCGAATCGTTCCTAATCGGAATCCGTCCGTAGGGGCGTTCTTTTCCGCAGTTTCACCCGTTCCAGAGATTCGAGAGTGGCGCTCTCAGCGGAGCCAATCCCGTCACGATACGCGGGTCCGAGCAGTCGGGCGGTCGGTTTCGCAAACTCGGGGTGGTAGCCGATGATGGATCTCTCGAGGAGCTCCTCGGAGAACCCCTCCCAGTGTCGCCACTGCGGCTCCCACGTGAGCCGGGACTTCGCGAGGACCTTCGGCGACGAGGACGGTCGGATCCACCGCTGTCTCGCTTGCGACAGCCGCGCCCGGCTCCAGAAGGGCTCCGGCGCTGGTCAGGACGTCCGCTACCCCGACCCCGAGGACCAGCAGGGTCGGAACCACGGTCCTCGTGTGCGCGCTACTGAGCGCCTCATCGTAGGAGGTGATGACGGGTGACTCCCAACGGGATCGGCCTTCCCGAAGGGGGTGACCCACGTTGACGCAGTGTTACGACTGCGGTCAGCGGATCACCCGCCCGGGGAAGGCCCGGGTGCGTCTCCTCGGTGAAGTCTACGCGATCGTCGTCTGTCTCCAGTGCCGGCCGAAACATCCCTCTCGCCGGATGTACAGCCCGAAACAGGGCCTGCCGTCACAGCCGAAAGTCCGGATCCCGGGCGGTGAGCGTCGATGAGTTCCGACGTCTCTCCCCGTCGGGCTCGGGCGAAAGAGATCGGCGTCGACGTCGAATTCCTCGTGGTCGATGCGCTCGGTCCGGTTCGGATCGCTGACGAATCCCACGCGTTCTACGATGCCGTCACGACTGACGTCCTCGCTCCGGACACCGTCGCCGGCGACGTCCCGATCCGGTTCGGCGTTCCGCTCGTCGAGGCCGGGATCGAGATCGAGACCAAGAGCGCGAAGCGTCGCACGTCGAACGGCGGCGGTCAAACGATCCGCGGACGGTGGCTCTTCAAGGGGTGCGACGACGGACAGCACGCGGCGCTGCTCGACGCGAACGCCTACTACGCGCTGTCGGTCTACGACGACGTCGACGGAGATCGGGAACTGCTCGCGGTCGCCGTGGTCCCCGCCTCGATCGTCGACGAACTCCTCGAAGGCTCGTGGTACTCGATCGACCGCGACGAGGGAACGCTCGCCCGGCTCTCCTGGAGCCGGATCTTCGATAGCCTCGGAGGTGAGGAGCGGTGATCCGGACGACGTACTTCTCGGCGCTCGCGAACGGCGACGTCGAGCCCGCTCCGGATTCGAAGGTCCTCGCGGTCGTCCGTCGTGATCCGCCCGAGTGGACCGAGGACCTCATCGATCGCCACGTGCCGGCCCTCGCACCGCCGGAGCGTCTCCTCGACCCGTACAAGACCGTCGAGGAGGCCGCCGACGAGGCCGACGAGGAGAACCCTCGGCGGATCGCCTGGAACAGCGTCGGATTCGAGGACCGCTTTCACGAGTATCTCGATAAGGGAACGACCCAGCAGGTCCTAGAAGCGGTCGAACAGGAGGCCTCTCAGCGCGCCGTGTGGCTCGTCTGCTGGGAAGCGTCCGAACAGTGGTGCCACCGACGCCTCCTACGCGAGCGGCTCCAAGAGGAAGCCCAGCGGACGTTCTCGACTGACGTCTCGCTCCCGCCGAAGGAGAGCGACTACCCGGGACACCGTGTCGACGAGATCGCGTGCGAGCCCGGCGAGCACGAACTGATCGCCGGACCCACTCCGCACACCCTCGTCTGCTCGAACTGCGGTCTCGGTCTGGGAACGCTCGTCGATCAACTCGGTCACGATCCACGCGGATCGGGAGGTGATCGCGAGTGAGCGATCCCTTCGGCGACGAGTTCCTCGATGCTCTCGAAGACGCCGACCCGGTCACCGACGACGACGAGGACTCGGTCTCTTCGGAGATCGAACAGTCCGAAGCCGATCAGCTCCGTTCGGAAGCACGGTCCGATGGCTCCGAGATCGAGACGGATCCGGTCGAGGCCGACCGTGATCACGACGAACACTACACTCGTTTCGACGCGAGTTGTCCGTGGTGTCGGGTCGGCTTCGAAGACGTCGCCGACGCGAAAGCCCACGACGACTGTCCGAAGGAACCCATCTCAGTCTGTCGGTACTGCGGGGAGGAACTCACGCGGCGCGACGACCGAGAGAGCCACATCTACTCGTGTGAGGCGTACAAGCGGGAGGTTCGGAACCACCGCGCCCACGCGATGCGAGGCGGTGACGGCGCGAAGACCGGCTCGTCCATCCGGCCGTTTATCGAAGGACAGCCCCACGAGTTCAGCGCCTACCTCAAGTACGACGACGCGCTGAGTACCTACTTCGGCCTCGTCACGCTCTATAAGATGCACGACTTCGAGGAGTACGGCCGTCTCCGTGCCGGTCTGGAGTTCGGTGGCTCTGAGTGGAATGTCGAGTTCGGCTACAAGCCCTGTGGGATCCGCGCCCCCGAGGAGGATACTGACCTCGGTCGGTGGGACTGGCGGCTCGACGATCCCCTGGAGTTCTCGGTCTACGTCTATCCCACCGGCTACGAGTCCTACGAAGACGCGAAGCAGGAGAACCGAAAGCGGGCGTACTTCGGGATCTCACCGCGCTGGCCGGACATCGAATCCGAGAGCGGAGAGACGATCTCGAATCCCTACGACCTCCTCGGAATCGATGTCGACGTGAAGGGAAGTTACTTCGAGTTCGAGGAGTACGGGGATCTGTTCCCCGCCGCGCTCGACGTCCTCCGCGATCGACAGCGCGAGTTCGACTGGAACTCCTACACGTCGATCGACGTCGAAGCGTGTGACTCCGAGCAGATTCACGAGTCCACGAACATCATCGACGCGGAGTACTACGTTCGGGTAAAGAAGGGCGAGAGCGGTCGGGTCTACGCGTTCGACGGGACGCTCCACCGGATCGCGACGCTGCTCGGACGAGAGCGCCGCGGCTACGCGAAGACCGTTCGAGACGATCGCGAGTGCGAAGGGTACTACCACACGGCGACGATCGGGGCGATGCGCGCCGCCGAGGTCGTCGGCGGTCACCAGCTCCCGAAAGAATTCAAGCACTACCATATGCGGAACCCCGATGCTGTCGAGGGTACGAACCTGGAGAACCCGAAGATCGGAGTGTCGTTCCAGCACGGCCTCTACGACGAGACGCTTCGCTGGGACGACCTCGATCGCCTCGATCGCGAACTCGACGAGGGACTATTGAACCTGCTCCAGTGGTCGGACCTCCCGGTCACTCCAGATCATCAACTGTTCGTCGCGGATGACTACTTCGAGGTCACGGGCTCGCGTCGGTTCCGGAAGGTGATCGACGACCCACTGCCGCGGATTGAGCAGGAGCAAGACGAGGAAATCCGACGGTTCGCCGTCGCGGGAAACCTCACCGAGACCGACGTCGACCTGGTCGACGAGCTGCTGACCGACGGCGGCGAGATCTCGCCTGCGGAGTTAGCCGAGCGGATCGGCTGTCACATCTCGACGGCCTACAAGTCGCTGAAGCGGCTCGGCTCGCTCGTCTACCGCGAGTACGGTCACGTAGAACTTGCCTCGAAGCATATCGCGAAGGGAGTCGTAAAGCGGCTCGGGTCGGCTCGCAGTGCTTTAGAGAACACACTGGAGGAGGCTGCTGACAAGATCGTGCGCGCCGAGACCTACGGCGACGAGTCGAATCCATGGAGTCGGTGGCTGGATCACTACGTCGACGAGATCGAGGAGAACGCGGGGAGTGCGGATCGCGATCACCTGGAATTCGGCTGGAAGCCCAGCGACCGGCGCGATGCGAAGCGTCTCATCCGCGCCGGCGCTGGGAAGTGGGCTCAGGTGACCGGCTCGGATATGGGCGAGTTCGCGAGAGAGTTCGAGGTCTCGATTGAACTCGTCGAGGGCGATCGCGTCGAGTTCGACTGGCGCGATCTGAAGGAACTGCTGCCACGCACGTACTCGCTGACGGCTGCGTACGGGTAGTCGGCGGCGACTCGTGAGTGGCAACACTACTTCTCGGTCGATTCTCCGGTGATTCTTTCCGCGTCTGCGACCGTACCTTTCTGATTCTTGACTCTTTTACCGACGTCGTCGACGGCGATCGCGAGCGCCGGCCGTCGCGCTTTCGCGGGGGTACCCCACTTCTCGGTTAGGAGTGTGATCAAGGGATCACCCAACCAGATTACCGGAGTCTTCGCTTCGCTCAGACTCCAGATGAAACAGCCGAAACGGAGGTCGGCGCGCCTACTCGGCGCGCCTCGCCGCGCGCAAAAATTTCGTGAGAACGACGTCGGTTAGAACGGAAGCCGATCGCGAGTGGATCCGAGGAGAGCGATCACGAAGAGGACCACAATGACGCCAGTAAACAGGTACTCCGTCGACCGGACGAGCTCGCCCCACGGACCGCCGATCTCGACGAGGATCCACCCGAGGAGCGATCGACGACAGCCGTACGCCCACCGCCCGCACGATCGGAACAGTATGTGAAAGACGAGAGGGACGCCTAAGAACACCGCGAGGATCGCCGTCTTTGCTTTCTCTATCATCTTAGCTCACCGCCTCAACGACCCACCGGAACGCCCTCCGCGCGGGTTCGGTCCCGCGCTCGATCGCGACCGAGACGCCCTCGCGTACGTGGTCGAACGCGACGCCCGGGTTTGGATCCGCCCATCCGAGCGCGATCGCGACCGCGAGCACGGTCAACGACGCGACTACGTACGCGACTACGGCCGCGCTCATCGCCGCCGCTTGCGAGCCGATCCGCTTGGCCCGGAGCAGATAGAACGCGATCAGGATGCACGAGGCCGCCGCGACAGCGCTCCCCTTGAGCCCGATCATCCGAAGGACCTCGATGATCGCGGACATAGCTCAGTCCTCGCTGTTTCCGAGATCCAGCGTCACCTGAGTGTCTGGCGTCGTCGCCGCTTTCCGACGCTGGTAGAGGTAATACCCGAGGAGCGCGATTCCCGAGAGAACCACGAGCCCGCCGTACTCCGAGAGAACGACCTCGAGCGCCCCGAGCACCGAGCCCGGACGGATCGCCTCGAGAGCGGCGACGGCGGAGATCCCCATCGCCGGACCGAGCACCCACCACGGGATATCGGCGCGCGTCCGCTCCTGGAGTTGCCACAGTCCGACGAACACGGCCGCCGCCGCGATCGCCGCTCCGAGCCCCCCGGCGACGGAGTCTCCGAGCGCGAACACCAGCGTATCGAACATCGACGCGAGCGTTCCCGGAGCGACCAACTCCACCGCCGCGATCGCGACGACCGTCGAGCCGACTAGGAGGACCGCGTTCCCGCGGATCCCGCGAGCGCCACCGAAGCGCCGACCGACGTAGAAGAGCCCCGCGACGGAGATCCCGACGACCGGCACGACCAGGACGAGTGGCGCGCCGACGTCACGCTCGATCGGAGCGCGGCCCTGGATCCCGGCCCCCGAGGCGTCTATCTGTCGGATCGTATACGCCTCGTTGTTCCCGTCAGTCGTGAACTCGACGGGGCTCTCGGCACGATCGGCGTCGATCTCTCGATCCTGAGTCTCGGACCACAGAACATAGCGCTCGCCGGTGAGCGTGTCGTAGTACGTCACGTCGACCGTCGACGCGCCGCTCGTGTTCCCCTCGCGGATCCGGAACCGCGGCTCGTCGACGTCCTCGATCACGACCTCCGAGGCTCCCGACTCCGGCACGACGTTAAGCGGAGCCGTCCGCACGCGCGCCGTTGAGCCGACCGACGCGTCCGGGAGCTGGAGCGCTTGTCCGCCGCCGCTCTCGACGACGGCGAACGATCCGCCCGACCAGGACTCTTCGGTCGTATGGTGGATCCGATCCGAACCGGAGACGTCGATCTCGAAGCCCTCCGATCGATCAACGATCTCGATCTTCGAGTCGAGCGAGTCGCCCGCGACGGTCGGATCCGTCACCTGGATCTCTCCGTGCGGCGTGCGGACCTTCCGACCGACTGCCCGGACCTCCACCGTGTCGGAGCTCTCGACCGAATCGAGCTCGACGGTCAGCGTCGTGTTGTCGTGAATCCAGTTGCCCGCGGGCTCCCACGAGCCACCGTTCCGACGGACCTCCACCGCGCCGATATCGACGACCTCGCCGTCGAAGGGAATCGAGAGCCTCGGGTTCTCCGTCGCGTCGCCGAACGTGTGCGAGATGTTGTAGCGTTCGCTCCACGCTTCCGCGGAGTAGTCAACGGTTTGCTCGTCGGTCGCCTCGTGGGAGAGCTCGAGGCCGACGCTCGCGGGAGGAGCATCGTCGGAGAGCGTACCGTCGCCGACCGAGACGTTCACTCGGTTCGCCCCATCCTGGAGCGCCGACGAGGGGATCGAGAGCGACGTCGTCTCCCCGTCAGTGAGAGTCCCCGAGTGAGAGACGCTCTCTCCGTTAAGTTCGACAGCCGGATCGCTCGTAACCGTCGCTTCCGTGATATCCGCGGAGACCGTCACGGGACTCCCCGATCCCGAGACGGACCACGAGTCGTCGGAGAGGGTCGGGTCGATCGTCGCGGACTCCGTTTGCCCGCTCGTGAGCAGTCCCGAGTGAGACACTTCGGAAGTCCCGTCCTCATCGATGTCGACACTCGGATCGAGAGCCCCGTCGACCTCCTCGACCTCGATCGAGTAGTCCGCGATCATCGCCGGAGCATCCGAGGAGACGGATGCCATCCCGAGACTGACAGCGTTCGATCCCGAGTCGAGCGAACTCGGAGCGAACGACAGCGTAGCAGTCTCTCCGTCTCCGAGTTGTCCG